>NZ_JBDPLS010000001.1:0-1838832 GCF_039871515.1 Nonomuraea sp. B1E8 | reverse complement strand
TGAAACGCCTGTGGAGCGGGTGTAAGACCTCAACGAGAGTCCTCTCGGACGGGCGACCGGCTGTGAAGCAGGAAGCCTCACGGGCGACCGTGGGAATCCCCCTCGTTTACGAGGGGGAGGATGTCAACCACAGGCTGTACGTCCTGCACGCCGCCGCGGCCGAACGTGTCTGGGCCGGCCACGACCTGCCCGCGCTGGCCGGCCTGGCGGGACGCGTGCTCGGCTCGGCCGAGCGCGTGCCGGGCGGCGCGCTGGAGGTGGCGGCGCCGCCGTACGAACCGGAGGGGACCCCGCCGGGGGTGCTGCTGTTCAACCGTATCGCCGCGCTGCGCCACCACCGCGCCGACGCCCACGCCACGGCCTGGCAGGCGCAGGGCCTGACCGCGGCCGGGATCGTCACCCTGGCGGACGGGCCGCTGCGCGGCGGGATCGAGGCGGAGACCAACCTGCGGGCCGCGGCGGCGTACCGGACCCTGTCGGCGGACGAACGGGACACCCTGCACGGCGGCCTGCTGAAGCTGGTCTGAGCGCGCCGGGGCCTTCCCTCTGGTTTTCCACGCGGCGACGCCAAGGTTCCAAAATGCCACCTCCCGGTAATCGATGGGTAGGCGCACTATGGTCGTACTTCTCAACAGGAGGCACCGTGGAACAGGAACTGCCCGCCGGTGCGAGGCTGATCGTCGGGGTCGACGAGTCGCCGTCATCGCGCTGGGCGCTCGCCTGGGCCATCGGCGCGGCCAGGCTGCACCGGATGGCCCTGGTCGCCGTGCACGTCAGCCGCGCGCCCGTCCACCCGTTCCCTGAGGCGCTGCCCGTGCAGCACGCCGTCAGAGCGGGCGAGGAGGCGCGCTGCTCAGAGGTGATCACCGGCGTGTTCGACGACGTCGCGGGCGGAGTGCCCGAGGATCTCACGACGGCGGTGGTCGGCCGGGTCGGCGACCCCGGCTACCACCTCGTGGATCTGGCCCGCGAAGGTGATCTGCTGGTGCTGGGGCGGGGGAGACGCGGGCTGTTCAGCCGCATCTTCATGCCCTCGACCAGCATGTACTGCGCGCGACACGCCCGCACCACCGTGGTGATCGTGCGACAACCGACGTCGCCGGACGACCCGGAGATGTCAGGGGAGCGGGTTCGCGGGTTCTGGAGCCGCCGACATCCGTGACCGCAGCAGGCGCAGCCCCTCGGGGATGGCGTCCTTCGCGATCGCGCCGTAGCCCAGCACCAGCCCGGCCTGGGGCGACGGAGGATGGGGCCGGCCGTCGCCTGGGCCTACAGCCCGTCTGACGGGGACGGAGAGGGCATGCGCGCGGTGCCGGCAGCCCGGGGACCCAGCGGAGTCAGGCCACGCGTTCAGGCCTGCCCGGTCAGCTCGTAACCGGCTTCCTTCACCGCCGCGGCGACCTTGGCCGCGTCGACAGGACCGTCACTACCGACCGTCAGCAGGCCACCCGCCAGGTCGACCTCCACGGACGTCACACCCGCCACCTCGCTGACCTCTTCCTTGACCGAGCTCACGCAGTGGTCGCAGGTCATGCCAGTGACGGTGTAGGTAGCAGTGCTCATGGCGATCTCCTCAGGAGGTGTACGACTGTTCGGATCACTATACCCCCCTACGGTATTGCGATGAAGCCGGACACGAGCGTGTTTCGTTCTGAGCCGAACCGTTTGTACGGCGCCGCGCAGCCGCCCCACACCCGAACCAGCCCACAATCCGAAGTCCGACCCGCAGGCGGCTGGCAACCGCGCCCACCTCGGGTTACTCTCCTCCAGGGCACACCTGCACCAGGATCAGGCTGACCAGCCTTTCCTCGCGAGCAGGAGCTGACCTCCAGCACAGACGTTTCGCGCATCCGCGCCGGATATTTGGCATGATCGAGCTGTTGCCCATGAGGGCTGCCGATAGATGGTTGTCAGAAGTTCGTCCAGATGGGGCAGCATTCGGGTCCCACCTGGGGCCGAACACTCATCCATCGCACATTCCACACATCCGCAACACAGGTAGCGCAGCCATCCCTTGCTAGGCTGCTTGTCAACCGTTGGGTCTCACCCCGGCAGGTGAGACCGTCGAAGAAGTGGGGTCACACCGTGAAGAAGCTGCTCGTTCTGGCGCTGATCGCCCTTGGGGGGTTGCTGATCTGGCGTAAGGTGCAGGCCGACCGCGCAGAGCTTGATCTCTGGACCGAGGCGACCGGCAGCGAGAACTAACCGACCGGCGAGGCGATGAGTGACGTCGTCCCCATCAAGCTGGTGTGCCTGGACCTGGCAGGCACCACAGTCGGTGACATCGCCATGGTCGAGCGCGCCTTTGCCGAGGCGATCGCGACCCAGGGCATAGTGCCCGGGACCGGGGCTTACGCGCGTGCCATGGTTCACGTGCACCGGTCCCGGGGATGTCCTACGATCGATGTCTTCCGCGGGATCTTCCCCGGGAACGAAGCCCAGGCCCAGGCGGCGAACCTGACGTTCGAACGCTCCTACGAGGGCGCGTTGGAGCGGGCAGGTATGACGCCCATGCCCGGAGTCATGGAGGTCCTCGACAAACTCCGTGGCAACGGCCTCAAACTGGCCCTGATCACCGGCTTCAGCCGCGTCACGTTGAGCCGCGTGCTGAGCGTGCTCGGCTGGCACGACAAGATCGACCTGGCCATCTCCCCAGAAGACGCCGGCGGCCGCGGCCGCCCCTGGCCCGACATGGTGCTGCACGCGGTCCTCCGCACGGGGGTGACGGACGTACGGCACGTGGCGGTGATCGGCGACTCGGAGAACGACATGCTGTGCGGCACGCGAGCCGGGGCATCGATCGTGGCCGGCATCCTGACGGGCGTCCACAGCCGGGAGCGCCTCCTGAAGGGCGGCGCCACTCACCTCCTCGACTCGATCGCCGACTTCCCGAGCCTGGTGTTGAGCGACGACCTCGGTACGACGCAGGTGGCTTCGTCGGCCCGGTAAGCTATCTTCGTCGAAGGGGCCTTAGCTCAGTTGGCAGAGCGCCTGCTTTGCAAGCAGGAAGTCAGGAGTTCGAATCTCCTAGGCTCCACTCATACAAAAGTTCAGGTCAACGGCCTGGGCTTTCGATCTTTCTGAGGGCTGGTTTTGAGGCCGTGCCCGTTACGTGCCCGACGCGGCGGTTGAAGTTGGTGTTGCGGAGCGCCCCGTTGTCCGGTCCGGCGAAGATCAAGCCTTCCGGCCCGTCCTGGGTGAAGTCCTTCACGTGAGCGCGCAGCTCATCGATGATCAGGTCCGGGATGACGACAGTTCGCCTGCCCGCCTGTGACTTCGGTTCGGTGAAGATCAGGCCCTTGCCGGTGATCTGGATCAGCTGGCGTTCGACACGAACCGTTCTGGCGTCGAGGTCGAGGTCCCGCCGCTGGAGTCCGGTCAGCTCGCCCCAGCGCAGGCTGGCGAAGGTGGCCAGCAGGATGAGTGCCCGGTAGCGGTGTTCGATGACATCGACGATGCGGTAGACCTCTTCCACGGTCAGGATGGGCCGTTCGGGAGACCGTTCTTGGCCAGCTCCCTTGATCCGGCATGGGTTGCGCTTGATGAGCAGGTCATCCACAGCTGTGGACAGAACAGCCTTCAGGAGCCGGTACGCCTTGGCAACCGTGACCTCGCTGACTCCTTCTTCGAGCAGGGCCTTACGCCAGCGCCGGACGTGCGGTTCCTTGATCGCATTGAGCGGTTTCTCCCCGAAGGTCAGCGCGATGTGCCTGCGCAGCAGATAGCCTTGACCCAATTGTGAACGGTTTCTGCGACCAGCCCAAAATCGCGGGCGACCTGTGCAGGAGTTTTCCCGTCGTCGATGACGGCCCGCACGACTTCGGCCCGCAACTCGGGCGGATATATTCTCGGCTTCTTCGCCACGTGCTTCCTTCCCGGACTGTCTCTGACCCTACTTGGGTCCGAGTCCGGAAGGTTCGGGGCACCTCACGCCTCCACCACACACGGCATACCTATGAGGGCCCGGTCTATGGTGCGCGTCCGCGCCCATATACCAAGGGTGCAGCTTCACGGGTTCCACGCCAGTAAGCTCTCCGACGCAGCTAGCGCGGCTGCCGGGGGCTGCTGCACAAAACCCAGACGTCGCTAAGTGCCTCAACCTTCCGCACGTCCGATCAGTCGTGCAGCTCCTCCACTGGCACTGTCTCATCGGCTGGCGGCGGCTTGATGTGTGCCTTCATCCCCCAGTTCGACAGGCGGAGGTCCTCTTCGAAGGCGTAGTACGCGTCGTCGCCGGCGGATCTGTCGAGGCTGTCGTTCGGCTCGCGCCAGGAGCTCCAAGCTCTGCGAACGAGTTGGTCGCCACCGATCCACAACCGCCAGGACACCTTCCAGGTGCCGTACTTGCCGGTGGGCTTGGTCCGGAAGCCGATGCGCAGGCCTGGTTTCGCCTTGTCGAGCTGCGCGAAGGTGATGCTGCCCTGGTAGAGGGTGGTGCGCACCCCGTCGTACACGCCTGCGGGCCGCCTGCCTGTGGTGCTGGCCAGCACCGCTCTGAGCGTGTCCTGGTCGGCGAGGTCGACAAAGCCGGACTTCAGCACGAGCTGGCATGGCGGCCAGTCGTAGGACACCCAGGTCTTCCCCGGCGGCAGGGGATCTTCAGGGTCACGCTTGACGTACGACTCGTAGCCGAGCTTGCCGACGCAGATGTTGCGAGTACCGCGAAGAGCCAGGTTGGGGTTCTTCATGTCCGTCGCCACGATCTTGCCTTTGCCGAACCCCACGACCCCGCGGACCGGCTTGACGGAAGACCAGCGGCCGAACATGAACATCCGGGAATGCTGGACGACCTTCACCCCATGGCCGGGGACGAGTTGGCTCTGGACGGCGCCGGCCGGATCCACCTCGGCGTCGGCGTGCGCGGCCTGACCTGCGGTTAGCGTGGATACGACCACCAGGAGGACCGCCGCAACCATCCGTCGCTTCATCACGTTGGGATCTTCGCAGCGGCAGGTCTCATCGTGATCACACATGCCTACCGTGCATCTTGGCCAGACCAGTGAAGCGCTGTCAGGAACGGCAGTAGAGCGCGGTGGCGTCGTCGAATGTCTTGCCGCGTGGCCAGCGTACTCCCTGTGGGTCCGACTTCTCGGCTGCACGGACTTGGCGGATGAGTTCGTCAGGGCCGGACTGCTCCAACACGTCGCGGACGTGGCTCCACGTGTGCAGGTGGAAGCGGTCGACGAGTCGGGATGCGCCATCGCTGAGAAGTGCGGCGGCTCGGATCTGGTCGGCGGGCATGTTGCCGGTGAGCGCCTGGTCGGCCGCGAGTGGATCAGTGGCGGCTACCCAGAAGCCGCCGTCGCGGTTGCGGTAGGAGCGCAGCGTCTCGACGTAGCGGCGATGAGCGGAGACATGTTCGTCGGTACCGGAGGCGAGGGCGTCCATTTCGGCTCGGTGGAGGGCGCCAACTTGGGCCTCACGGTCATCGCAGATGGCCATGGGTTCTCCCGCGTCGACGACGTCCAGGACGAGGACGGAGTCAGCCAGGACGAGCCATTCCAGCATGTCGTTCGTGTGCCGGAGCATGGTGACGGTGGCTGAAGGAGAGCCGGGGTGGCTCAGATCGCAGGTTCCGTCATGGAGTGAGGCCACCGTCTTGATTCCTTGGGCGAGCAGTTCGGCCAAGGTGCCTGTGCCCTGGGTCATGGAGGCCAGGAGGGTCGAGCCGAGGCTGCGGGAGAACCACGCCACGCTGTGAGAGCAGCCGGACTCGGACCCGGGTGGGGTGCCGGCGCCGTCGAGGAGGACGGCCGCGTCGGCGGTGGCGGCGACGAAGTCCTCGTTCGGTCGGCCTGGGACTGCTTCGGTGGCGAAGGTGACCCGCACGTTTCAGTCCTCCTCGTGCCGGTACAGGGGGCTGGCAAGCTCCGCCTTGACCGGCTCACCAGTGGCTGGGTCGTACTCAACACCCACGACGGTGGAGAAGCGCTTGTCGCCTGCCTGACCCCATAGCGTCGCTATCTCGGTCTGGAGGAGCTGCACCACGCCAAGCGTGCCTTGAGGGTGGATGCCGGTGAACACCAGGAGATTGCCCTTGCCGTCCGGCCGCCCAAGCCGCCCGAGGTAGGCGTAATCGACGGCACGAGCTGGTTCGCTGTCCGAGCCGGAGCGGTACACGGTGCCGATACGGCTGTCGTGCAGCGTCCAGACGTCATCCTTGACCCACTTCAGAACCGGATCGGACTCGTACAGCTCGCCCATGACGGTCGAGAGCCTGGGCCCGCAGATCACAATGAGGTTTGGCCGGTCGATGTTGATTTTCCCGCCTAGCGGAACGTGTTCCAGCTCCACCGGCAGGTCAAAGCCGCGGGCAAGGTCCTCCAGCCGCTTGGCTGCTGTGACGTCCTCCATCGCGACCACCGGCCGGGCGTTGGTGGCTTCGCGCTTGAGCGGTGTGACCAGAGTGATCGTGCCTGTACCGAGAAAGGCCCCTTCAGGTGCCGGACCGGTGTGCCGGATCTGGTGAATCCGGCCTCTGGTCAGGCCTGCTTCCTTGGCGATCTGTGCATATGAGAGCCCTTGAGCATGTAGCACTTGGATCACCCGCCGCCGCAACCGGGAGAGCTCAGCGACCTCCTGTTGAGCAGCGTTGAGACGCTCGGTAGCGACCCGCAGCAGTTGGAACGGGTCTTCTATCGCAGCAATACGCTCAACGTCACTCGGCGGCATCGATCCCCCTCTGATCACTGCAGGCGAGTCTAGGCCCCTAGACGGTTTGCCGTCTATCCCCCTCGACAGTACGTTTTTGACCAGTTCGCCAGTTTTGGAACTAACCGCCCTAATCGCCGACCGCCGATTAGGGACGCCGCGCGGACTCATCGCGCCGTGCCCGCAAGTAGCGCAGCCCACATGACGCGGGATTCGCCAACTCGTACACGGCGAGTCTCGGCGACGACTCCCCGACCCACCTTGGCGACGCGCCGGATGAAGCCGAGGCCGGCGGCCTCGCACAGTTCGTAGTAGACGCTCCTGCAGTCGCACGTCCAAGCGATCGTCCGAGGTCGCCCGTCCGGGCGAGCGGGGTACCAGTCGAGCTTCACACACGACGCCTGTGGTGAAGGGAGATGAGGCGACAGACAGGAGGCCATCAGGAAGACGCTCCCTGCAATGCCGCGTCCAGCACGGCCCAGACCGTTCGACCGTGCTCGTCACCCCACACACCCCAGTCGAGGGCCAGGGTTGCGACGACAAGCAAGCCCCGGCCACCTTCGCCCTCCAGGCATGGCCGGAAGACCCTGGGGGAGGAAGGTCCTCCCTCATCGAGGACACCGAGCCAGAGGCGGTCCGGATGAGCTTGAACACTCACCAGGAACCGTCCCCCGAAACGCCCGCTGGCGGAGTGCCGTATCGCGTTGGTGGCCAGCTCGCTGACGATGAGTTCAGCATCACCGACCGCGGGCCAGCCTCGCAGGAGCGTGGCCACGAAGCGTCGCGCCTCGGTGATAGAGGGGGCGGAGCCGAGGAAGTAGCGGGAGAAGCGCCAGGCCGACATGGGCAAGCTCCGTCGTCTAGGGGGCTATACATCGGATGGCGCCAGCGTATGAGTGATGCTAGATACAGCTCAAGCTATTCGACGCATAAATGCGTCACTTCTCTAGATGGCTCATCAGGCTTCGATAGTCGTCGGCCACCGACCCAAGGAGCCGGCGCAGTGCATCGCCGTACACAGCCACAGCCGCGAACGCCTCAAATGTCTCCGCGTGGGTGGTCAGCTCATCGGCCTCGCTCAGGCTGAGGTCACCCGTCAAGCTCTCGACGACGCTCAACGAACCGTCGTAGATCGTGAATCCGTGCAAGGGGAACGCCGGCACCTGAACGGACCAGGGCACGACCCCGAGGGTCACATGCGACAGCGTGGCCACCGTGGCCAGCCGGTCGAGCTGAGCCAACATCAACGACGGTGGCCCTGGCCAGGTGCGCACCGCACCCTCAGTCAACAGGAACGAGAATTCTCGCGCCGAGTCGAACAGGACCGATTGCGCCTCCACACGTGCCGCCGCGGCCTTGGCTGCATCGCCCTCGTCGACATCACGCCCAACCGCCAGCGCGAGCCGGGCGTATTCGGCTGTCTGCAAGAGTGCTGGGATTACGGCGGACTGGAAGGACATCAATCGTCGCCCCGCCCGGACCCGAGCGGCGTTCGCTGCCTCCCGGCCAGCAAGGCCGCCCTTCAGCCGAGACACCTCGTCGCGAAGCCGTACGAGAAGAGCATCCATCTCGGCCCGACCCGCCTCATCGAGACCCAGCGCAGCGACCAGCCGCTCAACAGTCTCGGGTGTGGGGAGCAGCTGACCTGTCTCGATCCGAGAGATCGTAGGCTGCGCCACCTGTGCCCGCTGCGCGAGATCCTTACCGGTCAGACCCTCATCCTTGCGTAGCCGCCGCAGCAGCTCGCCCAGCGCCCTCAGCCGATCCTGTCGCTCCGCCACACGGAGCGTTCTACCACCAGGCCATGCTGAGCATTGCCGAATTGTTCTTATAGGAGATCAAGCCGCGGCGCGGCGCGCCGCCGTACCCCGGCCCTCCGCCCGCCCGCCGTCCGGGCGTGCAACCTGGGGGCCGGTCCCGGACGGCGGCGGGACACCGGGCCTGGCACCGCACGCCGGCCCCGCCGTACCAACCGAACGCACCGGCCGGGGTTGCCACGCCGCCGCACAGATGCAGCCCTCACGATCGCCACGGCATGGCTGGCCACCGTACGTGCTTGGGGGCGATCGACGATCCAGGGTTCGTTTCTCACCCTGGCTCACCGAGCAACGGGCTGATCACGGTGCTTGACCCGTGGACTGGCGGCTTGCAGGGTGACGAACTATGGGTAGGAGACGCTACGTCGCCAGAGGCGTTCCCGGCGGCTACCGGATCTGGGACAACAAGGCGCGCCGCTGGTGGGGCGACCTCTACGAGTTATGCCCTGACGACCTGCTCGACGAGCTGAACGGCGCGCGTAACCACGACAAAATCACGGCCCTGCTCAAGCGCTATAGAGCTATGCAGCGTTAGGCTGCCTCCCGCGAACATGCCTGCCGGCGGCCGAAACGCAGATCAGCAGGCGGGCCTGCGCGGTGTCAGGCTGCTGCTGTCCGTGGGCGTCCTCGAGTATGGTCACGCCATGGAGATCCCCGAGCTTGCGGAGCTGATCTGGCTCTTCGAGGACGAGCCGCAAGGCGAGTACGAGGACGTTCGTTGGCCAGTCGGCCTTCACTCATTTCAACTCACCCGAGGCGCGATATCGGTCCTCTTCTCCTTCGATCCCACGGCGGGTGAGGGGTATATCAGCCTCTACGTGGACGGCGAGGAGATCACGTACATCAGGCGGCTGCGGCGTCTCGGGAGACTGTCGGTTGAGCGCCAGTGGTCCGGCTACGAAGGGCTGAAGCTGTGGTTTCGGGAGGACTACAAGGAGCCGGTTGTGCTCCAGACCAAGCCCACAATCCGGCTCTCATGGGACGTGAATTCTCTCGGCGAGTGGTAGCCGGGGGCACAGGTGGGCTGGCAGCCGCCGCACCCCACCCCATGAAAGCGACTGCCGATCCAGCGGGAGCCACCTTGGGAGTCCTTCACCTGCGCCCGTAGCTCATCGATGATCAGATCAGGGATTACTACGTTCACTTCCCGGCTCTTGGCTTGGAAGGTATGAAGGTCAAGGGACTGAGTGAGAGCACGAGGGCGCGCTTTCGTGCTCGGGAAGATAGGTTGGTCGGTATGGCCGCTCAGCCTGTGGAGCCTGTTGCACCCTATGATCCAGGTGAGGATCCGGCCGCGATCTTCGAGGCGCTTCCGGCGCCGCACCGTGCGCGGTTCCGGGCGGAGTACGACGAGGCTTTGGAGGCCGCGCACGACTTGGCCCGCTTCAAGCAGGTGCAGACGCTGTTGCGTCAGTGGCGTCTGCGTGCGATCGCTTACGCCCGCCCAGGCTACGAGGAGGCCGTCCAGGACGCTCTCCAGAACCGTACGGAGATGTTCACTCGCTACACCCCGCCGGAGTGGGAAGGCCGGGTGTGAGCTACAAGTTCGATGGCTTCCACGGACGCGCCCTCTACGAGCTGAACGGTCTTCCCGAGGAGGTCCGCGACGGGGCCTACTGCTGGAGCGTCTTCTTGAACTCCTCCGCGATCCGTGGGACGCGGTCGTGGAGCGTCCCGGTCAGTCCGTGGTGAGACACGCCTTCTTCGGAGATAACGGCCAAGGGATGATGACGTTCATCCTCGATGAAGAGACCAGGGTCTTGCGCATCATCGATCTCCTCTGGGCCGGCTGACCTCCGTTTCGAAGGATCAGAAAGTGGCCTTTTCGATCTTGTACAGCTACGAAATACAGCTACAGGCTCAGCTGGGGTAGCACAACAACGAGCGAGTCCACGATCATGCTGTACGTGGCGATGCTCCGGTTGCTGGCGATCGGCCTTCTCAGCGGTGTCATAACAGTGCCGCTCTTGTGGCTGCAACAAGGCGACGGCTTCGAGTACGCACGGCTCGCAGCTCTGATGGCGTTCGTACTCGGCCAGTTCCTCACCGTGCCTATCGGGTTGGTGGTGGGCTGCGTCCTTGCCGCCACGGGATCGTGGACGCGTACCCCTGGCTACGTCCTGGGTGCGATCACGACCGTGTTCGGAGCGGTCGTCGCCACGCAGGCCTGGGCCACGATGAACTGGGTCGATGGAGGATCGGCCAGGCTTGGTGATTCGGATGTCGAGTCCTTGACGATGTTCCTTGCCTCTTTCTCCGGTGGGGTTACGACCCTGGTCGGTGTGGCCATCGTCTCGTTTCGATGGGCTGGCTACGATCCGCAAGCCGCTCCGGTGCGTCAACGGGGTCCGCGTAGGTACGG
Organism: Nonomuraea sp. B1E8; assembly: GCF_039871515.1. Taxonomy (NCBI): domain Bacteria; kingdom Bacillati; phylum Actinomycetota; class Actinomycetes; order Streptosporangiales; family Streptosporangiaceae; genus Nonomuraea; species Nonomuraea sp. B1E8. Next base: position 1,828,002 of record NZ_JBDPLS010000001.1, on the reverse strand, counting down.
CCGGGCTAGACGTCGTCCTTTGTCCCAGGTCATGTGAGCACGCGGTGTGAACTCCACACCGAAACGGCGGCCCTCCCCGGTGTTTCACCGGCAGGAGGGGAGGGCCGATCTTGAACGATTGACGCTCATGTTGTCGCCGGGCAAGAACCAGGCCAACCCCAAGACCAGCCCTGAAGATCATGGACATCGTCCGTGTCGCCCATCAGGCCCTACGTGCTCAGAAATAACGTCGTCCTGCAAGAGGCCGGCGCACTCGTCGGTCCTGGACCGTGCTGTCTCCCGTTCAGGTGCTATCAAGGCGATAGGGGACCAGAACCAGCCTTCTTGCGGGAGAGGAGCAATCGGCGGGCGTCGCGATCCAGGCTGATGATGGTCACCTTGACGCGGTCGCCGACCTGAACGACCTGTTCGGGAGCCTCGACAGGCATGGAGATGAGCTCATCCAAGGGCACCAGGCCCTCGATGCCTTCTACGACTCTGACGAAGACTCCGAACGGGACGAGCTTGGTTACGGTTGCGCAGAACTCTTGTCCCTCGCGAGCCGCGTCGGCGAACTCCTGGAAAGGATCAGGCTGAAGTGCGCGAAGGGAGAGCCTGGCTTCGCCGTGTGTGGTATCGAAGCAGAGAACGGAACAGGTGACCCGCTGTCCTACCTCGACGACCTCAGAGACCTCATCGAAATGTCGCCAGGACAGCTGGGGGATCGAGATGAAACCTACTCCTGGATAGACGGGATGCGGCGGCCCATCATCCAGCGCAACGAACACACCAAAGCGCTGCACCTCTGCCACTTCGCCGCTGAGTACCTCGCCAGGGCGGAGTCCTTTCAGGAATGCCCAGAGTTCGGGATTCTCGGTCGCGGCCAGGGACAGGCCGATCCTTCCCCGTTCCTCATCGACATCGATCACTTCGGCGGTGACGCGCCGGCCGACCTGTATGACCTCATCCGACAGGCGACACCAGGAGACGTGCAAAGGCCCGATGTCCGCCGATGTCAGACCCAGACGCCCGTCAAGCCTCACCGCGGCCCCGTGAGGACGTCCCACCTGCGTGATCGTCCCCGAGACGATGTCGCCGACCCGAACCGCCCTCAAGATCTCCACTATGTCTTGATCGTTCGTCGGACTGTCCACACTGCCCACTTTGTCATAACCGCGGTGATGTCACTCGCCGCAAGTGCCGGGCCATTAGCGGGCCATTAGGAGGGGTGACGAGGGGTCAACCACGGTCACTCAGGACCGATCCGTTGCCCAGCTCAGCGCCTCATCAAGCCGCGATCGATGCAGTTCCCAAGCTGACAGCGGCTACTCGGTAGCCTGGCCCCGTGACGATCAGCGGAAGGATGATCGGGGTCTTAGCCATCTGCGCCGGACTCCTGCTACCGGTTGCCAGTTGCATGGCGACCGCGGGCACCTATTTGCCCTACCAGGACCCGACGCCGGAGATGCTGAAGGAGCAAGCCGAGGCCATCGCCCGTGCGGACTTGCTGAACCTCCGTGCGATGACGGTCGGCACCCTGCTGACTCTGACGGGTCTCGCTCTTCTTGCCTACGGGGCAGTACGGCGACGTCGGGGTTCACGACGAACAACACAGAGCGATCATGACTGACTCAGCCTCGCGGGATATGCGCGGGATGACCTTCCCAGGTAGAGGAAAGGCAAGAGCCTTACCCGGAGGTCAGAGGCCTGATGCAGCCGGGAACATTGGCCCGTTGTGAAACCGTCGTAGCTTGGTTGAGCCCGCGATGATCCGAATGGCTATTGCCATGGTGCGAGGTGGTAAGCAGGGTCGTCCTGGAGTGAGAGCTCACGCTGTTTCAGACCGTAGGTCGAGCAGAAGTTGACATCTTCTTCCAGGTGAAGAGCGGTGAACGGCTCCGAGATCGTCACATCTGGCCTGATAACGTAGCCGGTCTTCAGCACCTCGTGGTCTGGCCCTTGGCTGTCGATCGAGTCGAATCGAGATGCATCTCCTGGGTCTTGCCATCCCCCGGAAACCTGCCATTCGTAGCGCAACTCCAGGGTTGCAGGTTCTGGGCAATGCCAGCGAAAGCGACCAACCTCGATGCCACCGGCGGCGTTGGCCCATGCACTCCAGCCACGGCCATCCGGCAGAAATCCCAACCAACTGGTCTCCATGTACCCAAGGTCGTAGGGCCCACTGTCCCAGAGGCCCACGAGATTCTCGTCGTACACGCCGGTCAGGGTGGCATCGATCGCAGTGGGAGCGCAAGGCGTGATCGTCGGGCCATGAAGGGCGGTCAGCGGCGGTCAATCACGGGCACTCGCGGACTCCCCCCGACCCAGGTCGAGGCGGTTGTGCTCGAAGATCGGGCCGATCTGCAAGCAGGATGTCAGGAGTCTCCTAGGCTCCACCTCGTGAAACGTCCCGCCACTGATCATGTGGCGGGGCGTTCGTGCCATTAACGTGCCATGAGCGACGCGTGGCTTCGCCGCACACAACGGGCGCGGCCGCGCAGCAGCGCGACCGCGGTGGGCTGGTCCAGGGCGGGGACGAACTGTTGGTAGCGGGCCAGCGCCGAGGCGCTCATCCCGGCCGTGGCGGCCACCACGTCCAGCCTCCCGTTTCGGCGCATGCCCGTTGACGCCGGAAGCGATCGCGTAGAGACCGTCCTCTTCGCGTCGCGACCACCCGTAAGTCACCAGCCGCTGAAACGGGATCGCGTGCCCTCCACCTGAGAGCGAGCCCGCGCGTTCGCTGCCCTCTCTGTCAGATCTGTTCGTGACCGGCCCTTCAGACGGTTGCGTCCGAAACGTGCCAGCACCTGCTGCTTCATCACTGCTTGGCTGGGGTGCCTGCTCGCCACGCGCACCTGCCTGAACGGGAATCATGTCCACCACCACGCTCGCCCGGCCCCGCTCGCCTCTCATCAACTGGCTGGCGGTCATCTCGCTCATGTTGGGCATCTTCGCCATCGTCACCAGCGAAATCCTGCCCATCGGCCTGCTGACCGCCATCGGCGCCGACTTCGGCATCTCCGACGGCACCACAGGGCTGACCATGACCCTGCCCGGCATCGTCGCCGCGGTCGCCGCCCCCACCGTCACACTGACCACCGCGCGCCTGGACCGCCGCGTGATGCTGTGCGTCCTCATGGCGGTGCTGGCCGTGGCCGACGTGCTGGCCGCAGTGGCGACCTCCTACTGGGTCATGCTGATCTCCAGGGTGCTCGTCGGCCTCACCATCGGCGGCTTCTGGTCCATCGGGGCCGGGCTGGCCGGCCGCCTGATGCCGCCGCACGCCGTCGGCACCGCCACCGCTGTGATCTTCTCCGCCGTGCCACTGGGCTCCGTGCTCGGCGTACCGGCCAGCACTTTCATCGGCAACCTCGCCGGCTGGCGAACCGCCTTCCTGGTGCTGGCCGCGCTGGCTGTCCTGGTCCTGGCCGCCCTGATGGTGCTGCTGCCGCCGCTGCCCGCCCACCAGGTCACCAACCCTCGCGTCCTGCTCGACCTGCTACGCACCCGGGGTGCCGCCATCGCCCTGCTAGCCACCTTCCTCATCGTCCTGGCCCACTTCGGCACCTACACCTACGTGACGCCCTTCCTCCAGGACGTCACCGGCCTGCCTCCCGCAGCCGTTAGCGCCGTCCTGCTGGCGTACGGCATCGCCGGGATCGCCGGCAACTTCCTGGCTGGCAAGGCCATCGCCACACGCCTGCGCGCCGCTTTCGTAACCTGCGGTTGCCTGATCGCGGCCACCACCCTGCTGCTGCCCTCGGTAGGCGGCACGACCGCCGGCGCCGTGGTGTTGCTCGTGATCTGGGGCCTGGCCTACGGAGGAGTGCCCGTTTGCTCGCAGGCATCGTTCCTCACCGCCGCCCCTCACGTACCCGAAGCTGCCACGGTGGTCTTCACCTCCTCCTTCCAGGCGACCTTCGCCCTCGGCGCGTTCCTCGGCGGCCGCGTCGTCGACTCCTTCTCGGTCTCCACCGTGATGATCTGCGGCGGACTGACTGCTCTGCTCATGGCGGTGTCCCTATGGTCACTCCTCAAACCGCGCTGCGCCGGCGCCCTGCACCCCGCAGACGACAGGAGCCGCAGCTAAGCCGTCCAAAGCCTCGACCTCGGGAAACGATCAACCCAGGTCCGGGAAGCGATCTTCCGAGCCTTGCTTCCGTACCAGTTCAGGTTGACTCGTGAACGCCCCACTTCAGGTAGAGGGCCACGACCGCCTGCGCGAGTCCGACGGCGACGTGCCGAGGGCGCTGCGTGCGTACGACGCCCGGCCGCCCAGCGCATCGTGGCGGCGTCGCGCTGGATGACCCGCTTCGCCGTCGCCGGTCGGATGACGGGGCACGCGACGCCTGATGCGCCTGCTGCCCGCCTGATACCCCGGGCCGCGGACGGGGGCGGGATCGGTGGGTTCGGCCGCGATGCCGCCCTACTCCGGATCGCGCATCCCGTCTCCTGAGCTCCACTCCAGGTCAAAGGCCACATCCCGTCATCAGGATGTGGCCCTTGCGCTTTCGTGCGGCGACTCTCACCAACGGCTGATCCAAGTGCTCACTGAGCCGTTTTGGAGATCGGGAGCCTGCGGATTTCGAACCCGGATGAAGGCCGCTCGGAGCGAGGCAGAGCCCGCGGGTGGTCGGCCCGTTTCACGTCAGGCCGGGAGCTGCTTCTCGTGCCAGGTGTAGTAAATATAGGTGCTGCCGGGTCCAGTCAACGTGCCGTAGACCTGCCAGAAGCTGTCAGGGGCCAGCGAGTAGCGGAAGATCTTGTCCCCGGGCCGGTTGTCCACGAACTTGCTCTGTGTTCCGTTGTTCCAGATCCTTACCTCGATGCTGAATGTCGAGGTGTCGGGGATGTCGAGGCAGATCTCGTAGTTGTACGCATACGGGCCGCCGATGTTGTAGCTGCGGCCGTCGATCGCGGGCCGCTCGACGTTGGTGGGGACGTAGCTGTTCACGACCCGGGTGTACTCGCCTGCGGCGCAGTCGACTGCGGAGGTGGCTGCGGACGCGGGGCTGATGCCGGTGAGCGCGGCGCCGAGGACGCCGGTGGCGACGAGCAGGGAGATGGTGCGCTTCATGCCTCTCCTCATTCGTGCAGGGAGTCTCCAACCGAGTAGTTGAAGGATGAACTGATTCTGACGCGGCGGTCCACTTCCGGACAAGGCGGGAAAGAACTCTTGCAATGCCGAGTCAAGCAGTGACGTTCAGTCGTTAGTCGACGTCCGTTTGCTCACCAGGCCGGTGAATGCGAACTCGGTCAAAAGCCTTCTGTGTCGCTTGGTAGTGGTGGAGCCGACCATCGTTGCATGAAGCCGGGTCAGGCCGGGGTTCGCTTCTCGTACCAGGTGTAGTAGAGGAAGGTGCTGTCGGGGCCGGTCAACGTGCCGTGGACTTGCCAGAAGCTGTTGGGGGGAATGTCGTAGCGGAAGATTTTGTCCCCGGGCCGGTCGTCCGTGAACATGGTCTTCAACCCGTCGTTCAAGTCCCGTACGTTGATCGTGAACGTTGAGGTGTCCGGGATGTCGAGGCAGATCTCGTACGTGTACGCCTGCGGCCCGTTGATGTTGTACAGCAGATTGTCAATGCCGGGCCGCTCGACGTTGGTGGGGACGTAGCTGTTCACCACCCGGGTGTAGTCGCCGGTGGTGCAGTCGATGGCGGAGGTGGCTGCTGCGGACGCGGGAGTGGTGGTGAGCGCGGCGCCCAGGACACCGGCGGCGGCGAGAACGGAGATCTTGCGCTTCATGCCTCTCCTATCCGTGCGGTGACGCTCCAACTGAGTAGTTGAAGGCTGAACTGATTCTTGCTTGATCAACCGCCTTCGGACAAGGCCGGGCAAGAAGCTGTGCACTGCGCAGTAAAGCGGTGACGCTCAGTCCTGCATCGTTGTCTCACGTGGCCGGGCCCGGCGCTGCTCGCCGGGGCGAGGGCGTCGAGCCTGCATGTCAGGCGTGCTGCCTCGGTTCTACCGGCCGGATCGCCTTGTACTTGTCGTACTGCCAGGGACCTACGGCGACGAGCGGATGTGGCCGCAAATCTGTCAGACCGGGACTCGGCCGTGGTGTCCGTTGGCCGACTGCGCCTCGGCAGGCGTCAGCCGGCGGTCGTCGGTGGCCGGCTCTCGGCCCTGGGCGCCGCCATCCGACAGGGTGCCTTCGATCACGTCGCGAAGTTGTGCTCGGGCGGTGATGCCCAGTTTGGGGAACACCCGGTAGAGGTGGGAGCCGACGGTACGCGGCGACAGGTAAAGCCTGTCCCCGATCTCCCGGTTCGTCAGGCCGCGGGCCGCGAGCTGGACGATCTGCTGTTGTTGGGGGCTGAGCTCGGTGAGGGCACCGGGCACTACGCTGCTGGTGGCCTCGATGCCGGCGGCTCGCAGCTCTGCCTTGGCCCGCTCGATCCATGGGCGCGCGCCAAGCCGCTGGAAGGTTTCGAGTGCCGTGGTCAGCAAGGGGCGGGCCTCGGCGATGCGACGTTGCCTCCTGAGCCACTCACCGTAGTCCAGCCGTGTCTGTGCCCGCTCGAACGGCCACTGCTCGCCCGTGTCGTCCGCCAGCGCCGCCCGGAAGTACGGCTCCGCGTGGTCCGGTTCGGCGAGCAGGGCACGGCCTCGGTTGAGCAGTGCGGTGATCCGTGCCGACGTGCCGGGGCCGAGGTGCCGCGCCGATCGCTCCAGCAGTTCGGCGGCGTCCTCCCGTCCCCCTCGGCGGACGGCCGCCGCGGCGAGTTCGGCCAGAACGGTGTAGGAGACGTGGTAGTGAACCGGATCGCCGTCGTCGGTGAAGGCGGAGCGGAACTGTGCGTACGCGGTGTCGTAGTCGCCCTCGGCCACTGCCGTCAGGCCCAGGGCCCGGCGTGCGGAGACCGCGATGGAGCGGCTCTCCAGCGGATCGACGAGGGCCAGCGCCCGCTCGGCACCGCGTCGCGCGTCGGCCGCCTCGCCAAGCAGCGCGAGCACCGTCGCGTCGAGCGCATGTACACACGCCTCGGCGTGGTCCAGCCCGGCCGCTGTCGCCACCGCCGAGATCTCGGCGGCCACCGTGCGGGCGTCGGACCACCGGCCCTGCTCCAGATAGGCCCAGCCGACGGCGCTTCCCAGGCCGTCCGGCAGCGAGCCACGGGCCTGCCACCGGTCGTACGCCTCGTCGAAGGTCCTGACGGCCAGGGCGGTCTGGTCGAGGATCCAGGCCACGATGGCGAGCGCGGTCAGACTGCCGGCGTCGTCCTTGGCCTCGGCGATGAGTCCGGGCAGCGCCGGGACGAGGCGGGCTCCCGCGCCGTGGGGGTCGGAGACGGCCGGCACCCAGGCGTGCAGGGCGCCCCTGTCGGTTGCGTCGGGTATGGCGGAGAGCAGCTTCTCGATCTGCTGTCGCTGGGCCTCCTCGCCCGAGTAGTAGCGGACCACCGCGGCTGCGGCGAGCGCGTCCAGGACGCGGGGCGAGTGGGTGGCCGCCGCCTCGTCCGCGATGCGGGTCAGCAGGGCGAAGGCCGCCGCGTGGTTCCGGCGCAGGGTCATGAGCTGCCCGGTGGCCAGCCAGGCCCTGCTGATCAGTGCCGGGTCGTCACTGTGCTTGCGGACCTCGGCGGCCAGGCGTTCCACCCAGCCGAGCTGACCGGTGAAGACGGCCATGACGGCGGCCTCGGTCAGCAGCCGTGCCTGGTCCGCGCGGCGCGGGCTCAGCTCCGCGGCGCGCTCCAGGGCGGCGGCAGCGGCCGCGTAGCCGCCCCGGCGCCGCGCCCGGTCGGCCGTCTGCCGCAGGGCGGCCGACACGTCCTCGTCGGGACGCGTGGTCGCGGCGGCGAGGTGCCAGGCGCGGCGGTCGGGCTCCTCGCTCAGCTTCGCGAGAGTGAGATGTGCCTGCCTGCGTTCCTCGAAGGAGGCTGCATGGTAGACGGCCGAGCGGATGAGCGGGTGGCGGAAGGAGATCCGGGCGCCGTCCTGGCGTACGAGGCCGGCCCGCTCCGCGGGTGCCCACGCCTTGTCGTCGGCCTCGGGGAGTCCACGAGAGGCTGTCGACGCGTCCGTCGCATCGGCGGCCGCGAGCAGCAGCAGAGGGCGGCGGGTCGCCTCCGGCAGGGACTTCGTCTGCTCCGCGAAGATCCGCTCCAGTCGGTCGGTGACGGGCAGCGGGCCCTCCACGCTGCTGCCGCCGGAGTGCCGGGTCGCGCCGGCGCGGGCGAGTTCGATCAGGGCCAGTGGATTGCCGGCCGCCTCCTGCAGGATGCGCACCCGGTTTCGGCCGGTGGGTGGCGTGGGCTGCTGGTCGAGCAACCGATTCGCCGCCTCACCGTTCAGCGGAGCGATCTCCAGGTGCTCGTATCCTGTGTCAAGCCCGGGCAGCGAGGCTGCGGCGCGCACGCCCACCAGCAGCGTGACAGGTTCGGTGTCCATGCGCCGGGCCACGAAGGACAGAACGTCCAGCGATGCGCGGTCGATCCACTGGGCGTCATCGACCACTATGAGCAGCGGTGCCGGTTCCGCCAGGTCCGACACCAGGGTGAGAACGGCCGAACCGACGAGCACGCCATCGGGGGCCTCGGTGCATTCGTCCAGCCCCAGGACGATGCGGAGCGCGGAGCGCTGCCGCGGCGGCAGGCTGTCCAGCTCGCCGAGCACCGGGCGGAGCAGCTGATGAAGGCCCGCGAATCCAAGGCGTGCCTCGGACTCGCTGCCGACCGCCCGCAACACCCGTTCGCCCTCGCGCCGGGCGTGGTCAGCCACGAAGTCGAGCAGCGCGCTCTTGCCGGCACCGGGGTCGCCCGTGAGGATCAACACCTCGCTGCCGGACCGGCCGGCGGCGACCCGCCGCATGATTTCCGCGGTCTCGATTTCCCGGCCCACCATCGACTGATCAAGATCGTGTGTGGAGCCCTGGTCCCCTCGGTCCCGTCCACTGTTTTCCACAATGCTCCAGGAATTGAGATATGCCCGGGATATAGCGTGGGAGTATTTATGCCTCTCCGATGGGCCGGGCGCCGGTTCTGAAAATGTATGTTCAACAACGCTTGAGCCGCCCGGGATATTCCGGCGGTCCGATGTCTGTTCGGCACCGCGCCCGTCTCGTCCCTCCTGCCCCACAGCCCCTGGCCTGGCCGACGGGATTACGGCGGCCCTTTCAGTCGGGTGACTGATACCGGTCGGCGCTTGCAGTGCGCACGATGGTGGGTATCCGGAAAGCGGCCTGTCACACGCCCGCTGCGATTCCGGCGACGCAGGACGTGACGAGCAGTTCCCTCGGAGTGCGGAAATGGACAGCGTAAATCCTTCACGTTCCCTGAGCCGGCGCAGTTTCGCCGGAATCGCAGCGGGCGTGTGGGAGCGCTTGGCCGTCGTCGACCCGGGGCTGATGCGTCTGGCCTCCGCGATGCGCGCCGTCCTCGGCGCCGCCGCGTCCCTGACCGTCCTGGCGGCCCTGGGGCAGTCCACCACGTCGTTGCTGGTCGGCGGGTTCACCGCGATGGCGACCTCGCTGGCTGTCAGCGACCTGCACCCGCGCAACCAGCTCATCACGCTGGGAGTCGGGGCTCCGCTGTTCCTCGCGGCCCTGGCCGCCGGAGCCGTGCTGAGGCCGTACCCGGTCACTGCGGGGATCGTGTTCCTCCTGCTGATCTACGTCGCGGTCCACGCCCGCCGGTACGGCGCCATCGGGCAGGGAGCGGGCGTCTTCGGCTTCATGGCCTTCTTCCTGGCGCAGTTCACCGGGGCACGAGCGGTCCAGCTGCCGCAGCTGGGTGCGGCTGTGCTCGTCGCGTTCGGTGCCGTCGTGGCCGTTTGCCACTGCCCGGGATACATGACGTCGTCCCGCGTCCTGGCCCGGCTGCAGCGCACCTTCAACGGACGGCTGCGCGACGTCCTGCGGGACACGACCGCCATGCTCACCGCCGGGCAGGACGCCGGCGCACTGAGCCTGTCGTTGGAGCGCCGTCTGGACAGACTCCACGCGGCCGTGCTCCTGATCGGGGACTTTCTCGGTGAGCGCGCCGTCGACGAGGCCGCCGACGGCCAGATCCTGCAGCACATCTCACGCGTGGAGGTGGCTGCCCAGCGGCTCGCCGTACTCACGGTCCGCGCGGCCCGTACACCGACGGCCGCCGGAGATCTCGCCGAGCCGGCCGCACGGCAACGGCTCGCGGCACGGATCGCCGTTCTCCGCAACCAGCTCACCCCAGGCACGCCCACCGCTCTCGGGCATCGAGAGCGGGAACCTGAAGACGGCCCGGCGATCCCGTCGGCCGCGTCCGCCTCGTTGCAGGACTGTCTCCAAGGGATCGATGAACTGGCCGCGGCCATGCGCCTTCTCGGTCCGCGTGCCAGCGCCCCGGCGGCAACCGGGGCGGCTCCGCACGACCCCGTCACACCGCGGACACGGGCGTTCAACGTCAGGCGATACCGCGAAGCGGGCTCCGAACACCGCGGACGGAGAACGACCCGGCAGGCCCTCCAGGTGACCGCCGCCTCCGCGCTGTCCATCCTCGGCGGTCACCTGGTGTCCCCGGACCACTGGTACTGGGCCGTCCTGACCACGTGGGTCGTGTTCATCAACACCGAGAGCACCGGCGAAGTCCTGCTGCAAAGCGTGCGCCGGCTGGCGGGCACCGTTCTCGGCGCGGTGTTCGGTTACGGCCTGGCCACCCTGGCCGGACCGTACGAACCGCTGCTCCTGGGGCTGCTGCTGGCATGCATGTTCGGGATGTTCTACACCCCGGCGGACGCCTACTGGGCGGTGACGTTCTTCATCACCGGCATGCTGAGCATGCTGCTCGCGCTGCTGGACACGTTCTCGACGGACGTGCTCGTCCTGCGCGTCCAGGAGACCGCACTGGGAGTCTTCTGCGGCGTCCTCGCCGCCGTGGTAGTAGCTCCCATCACGGTCCGCCGGGCCGGCGACGAGGAGCTGCTCCGCTTCCTGCTGGTCCTCAGACGCCTGCTGTACGCGACGACGCGGAGCCTGGACACCGGCACCACGACGAGCCTGATACGCGCGGCCCATGACCTCGACCAGGCACTGGAGTCCTTCCGCAAAGCCTGCCTGCCGCTCGTCCACCCGTTCAACCCCCGGCGCGGGCGTCGTGACCGCGCCCGCCACCTGCTGGAGGTGCTGGAAGCCGGTGCCTACCACGCACGGAGTCTGGCCGCCGTGGCCGGGCGCCTCCCGCAGGGAGACGACGCCGAGTACGCCGCCCGGGTCACTGCGGCGGCCGGCCACGCGCAGGAGAGGGTGACGCACCTGATCCGCCTCGCGAACCGTCGGCCGGGCGCCTCCCGCTCGGCACGCCCCAAGGTCACCAGAGCACTGTCCCTGCTCTCCGGCGAACGCCGTATGCGTCGCGGGGGACCGTCGCCGCAGCAGCGCCTGCTGCTCCACATCGACCATCTCGACATGACGTTGGCGGCGCTCGCCCGAGCCTTGGACCCGCCCGTGCCGGCTGCCGCGCACCAGCGCCCGCCGGCCCGCACCTACCCGGCCGATTCCTGTGGACCAGCACGAGGACCGTGGTGTCCAGATGCAGTCACGTGACTCATACCGCAACACGCCCCGGCCGACGCACCATGGGTGAGCAGGGTCGTCCACGGAACGGACGCGTACCGGGCGGCCCTGTTCCCGCCGGCGAAGACCACGGCCTGATGCCCCGCACCTGACCGCGGCGGCGTACCACCCGAGGCCGTAGACGCCGCGGCCGCAGTCAGGCGGACTGCCCCCGCAGGGAAGCGGCCCCCCGTTTCCGGCCGCGCCCGCGGCCTCGAGCACGGAACCGATCGAACTGGAGACGATCATGGACACCATCACCCTGGGCGACGTCACGCTGACCCGTGTCCGGGAGTACTTCGGTCCTGTTGACATGACGCCCGAGGTGTTCTTCCCGGAGAGCCCGGCGGAGGCTTGGCAGGCCCACAGTTCCTGGCTGGTGCCGGACTTCCTGAACCCGGAAACCCGGATCGTCAACTCGGCCATCCAGACCTGGGTACTGCGCAGCGAGGGCAGGACCATCCTGGTCGACACCGGCGTCGGCAACCACAAGGACCGCCCGTACGCGCCTGTGTGGAACCGGCTGAACACCGACTTCCTGGACAACCTCGCCCGCGCCGGAGTCCGCCCCGAGGACGTCGACATCGTGATCAACACACACCTGCACATCGACCACGTCGGCTGGAACACCCATCTCAACGGCCGGACCTGGGTGCCGACGTTCCCCAACGCCACCTACGTCATGCCCAAGGCGGACTTCGACTTCTGGAACCCCGCCAACGAGCACAAGCCCCGGCTGGGCCGCGGCAACCAGAACGTCTTCGAGGACAGCGTCGCCCCCGTGCACGAGGCCGGCCAGACCCGGCTCTGGGAGGACAACCACCGTATCGACGGCAACCTGCGCCTCGACCTCGCCCCGGGCCACACGCCGGGCTCGTCGGTGCTGACGCTGGAGTCCGGATCGGACCGGGCCGTCTTCGTCGGCGACCTGCTGCACAGCCCGGTCCAGATCCACGAGCCCGATTCCAACAGCTGCTTCTGCGAGGACCCCGCCGGAGCCCGCGCCACCCGCCGCAAGCTCCTGGGCTGGGCGGTCGACAACAACGCCCTGGTCATTCCCGCGCACCTGGGCGGCCACGGCGCCGCTGAAGTCGTCCGCGAGGGAGACAGGTTCGCCATCAAGGGCTGGGCGCCCTTCGCCCCGTACACCGAGCAGGTCTGAGCCCCGGAGGAAAGGCACCACCATGAACCACCACCCCGGCCTCGTCGTCACCACCGCGCAAGGAGCCGTCCGCGGCCTGCGCCAGGGCGCCGCCCTCACCTTCCTGAACATCCCCTACGCCGCCCCGCCCCGCGGCGCCGGCCGCTTCGCGCCGCCGCAGCCGCACGAGCCGTGGGACGGCGTGCGGGACGCCACGGCGCCGGGGCCCAACGCGCCGCAGTCCGAACGCAAGCTCGGCAGTGTGGACATGTCCCCCTACTTCGGCGCCGGTTGGAGCCGCGGGCAGGACTACCTCACTGTCAACGTCTTCACGCCCGCCGCCGGCGGTGACGCGCTGCCGGTCATGGTGTTCGTCCACGGCGGCGGGTTCGTCGCCGGCTCGACGCGGTCGCCGATGTACGACGGCTCCGCGTTCGCCCGCGACGGCGTCGTCCTGGTCACCCTCAACTACCGGCTCGGCATCGCCGGGTTCCTCGACATCCCCGGAGCGCCCGCCAACCGCGGCCTGCTCGACGTGGTCGCCGCGCTGCGCTGGGTGCGGGAGAACATCGCCGCCTTCGGCGGTGACCCGGGCAACGTCACCCTCTTCGGCCAGTCGGCCGGGGCGACCATCGTCGGCGGCGTCCTCGCCACCCCCGAGACCGCCGGCCTGTTCGGCCGGGCGATCGTGCAGAGCGGCAGCGGCCTGGGCGCGTTCACCACCGAACAGGCCGCCCGCGTCACCAAGGCGGCGGCCGAGGCCCTGGGCGTCGAGCCCCATGTCGGCGCCTTCGCCGGCGTCTCCGACGAACACCTGGTCGAGGCCGCCTCCCGGCTCGCGGGCATCGACCTCCGGACCGAAACCCACGCAGACCCGCTGATCGGCCTCAGCCCCTTCAGCGTCGTCCTCGACACGCAGCCGGCCGAATCCGCCGCCGCCGGCCTGGGCGCCGGCGTCGACCTGCTCGTCGGCACCAACACCGAAGAGGGGAACCTCTATCTGGTCCCGGTGGGCAAGTACGCCACCTCGACCGCCGCCGACGTCCATGAGGCGGCGGCGCGCTCGCACCCGGATCCGGAGCGCCTCATCGAGGCCTACCGCAGGTCGCGCCCCGAGGCGTCCCACGCGGAACTGCGCTCCGCCATTATGGCCGATGCCCTGTTCGGCGCGGGCAGCCGCGCGCTGGCCGGCGCACACGCCGCCCATCCCGGGGCCGGCACCTACGCCTACGAGTTCGCCTGGCGCTCCCAGGCCCTGGACGGAGAGCTCGGCGCCACCCACGCGGTCGAGTTGCCCTTCGTCTTCGACCTCGCGGACCGGCCCGAGCTGAACGGCCCCAATGCCCTGCTCGGCCCCGGCCAGGCCCCGGCGGACCTCGCCACCCGCGTACACGAGACCTGGATCCGGTTCGCCAGGACCGGCAATCCCGGCTGGGACCCGTACGACACCGAGCGCAGGGCGACCATGCGCATCGACGCGGAGTGGACCCAGATCGACGACCCCCGCGCCCAGGAACGCCAGGTCTGGAGCTGACCCCTCACCTGTGTTCTGCCTGCTCACCCCTTTAGACGCCCGGAGGAGTTGTCGCGCACCGCATATCCGCGTCCACCGGCCGGGCAGGCTGCGGGAAGTTCTGCTGCGTCACCTCTTGCGGCGCGACCGCCGGAAGAGGACCACGCCTACGGGCAGCCAGAGCACGGCCGCGGCGACCGGGCCGAGCGCGATGGACAGCCCTTGCACCGTGGCCCAGTCGAGCAGCAGCGCCGCGGCTGAGTTGTGCGGCAGGTCGTCGATGAGCGCCTGGGCGAGGAACATCAGGGGAAAGCCCACCGCGAAGCCCAGCAGCATCAGACTCACCACACCTGGCTGCCAGTACGGGCGCCGCAGCAGAAAACTCGCGAGGTACGAGGGCGCGAGCAAGATGCCAGGCCCGGCCACCAGCAGGACGGCGAGCACAACTAGATCGAGGTCGTCGTACACGAACCGGCAGGCCGCGCTGAGAGCGCCGCACACGATCGGCACCACGAGACCGAGCAGCCGAGCGGCCAACCCGTCACGTGCGAGCGCACGCCAGTAGACGAACTCCCACATGAACGGGTTCCCGCCCGGCCACGCACCCCCGACGGGCCGCGTCAGCACCGCGTGCGCGGACAGTGGGTACAGCCGCCGCGACCTGGCCTGCCAGTCGTCCCCGCGCCGGCCCATTGCTCTCATCCTGCCTCCTTATGAGGAACTTGTCGCTACATGCCTCTGAGCCCCCTGGTGAAAGGGTCGTCGACCAAGATCAAACTTTCGGATCAGAAGGACACGATGGTCCCCTCCACGAAATCCCTGTTCCTCCACATCAGCAGCTCTACCGCCGAACAAGGCTGCCCCACCAGTGCGCTCCAGGAGGACCGGGCAGTCGGCGAACCACATGTCCTCGTCGAGGTCCCACACGATCAGTGCTCGGGTCAGTCACCGGCCGACGAGGCGGCCCAGTCTCGCCCCATGAGTGGCCGTGATCGCCGTGCGTCCGCTTAACCGTTCCGGCCTGTATCCGGGGATTCCGAAGTTGAACATTCGGTGATTGTGCCTGGTGTCGTCGCCGGGGCATCCCCGGGGTCCTTGGTGCGTTCACGCGCCTGGCCCGCGTCGGCGGCGAGGCCGACGAGTCGGGCGCTCTCGTGCCACAGGCGCTCCACGCGCTCCAGGGCGGTGGTGTGCGGGTGGCCGAACTGCGCGAAACCAGCCCGGCGTTCGCGGAGCAGTGGGACGACTTCGCGATCACGCCCCGGACGGCCAACGCAAGACGATCCACAGTCCGGCGGTCGGCCTGGTCACCCTCGACTGCGATGTGCTGGCGACCCTGGACTCCGATCTGCGGATCATCGTCTACACCGCCCGCCCGCACAGCGAGGACGCGAGCAAACTCGACCTGCTCCGCGTCACCGCCGAGACCGAGACCCCGAGCCGGCCGAGCGCGGCTCAGGGGAGTGCCTGACCGGAACCGGCCTGCCGTACATCGGCTGAACCCCCGCCCGGGGTCGGGTAATTTGATCGGCTATGACCGAAGCCGGCTTCCTCGAAACGACCCGCAGCGCCTACGACGCGAGGGCGGCCGAGTACAGCGAGATCTTCCGTGACCCTCTCGCGGGTCAGCCGCTGGACCGGGCCCTCATCGACACCTTCGCCGACCTGGTGAAGGCGACGGGCACCGAGTCCATCGCCGATCTCGGGTGTGGGCCGGGACACTACACGGCCTACCTCCACGCGCGTGGGGTCCACGCGTTCGGGATCGACCTGTCGCCGCAGATGATCGCACAGGCTCGCCAGGAGCATCCCGGCATCCCGTTCGAGGTCGGCTCCATGTTCGCTCTGGAGCTCGCGGACGGCAGCGTCGGGGGCGTCTTCAGCCACTACTCGATCATCCACACCCCGCCCGAGCGGGTGCCCGAGGTGTTCGACGAGTTCAGCCGCGTGCTCGCACCCGGCGGTCATGTGCTGCTGTCCTTCTCGGCGACTGACGAGCCGTCGCAGGTGGCCGAGTCGTACGATCACGTCGTTGCGCTGGCCTACCGATGGTCCACCGACATGATCTCCGGCATGCTCCGTGACCGGGGCATCGTCGAGACGGCCCGGCTGGTGTTTCCCGGCGATCAGGATGCGAGGCGCGGTTTCCCGAGGGTGTTCCTGCTGGCCGGCAAGGCCGGCTGAAACTTGGCGAGCGCCATCATCTGATCATCCGGCGGAATCGGCACAGGCCTATCACGTCGGGCTCGTCTGACGCGCTCGCTCGCCGGTCAGGCGGTCAGCGGCACCTTGTGGATCTCGTCGGCCGGGTGCCCCGCCCGCTGGTGGATGCGCTGGACGGCATCCGCGTCCGGCGCCTCCGACAGGCAGTAGACCACGCCCTCCTCAGGGTCGGCCCACGCGTGCTGGAAGGTCACCCCCTCCTCCTTCTGTATCGCGAGGTCGGCGGTGTGCGCCTGCTGGAACTGCTCGTTGGTGATGCCCTTCATGCCGTGATGCACGTCCATGAACGTCGCCATGGCTTCCTCCTCGGAGGCGTGATCTGCGGATCTTCTCCAGCCTATGGCGGCCCTTGGCGGACCGGCCCCAAAACTTCGCCAAGAAGGCGCGTGCCGCCCTCACCCCTGCCGTCGCCGTTCCGCGCCGACCGCCGATTCTCGACGATATTGCAACGCCCAAATGCCGCGGGCCTGTTCGTGACCGGCGGTGAGGGCCATGTCGACGATACGGGGGCAGAGCGGCATACGCTCTTGGTCGCGACTACAGTGGCCGGCGTGCCATGCACCGGATCCCAAGGTCGTGTCATCCTCCTCAACGGGACGTCGAGCGCGGGCAAGACCACTCTGGCCCGGGCCATCCAGGACGAGAGCGACATCCCCTTCGTCTACTGGGGAATCGACACCCTGTTCAGCCTCGTTCCCCCGAACTGGGGCGGCGGGCGCGACGGCCCGCTCAGCAGGTCCGGCTTCTGGTACGACCGCACCACTCAGGACGAGGACGGCCACCCCCAGGTGGTCATCCGTTACGGCCCCGTCGGCCGCCGGATGATCCGTTCGGCCTGCGCCGCCGCGGCCTCCTTCGCCCGCGGCGGCGACGACGTCGTCATCGACGAGATGTTGCTGGCCCCGGACCTGCTGCCCATGTGGATGAAGGCGCTGGCAGGTCTCGATGTCCTGCTCGTGGGCGTGATGTGTCCGCTGGCGATCGCCGAGCAACGAGAAGTAGGGCGCCGCAATCCACCTGGTCTGGCGCGCGGGCACTTCGGGACGGTCCACGACCATGGCGTCGCCTATGACATGACGGTGGACACCAGTACGGGAACACCCGCCGACCTGGCCAAGGCCGTCCTGCTGCGTCACTCGGACAGGCGGTGACGAACCAGTCCCCGTCTGCCGGTTGACCAGAACGAAGGCGTCTCCACCTCGTAACGGGCTTCCGTTGGCGAGCAGGACGGTTCACTCGCCGGCGGCCACGAGATCGGCGGACGTGACCGGTGTGATCTCTTCCAGGTATCCGTTCTGCAGCAGCCAGCTCACCGGGACCTCGTCGTCCGTCTGCGGGAGTCCGGGGATGTATCTGCTGATCACGTGGTACTGCGTGCCGCCGCCCGGCATCTGGAACGCGGGGGCGGCCGGGCCCACCTCGACGCGGAACGACTTGAGCACCCGGAACGCGTGATAGTTGCACAGGTGCAGGAGGTCTTCGGGGTTGGTGTTCAGGTTCCGCGGCGGCAGCCCTCGCCTGATGAACAGGTCGCCCATCGGCGACAGGAACGCGCCCGTATATCCGCCGAACCGGTCGAGCTTCATGCCGGCCTGCAGGAAGGTCGTCTTGCGCAGCAGCCGGCCGTTCGGATAGTTGCCGGAGCGGCCGAAGCCGGCGTCAGGCGGGAAGCGGTAGTTGTTCGCGGCGTAGTCCCAGTAACGCGAGAGGAAATGTTGCGGGGAGAGATTGCCCAGCGGCACGTAGCCGCGCAGGATCGCGCCCAGATGGCCGGTCCTCGGCAGGTTGGTCGGCCCGAGGTCGGGGTCGCCGGTGATGTAAGGGGGTCCGCAGACCCGCTGGCCGGCCGGGGGGACAGTGGGCTGCCGGCCGGGCTTCTCCTTGCCGGGGGCCGGCGTCGGGCGGAGTTCCGGCTGCCAGGTGAGCCGGGTCTCGGACTGGACGGCGCTCTCGGCGCTCTCGGCGTGCGCGGCCACGCCGCTCATGGCGCCGAACATCGTGCATATCGCGGCGGCCAGCATGGCGCCCCGTCGGTTGTACCGCATAACTGTCCTGTCGATCCTGGATGGCGAACGAATGAGAAGTGATCACCAGCGAGTCGGCGACGCACCGGCCGACGGCGCGGACAGCCCATTCCTTTTCGGCTTCCGGTAGGTCTGACTGCTGACGGAACTGACGGCCGAGAGTTTGGTTGTCCGCGATCCGTGCACGGAAATGGGCGGCCGTGCGCCCGCATATATAGTGATCGACTCCTACGTTCCCGCCATCATCGGAATTGCAATCTCAGGCAGCCTAAGAGGAAGGCAAAGAATGATCCGATAAAGGTGACAAGGCTGCCGTTCAATGGGTTTTCGCGAAATACGATGATTTGTGTGAAGTGTCGGATATGGGCACGTATGAAAGTATTCTTCGCGACGCGCCACCTGGGTCACTTCCTGCGACGGCGCGCCCTGAGGGTCTGCGCCCTCCACGAGCCCGGTGGCTTCCGGAGGTGTCCGCGCGTCTCACGAGGTGGTGAGCATGGCGGCGGACATTCCTCCATTCTTTCCGCATATCACGCAAGCATGGAGCCATGCCCTCGATCCGAACATCTCGCCCGGCGTCGGTTACGACGCCAGAATCTTTACCTCCCACGACACTGATCCGGCACGGCGAGCGGGAAGAAGGAGTTCAGTCCACGGAGCACCCGGACAGCATTGTGCGGCAATATTGCCGGATCGGCCGCGTGGACAAATCCAGCCCAACCGCGACGAGAGATCGATACATGCCATTCCTTCATGCCGGAGGCCGTACATCGCTGGCCTTTTTCGCCGCGCTCCTGACCGGCGGCGCGCTTCTCGTGGCACCCGTGCCGGCGCAGGCCGCCCCGTCGCAGGAGGCGGCGGTGGTCCGCGTGCTCGATCGGAGCGCGTACCCGCTGCGGTCCAGGGACCCCAGGAGCGACCTGCGCGATCTGCGGCCGCTCGGCCGGATCGTCGGGGACGCCGGAGTGGTCGGGGTGGGCGAGGCCACGCACGGCTCGCACGAGTTCTTCACCAACAAGCACCGCATCTTCCGCTTCCTGGTGGAGAACAAGGGCTTCTCCAGCTTCATCCAGGAGGTGGGCTGGGGCAGCGGGCTGCGGCTCAACGACTACGTCGTGCGCGGCACCGGCAACCTGCGGCAGATCATGCGGGAGGAGTTCGTCAACGAGTACGCGCTCTGGAACAACGAGGAGTACTACGACCTCCTGCAGTGGATGCGCGCCTACAACAGCACCCACCCCGACAAGCTGCAGTACGTGGGCGACGACGTCGTCTACTCCCACAGGCGGATCTTCCAGGAGATCTTCCCCTACGTCCGGGAGCGCCGGCCCGGCCTGCTGCCCCGGTTCCGGGCGCTGTACCGGGGGCTGATCCCCGTCGGGGACGTGAAGGAGTGGCAGGACCGCTACGACGCGCAGCCGTTGGCCGTGCGCCAGAGGCTGCTCCGCCAGGCCGAGCAGGCCCTGGCACTGCTGCGGACCCTACGGCGCGGACCGCACGACCGGGCCGCCGCCTGGGCGGAGCAGCAGGCGGCGGTCGTCGTCCGGATCGCCAGGTTGTCCGCCTCCGACGACCCCCAGGCCATCGCCAACTCCCGGGAACGGGGCATGGCCGAGAACACCGCCTGGTGGTACCGGAACATGCACAGCAAGTCCGTGCTGTCCGCGCACAACGCCCACATCGGCTATGTCGGCTTCGCCGGCCAGCACGACATCTACCGGCAGGGCGCCCGGCTGCGTGACATGCTCCGCGACCGCTACACGAACTTCGGGCTGACCTTCTACCAGGGCTCGTTCAACGCCTGGTCGGCGGAGTCGGGCCTGCAGGGACCGCTGCAGGAGTTCACCGTCGGCCCGCCGCCGCGGGTCAACAGCGAGACCCTGCTCGACCGGGTGCGCTACCGCGACTTCTACTTCGACATGCGCACCATCGGGCAGCCGGCCCGCGGCTGGCTGGACAGGGAGCGTCCGGTTCGCAACATCGGTGGGGCGTACCCGCAGGAGGACGACGTGCTCGCGCTGCGGCAGGCGTACGACAACCTGATCCACCTGCACCGGGTCACGGCGTCACACCTGCTGCCGCCGGCCGGGGACACGGTCCGCGCGGCGCCCAACGGTTCCATGCCCGCCGGCACGGCGCCTCGTGGGGTGCGCCGCGACCACCCCGTGGCAGGCAGAGCGCACGTCCGGCCCGGGACCGGGTGAATGCCGCCGCGGTTGCAGAAGGTCATGCGGTACGCCGAGCCAGCAGGGCGACCCGGATGGCGCAGGCCGTACCGATCGCGGCGAGGACGAGGCCGGCGGTGACCACCCGCAGGAGGCCGTCGGCGGAGGAGGGCGCCGCGAAGTAGACGCTTCCGAGCCCGGCGACGGCGGTCACCCCGGCGAGCAGCGGGCCGCTGGCGTTCAGTGCCGAGATCGCCGACGCGAACCGGGCCTCGACCAGGGAGGTGATCTGCGCGATCAGCGGACTGTATCCGGCGGCGTGGCCGGCCCCGGCAAGGAGCAGCAGCGGTATGGAGCCGATCGGGCTCCACTGGTCACGGTAGAGGAGCACCACCAGGGCCGACCCTGCCGCGAACATGATCGGTCCCGCGATCGGCAGCGCGTTCTGCAGCCACTGCGGGTAGCGGCTCCAGCTCAGGCTGAGCGTGCCGAAGCCGAGGGCGTACGGGACGAACGCCAGTCCCGCCTCCAGCGGGGAGTAGCCGAGCGCGGACTGGAGGTGCAGGGTCAGGGTGAGCAGGAAGACGGTGTAGCACCCCATGATGATCCAGCAGGCCGCCAGTCCTGGCTTGGTTCCTCCCGGCCGCAGTGCCGCGAGGTCCAGCAGCGGGTGCCGCGCTCCGGCTTCGTGGCGGACGAACGCCACCAGAAGCGCGGCGCCGCACACCAGGGAGATCCACGCCCACGTGGGCCAGCCGTGGTCCTGGCCGAAGATGAGCGGGACGGTGAGCGCCGTCATGGCGACGGTCAGGAGAGCCACCCCGGCCAGGTCGAGGCGTACCGGCTGGTCCGTGGGGGAGTTCGGCAGGACGCGCGGGCCGGCCACCAACAGGATCACGCCGATCGGGATGTTGATCAGGAAGATGGGCCGCCAGGAGAGGCCGAACAGGTCGGCGCCGGCGACCAGCCCTCCGATGACCTGCCCCAGCGCGACTCCCAGGGCGAGCACCATGCTGTAGACGCCGATCGCCCGGCGGCGTGCCGTTCCCTCCCAGTGCATGTGGATGAGCGAGAAGATCTGCGGCGTGAGCAGTGCCGCCCCCATGGCCTGGGCGATGCGGGCGAGCACCAGCACGGTCGCGTCAGGGGCCAGCCCGCACAGCAGCGACGCCCCGGTGAACCAGCCGAGCCCCAGCAGGAACGCACGCCTGTGCCCGATGACGTCGCCGATCCGCGCGCACGTGACCAGGAGCACGCCGGTGACCAGCAGGTAGCCCGACACGATCAGCTGGATCTCGGCGCCACTGGCGTGCAGGCCCTCGCGGATGGTCACCGCGCCCACGGACACGATCGACCCGTCCATGGACGCCATGGCCTGCCCGGTGAGCAGCACGGCCAGCATCCGGCGCCGGCGGGCAGCCGTCACCGGCGGAGGAACAACAGTGAACATGTACGCAGCATCGGCCGTTCGCGCCGCCCGGTCTTGAAGAAATATGCGGACGACACTGTCGGTGGTGCTGCGTAGGGTTGTCCGGTGCGTACGGCGAGAAGGCTGATCGAGAGCCCACACTTCGTGATCAGCGCGGTGGAGTGCGCGGACGACCACGCCGGCTGGTCGGCTCCCGAGACGTCATCCGCCGCCCAGGTCGTGCTGGTGCGGCGGGGCCGGTTCCGCCTCGAGTCCCAGGGCCGGCAGCTGACGGTCGAGCCCACCACCGGCTATCTGCACCGTCCGGGGCAGGAGATCCGTTTCGCCCACCCCGCGGGCGGTGACGTGTGCACGTCGATCACGTTCACCGGTGAGGTGCTGACGGCCGGGCTCGATGCCGTGCGTTCTCCCGCGGTCCGGGTTGACGCGCGGCTCGAACTTGCCCACCGCCTGCTGCTGCGTCCTGGCGCCGACCCGGGCTTCGCCGCCGTCGAGGCTCTGCTGGACCTCCTGCTGCCGGCCCTCCGCGAGCAGCCCCAGCACGTGTCCCCGCCCGGGCGGCGGGAGCTGGCGGACCGCGCGCGGGAGGCGATCGTCGCCGACGAGCCGGGCTGCGCCAGCCTGATAGCCCTGGCCCGGCGGCTGCGGACCTCCCCGTCCCATTTGAGCCACACCTTCCGCCATCACGTGGGCATGCCGTTGAGCCGTTACCGCAACCGCGTGCGGGTGAGCCGCGCGCTGACCCGCCTGGACCAGGGCGAGACGGACCTCGCGGCGCTCGCCGCCGGCCTCGGCTTCAGCGACCAGGCCCACCTGACCAGGGTCATGCGCGACGAGCTGGGTCACACCCCCGGCCGGGTCCGCGCCCTTCTCTCCCCAGACGCGGCCCTCAGCCGATGAGGGCCTCGGTGATCTGGCGGGTGGTCTGCGCGGCGATCCTCGGGTTGACGGCGGCGTAGGAGGTGTAGGCGTTCAGGCCGGTGGTGAGGGCCCAGCCGCGGCCTCGGGTCCAGGTGGCGTCGTCCACACCGAGCGCGGCGCGGAAGGCGGCCCGGCTGCCGGCCGACATCAGGGTGTAGGCGATGGTGAGGTCGCAGGCCGGATCGCCGATGCCGAGCCCGCCGAAGTCGATGACGGCGTTGAGGCGGCCGTCGAGGGTCAGCAGGTTGCCGGTGTGGAAGTCGCCGTGGAACCAGACCGGCGGGCCATCCCATGCGGGGGCGTTCAGAGCTTCCTCCCACAGGACGGTCATGGCGGTGGCGTCGAACACGTCGCCGACCCGGGCGATGGCGGCCCGCGTCGCCTGATCGCGGCTCTCCAACGACTGTCCGGTGAGGTCGTCGCGGGCCTCCAGGGTCTGTACGCCATCAGGCGCGTACTGCTGGAGGGCGACCAGGAACTCCGCCAGCTGGACGGCCGCCGCGGACGAGTGGGCCAGCGCCTCGACGGTCGCCACCTCGCCCTCCAGCCAGCGCGACACCGCCCACCGCCACGGGTAGCCGAAGCCGGGCTCACCCACTCCCACCGGCACCGGGATGGCCAGGGGCAGGTGGGGAGCGAGCCGGGGCAGCCACTCGAGTTCTTTGGCGGCCTGCCCGATGGCGCCGGCATGGCGGGGCAGCCGCACGGACAGCTGCTCGCCCAGCCGGTAGATCACGTGGTCGGAGCCGGCCGGGTCGAGCAGCTTCAGCGGCAGCCCGGCCCACTGCGGGAACTGCGTGTCGACCAGCCTCCTGGCCAGCGATTCAGTGATCGTGGGACGGGTGTCGGCGGTGCCCGAGGTCGCCAAGAGCAACTCCTGAGATCGGCCCGCTCCGCGCGGCGGGCAGCGGAACCATCACAGTGCACGGCAAGCTTGCCTGTCGAACGGATTTCCGCGCCGGGCAAGCAGGTCCGGTAGCCCGCATCCTTTCGTACGCCGACCTTGCCAAGACCGGTAATCCCTATCAGGATGAAAATCCGATGGCATCGGCTAACGGGCGCCCTCGCGCCTTTCCCTTCTACATCGTGTGCGACGTGTCGCATTCGATGCACACCGCCCGCGAGGACGGACGGCCCACCCCCTTCGAGGTGTTGTCGAACTGCGTGGGGGAGTTGCTCTTCGAGCTGGAGGCGGGCGACCCGGGTGTCAGCGAGGCCGCGCACGTCGCCGTCGTGTCCTTCGCCGACAAGGTCGAGGTGGTGCTTCCGCTGACCAGGCCGTGCGACGCGATCAGGGTCCCGGCCCTGAGGCCCGGCATGCAGACGGACTACCTGGCGGCCTTCCGCGGGCTGGTGAAGATCATCGAGAAGGACTACAGGAAGTTGTCCAGACACTTCGACGTACGGGCTCCCGTGGTCTTCTTCATCACCGACGGCGAGCCGTACGTCGGCGCGAACCATCAGGACGTCGAGATCTGGGGCCCCGCGCGCGATCGGCTGGCGAGCCTCGACCCGGCCCCGTACATCGTGGCCCTCGGCTTCGGGACGGTGCAGGAGGACACCCTGCGACGGGTCGCCACCACGCTGAGAGGGGACGTGCTGGCCTTCGCGGGCGAGGTGGCGACGGGGGCGGCCACGGTGTTGCACGGCATCGCGCAGGCCGTGTCCGACAGCATCAGCGCCTCCGTCAACAGGAACACGGCCGTTCTGCGCGGGCCCGCAGGGATGCGGCAGCTGAGATGATCAAAGCGGCGCTGGCGGGATTACTCCTGGTCATCGGCATCGGTCCGGTGGGAGCGCGGCCTGCCCCGTCGCCGGAGCCGACGGTGACGGTGACCGTGACGCCCAGCCCGGCACAGGAGGGCTGGCCGTTGTGGATCCTGTCCGCTGTCGCCGGCGCCGGCGCCGTACTTCTGGGACGGTTCGTGCTGGCGCGCAGGAACCGTACCGCTGCGGCCGTCGACGGCAGGACACCGCTCGGCCCGCCTCCCCAGCCGCTGCCGGTCCTGCTGGCGGGCGGCGCGGATTCGCGCGCCCCGGGCGTCGCGCTCGACGGCGGCATGCTCGCGCAGACCACCATCCGCGCCGTGAGCATCCGCGGGCGGCGCCATCGCTATCGGGGCGAGCCCCTGCAGGACGCCTACGCGGTACGGCTGAGCGCGGACGGACGGTGGGTCATCGCGGCCGTGGCCGACGGGCTGGGCAGCACGCTGCACGCCGAACACGCCGCCGCGGTGGCCGTACGCGCCGCCACGAACCTCGCCCTGACCCCCGACCCCGGCTGGCACGCGGCCTTCGCGGCCATCGCCGGGGAGGTCATGCGCGCCACCGCCCGGTTCGCCGGCAGGGCATCGGATCCGCCCGCCACGACGCTGACGATCGCGGTGGTCCCCGCGGACGGCGGGCGCGGGGTCGCCGCCTGCGCGGCCATCGGGGACTCGCCGGCGTTGTGGCTCCATGACGGGATGTGGACCGAGTTGTTCCCTCCGGACGGGCGGCGACCGGACAACGTCACGTCCGCCCTGCCGGACGACCTCGGTGAGCTGCGCGAACGGCAGATCGACTGGCAGCCGGGCGACGTGCTCGTCCTGTGCAGCGACGGGTTCGGGACGGCCATGGGCGGCGGCGGCAGCGTGCTGGCCCGGCAGCTCGTCACATCGTGGAGCTCGCCGCCCGCGCTGCGCAGCTTCTACCGCGATGTGGGTTTCCATCTGTCGACCTACGACGACGACCGGACCGTTCTGGCGTTGTGGGCGGGCCGCCACGACACGGCCGTCCTGTGACAGGAGTGCGGCGGCAGAACGATGAATCCCCCAGACGTGGTCGACGAAGCGGATCTGACACCTCCGACGGACGCCGATGCCTACTCCCTGCGCCCGGGAGGTCAGGCGCGCAGCCTGGCGCCGTGCGGGGTCAGCGGCGTCCCCGGCCGGTTCCTGTTCAAACGGTACGACGAGGAGACGCTGGCGGGGCTGGACGAGCAGGCCCTGCTGGCCATGGTGCGCTGGCGGCGCGAACTTCCCCGGCACGACCGCGCGACGCTCGACCAGCGTTGTGCGTGGCCGGTCGCGGCGGTCCGGCACGACCGGATCACCGGCATCCTGATCAGGCCCGCTCCCAGGCAGATGTTCGTCGAGCTGCGCGACCGGCTGGTGCCGCGGCACCTCGATGAGCTCACGCGGTCGCCCGAGCGGGTGAACGCCCTTCGCGACCACTACGGCACTCGGTACTACGAGCCGCCCTACAAGCTGGCCGTCCTCGGACAGCTGCTCGCGACGGTGCAGTGGCTGCACGAGCAGGGTTACCTGGTGGGCGATCTGCAACTGCGCAACGCCGTCTTCACCATCGACCCCGCGCCCGCGGTGTACCTGCTGGACTGCGACTCCTGCCTGCCGGTCGGGGGCCGCGGCGCCCTGGCGGAGGTCGATCCCGAGCAGTGGAAACTTCCCCGTGAAGGCGCGTTCACCCAGGAGTCCGACTACTACAAGTTCGCCTGGGCCGTCGTACGGTGCCTCCAGGAGAGCGCCGAGGCGTGGTCGCTCGACGAGGCCGCGCTCGCCAGGGTGCTGCCCTTGCGGCACCGCCGCCTGATACGGCAGTGTCTGGACGGTTCACCGGAATCAGTGGACACCGCGCGATGGCGGGCGGCCGGCGAGTCGTGGCAGTGGCTCGTCACTCCTGAACGCATCTACGTCGAAACCGACTCCAACCTGCGCGAGGCGTGGCGGCGGGGCAGGTCCGCGGTGGGGGGCGGCCCGCGAGACCGGCGCGGGGCGGTCGTGGTGCTGCTCGTCGTCCTGGCGGCGATCGCCGTCGTCGCAGCGGTCACGTTGGGAGCGTGAATGGACACCGGCGAGCCACGGCACATCGGGCCCTACGAAGTGCTCGGCCGCCTGGGTGCCGGCGGTCAGGGCACGGTCTACCTCGGGCAGAGCGAGGCCGGGCGGGTCGCGATCAAGGTGATCCACGCGCAGGGGGCGGCCGACCCGAGGGCGCGCAGGCGCTTCGCGGACGAGGTGTCCATCGCGTCGCGGGTGCCCAGGGCCTACACCGCGATGATCATCGACGCCGCCATCGACCGTGACCAGCCGTACATCGTGAGCGAGTACGTGGAAGGCCCGTCCCTGCAGAAGCTCGTCGACAACCACGGGCCGCTGTCGGGGCCCGCGCTCGAACGGCTGGCGACCTATACGGCCACCGCCCTGGCGGCGATCCACGGCGTGGGGGTCGTCCACCGGGACCTCAAACCCGCCAACGTCATCATCGGGCCGGACGGGCCGCGTGTCGTGGACTTCGGGGTCGCCCGGGCCCTCGAGGCGACCGCCGTGATCACCACGCCTGTGGGAACCCCTGGCTATCTCGCGCCGGAGCAGGTGGTGGGGGCCGACGCCGAAGTGGGCTTCCCCGCCGACGTGCACGCCTGGGCGGCCACCATGTACTTCGCCGCCACCGGCAGGATGCCGTTCGCGGGCAGCAACGTGGCCGTCATCATCAACCGGGTCCTCAACGAGACCCCCGACGTGGCGGTGATCTCCGAGCCGCTGCGTTCGCTGATCGCCGACTGCCTCGCCAAGGATCCGGCGCGGCGGCCGACCACCATGGAGCTGCTCGGCCGCCTCGTGGGGCACCAGTCGGAGAACGCGCAGGCGACGGTGCCCCGCACCAGGATCCTGTCGGCCGTCATCGGAACGCTGAAGGAGACCACCACGCTGGGCAGCGGGCCCGCGGCCGACATCGTGATCGACGAGGAGGGGATCGCCCCGGCGCACGCCACCGTCCGCAAGGTGAGCGCCGGCTACCGGCTGCACGACCACAGCGGCGGCCTGGGGACGTACATCGACGGCAGCCCCGTGCTCTACGCGACCCTGCGACCGGGCGATCGGTTCACGATCGGCACGGCGGTGCTCCGCCTCACCGAGGCGGGGGAGCTGGAGCGCGTACGGCTCGGCCGGATGCCCGCCGCGCGCTGGTGGCTGCTGCTGCTCCTCGTCGCGGCGGTGGCGCTGATGGCCGTCGTCGCCGTCACGGGATAGTCACGGGCGTGGGCGCGGTGATGTTCACGCGTTCCCCGGTCTTGGAGTCGAGGGTGAACGCGCCGCTGGCTCCGCGGATGACGTTGGTGCCGGTGAACAGGTAGAGCTGCCCGCGCACCGCCGCCGTGGAGGGCAGGCTGAGCTGGGACGGGTCGGCGCCGATGGCGGCCTTCTGCACCGCCGTGGCCGCGGCGGTCACCGCGTCGTACGCCATGATCGCCAGCCCACTGCCGAGATGCGCCGCGGAGAACGTCTCGCCATGGTGGGGCGCCACGAACTCGTCACGGAACTGCTGGTAGAGCTGGCGGTGCTCGTTGTCCTCGTGGTCGAGCCGCTTGGGGTCGGCGAGCGGCACGAACATCACCTTGATGGGCGCTTCCGGGTCGTGCAGCGACGGGTCGTCCGGATCCTGGTTCTGGGCGTCGTCGCCGGTGACCACGGTGATCGGCGTGGACCGGCAGGGCCGGTTGCGCAGGAGCTTGAGGAACGTCGGCATGAACGTTTGGCGGCCGGCGTAGAAGATCATGTCGGTCTTCGTGCCGCAGATCGTGTCGCTGATGGTCCGGAGGAGCGAGGGGCCGCCGCGCGGGTCGAACGGGAAACTGAGCCCGGACTCGTCGACGTACGGCTTCAGCCCGAGCTCCGGGTCGAGAAAGGCGTCCTTCAACGACAGGGCGTAAAGGTCCTTGGTGCCCTGCGGGG
This sequence comes from Nonomuraea sp. B1E8, assembly GCF_039871515.1. Classification (NCBI taxonomy): domain Bacteria; kingdom Bacillati; phylum Actinomycetota; class Actinomycetes; order Streptosporangiales; family Streptosporangiaceae; genus Nonomuraea; species Nonomuraea sp. B1E8. The sequence continues at coordinate 1,799,345 of NZ_JBDPLS010000001.1, read as the reverse complement.
TCACGTCGGCCCACATCAGCGCCGCGCTGCCCTTGACCTTCTTGTCCTTGAGCTCTTTCGCGATGGCTTCGAGCTGAGCAGAGGTGCTGACCGCGGTGCGGGTGAGACCGGGAATGGGACCGCTGTCGTCGATTTCGCCGGTGGTGTTGAATCCGGCCGCGGTGATGAAGTCGGCCACCATCGGAATTCCGGGATCTTTGGCCAGGGCCCTCGCGGCGTCGATGCTTTCCTGCTGGCTCGGGCCCATTCCGGTGACCGCGACGATCTGACCGGGACTGCCCGTCGCGCCCGTCGCGGCGTTCCTCCGCACCGCCTGCACCGCCGTACGCCACTTCGAGCCGTCGTGCCCGGTGTTGGCCAGCACGAGCCGGATCTTGGGGAACGTCTCGGACTGGTTGGCTCGGTACTGGCCGATGAACGCCCCTTCGAGCTGGTGAAGAGCACGATCTCCGACCAGCCCGCGCGGGCCCGCCCCCATCGGGGCCATGAGCGCGATCGTGCTGTAGTCGGTGCCCTCGGTGACCTTGCGGTTCTCCGCCGCGATGACCTCGAGCAGCGACCGGTATTCCTCGCCCAGGACCATCGTCCCGTCGGCCGGGTCCATCAGCCCGACGCATTCGCCGTCGATGGAGACGACGTCCTCGCTCTGCGTTTCGCAACCGCCCCAGGGCCACCACCCCTGGGTGTAATTCACGAGGACGACAGTGGATATCAGTACGGCGACAACAACGACGATCACCACGAGTTTTCGGCGGAGAAGTGTCCCCACCTGGCGTAAGAGGTTCCAGACGCGCGCGGCGAGTGAGGGTGCCGGCGCCGGTTCGTCATACATCTGGACTCCCACCCGTCACTGATGCCTTGACCGCGCTCTCCAGAATGTCGGTCGCACGCTTCCCCTCCCTGGGTCGACGGGCGCCTAAACTCTTCGTCATTAAAACGTGATCGATGAGAGTCCGACAACGGGCTTCGTCATGCGGGAGCGTTTTTCGGAACAGCCAGGAGAACTCCTTCGTCGCCCGACTGCTCACGCACCTTCAGCGCTGTCGGTTCCCGGAGCGCCGCGCCATCTCGGGCTGCTGGACGCGGCGCGTGCCTGGGCGGAGACGCACATGGACGAGCTGATCGACGCCCGCGAGAATCAGTAGGCCCGCCCGAAGATGACCCGCTTGCCGTAGGCGGAGGCATCGCCGCAGAGCACGCACCGCCCGGTCTCGGGGGCGCCGTCGAGCGGAACGCAGCGCGGAGTCGCCGCGACCTTGGCCTTGATGTCGGCCTCACACGCGGCCTTGCCGCAGTGCAACGCCAACGCCCATCCCGCCGCGACGGCCTCCGTGAAGGAGTCCCAGGTGTCCACCGTCACGGTGTGACCGTCGCGGAACTCGGTGGCCCGCCGGAGCAGGAAGGCCTGGAAATCCTCGAGCACGCCGGGAAGGAGCTCCGGCGCGGACGACAGCGGGATGCTCTGCTTGCCCTCGTCGCCGAGCCGCCTGGCCATCACCACGGTGCCGGACTCGAGGTCGCGAGGGCCGAGCTCAAGACGTACGGGAGCTCCGCGCAGCTCCCAGTCGTTGAACCGGAAACCGGGCGAGAGCTGCGCACGATCGTCGACGTGGACGCGCAACCCGGCCGCCTTGAGCCGCCCCGCGAGCTCCCGCGCCGCGGCCGCGGTCTGCACGCCCTGCTCGCCGCGTCCGATCGGCACGATGACCACCTGGTAGGGGGCCAGCCTGGGCGGCAGGACCAGCCCCTTGTCGTCGCCGTGGGTCATGATGACCCCGCCGATCATCCGCGTCGACATGCCCCATGACGTGGTGTGACACAGCTCCAGCTGCCCGGCTTCCGAGGTGTACTGGATGTCGAAGGCCTTGGCGAAGTTGGTGCCCATGTAGTGGGAGGTGCCGGCCTGGAGCGCCTTGCCGTCCCGCATCATGCCCTCGATGGTGAACGTACGGACCGCGCCGGCGAACCGCTCACCGGCCGTCTTCTCGCCCGGCACCACCGGGATCGCCGCGACGTCCCGCGCGACCTCCGTGTAGAGATCGAGCGCCAGCATCGTCTCGCGCATCGCGTCGGCCTCGCCGGCGTGCGCCGTGTGCCCCTCCTGCCAGAGGAACTCCGTCGTGCGCAGGAACATGCGCGGCCGCAGCTCCCAGCGCACGACGTTGGCCCACTGGTTGAGCAGGAGCGGCAGGTCACGGTGGGATGAGACCCACTTGGCCATCATCTCGCCGATGATCGTCTCCGAGGTGGGCCGGACGATCAGCGGCTCCTCGAGCTCCTTGCCGCCGGCGTGCGTGACGACGGCGAGCTCGGGCGAGAACCCCTCGACGTGATTAGCCTCGCGCTGGAGGTAGCTCTCGGGGATCAGGAGAGGGAAATAGGCGTTCTCGTGCCCGGTGTCCTTGATCCGGCGGTCGAGCTCGTCCTGGATGAGCTCCCACAGGCGGTAGCCGTACGGTCGGATGACCATGGTGCCCTTGGCCGGGCCCCTGTCGACGAGCTGCGCCTTGGCGACCAGCTCGTTGTACCAGGCCGAGAAGTCCTCATGCTGAGGAGTCACACCACGTTCGTCACGTCCCATGACCGGAGAATATCGCTCATGGCCAGCCATCGTGGTTCGCCCTACCTGATCGTCTTGCCCGTAGTGTCCCTCCATGGTGGACATCGGATTTCTCCTGGTTTACGTGGCCTTTGCGGGCTTACCCGTGGCGCTGACGTTCAGCTCGACGATCCTCGCGGCGGTCACGGCTCCTCGCGGCAGGTACGGCGAGATGCGTTTCGCTCACCTGGCCTCGGGAGCGTTCTTGGTCATTTTCGGCCTCCTGGCCATGGCGCTCGTGGCGTGGTCGACGCGCGAGGACGGGCGCCATGACGTCTCGGCGATGGCCCTGCTGGGAGTCATCGTGGGCGCGATGATGGTCGTTCTCGGGCTCGGGCCGTTCGTCCCGTGGCTGCTGGGAGTGCTCGGGCGGGTTGGGGTACGGCTGCCGGCGCCCTTACGGCTGGCGGCCCGCCACCTTGCCGACCATCGCGCGCGTACGGCTCCCGCGGTGGCGGCGACCATGACCGCGACGGCCGTCACCGTCGCCGTGGCGATCCTCGCGGCGGCCGGGACGGCACCAGGCCAGGGCGAACTACTCTCCGCAGGCCCGCTCGGGCGCGCTCGTCGTGAGGTTCGCACCGGAGCACGCGACGACCGCGCTGGCGACCGTACGGAGCGAGTTACCCGGCGCGCCGGTCGCGCAGGGTCTCGCCCCGCGCGAGCCGGCGGCCCTCAGCGTGACGACCATCCGCAGCGCCGGCTCCCGGAGGGCCTACATCGGCGACGAATCGCTGCTCCGCTACCTCACCGGAGATCCGTCGTCGCCCTACGACGAGGGCAGGGCTGTGGCGGTCACGGGGGAGGACGGCCGGCGCGACAGCGTGGAGATCACGTACGCCTCCGCGCCGTCCGCTGAGACGACCGTGAAAGCCGTGCCCGCGATCAGCGCCGGACCCGCGACTACCGAGGTCGGGGCCGTCTTCATTCCCGCGAAGGTCGTGCGGGAGCTGGGCCTGCAACTCGACACGGAGGCTCTGATCGTCGATCCTTCCCTGCATCGGGTCTCGGAAGCCGACCGCGACCGGCTCCAGGACCGGCTGGGCGACAGCGCCGAGGTGTACCTGGAACAGGGGTATCAGGCCTCGTCCCGCTGGTTGTACGTCGCCGGGACGATGGCGCTCATCGCCCTCGCGGGCGCGCTGGTGGCCACCATCCGGTCGAACCGCTCGCACCTGCTGCTGCGGCGGGTGGGCGGCGGCTCCGGCTTCGCCGTACGCGGTCTCATCGCGTGCCGGGCTGCCTTGGCCGCGGCCTGCGGCACCGTGACGGGTGCGTTGGCAGGGTGCGCGATCGGCCTGCTGCTGGCCTGGCCCTTCACGGTCTCGCCTGGCTGGGATGCGCCGCCGCGGGTGTCGTTCGGGACCCCGTGGACGTCGATCGGCCTGTTGACCGTCGCGATCCCCCTGCTCGCGGCGGTGGTGACGCTGCACGTGAAGCCCTCGCCGGGGATGACGGCCGGCTCTTAGCGGGGAACCACCTGAGCGCGGACGCCCGGCAGATCATCGAACGTGGCCGAGGCGTCCATCGTGATCACTGTTCTCGCAGTGGCCGCGCCTGTCGCGGCGATCAGCAGATTGTACGCTCCACGTGGCTTGCCTTCTCGTCGAGCATGCGCCATGAGACGTGCATGGACTCTGGCGACGTTGGTCGTGTATTCCTCGACAGGAATCAACGCCAGAACGTCGTCCACGAAGGTCTGCCGGTCGGACCGTCGCGCAGCATCGGCCAATTCCACACCGACCAGCAGTTCGGCCACAGTGATCGCCGCGATCGCGACATCATCGGCATCGCCGATCACTGAGCCTATGGACGCCCTGCCGCGCTCTGCGGCGATGAGCACACCTGTGTCCAAGATCAGGCGTCGGGCCATGTGCCCCTCATCTCGTGATCGACCGCCTCACGGGCCGCCGCTACATCGGCTTCGAAATCATCGTCGAGCGTCCCCGCGCTTCTGGCCAGAAACGCCTTGACCATGCGCCCTGGTGCGACAGGCGCGGGGCCGATCACGGCAATGTGCTTCCCTCCACGGGTCACCACTATCGTCTCCCCGTGTTCGGCCTGGTCAAGGACGGCGGCGAAGGTCCGGGAGGCTTCGGTGGCGGTCATCACCTTCATGGAATCAGATTATCTGATATCAAGGCGCTGCCCAGTCCAAGTGCGCCATGTTCCGCTTGCTTGACCTGGGACATTGCGGGTCCGCGCGCAGGTGGTGCGAGTGGGACGGGTGGGTTTATCCAGGTCACAGGTTGACATCAATGTCACGTAACGCGAATCACATATTTTCTCTCTGGACAAGCGCCTCGTGCTCTGTTTGAGATCATCCCGTGACGGCCTCGAAAGCGTTACGGCGGGATGGGGAGATCGTGTTCACCGGCGACGTTTCCCCAGCTCAGGCTGGGTAGTATGCGCACGAGGCAGGAAGTTTAACCCACCAGGCGACTCGGAAAACGGACAAGCCATTTTCCCTACCCGGTGATGCCGGGGCCTCAAACATCGCGGACCGAAAACGGTTCGGAGGAGCACACAGGTCCGTCCGCTAGGTTCGGGGCCCATGTTGGCGAAACGCATCGCCGGTTCGACGTACGCATGGAGGCCCTGCCCGCGTGCGCGGGGCCGGGTGTCTTCGAGCGGCGCCGAAGCGGCGGAGCGCATCGCGAGGCCACGGTACCTCCGGGCCTTCCTCTTTTGCACGGGAAACCGAACGGCGGTTGATGATCCGTTCGGATGAACATAGTAACGACAACGGCACGAACGGGAGTGAAGCGTGACGGCCAACCGTTGGACGCGTCGGGATTTCTTCAGAACCTCGGGACTCACTGCGGCGGCCCTCGTCGGCGGCCCCGCACTCATCGCCGGTTGCAGCCGCGTCGACGAAGGCACCACGGGTGCCTCGCAGAGCGCCGACCCCCTCGCCCGCTTCAAGCAGACGGGCACCATCAAGGTCGGCATCGCCAACGAGCAGCCGTACGGCTACCGCGACAAGGACGGCAACCTGACCGGCGAGGCCCCGGAGGTGGCCCGCGTGATCTTCAAGGCGCTCGGTGTGGACAACCTGGAAGCGCAGATCGTCGACTCCTTCGGCTCCCTGATCCCCGGGTTGCAGTCGAAGCAGTACGACTTCATCGCCGCCGGCATGTTCATCACCCCCGAGCGGTGCTCGCAGATCGCCTTCTCCAACCCCGACTACGCCGGTACGACCGCGTTCCTGGTCGCCAAGGGCAACCCGAAGAAGATCACCAGCTTCGAGGAGATCGCGAAGGTCGGCGCCAAGGTCGGCGTGCTCGAAGGCGCCGTCGAGAAGGGTTACGCGGAGGCCGGCGGTGTGAAGGGCGGCCAGATCCAGGTCTTCCCCAACCAGAACGCGGCCTTCAAGGGCATCCTCGCCGGCCGGGTGGACGCCATCGCGCTGACCGCCGTCTCGCTGCGCTGGACGCTCCAGCAGCAGTACGCGGACGAGCCGCTGGAGGTGACCGAGTCGTTCGTGCCGGTCGTCGACGGCAAGGAGCAGGTCGGCGCGGGCGGGTTCGGCTTCCGCAAGGAGGACACCGGGCTCATCGAGGCGTTCAACGCCGAGTTGAAGAAGCTGCAGGACTCGAACGGCGTGCTGCCGCTCATCGAGAAGTTCGGCTTCACCAAGACCGAGGTCGACAACGCCGCCAAGCTCACGGCCCAGCAGCTCTGCGCGGGTTCCTGACGCGAGCATGATGACTGTCAACCCGTGCAGCGGGGACCTGCCAGGCGTCTTCGGCGAGACGATGCCCTTCCTGTGCCAGGGGGCCGCGGTCACGTTGCAGAGCGCGGCGGGCGGCGCCGCGCTCGCCATCGTCATCGCCCTGATCGTGGGGTTGATGGCGTCCTCGCCCCTGCGGACCGTCCGGGGTGTCGCCCGCGTCTACATGGAGTTCTTCCGCGGCACGTCGGTCCTCGTCCAGCTGTTCTGGCTCTTCTACGCGATGCCCATTCTCACGGGCTACCAGCTGGACAAGGTTTTCGCCGGCGTGCTGGCGCTCGGACTCAACCTCGGCGCCTACGGCTCGGAGGTGGTGCGCGGCGCGCTGCAGGCCGTGCCCCCCAGCCAGCGTGAGGCCGCGATCGCGCTGAACTTCACGCCGTTGCAGCGGATGCGCTACGTCATCCTGCCGCAGGCGTTCGTCGAGATGATCCCCCCGATGAACAACCTGCTCATCGAGCTGCTCAAGGCGACGTCGCTGCTGTCCGTCATCACCGTGGCCGACCTGGCCTACGAGGGCCGGCTGCTCGTCAACTCCGGCAGCGACCAGCTGATCGTGTTCGCGCTGATGCTGGTCATCTACTTCCTGTTCTCGTACGCGATCACGCTGGTGATGCGGTTCGTCGAGCGGCGGGCCGCGCGCATGGTGGGCCGGGGCAAGCCGCGGCGGCGGCGGGCCACGGCGGCAGTGGAGGCGGCCCGATGATCTGGGACTGGAACTGGACGCTGGAGATCCTTCCCCAGCTGCTCACGCAGGGACTGCTGGTCACCCTCCAGGCGACGCTCGGCGGCGCGGTGCTCGCGTTCGTGCTGGGGTTGTTCGTGGCGCTGCTGCGCCGCTCGCGCAGGGCGTACATCAGCCGGCCGGTGGGCGCGGTCATGGAGTTCATCCGCAGCACGCCGCTGCTGGTGCAGCTGTTCGTGCTCTACTACGTGCTGCCGGACTTCGGGTTCAAGATGACCGCGCTGACGACGGGCATCATCGGGCTGGGCGTGCACTACGCCGCCTACACCTCGGAGGTCTACCGTGCGGGCATCGACGGTGTGCCGAAGGGGCAGTGGGAGGCGGCGATCGCCCTCAACATGCCCCGCCCCTACACCTGGATCAGCATCGTCCTCCCGCAGGCCGTACGCCGGGCGCTGCCCGCCCTGGGCAACTACGTCGTGGCGATCTTCAAGGAGTCGCCGCAGCTGTCTGTGATCACCGTCGTCGACGTCGTCGGGCTCGCCCGCGGGATCGGCTCCGAGAGCTTCCGGTACCTGGAGCCGATGACCATCGCCGGGCTGTTCTTCCTGCTCATCGCGATTCCGGCGTCGATACTCGTCCGTCGTATGGAGCGCCGTCTTGATACCTGATACGCAGTCCGAGAAAGATCCACGTGTGGGCAACGACCAGCAGTGGATGATCCAGTTCGACAAGGTCGTCAAACGGTTCGGCGACGTGACGGTCCTGAACGAGCTCGACTTCCACGTCAAGCCCGCCGAACGCGTCACCCTGATCGGGCCGAGCGGGTCGGGCAAGACGACGATCCTGCGCCTGCTGATGACCCTCGAACGGGTCACCTCCGGCACCATCGAGGTCGACGGCCAGTGCCTGTCCCACATGAAGCGCGGCGACCGTATGGTGCCCGCCGACGAGAAGCACCTGCGTCAGGTCCGCAAGAAGATCGGCATGGTGTTCCAGCAGTTCAACCTGTTCCCCAACATGAACGTGCTGCGCAACATCACCGAGGCGCCGGTGCGGGCCCTGGGCGTCCCGCGCGAGCAGGCGGAGGAGAAGGCCCGCGAGCTGCTGGAGATGGTGGAGCTGTCCGAAAAGGCGCTCGCGCATCCGTCGCAGCTGTCGGGAGGCCAGCAGCAGCGGGTCGCCATCGCGCGGGCGCTCGCGATGGAGCCGGAAGTGCTGCTGCTCGACGAGGTCACCTCGGCGCTCGACCCTGAGCTCGTCTCCGGCGTGCAGTCCCTGCTGCGTGACATCGCGCGTTCGAGCAACCTGACCCTGCTGTGCGTCACCCACGAGATGAACTTCGCGAGGGACATCTCCCACCGGGTCCTCATGTTCGACCAGGGGCAGATCGTCGAGGACGGGCCTCCGGAGCAGATCTTCAACGAGCCGGAGCAGCAGCGCACGCGGGACTTCCTCCAGGCGGTGCTGGACGCCTGACGTCTTCTTCAGGCGGTGCTGGACGCCTGAGGACGTCCAGGCCGGCCCGCGCCGGCCGGCCTGGACGCCGCCTGATCAGCGCAGGTCGAACCGGTCCAGGTTCATCACCTTGTCCCACGCCGCGACGAAGTCGGTCACGAACTTCTCGCTCGCGTCGTCGCTCGCGTAGACCTCCGCGAGCGCGCGCAGCTCGGAGTTCGAGCCGAAGACGAGGTCGGCCCGGGTGCCGGTCCACTTGACCTCGCCCGTGGCGCTGTCACGGCCCTCGAACGTGGTCTGGTCCGGCGACGTCGACTTCCACGTCGTGCCCAGGTCGAGCAGGTTGACGAAGAAGTCGTTGGTGAGCTTCCCGGGCGTCTCGGTGAGGACGCCGACCGGCGACTGCCGGTGGTTCGCGCCCAGGACACGCAGGCCGCCGACGAGCACGGTCATCTCGGGCGCGCTCAGGGTCAGCAGGTTGGCCCGGTCGAGCAGCAGGAACTCGGTGGGCAGCCGGTGGCCCTTCCCGACGTAGTTGCGGAAGCCGTCGGCGGTGAGCTCCATCGCCGCGAACGACTCCACGTCGGTCTGCTCCTGAGTGGCGTCCACGCGGCCCGGCGTGAAGGGCACCTCGACGTCGAAGCCGGCGTCCTTGGCGGCCTTCTCGACGGCCGCGCACCCGCCGAGCACGATCAGGTCGGCCAGCGAGACCTGCTTGCCGCCGGTCTGGGCGGCGTTGAAGGCCTGCTGGACCCCCTCAAGGGAGCGCAGCACCAGCGCCAGCTCGTCGGGGTCGTTGACCTCCCACCCGTTCTGCGGCTCGAGGCGGATGCGGGCGCCGTTGGCGCCGCCGCGCTTGTCGCTGCCGCGGAACGACGAGGCCGACGCCCACGCCGTGGACACGAGCTGCGACACCGACAGGCCCGAGGCCAGGATCTTGCCCTTGAGCTCGGCGATGTCCGCCGCGTCGATGAGCTCGTACGTCCTCGCCGGCAGCGGGTCCTGCCACAGCAGCGTCTCGGACGGAACCTCCGGTCCGAGGTAACGCTCGACCGGGCCCATGTCGCGGTGGGTCAGCTTGAACCACGCCCTGGCGAACGCGTCCGCGAACGCGTCGGGGTTCTCCAGGAAGCGGCGCGAGATCGGCTCGTAGACCGGGTCGACCCGCAGCGACAGGTCGGTGGTCAGCATGGTCGGGGCGTGACGCTTCGACGGGTCGTGGGCGTCGGGCACGGTGCCGGCGCCCGCGCCGTCCTTCGGCCGCCACTGGTGGGCGCCCGCCGGGCTCTTGAACAGCTCCCACTCGTAGCCGAAGAGGATCTCGAAGAAGCTGTTGTCCCACGTGGTCGGGGTGTTCGTCCAGATGCCTTCGAGGCCGCTGGTGATGGTGTCGGCGCCCTTGCCGGTGCCGAAGGTGTTGCGCCAGCCGAGGCCCTGCTCCTCGAAGGAGGCCGCCTCGGGGTCGGGGCCGACGTGGTCGGACGGGCCCGCGCCGTGGGTCTTGCCGAAGGTGTGACCGCCCGCGATCAGGGCGACCGTCTCCTCGTCGTTCATCGCCATGCGGCGGAACGTCTCGCGGATGTCACGGGCCGCGGCGAGCGGGTCGGGGTTGCCGTTCGGGCCCTCCGGGTTGACGTAGATGAGGCCCATCTGCACCGCGCCGAGCGGGTTCTCCAACTCGCGGTCGCCGGTGTAGCGCTCGTCGCCGAGCCAGGTGGACTCGGGACCCCAGTAGACGTCCTCCTCCGGCTCCCACACGTCCTCGCGGCCGCCGGCGAAGCCGAAGGTCTTGAAGCCCATCGACTCCAGGGCGACGTTGCCGGACAGGACCAGCAGGTCGGCCCAGGACAGGTTCTTGCCGTACTTCTTCTTGACCGGCCACAGCAGGCGGCGGGCCTTGTCGAGGTTGGCGTTGTCCGGCCAGCTGTTGAGGGGGGCGAAACGCTGCTGGCCGGAGCCGGCGCCGCCGCGGCCGTCGCTGATCCGGTAGGTGCCCGCGCTGTGCCACGCCATCCGGATGATGAACGGGCCGTAGTGGCCGAAGTCGGCCGGCCACCAGTCCTGCGAGGTGGTCAGCGCCTCCGCGATGTCGCGCTTCACGGCCGCGAGGTCGAGGCTCTTGAACGCCTCGGCGTAGTCGAACTCCCCGCCGAAGGGGTCGGCCACGACGGGGTTCTTGGCGAGGATCTTCAGGTTGAGCCGCTCAGGCCACCACTGGCGGTTTCCGCCGCCCTGCGTCGGGTGCAGCGCGCGCTCGTGCGCCACCGGGCAGCCGCCCTCGCCCTCGGTTTTGGGGTCAGTGACGATTGCTTCGTGGTTCTCGGACATGGATTCCTTCCGATATCGGGCTTTCTGGCACTCAGGAACTACGACTGGTGGAACAGCCGGGGCACAGGCCCCAGTAGATGACCTCGGCCTCGTCGATGGAGAAACCGTGGTCGTCCGACGCGGCCAGGCAGGGTGCGTGACCGACCGCGCAGTCGACGTCGGCGACGGCACCGCACGACCGGCACACGACGTGGTGGTGGTTGTCCCCGACCCGCCCCTCGAACAGGGCGGCGCTGCCGGCCGGCTCGATGCGGCGTACGAGGCCCGCGGCGGTGAGCGCGTGAAGGGCTTCGTACACGGCTTGCAAGGAGATGTGGCCGACGCGCTCGCGCACCCCGGCGGCGATCGCCTCGACGCCGAGGTGGTCACCGTGCCTGACGGTCTCCAGCAGCGCGACGCGGGCCGCCGTCACCCGAAGCCCTGCCCCGCGCAGCTCATCGGCGGTCGTCGGCGTCTTGGGTGCGGTCATGGCCGCCACCGTATCCCCATAAACACGAACGATACAAGATAACGAACCATGCAATTTAGTGGCGTGTCGCGGATCAGGCTCCGCTCTCGTCGAGGCGGACGAAGGTCGCCCCCGCGGCGGCGGCGCGGGCGCCGAAGACGTGCCCGTCGCACATCCGCGTCTCCGTGCCGGCCCGGTCGACCACCTTCCAGGTCACCGGCTCCTCGCACGGCCGGCCGAGCCGGTCATGATCCCAGGCGTGCCCGCACACGCGGCACGTGGTGACACCGGCCCTGGAGGACAGGGTGTTGCCGTGCTCGGGGCAGACGCCCCACGGCAGGCCGCACGGCTGGACCTGGAGCCTGGCCAGGTCGGCGGCCGCCCGGTGGAGGTCCTCCGCGCCCCGGGCCAGCCGGCTCGCGGCCTGCCGTGCGGTCGTGACGGGCTCGGGCTCCGGCTGGGCGGCGCGGTCGCAGAGCGCCAGGACCTCGGCGGTGAGCGCCTCGGCGCGGCTCGCGAGGTCGCGCAGGCGTGCGGGAGTGACGGTCATGTCGGCGTCCATCTCGCGAGGGCCGGCGTGCGCGCGGCCGGGAATGGGTGCAGATCTGGACCCTACGTCTTATCCCGCGCGGCCGTGCCGGCCGGTGCTCCGGCGACAAAGGTCAGGTCAAGTCCGGTGATGGATTCATCACCAAGGGTGACCATGGGGTATGACCCGACCGTTGCCGCGCACGCCCGGCGTCGAGCTCCTGGACGTCCACCGGCTCTCCCTGGTCGAGACCGCCGCGCCCCGGCTGTCGCCGGACGAGCGGGCGGCCATGGACCGCCTGTGGGAGGAGGCGGTCCTGGCCAACCCGAACCTCTTCGACGGTCCGGTGGTGGCGTGCGCGAGCCTCGGCTGGGAAGGGCCGCACAGCCTGGTGATCTCCTGGGTGCGCACGACGTTCCGGCATCACGTCCTGCGCCGGGTCATGGGCTCCGCCGCCTGGTTGCCGTCCCTCTTCGTCGCCGTCGTGCAGCCGGCGGACGACGGGCGTCTGCTGGTCGGGCGGATGTCGCGGGTCACGGTCGCGCCCGGCCGCTGGCAGCTGCCCGGCGGCTCCATGGAACCGCCCCAGGGCGACGAACCTCTCGACCTGGCCGCGCTGGGCAGGCACGCCGCCCGCGAGCTGGCCGAGGAGACCGGCGTCGACACGGCCCCCGACGACCTGAGCCTCTGGCTCGTCACGCGCGGAGCCACTGGGAACGTCGGCGTGCTGTTCAGCGCGCCGAGCCGGCCGGCGGCGTTCCTGCGCGAACGGTTCGCTGCGCTGGAGGCCGCGGAGGAGGTCCCGGAGTTCGACCGGATCGCCCTGGTACGCTCCCCTGCCGAGCTGGGCGGGCCGCTGGTCGACTACCTGGAGCCGGTCGTCCGCCGCTGCCGGCGGTCGGGTCAGATCATGCACATGTCCTGAGCGGGCGTCGCGGTCTCCACGATGCGCCGGTAGTCGGGGCACCGGGTCCAGTCGTCCGCGCGGCACTCCATGAGGTGCTCGATCAGCGTCTTGGACGCCGCGATCTCCCGCTGCCGGCGTTCGAGCTCCTCGTGGTGCCGCCGGAGGAGCGCCTGGCGTTCGGCCTGTCCGGAGACGTTCAGGATCTCCCTGATCTGCTCCAGACTCATCCCCGCCGACTTGGCACGGATGATCGTCATGACGCGAATGGCGTGCTCCTGCGTGTAGCGGCGCCGGCCGTTCACCCTGGTGGCGGGCGCCAGCAGGGACATCGCCTCCCAGTGGCGCAGCACGTGCGGCGCGAGCCCGAACCGCTCGGCGAGCTCCCCGATCCGCATGGATTCGCTTGACTTCATGTTGACATTAACTTGCAGACTTGTCCTCCACGTCAAGACACGTGGAGGACAACATGTTCGACGTCGTCATCGCCGGCGCGGGTCCCGCCGGCACGGCCGCCGCCCTGACCCTGGGAAGGACGTGCCGTACGGTCCTGCTGATCGACGCGGGCGAGGGCCGCAACGCCCCTGCCGAGCAGGTGCACAACTTCCTGACCCGCGACGGCACGCCGCCCGCCCGGCTGCGGGAGCTCGGCCGCGCCGACCTCGCCGCGTACGCGTCGGTGCGGGTCCAGGCCGGAACGATCATCGACGCCGCGGTGCTGGACGGCGGCTTCCGCCTGGACCTGGCGGACGGCGGCACGGTGGACGCGCGCCGGCTCCTGCTGGCCACCGGGCTGGCCGACGACCTGCCAGGCCCGCGCGGGGTCGAGGCGCTGTGGGGCCGCTCGGCCTTCCACTGCCCCTACTGCCACGGCTACGAGTGCGCCGGCAAGCGGGTCGCGGTGCTCGGCGCGGCGCCCGCCCGGGTGCGACTGGCGCTGCAGCTGAGCCGCTTCGCCGCCGACGTCGCTCTCTGCACCGGCGGCGAGCCCCTCGACGCGGCGTCGCGGGCCACGCTGGAGACGAACGGCGTCACCGTACGGTGCGAGCCCGTCGCCCGTCTGGAGGGCACGGGCGACCGGCTCGAACGGGTCGTCTTCGAGGGCGGTCCACCCCTGGCCAGGGAGGCGGTGTTCGTCGTGAACGTGCCGCGCCAGCGCTCCGGCCTGGCCGCCCGCCTCGGCTGCGCGACGTTCGCCGACGGGTGCGTCGAGATCGACGAGTTCGCCCGCACGAACGTGCCCGGCGTGTACGCGGCCGGCGACATGGCGCGGCGGGCCACCGTGCCGATGCCGCTGGCCGCCGTCGTCGCCGCCGCGGCCGGCGGCACCCTGGCCGGCGCCGTCATCGACCAGGACCTGATCGGCGCCGACTTCGGCCTGCCCGACCCGTTCGCGCGGGCGAGGAGCTGACCGCTGTGCTCCGGATCTCATCCAGGACGAGCAACGTGCCGCTCGCCACCGCCGGCCTCCTGCTCGGCATGCTGCTGTCGGTCCTCGACCAGACGGTGGTCGCCATCGCCCTGCCCGACATCGCCGCCGACCTGGGCGGTATGGACGCGATCGGCTGGGTCGTCACGTCGTACGTGCTGGCCTCGACCGCGACCGGCGCGCTCTACGGCCGGATCAGCGACCGGTACGGCCGCCGCCCGGTCCTGCTCGTCGCGATCGCCGTCTTCGTCGCGGGGTCCGCGCTGTGCGGTCTGGCACAGACGATGCCCCAACTGATCGCCGCCAGGACCGTGCAGGGCATCGGCGCCGGCGCGCTGTTCGTGCTGCCCACGATCGTGCTCTCCGAGCTCTACCCGCAGCGGGCGCGCAGCCGCGTGCAGGGCTTCACCGGCGGCGTGTTCGCCCTGGCCAGCGTGGGAGGCCCGCTCGCCGGTGGAGCGATCACCGACGCCGCGGGCTGGCGCTGGATCTTCACCGTCAACCTGCCGCTCGGCCTGATCAGCATGGCGCTCGTCGCGTACGCGCTGCGGCTGCCCAGGGTGGGCGGAGACGGCAAGGTGGACCTGCCGGGGGCCGCGCTGATCGTGGGTGCGACGGTGAGCCTGCTGCTAATCGCCGAGTGGGGAGGCCGCGTGCACGCGTGGGACTCCGGTGTGATCCTCGCGCTGGTCGGGGTGCTGGTCGTGCTGGTGGCCCTGTTCGTACGGCGGGAACGACGTGCCGCCAACCCGCTGCTCGCGCCACGCTTGTTCGCCGACCGCACGCTGCGGCTCGTCCTGCCCGCCGGTGCGCTGCTCGGCGCTCTGCTCGGCGGCTCCATCGTCTATCTGCCCACCTATCTGCAGGCGGCGCACGGCATGGGGGCCACCCAGGCGGGGCTGGCGCTCAATCCGTACGTGCTGACCTTCATGGCGGTCTCCTCGCTCGCCGGTACCCGGATCGGCGCGAGCGGGCGGTACAGGCCGTACCTGATCGCCGGCGCGGTGATCGCGTCGGCCGGGTTCGTCCTACTGGGCGACCTCGGCCCTGGCGCCGGCTACGCGCTGTTCGCCGTGGAGATCGGCGTGCTGGGGCTCGGCTTCGGCCTGCTGATGCAGAACCTCGTGGTCGTCGCGCAGAACGCGGCCACCCCCGAGGACCTCGCCGCCGCCACCTCTGCCACGGTGTCGGTGCGCGGCCTGGGCCTGTCGGCCGGCGTGGCCGCCGCGGGGAACCTGCTCACCCGCGAGCTCGACGGCCGCGTCCCCGGCCCGGAGTCGATGGCCGCGGCGGTCCCCGACGTGCTCATCTGGGGCGCGCCGGTCGCCGTCGTGCTGGTGGCGCTGATGGCCGCGCTGCCGAGGACGGTCGATCGGCCCGTGACGCCTGCCTGACGCTGCCCGGCCGAAAGGCCTGGACCTGTGCCTAGTGCAGGCGGGCCAGCCAGCGGCCGTGCGCGGTCCAGTAGTCGGCGTCCGTGAAGCCGGCGGCCAGCCCGATCCGCCGTATGTCGCTCGTGGAAACGGTCGCCCAGCCGAACCATTCGCCGGCCAGCGGTCCCCGGCGCAGCCGGAGCCGGTCGACCCGGCTGCGGGTCCCGGGCGGCGCGACCTCCGCCACGATCGTGCCGCCCGGCCGCAGGAGCTGCCTGACCCTGTGCAGCAGCGCCTCGGGGTTGCCCCCGATGCCGATGTTGCCGTCGGCGAGCAACGCCGTCGCCCAGCGGCCACTGCCGGGAACGTCGTCGAAGACGTCCCTGAGCAGGGCGAAACCTCCGGCGCGGCGCGTCAGGGCGACGGCGCGCGGTGTGACGTCGATGCCGAGCGCGCGGATCCCGCGCCGGGTCAACGCCGCCGTGAGACGCCCGGGACCGGAGCCGACGTCCAGCGTTGGGCTGGAGCAGCAGCGGAGGAGTTCCTCGTCGCCGTCGATCGGCTCGAACCAGCGAGCGGTCTCCAGGGTGTCGCGGGTGCCGTCCACGTATTCGAGCTCGGCGCTCTCTCCGGCGAGGGCGTCGGCGTACAGTTCCCCGATCATCGGCTCAGCTCCCTCAATGCGGCGGCGAAACGGGACGCCGGCGCGGCGGCGGCGACGGCGGCGGCGTCCGCCGCGGTGTCGACATCGACCAGCTCGGGCAGGTGGTGCACGGCCAGCCCGGCACGTTCGAGCCGGTCCAGCTGGAACTTGCCGGTCTCCGGATGCGACATGGGCACCCCCAGGAGCAACTCGGGGTCCGGCCGCCGCAGGCCGAGCAGCCAGAAGCCGCCGTCGGCGGCCGGGCCGTACACCGCGTCGTGCCGCTCCAGCGCCTCCCCGGCCTCGCGCAGCAGCGCGGGGGTGACCTGCGGTGTGTCCATGCCGATCAGCACGACGGGGTCCGGCCGCAGCCGGTGGGCGTCGGCGAAGGCCGCCGCCAGGCGCTCATCCAGGCCGACGCCGCGCTGCGGGACCACCACGAACCCCGTGGGCAACCAGCGGCCCGGCAGTCCGTCGAGGGCGAGCACCCGCTGGGTGGCCGGCGCCCCGACGGCGGCGTGCACGCTGTCACGGAGCGCGGCCTCGGCGAGGGCGGCAGCCTCGGCCGGGCTGTAGGGCGGGGTGAGACGGGTCTTGACCTTCCCCGGCAGCGGTTCCTTGGCGATGACCACGATCTGGAACGGGTGATGGTTCAGGGTGCTCAGTCCTTCCTGGAAGCTGACAGCCGGCCGGCTCGTGCCGGGCGGGTCCGCCGGCGTACGGCCCAGCCGATCAGCACGGCCAGTGCGGCGGCGGCGTAGAAGGGGGCGCCGAGGTTGTCGGGGTCGGCCGGGCCCGCGGTGTAGGCGACCGCGCCCGCCAGGGCGATGCCCAGCCATTCCCCCCGTCCGTCCATGGCGACCAGCGCGACGACCAGCAGCGCGTACCAGGAGTACCCGGGGGTGAACAGCAGCAGGAGCGAGCCGCTGACCAGCAGCGCGCCCTGCCAGGGCCGGTCGGCGTCGCCGTACCGCAGGACGAGGAGGGCCACCAGGACGAGCAGCGCGATCGCGGCATAAGGGGCCCAGGAGTCCGGGAGGAGCAGCCGCAGGACGGCGTAGCGGTTGCCGTGGCCGGCTCCGTCGTAGCGCTCCTCCTTGAGGTAGCCCGGCAGGTATCCCAGGACGGCGGTGCCCGAGGCCAGCACGTAGGGGAGGTAGGACAGAGCCACCACGAGCACGGCGGGCACCACGGTGACGAGGAGGCGCCGCCACGCCACGCCGTTCGCCAGCACGCCGGACAGGGCGCCGGGGAGCGCCGTCGCGGGCAGCAGCTTGGCCGCCACGGCCGCGCCGAGCAGCGCGCCGCGGGCACGACCGGCGCCGACCGCGCAGAACGCCAGCACCACCAGCAGCACGCCGAGCATGTCGACGTGCGCGTTGTTCACGGCCTCGATCGGCACCGCGGGGCACCACGCCCAGTACGCCGCCCGCCGCGCGCCCGCGAGCCGGCACAGCGCCACCAGCGCGAGCCCGGCCATCACCCAGCCGCCGAGCTGGAGGACCTTGTGCCGGGAGCCCTCGGGCGACAGCCAGTGGATCAGCAGGAAGTACCCCTGCGCGACCGGCGGATAGATCGTGGGCTCGGCGGGGCGGTTGATCCTGGTGCAGCCGTCGCCGGGCAGGGGCCACAGGCGGGGCGCGTCGCAGCCGGGCGGGAAGAGCCAGTCGTCGCGTAACCCGGCCAGCGCGGGGTCGGCCGGCGGGTGGTCGTAGGGGGAGATGCCCGCGGCCTGCACCCGGCCGTCCCACGCGTACCGGAAGGAGTCGGTGCTGCTGCTCGGCGGGGCCGCCAGCCCGGTCGCGGCCAGCACGATCCCGCCGGCGACGACCAGCGCGCCGAGCCGCCGCTCCGGCACCCGCCTGACCAGCCACAGGGCGGCCGCGAACAGCGCCCAGGCCGCCAGGGTCCAGCCCAGGCCGGGCGGTCCGGCGACCATCCTGAGCAGGACGGCCGCCAGGGCGGCGAGGGCCCCGCAGGCGAGGAGCAGGCTTCGCTTCACAGGCGGCAGCCTCGCATTCCGGGGCCCTGTCCGAGTCGCGGAGGCGACGTCCGTTCGCCGTCCGTAAGAGCCCTTACGAACCGCTTACGTCTCTTCGGCGCAGCCGGGGCGACGGGCTAGCGTCGGCGACGTGAGAGTGATGGTCACCGGCTCGGCCGGTTTCATCGGCGGGCACGTGGCCGAGACGCTGGAGGCGGCGGGTCACGAGGTCGCCGGCCTGGATCTGCGCGACGGCGCCGACGTGCGCGACGCGGCGATCCTGGACACGCTGCTGCCGGGCGTCGACGTCGTCGTGCACGAGGCCGCCAAGGTGGGGCTCGGCGTGGACGTCTCCGACCTGCCCGACTACGCCTCAGTCAACGTGTACGGCACCGCCGTCCTGCTGGCCGCCATGGCCAGGCACCGCATCGGCCGCCTGGTGCTCGCCTCCTCCATGGTGATCTACGGCGAGGGCGACTACGAATGTGTCCGGCACGGCCGGGTCCGGCCGGGGCCGCGTACCGTGCCGGACCTGGAGCGGGGCCGGTTCGAGCCGACCTGCCCGCAGTGCGGCGAGCCGGTGCGCTGCGCCTCCATCGGCGAGGACGCCGCACCCGATCCGCGCAACGCCTACGCCACCAGCAAGCTCGCCCAGGAACACCTGAGCGCCAACTGGGCCAGGGAGACCGGCGGGAGCGCCGTGGCGCTCAGATACCACAACGTGTACGGCCCGCGCATGCCCCGCGACACCCCCTATGCGGGAGTGGCCGCGATCTTCCGCTCCGAGCTGGCGGCGGGCCGCGCCCCGAAGGTGTTCGAGGACGGCCGCCAGCTCCGGGATTTCGTGCACGTGCGCGACGTCGCCCGAGCGAACCTGGCGGCGGTCATGGCCCCGACGAAGCCCGGTGCGCTGAGGGCGTACAACATCGCGAGCGGCGCCCCGCACACCGTGGGCGAGATGGCGGACGCGCTGGCCGCCGAGCAGGGCGGACCAAGCCCGGAGATCACCGGGGCCTACCGGCTGGGCGACGTCCGCCACATCGTGGCCTCTCCTGAACGGGCCGGCCTCGAACTCGGCTTCCGCGCCGAGGTCGGCTTCGACGCCGGGATGAAGGAGTTCGCCCGGTCATGACGGTGGATGTGATCCTGCCCTGCCTGAACGAGGAGGCCGCGCTCGGCTGGGTCCTCGGACGCATGCCCGCCGGCTATCGCCCTGTCGTGGTCGACAACGGCTCGACCGACCGCTCGGCCGAGGTCGCCCGCGAGCTCGGCGCCCACGTCGTGCACGAGCCGCGGCGGGGCTTCGGCGCCGCCTGCCACGCCGGCCTGCTGGCGGCGACCGCCGACGTCGTCTGCTTCATGGACGCGGACGCCTCACTCGACCCTCGCCAGCTCCCCGCGGTGGTGGCGCCGGTCACCGGCGGCCACGCCGATCTCGTGCTCGGCGCCCGCCGGCCGCGCACGGTGGGCGTCTGGCCCTGGCATGCCCGGCTCGGCAACGCCGTCCTCGCCCGCACCCTGCGCCGCCGCACCGGGGCCCCGCTGCACGACCTCGGGCCGATGCGGGCCGCCGGGCGCGAGCGGCTCCTTGCGCTCGGGCTGGCCGACCGCCGGTTCGGCTATCCGTGCGAGATGGTCCTGCGTGCCGCCGCCGCCGGCTGGCGGATCACCGAGACAGAGGTCGACTACCTGCCCAGGACGGGACGCTCCAAGGTGACCGGGACCGTTCGCGGCACCCTGCAGGCCGTCTCCGACATGCGGCGCGTCATGGCCGAACTCGGGTGATCCCGCAGTGCTTCACAGCTTGCCGTCGAGGAACACGACGCGGTGGCCGGCCAGGCGGGCGGTGATCCCGTCGACGAAGCCGGTGCGGAGCGGCGGCCAGCCCCAGAACGTGAAGCCCAGGTGGCCGAACGCGAAATAGTCGTCGGCCCACCGCCAGCCGGTCGGCTCGACCGGCCGGCCGCAGGACGGGCAGGGGATGACGACGTCGAGCCCCTCGTCCCAGTCGTGCACGACGTCGCGGAAGGGCTCCCACGCCTGGTGGTCGAGCGTGAAGTCGTCGCCCATGAGCTCGACCGTCGCCGAGCAGTGCGGGCAGGTCACCGCCGTCGGGTCGCCCTGCCCCGCGTCGAAGACGGTGCGTCCGACCTTGATCGCCAGGCCGCCCTGCCACGGCCCGCTCCAGCCGGAGGCGTCCACCACCTCGCCGGCGCGCGGGCCCGACGCGTGGCCGAGCTCGGCGCCCAGGACGCAGTCGGTGCGCTCGGCGGCGACCACGCCGGACGAGACCAGCCAGCTCAGCACGCCCTCCGCCAGCGCGCCCGCCTCCTCGGGCGACGCCTCGACGTCCACGATCGTCTGGAACCAATCTCCCACGTCTTTCCTCCTGCCTGTCTGCCGAAGAACGACGTGCAGCCTACGGCCGCCCACCGACATTCGGTTCTCCCGATAAAGCGGAAAGATCCTTGCCGCAATGATTCCTAGCGTGGGTCTTCCTTCCAGCCGACAAGGAGCCCTCCTGTGGATATCCGGCCGTTCACCATCGCCATCCCCCAACCCGACGTCGACGACCTGGCCGACCGGCTGGCCCGGACCCGGTGGCCCGACGAGCTCCCCGGGGTCGGATGGACCCGCGGCGTGCCGCTGGACTTCCTCAAGGAACTGGCCGCGTACTGGACCGACGGGTACGACTGGCGAGCCGCCGAAGCACAGCTCAACGCGTTCCCGCAGTTCACGACCGAGATCGACGGGCAGCGCATCCACTTCCTGCACGTCCGCTCCGGCAACCCCGGCGCGCTCCCGCTGGTGCTCACCCATGGCTACCCCAGCGGATTCGCCGAGTTCACCCAGCTGATCGAGGAACTGCGGGAGGACTTCCACCTGGTGATCCCCTCGCTGCCGGGCTTCGGCTTCTCCACCCCTGTGCGCGAGACCGGCTGGTCGATGGGCCGCACCGCGCGGGCGTGGATCGAGCTGATGCGCCGCCTCGGCTACGACCGGTACGGCGTCCACGGCGGCGACGTCGGCGGCGGTGTGTCGGGCGCGGTGGCCGGCCTGGACGGCGAGCACGTCGTGGGCGTCCACATCGTGACCGACCCGTACACCGCGGCGGCCACGGCCACCTTCATCCCGGGCATCGGCGACCGGCTCGACCCGTCGGATCCGGTGGACCGGACGGCTCTCGACCGGATGGCTCAATTCCGCACCGAGGACAGCGGCTACCTGGCGATCCAGAACAGCCGCCCGCAGACGATGGGCTACCTGCTCAACGACTCACCTGCCGGGCAACTCGGCTGGATAGCGGAGAGCTTCGAGCGGGCGACCGACCTGCCGTACGACCGGGATCAGTTGCTCACCATCGTGAGCCTGTACTGGTTCACCGGCTCAGGTGTCTCCGCCGCCCGCTTCCTGTACGAGCAGGCCCACTCCTCCGACTGGGGAGCGCCGCCGGCCGTGCCGCAGGGGTTCGCGGTGTTCGGCGCGGATCCCACGGTGCGCAGGCTCGTCGGCCCGCCCGCCGGCGCGCACTGGACGGAGCACGAGCGGGGCATGCACTTCCCGGCGATGGAGACGCCGAAGGAGTTGGCCGCGGACCTGCGCACCTTCTTCGGCGGCCTGGGCGCCGGCGAAGCCTAGGGGCCCCGGCCGACCGGCTCAACGGCGTGTTGTGGCCCCCTCGTCCGCGTGCCCGGTGGCGGCGAACGCGGCCCGGTGCTCGGTGACGAACTCGGCGAACGACCGGGCCGGGCGCCCGGTCACGTCGGGAACGGTGCTGGTCACGCGGTCCTCCGTGCCGCGCCGCCGGCGCACCCCGGCGTCCACCGCGCCGGTCAGGAACGACCGCACCAGCGGCGCCGGGTCGAGCGAGGACCACTCCATTGCCACGCTTCCGTACGCAGAGATTGTGGTGACGGTCAGCGACGCGGACTATCTGGAGCACATGGTCGCCGGCATGCGCTGGCATACGACCATGACGGGGCATGTGTACTGAGACGCCGACGGCTGCATCATCAAAGCACCTTCCGGCGGCGAGTGCGCCGACAAGAGCCCGGTCGATCGGGCTGAACAGGGCACGAAACGCTCGCAGTCGCCCGATGCGCATGACCTGCGGCCCGCCCGGCGATCAGGGAAAGGACGTCCCTGATCGCCGGGGGAGGGGGATGGCCGCCGCGGCGTCGGGGGGATCGGCGCGCCGCACCCCGCTCGTCCCGTACGCCGCCGGTCACGCGCGGTCGGCAGGTCGGGCTCCGGCGAGGTGGCGTCGGGCGCGCGCTGAGGATCACGGGGGCCGCGGCTGCACCGGGATCCTCGGCTCTCACGAGCGAGTCGTCAGCCCTTGCTCCAGATCGCCGCGAAGGTGTTGCCCGCGGTGTCCAGGACGACAGGCTTGTAGCCCAGGGCCTTCATCTTGGTGTTCTGCAGGGTGTAGGTCACGCGGGACAGCTGCAGGTTCTCCTTCAGGCCGGTCGTGGGGCCCTTGCTCCACACGGTGGTGTAAAGCTGGCCGGGCTCGATGGCCATGAGGACGGGGCGCAGGCCCTGCCTGGCCATCGCCAGGAGCTCCTTGCCGCGCTCCTCCACGGTCTGGCCGAGGCTCACCTTGACGGCTCCGGTGGCGGCGCCGGCGACCCAGACGGCCGCGTAGAGCGGCTTCTCGACGGTGCCGTAGACGTCGACCGAGGCGAGGCCGAGGCCGGCGGCGCTGAGCTGGGCGTTGAGCTTCTGGAAGGCGTCCTTGGTCAGGTCGACCTCGGCCTCGGCCTTACCGGAGGCCTTCTTCTCGAAGACCGCCGCGAAAATGGCGCCAGGGCCCGAGCCGGTGCCGCTGATGATGGTGGGCACGTAGCCCAGCTTCAGCTGCTCGGTGATGCGCTTCTGCAAGTCGATGGCCGTCAGGCCCTGCAGGACGTTGACCTTGCGGGTGGCGTCCTTGACCCACAGAGACGCGTACTGGGGGTTGGCCGCGTTCGTCACGCTCAGCGCCTGCGGCACGTAGCCGCTCTTCAGCAGCTGCTTGACGCGCTTCAGCTGTGCCACGGGGTTGAGACCCTGGATGGGAAGCACGTCGTCCAGCGGCAGGTTCCGCTGGACCGTCGTCGTCGCGGGCTGCGCGGCGGCAGGGGACGCAACAGCCAGCAGGGGAGCGGTGGCCGCCGCCAGAACGGTGCTGATGGCGATGATCCTTCGGGCGCTCCGCATGATCCTCCTCGGGTAAAGGGTGTCCCTTATTTTCGGGCAAGAAGGGACCATAACAGAGGATGAGGGAAATTTGACCATGCGTCACGGCGATCGTGATGCGGCTGTGTCAGATCGTTCACGTCTAGAATGCGATTCGATAACGGGGTGGGAAAGTGCGGCATCTTCGCAGGTCAGAGCGTGCTTCCTGAGTAAGATCATCAAGAGAATGGCACGGTCTAATCAGCGGACCTGGTGCTCCGAATTTGTTGTCTCGCTCGATTTCTGATTTCTTCGTAAATCGGACATTTCGGTCCCAGTGTTGTGGGCGGGCCGGCCACCTTGATCGTCGCCCCGTTCGAGGGCTCGCGGAATCAAGCGATCTGCTACCTGTCGCCAAGGATCTTTCGGAACAATCACCACTGTGAGTCACGAACCCCAGCACATCGGCCCGTACACCATCGTTCGCCCGCTGGGGGAGGGCGGGATGGGCATCGTGTACCTCGCCCGCGATCGCGAGTCGAAGCTCGTCGCGCTCAAGACACTCCGCCCAGGCCTGGGCGCCGACGCCGACTTCAGGCGCCGGTTCACCAGGGAGATCGAGGCGGCGCGGAGCGTGGCACGCTTCTGTACGGCCCCCGTGCTGGACGCGGGCATCGACGGCGACGTCCCCTACCTCGTCACCGACTACGTCGAGGGCCCCGACCTGGCCGGCGAGATCAAGAAGAAGGGGCCCATGACGGGGGCCGACCTGGAGGCGCTCGCGGTGGGCGTGGCGACCGCGCTCACCGCCATCCACCAGGCCGGCGTCGTGCACCGCGATCTCAAACCCGCCAACATCCTGCTCAGCTCCGTGGGACCGCGCGTGATCGACTTCGGCATCGCCCAGCTGGTGGAGCCGGACGCGACCCGGTCCGCGTCGATCGTGGGCACTCCCGCTTACATGTCGCCGGAGCAGGCCACCGGCGAGCAGGTCACGGCGGCCGGCGACGTGTTCGCCTGGGGCGGCGTGGTGGCGTACGCGGCCACCGGGCGGGCGCCGTTCGGCACGGGCGGCGCGCCGGAGGTGCTGTTCAGGGTGGTTCACTACGCACCCGACCTGCGCGGCATGGACGAGCGGCTGCGGCCGCTGGTGGAGCAGGCGCTGGCCAAGGAGCCGGAGCGGCGGCCGACGGCCCAGCAGCTCCTCGACCGCCTGCTCGGCCGCGAGGCGATCAAGGCGGCCACGGCGACGCACCTGGTGAGCGATTCCTGGTCGGCCCGCCTGCTCGACGGCCCTGACCCCGCGTCCGGGCTTCCTGATGGCCCGGATCCATCGTCCGGGTTGCCTGGTGGCCCTGACCCCGCGTCCGGGCTTCCTGATGGCCCGGACTTCTCGTCCGGGTTGCCTGGCGGCTCGGATCCGTCGTCCGAGAGGCTTGGAGGCTCCGACCGCTCGCCCGGGACCGCGGACCCGGTGTCGGCTCCAAGCCGGTCCGGTTCGCAATCCTCGCGCCGGTTCTGGCTGGAATCCTCGCGCCGGTTCTGGCCTGGCTCTCCGCTCCTGTCCCTGCAGGGCTGGGAGCGGCTGCCGCGCCGGCGGTGGGGCCGGCCGGCGGCGGCGATCGGCGCCGTGCTGCTGGCGTCGGCGGGTACGGCAACCGTGTTGTGGCAGACGTTGCAGACCGGCCCACCCGCGGATGGCCGGGTGACCGCCGCGGGCTCCCAGCCGGTCGCCGCCACCCTCACACCGTCGGTCACCCGCCCGCCTCGTGATCCGGACGCCCTCGCGCAACGCGACACGTCGATGACGAACGCGTCAGGGGAGCGGGTGCCGCTCTCCCTCACGATCAAATCGCTCCACCGGTGGGGCGGCGATATCCGCTTCGAAGGGTCGCTCACGAACCTCAGCTCCACCGGTGCGAGCGCTGACTTCTATTCGATGCTGGGCAGGCCGGCGTGGAACCTCCAGGCCGTCACCCTGACTCCGTCCGGCACGACCGAGCGGGTCTTCCCCGACGGGACAAGCGAGTCCTGCTCGTGCACGCAGTGGTCGAGCCACGCCAACGCCATCGACCCGAACGAGTCGGTCACCCTCCACGCGATCTTCCCCGACGTGCCGGGAGGGAAGGCCGAGAAAGCCGACCTCGACCTGCTGGATCTGGGCACCTTCAAGAACCTCCCCATCGACTAGCAGCACCCGAGGGCCTTCCTGATCAGCCGGAAGCCGAATGCCGCCACCGTGCCCGCCCGTACGTCTACGCTCGCGTCATGGCCGATACCTGGGATCCAGCGGCGAAGGGCGTCATGCGACTGCCCTCGGGGCGTCTGGTGCGCGGCCGGGGGCTCAGGCATCCGCTGCCCGAAGGGCCGGAGCCCGCCTTCGCCCTCTATCTCCTGGGCCGCCGCCCGCCGGAGGTCGGCTGGCAACACCGGTGGCTGCGCTGGCCCGACTTCTGGCTGCCGTCCGACCGGCACGCGACCATCGAGGCCCTGCGCGAGGCGCTGCGGCGTGCCGGGTCGGAGCGCGTCGAGATCGCCTGCGGGGGCGGCCGGGGCCGCACCGGCACGGCTCTGGCCTGCCTGGCGGTGCTCGACGGCGTGCCCGGCGACCAGGCGGTCGCCTACGTACGCGAGCACTACGCCAAGGGCGCCGTCGAGACCCCGTGGCAGCGCCGCTTCGTCCGCGGCTTCCCTTCGGCCTAGCGGCCTGCACGCGAACGTCGGCTGGCTCACGCCCGTGCGTTACCAGGCGGCCTGCCTCAGGCCCGAGCGTGACCGGCGGGCTCGGGTTCGGCGGCGGCCGGGTCCTGGCGCGACGGTGAGCGGGTGCCGAGGGCCAGCCCCACGGCGAGGCACACCAGCGGGATCGCCGGGATCACATATCTGACGTCGTAGGCGGCCAGGAAGGGCGGCGAGGCGACCAGCGCGAGCGCCGCGACCCCGGGCAGGAGCGCGTCCCACCGCCGCCACACCACCGCCGCGACCAGGGCGCCGCCGAGGGCCAGCATGAGCAGCGGGAAGGGCACGTAACCGAACCGCTGGTACGCGCGCAGCCACCCCGCGACCGGTTCCACCACCCGGGTCGCGGCCGGCCCCGCTTCGTACGACTCCGCCACGTCGCGCACCGACTCGTTGATCGGCCGCTCCGACTCGGGGAGCTTGTAGGGGGTCTTCTCGTCCACGGCCGTGCGTTCCCAGCGCAGCAACTGCCCGAGGTCGGTCGCCGCCGCGGCCAGATAGTCGCCGGGCTGGGCCAGGATCGCCATCCTGGCGAACTCGCCGGCGAGCTGGTTGCGGTTGGCCTTGCCCGGCACCTTGAGCAGCGGCGAGAAGTCCTCCCAGAGCCAGTGCGGCGGGTAGGGCCGCTGCTCCACCGGCATGTCGGGGCAGAGCACGGCCAGCCGCTCTGGAGGCCTGATCACGCCGCAGTCGGCGAAGCTCATGGTCCGCGACCACAGGAAGTTGCCGTCGGCCTCGGTCAGCCCGAACTTGCCCTTCTCCACCTTCATCCACGTCGCGTACGCGCCGAGCGGGATAGCACCGGCGACCAGCAGCGCCACCAGCGGGCGCCAGCCGTACCGGCGGATCAGCAGGTAGGCGGCGACCAGGATGAGCAGCGGCAGCCCGACGGTCCTGGTGATGCCGGCCAGGCCGAGCAGCAGCCCGCCGATGGCGGCCGTGGCCGGGCTGACGCGCCGGACGATGAGCACGACCGCGGCGGTGACGAGCACGATGAAGATCGCGTCCGCCATGATCATGTGCTCGAGGAGCAGCATGAACTCGTCGTACAGCAGCGGCGTGACCAGCAGCGCGGCCCCCCAGCCCGGCAGGCCGCGGCGCCGCAGCAGCGCGTAGATCGCCACGGCGAGCCCCAGCACCAGCAGGTGCTGCAGTACCGTCACCAGGGTCAGGCTGTGTGCGGGGCGAAGCAGCGCCAGGAGCAGCGAATATCCGGACGGCCGTGTGGTGCCCGGCGCCAGCTCCTCGCTGAGGAACGCGAACGAGTCGCCGTAGAAGAGCAGCGCCGGCGGGAACCCGAGCAGGGTGAGCACGCGGAGCCCGATCGCGGGCAGCATGGCGATGACCAGTGCGCGATGAGCCAACATGAATCCGCTTCCTCGTGAGCCGGGGCCCCCACAATAGTGGGTGTTCCGGTCACCGAGCGGGGGCCGGGATCGCCCCGATCCGCCGCCACAGGGGCACGAGGGCCGGCAGGTAGCCACCAGGTGTGGATAGTGGCTCTTGTGCTGTCCGAGATCGTACGGAGGGCTTCCTGCGGGCGCCCCGGCTACACACGCCTGCGGGTGCCGGAAAGGGTCTTGACGAGGGTCGGCTCGCGCTTGCTTGGAAACGAGATGTCGTAGACCGCAATGTCGCCATAGTGACCATCGCCGACATGCTCATCCAGCCAGTCGTAGGCGTCGTTGACGTCGATCGTTAGGTACGCGTCCCGGGCATCAAGCGAACCGACCTTGAAGACGTGAGCCACGAAGCGATCGCTCAGCTCGCGAATCGCGCGGCGGGTGGTCATCCGAGCCACACCCCACATGTTCGACAGGTCCAGCTCTGCGCGGACTGGTCCGAGCCGTGCACGGCAAGGGAACCTTCGTGACGCAGCGGGACGCCTGAGCGCGATCGGGGACTCGGCTTGCCGGAGGGTTTTCCCGAATGTCATTCTGGAATTGGTGCCCCAGCGTCCTGGCCACTCGTTGCGGAGGATGCATGACCAATCGCCCGATTATCGACAAAAAGGCACTTCGCCTGAAATATCGGGAAGAGCGTGACAAGCGGCTGCGTCCGGACGGCAACGACCAGTACCTCCGCCTCACCGGCCGCTTCGCGCACTACCTCGACGACCCCTACACCCCCGTCACCGAACGCCCGCCGAAGACCGACCACGTGACGGTCGCCGTCATCGGCGGCGGCTTCGCCGGGCTCGTCACCGGCGCGCGGCTGAAGGAGGCCGGCGTGGAGGACGTGCGCGTCGTCGAGAAGGGCGGTGACTTCGGCGGCACCTGGTACTGGAACCGCTACCCGGGCGCGCAGTGCGACACGGCCTCGTACGTGTACATGCCGCTGCTCGAGGAGACCGGGCACATGCCGACGGAGAAGTACGCGCACGCGCCCGAGATCCTCGAACACTGCCGCCGCATCGGCAAACACTTCGGCCTGTACGACAACGCCCTCCTCCACACCGAGGTCAAGAGCCTCGAATGGGACACGGCCCGCTCCCGCTGCCGCATCAGCACGAACCGGGGCGACCACTTCACCGCCCGATTCGTCACCATGGGCATCGGCCCGCTGCACGTGCCCAAACTCCCCGGCATCCCGGGCATCCAGACGTTCCGCGGGCACGCGTTCCACACGAGCCGCTGGGACTACGCCTACACCGGCGGCGACCCCTCGGGCGCGCCCCTGGACCGGCTGGCCGACAAGCGCGTAGCCGTCATCGGCACCGGCGCGACGGCCGTACAGTCCGTGCCGCACCTGGCGCGGGCCTGCGCGGAGCTGTACGTCTTCCAGCGCACGCCCTCATCGGTCGACGTGCGGGACAACCGGCCGACCGACCCCGAGTGGTTCGCCCGGGTCGCGACCCCCGGATGGCAGCAGCGCTGGCTGGAGAACTTCACCGCCAACCAGACCGGCGCGCAGGCAGACGAGGACCTGGTCATGGACGGTTGGACCGATCTCGCCCGCCGCGTGCGCTCGCGCATCCAGGCGCTCCCGCCGGCGAAACGTACGACGGAGCACATGCTGGCCGCGTTCGAGGACTCCGACTTCGAGAAGATGGAGGAGATCCGCGCCCGCGTCGACTCCATCGTCACCGACAGGGAGACCGCGCAGAAGCTCAAGGCGTGGTATCGCCAGCTCTGCAAGCGCCCCTGCTTCCACGACGAATACCTGCAGGCCTTCAACGTCCCCGGCACCCACCTCGTCGACACCGACGGCAAGGGCGTGGAACGCATCACCGAGAAGGGGGTCGTGGCCGCGGGCAGGGAGTACGAAGTCGACTGCATCATCTACGCCTCCGGCTTCGAGGTGGGCACCGACTACACCCGCCGCGCGGGCTACGAGGTGACGGGACGCGACGGGGTCAGGCTGTCGGACCGCTGGGCGGAGGGCATGCGCACGCTGCACGGCATTCACGTGCACGGCTTCCCCAACGTCTTCCTCGTCCAGCCGACGCAGGGCGCGAACCTCATCTCCAACATCCCGCACAACCTCACGGAGGCGGGCAGGACCATCGCGCTCACCATCCGGCACGCCCTCGACCACGGTTACGGCGAGATCGAGGTCACCAAGGAGGCCGAGGACGCCTGGATCGAGCTGCTGCTGTCAGGCGGCGGCGGGATCCTCGGCTCCCCCGACTGCACGCCGGGCTACTACAACAACGAGGGTCGGGACCTCGGCCTGCGCAGCTGGCTCAACGCCGGCTATCCGCACGGGGCCATGGCGTACTTCGACTACATCGATCGCTGGCGTACGTCGGGCGCGTTCGAGGGGCTGGAATTCCGGTACGGCGCCCAATGTCAGTCCCGATCCGATCCCACCGTCGGACCGAGCGATGACGGCGAAGCTTCTGACCAGAGATGACAGGAGCATCATTCAGCGGGCGTCACCGTTGCCCGAGACGGTCTGCCGGTAGTGCTCGGCCGCCAGGGCCATGTCGGCGCTGCGTTCGCCCCGCCGGCCACGGTCGTGCTGACGGCACTCGCCGCCATCGCCGTGACGCTCATCGAGTCGCCCAGGGCTTCGCCGTGGGTGCGGCGGTCGTCGCGGGAGCCGTGCCGCCCGCCGCCGACGGGCACCGCAGGGTGCTGGCGGTGCCGGCGTACCTGCGGGGCTGACCGGACGGTGCTCAGGTGATGCAGAGCTCGTTGCCCTCGGGGTCGGCGATGGTGATCCACCAGTTGGGCCCCTGGCGGCCGCGGTGCAGCACCTTCGCCCCCTTCGCGGCCAGCCGCTCGACCACGGGCTCGATGTTGTCGGCGCCCACGCGTACGTCGAGGTGCACGCGGTTCTTGGCCGTCTTGGGCTCGGCCACGAGCTGGAACAGCACGCGAGGTGCGCGTTCGAGCCCGTCGGGGTGCCTGATGGCCGCGCCCGCCTTCCACACCAGCGCGCCGTTGTGCGTGGTGGTGTCGTCGTCGGTGGCGTGACCCTTCTCGATCATGGCGCGGATGAACGCCTCGTTCGAGGGCTCCACCTGCCAGCCGAGTGCGTCGGCCCACCAGTCGGCGAGGGGATGCGGGTCGACCGTGTCGATGACGACTTGGAAGTCATATGCCATGAGTCCAATGCTAAAAGTAGGGTTCGTGGGCATGAGTGAGCAGTGGCAGGAGGTCGGTGACCGGGTCTACGTCCGGCGCCATCGGTCGTACGACATGAACGTGGGTCTGGTCGTTGGTGACGGGCACTGCCTGGTGCTCGACACGCGCACGTCGTACCGGGAGGCGGCGGACCTGATCGCGGCGATCAGGACGATCACCTCCGCGCCGTGGACGGTCGTCAACAGCCACTCCCACTTCGACCACTGCTTCGGCAACGCCCTCTTCCGTCCCGCGGAGATCTGGGGCCACGTCAGGTGCGCGGAGGAGCTGGAGCTGTACGGCGAGCAGCAGCGCGCCTCTGTCATAGGCGGCTCGCCGGAGCTGCGCGACGACCTGGAGGAGCTCACCATCGTGCCCCCGGACCAGACGTTCAGCGCCGCGGCCGGTCTCGACATCGGCGGCCGCATGGTGCACCTGCGGCATTTCGGGCTCGGGCACAGCAGTAACGACGTCGTCGTGCAGGTTCCCGACGCGGGGGTGGTGTTCGCCGGTGACCTGGTGGAGGAGGGCGCGCCTCCGGCGTTCAGCGACTCCTACCCGCTCGACTGGCCGCTGACGGTGGGGAAGATGCTGGAGGAGATGCCCGAGCCGGTGGTCGTGCCGGGGCACGGCGCGGTGGTGGACCGGGCGTACGCGCTGGCGCAGCGCGAGGAGCTGGCCCTGGTGGCCGAGCTGGCCGAGCGGGCCCACGTGGAGGGATTGCGCGACCTGATCAGGCTCTTCCCCTATCCGGAGGACGTGACCAGGCAGGCGATCGACCGCGCGTTCATGCAGCTCGACGCGGCCTGAGGGGCCTGCGGTCGACACGGCCGGCATCGTCGCGCTATATTGCATTTTGCAATATAGAAGGAGGCGGCATGGCGCGACGGCACGACCTGGTCGGCCTCACCGTGCTGGCCATGCTCACGGTGCGCGCCGCTCATCCGTACGAGCTGCACCGGTTCATCGTCGACACGCACAAGGACTTCATCACCGGCCTGCCACGCAGCCTCTACCACGCCGTCGAGCGGCTGGCGAAGGACGAGCTGATCGTGCCCGCGGGCACCGGCCGCGAGGGCCGCAGGCCGGAGCGCACGGTCTACGAGATCACCGACGAGGGCCGTGAGGAGCTGGCCACCCGGCTGCGCCGGCTGCTGGAGACGCCCGACCCCAACCGGCTCACGTTCGTCGCGGCCGTCTCCCTCATGGGCTGCCTCCCGCTGGCGGACGCGCAGCGCGCGCTGCGCAGCCGCGGGGCCGCGATCGAGGGCATCCTGGCCGGGCTGGACGCCCACATGCGCGCGCTCGACGCCGGCGGCCTGCCGCGCGTCCTCATGCTCGAGATCGAGTACGAGCAGGCGCTCTACACCGCCGAACTCGGCTGGATCACCGGGCTGCTCGACCGCCTCGGCAAGGGGGAGCTCGACTGGGCCCCCACGATCGAGATGTGAAAGGCCGCCGGAGTGCGCCAACACCCCGGCGGCCGTAAACCCGAACAAGGCGCCTGCCCTGCCCGAACTCGCATTCACAGGATAGGCGCCGCGACAGAAGGAGCAGTGCCATGTCCGCAGAAGTCGCCCACCTGCTCGCCCGCATGACGGAGACCTGGAACGCCGGGGACGCCAGGGCGTACGCCGAGTTGTTCACGCAGGACGCCGAGTACATCACGTTCTTCGGCCTGCACCTGCGCGGCAGGCAGGCCATCGAGGACACGCACAGGAAGCTGTTCGAGACCCCGATCAAGCTCGCACCCGCGGACCGGGCGCCGCTGGTCAAGGAGCTGTCCGACGACGTCGCCCTGGTGATCTCGGGCGGCGGCTCCACCGTGGACGGCGAGCCCGACCCGAGCCGCGCCTCCATCATCACCCTCACCGCCCTGCGCACCCCTGAGGGCTGGCGCTTCGCCTCGTTCCAGAACACCCGGGTGCAGCGGCCGTGAAGAAGCTGGTCACCGAGGTCACCGGCGTGGTCGCGGCCCCCGTCGAGCAGGTGTGGCAGGCCCTGCTCGGCCAGGGGCCAGGCGGCGCGGTGAAGACCGAAGTGGGCGAGCACACCGTCGCCTACCAGGGCGGCTGGTGGTACCGCGGCGAATGGTCGGTCACCGCCCACCCCGAGGGCGCCCGCGTCGTCCACCGCGTCTACAACGTGGCCGAGTGGCTGCGGTGGGGCGTGCCGCTGGCCAACCGGCTCTTCATCGGTTTCGACCGGCGGACGCGCCAGGCGTTCGCCGAGGGACTGGCCCGCATCGGAGAGAAGTTGGGGTGCCCGACCCGGCTCACCTAGGCTCCCCGGTATGGAATGGGGACCGCTGACACGGGAGGACGCCCGGCCCTTGGCCGAGCTCTCGGCCGCCATCGAGGCCGAGGACATGACCGGTGACGTCTACGGCGCCGACGACGTGGCGGAGCGGCTCTCCTCCCGCCTGCTCGACATGACCGAGGGCACGCTGGCGGCCAGAGACGGCGACCGGATCGTCGCCTTCGGCTGCCTCCCGGCCCGGCAGTCCGCCGGCGACGTGCACCTCATGCACTTGTGGGGCGGCGTGCACCCGGCCTACCGCAGGCGAGGGCTGGGCCGGCGGGTCATCGACTGGAGCCTGCGCGCGGCGCCCGGGGTGAGCGCGCGGGTTCATCCCGGGCTGCCGGTGGAGGTCTCGTTCGACGTCTACGACCACCTGCCGGGGACGCGGGTGCTCGCGGAGAACACCGGGTTCACCGCCACACGCTATTTCGCCCGCATGGAGCGGTCCCTGACCGGTGACCTGCCCTCGGCGCGCCCGCCCGAGGGCGTGTCGATCGTCGCCTGGTCGCCCGAGCTCGACGACGGCGCCCGCCACGTGCGCAACGAGGCGTTCCGCGACCACTGGGGCAGCGTGCCGCACACCCCCGAGAGCTGGCGCCACAGCCTGACCGGCTCGCGCAACTTCGTCCCCGAGGCCACGTTCGTCGCCCTGGCCGGCGACCAGCCGGTGGGCGTGCTGGTCACCCACTTCTTCGACCACAAGTTCGCCCTGACCGGTGAGCGCCAGGCCTGGATCCAGATCGTCGGCACGCTGAAGGAGTGGCGCGGCAAGGGCGTGGCGAGCGCGCTGATCGCGCACGCCCTGTCCGCCTTCGCCGCCCAGGGCTACACCAGCACCGGGCTCGGCGTCGACGCCCACAACCCCACCGGGGCGGTCAGCGTCTACACCGGGTCGGGCTTCGCCGTCACGCGTCGCTGCACCAGTTACCTCCGCTCTCTCCCCTGACCTCCGCTGGCGGCCTCGGCCGGGCTCAGGGAAAATCTCGCGATAAATCCGGCATCTTCGTACACCAGGGTCCCGTCGTGCAGGGCGGCGATGTCGCGGGCGATCGGCAGCCCCAGCCCGGCGCCGCCCGCGTCCCGGGCGCGGGCCTCGTCCAGCCGGGTGAACCGGTCGAAGACCGCCTCCCTGTGCTCCGGCGGGATCCCGGGCCCGTCGTCGGCCACTTCGAGCACCGCCTGATCACCTTCGGCGCGCACCCCCACCCGCACGGTGGAGGCGGCGTGCCGGACCGCGTTGTCGACCAGGTTGGTCACCAGGCGGTCGAGATGCGCCCGCGAGCCCTTCATCACCACGTCGGGCTCGACGTCGAGCTCCACCCGCACGTCGGCCCGCCGCCTGACCCGCAGCGACTCCTCGGCCGCCACCTGCCCCAGGTCCAGCTCCGTCGTGCGCGGCGGCTCGCCCGCGTCCAGCTTGGCCAGCATGAGCAGGTCGGCGGCCAGGGACTGCAGGCGTTCGACGTCGGCCAGCGCCTCCTGGGTGAGCTCGCTCCGCTCGGCCAGCTCCAGCCGGGCGCGCAGGGTGGCGATCGGGCTGCGCAGCTCGTGAGCCGCGTCGGCGACGAACCTCTTGTGGGTGCCCACCGCCGTCTCCAGCCGGTCGAGCGTCGCGTTGACGGTGGTGGCCAGCGCGGCGATCTCGTCCTTGGAATCAGGTACGGGCACCCGCTGGTGCAGGTCCCTGGCCGTGATGTCGGACACCTTCGCCCTGATCGCGGCCACGGGTGCCAGCGCGCGGCCCACCGAGAACCAGGTCATCCCGGCCACCACGGCCAGCACGGCGGGCACGCCGGGCAGCAGGGCGCCGTACAGCGTGTTCAGGGCGTCCTCGGCGCTCGCCAGGGAAACCCTTGACCACACCATCGCAGGGCCGGCCTCCGTGCTCACCTCGACGCCGGCGATGGCGTACTCGCCGGGCTCGGCCCATTCGACGGTCGCGGCGGGCGCGGGTTTCGCCTTGGTCAGCATGACGTCGGGGTCGGCGATCCTGACCGCCGCGCCGTCGCTCCCGTAGATCAGCTCTCTTGTGCTCTCCGCGCCCGCCGGCCGTTCGCCGCTCGGCTCCGCCTTCCCCGCGGGGCCGGACGGCCCGGCGGGCGGCTCGGTGGCTTCCTGCACCGGGCGGAACCCGGTGAGGGACCCGGCGGTCGGCGGGGTGACCCTTTGGGCGGGCACGACCGACAAGGTCTGCGCGTACGGCACCGCCTCCACGGCCTTCCTGACCGCCGCGGCGTCGGCGCTGCGTTCCAGGCTGCCCCGCAGCACCGCCACCAGCCCCAGGGCGACGGCGCCGAGCGCGAGCGCCACCACGAGCGTCGCCGCGGCGGTCGCCCGCAGCCGTACGGACGACAGCCCCGAGGCCGACCGCTCCGAGGCCGACCGCTCCGAGGCCGACCGCTCCGAGGACTTCGAAGACGACGGCCGCGAAGACAGCCCCGGGAACGGAAGCCTCAGCCGTTTCATGCCGCCTCCAGCCGGTAGCCGGCCCCGCGCACCGTCACGAGCGTCGTCCGGCCGAACGGCACGTCGATCTTGCGGCGCAGGGCGCTGATGTAGACCTCGACGATGTTCGGGTCGCCGTCGTAGGAGAAGTCCCACGCCTGGGCCAGCAGCTCGCTCTTGGACACCACCTCGCCGGCCCGCCGCGCCAGCGCGTGCAGCACCGCGAACTCCTTCGGCGTCAGCGCGATCCCCGCCGCGCCCCGGTGGCAGCGCAGCCCGGCCGGGTCGATCACCAGGTCGCCCACGCTGATCGACACGGGCCGCTCCCGCCCGCCCCGCCGTACCAGCGCCCGCAGCCTGGCCAGCAGCACCACGTAGGAGAACGGCTTGGCCAGGTAGTCGTCGGCGCCGTTGTCGAGCGCCTCGGCCTCGTCGTAGATGCCGTCCTTGGCGGTGAGCATCATGATCGGCGTCCAGTCGCCCGCCTCGCGCAGCTTGGAGCAGACGGCGTAGCCGTTCATCCTGGGCAACATCACGTCGAGCACGATCACGTCGTACGTGTTCTCGGTGGCCATCCAGAGCCCGTCGCGCCCGTCGTGCGCCACGTCCACCGCGAAGCCCTCACCGGCCAGGCCGCCCTTCACCAGGTCGGCCAGCCGCTCCTCGTCCTCCACCAGTAGCACTCGCACACGCACAAGAGTGCCGCAGCGCACCTAAAGCCAACCTGAAGATCGTTTCGGGTCTCTTCAGGGTCGCTTCAGGTACGCGCGAGCACGCTCGGAGGCGTTCGATCGACATCGAGTAAGGAGAACCATGTTCAAGCGACGTCTCGCGGTCCTCGCCGCCGTTGCCACCCTGGCCGTGACCGGGCTGGCCGGCTCGGCCCTGGCCGACGAGCCCGCCAGCCCCACCGCCGGCACGAAGGTGATCTGCAAGACGAGCGACGGCAAGACCATCGAGATGTTCAAGGTCCGGCCCGTGAAGGGATTCAAGGCGACTCGCCCCGACGGCGAGGTCAGGAAGGCCGAGCCCGGGGAGACGGTGGCGCTCCGGGACGGCGACCCGGCCGCGGAGGTGAAGGCCCTGCCGCTCCCCGAGGACGAGGCGGAACGGCGCGCGCGGATCAAGGACGGTTACGCGGTGGCGGCGCCCGCCCTGCCGGCCGAGGGAGTGCTGATCAGGGAGCACGCCGACGCACCCAAGGGCGTGGCCAGGACCGTCGAGATCGAGTGCGAGAAGGTCGAGTAACCGGGTCACTCCGCTGACGACGGCTGCGGACCCGCGCCGCGAACGTCGATGCGGCCCTCGGCACAACGGAAGCGCGCCCCCTGTCGACAGGGGTCGCGCTTCCCAGCGAACTCAAAACATCTTACGAGACGCCTCATCCGCCTTGGTGGACGCCTTCGTGGCCATCCGGTCCGCCGACTCCGCGGTCGTGCTCGCACTCTCGTTGACCCAGCGTGACGCATCGGAAGCGGAGTCCTTCATGTGCTCGGTCCACTGCTGGGCGTTGCGGCGGTAGAACATGTAGCCGATCGACCCCACCGTGAGGCCGGTCAGCAGCATGAGCATCGGCCATCGCCGCGACCGCTCGGGCTTGGGGTCGACCTTCCTGGCCGCCGTGGTCAGCATGTGGCTGACCTTGGGGGCGAGTTGCTCCTCGAACCCGTGTGCCGCGGACTCCAGCCGCGGCGCCGCCCAGTAGCGGGCGTCCTCGATGCGCCGGGCGGTGACCACTTTGGCCTGGTCCGCCATCGGCGCCATACGGTGGCCCGTACGGACGGCCTGGGCCCTCATACGGCCCATCCATGTGGCGGGAATCTCCACTACCACGCGGCGTTTCTTCATTGTCAGGGACACGACAACCTCCCCTGTCGTTGGGTGCCCGAGCCTGACCTTCCCTGGACAAGGCGGCTCAATCATGGCCGTCCGTGGGAGGATGGCCCGGGCAGGCCGTACGGCCATAGTCCTCAGAACATGACGAATCAACCCTGTACATAGAGGGGGGCAGCTGTCTCGTGGCTGAGAAGCTGATCGCTAACCTGCAGACCAATCGCGGCACCATCAAAATAGAGCTCTTTCCCAACAAGGCCCCGAAAACGGTGCGAAACTTCGTCGAGCTCGCCGAGGGCACGCGCGAGTGGACCCACCCGGGCACCGGGGAGAAGGGCGTCGGCCCCTACTACGACGGCACGATCTTCCACCGGGTGATCTCCGGCTTCATGATCCAGGGCGGTGACCCGCTGGGCCAGGGCGTCGGCGGCCCCGGCTACGAGTTCGACGACGAGATCCACCCCGAGCTCCTCTTCGACCGCCCCTACCTGCTGGCCATGGCCAACGCGGGCATCCGCTTCGGCAAGGGCACCAACGGCTCGCAGTTCTTCGTGACGGTCCACGCGCCGTTGCGGCACCTCAACCGCAAGCACACGATCTTCGGCGAGGTCGTCGAGGGCCGGGACGTCGTCGACGCCATCTCGAAGACCCGCACCGGCGCCAACGACCGCCCCGTGGAGGACGTCGTCCTGGAGTCGGTCACCATCGACCGCGTCCCGGCCTGACCCGGCACCACGCTCCGGCGCTCCGAGGCCGCCCGATCCGCGGCGGCCTCGCCGGGGTGCGGTCCCGCGGCCGGCTGCATTCCCGCGCCGGCCTCAGGCCCGCGGCCACACGGCATTCCCGCGCCGGCCTCAGGCCGCGGTCACGCGGCATCCCCGCACAAGCCATAGGCTTCGGTCATGACCAGCCAGCCGCCGAGCCCGCCCCCGCAGCCCGAGCAGCCCGCTGAGGCGGTGCCCACCTGCTACCGGCACCCCGACAAGGAGACCTGGGTACGCTGCCAGCGGTGCGAGCGTCCCATCTGCCCCGACTGCATGCGTGACGCGGCGGTCGGCTTCCAGTGCCCCGAGTGCGTGGCCGAGGGCAACAAGGGCATCCGCCAGGCCAAATCGACCTTCGGCGGCAGCATCGTGCGCACGCCGGTCGTGACGTACACGATCCTGGTCATCAACGTCCTGGTCTTCGGCGCCCAATATCTCACCGAGGGGGTCACCGGTCAGCTGGCCATGTGGCCCGCCGGCGTGGCCCTGGGAGACCAGTATCACCGCCTGCTCACGGCGGCGTTCGTGCACAGCGGCGTGTTCCACATCCTGTTCAACTGCTGGGCGCTCTATGTCATCGGCCCCTATCTGGAACGAGCCTTCGGCCACGCGCGCTTCGTCGCCCTCTACCTGATCAGCGCGCTCGGCGGCTCGGTGCTCGGCCTCTGGATCGACCCGGTCACCCAGCCCACGGTCGGCGCGTCCGGAGCCATCTTCGGCCTGTTCGGGGCGGTGTTCGTGGTGGGCCGCAAGCTCAACATGGACGTGCGCGGCATCGCCGTGCTCATCGTGATCAACCTGGTCATCACCTTCGTCTTCCCCAACATCAGCTGGACAGGACACATCGGCGGACTGATCACGGGCTCGCTGCTGGCGGGGGCGCTGGCCTACGCCCCCAAGAACAACAGGACCCTGTGGCAGGTGCTGGCGATCGGCGGAGCGCTGATCCTGCTGGCCGTGCTCGTGCTGGTCAGGGTGTCGGCCATCCTGGCCATGAGCTGAGCTTCCCCAGGCTGTGGAAAAGACTGTGGAAAGAACTAACGCCAGCGGGT
This sequence comes from Nonomuraea sp. B1E8, assembly GCF_039871515.1. NCBI lineage: Bacteria > Bacillati > Actinomycetota > Actinomycetes > Streptosporangiales > Streptosporangiaceae > Nonomuraea > Nonomuraea sp. B1E8. The sequence continues at coordinate 1,760,370 of NZ_JBDPLS010000001.1, read as the reverse complement.
GGAAAGCACCACACCGAAGATGATGAAAACAAACCCGATCAGCAGATTCCAGTTTTGCAGGTCGCCGATGAAGGGCGTCTGCGGCGCGACGTAATAGACGGCGATCCACAGGATGCCGATGATCCACGCCGTGACCATGGTGGGCGCCAGCCAGCGGGGGCTGACCTTGACCTGCTGGGACCTCTGCGGCGGGGTGTAAACCGCCTTCTTGCGAGCCTTCGACTTGGGCACTGGGTAACTCCTGCTGAGGGCCTGGGCTTCCGGATCGTCCACAGGCCTTTCGGTAAGCGTAGTTGAAGCACAGTAGTGCGAGCGTGCCAAGGATAGTCGCCACGCGCATGACATGGCGATCCCTGGAGCCCGCATCGTCCAGGAATACCCTGATCGCATGCGGGCCATGCTCCGGGCCGTGGGGGAGACGAGCATCACCGCGGGCCTCATCCTCATGTTGTTCTGCGCCTACCTCCTGTGGGGCACCGGCGCCTACACCCAGAGGCAGCAGCTGCTGCTCCAGCGCGAGCTGGCGGCCGACCGGGCGGCACAGGAGCGCCTGCGCACGGTCACGCCGGGCCAGGCCCTCGCCGTGCTGCGCATCCCCAGGCTGGGCCACGACTACGAGTACGCCATCGTCGAAGGCGTCGGCGCCACCCACCTGAAACGCGGCCCGGGACACTACCCCGACAGCGCCATGCCCGGCCAGATCGGCAACTTCGTGGTGTCGGGACACCGCACCACGTACGCGGCCCCGTTCAACGAGATCGACGAGCTCGAACGCGACGACGAGATCGTCGTGGAGGCCCGCGAGGCCCGCTACATCTACCGCGTCACCTCCCAGGACATCGTGCCCCCCGACGAGGTCGACGTGCTCGCCCCCGTGCCCGGCAAGCCCGGCATCCGCCCCGTGCGCGCCTTCATCACCCTGACCACCTGCCACCCCGAATATTCGGCCGCCGAGCGCCTCATCGTGTACGGCGTGCTAAAGGAGACCGAACCGAGAGAGGAGTGACATGTACGCCTGGCTCTGGCGCAGGCTGCCCGGCAGTCCGCGCACCAGGGTGCTGACGGCCCTGGTGCTGGTCGCGGCGGCGGTGGCCGTACTCTGGTTCGTGGTGTTCCCGCTCTTCGAGCCCGTGGTGCCGCTGGACGAGGTGACCGTCAGAAGATGACCCGTGTGCTGGTGGTGGACAACCACGACAGCTTCGTCCACACCATCGTGCAATACCTGCGCGAGCTGGGCGCCGACTGCGACGTGCGGCCGCGCGACGACGTGGCCGTGAGCGACGCCGACGGCTTCGACGGCGTCCTCGTCAGCCCCGGCCCCGGCACGCCCGAGGCGGCCGGTGTGAGCGTCCCCCTGGTCCATCACGCGGTCGCGCGCGGCCTGCCGCTGCTCGGCGTCTGCCTCGGCCACCAGACCATCGCCATCGCCTGCGGCGCCACCGTGGCCCGCGCGCCCGAGCTCTTCCACGGGCAGACCAGCGCCGTCGTCCACGACGGCAAGGGCGTGTTCGAGGCGCTGCCCTCCCCCGTGCGGATGACCCGCTACCACTCGCTCGCCGTGCTGCCCGGCACGGTGCCCGACGTGCTCGACGTGAGCGCTCGCACCGGCGACGGCGTCATCATGGGCCTGCGCCACCGCCTGGCGCCCGTCGAAGGCATCCAGTTCCACCCCGAGTCCGTGTTGTCAGAGCACGGGCACCGGCTGCTCGGAAATTGGCTGCGCCGGATCCTGTAACAAACCTCTCGCGGCGAGCGACAGACAAGTGAGCGTCCCCGCCGTTGCCCCCGAGCGGCGGGGGCGTTCTTGTGTGCGCGCGGCGAAAGCGACAGGGCCGTCCACCCCCGGAGGGGTGGACGGCCCTGTCACGTGCGAGGCTCAGTTGAAGCCGCCGTCGCCGATCGGGTTGTCGTCGGCCGGCGGCTCGTCCTCTGTCGGGAAGTCGTCGGTCGGCGGGTCATCCGTCGGGAAATCATCCGTCGGGAAGTCGTCCGTGGGCGGCGCCTCGTCGGTGACCGAGGGACCGGTGGACACCACGATCGTGATCGTCGTGTCCTGCGGCAGCTTGGTGCCCTCGCCCGGGTTCTGCTGGATGACCGTGCCCTCGGGCTGCTCGTTGGGCTGCTCGGAGACCTTGACCTTGAACCCGGCGCCCCTGATCTGCTTGGTCGCGTCCTCCTTGGTGAGCCCGATCACGCTGGGCACCTCGGCGAGGTCCTTCGGCACGTAGAGGGTGACGGTGCCGCCCTTCTCCAGCGACTCGCCGGCCTTCGGCCTGGTGTCGATGACCGTGCCCTGCTCCTTGGTGGAGTTTCTGGTCTTGACCGTGCCGCGCAGCCCCGCCGCCTCCAGGGCCGCCATGGCGTCGGCCTGCGACTGGCCGACGAGGCCGTCGGGCACCTTCACCCGCTCGGTGCCCTTGGATACGAACAACTGGACGCTGGAGCCCTTGTCGACCTTGGAATTGGCGGCGGGCTCCGTCTTGATCACGGTGCCCTTCTCGACGTCGGAGCTGAACTCCTGCACCACCTGGACGGTGAGCCCCAGGCCCTTGAGCTGTTGCTCGGCGAACGTGCCCTTCTGCGTCGTGAGCTCGGGGATCGTGACCTGGGTCTCGGCCGGAGTGTCCTTGGAGCCGAACACGAGGTAGCCGGCCGTGATGAACCCGCCGATGATCAGCAGCGGAATGATGATCCACATCGCGGTCTTGACCGCGTTGCCCCCACCGCCGCTGGGAGCCCTGCGCCGGCCGCCCCGGCCACCGCCGTCGCCCTCGTCATATTCGTAGGGCGGGATCGCCCCACTGCGCTGCGTGGCCGGCCCGCCGGACGTCTGGGGCGAGGCCATCATGCGCGTGCCCTGGCCGTAGTCGCCGGTCATCGCCATCGTCTGGGCGTCGACCGGCATGCCGGACATCGCCCGCTGGATGTCGGCCCGCATCTCGCCCGCGCTCTGATAGCGGTGCGCCGGGTCCTTCGCCATGGCCTTCAGCACGATCGCGTCGGCCCACGGCGGGATCTCGCGGTCGATCTGGGAGGGCGGGATCGGCTCCTCGCGCACGTGCTGGTAGGCGATCGCGACAGGCGAGTCGCCGGTGAACGGCGGCTGGCCCGTCAGCAGCTCGTAGAGCACGCAGCCGGTGGAGTAGATGTCGCTGCGGGCGTCGACCCGCTCGCCCCGAGCCTGCTCGGGCGAGAGGTATTGGGCGGTGCCGATCACCTGCGCCGTCTGCGTCATGGTGGCCGCGGAGTCGGCCATGGCCCGCGCGATGCCGAAGTCCATCACCTTGACGTCGCCCGCCCGCGTGATCATCACGTTGGCCGGCTTGATGTCGCGGTGCACGATGCCGCCGCGATGGCTGTAGTCGAGGGCCCGCAGGATGCCGTCGACCAGCTCGACCGCGCGCTCGGGGAGCAACCGCCGATCCTGGCGCAGCAGGTCGCGCAGCGTCCGGCCGTCGACGTATTCCATCACGATGTACGGGACGGGGGTGCCGTCGGTGACGTCTTCGCCGGTGTCGTAGACGGCGACCACGGCAGGGTGGTTGAGTGAGGCCGCCGACTGCGCCTCACGGCGGAACCGGGCCTGGAAGGTGTGGTCGCGAGCCAGGTCGGACCGGAGCGTTTTGATCGCGACTATGCGGTCCAGCCGGATGTCTCGGGCGCGATACACCTCGGCCATGCCGCCGCGCCCGACGACACCGTCGAGCTCGTAACGACCTCCGAGTAGCCGAGGCTGAGTCATTTCCTGCACTGTCCCTTACCGTTCATCTTGGGTACCGGCCTGCTCGGGGGGCCGCCGGTGTCCATCATCGACCCCATTGCGCGTCACGTCTGCTCCTTGGGTGGGTTTGTCTCACCCGGGTCCGGCGAGGCGGTGGGTGTCGGGGTAGTGGGTGTGGTGGTGGGCGTCGGGGTTGGCGTGGGCGTCGGGGTCCGCGTCCGTGTCGGGGTCGGTTTCGGCGTCGGCTTCTTGCTGGGAGTTGCCGACTTGCTTACCGTAGCCGACCGAGAGGGTATAGGCCGCTGCGACTTCGCCGGAAGCGCCGGTGGCCGCTTGGTGCGCTTCTTCTTCGTGGGCTCGGCCTGCGTCGGCGTCGGCGGCGGAGACTCGCGCGGCTCGGCCACGTCAGGCGTCGGCGCGGGCGGCGGGCGGTTGGCGAAGGTGACGGCGCTGAGCCCGACCGCGGCCGCGCAGCCGGCCGTGGCGACCACGGCCAGCGTCCTGGCGCCCTTACGGCGCCTGCGGGCCGGCGGGGCATGGGGCTCGGTGGCCGGGGCGATGTGGTCGGTCGCCTGCTGGTCCTCGGGCGAGGGTTCGCGTACGCGGAAGCCGCCCGGGTCGGTCAGCATGCTGAGGTCGGCGCCGGACTGGGCGCCCGCCAGCGACTCGCGCAGCGCGTGGGCCCGCTCGGCCAGCTCGAGCGCCGTGGCCGGGCGCTGGCCCGGCTCCTTCGCCAGCAGCGCCATGACGAGCGCGCGCACCTGCGAGGGAACGTCCACTCCGAGCGGCTGCGGTTGCTCGTTGAGGTGCTGCAGGGCGATCGCCACCTGGGTGTCGCCGCGGAACGGCGTGCGCCCCGCCAGGCACTCGTAGGCCACCACGCCGAGCGAGTAGAGGTCGGTGGCGGGCGTGAGCGGGAAACCCTGCGCCTGCTCGGGGCTGACGTACTGGGCGGTGCCCACCACCGTGCCCGTCTGCGTCACCGGCGCCGCCTCCAGCGCCCGGGCGATGCCGAAGTCGGTCACCTTGATGGTGCCCTCGGGCGTGACCAGCAGGTTTCCGGGCTTGATGTCGCGGTGGATGATCCCGGAGGAGTGGGCGGCGTGCAGCGCCCTGGCGGTCTGGTGCACGACGTCGAGCGCCACCTCGGCCCCGAGCGCGCCGTTGCGCGCCAGGATGGCCGACAGCGGCTCGCCCTGCACCAGCTCCATCACCAGATAGGCGAGGTCGCTCTCCTCGCCGTAGTCGAAGATCTGGGCCACTCCGGGGTCGGCCAGCGCCGCGGTGAGCCGCGCCTCGTTGCGGAACCGCTCGAGGAAAGTGGGGTCGGCGTGGATGTGGCTGCGCAGGATCTTCACCGCGACCTCGCGCCCGAGCAGCTCGTCGCGGGCACGCCAGACCTCTCCCATACCGCCGGTGGCGATGCGGGAGATCAGGAGGTAGCGGTTACGGAGCCGCATGGTCCAGCAGGTTACCGTCTCTCACTTGTTCAGCACCGCCTCCATCACGGCCTTGCCGATCGGCGCGGCGGTGCCGCCGCCCGTGGCCTCCGCGCCGACGTTGGCCGCACCGGACTCGACGATGACCGCCAGGGCCACCTTCGGATCCTCGGCCGGCGCGAAGGAGATGAACCAGGCGTGCGGAGGCTGGTCGTCGGACGTCTCCGCGGTGCCCGTCTTGCCCGCTACTTGGACGCCCGGCACCTGCGCCCGGTTGGCGGTGCCGTTGCTGACGACGCTCACCATCATGTCGCGCAGCTTGGCCGCCGTCTCGGTGCTGACCGCCTCGCTCAGCTCCTCCTGCTCGGCCTCCTCGATCGAGTCGCCCTTGGCGTCGGTGATCTTCTTGACGAGGTACGGCTTCATCACCGTGCCCTCGTTGGCGATGCCCGCGGAGATCATGGCCATCTGCAGCGGCGTCATCTGGTTGCTGCGCTGCCCGATGGAGGCCATCGCGACGGCCGCTTCGTCCTCACGGGGGCCGAAGTCGCTCTTCGCCACGGGCATCGGGATCGCGAGTTGCTCGCCCATGCCGAACTTGACCGACTGCTCCTGCACCTTGTCGTAGCCCAGGTCGATGCCCATCTTGCCGAACGGCGTGTTGCACGACCTCTCCAGCGCGAAGACCAGCGTGACCTGGCCGCTGCCGCAGGCGGCGCCGCCGTAGTTGGGCAGGCTGATGTTCGTGTTGGGCAGCGGGAGCCGCTGCGGCGCCTCCACAGTGGTCTGCGGCCCTCGTGAGGTGTCGTCCTCGAGGTAGGCCGCCATGGTCACGACCTTGAACGTCGAGCCGGGCGGGTAGGTGCGGTCGATCGTACGGTTGAGCAGCGGCTGGTTCTTCTGTTTGGCCAGCTCGTCGTAGCGCGGGAACACCTTGCTCTTGTCGGTCAGCGACAGCTCGGCGGGGTCGTAGGTCGGCAGCGAGACCATCGCGAGGATCGCGCCCGTCTTCGGCTCGAGCGCGACGACGGCGCCGCGCTTGCCGCTCTGGCGCAGCGCGTCGTAGGCGGCCTTCTGTACCTTGGGATCGATCGTGACCTCGACGTTGGCGCCCTTGGTCGGCTCGCCGGTGAACAGGTCGATGCTCCGCCTCAGCAGCAGGTCGGCGCTGGAGCCGTCGAGCAGTTTGTTCTGGGTGCCCTCGATGGCGCTCGCGCTCTCTGGCGAGAAGAAGCCGGTGACGTGCGCGTAGAGCTCGCCCTCGGGGTATTTCCTGACGAATTTGAACTGCTTGCTGTCGGTCTCGACGGACTGTGCGATCACCTTGCCGCCGGCGGTGATGCGGCCACGCTCGACGGCGTAACGGTCGTAGAAGTTACGGGTGTTACGGGCGTCGCTGCTCAAGCCTTCGGCCCTCACGGCCTGCAGGTAGTTCACGTTGACCATCAGAAGCGCGAACATGGCCAGGCAGGCCACGGCCGTGCGCTTGATTGTGCTGTTCATCGCTGGAACACCTGCGTCATCCCTTCGTTCTGGATCGCCTGGGGCGGAGGCTTACGCGCCGCATCCGACATGCGTACCAAGAGCGCGATAAGGATCCAGTTAGCCAGCAGCGCCGAGCCACCCTGCGACATGAACGGCGTCACCAGGCCGGTCAGGGGAATCAGGTTGGTCACGCCGCCCACGATGATGAACACCTGCCAGGCGAGGATGAACGACAGGCCGCCCGCGAGCAGCTTGGAGAACGGGTCACGGGCCGCCAGCGAGGTGCGCAGGCCCCGCTGCACCACCAGGGCGTAGAGCATGAGCAGCGCCATCAGGCCGGTCAGGCCCAGCTCCTCGCCCGTCGCGGCGAAGATGAAGTCGGAGAAGGCCAGCGGGATCAACTCGGGGTGTCCCTGGCCGAGCCCCGTGCCGAGGATGCCGCCCGAGCCCATGGCGAACAACCCCTGCATGAGCTGCGCGCTGCCGCCGACGCGGTCGAAGAGCGCGGGGTCGCTCGGGTTGAGGAAGACCTCGAACCGTTGCTGGACGTGGTCGAAGACCAGGCCCGCCAGGATGGCGCCGCCCGCGAAGAGCAGGATGCCGATGATCACCCAGGAGACACGCTGCGTGGCGATGTAGAGCAGGGCGATGAACGTGCCGAACAGCAGCAGCGACGACCCCAGGTCCTTCTGCATCACCAGGACGCCGAGGCTGACGCCCCACGTGATGAGGACTGGACCCAGGTCACGCGCGCGCGGCAGGTCGATGAAGAGCAACCGCCGCCCGGCGAGGGCGAGCACGTCGCGCTTGGCGACCAGATAGCCGGCGAAGAAGATGACCAGCGCCAGCTTGGCGAACTCGGCAGGCTGCAGCTGACCCAGGCCGGGGATGCCGATCCAGATCCTGGCGCCGTTGATCTCCTGGCCGAGGAACGGGATCAACGGCGAGACCAGCAGTAGCAGGCCTAGGGCGCCCGCCGTGTAGGTCAGGCGCTGCAGTGCTCGGTGGTCACGCAAGAAGATCAGCGTGACGCTGAACAGCACGATACCGACGAGTGTCCACATCAGCTGCGAGTTGGGCGAGGCCAGCCTGGCGGAGGGCAGGTTCGAGTCGGACTCGGAGAGCCGAAAGATCATCACCAGGCCGAGCCCGTTGATCAGCGTCACCAGCGGCAGGATCAGCGGGTCGGCCCACGGCGCGAACTTCGCCAGCACCGCGTAGGCGGCCAGCATCAGCCCGCCCAGGCTCAGGCCGTACGTCAGCATCCCCGACGGGATCGCGCCGTCCATCGCCAGGCCCACGTTGGCGTACGCGCCCATGACGGTCAGCACCGCGAGGGCGAGCATGACCAGCTGAGCCCCGCGGCGCTTGGCCGGCATCGAGACCGGTTCGGCGGCGACTTCGCTCATCTACTGCTGCTGTTTCGTCTTGGTCGCGCTCGCGGTCGGCGTGGGCGACGTGGTGGCGGACGGGGACGTTTCGCTCTGCTGGTCCTCGGAGAACTTCAACGCGTTGATCCTCGTGATGCCTTCGTCGACGGTGGTGACGGGGAAGGTGCTCTTGATGAGCTCCTGATCCGCCTCCGACAGCTGGGAGAGCTGCCGGCCAGTGGGCCGCGAGACCTCGAAGAGCTGGAAGGGGCCCACCTCTACCTTGATCCCCTGGAACACGACCACCTCGTCGCCCCTCGCACCGACGAAGAACTGGTCCTGGGTCCACTGGTATCCAAAGTAACCGCCGACACCGACGGCGAGCGTGCCGATGCCGAGCACGGTGACCAGCACGGGCCACAGACGACGGCGGCCCGACCGCCGGGACGCCTGCGCGACCGGCTCGTCGAAGTCGCCATCGTCCGCGATCACCGGCTGGGGTGCGGTCACCGCGCCGGCTCGCCCCGGCGGCTCGGCCTCCTGGGCGGCGCCCCGCAGGCGGTTCATGCCCGCGGCGCCCACGACGGCGGCCTCGGCCGGCACCTGCTGCTCATCGGTGATCTCGAGCACGTCGGCCAGCACACACGTGATGTTGTCGGGCCCGCCGCCTCGGTTCGCCAGGTCGATGAGCTGGCGGACGACCTCTTCCGGATCGTCGATGTTGGTGAGCGTGGCGTGCATCGTCTCAGCGCTCACCACGCCCGACAGGCCGTCGGAACACAGGAGGTAGCGGTCGCCCACCTGCGCCTCGCGGAGCGTGAGGTCGGGATCGACCTCACCGCTGCCGTCGAGCGCGCGTAGCAGGATCGACCGCTGCGGGTGCGTGGCAGCCTCCTCCGGCGTGATGCGCCCGTCGTCGACGAGCTGCTGGACCAGGGTGTGGTCATGAGTGATCTGGTAGAGCTCCCCGCGCCTGAGCAGGTAGGCGCGCGAGTCGCCGACGTGCACCAAAGCGACTTGGGTGCCGTGCCAGAGCATGGCCGTGAGAGTCGTGCCCATGCCTTTGAGGCTGGGATCCCGCCCCACCATCTCGTGCAGCTTGCGGTTGGCGTCGCGTACGGCTGCCTCGATGGCGTTGAGCAGGTCACCCCCCTGTTGAGCCTCTTCCAGAGAGGCCATGGCGTCGATGGCGACTGAGCTCGCCACCTCGCCGTGTGCGTGCCCGCCCATGCCGTCGGCGACGGCGAGCAGGCGGCCGCTAGCGTACGCCGAGTCCTCGTTCCCTTCGCGGAGGAGGCCGACGTCCGAGCGGGCGGCGTAGCGGAGTGCGATGGTCATTTGCGCAATTCAATGACTGTCTTGCCGACGCGGATCGGAACACCGAGCGGCACCGGGGTCGGGCGGGTGACTTTCGAGCGGTCGAGATACGTGCCGTTCGTCGAACCGAGATCTTCCACGATCCACTGACCGTCCTGAGGGAAGAGCCGGGCATGCCGGCTGGATGCGTAGTCGTCGCTGACTACCAGCGTGGCGTCGTTCGCCCGGCCAATGGTGATGGGCGTCTCCGTGAGGTTAATGGTGGTGCCTTGCAGGGGGCCACCGGTAACGACGAGCTGGCGTGGCTCACCCTTCTTGCTCTTGGGCTTGGCCACGGGTTTGGCGGGTTTCACGCCTTTGCGTGGGCCTGCGGGAGCCGTGCGTGAACCGAACAAGTCAGTCCGGATCACGCCGACTGCGGCAATGACGAAAAACCACAGCACCGCCAGGAAGGCGAGCCGGATCAGCAGCAGCGTGAGCTCGGACATGGACCGTCTGTCTACCTCTAATCGCGCCGGAACACCAGAGTCGTGCGCCCCAACGTCACTCGCGTGCCGTTCTGGAGCTCGATCCTGCGTACCGGCTGGCCGTTGACAAAAGTGCCGTTCGTCGACCCGAGATCGACGAGAGCCACGAGCTGGCCCTCGACACGCAGCTCCGCGTGATGACGCGAAACGCCCGGATCGACCAGACGAAGATCGCAGTCGGTGCCCCTGCCTAGCAAGGTCACCGGAGTGGTGAGCTCGTAGGAACGGTCGCCCTGCGGGTCGTCCTGGGTGGAGACGAGCAGCCTGGGCCGCCCCTGGAACGCGTGCGGCCTCGACGGAGGCAGGTCGCTCGCCGGGTGGCGAATCTCGTCCTGCTCCACCGTGGCGCCGCGGATGACGCCTGACCTGATGCGGAACAGTCCGACAGCCAGGTCGCCGGCCGTTTCGAAACGCACCCGGACCGGTCCCACGAAGGAGTAGCCCTGCTCCTTGGCGTACTCCCTGGCGAGGTTGGCCAGCTCGTGGCTGATGCTGTCGGCGTAGACCTCAAGCCGCTCGCTGTCGGTCGTGGACAGCTCAACCACGAAGTCGTTGGGCACGAGTGTGCGGCCTTGGGCGACGATCGCCGCACGCTCATCCATCTCCCGCTGAACCGCGCTGGCGACCTCGACCGGCTGAAGGTCAGATTTGAACGCCCGCGCAAAGGCTCCCTCAACCAAGCCTTCGAGCCTTCGCTCGAAGCGCTGAAGGACTCCCACCGGGTACCTCCCTTCCTCCGTGCATATGATCGCGGCCCCCAGGCGCTCGTGGCGCCCGGTCTCCGCTCGTTCCACTTCACGGCGTCCCTGGCGCTCGTCAGCTGTCGCGCCCAGCTCCTCCGCTCCCGTGTCTTATGCGATCGTATCCGGGTTCAGTACCAGTGGCTGTTCCGTGCTACTGTTCTTTCCGCACCCACAAGGGCGGGTGGCGGAACGGCAGACGCGCACGGTTCAGGTCCGTGTGTCCGAAAGGACGTGAGGGTTCAAATCCCTCCTCGCCCACTCGTTGACAGGGGATCCTTGGTCGCAAGCCTTTCAGGCGTTGCTCCCTCGGGTCCCCTCGTCGTGTCTCCCGGGGGATAACCCCCGGACCCCCAGGCAGGTCGCTGGCGCTCCCGGGGGAGACCCCCGGGCCCCCATCACAACCGCGTTGTGGCTGGTGTTTCATCACAACCCCGTGTGGTTGGTGTCCATCACATCCGCGTTGTGGGTGGTGTTTCATCACAACCCCGTGTGGTTGGTGTCCATCACAACCGCGTTGTGGCTGGTGTTCGGCCAGGCCCTTTGCGGGTGGTCTCCGGCCGGCACCCTCGTGGGGTCCGGCCAACCGTTCTCGGGTTGTGTCCGGGCAGCGCCTTTGTGGGTGTCCGGTGGTGTTCCTGGGTTCTTTTGTGCAGACCCACATTGGCGAAGCTTGTTGCGGATCGCAAGGGTCGGCGTCTTCCTTTTCAAGAATCTGTCGGTGATGGGGGCTCTCGGGACTGTACGCCTTGGTGCTTGCAAGATGCTTTCTGGTCACTTGACCGTTGCTGTGTGTTTTAGTTCACAGTCACGCTGCTTTGGTTCTGGTGTCCAGGAGTTCGCCCACCAGGTCCATGAGGCTCACCATTCCGATGACCGCGTCCTGCTGGTCCGTGACCAGGGCGAGGTGGGCCCTGGCCTCCTGGAGGGCCGTCACTGCCTCGGGGATCTGGGTGGTGCTGCGGAGCCTGGGCACCTTCCTGGTCAGCTCGCGTGCCGTCTTGCCGGGGTTGAGCAGGGCGTCCCTGGCGTGCAGGGCGCCTTCTATGGCCGACTCGTTCTCCACCAGGAGGCGCAGGTGGTTCGTGGTCACCGCTGTCTGCTTGATCTCCGACGTGTCGGCCGTGGGGGCGACCTTGGCGGCTCGGGCGATGGGGGTCATCAGGCGTTCGATGCCCTCGTCGTCAAGGCGCAGGGCGCGCGTCAGGAGGTCGTGTTCCTCCCTGTCCAGCAGGCCCATGCGGCCCGACTCGCCCACCAGCATGGCGAGCTGGCGCGGGGTTCTGGTCGTCGCCAGCTCGTCTCTCGGCTTGACGCCGAAGAGGCGGAGTATGACGTTCGTCAGGCCGTTGAGCGCCGAGAGCAGCGGGCGCATCAGCCACGTGAAGCCGCGGAACGGCAGGGTCAGCAGGAGCGCCGCGCGCTCCGGGTGGGTCAGCGCCCAGGACTTGGGGGCCATCTCGCCGATGACCATGTGGAGGAACGTCACCAGGGCCAGGGAGAGGGTCAGGGCGATCGGGAGGCGCAGGCCCTCAGGGACGCCCACCATGGCGAAGACGGGCTCCAGATAGTGCTCGATCGCCGGCTCGGTCACCTGGCCCAGGCCCAGCGTGCACAGGGTGATTCCGAGCTGGGCGCCGGCCAGCATGAGGGAGAGCTGGCGGCCGCCGCGCACCGCCGACTTGGCGGTGAGCCTGACCAGGCGGTTGCCGCCCGAGGCCATCTCCTCGAGGCGGTGGCGGCGCGAGGAGACGAAGGCGAACTCGGCGGCCACGAACAGCGCGTTGAAGGCCAGCAGCGCCAGGCTCAGAATGATCATGCTCATCGGGCCGCCTCCGCGTGTCGCACAGGAGCCAGGCGCACCCACTCGGGCACCCTGCGGTTGAGTGACATGACCGTGAGCTCCGCCAGGTGCTCCTCGACGTCCTCGGCGAACGGGTCGGAGTCGGGTTTGATCGGGACGGTCACCGTGTCGCCCTGGTTGGGCATCCTGCCCAGCTTGGCGAGCACGAGCCCGGCGAGCGTGTCATAGTCGTCGCTCTCCGGCAGCGCCACGCCGGTGGCCCGCTCGACCTCGTCGAGCCTGAGACTGCCCGGCACCTCCCAGACGCCGCCCGGGTGTTCGAGGGCGCCGACCGGCTCCGGGTCGTTCTCGTCGACGAGCTCGCCGACCAGCTCTTCCGCCAGGTCCTCGACGGTGATCACGCCGGCCAGGCCGCCGTACTCGTCGATGACGCAGGCGACGTCGTCCTTGGCCACCCGCATTCTCTCCAGTACGGCGGGCAGTGGCACCGAGGCAGGCACCAGCAGCGCGGGGCGGGTGATCGTGGAGATCGGGCCCTCCTCCAGGCCGGAGGTGAGCAGCTCGCGCACGCCCGTCACGCCGACGACGTCGCCGTCCTCGGCGAGAACGGGGTAGCGGGAGTGCCCGCACTCGCGCATGGCGTCGAGCAGGTCGGAGATGGGCTGCGCGTCGCGCAGCGCGACCACGCGGGGCCGCGGGACCATGATCTCCTCCGCGTTGCGGTCGCCGAACTCCAGCGCCCGTTCGAGCAGCTCCGACAGCTTGGGAGGCAGCTCGCCCGCCTGGGTCGACTCCGCGATGATGCGCGAAAGCTCCTCGGGCGTCACGCCGTGCTCGATCTCCTCCACGGGCTCGATGCCAACCCGCCTGAGCAGCCCGGTGGCGGCCGAGTCGAAGAACCGGATCACCGGCCCCACCACCGTGAGATAGACCAGCGTCGAGCGGGCCAGGAACTTGGCCACCACCTCCGGCCTGGCGATGCCGAGGTTCTTCGGGGCCAGCTCGCCGAGCACCATCTGCACCACCGTCGCCACGAACACGCCCGTGGCCACGGAGACGCCGGTCATCATGCCCTCGGGAAGCCCCCAGTCGGACAACCACGGGCGCACGATCACGGCGATCGCGGGCTCGGCCAGGAATCCGACCAGCAGCGCGGTGACCGTGATGCCGAGCTGCGCGCCTGAGAGCATGAAGGAGAGGCGGGACGTCACCTGGAGGGCCCTCTCGGCGGCGGTGTCACCGGCGGAGGCCTGCTCGCGGAGGATGCCGCGGTCGGCGGCGACGAAGGCGAACTCCTGGGCGACGAAATAGCCGGTCGCCGCCGTGAGGAGGATGAGGGACAGCAGCCCGAGATAAGCGCTCACCGCAGTGAGCCTTCAGGGGAACCCGTGCCTGAGCACGGGCAAAGACTCCACGAGTCCGGAGCGGACACGATCATCCCTTCGATAGAGGTCGTCCATAACCGTAACGATGCCGATGGCCTCTATGTTTCCTGTGCCCGCGCGAGGACTCGTCGCCGGTTTGGCGGCGGCCTGCCTCCACCGTTACGGTCGGCTGGTTCTATGTACTTTTCCGTGGGAATTCCTTGACCGAACGCCTTCACTGCCGGGGGGTTGGACGTAGCGTCTATGTACGAAGCGAAGGGGAGAAGGCGAAGTGTCTGAGGACGACCGTACGCGGGCCATGCGCTCGCCGGGCGACGGCCGCCCGCTGCCACCGCGGCCCAACGACGTCCCGCGCTCAGGGGGCGCCCCCGCGCACCGGTTCCCGGCGGGCGGGCCGGGTGCGCCCACTCACAAGCTTCCCGCCGCATCCCAGATCCCCGAGCCGCCGCCGGGCCCGCCCGGCTCCGAGCCGCGCCGGTCGAGCGGGCGCGTGTACGGCAGGCAGCGCTCCGGCGGCGGGGGCGGTCCCGTCAGGCCGCTGAGGTCGAGGGGCGGGCAGGAGCCGAGGGAACCCCGCAAGAGGCCTTCGGGCAGGACGATCGTGAAGATCGTCGCGGGGCTTCTGGTCGCGCTGCTGGTCGCGGCCGTGGGCATGTTCTTCTGGATCGACTCGAGGCTGGCCGGCATCGACGACGTGCTCGCCGATTACGATGACCGTCCAGCTGACGGTCCCGGCACCAACTGGCTGCTCGTCGGCTCCGACAGCCGCAAGGGGCTGTCGAAGGCCGAGCGCAAGAAGCTGGCCACCGGGCGCGCCGTCGGGCAGCGTACGGACTCGATGATGTTGTTGCACATCCCCGACACCGACGACCAGCCGACGCTGGTCAGCCTGCCGCGCGACCTGGCCGTCACCATCTACGGCAAGCAGCGCGACAAGCTCAACGCCGCCTACAACGGCGGGCCGCAGCTGCTGGTCCGCACCATCGAGACGGTCACGGACCTGCGCGTCGACAACTACATGGAGATCGGGTTCGCCGGGTTCGTCGACATCGTGGACGCGGTGGGCGGGGTCGAGATGAACGTGACGGCCGCCGTGGACGACCCCAAGGCGGGGCTCAAGCTGAAGAAGGGCAAGCAGGTGCTCAACGGCGCCCAGGCCCTGGGCTACGTACGCACCCGCAAGGGCGGCGCGCTGCCCGACTACGAGCGCACCAAGCGGCAGCGTCAGTTCCTCGCGGCGGTCGTGAAGAAGGCGGCCAGCCCCGGGGTGCTCATCAACCCGTTCACGTCGATCCCGCTGGCGATGAGCGCCACGGACGCGGTCACGGTCGACTCCGGCACGGGCGCCTTCGACCTGCTCTCCCTGGGGCTCGCCATGGGCGACAGCCCGGTGACGACGGTGGTGCCGTTCGGCGGCAACGAGAACCTGCCCAACGGCGGCGTGGCCGTCAAGTCGGACCGGCAGAAGGCGCTGGCGCTGTTCAACGCGCTGAAGGAGGACAAGCCGGTGCCGAAGAGCGTGCTCGACGCCCGCTGATGCCGTCAGCCGCCGCTGCCGCTGCCGGCGGCGGCGGTGGTCGCGGCGCTGATGGCGGCCACCGTGGCCGCGTTGATGGCGGCGATGGCCTTGGCGACGGCGTCGGCCGTCCACGCGCCTTCGGAGATCTCCTTGATCCGTTGCTTGCTCGCGTCAGGGAAGACCTTGCGGTCAAGCCTGGCCGCGTGCGAGATCGCGATCAGCACCGCCGTGCGGGCGTCGGGGGTGGCGCCCGCGAGCACGGCCGACACCCGCTCGCGCACGTCGGCCTCGACTCCGGGGTGCGCCTCCGGCCAGCGGGTGACGGGGAAGATGCCGAGGGCCCTGCCGCGCTCCTCGGCCAGCACGCCTGATTCCGCCAGCTTGGCCAGCAGGCGCGTGCGCAGCTTGCCCGTCTTCAGCCGCTGCACCCACCAGGCGGGTTTCCTGGCCTTGCCCTCGGTGGCGATCCGGGTCAGCGTGGCGTCCAGTTCCGCGTCGCCGAGCGGGCTCGGGTCGGTGACCGCCACCTGCTTGCCGGACAACTCGAGCCGCCCGGCCACGGCCAGCTCGGCGAGGAGCGCGCCGGCGAGCGCGGAGTCGAGTCGCGTGGAGTCGATGAGCGGGGTGCCCTTGTCGTCCCGGTAGGCCAGCAGGAGGAACTCTTCGGCGATCGTCACAGTCATCTTCCGACACTAACCTCCCAGCCATGAGCATTTCGGAGAGGTTGCACGCCATCGGCCGTCCCTTGCTGCAGGTACAACTCAGCCATCCCACGGTGATCGGGATCGGCCGCGGCGACCTGGCGGAACCGGTGTTCAGGTCGTGGCTGGAGCAGGACTACCTGTTCCTGCTGGACTATGTGCGGGTGTTCGCGCGGCTGGCCTGGCAGGCGCCCGACCCGCATCTGGGCGACCTGGTGGACCTGGCGCACGCGACGTACCACGACGAGCTGAACCTGCACAGGTCGTTGTCGGCGGAGTTCGGGGCCGACCTGGAGGGCGCGGTGAAGGGGCCGGCGTGTGCGGCGTACACGGGGTTCCTGCTGGAGTCGGCGGCGTCGTACGGGGAGGGGTTGGCGGCGCTGTACCCGTGTATGTGGGGATATTCGACCCTCGGGCAGATATTGGCGGAGAATCCGCCTACTGAGCTGAGATATCGGGCCTGGGTGGACACGTACGCCGACCCCGGGTTCGCCGCGCTCGCCGTACGCATCGCCCAGATGATCGACGAGGCCGACCCGGACCCGGCGCGGGCGGAGGCGAAGTTCAAGGAGGGCATGGCGCACGAGCTGGCCTTCTGGAGCGTGCCGTAGCATCCACAGGCTGTGGACGGCGCGGCGCGGACCGTACCCTGGTGACATGCCGGAACTTCCCGAAGTGGAGTCACTTACCCACTTCCTGCGCGAGCGGGCGGTGGGCCGCACGATTGTGGGAGTCGACGTGGTCGGCTTCCAGGCGCTCAAGACGTTCGACCCGCCGGCCACGGCGCTCGGCGGGCTGGGCATCACCGGCGTGGCGAGGCACGGCAAGTTCCTCGACCTCGACTGCGACGGCCTGCACCTGGTCATCCACCTGGCCAGGGCGGGATGGCTGCGCTGGCGCGACGACCTGTCGGGCGCCAAGCCCGTCCGCCCCGGCAAGGGGCCGCTCGCGTTGCGGGTCCGGCTCGCGCCCGACGACGAGGGGGCGGCGCCCGGCTTCGAGCTGACGGAGGCGGGCACCCAGAAGCGGCTCGCCGTCTATGTCACGCGAGATCCGGGCGAGGTCCCCGGCATCGCAGCGCTCGGCCCCGACCCCCTCGACCCGTCCTTCACGGTCGCCGCGCTCAAGCGCATCGTGGGCGGCAACCGCACGCAGATCAAAGGGCTGCTGCGCGACCAGAAGGTCATCGCGGGCATCGGCAACGCCTATTCCGACGAGGTGCTCCACGCGGCCAGGATGTCCCCGTTCAAGATCGCCGCGACGCTCACGGACGCGCAGATCGCCGACCTGCACGAGGCCATCGTCACCACGCTCGGCGAAGCGGTCGAGCGGGCGCACGGGCTGGCCGCGAAGGACCTCAAGGCGGAGAAGAAGTCGGGGCTGCGGGTGCACAACCGCGCGGGACAGCCGTGCGACGTCTGCGGCGACACGATCCGCGAGGTGTCGTTCGCGGACTCGGCCCTGCAGTATTGCCCCACCTGCCAGACCGGCGGCAAGCCCCTCGCCGACCGGAGGTTGTCCCGTTTGTTGAAATAATCCATCTGTTACGGCACAGCCGGCGTCACCGCACGCGCCGACGCCGGGTGTTCTGTTTGTTGGTTGGTTTCTTCGTGTTACGGCACAGCCGGCGTCACCGCACGCGCCGACGCCGGGTGTTCTGTTTGTTGGTTGGTTTCTCCGTGTTACGGCACAGCCGACGTCACCGCACGCGCCGACGCCGGCCGCCGTCTGTCATGGCCGGTCGTGAAGGCTCACGGGTTGCTCGCCGTGACGAGCGCCTTCTTGGCCGTGTTCCGTGGTTCCCGCGCGACCCCAGTTCCTGGGTGCGCCCCCGGGTCGCCTGGAGAGCAGGGCGGTCGCCGCGATGGCCGTCGCCAGCAGGGCGGCCGCCAAGGGGACCGCCAGGGCCGTGCGGAAGGCGGTCATCCCGGCTTCCTGCGTGGTCGCGCCGCCGAGTGCGGCCACGTTGACCGCCGTGACCATCGACACGCCCAGCGCGGCGCCGAACTGGAACGACGAGTTGATCAACCCGCCGGCCAGCCCCTGCTCGCGGGCCTCGATCCCGTCCGTGGCCGTGATCATGAGCGGGCCGTAGGCGAAGGCGAACATCAGGGCGATCAGCATCATCGACGGCACCATCGCGGCGTAGGTCCAGTCCAGCCCGGCGCCCAGGAAGAGCACGTAGGCCAGCAGGCCCGACAGCAGGCCGCCGAGGATGACCTTGGCGTTGCCGTACCGGTTGACCAGCCACGGGGTGAGCGTCGGCGCGATCACCACGTCGGCGGCGGCCGCCAGCAGGGCGAGCCCGGTCTGCATGGGTGACCAGCCGCGCAACTCCTGCAGGTAGAGCGTGACCAGGAACTGGAAGCCGAAGAACGAGGCCGTGAGCAGGACGGCCATCACGTTGGCCCGTACCAGCGCCGCCGACCTGAAGATGCCGAGGCGGACCAGGGGGTGCGGTGAGCGGCGTTCGATGGCCGCGAACGCCGCCAGCAGTCCCAGGGCCGCGGCGAAGACCGCGAGCGTCAGCGGCAGGCCCTCGGACGGGCGCTCAAGGCGTACCACTCCATAGACCAGCAGCATCATCGCGCCCGTCACGCTCGCCGCGCCCGCCAGGTCGAAACCGCCGGCCGGGCGCTCCTCCGCGGGCGGCTTCTTGATCAGCAGGATCGCGGCGAGCAGGATCACCAGCGACATCAGCACCGGGGCGAAGAAGACCCAGCGCCAGCCGAACGTGGTGAGCACCCCGCCGAACACCAGGCCGAGCGCGAAGCCGGCGGCGCCGGTGCTGCCGTAGATGATCAGGGCGCGGTTACGGTCGCGGCCCTCGGGGAAGCTCGTGGTGATCAGCGACAGCCCCGCGGGCGTCATGAAGCCGGCGGCCACTCCGGTCACGAACCTCGCCAACAGCAGCACCCAGCCGTCGTTCGCCACTCCGCCGAGCCCGGAGAAGGCCATGAACACCCCCAGCCAGAGCAGGAACATGCGCCGCCGGCCCAGCAGGTCGGCCGCCCGGCCGCCGAGCAGCACGAAGCCGCCGTACCCCAGGACGTAGGCGCTCACCACCCCGCTGAGCATGCTCGTGGGTACGCCGAGATCGGCCCGGATGGCGGGAAGGGCGACGTTCAACATGGCGACGTCGATGCCTTCGAGAAAGATGGCCCCGCAAAGAACGATCAGTACGCCCCACGCACGAGCAGGGACAGGCATGACAACCCCCGGTTACCGAAAATCATATTGGTTCCTTGTTGTAACCGTCCACATCATTGGCCATTATGAGATTTCATGGAAGAAGGCACTTCCGAGTCACTCGGTTACTCCGCAGGCACCATGGACGACGACTACGACGCGCGCCAGTGGGACACCCGTGAGGACTGCGAGGTGCGCCAGATCCTCGATCGCATCGCCGACAAGTGGTCGCTTCTCGTCATCGCCCTGCTCGACTGCAAGAGCCTGCGTTTCACCCAGCTCCGCCGGGAGATCGACGGCGTCAGCCAGCGCATGTTGAGCGTCACGCTGCGCCAGCTCGAACGCGACGGCCTGGTCAGCCGCACGGTCCACCCCGTCGTCCCGCCCAGGGTCGACTACGCGCTGACGCCGCTCGGCCGTACGCTGCACGAGACCATCAAGTCCCTGGTCACCTGGACCGAGGCCCACCAGGAGGAGATCGCCCGCGCCCGCGCCGCGTACGACGCGCGCGCTCATGGCCTCACTTCGTGAGGCGGGCTCGGTCGTCTGGTGCCGGCGCCTTCCCCCGTCGCTCCTTCGTCGCTCCTCCTCCAGGCGACGGCACTCCCTCGCGTGTTCATGGCCTCACTTCGTGAGGCGGGCTCGGTCGTCTGGTGCCGGCGCCTTCCCCCGTCGCTCCTTCGTCGCTCCTCCTCCAGGCGACGGCACTCCCTCGCCGGGAGATGATGGGGTCATGACCGTTCCTGAGATCGAGCCGGGCGGCATCCCGGCAGACGCCTACCTTCTCGACGTCCGCGAGCAGGACGAATGGCGGGCGGGCCACGCCCGTGAGGCGGTGCACATCCCGATGACCCAGATCCAGGGCCGGGTCGACGAGGTGCCGAGCGACCGGACGGTCTACGTCGTCTGCCGGGTGGGCGGCCGGTCGCTGCAGGTGGCGGCCTGGCTCAACCAGCTCGGGCGCGACGCCGTCAACGTCGGGGGCGGCATGCAGTCGTGGGAGGCGGCCGGGCGTCCGCTGGTCAGCGAGACGGGGGAGCAGCCCTTCGTGGCCTGAGCCGGACGCCTGCCACCGCGCGCCATAGGTGCTCCGGAGCAGGCCGAAGGGCCACCCATGGCACTCGTGGGTGGCCCTTTCGACGCTTGTACGGCTACGGAGTGCCGTCAGCTTTCCCCCTTTTCGCCTCCCCAAGGCGATTGCCTATTGCGCTGCTGGACACAACCGGCTTGCGGTGGAATTTCGCCGCAGGCCGGCAATTGATGGGCAGGATATGCAGGCTTGAGCGGGCCATGCGATGGTGTGAAGGGACAAGAATCCCTCCTTTCCTGCCGGACGCCCGCCGGCCATCCGCGCGGAGGTCGCTCTCCCGCCGTGACGCGGGTCATGGCATCCCGGGCTGGCCGAACGTGGAGGGATGAGGCATCATGGGGCCCGCGGAACTCGGACATTCCGGCTCCGCACCGACAAATCAATCCGCGGGAGCTTGAGGCAATCAGGCTGAGAGGGCGACTACGGCTGTCGCCGACCGCATGAACCTGTCCGGGTAATGCCGGCGTAGGGAGTGTGCGATGTCGCACGTCGCCGACGAAGTTCCGCTGACTCTCGACGGTCAGGCCCCCAAGACCCTGGGCGTGCTCGATCAGGGCGCGCTCTGGGCCAACCTCGGTGTCAGCCTCCTCGGCTTCTCAGGGGCGCTGCTCCTGCTCAACCCGACCGGCGACGCGCCGCTGAGCCTGGCCGCCGCACTGGTGGCGACGGTGGTCGGCAGCCTGATCGGCACGGCCATGGTGGGCCTGTCCGCCATCCCCGGCACCCGCACGGGCCAGCCCGCGATGGTGCTGCTGCGCGGCCTGTTCGGGGCCAGGATCTCCTTCGCGCCCACGGTGCTGAACATCGTGCAGATGCTCGGATGGGGCGCTTTCGAGCTGTGGGTGATCGCCAAGGCCGCCACCGCGATCTTCGACGGGGTGGCGTACCCCGTGTGGGTGGTGCTGGCGGGCGTGCTGACCACCGCGCTCACGATCTGGCCGCTCGGCGCGATCCGCCTGCTGCGGCGGTACGTCACCGTCGGCGTGATCGTGTCGATGATCTGGTTCACCTGGTTCTTCCTGTCCGAGGCGCCCGCACCCGCCGGCGGGTCGTGGACCGGGTTCGCCCCGGCCGTCGACTACGTGATCGCGCTGTCGGTGTCCTGGGTGCCGCTGGCCGCCGACTTCGCCCGGCACTCCCGCTCCGGGCGCGCCGCGTTCACCGGGATCGTCGGCGGCTACACGATCGCCCAGGTGGCCTGCCTCGGGCTCGGCGTCTACGCCGTGGCCATCGCCGGCGCCGCCGTCGTGGAGGCCGACAACACGGCCGTGTTCAGCCCGTTCGTGGCCGCGCCGCTCGGAGCGCTGTTCTTCGGCATCCTGGTGTTGCGCGAGACCGACCAGTCGTTCGCGAACGTCTACTCCACCACCATGTCGCTGCAGAACCTGATGCCGCGCGTCGACCGGCGGGTCATCTCCACCGCCATCGGCGTGTTCACGGTCGTGATCGCCCTGGTCGTCGACGTCACCTCGTACGGCGCGTTCCTGGGCGTGATCGGGGCGGTGTTCGTGCCGATGTTCGCGGTGCTGGCCGTCGACTATTTCGGGTTCGGCCGCTCCGACCGCTGGAACACCGACGAGGACGCCCCCTCGCGCTGGTCGATGCTGGTGCCGTGGGCGCTCGGCTTCGCCGCCTACTGGCTGACCACCTCGACGCCCACCATCGCGGCGTGGGACGGGTTCTGGGCGTCGGCCCGCGACGCCATCGGTTTCACCAGGCAACCGTGGATGAACGGCGCGCTCGGCGCGGCGGTGGTGGCGGCCCTCGTGACCGCGCTCATCGGCGTGCTGCGGAGGCGCGCTGTTCGACGTTGAGCAGGTGCTGCTTGGCGCTCGCGCCACCCGCGTACTCGCCGAGCGCGCCGTCCTCGCGCACCACCCGGTGGCAGGGCACGATCACGCAGACGGGGTTGGAGGCCAGCGCGTTGCCGATCGCACGCAGCGCACGCGGCCTGCCGATGCTCTGGCCGATCTCCTCCAGCGTCGTGGTCGTGCCGTAGGGGACCGCCGTGGTCTTCTGCAGCACCGACCGGGCGAACGTGGTGGCCAGCGCCCAGTCGACCGGCGTGGCGAACGCGCGCAGCCGGCCCGAGAAGTAGGCGTCGAGCTCTCTGCGCACCGGGTCGAGCCGTCGCGCGTCGTTGCCGATGAACGTGCCCACATGCCGGCTGACCAGCTCGAAGACGTCGTTCTCGCTCTCGAAGCTGCAGGCCGCGATGCCCTTGCCCGTCACGGCCAGCACCAGCCTGCCCACGGCGCCGTCGTAGGTGCCGAACGCGATGTCGGGCGGCGTCTCGCCGCGGTAGGTGCTGGAGGTCACCCGCAACAGGGCATCGAGATCACCGCTCGCCATTCGCCCTCACCCTCCACACCCGCCGAGATCGCCGTGACCGCAGCGTATCGGACGGATCGCCCGACGCACCTACCAAGCCACGTGCACTATGGAGGTGTGGGGGACGAATGGGCCGGTAGTGACGACGAGATCGCACGCGCGGTGCTCGCCGGGTCGCCCAACGCCGTCGTGGCGCTCGACCGTGACCAGAGCGTGCTGGTCTGGAACGAGGCCGCCGAGCGGTTGTTCGGGTGGGCGGCCGAGGACATGCTCGGGCGGCGGGCGCCGATCGTGCCCGGCGAGCTGACCGCCGAGCTCAACGCCGTGCTGGAGCGCGTACGCACGGGAGAGTCGGTGTCGTTGCGCACCAAACGCCTGCGCAAGGACGGCGTCCTGCTCGACCTCCGGGTGGACATCAGCGCCCTGCGCCTGGGCAACGCCGTGGCCGGATACGTCTGCGTGCACCATCCGGCGCGGGCCGACGAGCTGGCCAGGCACCGCATGGCGCGCAGGGAACGCCTCGTGCGCAGGCTGACGGACGTGGTCGGCGACATCAACTCCGAGCTGGAGTTGTCGGCCGTGCTCGACCGGATCTCGGCCAGCCTCACGGAGCTCACCGGCGCGGACGCGGGCGGGTTCGTGCTGATCGAGGGCGACCGGTTGCGGCTGGTCAGCACCTACCAGTTGCCGGAGGCGATCAGGGGCACCACCACCGACCTGCGTACGAGCCTGGTGGACAAGTTGTTACGCACCGGCAAGACCGTCATGCTGGAGACGAACGGGCTCGACGAGCTGGTGTGGGCGCGGCTGGACGGCCTGCACACGATCACTCTGGGCCTGGCCGCCGTCGGCGGGCGCCCGTACGGAGCCCTCTACGCGCTCTTCGCCCGGCGTGTCCCCGGGCATCTCGAACTGGAACTGCTGGAGCTGCTCGCCGGTCATGCGGGCATCGCCGTGGGCAACGCGGTCGCCTACCAGGAGGCGGTGCGGCAGCGGGCCCATGAGCGGGCCGTCTTCGACGCCAGTGCCGACGGCATCGCCGTGCTCGACGGGGCGGGCCGCGTGGTCCGCTGGAACCCGGCCGCCGCCGCTCTGACCGGGTTCTCGGCTGACGACGTCATCGGCGGGCCCCCGCCGTTCCCGCTGCCCGAGCCGGGCGAGAAGGTCACGTTCCAGTTGGAGACGGGCCGCTGGCTGGACGTGGTGAGCGCGCGGATCGAGGAGACCGGCGAGGTGGTCATCGACTTCCGCGACGTGACCGCGGCCAAGGAGCTCGAGGAGGCCAAGGACCTGTTCCTGGCCACGACCAGCCACGAGCTGCGCACTCCGATCACGATCGTGCGGGGGTTCGCCAGCACGCTGGACTCGCGCTGGGACAAGCTGAGCGACCCCGAGCGCCGTTCGGCCGTGCACACGATCGCCGAGCGGTCCAGGTCGCTCGGCCAGCTCATGGACCACCTGCTGCTGGGCTCCAGGGCGGGGGCGGACGAGCTCAAGGTCCGGATCGAGGAGTTCGACCTGGCCGAGCGGATCCGGGCCGCCACGCTCGGGCTGCCCGTGTTGTCGGACAAGCACCGGGTCGAGGTGACGCTCCCCGACGAACTGCCGAACGTGCTGGGCGACGCGCTGGCCACGGACATCGTTCTGGGGCAACTGCTGGAGAACGCCTTCAAGTACTCGCCCGAGGGCGGGTTGATCGCCGTGGAGGCCTGGCCCGAGGCCGGCAACGTCGTCGTGGTCGTCGACGACGAGGGCGTCGGAATCGCCCCGCCTGACCGGGAGCGGATCTTTGAGCGCTTCGTCCAGGTGGACAGCGGCGACCGGAGAAGGTTTGGTGGAGTAGGGCTCGGGCTCTACATCGTCCGCAGCCTCGCGAGGGCACAAGGAGGCGACGTGAGCGCCCATCCGAGACCGGGAGGTGGCACCCGCATGCGGCTCGTTCTGCCCTATCGGATCCGACACACCGATGCGGTAACGAGGCGGTCACAGTTGCGCTGATCTATCGTCCAATGTGTACAAGCTGTGATCGAGATGCGGTTTCTGGAGTCGGCTAACGGGGCATTTCGGTCGTACCGGGGAGTGTTCCCATGGGGGGCACAGGGAACGGGGAGGTGGGTGTGTCAAGCGTGGTGCTGCTCCCGTACGCGCCGTCCAGCGTCGCCGTCGCCCGCCAGCGTCTGAGCACTGACCTGCAGGACGGCGGGGTTTTCTCCGCGGCGATCGACGACGCCGTGCTCGTGGTGAGCGAACTGCTGAGCAACGCGTTGCGGCACGCGCACCCGCTTCCTTCCGGCATGGTGCGGGTCGCCTGGCTGCGCAACGAGGACCACATCGAGGTGGCGGTGAGCGACGGAGGAGCGGCGACGGAGCCACGCGCCGGCCGCCCGACCCTGTCCTCGCTCGGGGGCCGAGGGCTCGGCATCGTCGAATATGTGGCGGAAAGCTGGGGCGTCCGGCACGAGGGCGAGACCACGACGGTGTGGGCCATCCTGCCCGCTCCGCACGGCAACGGCTCGGTGAACGGGCAGGTGGCGGCGCTCAGAGAGGCCGGCTAGCGAGCACGGCCCGCTCGCTCACGGCCCACACCGTGGAGACGAGCAGATAGATTCCGGCCGCCAGCGGCAGCACGAGTGCGGCGAGCACGGAGCCGTACGGCAGCAGCGGCATGATCTTCTTCATCAGCTCCGGCTGCTCTTCGGTGATCTTGATTTGCCTCGCGGAGAACCACGCCACCGCTGCGACCAGGACGATGACCAAGAAGAAGACCAAAACCGGGGTGCTGACCAGACCGTAATTAGCGATCACGCCCGCCACCTGCTGCCCCAGCGGAGCCCCGAACAGGTCATGCCCGGCCAGCGCGGTCGGATGCGTGGCCACCCGGTACATCAGCCACATGAACGGAAGTTGCGCCAGCATCGGCATGATCCCGGCGAACGGCGAACTGCCCTCCTTGGCGTAGAGGGCGGAGACCTCCTTGGCCAGCCGCTCGGGATTGCGCTGGTAGCGCTTCTGCAGCGTGCGCAGCCTGGGTGCCAGCCTCTCCTTGATCTTGCTGGTGCGGGCCTGGCGCACGTTGAGCGGCAGCAGCAGGAGGCGTACGGCCAGCGTGAAGAGCACGATGCCGAGCGCGGCATGGCCCCCGGACACGGTGATGACGAACGTGACAAGAGAATCGATCATGAGCCCTGTTTCCGCGTGAGAGAGGAAGGGCTCACTCGGCCTGCGCCTGAGGAGCCCCGCTTGGAAGGAAGCGGGGCATGCCTAGGGTGCGCGTGGACGCGGGCGGCCGGCCGCGTCAGGGTCGCGCAGGCGCTGGAACGCCGTGCGCCGCGCGTAGGTCAGCGGGAAACGTCGCGGCTCGCCGCCGAAGGCGGGCAGCAACGTGGCCGCCCATGTGACCAGCAGCAGGACCGCCACCAGGGTGATCCCCGCCAGCCACGGGTCGAACAGGAGCTGCGTCACCGGCTCAGTGCGACCGTGAGGACTTGCCCATCACCGTGACCACGACGAAGACGAGCAGAGCGACCACACCGATGATCAGGGCGACCTTGAGCAGCCCCAGCACCATCGGCAGGAGGAAGTTGAACAACACGAAGAGACCCAGCAGGGTCCCGAGAACGAGCATCACGACTCTACCCATGAGGCCACCGTACGTCCTCATGGCATGATCCGCGACGCTTACGAAGTAATGACGTCCTTGCCACCTTCGTAAAGCCGGGCCGTACCGTGAAGTGGTGAACACCCGCATCCTGGTCGTGGACGACGATCCGACCGTCTCCGAGGTCGTTGCCCGCTATCTGGAGCGCGACGGGCACGAGGTCGAATGCGTGGGCGACGGCGTCGAGGCGCTGCGCAGGGCGCTGGCCCACCCGCCGGACCTGATGGTGCTCGACCTGATGTTGCCGAAGCTCGACGGGCTTCAGGTGTGCAGGAAGCTCAGGGAACGTTGGCCCGTACCGGTGATCATGCTGACCGCGCTCGGCGAGGAGATCGACCGGGTGGCCGGGCTCGAGACCGGGGCCGACGACTACGTGACCAAGCCGTTCAGCCCGCGCGAGCTGGCGCTGCGCGTCCAGTCGGTGTTGCGCCGCGCCCGCGGCGCCTCCGTCACGGGCGGCACCGGCGTGCTCCGCGACGGGGGCCTGGTGGTGGACGTGGGCGCCCACGAGGTGCACCTGGAGGGTGCGGAGGTGATGCTGACGGCGCGGGAGTTCGACCTGCTGGCCCACCTCATGCGCAACCCCCGACAGGCGTTCAGCCGGTCCGCGCTGCTCAACCAGGTGTGGGGGTGGTCGTTCGGCGACTCGTCCACCGTGACCGTGCATGTGCGGCGGCTGCGCGAGAAGATCGAGCCCGACCCCACCAGGCCGCGCAGGATCGTGACGGTGTGGGGGGTCGGCTACCGGTACGAACCCCTGGAAGACGGGCCCTGATGCCTCGGACGACCGCCCTGACGCAGCCGGCGGTGGCCGTCGGCGACCTGGCCATGGTCGTCGCCGTGACGGCCGGGCTCGGTCTGCTGATCGCGTTCGCGGGCGTCGCGGTGATGTGGCGGCTGCGCACCCGGTCGATCGGCGTGATGCTGGCCGTGGTCGTGGTCGTCGCCGTGGCGGCCACGCTGGCGGGCGTCGTGGCGATCATCATGAAGATGATCATCGAGGGGGCGGTCAAGGACTTCGTGCTGAGCGTGGTGACCGTGGGCGGGCTCGTGGGGCTCGGGGTCGCGTTCGTGCTGGCCAAGCGGGTGGTCGGGGAGAGCAGGCGGCTGGTGGCCGCCGTGCTCCATCCGCCGTTCGTGGCACCCGAGGGGCTGCCCGCGGAGCTCCAGACGATCGCCAACACCCTGGAGGAGGCGTACGCGCGCGAGCAGGCGCTCGAAGGGGCGCGCCGGGAACTGGTGGCCTGGGTGAGCCACGACCTTCGCACGCCGCTGGCCGGGATGCGGGCCATGGCCGAGGCGCTGGAGGACGGCGTGGTCTCCGACCCCGAGACGGTCGCGCGCTACCACGGGCAGATCAAGCAGGAGGTGGAGCGGCTCTCCGCGATGGTGGACGACCTGTTCGAGCTGTCACGCATCCACGCGGGCGCCCTGCGGTTGTCGCGGGCCAGGATCGGGCTGGCAGATCTCGTCGCCGACACCCTGGCGGGGGCCGAGCCGCTGGCCCGCGCCAAGGGCGTGGTGCTGACGGCCGAGGCGGCGGCCGTCGTGCCCGTGGAGGCCGACGCGGGGGCGCTGGGGCGGGCCCTGGGCAACCTGGTGGTCAACGCCATCCGGCACACGCCGTCTGACCAGACCGTGGTGCTGCGGGCCCGCGTGGACGAGACGGGCATGGCATGCCTGTCGGTGACCGACTGCTGCGGGGGGATCCCGGAGGAGGATCTGCCCCGGTTGTTCGAGGTGGCTTTCCGAGGGGAGGCCGCACGCACTCCTACGGCCGACGGCGGGGCGGGGCTCGGGCTGGCCATCGCGCAGGGGATCGTGGAGGCGCACGACGGGAGGATCGAGGTGGTCAACGACGGGCCGGGGTGCCGGTTCGAGATCCGGCTTCCCCTGGTCGCCGGCTGATCCCTCGGGCGCTCAGGCGCTTTCCGGAAGGTCGACGTCGGAGCGGGGCAGGCCGAATGACTCCGACATTGCCCGAAATGTCGGGCAAGGCCAGCGCCACATGCAACTCCTGCACCGCAGGATCGGGTGAGCCGTGTCACTCGTGATGCCCCCCGCGTCCCTCGGCTGGTGGAGGTCGAGCAGCCTGAGCCCGAGCTCGGAGAACCTGAGCAGGTCGGCGCGCGCGCCGGCGAGGAAGTCGAGGTCCTCGATCGCGAGCCGGGTGCGGATGGGGACATAGCCTTCGTGGTTCACCAGGCCGCGGAGGCGTCCTGCTTCGTCATCCCATGAGGTGGCCTTCTCTGTGCGGATGAGGATGGTCTCCAGTCGTTCGCGGAGGCCCTGACGCTGAGGATCTTCAGGATTGTCTGCGTTCATCGATCCGGGGGCCCGCCTGACGTGCCCCAGCCCCTCCTTCGCCATGACGCGGTTGCCAGTTCCGATGTCACGCTGTCAAGCTTCGCGTACTCTCCGTTTCCATGGAGCCCAAACGGAGGACAAAAACCTGTGGTCGCCCTATCGGCGTGACAACGTGACCGGAAGCCTCCGCGCCGCTAGCCTGCCCATGTGGAGCTCAAGGTCTCGACTCGATCACAGGCCGGGTGCGCGCTCGTCGCCATCACCGGAGAAATCGACCTGTACACGGCGCCCCACCTGCAGTCCGAGTTCACTCGGCTCCTGCAGGAAGGGCCTAGCCGGGTGGTCATCGACATGTCCGCCGTGGATTTCTGCGACTCCACGGGGATGAACGTGCTGCTCTCGGCACTCAAGCGCATGAAAGAGCAGGGAGGGGCGCTCGACGTGGCCGCGCCGCGTCCCGCCGTACGCAAGATCCTGCAGGTCACGGGGCTCGACTCGGTGTTCACCGTGTACGACGAGGTGCCGCAGGAGTTTCTCATAGCCGAGGGATCATGACGGAAGCCGCGCGTGCGGAGGTGACGCCCGATGGGCGGTGACACGGCGGCCGTCATCCCGGCCGCCAACGAGGCGGACCGCATCGCGGCCACCGTCAGGGCGGCGGCGGCGCTGCCCGGCGTCGACCTCGTCGTGGTCGTCGACGACGGCTCGTCCGACCAGACCGGACGGGTCGCCCGCGCGGCCGGCGCCCGGGTGGTGCGCCACAGCCGCAACAAGGGCAAGGCTGCCGCCATGGAGACAGGCGCGGAGTCCGTACGCCTCCTCGACGAGGACGCCGCTCCCCGGCATCTCCTCTTCCTCGACGCCGATCTGGGCGACACGGCCCAGGCCGCCGCCCCGCTCATCGAGCCCGTACGCGCCGGCGAGGCCGACATGACCATCGCCGTGTTCACCACCCGGGTGCGGCTCGGCGGCCACGGCTTAGTCGTCCGCCTGTCGAAAGAGGGCATCCGCCGGGCCACCGGCTTCGAGCCCGCCCAGCCGCTCAACGGCCAGCGCTGCCTCACCAGAGCCGCTTTCGAGGCGGCCAGGCCGCTGGCGCACGGGTTCGGCGTGGAGACGGCGCTGACGATCGACCTGTTGCGCAAGGGGTTCCGGGTCACCGAGGTCGAGGTCGACATGGCACACCGCGCCACCGGCACCGACTGGCGGGCGCAGCTCCACCGGGCCGTGCAGTTGCGCGATGTGGCGCGCGCGCTGGCCACGCGGGAGCCACTTGTCACGCAAAATCTGGACAAACTCGGCTTCAAGCGCTGACCACGTGCCGTGCGGGAAACGTTCCGCTCGGTGAGCGGGAAAACGTCCGGCGTGGGGAGGTCTGACCTCGTCCGTCCGGGACCACCTGGCGAATGTGCTGGAATCTTCCGGTGACTTCGCAAGCGTGGCGCGACAAGGCACGAGGCCGGCTCGCGTGGGCGGCCACGGCGGCGATCGGCGCCTCGATCCTGCTGACGCTCACCATCGGCCTGCTCGGTCCTTCGCCGATGGTCCCCGCATTGACCGGCCCTGCCTGGCAACCGCCCTACTCCTTCGAGGTCCGGCCCGACCCCCATCTCACGGTCGCCATGGCCGCCGCCGCCCTCGTCCTCGGCGGCCTCGGCCTCCTGCTCGCCCTGTCCCTCACCCGCGGTCCCCGGGTCCCCCCTGACCTCGCGCGCACGGTGGTCATGATCGGCTGCCTGGCGGCGGGCCTGCTCGCGTTCCTGCCTCCCTCGGGTTCCGGCGACCACCTCAACTACGCCGTCTACGGCCGCATGGTGACGCTGGGCGCCGACCCCTACACCCACGGCGCGGTGGATCTTCCCGGCGACCCCGTCGCCGATGCGGTCGAGGAGCCGTGGCGGGAGGAGCCGAGCGTCTACGGCCCGGTGGCGACGGCTCTGCAGGCGGTGGCGAGCTGGGTGGGCGGCGACTCGCTCCGGCTGACGATATTCGTGCTGGCCCTGTTCAACGCCGCCGCCTTCATCGTGACGGGCCTGCTCATCGACCGGTACGCCCGTGGCGACCCGGCGAGACGCCTGCGCGCCGCGTTGTTGTGGACGGCCAACCCGCTCCTGCTCTACCAGTTGGTGGCGGGCATGCACGTCGACACCCTCGCCATCGCCTGCATGGTCGCCGCCCTGCTGTCCAGGGCCCGCCCCGCGGGTTCGGGCGTCCTGCTCGGCCTCGGCGTGGCGATCAAGATCAACGCCGGTCTCGTCGCCCTGGGCCCGGCCTGGGAGTTGCGACGGCGCCCTGCCCGGCTGGCGCTCATGGCCGGGTGCGCCCTCGCCGTGGTGGTCGCCGGTTACGCGATCGTCGGCACGGCGGCGATCGAGCCGATGACCCGCACCAGCAAGGCCGTCTCGCACGCCTCGTTCTGGAAGCTCGCCCAGGGCTGGCTGCAGTCCGTCGTGGGCACCGGCAGCGCCTACCGAGGAGAGATCCAGGTGGGCTCCCTCCTGGTGCTCGCACTCGTCGCCTGGTTCCTGTTCCGCCTCGCGTCCCGTACGGCATCGGGTGCCGGTTCGGTGGCCACGGATGGGGGAGGTCTGGAGGCTCCCGTCGTGGCGGCGGTGCTGGTGGTGGCGTACGTGTTCGCGACCCCCTACATCCTGCCGTGGTACGACGGGCTGGCGCTTGGCCTGCTGGCGCTCGTGACGGCGTCGGCACTCGACAGGTTCGTGGTCGCGCACCTGCTGGTCCTGTCGCTGGCCTACCTGCCCGCCAGGGTGGAGGGCCAGCCACAGGACCTCGTGTGGCTCAGTACCGAGCTCAGACCCCGGCTCGCGTGGGCCCTGCTGGCCCTGACCGTGGCGCTGCTGGTGTGGGCGTGGCGAGCTGCAGGGCGCGCACGCACGCGGCCAGCGTCAGCGGCACGGCTACCGTCAACGCCATAGAGGGGATGGCGATGCCCGAGTCGTTCATGAGGAAGGCGACGAACGCGCACGTGAGCGTACCGAAAAGGCCCGCCCTGAGCACCGGGGCCAGCGCGTAGACCTGGCCCAGCGCGGAGGCGCCCCAGTGTGATGGGCGGGCGAGCACCAGGAAGAGGAAGGCCAGCGCGACCACGGAGAGGAGGGTCAGCGACCAGTTGCCGACGGTCACGCCGACCATGGCGGTGAGCTTGCGCAGGACCACCGTCCACGCCTGGCCGTCGATGATCTGCTGCACGAAGGTGCCCAGGTGGGTGCGTTCAGGCTCGGGCCGCAGCCAGTCGAACACCGACAGCGTCCCCACGAGCAGCGCCCCCGCCAGGCCGACGAGCGCCAGTTTCGGCAGGGACACGCGCCGGCCCGACAGGAGGATGAGGAAGACGGCCAGACCGATCACGAAGGCCGGCACGCCGCCGAAGTCGGCCCCCCACGACGGCCATCCGTCCGCGAAGACGGCCAGCCCTCCATAGACCGCGCACGCCGCGACGACCACGACCCTGGACATCCCCCTGCCGAGCAGCCACTGGGCCACCCCGGCCAGGCCGAGCAGGGTGCCGGTGGCGTAGACGGCGAAGGCGATGTTGCTGAAGCCGTAGAACCGTCCTCCGGTGACGGGCTCGTAGCCGGTCACGGCGTTCACCTGGAGCTTGGAGCCGGTCATGACGTCGAGGAGGAGCGCGAGCGAGGTGACGGCGGCGACCACGGTGAGAGGGCCGAGCACGTGGGAGCGCCACGGCCCCGCGAAGGCCGCGGCGGTGATCAGGGCGGCGATGGCGACGATCGTCACGATCACCGACACCATCGGGACCGGCAGCGTCCACCAGGGCACCAGCTGGGCCAGGAAGGTCGACACGGGAATGGCGCCGCTGACGACCGCGACGACCTGGACGGCGACGAGCAGCCTGGACGCGCTCGCCAGGCCCGCGGCCGCGCCGTCCGGCGGTGGCACGACCCCGGAGGCGGCCGGTGTCTCCGGCGGGGTGCGGGGCCGGCCGTTCTTGGAGCGGCGGCGGAGGGCCAGGGCGGCGAGGGCGTAGAAGAGGAGTTGCACCGTCACCAGGACGGTGAAGAAGGGGCCGCGTACGTCGCGGAGCACCTGGCTGGCCAGGTCGGCGTCGGCCAGGTCCGTCACCGTGCCGGCCGGGTCGGGCGGGGCGGCGTCGCCGGACCGCCACGGGCGGCCGACGACCTCGCGGGGCGCCGGCAGGCCGAGGAGCTGGACCGCGGTGGCGGTGAGGTCGGTGATCGTGACCAGGGAGTCCTGGCGGGTGGAGGTGGCCGTGAGGCGGCCGTGCGGGAACGGCGGGCCGCCGGGAGCCGACGGGCCGGCGGCGACGGCCACGTGGAGGTGGGCGTTGGGCGTCACGTCGGAGACGCCGGCCAGCAGGACGGAGGTGCCGGCGGGCAGCTTGCCGAGCAGGGCGCCGATCTGCCGGTCGGCCCGGGCCACCGCCGCCTTCCTGACCTCGGCGGGCATCGGGGTGGAGACTCCGTACTCGTCCAGGGGCCGGGCGGCCCAGGTGGTCGCCAGGTCCGCGGCTTCGAAGACGACGAGGTCGTAGGGGGTCAGGTCGGCGGCGGAGCCCAGGTCGGGGGCGTAGGTGGCGACGTTTCCCGAGGTGTCGGCCGCCGCGAGCGCGGCTCCGGGGCCGATCGCGGCCACCTTCCCTCCGCCGTCCCTCACGACCCGGCCCAGGGTGCCCAGCCGGGCGTCGAAGCCCGTCTCGCCCTGGTGGGCGCTCAGCGCCTCCCATCCTGGGACCGTGGCGCCCTGACCCGATTGCCGGGGCACGGGGGCCGGGGGGCAGCCCTTGCCCGGCGTGCCCGCTCGCTGGCCCGCCGAGACGGTCAGCCAGCCCGCCGTGGGGCAGGTGATGCCCCGGTCGGGGGGCGGCACCGTACGGGTGGAGAGCGAGGCGGAGGAGCCCTTGCCGACGAGGTCCCACAGGTGGGGCGTTCGTGACCGGTCGAGGTCGCTCCACTCCAGGCCGGGCACGCCGACCAGGGCCACGCGCCCCATGACCGCCCGCTCCTGCGCCGTTGCCGCGGGGTCCGCCTGCGGCGTCCCGGCGTGCGCCGCCGCGGGCACGATGGCCGTGGCCAGGGCGACGCCCAGCAGCAACGTCATCACGCGGCGGAGGGGACGGCCTGATCGCACACGCCGCCGGCCGCGCGACTCGTGCCCGCCGCCGTACGGGTCCGGCCTGGCGTCGATGGGCATGTGCGGGAACTCCAGCGTCTTCGGGGAAGGATGTGCGTCCGATCGTAGATGCTGAGCGCAGGCGGGCTTCGGCCGTCGGCACGGCGCGTGGGCGCGCGCCGGTGCCCGAGCGTGCGGGCAAGCCGGCGGCGGGCATGGCCGGCCCGGCACGGTACGCTGCTCGGTCATGAGGTCCGTGAGTACGTGCCACCCCGAGGGAGCGGGGCCTGTGCCAACCGTGCGGCGAGCAACACTCCGTTGACCCTTGGCCACGTCAAGCCCCGATCCCGAAGCGACTCCCGGCCCGGCACCCTCCGGCGGGCCGACGGCCACGCCTGCGCGATCACCGAGGAAGACCACCCGTGAGCGTTCCGCCGGCGACCCGCCTGCCCCGCGACGCGACGGAGCAGGTCCGATGACCGGGGGCGCGGGGCGGCGGCAGTGGTGGGCGTGGGCGGTCGTGGTGCTCGTCGTCGCGGCGGCCGTGACCCCGCTGGTGCACACATGGCTCACCAACGCGGACGATCAACGCCTGGTCGACCTGGACGTCTATCGCACCGGGGGGCAGATGCTCCTCGACGGGCGGCCGGTGTACGACTACTTCACTCCCGCGCCGCAACTGCTGCCGTTCACCTACCCGCCCGTCGCGGCGATGCTGGCCGTCGGGCTCGCCGGGATGTCCTGGGGGGTCGCGCAGTGGGTGTGGACGGCCGGGATCTTCGTGGCGCTGGCCGTGACCGTGGGCTTCGCGTTCAGGGATGCCCTGGGCACGTGGCGGAAGTACGCGCCGTGGGCGTTCGCCCTGTTCATGGTGGCCTGCGCGTACATGATGCCCATCCGAGACCAGGTGCGGTTCGGCCAGGTCGACATCCTGCTGGTCGCCCTGTGCCTGGCGGACTGCGTGGCCAGGAGGCCGTGGTGGCCGCGGGGGTTCCTGATCGGGCTGGCCACGGCGGTGAAGCTGACGCCCGGCGTCTTCCTGATCTACCTGCTGGTCACCAGGCAGTGGCGGACGTTCTTCATGGCGGCGTTCGCGGCGGCGGTGCTCACGCTGCTGCCGTTCGGGGTGATCCCGCAGGACGCGGCCGACTTCTGGTTCTCGGCGCTGCTCGATCCCGAACGCCTCGGCGCGAACGCGGCCACCACCAACCAGTCGATCCGCGGCATGCTGATCCGCCTCTACCTGCCCGACCTGCTGACGTTCGCGATCTGGGTGGTGATCGTGGCCGCGGTCGGCTGGTACGGGTTCCGCGGCGCGCGGGACGCGTACCAGGCCGGTGACTCCATCACCGCGGTCGCGCTCGTCGGGTTGATGGCCGTGCTGCTCTCGCCGGTCGCCTGGATCCACCACCTGGCCTACGTGGTCGTGGTGCTCGGCGCGATCGTCGGCGACGGCCGCGACCCGGTCAGGCTGCGGGTCGCGGCCGGGGTGTGGCTGTACTACGTGGTGCCCGTCCCGTGGTGGGGCGTGACGCTGAAGGCGGCCGACATCCCGGGCGCCAGCCTGGTGCTCGGGAAGATCGTCCAGAACGGGTTCGGGCTGGGGGCGCTGGCCCTGGTGTGGTTGCTGGCGTCCTGGGTGCCGAAACGCCGGATGCTCGCTTGACCCGGCGCGGCCCGCCTGGGGCTGGGTCCGCTGATCACGGCGCGGGCTTCGTGGCAGCTTCAGCCGGTCGTCGCCACGCGCTCGGCCGAATGGTCACCATGCGCTGTCCACCTGCGGATACTCTGGACTCATGCCCCGTCTCGCCTATCTCGGACCCGAAGGCACCTTCACCGAAGAGGCCCTGCGGCTCCTCGACCCCACCGCCGAGCGCCTGCCCTGCGCCAACGTGAGCGCCGCACTCAACGCCGCCCGCGCGGGCGATGCCGACGGCGCCGTCGTGCCGCTGGAAAACTCCATCGAGGGCGCCATCACCACGACGCTCGACGAGTTCGCCTGGGGCGAGCCGCTGCTGATCACGGCCGAGCTGCTGTTGCCCGTGCAGTTCTCGCTGCTGGCCCGGCCCGACACCGAGATGGCCCACGTCAAGCGGGTCTACACGCATCCCGCGGCCATCACCCAGTGCCGCGCCTTCATCTCCCGCGAGCTGCCCGACGCCGTCGTGGTGGCCGCCCCGTCGACGGCGGCCGCGGCCCAGGAGGTGTCGCTGCCCGGCTCTCCCTACGACGCGGCCATCGCCGCCCGCATCGCGGGCGAGCACTACGGGCTGGTCGAGCTGGCCTCCGACATCGGCGACAGGTCCGACACGGTGACCAGGTTCGTCCGGGTCGGCCGCCCTCAGCCGCTGCCCGCGCCGACCGGTTCCGACCGCACCACGCTGGTGGTCTTCCTCGCCGACGACCACCCGGGCGCGCTGCTGGAGATGCTGACGGAGTTCTCCGTACGCGGGGTCAACCTGACGCGCATCGAGTCGCGGCCGACCGGCGACGGCATCGGCCGCTACTTCTTCCATTTCGACTTCGAGGGCCACATCGCCGACGCCCGTGTCGGCGAGGCGATCGCGGGGCTGCACCGCGTCTGCGGCGAGGTGCGGTTCCTGGGGAGCTATCCGCGGGCCGACGGGGTGACGCCGCAGATCAGGCGCGGCACGTCCGACGACGCGTTCGGCGAGGCGGCCGAGTGGCTGGCGCGGGTCCGCGCCGGCCAGGTCTGAGCACGCCGGCAGATGCGACGGCCCGCGACGCGGGGTGGCGGCGACTCGGCGTAATAGAGGGGCGGGCCGCGTTCCGGCGCCGGTAGCCTTTTCCTTGTGATTGACCTGCGTACCCTTCGTGAGGATCCCGACCGGCTACGGGCGTCGCAGCGTGCCCGCGGTGAGGACGACTCCGTCGTCGACACGCTGCTCGACCTGGACGAACGCCGGCGTTCCGCGCTGACCGCGTTCGAGTCCATGCGTGCCGAGCAAAAGAGCATGGGCAAGTCGGTCTCCAGGGCGCAGGGCGAGGAGAAGGCCGCTCTGCTCCAGCGGGCCAAAGACCTCGCGAGCCAGGTCAAGGCCGCGGAAGCCGAGGCGGAGAAGCTGGGGGCCGAGCTCGACGAGGCGCTCCAGGCGGTGCCCAACATCGTCGATGAGGGCGCGCCCGAGGGCGGCGAGGACGACTACGTCGTGCTGGAGACCCATGGCGAGCCGCGCGCGTTCGACTTCACCCCCAAAGACCACCTGGAGCTGGGCGAGGCGCTCGGGGCCATCGACATGGAGCGGGGCGCCAAGGTGTCCGGCTCGCGGTTCTTCTTCCTCAAGGGCGTCGGCGCCCGGCTGCAGCTCGGCCTGCTCAACATGGCCATGCAGCAGGCGATCGAGGCGGGGTTCACGCCGATGATCACTCCGGTGCTGGTCAAGCCGGAGACCATGCAGGGCACCGGCTTCCACGTGGCCCACGACAAGGAGATCTACCGCCTCCCTGAGGACGACCTCTACCTGGTCGGCACCTCCGAGGTGTCGCTGGCCGGCTATCACGCGCAGGAGATCCTCGCGGCCGACGACCTGCCGCTGCGCTACGCGGGCTGGTCGTCGTGCTTCCGTCGCGAGGCGGGCTCGTACGGCAAGGACACCAGGGGCATCATCCGGGTCCACCAGTTCGACAAGGTCGAGATGTTCTCCTACGTGCGCCCCGAGGACGCCCAGGAGGAGCACCGGCGGCTGCTGGCCTGGGAGAAGGAGATGCTGGCCAAGATCGAGGTCCCCTACCGCATCATCGACACGGCGGCGGGCGACCTCGGCATGTCGGCGGCCCGCAAGTTCGACTGCGAGGCGTGGATCCCGACCCAGGGCCGCTACCGCGAGCTGACCTCGACCTCCAACTGCACCGAGTTCCAGGCGCGCAGGCTCGCCGTCCGCTATCGCGACAAGGACGGCAAGCCCCAGCACCTGGCCACGCTCAACGGCACGCTGGCCACGACCCGCTGGATCGTCGCGATCCTGGAGAACCACCAGCAGGCCGACGGTTCCGTGGTGGTCCCGCAGGCGCTGCGCCCCTACGTCGGCCTCGACGTGCTGGAGCCGGCCAAATAACGGCCGCCGTCAGCGCCCGAACCCGAAGAGCCCTCCGACCCGCCCGGCGATCCGGTCGTACCGGTAATAGAGCGCCGGCGGGACGAGTGTCTGCATCACCGAGTGCCGCTGGCCCAGCAGCGTGATCACCTGCATGGGCGAGCGGTCGATGTAGCGCGGGAGGTTCTCGAACCACCGGGCGCTGTAGCGGGCGGCCCGCTGCGGCGAGCGGAGTTTCGCCTTCGACTCTCGTTCGTAGGCGGTGAGGGCCGTTTCGAGGTCTTTCTGCTGGTAGAGCTCCTTGGCCAGGACGGAGGCGTCCGCCAGGGCCAGGGCGGTGCCCGCGCCGATGGAATAGTGCGTGGTGTGCGCGGCGTCCCCCACCAGCACGACGTTGCCGTGGTGCCACGTGCGGTTGGTCAGCGTACGGAAGTGCAGCCAGTGCGCGGTGCCGTCGGCCTGCGCCCGCCCGATCAGCGGGTGCCCGTCGAGGAGGTCGGCGAAGAGCTTCTCCAGGATGGCCAGGCTGTCGGCTTCCTTCCCCTGGTCGAGCCCGAGCCCTCGCCAGGTTTCTGGGGTGCACTCGATGACGCAGGTGCTGTGCTCCTTGCTGTACTTGTAGCCGTAACACCAGATCCAGCCGTGCTCGGTCTCCACGAAGGCGAAGACGAACGCGTCGAAGACCTTGGTGGTGCCGAGCCAGATGTAGATGTTCTGGCCGGTATGGAACTCGGGGCCGAAGTGCTCGGCGTGGCGGTCGCGCAGCCCGCTGTTGACGCCGTCACCCGCCACGACGAGGTCGGCGTCGCCGAACTCGTCCTCGTCGGTGATCTCGCGCTCCCACTCGATGCGTACGCCGAGCGACTCGGCGCGTTCCGCGAGGATGCCCAGCAACCGGCGCCGGCTGATGCCGTAGCCGGCCTCCCCTTGCTCGACCGTCACCGTGGCGCGTTCGCGGATGTCGGCGACCCAGGAGTCCCAGCGGACCGAGCTCTCGCTGATGGCCCGCGCGGAGTCGGCGTCGGCCCGGTGGAGATCGTTGAACAGTTCGTCCCAGTAGGTCACGCCCCAGCCGTATGTCGAGCCGGCCGGGTTCCGTTCGTAGATGGTGATGTCGTGGGACGGATCCACACGTTTCATCAGGATCGAGAAGTACAGGTTGGCGGGTCCACCGCCGACGCAGGCGACTTTCACCGGAGCCCCCATTGTGACGCAAAGTAATCAATCTGTGCCACAGAGTAGCAGGGGGTAGAGGTGTCCCAGGTCACGGGCCGGAACGGCTCGCGTCGTTCCTGATGAGGGCGGCGCCCGCCACCAGCACGAGAACGGTGAGCACCGCGGCGATCGCGACGGCGACCTCGTACGCGTCGGGCGCGCCGCCGGCCCAGCCGTCGAAGGGCAGGTAGACGGCCGCGTAGACGAGCGGCGCTCCCATGACGCCGGCCGCGGCCGTCACGGGACGCGCCCGGCCCGCGAACGCCAGCACGAGGCAGACCGGGGTCCCGATCAAAGCCGCGACGACACCGAGCGCGACCAGGCCGAACGCGTCATTGCCCGGAAGAGCGGCCTCGGCGGCCACGGAGAAGACGCCCAGGCAGGCGAAGATGGCGAAGCCGGTGTACACGCGGTGGAACTGGCGCAGCCCCGCCCCGACGCCGCCGAACAACATGCAGGCGGCCAGGAAGAGCGCCACGCCGCGCTCCAGGCTCAGGTCCACGGTCGCGGCCGGCTCCGCGGCCGAGCCGGGCCAGCCCACCCGCCGCCACGTCCCCTGGACGTCGCGGACCAGGATGCCGTCCCGGCCGTTCGCGACGACCACGACGTGCCCGCCGGGCCGGGGCACCGCGGCCAGGCCCATCGAGTGGTGCTCGTGGCCGCCGGAGTAGGTCCTGCGCAGCCGCTCGCGGTCGTCCTCGGACGTGGGCCACGACGGCCGCCACGTCCTGCCGCCGTCGTCGGACTGCTGCACGGCCGTCCGGTCCGGCACCACCCGGTAGCACCGGGTCGCCTGCCTGGGCACGCAGGCGGCGCTCTGCGGGCTCCTGGGCTCGTCCGCCGTCACCGCGTCGATCTGCGACCAGGTGGCTCCGCCGTCGCGGGAGATCTGGTCGGGGCCGCTCGAAACGTGCACGACGATCCGGTCGCCGTCCACCTCGACGGACTCCGCGGCGGGCATGTGGTCGGCCGACGTGGCGGCCACGGCCAGCACGGTCAGCGGCATCGCCGCGATGATCCGCCATCTGGAGGAGTGCGCCTGGAGGCTGCGCCCGCGTACCCACCAGGCCAGCGCGAGCGCGGGGAGGGCCAGCAGGTCCGTGGGATCGGCCAGGACGCGCGACGGGCCCGCCACGAGGGTCCAGACCTGGGAGGCGACCTCAGCGCCCGTCTCCGTCGATTTCGCGAGGGCGAACAGCGCCCCGGTGAGCACGGT
Organism: Nonomuraea sp. B1E8; assembly: GCF_039871515.1. Taxonomy (NCBI): domain Bacteria; kingdom Bacillati; phylum Actinomycetota; class Actinomycetes; order Streptosporangiales; family Streptosporangiaceae; genus Nonomuraea; species Nonomuraea sp. B1E8. The sequence continues at coordinate 1,720,189 of NZ_JBDPLS010000001.1, read as the reverse complement.
GGCCGCCAGATCGGCCCGGCGCCAGAAGAGCAGCGCCAGCAGGGCGGGCGCCACCACGAGCCCTGCCACGTCGCTGAGCTTGCCCGTGACGAACCCGGGCCAGGCCTGCTTGAGCAGGTGGTCGTTGACCAGCAGTACGAAGACCCCGGCGACGGTCACGGGGTGACATGACCACGCATACCTCATATAGAGGTCGATGTATCAGAGGGTCCGGCGGTTCAAGGGCTGCGTGAGTCGAGTCACAGCCGTGACCAAGCCGACACATGCGAAGACCGGAGCCCGCTGGAATGCGGACCCCGGTCTCTCTCGCTGCTACAGGTCAGATGGCGCGAACCTGCGAGGCCTGCGGCCCCTTCTGGCCCTGCGTGATCTCGAACTCGACCCGCTGGCCGTCTTCAAGGCTGCGGTAGCCGTTGCCGACGATCTCGGAGAAGTGCACGAACACGTCCGGCGCACCGCCGTCCGGGGCGATGAAGCCGAAGCCCTTCTCGGCGTTGAACCACTTGACGGTTCCCTGAGCCATAAAAGCTCTCCCTCAGGATGTGAATCTATGGGACCCACACCTCGTGGATCCCGGTGTGTCGTACAGCAAGCACCCGGGGTGGCTCAGACAAAGTCATGCTGGTTTTCACTACGGGATCAGCTAATACAACGCCATCACATCTAACACCATTCTGGCGCGTTGGTGTTCCCGTCCCTAGGAAGATTTCTGTCAGGCGGCATCACCAGGCAAACTGGAACCTGTTATGCAGAGCCTTCCCACACCCCGTCTAGTGGCCACCGACCTGGACGGCACCGCGTTGCGCACCGACGGAACCGTGTCTCCCCGCACGGCTGCGGCCTTCGCCAAAGTCGAGGAATCGGGGGCTGCGCTGGTGTTCGTGACAGGGCGGCCGCCGCGCTGGATGGGCGGGGTCGCGGGTGCGGTGCGTCACCACGGGCTCGCCATCTGTGCGAACGGGGCACTGATCTACGATCTCCATACCGAACGGATAGTGGAATCTCACCTGATCACGGTGGATGTACTCGAGGAAGTCGTGGCTCAGCTAAGAGCGAACGTGTCCGATCTCGCATTTTCGGTCGAGTATGAAGCCGGTTTTGCGCACGAGTCGGATTTCCTCCTCGGCACCCTCGACAAGGCCAAGGGGACCGCCCGCGCCGGCTCCCTCACGGCACGTCCGTGTGCCAAGCTGCTGGCCCTGCACCCGGGCATGGGCCCGGACGAACTCCAGGCCACCGTGCACGAGCTGGTGGGGCACCTGGTGACCGCCACCCACTCCAGCCGCAGAGGCCTGATCGAGATGAGCGCCCGAGGCGTCACGAAGGCCAGCGCCCTGGCGGCGCTGGCCGCACAGCACGAGATCAGACCCGCGCAGGCCGTGGCGTTCGGCGACATGCCGAACGACCTGCCCATGCTGAGCTGGGCAGGCACGGCGTACGCCGTCGCGAACGCGCATCCCGCCGTGCTGGCGGCGGTCGATCACGTGACGGCGACCAACGACGCCGACGGCGTCGCGCAGGTGATCGAGAAGCTTTACAGGTAGGGGCCGGAACCACCGGGCGGCCGCGGCTGCGGCTCCTCACCGTGCGGCACCCCGGGCAGCGCCCTGCGCATCTGCTCAAGCTGGGCACGGGCGGCCATCTGCTGCGCGAACAGCGTGGTCTGGATGCCGTGGAACAAACCTTCGAGCCAGCCGACGAGCTGGGCGTGCGCGATGCGCAGCTCGGCCTCGCTCGGCGGCGTGCCGGTCTCGTCGGTGAACGGGAGCGACAGGCGTTCCAGCTCGTCGACCAGCTCCGGCGCCAGGCCGTCCTCGAGCTCCTTGATGGACGACTCGTGGATCTCCTTCAACCTCTTACGGCTGGCCTCGTCGAGGGGAGCCGCGCGGACCTCCTCGAGAAGCTGCCTGATCATGCTGCCGATGCGCATCACCTTCGCGGGCTGCTCGACCAGGTTGGTGACCGACCGATCGTCCTCGCCGCTATCGCCCTGACCTTGGAAGTCAGGACCCACCACCACGATGTGGGGGGTGTTGTTGTCCTCAGCATTCATAACTCTCACCGTACTAGCAGGATCTTGCCGACGTGCTCCCCGGAATCCAGCATTCGGTGAGCTTCGGCGGCGTCCGCCATGGGCACCTCCGCGTGGACCACGGGACGCACCGCACCGGCCCCGACCAGCGGCCAGACGTTGTCGACGACGCTGCGGACGATGGCGCCCTTCTCCTCCACGGGACGCGAGCGCAGCCCTGTCGCGTGCACGGAGGCGCGCTTGGCGAGCAGGGCGCCCAGGTCGAGCTCGGCCTTGCGGCCGCCCTGGAGCCCGATGATCACCAGCCGGCCGCCGGTGCGCAGCGCCTTGATGTTGCCCGCGAGGTATTTCGCGCCCATGATGTCGAGGATGACGTCGGCGCGTACTTTGTCCGCGAAGTCCTCCTCGCGGTAGTTGATCACCTCGTCGGCGCCGAGCTTCTTGACCCGCTCGGCCTTTTCCGCCGTGCCGACCGTCGCGACCACGTGGGAGCCGAGCGCCTTGGCCAGCTGCACCGCGAACGTCCCGATCCCGCTCGCGCCGCCGTGCACGAGCAGCGTCTCGCCCCTGCGCAGCCGCCCGATCATGAACACGTTGGACCAGACGGTGCAGGCCACCTCGGGCAGCCCGGCCGCCTCGCGCGGCGACACCCCGTCAGGCAGCGGCATGACCTGCTGCCAGGGCACGGCTACGCGCTCGGCGTAACCGCCGCCCCCGAGCAGCGCGCACACCGCGTCGCCGGCCTTGAACTGCTCGACGTCGGCGCCCACCGCGGCCACCATGCCCGAGGCCTCCAGCCCCGGGTAGGGCGACGTTCCGGGAGGAGGGTCGTAGAACCCCTGACGTTGCAGGACATCGGCACGGTTGACCGCGGAGGCGGTCACGTCGATGAGCACGTCTCCGCGCCCCACCTCGGGATCGGGCACCTCGTGCCACTCCAGCACCTCGGGGCCGCCCGGCTCGGTGATCTCAATGGCTCGCATGCGAACCACGGTAGCCGGGCAAAGAAGTTCCGGGTTGGCGGGCTGCGTAGGAGCGGGTGGCGTTAACCTGCAAGGTATTTGCTGCCCCTTTAGACCCACCCGAGGGGGAACACGGTGGCAAGACACGATCGAGAAGAATCTCTCGAGGAACAGCTGGCCTGGCTTGACGCGATCAAGGAGACGGAGGAGACCCCCGTCTCTGTCAGCGTCTCGACCGCGTCTGCCGACGAGCCGGTCGCCTCGCCGTACCCCCAGGACCCGTGGTCGCTGGTGCCCCAGCAGCACGAGACGCCGACCCCGCCGCTGTTCCGCGCGGCCGTCGACTCCGTGTACGGCACGGCAGCGGCCGAGAACGTACCCGAAGGGGAGAGCGAGGCCGGGGAGTGGCTCGGTGAAGCCGGAGTCGCCAAGAAGGAGGAGCCGCCCGCGCCGCCCGCGGACGACCCCTTCAACACCCCGCTGAAGCCGCTGCCGCGCCCCGACGACACCGAGACCTTCACGCTGTCGTTCGCGCCGCCGGAGACGGCCGGCAAGGACAAGACGGCGGAGCCGGCGGACGATCCGTGGCCCACGCCATCCGAGTGGCCGCCGCCCGCTGAGCCGTCCGCGTCATCCCCGTCCCCGGCGCCGTCCACCCAGCCGGCCGAGGGATCGGCTGTGGAGGATCCGCTGACGGCCCGGCAGCCGGCCGCGGCAGAGGAGACCTCACGCGCGGAGGAGACCTCACGCGCGGAGAAGCAGGCGGAGGAGAAGCCGGCCGACGAGGAGAAGCCCGCCTGGGAGAGCACGCTCCCCAAGAGCGAGCCTCCGCAGTGGTCCTCCGGATCCGAGCAGACCCTTCCAGGGAACGAGGCCCCGCGGTGGACCGGTTCCGACGAGACCCTGCCGCGGAACGAGAGCCCGCGGTGGGCCGACTCCGGGCCGCAGTGGACCGGTCCCGAGCCGCGGGCCGACTCCGGGCCGCAGTGGACCGGTCCCGAGCAGCGGGCCGACTCCGGGCCGCAGTGGACCGGCTCCGAGCAGCGGGCCGAGCCCGAGCAGCAGCCAGAGGAGCGTCCGCAGCCCGATGAGCGCTCTCCGTGGGCCGAGCCGGTCCAGGAGGACCGTCCTCGGCACCAGGACCGTCCCCTGCGGCTGGAGCGCTCCCAGCGCCAGGACCGCCCGCCCCACGACGATCAGCGGCGGGAGCGTCCCGCCGAGCAGGAGGGTTCGCCCTGGGCCGACCAGCCCGACTGGCGCCCCGCGGACCGGGACATCCCGCCGGCGCCGCCGCGTCGCCGCCCCGCCCCGGCGCCCGTCTTCAGCGCCCCGCCCAGACCCCCGGTCACCGGGAGGCCGACGGCCGAGAGCCTCGACCCGGAGTCCCTGCTCCGCGGACGGCGTAACGCTCCTTCCAAGGGGTGGCGCCGCGTGGTCTACAAGGCGTCGGGAGGCTGGATCAAGCCGGGCGAACCCCCAGAGGTGCGCCGCCGCCGCGAGCTCGTCACCAGGGCCCGCACTCCGGTGACCGCCGGGCACCACCGCGTGGCCGTGCTGAGCCTCAAGGGCGGAGTGGGCAAGACCACGACCACGGTCGGCCTGGGCGCCACCCTCGCCCAGATCCGCGGCGACCGCGTCATCGCCGTGGACGCCAACCCCGACAGGGGCACGCTCTCCGACAAGCTCGTCCTGGAGACCTCGGCGACCGTGCGTGACCTGCTCAACGAGCGCGACCAGGTCAAGCGCTACGTCGACATCAGGGCGTTCACCTCGCAGGCGCCGTCGCGGCTGGAGGTGCTCGCCTCCGACCGTGACCCGTCGGTCTCCGAGGCGTTCAGCGGCGACGACTACCAGGACGTCTCCCAGGTGCTGGAGAACTTCTACTCCATCTGCATCACCGACTGCGGCACCGGCCTGCTCCACTCCGCCATGGGCGGCGTGCTCGGGCTCGCCGACCAGATCGTGCTGGTCAGCTCCCCGTCCGTGGACGGCGCCAGGGCGGCGTCGGCGACGCTCGACTGGCTGGAGGCGCACCATTACGGCGATCTGGTGAAGAACGCGACCGTGGTGCTGTGCAGCGTCAGGCCGCGCTCGAAGTCGGCGGTCGACATCAAGAAGCTGGAGGCCCATTTCGCCGCCAGGTGCCGAGCGGTGATCCGGGTGCCGTACGACCCGCACCTGGAGGAGGGCGCGGAGATCGACCTGGACCGGCTCCAGGAGCCCACCAGGGACGCCTACCTGCAGCTGGCCGCCAGCGTGGGCGACGGCTTCGCGGGCGTCCCCGAGTGATGCCCCGGGCGCCTGCCTAGCGGCAGGCGTCATCCGTCCCGTGAGACGCAATAGGCTCAGGCGACAGGTCGGGCGAAGTGGGATCGGGGGACGGGTGAGCAAGTCGTTCGTGCACCTGCACGTGCATACCGAATACAGCATGCTGGACGGTGCGGCCAAGATCAAACCGCTGTTCAAAGAGGCAGCGCGGCTCGACATGCCGGCCATCGCCATGTCGGACCACGGCAACATGTTCGGTGCGTACGAGTTCCAGAAGGTGGCGAAGGACAGCCCGGTCAAGCCGATCATCGGGATCGAAGCGTACGTGGCGCCCGGATCCCGGTTCTTCAAGAAACCGGTCTTCTGGGGTTCTCGCGCGGAGACCGGTGTCGCGGACGGCGAGGGCGGCAAGGACGTCTCCGGCGGCGGCCGGTTCACCCACATGACCATGTGGGCGAAGGACGCGGACGGGCTGCGTAACCTGTTCCGGTTGTCGTCGCTGGCCTCGGTCGAGGGCTACTACGGCAAGCCCCGCATGGACCAGGAGCTGGTCTCGCAGCACGCGGCCGGGATCATCGCCACCACCGGCTGCCCGTCCGGCGCGGTGCAGACGCGTCTGCGGCTCGGCCAGTACGACGAGGCCGTCAAGGTCGCCGGCGAATACCAGGAGATCTTCGGCAAGGAGAACTACTTCCTGGAGTTGATGGACCACGGCATCGACATCGAGCGGGAGGTGCGGGCCGACCTGCTGCGGCTGGCCAGGCAGCTCGACATCCCGCTGCTGGTCACCAACGACTCCCACTACGTCACCGAGGACCAGGCCGACGCCCACGACAGCCTCCTGTGCGTCGGCGTCGGCAAGAACAAGGACGACCCCAACCGGTTCCGGTTCAACGGCTCGGGCTACTACCTCAAGCCCGCCGACGAGATGTACGCGCTGTTCTCCGAGCTTCCGGAGGCGTGCGACAACACGCTGCTCGTCGCCGAGATGGTCGGCGACTACAGCGACGTGTTCGCCCAGGTGGACCGGATGCCCGACTACCCCGACGTGCCCGAGGGCGAGACGCAGGAGTCGTGGCTTCGCCAGGAGGTGGAGCGCGGCCTGGAGATGCGGTACGGCGCCCCGGTCCCCGCCGAGGTGATGGAGCGGTACGAGACGGAGATGAAGGTCATCGGGCCGATGGGCTTCTCCTCCTACTTCCTCGTGGTGGCCGACATCTGCCGCTACGCGCGGGATAACGGCATCCCGGTCGGTCCCGGTCGTGGCAGCGCCACCGGATCGATCGTCGCCTACGCCACGCGGATCACGGAGCTCGACCCGCTGGAGCACGGCCTGCTGTTCGAGCGGTTCCTGAACCCGGAGCGGATCAACCCGCCGGACGTCGACCTCGACTTCGACGACCGCCACCGGGACCGGATGGTCAACTACGTCACCGACAAGTACGGCAGCGCGATGACCGCGCAGGTCAACACGTTCGGCACGATCAAGGCCAAGGCCGCCGTCAAGGACGCGTCGCGCATCCTCGGCTATCCGTTCGCCGTCGGCGACAAGATCACCAAGGCGATGCCGCCGGACGTCATGGGCAAGGGCGTCCCCCTGGCCGACATGTTCAACGAGGACCACCCGCGCTACAACGAGGGCGGCGAGATCCGCGCGCTGTACGAGAGCGACCCGGACGTGAAGAAGGTGATCGACACCGGCCGCGGCATCGAGGGTCTGATCCGCGGCACCGGTGTGCACGCGGCCGCGGTCATCCTGTCCTCGGCGCCGCTGATGGACCTGATCCCCCTGCACCGGCGGGACAAAGACGGTGTGATCATCACCGGGTTCGACTACCCGTCGTGTGAAGACATGGGCCTGGTCAAGATGGACTTCCTGGGGCTACGCAACCTGGGCATCATCGACCACGCCATCAAGATCATCGAGCAGAACCGGGGCATCACGCTCGACACCCTGACGATCCCGCTCGACGACGCGAAGACGTACCAGCTCATGGCGCGCGGGGACACGCTGGGCGTGTTCCAGCTCGACGGCGGGCCGATGCGCCAGCTCCTGAAACTCATGGAGCCGACCCGGTTCGAGGACATCGCCGCCGTACTCGCCCTGTACCGGCCGGGCCCGATGGCGGCCAACGCGCACACCAACTACGCGCACAGAAAGAACGCCCGGCAGGACATCGAGCCCATCCACCCGGAGCTGAAGGAGGCTCTGGAGCCGATCCTCGGCCCGACGTTCCACCTGCTCGTCTACCAGGAGCAGATCATGGCCGTCGCACGCGAGCTGGCCGGTTACACCCTGGGCGGCGCCGACCTGCTGCGCCGCGCCATGGGCAAGAAGAAGAAAGAGATCCTGGACGCGGAGTTCGCCAACTTCCAGAAGGGCATGCGCGGCAACGGCTACAGCGACGACGCCATCCAGGCCCTGTGGGACGTCATGCTGCCGTTCTCCGGCTACGCCTTCAACAAGTCCCACACCGCCGGATACGGCCTGGTCGCCTACTGGACCGCGTACCTGAAGGCCAACTACCCCGCCGAGTACATGGCCGCCCTGCTGACCTCCGTGGGAGACGACAAGGACAAGGCGGCCGTCTACCTCGCCGAGTGCCGCAAGATGGGCATCCAGGTCCTGCCTCCGGACGTCAACGACAGCCAGCTCGACTTCGTCGCGGTCGGCGACACCCAGGTGCGGTTCGGCATGGGCGCGGTCCGCAACGTCGGTGAGAACGTCGTCGAAGCGATCGTCAAGGCCCGCAAGGAGAAGGGCCTCTACCGGGACTTCAACGACTTTCTCGGCAAGATCCCGCTGGCCGCCTGCAACAAGCGGGTCATCGAATCGTTGATCAAGGCAGGGGCGTTCGACTCGCTCGACCACCCGCGCAAGGGCCTGCTCATGGTTCACGAACAGGCCGTCGACCAGGTCAGCGGCATCAAGAAGCAGGAAGCGCACGGCCAGGACTCGCTGTTCGGCGGGCTGGCCGACGCGGGCGCCGACGACGCCTTCACCGTCACGGTCCCCGACACGGAGTGGGACAAGAAGACGAAGCTCGACTTCGAGCGGGAGATGCTCGGCCTGTACGTCTCCGATCACCCCCTGGCCGGCACGGAACGGCTCCTGGCCAGGAACCGCGACACCACGATCGCCGACCTGCTCGAATCCGGCCGCGACGACCGCGGCGACGTCAGCGTGTGCGGCCTCGTCACCAAGGTGGACAAGAGGGTCAACAAGGCCGGCAACCTCTGGGCGATCGCCACGGTCGAGGACATGGACGCCGCCGTCGAGTGCCTGTTCTTCCCCAAGAGCTACGTGTTGTACGCCGACTCGCTGCGTGAGGACAGCGTGGTGGCCGTCCGCGGCCAGATCAACAACCGGGACGGCGCCATCAGCATCTTCGCGACGGATCTCACCCTGGTCGACGTGTCCGGCGTCAACAGTGACGGCGCCCCGATCACCCTCCTGCTCAGGGAGGAACGCGTCACCCCGCAGTTGCTGGAGGAGCTCCGGCAGGTGCTGAAGCTGCACGAGGGCAAGGTGCCGCTGCACATCAACCTGAAGCGCCCGGCCGGGAAGACCATGGTGCTCGCGGTGCCGGACTTCCCCGTCAACGCGGAGCCCAGCTTCGCCGCCGACGTGAAGGCGCTGCTGGGGCCGGAGGCGATCACGTTGTGAACCGGCGGGAGACCCCGGGCCTGTGTGGGTCCGGGGGCCTGGGACATCACCTGGCGGAGGGTGTGGGATTCGAACCCACGAGGCCATCGCTGACCTGGCCGCTTTCAAGGCGGCTGCACTCGTCCACTATGCGAACCCTCCTGTGCGGAACCCACGATAGCGGCTGTGGTGGCAGGGGTGTACGTTCAGCGTGATCTGGCGTGGAACCCCGGGCGTTTGCGCCCGGGAGGAAACGACAGCGCGGGAGGGCTCCCAGGCCCGAGCGGTGCTCTGACAGTCGGTCTCTGCGGGTGGCTCAGCCTGGCCGCTTCTGGCTCTCGACGTACTCCTTGATGATCGACGTCCGCCGACGGCTGACGCGCCTCGGGGCCGCTGTCCACAGGGTCGCGTCCACCGACCGCTGACCCGCTTCGCCCGGGCCCCTGGCGGGGCCTACGTGCCGAGCTGGGCCAGCAGCCACTTCGGGCCCATGGTCTCGGCGCCCAGCGCGCCGACCCGCTCCTTCAGCCCTCGGTCGGCGGTGACGACGACCATGCGCTGCCACGGCCTGGCCCTGCGCACGACGTCGACGATCGCGTCGTCGCCGCTGCCGGTGGCCGCGACCACCTGGATGCCCGGCACGTCCGGCGCGTTCCGCGCCGCGCCCTCGACGACCGCCACCATCCTGGGGAACCACTGGGCCAGCACCGGATGCGCCAGCCGGTGCCGTGAGACGTCCTGGAGCAGGCGGGTCGCGGCGCCGAGCCGGTCGTTCCACCAGCCGTGCTCGGCCCGCGCGCCGACGACGTTGGCCACGTCGAGCACGATGATCTCGGGTTTGATCGCCGCCTGCACCTCGCCCCAGGTCGCGGCGAAGCCCGGATGGAGGTTCCTGCCGGTGACCTCGGGCAGCGGCAGCCAGCGCAGTTCGTCGCTCTCGGCGTTGGCGGGCGCCGCGGCCAGCAGCTCGGCCGACTCGGCGATCACCGTCTCGAACGCCCACCCGCCGTGGTCGTCGAGGTAGACGCCCTGCACGCGGAGCGCGTCGCCGGCGAGCGCTGCTTCCTCGCGGGCCTCGCGCAGCGCGCTGGTGACGGCGTCCTCGTGGCTGTCGCGGGCTCCGCCCGGCAGGCCCCACGTGCCGCCGTGGTGGCTCCACACGGCGCGTTTCTGCATGAGCACGTGCGGGACGCCGCGGTCGTCATGGTGGACGACGAGAAGCCCCGACGCGCCGTGGATGCCCCAGTGGCGGTGCCCCAGGGCGCATTCGGTCCAGCCGTCGCCGTCTCTGGCCGTCATGGCGTGATGCTCAGCCTCCGCCCTTGGAGAAATGCTGGTAGTCCTTGGTGCCCGACCAGTAGCCGCCCCACTCCCAGCCGACCCGGGCGAACGCCTTGACGACCTTGTCACCAGGATTTATCACACCTTTACCCTTAGTTGGGCGCTTAGTGAACTTTTTCGCATTCTGGTGTGCGGTGTTGCCACTGGCGGTGACATATGGGTTCTCGCGGGGATTGATGTCTATTGCTTCCCCGTAGGCGTGATTGGACCAATTGCTCGATCCGGTGGCCCGGCGGCAGTTGAAGGCGGAGGTGTTGTCGGCGTCGATCGAGTCGTAGTCGTCCGCCTTGTACGCGTCGACCAGCTTCATCTTCCTGATCGGCCAGCGCTGGTCGTACAGCTTCTCGAAGACCGTCACGATGTCGTCGGTGACCGTCTTGCGCACCACCAGCTCCCCGGTGTGCGGCTTGTCGTCGAACCCCCAGTACGTCAGCGTGACCAGCCGCAGGTCGCGGTAGGAGACCGGGCAGCCGGCCTTCCAGGAGTACGGCAGGCGGTCGCGGGTGACCCGCGAGACCTTGGCGCTGAACGGCGGCGGGTCTGCCGGCGTGGGCGTGACGGCCACGGGCCTGGACGTCTCGTGTGCCGGATCGGACGCGGGAGGGACGGGAACGGAGGTCGCGGGCGAGGCGCCCTGCTCCTGAGCCCCGCACGAAACGGACGCGAGCACCACGAACGCCATGGCGGCAGTACGTTTCATCTGGCCACCATATGCGACGTCGGAGCAGGTCAGGGGACGATCAGCACCGTACGGCGAGCCCGTTTGGCCAGCTTGGCCGCCACCGAGCCGCCCAGGCGGGAGCGCGAGCGGCCCACCACGATGGCGTCGGCCACGGTAGGCGCCGGCCTTCCCACGGCTCCCCGTGAGGGTGGTCCGTGCCACCGCCGAACACGGCTGGTCTCTCGTCAGGTGTCGGCGTGCCTGCCGCGGCGGGTGAGCTCGCGCAGGGCGTCGGCCACGTAGAACACGAGGGACACGAACGCGAGCGCGGCGATCGAGCCGCCGAGCCACAGGTCGTTGACGGTCGCGTCCGCGTAGGCCGCGCCGCGGGGCTGGTAGCCGACGACGAACGGGGCCGCGACGAGCCACAGGCCGCCGAGGAACAACAGGACGAGGGCGGATACGCCCACCTTGGCCTTCACCGGTTCTCCTCCACTCCCATCAGGGAGCCCTTGCCGTTCGGGCGAGGGGTGTTGTTCAGGTCCTCACGCAGCGCCTCGACGAGCGGGGCGAGCAGGGTGGCCAGTTCCGCGGACGACGCCTGCGGCGCGGGGGCCGGCACCGGCTCGGGCGCCGGCTCGGGGGCGCGCTGCCTGACCTCCACCAGGCCGCGGGCCACCAGGTCCGCGTGGATGGCCAGCGCGAACGCGATCGCGCCCGCCAGGCCCACGACGGCCACGCCGAGGCCGGTGAAGAACTCGGAGCGGGTGGCGTCCGTCCAGTCGCCGGCCTCCGGCTGGGTGCCGAGGGCGAAAGGCGCGATCATCAGCCACAACCCGGCCAGGGTGGCCAGGGCGGCCGTGACGGCGCCGACAAACGTGCGAATCATTGCGAGATTCCTCTCGTGACAAGGTCTTTCTCCGGTGGCGCGGCCTGCGCGATCAGGGCGCGCGAGGTGGGCCGCAACACGTCCTGGGCGACCGACCTGGCCCGTTCCCGCTCGGAGCGGCCGTCCGGCGGCGCCATCCTCGCGACCGCGGCGAGCAGCGCGGAACGCTGGCCGTTCGTCCGCTCGATGCGCTGGGCCACGAGCTCCAGCAGCAGCCCGGCCAGCACCAGGTCGTCCTTGCTGAGCGGCTTGGGCTCGGGCGCCGCCGCCATGGTCGACCCGCGCAGCGGCAGCTCCTTGAGGAAGATCGTGGCCACGAACCCGAGCAGGGCGATGGGCACGCCCACCATGAACACGGTCTCCAGGCCGCGCGTGAACGACTCCAGCACGATGTGCTTGATCGGCTCGGGCAGCCGCTGGATGGCGTCGGGGCTGCCGAGCTTGACATCGGAGCCGCCGGGCAGCGCGATGTTCGCGGCCCTGAGCATCTCGGCCATCTCGTCCTTGAGCCGGTTGGTCAGGATCGCGCCGAACGCGGCCACGCCGACGGCGCCGCCCAGCGAGCGGAAGAACGACACACCCGACGTGGTGGAGGCCATGTCACGCGGCTCGGAGCCGTTCTGGGCGGCCAGGATGAGCATCTGCATGGACATGCCGAGCCCGGTGCCCAGCACCGCGACGTCGAACCCGATGAGCCACTCGCTGGAGTCGACGTGCAGCCTGGACAGCAGGAGCAGCCCGGCGGCCACCACCAGCAGGCCCGCGACCGGGAACAGCTTCCACCGGCCGGTCTGGGTGACGATCTTCCCGGAGATCACGCCGGACACGAACAGCGCCGCCACCATGGGCAGCGTCATCAGACCCGAGTCCGTCGGGCTGAGGCCCTTGACGATCTGCAGGTACTGCGGCAGGTAGATCATGGCGCCGAACATCGCCACGCCGACGAACAGCGAGGCGAGGCTGGTGAGCACGAACGTACGGTTGCGGAACAACCGCGGCGGAAGGATCGGGTCGCGCGCGGTCCGCTCGGACAACACGGCGAGCGCCAGCATGAGCAGGGCGATCGCGGCGAGGAAGTACGTCCACGCAGAGTTCCACTCGAACTCGTTGCCGCCGAGCGTCAGCAGCAGCATGAGCGCGCTCGCGCCGGCGGTGATGGTCGTCGCGCCCCAGATGTCGACCGAGGTCTCCCGCTTGACGACCGGAAGTTTCAGCACCTTCTGGATCACCAGGAAGGACACGATGGCGAACGGCACGACGACGTAGAAGCACCAGCGCCAGCCCAGCCAGTCGGCGTCCACGATGAACCCGCCGAGCAGCGGGCCCGCGACCGTGGAGATCCCGAAGACCGCTCCCATGTAGCCGGAGTAGCGGCCGCGCTCTCGGGGCGAGACGATGTCACCGAGGATCACCTGGGACAGCGCCGACAGGCCGCCGACGCCCAGCCCCTGTACGGCCCGCGCCGCGATGAGCTGCCCCATGTCCTGCGACATTCCGGCGAGGACCGACGCGGCCACGAACAACCCCAGGGCGGTCTGGAAGAGCAGCTTGCGCCCGAACAGGTCGGACAGTTTGCCCCACAACGGTGTGGAGACCGTCATCGTCAGCATGGTCGCGCTCGCGACCCACGAGTACTGATCCTGACCGCCGAGTTCCCCCACGATCGTCGGCAGCGCGGTGCCCACCACGGAAGTCGAGATCATCGACGTGAGCATCGCGAGCATCAGCCCGGACATGATCTCGAGGATTTCGCGGTGGGTGTACTGCCGCTTCGTGGGGGTCGCGGTATGTGCCTGGGCTACCAAGACACCACATCCCCCCTGAAAAAGTCGTGACCCAGTGGAGTATACGTTCGTTTACTAGCCGTGCGGCAAGTGGGTCGGCGGGTCGCGCGCCGCCGCCGACTAGAGTTCTGGTGTGACTCCTCCGCTCCCTGAAGGGAGCGGCTTCTCGCTAAGCCGCTTCCGCAGCCTGGCGAAGGGCAAGCCCTGCCCTCACGATGTTGACCGCCGCATTCACGTCGGCGTGCGCGGCATGCCCGCACGCCGTACAGGCGAAGTCGGCCTGGGTGACGCGGTTCTCCTTCGCGCTGTGCCCGCAGCGGGCGCAGGTGCGGGAGGTGCCGGCGGGGTTCACCGCGATCAGCGTGCGACCGGCGCTTTCAGCCTTGTGCGCGAGGATCGTCAGGAACACCCCCCAGCCCGCGTCCAGGATCGACCGGTTCAAGCCGGACTTGGCGGCGACATTCCGGCCGGGAGCTTCGATCCTGCCGGACGCCGAGCGGGTCATGTTCGCGATCCGCAGGTCCTCGTGCACGATCACGTCATAGATGCGGACCAGGGCGAGCGCGGCCTTGTGCGCGCCGTCCAGACGTTGCCTGCGTACCTTGGCGTGCAGCGCGGCCACGCGGGCCACCGCCTTGCGCCGCCGCTTGGAACCCCGCCTCTTCCGGGCCAGAGCCCGCTGAGCGGCGGCCAGCCGGCCGGCGGAGGCGGCCAGGTGACGGGGGTTGCTCAGATGCTGTCCGTCGCTGGTCGTGACGAGCGACGCCACGCCCATGTCGATCCCCGCGACCGCGCCGGCGGCGGGCAGCGGTCCGGCGGGCACGTCGTCGCACGACAGCACCACGAACCCTCGGGAGACTCTGATGGACGGCCAGGCAACGGAGGCGGGAGCCAGGCCGCGCGACCGGGAGGCCACGCGCGAGCGCATCCTGCAGGCGGCCCGCACCTTGTTCGGCGAGCAGGGCTACGAGACGGTGACCGTCCGCATGATCGCCGCGGCGGCCGAGGCCAACGTCGCCCTGGTGGGCCGCTATTTCGGCTCCAAGGCCGGGCTCTTCCACGCTGTCCTGCAGGGCGAGCCGACGCTCAACACGTTGTTCGAGGGTGACGCGGAGGCTTTGCCGCGCAAGCTGGCCGAATACGCCGCCGAGCGCATGCGGCGACCGCCGGACAGCCCGATCCTGCGGGCGCTCGAACGTTCCGCGGCCCACCCCGAGGTACGGGCCGTGGCCCGTGAGCGCCTCGTCACCGCCGTGCTCGATCCCATCGCCGAGCGACTCGACGGCCCCGACGCGCAGGTCAGGGCCCGCATGGCCACCGCGGTCTTCCTCGGCATCGGCGCCACCCGCCGCCGCCTCGGCCCGCGGGAACCCACGCGGGCCGACGTCGACCGCCTCACCGCGGTCTTCGAGGCGTGCTTGGCCGGCTGAAAGTTTCAGCTCCCGTGGCGGCTCTGACCTGGGGTGATGGCGTGGTGATCGATCCGATGTCTTGGTGCGGGCGGTGACGGCTCCCTACCATCCGGGGTGCCGGTGGGAGCGCTCCCACATGACGGACGGAGTAAAACCCATGTCTCGCAGGAAGCCCCTGTTGGGGGTGCTCCTCGCCGCGGCCGCCACGGTCGCCGCGGGGGCGGTCGTCCTCTCCTCGTCCACAGCCAGGGCCGCCGACTCCGCTTTCTACGTGGATCCCCAGACGAACGCCGCCGAATGGGTGGCCGAGAACCCGGGCGACAGCCGTACCCCCGTGATCAGGGACCGGATCGCCGCCGTGCCGCAGGGCAGGTGGTTCGCCACGTACAACCCCTCGACCGTGCGCGGCCAGGTCGACGCGTACGTCGGCGCGGCAGCGGCGGCGGGCAAGAACCCCATCATGGTCGTATACGCCATGCCGAACCGCGACTGCGGCGGCCCCAGCGCGGGCGGCGCCCCCGACCACTCCGCCTACCGGGGCTGGATCGACCAGATCGCCGCCGGGCTCGGCGGCCGGCCGGCGACCATCGTGCTGGAGCCCGACGCGCTGGCGATCATGTCCAACTGCATGAACTCCTCCGAGCAGGCCCAGGTCCAGGCCTCCATGGCGTACGCGGGCAAGAAGTTCAAGGCCGCGTCGTCGCAGGCCAGGGTCTACTTCGACATCGGGCACGACGCCTGGCTGTCCGCCTCGGAGGCCGCGACCAGGCTGAACGGCGCCGACGTGGCCGGCAGCGCCGACGGCATCGCGGTCAACACCTCCAACTACCGCTCCACACCCGGCCTGGTGTCGTACGCGAAGAACGTGATCGCGGCGACCGGCGTGTCCGGACTGAAGGCGGTCATCGACACCAGCCGCAACGGCAACGGCCCCTCCGGCAGCGAGTGGTGCGACCCGCCCGGACGCGCGACGGGCATCTGGAGCACCACGGACACGGGTGACGCGGCGATCGCCGCCTTCCTGTGGGTCAAGCCGCCCGGCGAGGCCGACGGGTGCATCGCGACCGCCGGGCAGTTCGTGCCGCAGCGGGCGTACGACCTGGCCATGGCCGCGCCCTCGCCCACGGTCAGCCCCACGGTCACGCCGACCGTGACGCCCACCGTGACGCCCACGGCAGGCCCCGGCGGGTGCACGGCGACGTACAAGGTGACGAGCGAGTGGCAGGGCGGCTTCCAGGGCGAGGTCACCGTCACGAACACGGGCTCGTCGCCGATCGGCGGCTGGCAGGTCGGCTGGACGTTCCCCAACGGGCAGACGATCTCGCAGCTCTGGAACGGCACCCTGTCCGGCGGCGGCGGCGGCTCCGTCTCCGTCACCAACCTCGGCTGGAACGGTGCCGTGGCGGCGGGCGGCAGCACCACGTTCGGCTTCCTCGCCTCTCACAGCGGCCAGAACGGCACACCGTCCACCCTCACCTGCACCGCCTCCTGATCATTCGCCGGGCCCGACCGGGCCCGGCGAAATATCCGCGCCCCGCACGATGTTGCACAGAGCCATCCGCACTCCTCGAAAGGCGCGTACCCATGGCTCTGCCGCTGTCCATTCTTGATCTTGCGCACATCGGCGAGGGCGAGACGGCGCGCGACAGCTTCACCGCGAGCGTGGCGCTCGCCCAGCGCGCGGAAGAGCTCGGCTACCAGCGCATCTGGTACGCCGAGCACCACAACATGCCGAGCATCGCCTCCTCCGCGACCAGCGTGCTGATCGCCCACGTCGCCGCGCACACCAGCACCATCCGCCTCGGCGCCGGCGGCGTCATGCTCCCCAACCACGCGCCGCTGACCATCGCCGAGCAGTACGGCACCCTGGAGACCCTCCACCCCGGGCGCATCGACCTCGGCCTCGGGCGGGCGCCGGGCAGCGACCAGCAGACCTTCCGGGCCCTGCGCCGCAGCCCCGCCTCGGCCGACTCGTTCCCGCAGGACGTGCTCGAACTCCAGGGCTACCTGACGGGCGAGTCCCGCATCCCCGGCGTCGAGGCCACGCCCGGCAAGGGCACCGACGTGCCGCTCTACATCCTCGGCTCCTCGCTGTTCGGCGCCCAGCTCGCGGCGGCGCTCGGCCTGCCGTACGCGTTCGCCTCGCACTTCGCGCCCAACGCGCTGGAGGAGGCCGTGGCCGTCTACCGGCGCGACTTCAAGCCGTCCGCGCAGCTCGACCGGCCGCACGTCATCGCGGCGCTCAACGTGATCGCCGCCGAGACGACGGAGGAGGCCGAGGAGCAGTTCCTGGCCTCCAAGCGGCTCAGGGTGACCCGGTTCCTCGGCCGGGGGCGCACGTTCACGCAGGAGGAGGCCGACATGATCCTGGAGTCGCCGGCCGGGCAGCAGATCGTGCAGATGGCCAAATACTCCGCCGTCGGCAACCCGGCCGAGGTCGAGGCGTACGTCACCCGCTTCGCCGGGCACGCCCAGGCCGACGAGCTGATCGTCGCGTTCTCCGCGGTCGACAGGAAGGCCTGGATGCGCTCGGCCGAGCTCCTCGCGGAGGTCCACGGGCTGCGCGCCTGAGAGCGGAGTCAGTCGGCGACGAGGCGCATCCTGGGGCCCTCGCGCTCGCGCTGCCGCCGCACCACGTACGTGCCTGGCGCGCACCCCGTGCCTCCGTGCTCGGGGTGCAGCAGGTAGACGGTGGCGTGCGCCTGGAACATGCCGATCGCCAGCCGGTCGGAGTCCAGCACCTCGTTCGTCCACAGGCACGTTCCGGGGTCGGCGACGAGCGTGTGCGGGTTGCCGCCGGCCTCGCCGCGCAGCAGTTCGACGCCCGCCGACGGCACGGGTTCCCACTCGGCGTCGTGCCGGGCCCTGACCGAGCCGGCGACCATCGCGAGCGGGATGACGATGAGGTCGCCCTGGGCCTGGAGGCCGTCGACGACGGGGATGCGGACCGACTGCTCGAGGTGGTCGAGCACGGTGAGCCCGGTCCGCCGGGTCAGGGAAGCAAGAGTCACGTTCATGGTCATCACCTCAGGTTCTGCGCTGGAGCAGGGAGTAGTGCTCGGCGGACAGCCCGTAGGTCCAGCCGGCGGCGGCGATCGGGTCGTCGAAGGCCGGCACGGTGAGCCCGTAGCGGCGCCGGTGGCCGTCGCGTTCGACGGATCCGTTGACGGCGAGGAGCACCCTCGTTCCCCCTCGCATGTCGTAGAGCCGCAGCTCGCAGCCGGGATTGCCAGGGTCGGGCGCGGTGGCGACGAGCCGTAGCCCGGCCCGGTCGACGTACGCGGCCCAGCCCATGTGCTCGATCGCGCACCGCCTGACCTCGACGTTCGGCTCGTCCGCGATCCGCCGCACGCTCGGATCCGTGATCACCCAGGCGGGCACGGGCATGCCGTGCCAGGCGTGCAGGTCCCAGCCGTCCCCGTACCGCACGGCCGGGCCGTCCGCGCGGTGCGGCCGGACCTCGCCGTTCTCGCCGCACACCTCGGTGTGCAGGGCGACGGGACGCTCGGAGACCACGCACGTGTCCTCCCTGGGCCACCACCAGCCGCACGACGTGGTCGCGGCGGTCCACAGGCCGAGGTGGCGCCGCTGCTCGCCGGTGAAGACCGCGCCGGCGGCACGGCGCAGCGCGTCGTACTCGGCGATCCAGGAGACGTACAGCGTGTCGTACCAGCCGCGCCGGAGCACCGGCGACTCGTGCGCCGCGTTCAGCGCCGGGACGAGGGTGCTGGTGACGGACCGCTGGAGCGGGAAGAACGTCGTACGGCGGATGAGCCGGTCGAGCGGCTGCAGGCGCGGTCTGGCCCGCGCGTCGAGCTCGTGGCGCAGCGTGCTCGCCAGCGTGGACAGCCGTCTGGGCACGGGCCATTCGGCCAGGCGGTCGATGCTCTCCCGGGCGCGGGTCCCCGGCGGCGCGGTGGCCAGGGCCTTGGCGGGCGACGAGACCCAGTGGAAACGGGGTGGGGGCAGGCCGATCAGGCGGTAGAGCCCCGTGATGGCGGCCTCTGCGGCCGGACGGTCGGCGGGCCGCGTCGACAACGCCCGGCCCAGCCATGCTTCGCGGATTGCGGCAGCTTCCCGCTGCGCGTGGACGCTCACCGGATGCGGGTGGCGTCGTCCTTTCTCACGATCATGAATGAATGGTGACAGATCGGCGTCGGCCGTGTCCAGCGGCTAACAGGCCTGGCCCTGCTCCTTGCGCGCGGGGGTGCTGCCATCGGGCAGATCGCGGTGTGTGAAGATGTCGATCAGCACCTGCACGGGCATGCCGGCCTCGGTGTGGTGTCGGAAGCTCAGGCCGGGCAAGATCTGGTAGTGGTTGCGGCGGCCGACCCTGTTGCGCTGGATGTAGCCGGATTCCTCCAGGTCGGAGACGATGCTCTGGGCCGCGCGCTCGGTGATGCCGATGGATGCGGCGATGTCACGGACCCGCACCTGAGGGTCGGCGGCGATCGCCAGGAGCACCCGGGCATGGTTGGTCAGGAACGTCCACGCTGCGCGACGTGCGCCCTCGTTGTCCATCCCTGTGCGACTCCTCCCCGGCGTTGAGCTGACCAGCAGCATACGCTGGCCTGCATCTCGTTGCACGAAATTTGAATGCAGAAAAGCTATTCCGGTATTGTCCTTACTAGTTTACCGTTGAGGCGTCCAGCTCGCCCAGGCTCAAAGCCCATGATGATCAGGGGGGATGCGATGTCGCACACGACGATGCACACCGTCAAGCCGCGACCGGCTTCTGGATCGCGTCGCCCGACGAACGCGGCTCCGCAGGTGCGCCGAGACCACCACGCCATCGTCGACACCTCGTGCGCCGACGAGGGCGACATGGTGTTGTCAGCGCCTCCGCCCACGCCGGAGCACCTGTTGTACATGGACCGCATCCTGCAGGTCACCTGCACCGTCAACGCCGGGCCCTCCACGGTCCGTCTCATCGGGGAGATCGACTCCAGCAACAGCGGAGAGGTCCTGCGCACGCTGAACAAGGCCCGCTACATCGACGATCACCTCATCATCGACCTCAGCGGGGTCTCCTTCGCCGACGTGTCGGCCGTCCGGGCCCTGCAGTCCTTCGCCTCCGGCGGCTCAGCCGTCATCTGCAACGCTCAGCCGCAGCTGAGCCGCCTGGCGGGCCTGCTCGGCCTGACCCTTTTCACCTGAAGCGCCGCCCCCGTTCCGGCGAGGGCGGGTCAGTCCAGACAGAACTCGTTGCCCTCGGGGTCGGCCATCACGATGAAGCCGGCGCTCATCGGCAGGTCGGGTTCGTGGCGGCGCACGCGCGTCGCGCCCAACGCGACGAGCCGGTCGCACTCGGCCTCCAGCGCCGCCATCCGCTCGTCTCCCTCCAGCCCGGG
Source organism: Nonomuraea sp. B1E8 (assembly GCF_039871515.1). Classification (NCBI taxonomy): domain Bacteria; kingdom Bacillati; phylum Actinomycetota; class Actinomycetes; order Streptosporangiales; family Streptosporangiaceae; genus Nonomuraea; species Nonomuraea sp. B1E8. The sequence continues at coordinate 1,699,843 of NZ_JBDPLS010000001.1, read as the reverse complement.
GGCCGCGCGGACGTCGAGGTGGACGCGGTTCTTGGCCACTTTGCCCTCCGGAACCTGCTGGAAGAACAGCCGCGGCCCCCGGCCGTCCGGATCCTCGACGGCCGACGCCATATTGCGCTGCTCCTCCGGCACGCCGGTGCGCTCGAGAAAGGCGTCCCACGCGGCCAGCGGATCGGCTCCCTCGGGCAGGTCGGCCCCGGGCGGGCCGGGGTGGACATAACCCAGCACGTCACGCCAGAAGGTCGACAGCGCCTTCGGATCGTGGGCGTCGAAGGTGACCTGGATCTCGCGGCTCATCGGGCGGCTCCGTTCGGGGCGTTCCGCGTGTGCTGGTAGAGATCGCGCAGCAGGCAGACCTCGGACAGATGGTGGATCAGCTCGCGGTGGATGTGCAGCACCAGGTCGGCCATGGGCGCGTCGGGGTAGGGCTCCTTGTCGCCGACCGGCACCAGCAGCCCGTCCCCGCCGAGACCCCGCACCCCGGCCAGCCAGACGTCGAGCTGGGTCTCGAGCTGGTCGAGCGCGGTGGCCGCGTCGCCTGCGTACTCCCAGGTCTCGTACGACGCCGCCGGCGCGCCGAAGTGCGCCGCGTTGCGCACGGCGAGCACGCCGACGATGACGTGGCCGAGTCGCCAGGCGATCGTGGTGAAGGGTGAGGGGGACGGCTCGGGAAAGGCGTAGTCGATCGTGAAATCTCCGGCGCCGGCCTGCACGGGCGCCGTCGAAGTCCCGCGGGGCCGCACGCTCCATGCGTCCGGCACGGGGGACCAGAGGTATTCGTCGTCGGTGAGGCCGTCGAACCGGGGCCTGAGGTGATGGTTCCAGTGCCACTCCGCCTGCTCGCGCAGCGTGCGGTTCCAGTCGGGTGCTTGTTCGTCCATGGAGTCAGCGTCACCCTCCTAGCGGACAGCATCGGTCCGCTATCTGGCAGGCTGACGGCATGGACGTGGTGAACGGTGACGAGCGTGGGACGACCGAGCGGGTGCTCACCCTGCTCGGGCTGCTGCAACAGCGCCAGGTCTGGACCGGCCCCGAGCTCGCCGAGCGGCTGGGGGTCACGCCGCGCACGGTACGCCGCGACGTCGAGCGGCTGCGCACTCTCGGCTACCCGGTGCACGCCACCCAGGGCGTCGGCGGCGGCTACCGCCTCGGCCGCGGGCAGGACCTGCCGCCGCTCCTTCTCGACGACCAGGAGGCCATCGCCACCGCGGTCTCGCTGCTGGCCGGCGCGGGCGGCGCGGTGGCCGGCGCCGGCGACGCCGCGCTGGGGGCGCTGAGCAAGCTCGACCGGGTGCTGCCCACCCGGCTGCGGCACGAGATCCGCGCCCTGTCCGGCTCGGTCGAGTCGTTCGGCGGGGGCCGCACGCCGGTCGACCCCGAGGTGCTCATGACGCTGGCCCGAGCCTGCCGCGACGAGGTCGAGGCCGGCTTCGACTACCCGTCAGGCGACGAGGTGCGACGGCGGCGGGTCGAGCCCTACCGCCTCGTCGCCTCCGACCGGCGCTGGTACCTCCTCGCCTACGACCTCGACCGCGACGGCTGGCGCAGCTTCCGCGTCGACCGGATGGCCGGCGTGACGGCGAGGACCTGGCGCTTCCGCCCGCGCGCGGCACCCGACGCGGCGGCGTACGTGCAGGAGAGCGTGGCGAGCCGGGTCTACCCGCACCAGGCGCGCTTCCTCGTGCACGCCCCGGCCGGCACGGTGCGCGCGCAGGTCCCGCCGTCGGCGGCCGTGGTGCGACCGCGCGGAGACGGGCGGTGCGAGGTGCTCAGCGGCGGCGGCAACCTCGACCTCGTGCTCATGCACGTGCTCCTGCTGGGGCACGGCTTCGAGGTGCTCGAGCCTCCGGAGCTCGTCAGGCGCTGCCGCGAGCTGGCGGACAGACTGCTCGCGGCAGGCGCGGCCGACGCCGGACCGGTGTAATCACCCCCACTGGCCGGGCTGGTAGGCGCCGGCGGGCACGATCCCGTCAACGGCGGCAACTTCGCGAACGGGAACGGCTCCACGGACAGCAACAACGCGACCAGCAGCGGAAACGCGGCCAACGGGGCCTGCGGAGGTTGGTGGCCGACGAGAGACCGACGCGGCGGGCGACGGCGTCCAACGGGAGGCCGGACGACTCCAGCAGGCCCCGGGCGGTGGCGATCCGCTGGGCGAGCAGCCACTGCCCCGGGCTGGTGCCGAGCTGGTCGACGAACCGCCGGGTGAGCGTGCGCGCCGACAGGCCCGCGTGCGCGGCCGGGGACTACCCGGCCGGCTCCTTCATCCACGCCCCCGCGGGCTCCTCGCACGTGCCGCAGACGGTGACGGGCTGCACGTTGTTCCTCTTCTACCCGGAAGGCTGACCGTCACGGGGGGCATGGAAGAGCCACCCGGCGGTCCCGGGTGGCTCAGGCGACGGATGTCCCGGTCAGAACACCTGCTCGACGTTCGTGGTCCGTACGGTCCACGGCGGCCCGCACGTGCCGCGCCCGGTGAACCGGTAGCCGGCGAAGATGATCGGGCTGGCGAACTGGTAACCGTCGGAGCAGATCACCACGACCCTGATCGCCCCGCTGAACACCGAGCAGTCGATGTCGACGTAGTACGCCGGGATGGGGACGCTGCGGGAGCACGAGTAGGTGGCGGCCGGGGACACCACGCCGTCCTTGCCGGCCCGGGCGCCCGGGGCGTCGGAAAGCTCGGTCGACTGGTCGGTGAACCCGCGTTCGGGCGCCGCGGCGGCCGAACCCGTGTGCAGCGCGACAGACAACAACAGCGCCGCGATCGCGGCCAGCACGCCGATGAGCGTTCTTCTCGCATGTACAGTCATGTGATCGAACCTCTCGCTGGGTTTCCTGGCGGCCGGCCGAGCCTTGTCAGTGCTACTTTCGCCAAGCGGTGAGCGCCGGTCATCGTCACTTTCCGCAAATCTCCGCCGCGGCGGCCGGGGGAGGGTTGTCACTGGTGTCAAAAGGCGCGCTCAGGCCAGGCCGTGCTCGGTCCACGCGCCTGCCAGCATGCGCGTGACGGTGGTGCTCAGCACCCGTACGCCGTGCGTGGAGCCCGGCTCGATCCCCACCAGTTCCCGCACCCGCCGCAGCCGGTAGTCGAGGGTGCGGGGGTGGATGTGCAGGGATTCGGCCGTACGCAGGCGGTTCATGTCGTTGCGGTAGTAGGCGTCCAGCGTGGGCACCAGTTCCGGCCCGTCGCCGAGCCGCTGCGCGGTCTCCCGTAACCACTGGTCCACCTGCGGCGTCTCCACCGCGCCGAGCTCCGCGAACACGTCGGCCACCCCGTACGACCGGCGCGGCACCCGCTCGATCGGCGCCACCCGGCTGACCTTCCGCGCCAGCGCGGCCGCCTGGACGAGCGCGCGGCGGCGTCCGTGGGCGATGCCGACGGAGCACGGCCGTCCCACGCCCTCCGCGACCGCCTGCGCCAGCGCCAGTCCTGACCTCTCCGCGGCCGCCCGGTGCTCCGGCCGCGTCCCGTGGTACGGCACGAGCGCCACGAACTCGTCCGGTTCCTGCCACCCGAACGGCACGCGGTGCCGCTGCAGCAGGGTGCACACGACCTCCTCCCGGCACTCCTTCGGCGGCGCCGTGGCCACCCGGACCACCGTGACCAGGTAGTGCTCGGCCACCGGCACCCCGAGGCTGCCGGCCAGCCCGCCGGCCATGGGGTCGTCGTGCAGCACCATGGTGGCCAGCAGGTGGACGCGCGATGCGGTCGGCAGGAAGCGCTCATATCCCCGGAAGTAGCCGCGGGTGTAGACCGCCTGCGCCGCCGCGCCCTGCTGGGCCAGCCAGTCGATCATGCGCATCGTGTCGGTCAGGTCGCCGGGGCCGGCCGCCTCGGAGATCTCCCGCATGGTGAAGGCCGCGTGCAGCGCGAGCGCGCCGCGCTGGCATCCCGGAGCCACGCCCTGCATGCCGCGCTGCTCGCCGACCGACTCGATGAAGGCCAGGTCACTCTCCAGCAGCGGCTCGCCGGAGGCGGCCAGGTCGGCCGTCCGCTGCCGTACGACGACCGCGAACTCCATCATCGACGCCCGCGCTCTCGGCTCGATCGCCTGGAAACCGGCGAGCTCGCCGACGCAGGCGTCCACCACTCTCCTCGCGTTGTCGTCGACCCGGTTCTTGAGCATGCCGAAGAGGTCGCCCATGAATTCTCCCCGTGACGTCGCCATTGGTCGTGTCTCCCTGAAACGCGCGTCCGGTATTCGTCGGCCGGGTGCTTTCGTATCAGTTGATTTTCCGGAAAGCGGCGCGTGACCAGGTGGGGAAGGTGGGCGTCCCCATTATGGCCATGGGGTGCGGTGAAAGTTTCATACGGCCGGTGATTCGTGACGACCGAAATCGTGACGGATGATCACGAGGTGGATGCATTCCGCCTCGGCGCGCTCGGGCGGGCCTGGTAACAATGGCACGCCCAAGGATTTTCCACAGGGATGACTCTCTGTGAGGAGGCGGATTGCCGCTGTTTCCTCCGCACTGTGGCCGGAGCTTGCTGGACTTGGTGTCAGTATGCGTACGGGACGGCGGTCATTCCCTACTTGTCGGAGGTCACGATGCGCGCTCGCCAGCACTTCGGTTACCACGCGTTCGTCGAACGCGCCGAAGCGGACCCCGCCGTGGTCGGCCTCGTCCTCAAGGGCTCCCGCGCCCACGATGACATGATCACCGAACACTCCGACCACGACCTGTACGTCGTCCTCGCCGATGGCGCCACAACGGATCTCACCCGGTTCGCGGGCCACCGCAGCCCCGAACTCGACCTCGTCATCGTCTCCCTCGCCGAGTTCCGTACGGTCGGCATGCCCGGCTTCGAGCGCTACGCCCTCGCCCGCGCCAGGATCGTGCTCGACCGCCTCGACGGAGGCATCGCCCGGATCCTGGCTGCCAAGGCGCGGCTCGGCGCCGACGAAGCGTTCCGCGACTGCGGCGAATGGCTCGACGCCTACGCCAACTCGCTCTACCGCTCCGTCAAGAACGACCGCGACGGACACGCGCTCGCCGCCCGCCTCGACGCCGCCGACAGCGTCCGGTTCCTGCTGGAGTTGCTCTTCGCCATGGACCGCCGGCCCCGCCCTTACAACAAGTACCTGGAATGGGAACTCACCCGGCACCCACTTCCGGGCTGGGACACCGGCATGTTGCTGGACGCCGTCGACCGCATCTCGGCAACGGGCGACGTACGTCTGCAGCGGCGCCTCTTCGCCCAGGTCGAGGCGGCGGCCCGGCGCGCCGGGCACGGCGCGGTGCTGGACGCATGGGGCGAGGACCTCGACCTGATGCGACCGCGGTAATCTCCTGCGGCTTTCGGGGAAAAGTCGAGGTGATCCATCTTAAAATTTCGTGCTGTTTCGCGCGTTTTCTTGATTGGTGGTTTGCCCGCAGTGGGAGGGTTTCGTAGACTGCGGCTATAGGTGAGGCTGCATAACTGACGATTCCATGGCTCTCCGGTGACGGATCCAGAAACGCCAGGAAGGCTAGCTGGAAGGGGCGAGGGTCAATGGATGATTATCCGTTGCTCAATATCTTCCTCACGATGATGTGGTTCTTTCTCTGGGTCCTGTGGCTGATGCTGCTCTTCCAGATCATCATCGACATCTTCCGCGACGACAGGCTGAGTGGCTGGGGCAAGGCGGGCTGGTCGATCTTCGTCGTCGTGCTGCCGTTGCTGGGCGTCCTCGTGTACCTGATCGCTCGCGGCAAGGGGATGGGCGAGAGAGAGCTCGCGGTGAGGGCCGGACGCGAGTCCCGCTACTACGAAGCCGTCGAACGCCGCCTGGGACGGACGACCGGCCAGGCCGACGAACTCACTCGTCTGGCCGATCTCAAGAACCATGGTGAACTCACCGCAGAGGAGTACGAGCACGCCAAGGCCAAGGTCTTGGCGAGGTGAACGGTGCGTCTCGCCGCCTGGTCCGGCCGGGTGGCGTGCTCGCCCCCGCCGGGGCTTTCACGTCAGAATGAGGACGATGAACAGCAGGCACGCGCCGATGTTGATCAACCAGCCGCGGGAGTTCATCCAGTCCCGGATCTTCGGCATGACCGTCTCCGCCCGGCGCCGGAAAAGCAGGTAGCCCAGGAGCGGCAGAGCGGCCAAGATGAGCGTGGCCAGCATGAAGGGTATGGCTGCGGCAGGTGGCGATCCGGTCTGCTCGAGGTGCACGCTGACGGTGGTCATGGTCACGATGTCGGTGGGCATCAGCAGGATCAGGAGCAGCCCGACGACGAAAGCTCGGCCGGGTCCGGCTTCGAGGAGCGTGCTGAGCCATGCGGGGGCTTCGGACGTCGCGCGTGTCCGGAAGTTCCTGACCGCCAGGACCATCAGAAGGCCGACCAGAACGAGTTGAACGACCGAGCCCAGCGAGCCGGTGTCGGCGGGGTCGCCCAGCGAGATGTTGTCACTGAGCAGTGCGACGATGCGACGGGTCAGCGCCACGCCCACGATCATGGCCACCGTGACGCCCGCCAGGTATGCCAGTGACATCCGTACCGCCTGCCTGTGCGTGACGAGGATGATCGCCGACATGATCTGAGGGCCCGCCATCATAGTGATGGCCAAGGGCAGCAGTTGCAGATCCATCACGCCTCCCCCTCGGGGTCTTGGTGGCGTCGTAAGCCCATAGCTACCCGGGAGACCTCGTCTTCTGCCGGCTTGAGCCGAGTCGTCGTACAGGTGCTTGGAAGGCCGGAAGGCGGCCGCAACGCCAGGAGCGGGTGTGCTTCGGCGCTGTCCGACCCGGCGACTCGGCGCCTGCCGTAACGCGTTCTTTATCGAAACGCACCATGTCTGTAACCCATGACGGACGTCCGTCAGATTTGACTGATGTACCAACACGGCAAAGAGGCACAAAACGGTATGTAACGGACATTAGGGCTCTTGGTGGTCCGCCGGTGGGAGTGGTGTGGTGAAGGTGGAGGAACGCTCGGCTGACGCCATCCTCGAGGTGCTCGCGGGAGCGCCGGAACCGCTGGGCGCGCGACAGGTGCTGCAGGCGCTGAAAGTGGACACCGACCTGGACATCAGCGAGGCCACGGTCGCCCGGCGGCTGCGACTGCTGGACCGGCGCGGGCTCACCGTGGCCGCGGGGACCAAAGGCCGGATGCTCACCTCGTCCGGCCGCCAGCATGTCGCCGCCGTGCTGCGCGGGCGCACCACCGCGACCCGGTTCCTGGAGGGCACGCAGGTACGTACCTCTGAAGGGCTGATCAACCTGCTGCGTGCGCGGCGGACAGTCGAGCCCGAGGCGGCCAGGGAAGCGGCGCTCTGCGAGGACAACGGCTCCTCGGCGGAGGCGCTCACCCGGCTGGTCGAGCGGCACGGCAGGCATTTCGCCGACGACCAGGGAGTGCCGCGGGACATCGCGCTGACCTTCCATCGCCGGGTGGCCAGGTGTACCCGCAATCCGATCGTGAAGGCCATGCTCGACGTCGTCCTCGATCCGGCGCTCGACCGCCTGGAAGCGGCCCTGGACGTCGTGCTCGACTCCCACCGTTCCGGCGAGGTCACGGTGATCGAGCACCAGCGGATCGCCGACGCGATCGCCGCGGGCCGGGCGGACGCGGCGGAGGAGGCGATGCGCGCCCATATGGATCGATTGCTGGACGAGGCCGGCCGTTTCCTCACCGAGGAGACCGCCCCCATCGTCGAGCGGCTGCTCACCTGGGGCATGCCCGGACCTACCGGACACGACACGCGCGGAGGGCCTGAGCCGGATGCCGATCATTGAGTTCACCGGCGTACAGAAGTCGTACGGCGACCTTGAGGTGCTGAACGGCATCGACCTGTCGGTCGCCGAGGGCGAGGTGGTGGTTCTGCTCGGCCCGTCGGGATCGGGCAAGAGCACGCTGCTGCGCTGCATCAACGCCCTGGAGGACGTCTCCGGCGGCACGATCGTGGTCAACGGCCGCGATCCGCACAACAAGACCACGAACCTGAACGAGCTGCGGAGCGGAGTGGGCTTCGTCTTCCAGCACTTCAACCTCTACCCGCACATGACGGTGGCGCAGAACATCATGCTCGCCCCCGTCAGGGTGAAGAAGGTCTCCAAGGACGTGGCCCGCCGCCGGGCGATGGAACTGCTGGAACGGGTGGGGATACCGGAGAAGGCGGACAGCCTGCCCACGCAGCTATCCGGCGGGCAACAGCAGCGGGTGGCCATCGCCCGCGCGCTGGCCATGGACCCCGCGATCATGCTGTTCGACGAGCCGACCAGCGCCCTGGACCCCGAGATGATCCAGGAGGTCCTGGAGGTCATGGTCGACCTGGCCGGCAGCGGGATGACCATGGTCGTGGTCACGCACGAGATGGGTTTCGCGCGCAAGGTGGCCGACCGGGTCGTGTTCATGGACGGCGGTCGGGTCGTGGAGTGCGCCGCGCCCGAGGACTTCTTCGCCAGCCCGTCGACCGAGAGGGCCCAGGAGTTCCTGCGCCGGGTCTCACATATCTGACAGAGAGGTGTCTGTACGGATGAAAGGGATCGTGTGCCTGGCGCTCGCGTTGCTCCTGCTCACCGCCTGCGGTGACCGCCCGAGGGCAGGGCTGTCCCCGGTGGCGGGGACCAAGGGCGGGACCGGGGTCAACTCGATGGAGAAGATCAGGAAACGCGGGGAGATCGTGTTCGGAGTCAAGTTCGACACCCCGCCGTTCGGGTCGATCGGGCAGGGCGAAACTGAGCCGGAAGGCTTCGAGATCGACCTCGTCACGGAGGTCGCCAAGCGGCTGAAGGTCAAGCCGAAGTTCGTCGAGGTCAATCCGAAGAACCGGGTGGCCAACCTGGACAGCGGGAAGATCGACGTGATCACCGCGACCATGATCGCGACTCGGGCGCGTGACAAGGCGATCGACTTCTCCGAGCCGTACTTCGAGGACGACCAGCGCCTGATGGTGCGCGGCGACTCCAAGATCTCCAGCGTCGACCAGCTCGACGGCAAGACGGTGGCGCTGGTCCAGGGCTCGACGGAGGAGAGCGTGCTGCGGGAGAAGGCGCCGGGCGCGAAGATCCTCAGCTTCCAGTCCTGGCCCACGGCGCTGCAGTCACTGCTGCGCGGCGACGCCGACGCCGTCAGCACCACGGTCGGCATCCTCACCGGCCTGAAGTCGGCCGCCGACAAGGCGGGGGAGCAGGTCAAGATCGTCAGCCCGGGGATCGCGCAGGGACCGCTCGCCATGGGGTTCCGCCAGGGCGACGCCGCCCTCCGCGACGAGGTCAACACCGTACTGATGGGCATGGCCGAGGACGGCACCTACGACCGCATCTACGCCAAGTGGTGGGGCAAGGTGCTGCCCGAGCCGTACAAGATCCGTGTCCTTCCCGCGGGGTCCTGAGCCATGTTCAACGACCTCAGCTGGTCCGTGGTGCTCGAGGATCCGGGCAGGAGCTTCCTGCTGCACGGCGCGTGGGTGAGCCTGCAGCTCGCCGTGCTCGCCATCATCGGCTCCACGGTGGTGGGCACGCTCGTGGCGCTCGGCCGCGTGTCGACGGCGCCCGCGCTGGCGCCGCTGCGCTGGCTGCTCTCCGCCTACGTCGAGTTCTTCCGTAACGTGCCGCTGCTCGTGCAGCTGGTCTTCTGGAGCTTCGGCATGTTCAGCCTGGACCTCGTCAGGGCCGCTGCCGCGCCGCTGAACCCGGTCTACAGCAACCAGTTCCTCGCCGGGCTGCTCGGCCTGACGATCTACACCTCGGCGTACGTGGCGGAGGCGCTGCGCAGCGGGATCCAGTCGGTGCCCAGAGGGCAGCTGGAGGCGGCCAGGGCCGGCGGCCTCGGCTACTGGACGGCGATGCGCGCGGTGGTGTTGCCGCAGGCGTTCGCGCTGGCCTTCCCCGCGATCGGCAACCAGTACATCAGCGCCACCAAGAACACCTCCGTGGTCATGGCGATCGGCGTCACCGACCTGGTCTTCCAGGCCCAGCAGATCGAGTCGGCCACCTTCGCCGCATTCGAGGCCTACACCGCGGCGCTCGTCATCTTCATCGTGATCTGCCTGGCCGAGTCCGCGCTGCTGGCTCTGATCGTCCGGGGGATGCTGACCAAGATCCGGCCGGGCGCCAGGACCGCCGCCCCGGCGCCGGCGTTGGAGTCGTGACCATGGGCGCGATCATCGACAACCTTCCGTTCATGCTGGCCGGGCTCTGGGAGACGGCGAAGCTCGCGGTGCTGGCCATCGTGCTCAGCTCCGTGCTCGGCGTGCTGGCGGGCGCGATGCGTTCGGCCCGCTCGCGGCTCGTCCGGTGGCCGGCGATCGGCTACATCCAGCTCATCCGCAGCGCGCCACTGATCGTTTTCATCCTCTACTGCTATTTCGTCCTGGCGGACCTCGGATTGGATCTGACCCCCTTCTGGGCGGGTGTGGTCGCGCTGGGCGTGTTCACCAGCGCCTATCTGGCGGAGATCGTCCACGCGGGCATCGCCTCCGTGCCGCCCGGGCAGTGGGAGGCCGCGCGCGCCTCCGGCCTGTCCCAGGCGAGCACGATGCGCGACGTGGTGCTGCCTCAGGCGCTGCGCCGCATGGCCCCGGCACTGGTGTCGGAGTTCATCAAGCTGATCAAGGACACCTCGCTGGTCTCGATCATCGGGGTCTTCGAGTTCTTCCACCGGGTCGAGGTCACCAACTCCCGGCTGTTGACCGAGCCGTTCGCGGTGCTCGGCTTCGCCGCCGTCTGCTACTTCCTGCTCAACTATGGCCTCAGCCGCGTCGCTCGCCGTCTTGAGCTGCGGCTGGATGCCTGACGCATCACCTACAAGAAGGAAAATCACGCACTATGTCGGATCTGCGGCTCAACCTTCCGTTCGTTGGCATCCCGAGCTTCCAGCGGTCGCCCATCGTGAGCGACCTCTCCCAGCTGGATGCCGACCTGGCCATCCTGGGAGTGCCCAACGACGAGGGCTCCCCCTGGTACCCGGGCGCGCGGATGGCACCGCGGGCGATCCGGGAGCAGTCGGTACGGTACGCCGGCTACGGCCGCATGCAGGCCAGGTCCGGATATTTCGACATTGAGGAGGACAGGCGCTTCCTCGAGTACGAAACCGCGAACCAGCGCATCGTGGACTGCGGCGACGTCGACATCATCTACTCCAACCCCGAGCAGACCTTCAAGAACATCACCCACAGCACCGCCCAGATCCTGGAAGCCGGGGCCGTCCCCATCGTCCTCGGCGGCGAGCACTCGGTCACCTACGGCGTGGTGCGGGCCTACGAGGAGCCGATCTGCGTCGTCCACTTCGACGCGCACCTCGACTACCGGCCCTTCATCCACGGCGCCGAGTACGGCAACGGCAGCCCCATGCTCAAGATCGGGAAGCTGCCGAACGTCGAGAAGATCGTCCAGATCGGCAGCCGTGGCATGCGCGCCGCCCAGGACGACCTCGCCGAGAGCCGCGCCAACGGCAACGACGTGTTCACCATGAAGGGCTTCAGGAAGGCCGGCATCGACGACGTGCTCGCGACCCTGCCCAAGGGCAGAAAGGTGTACGTCAGCGTCGACATCGACGTGCTCGACATGCCGCTGGTGCCCGGATGCGCCTCCGCCGAGGCGGACGGCATGTCGTACGAGGAGCTCCGCCAGACGATCTTCGCGATCGTCCGCGAGCACGAGCTCGTCGGCTTCGACGTCGTGGAGATCAACCCGATGCTGGACGTGGCCTCCAACGTCACCTCCCAGCTCGGCGCCCAGCTGGCCATCGAGACGATGGCCCGCGCCGTCGAGAACCCCGAATACCTGCGCCGCAAGGGCCGCCTGTCCTGACATCTGGTCCCGCGGGGACCTGACCGGCGCCCCGCGCGGTGACCTCGTGGAGGATCGTCCCGGGCCGTACAAGGCGCGGGGGCGTAGCGTAACGTCCATGCAGAAGGTGCAGCTGAGTGGTGAGAAGGCGACGATGCTCGCCACTCTGTACGGCCGGGCCGTGGACGCCGAATCCCCCACCCCCATCCTGGGCGACACGATGGCGCTCGAAGCGATGCGCGCCATCGACACCGACTTCGCGAAAGTCGGATTGAGACGCGGCGACGCCGTGACCGTCGCCATGCGCGCCAGACACCTGGACGACTGGACGCGCGACTTCCTCGCCGAGCATCCGGCGGCGATCGTGCTGCACCTGGGGTGCGGCATGGACACCCGGGTCCACCGCGTCGACCCCGGGTCGGGCGTGCACTGGTACGACGTGGACTTCCCCGAGGTCATCGACCTGCGCGAGCGCCTCTACCCGGCACGCGACCACCACACCGTGATCCCATCGTCGGTCACCGACCTGGCCTGGCTCGACCGGGTGGAGGGCGATCTTCCCGTACTGGTCGTCGCCGAGGGCCTGACCATGTACCTCAAGGAGGACGAGGGCCACGCGCTGTTCCGCGCGATCATCGACCGGTTCCCCTCCGGCCGGTTCGTGTTCGACGCGTTCAGCAGGCGCGGCATCAAGTGGCAGAAGATCAACCGGGTGGTCCGGCTCGCCGGCGCGACCCTGTACTGGGGAGTGGACAACCGTGCCGACCTCGAGGCCATCGACCCCCGGCTACGCGTCGTCACCGAGCTGAGCGCGTTCGACCTGCCGGGATACGAAAGGCTCAAGCCCGGCTACCGCGCGCTGGTCGCGGTGGCGAGAACGCTGCCGTTCATGCGCAGGATGGCCGTCTTCTACCGCCTGGACTTCCCCGCGTGACCGCCGCGGTGAGCTGGGTCCCTGATGGCATCCGGGTCAACCGCATCACCCCCGGCGGCACCGCCATGGTGATCGGCGCGATCGTGCCGGTGGACGGCGGCACCGGCGCCTGAAAGGGCACGCGGCGACGCCGCCGGAGGGCTCAGTTGCCCACGCCGAGGCCGGCCATGAACGCGGACGGGTACCTGTCGCCGCGGGCCGCGTCGCGCGGCACCGCCTTCTCGATCGCCGCGAGGTCGTCCGCGGTGAGAGTCAGGTCCATCGCGGGCAGCGCCTCGGACAGCCGTGCGCGGGTGCGGGCGCCGACCAGCGGCACGATGTCCTCGCCCTGCGCGGCCACCCAGGCGATGGCCAGCTGGGCGACGGTGCAGCCCTTCGCCTCGGCGACCCGGCGCAGGGCCTCCACGAGGGCGAGGTTGTGTTCCACGTTCTCGCCGGAGAAGCGCGGGCTGAAGCCGCGCAGGTCCCCGGGGCCGGCGACGCGGTCGGTGGACCAGTGCCCGGAGATGAGGCCGCGGCTGAGCACGCCGTAGGCGGTCAGGCCGATGCCGAGCTCCCGCAGCGCCGGCAGAACCTCCGCCTCCACCGCGCGGGAGATCAGGGAGTACTCGATCTGCAGGTCGGCGATCGGGTGCACGGCGTGCGCCCGGCGGATCGTCGCCGCGTCCACCTCCGACAGGCCGATGTGCCGTACGTACCCGGCATCGACCATCTCCTTGATCGCGCCCACCGTCTCCTCGATCGGCACCGCCGGGTCCAGCCGGGCGGGGCGGTAGATGTCGATGTGGTCGGTGCCCAGCCGGGTCAGCGAGTAGGCCAGGAAGTTCTTCACCGCCTCGGGACGGCCGTCCTGCCCGCCGAACGTGTGGCCGGGCCCCCGCAGGGCGCCGAACTTGACGCTCAGCTGGTAGCTGTCGCGGTCCCGGCCGCGCAGCGCCTCGGCGAGCAGCAACTCGTTGTGGCCCATGGCGTAGAAGTCGCCGGTGTCGATCAGCGTGACGCCGCTGTCCAGTGCGGCGTGCACCGTCGCGATGCTCTCGGTACGGTCGGTTGCGCCGTAGGCGTCCGACATCCCCATCGCACCCAGGCCCAGCGCGGAAACGGCCGGTCCTGTGCGGCCCAGGGTTCGTCGCTGCATCACATTCACCTCTCGTCGTCGATGTCGCCACCCATGCTGGGCCTGGGCCGGGACGCGCGAAAGCGGAGCGTGCATCATGGGATAGCCGCTCCCTGGCTCGGCCGGCGCCCCGCGAGGCAGGATGAAGGCATGCAACGTGACCAGCTCGCCGACTTCCTCCGCCGCCGCCGCGAGGCGATCCGGCCGGCGGAGGTGGGACTGGCCGACAGCCCCCGCCGCCGCACCGCCGGCCTGCGCCGGGAAGAGGTGGCGATGCTCGCCGGCATGTCGGTGGACTATGTCGTACGCCTCGAGCAGGGCCGCAGCAGCCAGCCGTCGACCCAGCTGCTCGGCGCGCTGGCCCGGGCGTTGCGCCTGTCCGACGACGAGCGCGACCACCTGTTCCACCTGGCCGGCCACCGGCCACCGCCCGCCGACGGGGTCGCCCGCCTGGCCCGCGCCGGCCTGATGCGCATGCTCAACCTGCTCGGCGACACCCCGGCCATGGTGCTGTCCGACCTGAGCGAGGTTCTCGCCCAGAACCGGGCGGCCGTCCTGCTGACGGGTGACCACACCGGCTTCTCCGGCGACCGGCGCTACGTCGTGTACCGCTGGTTCACCGAGCCCGCCTCCCGAGCCGTCCACCCGCCCGAGGAGCACGACCACCAGACCCGTCAGCTGGTGGCCGACCTGCGTGCGGTCGCCGGCCGCCGGCCCGCCGACCCTGTGGTCGAGGGGCTCGTCGACCGTTTGCAGGACGCGAGCGCCGAATTCCGCCGGCTCTGGGCCGAGCACGAGGTGGCGGTCCGGCGCGCCGACCGCAAGACCGTGCTGCACGCGAGGGTGGGCCGGCTGACCATGGACTGCGAGACCCTGGTCACTCCCGACCAGGGCCAGCAACTGCTGGTGCTCACCCCGGCGGACGCCGAGACGCGCGAGCGGCTGGAACTGCTGCTCGTGCTCGGCATCGAGGAGTTCCCCACGGGATCAACCGTGAAATGATCTGATACACGTTCGCATCCCGCCGATCGGAGTGGCCATGATCGCCGACCCCACGCTCACCCGGATCGGCCAGGCGGTGGAGCTGCACCACCACCAAGGCCAGCGTGAGGCCGCCCGCGACCTGTTCGCACAGATCTGGGATGACATCGGCGGCGAGCAGGGCGACCCGCTGCACATCTGCGTCCTCGCCCACTCGATGGCCGACGTGCAGGACGACGTGCAGGAGGAGCTCCTGTGGGACCTGCGAGCGCTCGCCGCCGCCGATTCGATCAACGATGAGCGGGTGGCGCAGGCCGGAATGGCGCTTCCGGTGGCCGGCCTCTACCCGTCGTTGCACCTCAACCTGGGCGAGTGCTACCGCAAGCTGGGCGATCACGACCGCGCCCGCGAGCACCTCAAGCACGCCCAGGCCACGATCGGCGCGCTCGGCGACGACGGGTACGCGCGGCTCATCAAGGGCGGCCTGGACCGGCTGGCCGAACGACTCGGTGATTCGACGTCGCCCGCGTAACCGCATCGAGCCCCGCCTTCAGGCCGCCGAGCTCATCCCCGCCTTCATGCCCGACCCGCCGGAACACGACGGACCTCAGCGGAGGCTGTCTGGATCCTCCGGAGCGGCAAGCGGCTTGACCCAGCGGGACCACTGTGGTTGAGGGACGTAGCCGGCGGCGTTCCAGGCCGGGTGGGCGAGTGTGTTGTCGTGGAGAACCATGGCGTCGGCTCGGAAGGCGCCGTACTTGGTGAAGATCTCCTCTGCCCTCGCCAGCAGTGCGGTGGCAATGCCCTTGCGGCGGTGGGAAGGGTGGACGGCGAGGCGGTACAGGTGGGCTCGCCAGCCGTCCCAGCCCGCGATGACGGTCCCTGCTATTTCGCCGGCGCACTCCGCTATCAGCAGGGCCTCGGGGTCGCGGGCCAGCAGCGCGGCTACCTTGCCAGGCGAGTCGTGCCGGTCCGTGCCTTCGGCGGCCAGAAGCCAGAACTCCAGCACAGCGTCCACATCATCCGGGCGGCCGGTTCGGAGGGTGACCTTGAACTCGTGCACGGTTCACCAATCTAGTGCACCACCGTACTTCTGGCATGCCGGCGTCCCGCGGGCCCGACCGCCCTACCTCGGCGGGTGCGATCTTCTCCGCGACCAGGGCGTCGCCCAGCACGATGGATACGCCGATCCGGTACGTCACCACGTGCCCCGCCGACAGCACCAGCTTGGGGGCACTCAAGATCATTCGTCCGTTGTCAGCTGCCGGTCAGAGCTCTGAAGTGCGCACCCAGTCGGGTCCCAGAGCTCTGCTGCGGCTCAGGCCGAACAGCTTGTGGAACCGATGCGGGCCAGGTCCGCGATCATCAGCCGGTTGCGTGTGGTTCGCCAGAAAACAAGGGGTCCATTCTGCGTCCATGCACCGGTCCTGATCTCCCCCCACGGCATCTCGGCCTCGGTCAAGGCGTAGGACCCGAGTAAGGCGGTCCGGTGCGTGCAGCGGTCGTAGACCTGAGCGACATGTCCAAGTCCTCCGCCGCCCCACGTACGAGGAACGGCGTCGTCTCCTTGGACGGTGGGGATGCCGAGAAGGATGGCGAGTTGCTGCCGATGACTTCATGACGACTCCACTCGCGCCGTGACTTCCATCACAGGGCTTGCCTCTGACGCCAATGTGAGGTTTTAGCGTATCCGCATGCAGATCAACGGAGCACATGTGCTGGTCACCGGGGCCAACCGGGGCCTGGGCCGACAATTTGTCCTATCCCTCCTCGACCGCGGCGCCGGCAAGGTGTACGCCACCGCCCGCCGGCCCCACCTCGTCGACGTACCGGGGGTTGTCCCGCTGCGCCTGGACATCACCGATCCGGCATCGATCGCCGCCGCGGCGGCAGCGGCACCTGACGTCAAGATCGTTATCAACAACGCGGGGATCTCGACCGGGGCAAACCTGGTCACCGGGGACCTGGACACGATTCGCCGCGAGATGGACACCCACTACTACGGCACCCTGAACGTGATCCGCGCCTTCGCGCCCCAACTGGCCGACGGCGCGATCCTCAACGTCATGTCCGCGATCTCGTGGCTCGCCGTCGACGGTGCGGGCGCATACCACGCCGCGAAGGCCGCCGAGTGGGCGCTCACCAACAGCGTTCGCCTGGAGTTGGCCGAACAGCGCACCCTGGTGACGGGCCTGCACCTGGGCGCTGCCGACACCGACATGATGGCCTGGTACCACGGCGACAAGAGCGCCCCCGAGGTGATCGTCAAGGCGGCCCTCGACGGGATCGAGGCGCACCGGCCCGAGGTCCTCGCCGACGACTGGAGCCGCCAGGTGAAGGCTTGGCTGTCTGAGGACCCGGAAGTCATCTACCGGGAAGCTGCGGCCGCCCTCACGGCCTGACGCGCTGCTCCTGTAGGCCACGGCGTCTGTGGCCGTGACCTCTGTGCGCGGCCGACAGGAGTCGAACCCGTAACCGCCTTATCCGTAGCCAGGCCAAGGCCGACCGGTGGCAAGGTTTGCCGCCTGACCCGGAGGCGGGCTCATCATCCCGCAGCGGTCTATTCTGGCGATTGGGCGTTCCGAACCCGCCGCCGGCGACACGAGTACGCCGGCCACCTACATCAGGCCTTGACCAGCGTTTTCAGGGCGGAAGAGTTCAGCTGTATCGGTACCGTGAAGGCGTAACGGCTTGGAGGTCAACGATGTCCACCCCGCATCAAGACAGCGAGGCACTGATCCCTCGCCCGCCACTGACCACCGCCGCCCTCAGGGCAGCAGTTGCACAGATCGCGCCAGCCTATCTCGGCCAGTTTGTCGACCACCTCGATCAGGCGACAGAGCAGGCGGCGCGGCAGAGCACCGTGGCACCTCTGCTGAACTTCTTGCAGCAATGGGGTGAGTTTGTGGCGATTCAGCGCTATCCGGCCCGAGCGGCCCGTCTGCGTACATTGGAGGCAAAGGTCGCCGCCGCGACCGACAGAGTGAAGTTGGACTCGGCCTTGGCCGAAATCAACAAGATCACGACATCCGCGCGCCGAGAGGCCGTCGGTGAGTGACGCCTGGACCTGGGAGTACAACCCCGACGCCGAGCATGTCATCGCTGGGCTTCCTCCCACCGTCATCCTTGAGGTTGAACGGCTTGCCGACCAGCTCGCAGTCCTCGGGAGGGATGCGGTCCACGCCGGTAGAGGCCCGTTGCATGGAGCAGGTCTTCGGACGCTTGATCTGTTCGGCGGCCGCGGGTTCCTCACCTTCATCATCGCGGAGCATCTGCGCCTTGTGCTGATCGTTCGCGTTACCTGGAGTGATTGACGCGACCTCGCACCGGCCACGAGGCGCGGCGCAGCAACAGGTACATCGCCCCATCGGGCTCGTTCACGCCGTCCGGGTAGTCAATCGCACCCACCCGCCAACAACCATCGCCGACCTCTCGGCTTTCGTGTTCCCGAGGGTGTGTCCAGTCAGTGGCGTGCGCCGTGAGGTGATGTGCGCGGTCTGCGGGCTAGCGTCGGCGTCCAGGCCGCTGACGTACGTCTCCCAGTTCTTCAGCTTCCACGCAATCGCAGCGCACCCACACCACCGCCGCATCGATGCCCCAAGCCGCGCATCGGTTGGTCAGCCGCGACACCCAATCCGAGTCGACCAGCTCAGCGACGAACGGCGCGGACAAGATGGCCGAAGTACCGACCTTGAGATTGTCGAAGGCGGCCTCCATCAGGCACCGGTACTCCAACGGCCGGACCTCACCCAGGTACAACTCGGTGTGCCGTCATGCGGGTCACCGCCGAGCGAGACGAGCAGCCATGGCGCGTCTGACCGCTGAATCAAACGGTTAAGCCTTGAGGGCGTTGCTGTACAACGCTGCTGTACGAGATCCAAAAAGGCCCTCCGGGATCATCCCGAAGGGCTTTTGAGCTGGAGCGCGGCCGACAGGAGTCGAACCCGTAACCTTCTGATCCGTAGGGGAAGAGTCATTGTGCTGCTCTTATGGACTTGACCAGCATGAATGCCGGACAGGAGTCCGCCTCGTTCGAGAGTGTGGGAAGACATTGGGAAAAGGCCCACACCAGACCGCCGCTGCGAAGCACTGAGACGCTTTCTAACAAGACCAACTTTGTCGCGATGTATGGCGTCGGTCTCCAGTCGTTCGCCCCGCACGATGCTTCTCAGCGTGCCCTCATTTGCTGCCGTAGGCTCACTTCGATGTGGCAGAGCAGCTTGGCTCCTCAACCCGTCCCGGGGCACTCCTGCTGCATCGAACCGCCCAGGCGTACCGTGGCTGCGGTAGTCCACCGATAGACCCACTCGGGAGCCAACACGCGGTCTTGCACGATGAGGGCAACGTCGGTGACTGAGGCGGACGCGGGATCAACTTGGCCCATGGCTTCTAGTGCTTCCCTATAGATCGCGGCGGGCCCTGAGGTGTTCACATAAGCAATACTTACATGTGGCCGGAACCCTGTGCTTTGTTCATGTGCTGTCGGCACCTTTTCGCGGCCCAGCACGTTCGCAATGCCACTCCGAATTGCACGCCACACCTCATGTACAGGTTCTGCTGGCGTAGGTGGGAGAACGATAGCCTCTCCAATGATGGCAGTTTTTCCGAACGTCAGCTGAAAAGCTGGGACGGTTTCGAGTTCTAGTGTTACAGCCGTCACAATCTCATCTATCTGGCTCTGGGTAAGCTCATCGGCGAACGCAACCCCTTGGATTGTCAGGTGAAGCCACTGTGTGGGAACTGGATCGAGGCCTTGCAGACCGCTAAGGGTGGCTTGATAGCGCTCAACGAGCCGATGAAGCTCAGGTGCGTGCTCGAATGTGAGATGCCAGGTGTAGACCAGACGTCCGGGATGCCAGCCCTCGCGAGGCCACCAATGGTTCCGCACCTCTGCGGCTTCTTGAAGTTCGCTCATTATGGCCTCATACCTCTGATGGCATTTCAGGTGCGACGGCTTCTTGTGAGA
This sequence comes from Nonomuraea sp. B1E8, assembly GCF_039871515.1. Taxonomy (NCBI): domain Bacteria; kingdom Bacillati; phylum Actinomycetota; class Actinomycetes; order Streptosporangiales; family Streptosporangiaceae; genus Nonomuraea; species Nonomuraea sp. B1E8. Next base: position 1,680,125 of record NZ_JBDPLS010000001.1, on the reverse strand, counting down.
TCGAGTAGTCATCCATGATGACGATTCGATCGGCTGGCCAAATCGATTCAGACACTTCTAGAACGGTGCCATCCTCAGCGCTGGCCGTATGGATGACATGGACCACATGGCTACCTTGAACCAGTCCCAAGGTTGATGCTTCTTCCGGGGTCGAGCTACGAGCTATCCATCGGTCTCGGGCGTAGTGATATTTCTTTCCGCTTAGGTCTTCCATGCAGAGGAAAAGCGCCTTGGGGGTTACTTTGGCCTCTTCAAGAAAGGTGTCCCCTGCGATGGTTGATGGCATGTAGCTTGCCCCGATTTCTTCGGGCTTATTGGTTTCCTTATCGTACAGAACGCGCCGTCGTGTAACTACCTCATCGCCCTCTTGAATCCCCATCGCATCAGCAATTCGTGCTGGTGCGCCTTCACGTCCAGCGAACACGATGTCGTGTCGCAAATGTGAAGTCAAAAGCTGCTGATCGCTGCGAGCGCGGCCGTATCGATGACGAGAACGCCGCTCAAGTCGGCGAACCTGCTTGACGAACGTGCCGATTCCGTGGCGCGACTCCACCAAACCTTCGGCGCGAAGCACTCCGAGAGCCTGGCGCACGGTCGGCGCGCTGACCTTGAAGCGCTCTACCAGCGCTGTCTCGGCGGGAAGTCGATCCTCTGGACGTAGCGTCCCATCGCGAATCTCTCGCCGAAGCTCATCGGCGATTCGCTGGTACTTCGGCGCGAAGCTCCCTAGCCCTGATGTCACCTGGCACACCCCTTGCGGTCGGAACGGTAAGGCATCTGTGACCCACTCTAGTCCTCAAGAGGACTTGACGACTACCTCGGTGCGGTGCCAGGCTGCTCTCAGCAAGTCCTAATGAGGACCTGAAGACAGGAACTCACTAGGACTACTGCTCGGCCGGAAGACCTGGGAAGGCGGCGCAAGCCGCACGCCGACGGGCTGGAGCACACGCCACTTGACAAGAGAATCCGCGCCGCCGCCTCGCACCGAAAAGGCGGCCTACCAGGGGAAACGCCCTGTGTAACTTCTGCTTTGTCCCCGCCAACGGTGGTGCATCTCTGCCAGCTGGCCCGACTGCTCTCGCCGTTGCTGATTGAAGGGATAGATCACTCGTGTACTCCGAACGCAAACCGCTGCGTCGCTTCCTGCTGTTCGTGCTCGTCGGCTTCGCTCTGGTGTTCGTGGTGCGACAGCCCGACAAGGCTGCCGTGGCCACGACCCACGCCTTCAACGGGTTGATGGCGGTGGCCGACGCTCTGGCGTCGTTCGCCGGCAACCTCGGTTAGGCCCTGGCCAGATGCCTGCCGTTGAGATCGTGTCGTTCGGCTACCTGCACGGTGAGCCGCCGCCCGCGCATCTGACTATTGACCTGCGGCATCACTTCAAGGATCCGCACGTGTCGCCCGAGCTGCGCTACATGACCGCGCACGATGAACGGGTGCGCACCACGGTGCTGGGCACGCCCGGCATCGCCGACCTGTTGGCGGCCACCGCCGCCGCCGTGGCCGCGTTCCTGTCCGGCCCGAGCGCTGGCCCCGTCACCGTGGCCGATGGCTGTGCCGGAGGGCGGCACCGCGCCCCTGTCTTCGCTCAGCATCTGGCCAACCGGCTGCGCCGCGACGGCCTGTCGGTCACCCTGCATCACCGCGACCTGGACAAGCCCGTCGTCCAGCGCTGAACCGTTCACTCCGGGGGCGGCCCCGAATCCGCCAAGACACGAGCCGCCCCCTTCACTCCACACAAGGAGCATCACCATGATGACCCGCTTCGATGGCATGACCAAGTCCGACTACTGCCCGTCCGACTGCCGTAACGGCATGATCTGGAACCCCGGTTCCGGCCCGTATCCGTGCCCGATCTGCCAGGGCAACAACGGCGCCGTGAAGGCCGGCAAATGAGCGCCGACCTGCCGGTGACGCATCCAGCGCTCGCGCTGCTGGCCGCGATCACCGAGGATATGCCGCGGCACCTGGCCGATGAGGCCGCGTGCCAGTTCGACCCCGAGTTGCACACCGGCCCGGACGCATTCACCGACGAGCCCGCCGACGAGCGGGCCGCGCGGGAGCAGGTGGCCCGTGAGGTGTGCGCGGGCTGCCCGGTGTGGGCCTCGTGCCTGTTCTCCGCGCTGGACACGCGTCCGGCGTCGGGGATCTGGGCAGGGCTGACGCCCGAGGAACTCCGCGAGATGGCCGCGCCGGTGTCACCGGATGCGGTGCGGGGGGTGGCGTGATGGATGTCCGCTACTTCACCGTCACGGCGCCGGCGCCGTGCAACAAGTCCGGGACCGCGCGGATCACCGTGCGCACCGGCGGCTCCTACCCGGTGTACCTGTGCGTCGGCAACAACCGCGCCGGCATGTCCGCCGATGAGGCGTGGGCGCTGTGGGTGGCGCTCGGCAACGCCCTGGCCGCCAGCTTCGGCCCTGCCCCGGACTGGGCCGCCACCCAGCAGGACGGGGGCAGGTCGTGATGGCAACCGTCGAGAACACCCACAGCGAGGATGCCCGCTTCACCTTCGGGCTGGTCAGTGACATTGTGCGTGCGCTGGAAACGCACGGGTACCGGCTTCCCCCTGAGGACGGACCCCGACACCGCGCGCTGGGAGAGACGCTGGCGAGGCTGGCCGAGGTGACACGCGTCTTTGAGGGAGGCGTGTCGTGAGCCGCATCCTGGCCCGATTCTTCGACCCGACCGGCCAGCGGTACGGGTTGCCGTCCTGGCCGTGGCAGATGGCACCCGCTCACCTGCTCACGATGCGCCAGCTGGCCGCGCGAGGGCTTCGCCCCGGTGGCCAGGAGGCGCAGGGACAGATCCTGTGGGCCTCGCGCCGCTACCGCGCCCGCGGTGGGGTGCGCGCGGCCTACCTGTATGACGTCCGGCTGGCGCTGCCCAAGCGCACCCCGACCGCCCGGCAGCGTGCCGCGTTGGGCAAGGCCCTGGCCGCCCGCCGCACCTGCCCCGACTGCACGCGCGACGTGGGCTATGTGCTGGCCCGCCACCTCGGTATCTGCAACGACTGCGCTGAAAGGAGCGCCGCCGCATGACCACCGCCCCGGCCAATAACACGGGCAACGCCCCGTCCATCAACGGCGCGAGTCCTGAGCGGGCCACCCGCGCCCTGTTCGTGGTCATCACTGTGCAGACCGCCTGCGGGGAGGTGTCCACCAGCAGCCTCGACCTGATCGTCCCTGTCGGCATGCGCCACCTGGACCTGCTGACGCACGTGCTGAAGGAGCGCATCCCCGAGCACCTGCGCGGCAAGTGCGTCGTGCTGCACTACTCCGTTCACCCGGCGGTGGTCACATGAAGACCACCCGCCGGCGCGACTGGTGGACGATCGGCGGTGTCGGTGTGGTGGCCGCCGCCGCGGTCATCGCCTCCTTCACCGCCCAAGCCGGACTAGGCCGTCTGGCCGGATGGGATGCCGCCCTGGCCTTGCCCGGCGGTCTCGAGGTCTCGCTGTCGTGGCTGCTGCCGTTGTGCGTGGACGCCTACGGCGCGGTGGCCACCCGGATTACCGTCAACGCCAAGTACAGCGCTGAGACCCGCAAGCACGCGCTGATCCACGCGGTCGGCGCGGTGGTGGTGTCCATCATCGGCAACGCCATCTACCACGCGCTGGAAGCAGGGGTGCTGCACCTGGGCAGCTCCCGGTGGGTGCTGGTGGTGGCGGTCAGCATGGTGCCGCCGGTGGCGCTCGGTGCGCTGGCTCACCTGATGGCCTTGTGCGCCCGTGACGACACCACCGAACCGGCGTCGTCGGAATCGGCACCCGCCGCATCCCCGGCCCGTACGGACGGCGCGCCTACGGCAGAGCCGTCCCGTCCGACGGGCGTCAGGGAGGAACCCGTACGGGTGGAGCACGTGACGCGCGTGCCGCACACGCCCCGTACGGGTCTGGCGCCGCGTGCGGTGGCCGCCGCCCGTACGGGCGTGGTCGAGCTGGCCACCGTACGGGCCGACCGTACGGAGCGGACGGAACGTGTGGATCGTACGGCCTTCATCGCCGATCTCGCACGCCAGATCCGTACAGCCGAAGCAGACGGCAACCGGTGGGAACCGGACTACGACGAGCTTGAGACCCGTTCCGGCTATCGCCGCTCGTGGTGTGAGAAGGCCGTACGGGACGCGCGGGCGCTGGCCGCCCACGACAAGCCGCCCGCTGCTGAGACCCTGACCAGGACCACCCACAACGCCGACGCCAACGACGCTGACGAGCACACCGGCCACGGCGCCAGTGAGAATGAGGTGGCCCAGTGAGCCGCCGCCGCAACGTCCTGGAACTGCTGGTGGGGAACCTGGTCACCCTCATCCCACTGTCTGCCACGGTCGGGCTGCTAGCCGCTGAGCTGACCCCGTGGCCCCCCTCGGTGGCGGTGTGGCTGTCCGGCTTCACCGCCGGGTTGATGACCGCCCCGCTGACCCGAGTCTGTCTCGCCGTGCTGGCCGTACGGATGTCACGTCCCGCCCCTGCCCGTACGGCCACCCGCACAGGCGGCAAGCGTACGGGTGGCCGTACGCGACGCGGGGGGCGGTGACGGTCATGACTGAACCGCACACGGTGTACGTCATCACTGACGCACCGCCCCGTACGGCCGCCGCTGGCTCCGGCCGCGCCCGTCCCGTAGGTCCGGCCGGTGTGCTGGCGCGTACGGCCGTGGCGGTGGCCGCGCTGCTGCTGGTGTCCGGGCTGATTCCGGATGTGTACGGCTTGCGCTGGTGGCTGTACGGGGCGGTGCTCGGCTGGCTGGTCTGGCCATGGCTGGCCCGTATGCGAGCGTTCGCCGCCCTGCTGTTCGGCGCGCTCGACGCGCTGCTGGCCGCCGTGCTCGGCACCCGCCGCCTGGTCTACCTGGCCGCGCTGCTGCGCCAGGCCGTACGCGAAACCCGCACCTCGGCCCGGCCCGCCGACGACAACGGCGCCGGCCGCAACGACGACGATGCCGCTTCTCCGGAAGGACAACCTTCATGAGCACTCCCGACAACAACACCGCCAAGCCCGGACGCAGCCGCATCCCCGAACTGTCGTCCATCCCATGGCAAGGCCCTTCAGCGATCACCCGCTACGCCCAGGTCGGCCGCAACCTCGCCCGTGACCTCGGAGAAGAGTTCGCCCTCGGCAGCGATGAGCTGTACGCGGTGCTGATCCGCAGCTTCAAAGGCCACCCGGTGCTCAGCGTGTTCGGCGCCCCGGACGTGCGCCGCCGCGCCCGCCGCGTGGTCAAACGCCTCAAGCGCGCCGCCGAACTCCAGCGCGGCGCCGGAGTGGAGCTGGTGAAGTTCCACGCCCAGTTCCGCAAGGAGTTCGTGGAAGTGCTGCCGCCGGCCAAGCCCGAAAACCGGCGTCCGGAGTTCAACTGGAAGGAGGAAGCCTGATGGCCCGCACCACCACCCCGCCGACGCCCGCGACGCTGCCCGCAGTCCCGGACTCCAACTCCTGGGAGCAGGTGGCCACCCGCGAGGTGTCCAAGGCGCTGCTGTACTTCCCGCCCTGGCTCGTCGGCGTGCTGCTGTTCGGCCTCGGCGCCGCCTTCCACTTCACCCTCGCCAGCGACGACCCGCAGACCATCGCCTGGACCACCGCACTCATCATGACGTGCGTGCTCGTGCTGACCGCGCTGACCTGGCGCCAGTCGCACGCCCGCAGCCTGACCGGACGCGCGCACACCACGCTGACCACCCTCGCGGGTGGGCTGTGGGTATGCGCGGCCACCATCAACGGCCCCGCCAGCACCGTCACCGGGCGACTGATCCTGATCGGCGGGGTGGCGTTCGCGCTGTCGTTCAACATCCGCACCGTCATCCGCGCCAAGCAGATCGACGTGGGCGGCGCGGCAGCCGACCCGCTGGGGTTCCTGTTCGGCCGCGGCGCTGAGAAGGCCGGCATGCCCTCGGTGCAGGCCCGCACCATCCAGGCATCCGCGCACAAGGTGACCGGCGAAGTCCAGCTCGCGGAGGGCCGTCAGATCGCTGACGACCTGCAAAAGAAGGTGCCCTACGTCGAATCGGGGATCGGGCTGCCGCCCGGCTCCATCGTCACCAGCGTTGATCCCGACGACGCGAGCAAGGCCAAGGTGGTCATCTCCGACCCGCGGGTGATGAAGCAGCCGATCGCTTGGCCCGGCCCGTCGCGCGTCGGCGCCTCGATCGCTGAGCCGGTGCGGCCCGGCCTGTGGCAGGACCTGGACGAAGTCGCCTATGTCATCGTCGGCCACCACGTGCAGATCATGGGCAAGACCGGCGCCGGCAAGTCCATCGGCGGCGCCTGGAACCTGCTGGGAGAGATCGTCACCCGCTCCGACGTGGCCGTGTTCGCCATCGACATCACCAAAGGTGAGCAGACGCTCGGCCCGCTCACGGCCGCCCTGCACCGGCTGGAGACCACCAAGGAAGGCGCCAAGGACCTGCTGACCGAGATGCAGGCCAACATCAAGCCGCGCACCGACCTACTGTCGGCCAAGGGCCTGCAGAAGTGGGCCGAAGGGTGCGGGCTCACCTACTGGGTGCTGTGGCTGGAGGAATTCCCCGACATCTACGACGCCCTGACCGACAAGCAGCAAGAACAGTTCCTGTCGCTGATCAAGGCGATCCGCAGCGCGGGCGGCACCGTCGTGCTCAGCCTTCAGCGCAGCGACTGGACCCAGATGCCCACGATCGCCCGCGGCCAGCTGGCCAAGATGTGCTTCGGCGTCGATTCGGCCGCCGATGCCACCTTCGGCCTGTCCGAGGCCCAGGAAGACGCCGGGTGCCGGCCCGAGCTGTGGAGCAACAAGCAGCCCGGCATGGCCTACCTCGATGCCCCGTCCATTCCTGATGACCGGATCACGATGCCGATGCGAACCTACGCCTGGGGCATGAGCGCCGCCGGCGCCTTCGACGACGAACGCGCCAACGACCAGATGCGCGCCCATGCCGCCGCTTTCCCCGCTGTCCATAAGCAGATCGACCCGATGACCGCCGGCTTGTCCCGGCTGGCCGCCAGCGCGCTGGCCGCACCCGCCCCGCTCCCGGCCCTCAACGACGGCGCCGCTGATCCGGCCGACGACGACGACTCCGACGACGATGAGGAGGTGCGCAACGTCGCAGGCGAGTACCTGAACACCGACGATCCCGACCCCGAGGTGAGCGTCAGCCTGGATGACGAGATCACCGATTTCCCCGAAGGGGAACCGCCGCTGACCTTCGCCCCGCCCGAGCCCAAGATGACCCCGGAGCAGCGCGGCGCGGCGCTCATGGAGCGCCTGCACGAGCTGTGGGACGACGGCGCCCGCGACGTCGGCACCGGGGACTTCAAAGTCCTGTGGGAGACCACCGACATCTCCCGCGCCTGGTTCCAGAAGCAGATGAAGCGGCTGTCGGAGGCCGGCATCATCGGCGCCTACGACGACGACCGGCAGCGCTACCTGATGGAGCACCGGCCCGAACTGCCCTGACCCCCGCAAGATCCCGTGGCCCCCCTTCCGGGGCCACGGGCGGGGGCTGGGGGAGAGAGTTACAGCTCAGAGCAGGGGCCACAGCGCGTGGCCCCCCACTGTGGCCCCCTCGTGGCCCCTGCGTGGCCCCCGCTTCTGTTGAGGCGTGGCCCCCTTCGTGGCCCCCTCAACTCAAGATCAAAAACTTTCGCGGATGCATCCCACGTGCAGCCGTGCGCGCGAGCCTGCCCGCCCCCATCCACCCGGAAGGACAACCCGGACGTGAACCTGCTGCGACTTCCCTCGGCCCAATGGCGCGTCCTGCGCTACCTGGCCACCTACAGCGTTACCGCCACCCGCGTCGGCTTCCGGGCCACGCAGCTCCGCAAGCACACCGGCGCCGACCGCGCCGACCTGGTGGCTGTGGCCGACCTCCGATACATCACCGGCCGACTCCACAAGACACAGCAGACCTACCCGATCAGCATGCAAACCGCCGACAACCCCCTGCTCCGCGTCCATCTGACCAAGGCGGGCAAGACCGCCGCTGACCGTCTGGACGCCCCCTACCGCGCCTTACGTTACCTCCGCGCGTACGGACCCCTCCCGCCCGCCACGCTTCAGCACGGCGCCGGCGTCAGCCCTGACACCCTGACCGAGCTCGAAGCCCTCGGCTATATCGAGACCACCCCCACCGGCCAACAGATCACCAGCATCGGCCGCCGCTACGCCCACCCCTGCAACGGCCAGGACCGGCGATGACCGGCCCGTCCATCCTCACCACGCTCGCGAACGTAGCGCTCTGCCTGACCGCCGCGGCGCTGACCGTGCTCATCCTCCTGGCCTCCTACCGAGCCAGCCTCAAGCGCCACCCCTACACCGACTGCCGCCGCTGCAAGGGCACCGGCGAACGCCGGTCCCGCCTGTTCGCGCACTCCTTCGGCTACTGCCCCGACTGCACCGGCACCGGCTACCGGCCCCGCCTCGGAGCCCGCCTGCTCAACATCCGCTGACCACGACCACACCACGAAAGGTACGGCCATGAGCGTCACCACCCGAACCTGCCTGGTCATCACCTGCACCCGCTGCGGGGAGGTCAACGACGACTGCCAGACCCTCCACGCCGACACCATCGAGCAGGTCCGCGACTGGCTCGCCGACTGGCAATGGAGCAACCCCGATACCCCGGAGTACTGCCCCGGCTGCGTCGCTGACCTCGACTGCGAGCGCGACGGCCACCAGTGGGACCCCTGGCACGACATCCCCTCGGTCGGGCGTCGCTACCGCTTCTGCCAGCACTGCCAGGCAATCGACCGAGCCTGCGACGAACCGGAGCGCGCCACATGACGAACCAGGCGTCGCGTACCACCACGGTGGCGTCCGACGCGTCGTGTGTCGACGCGCTCGTCGACACACGACGGCTGTGCGCCTGGTGCCGTGGCCCGATCCCGGCCCGTGCCCGGCGAGACGCGGTGTGCTGCTCGGTGCGCTGCCGGCAGGCCCGGCACCGCTTCATCCGCACTGTAGGCAGCCCCACAGCAGGCGTCGATCCCGGCCGCCCGCTACGGCTGGCCTACGCTGACCCTCCCTATCCAGGCAAGGCCAGGCTGTATCGCGGGCACCCCGACTACGCCGGGGAAGTCGACCACGAGGCGCTGATCCGTCGCTTGTCGACCTACGACGGATGGGCGCTGTCCACCTCCGCCGCAGCCCTGCCCTCCGTGCTGGCCCTGTGCCCGCCCGGCGTGCGCGTCGCGGCCTGGCATCGCGGCGAGCGCCCCACGGCAAGCCGCTGGCCGTTGAACGCGTGGGAGCCCGTCATCTACACCGGGGGCCGACCCGCCGACCCGTCGCGTGCCAACGAGCGCGTCGGCGCGCGACGGGTGGATTCCCTGGTGCACGGAGTATCGCCGATGACCACGCTGCCCGGCAGGGTCATCGGTGCCAAACCCGCCGCGTTCTGCCGGTGGCTGTTCGACCTGCTCGGCGCCGCACCCGGCGACAGCTTCGACGACTTGTTCCCCGGTTCCGGCGCCGTCAGCCGCGCCTGGGCCACCTTCACCCACACGCCGGACCCGTCGCCCGTGGCCATGCCCGACGCGTCGCCTCAGGCCCCAACCGACGCGTCGCCTGCAGCTGAGCGCGACGCGTCGGGCCTGCAGGAACGACGTGTCGCTTCCTCCGGCGCACGCGACGGCTCCACCGACCAGGCCACGCTGTTCGACCCGATCGCAGACAGCAGCAGGGAGAACCCATGACCTCGCACGACCAACTGCGCTACGCCCTGGCCGCCGCCGCCCGCGGCTGGCACGTCTTCCCCGTCGCCATCGCAGACAAGCCTCCAGTCAAGGGCTTCACCGACTGGGAGGCCAACGCCACCACCGACCCCGAGCTGATCCGCCACTGCTGGTCACGAGCGCCGTACAACGTCGGCATCGCGTGCGGCCCGTCCGGCCTGGTGGTGGTGGACCTGGACAAGCCGAAACCCGGAATGGAGGGGCTTCGCCCCCCGCCCCCCTGGGACCTCCCCGGCATCACCGAAGGCGCCGACGTCCTAGCACTGCTGTGCGAACGCGCCGGCCAACCCCTACCTTTCGAGACGTTCACCGTCCGCACCCGGCGCGGCGGCACCCACCTCTACTACACCGCCCCCAACGGGGCGAAGCTGCGCAACACCGAAGGCGACCGCGGCGGGCTGGGCTGGCTGATCGACACCCGCGCCCACGGCGGCTACGTACTCGGACCCGGCAGCTTCGTGGACCTGCCCGACGGCACCGGCCCCTACGAGGTGATCCACAACACCACCCCAGCCCCGCTACCCCCCTCCCTGTTCCAGCAGCTTCTACCCGCCGCACGGCCCGCCCCGCAGCCCGTCTGCCTCACCCTGCCCAACGGGCGGCGCGGCGCCTACCTGCACGCCGCCCTCACCCGCGAACTCCAGCGCGTCACCACCGCCCCGGTAGGCCAGCGCAACGGCGCGCTCTACCTCGCCGCCATCGCCCTGGGCCAACTCGTGGCCGGCGGCGCGCTCAACCAGCAGGAGGTGACAACCCTGCTGGAACAGGGAGGAGGCGACGCCGGACTACCACCGGCCGAAACCCGAGCCACCATCGCATCCGGCCTACGCGCGGGCGCCCAACGGCCCCGCACCGTCGCCGCATGACCGTACCACCGCCCACTCTGGGAGCACTGATCTCGTGAACCAGGCCGCTCCAAGCAGTGAAGACATGAAAGGCAATCACCGATGAAGATCTCCCCCGAGTACAAGGCGATGCTCGAACGCCTCGGCTTCTCCGGCGACGACGTCGTCACGGAGGCGGAACGCCGAGATGCGGAACGAAAGGCGACCTCCGCCACGGTCAACACACGCGAAGAGATCCGGGCGTGGGCCGCCAACCGCCAGTAGCGGCGCCACCGCGTGACCGCACCACCTACCTGGGAGCACTGATCTCGTGAACCAACCCGACACCCACGGCGCGACCTTGCTAGATGCCTTGCTGGCCGCGCTCACCCGATACGTCGTCCTGCCGACCCCGGAGGCCGCCAACGCCGTTGTGCTGTGGATCGCCGCCACCCACGCACAACCCGCCTGGGCACACGCCCCGCGGCTGGTCATCCGCGCTCCGGAGAAGCGCTGCGGCAAGTCCCGGCTGCTGGACGTGGTTGAGGCCACCTGCCACGAACCGTTCATCACCGTCAACAGCAGCAGCGCCGCCGTCTACCGCTCCATCAGCGACGACCCGCCCACCATGCTCGTCGACGAAGCCGACACCATCTTCGGCCCCAAAGCCGACGGCAACGAAGACCTCCGCGGCCTGCTGAATGCCGGACACCAGCGCAACCGACCGGCCAAACGCTACGACGCCAACACCCACCGCGTGGAGAGCATCCCCACCTTCGCCATGGCCGCACTCGCCGGAATCGGCGCCATGCCCGACACCATCGAAGACCGCGCCGTCGTCATCCGCATGCGCCGCCGCGGACCCGGCGAAACTGTCTCGCCCTACCGCCACAAACGCGACCGGCCTGCTCTGCGCCAGCTGGCAGCCGAGCTGCGCGCCTGGCTCCGCGCCGACCTGGCCGTCTTGGAGCAGGCCGAACCCGCCATGCCGGTGGAAGACCGCGCCGCCGACACCTGGGAACCGCTCGTCGCCGTGGCCGACCACGCCGGCGGCCACTGGCCCGACGACGCCCGCACCGCCGTGCTGGCCCTCACCGCCGAAGCCGACGACAACGGCCAGACCTCTGCCCGGGTACGGCTGCTGGCCGACTGCCGCACCGCCTTCGGCACCGATCCCGCCCTGCCCACCGCAACCCTGCTGGAACGGCTCAAGGCCGACCCCGAAGCGCCCTGGGCCGACTACGGACCCACCGGGCTGACCGCCATGAAGCTCGGAGTCATCCTGCGCGAGTACGAGATCCGCTCAGCCAACATCCGCTTCACCGACGGCACCCAGGCCAAGGGCTACCAGCGAGCCGACTTCACCGACGCCTGGGCACGCTACTGCCCCACGCCGACACCTCCGGACGCCCCGCCGCACGCCGAAATCCCGCTGTTCGAGGGGGGTAGCCGTCCCAGCCGTCCCAGCCTTGTCATCGCAGGTCAGCGCGGGACGGCTTCGGACCGTGGGACGGCTTAGCCGTCCCAGCAAAACAAGCCGTCCCAGCCTGACCAGCAGAAATGAGGCTGGGACGGCTGGGACGGCTACCCCCTCCAAAACGCGCTCAGAGACCTCGGCGACAAGCCGCCAAGCACAACCGCCGAGGCGTCCAGACACGACCCGCACCGATCATGAAGTCGGAAAGGAACGCGCTTCGATGGCCACCGTCACCCGCCTACGCGCGATGCTCACCATCCCTGAACTCTGCACCGAACTCCAGATTTCCCGATCCACCTTCTACGAATGGCGCGCCAAGCGTCGGGCACCGCGCTGCATCACCCTGCCCAACGGGTCGATCCGCATCCGTCGCACCGACCTTGACCGCTGGCTCGAATCCCATGAGGACGTCGCCTCATGAGTGACTCAACATTCAACGTTCGCGTCTTCAAGACCGAAAAGCGCAAGAACGCCAAGGGCGCGGTCACCTCGTACCGCGTTCTGTGGCAAACCGCTGGCCTCATGTGGAAGAGACCATTCCCAAAGGAGGCTCAGGCGGACGCGTTCCGCAGCAAGCTGGTCACCGCTGCACGGAACGGCGAGCCGTTCAGCCTGACGACCGGAGAGCCTGTTTCATGGGCACGCGCTGACCGGCCTGACATGAGTTGGTACGGCTTTGCCTGCAAGTTCGTGGACATGAAGTGGACCGACGCGTCCGCGAAGCACCGCGCGGGCATCTCTTATGCGCTCACGATGGCCACGTTCGGCATGCTCGACAGCACCGCGTGCCCGTATGACGCGAAGGACATCCGTACTGCGCTCCGGCGTTGGGGGTTCAACACCAAGGCGCGCTCCCACTGTCCGGACAAGACGCGCGAGATCCTTGAGTGGATCGAGAGGCATTCCCTTCGGATTTCGGCGCTGTCCACCCTGGCCACCGCGCGAGGGATGCTCAATGCCGCCACCACGCGTTTGGACGGCAAACGCGTGGCCGCCACGTCGAATAGGAGGCACCGGGTCATTCTCTCCAACGCCATGGCCTACGCCGTCGAACTCAAGCTGCTCGACAAGAACCCGATTCCTGACCTCAAGTGGAAGGTCACGAAGACGACCTTTCAGGTTGACCGCCGCTCTGTGGTCAACCCTGGGCAGGCCCGTGCTCTGCTGGCTGCCGTTGAGTGCCAGAAGCCGAGCGGTGTTCTTCTCATGCCGTTCTTCGCGGCGCTCTACTTTTCAGGGCTGCGCCCCGAGGAGGCCGTCAATCTGCGAGAAAAGGACATGACCCTCCCCGACGCTGCCGACACCTGGGGAGAGTTCTACCTGACCGGTGCATCCCCTGACGCTGGCAAGGAATGGACCGACACCGGAGAGCAGCGGGATACGCGTGGCCTCAAACACCGCGCCGAGGGAGAGACCCGCCCTGTCCCGTGTCCGCCTGAGCTGGTGGCCATTCTCCGCAAGCATTTGAAGGAGAACGGCGCCGGCCCCGGCGGGTGCGTGTTCCACGGCGCGCACGGTGGCGTTCTGGCCACGAGCACAATTCAACGCGTCTGGGACAAGGCGCGAAAGGAAGCCCTGAGCCCAGAGGAGTACGCATCACCACTGGCCAAGCGGCCATACGACCTGCGGCATGCCTGCCTCTCCACGTGGCTCAACGCGGGAGTCTCGCCGAAGCAGGTTGCCGAGTGGGCGGGCAACAGCGTGGAGGTCCTGCACCGGACCTACGAGAAGTGCCTCGTGGGCCATGACGAGATCGCCATGCGTCGCATCGCCGAGGTCCTGCGCCCTGTTCCTCGGGAAGGGATTGGGAAGGATCACCCGGGGACGGCTGATCAGAGCCGGACACAGCCGGACAGTGAACCGTGATCGAAGACGAGAAAAGCCCTGGTCGTCGTGATGATGACCAGGGCTTCCGCTGTGCGCGGCCGACAGGAGTCGAACCCGTAACCTTCTGATCCGTAGTCAGATGCTCTATCCATTGAGCTACGGCCGCTTGTTGCTAGACCAGCATAGCGGGTTCTTGGGAGTGCCTCGAACCACATGCCGCAATCATGAGCGCGCCGACTCCACCTTGCGGGGCCACAACGTGTAGCTGAGCGGCCAGAGTACGGCGATCAGCGGGATCTTGAACAGCCCTCCCATGAAAGCGACCAGGCCCTCCGTACGCGCCGGGTCGTCGACGAGCCACACCAGGCCGAGCAGCACGACGCAGGCGATCCCGTACGCCAGGACGTTGCGCAGCCATAGCGCCCATTCGTACCGGGCTCTCGCCATGCCCCCGGCGGGCGGTTTCCAGGGTGGGGGGCCGCCGGCGAAGCGGTGGTGGAAGTTGGCGTCGGCCCAGCGGATGGTGCGGTGGCCGAAGACGATCGAGTAGGCGAGGTACGCCGCCGCCAGCCCGTGCCGGACGTCGCCCGTGGCGCCGCCGCGCATGTCGATGACGGCCGCCGCCAGGAGGATCACGTCCAGGAGGGGGACGGCGAGCAGGAGGGCGGTGCTCAGTGTGCGGCGGTGCCAGAGGTAGCGGGAGGCCAGTCCGAGGGCCAGCAGGATCCAGAAGCCGATTTCGCAGCCGATGATGATGGCGACAATCACGTTGTCCAGTCTCCGGCTGGGGACGGGCCGGCACATCGTCAGTGAAAACGAGTCTGTGGATACATCGAAGGGTGTATCCACAGGCGGTCGCGCAGCAGGAGGGAACCGGGTCAGGAGGGTGGTGGGATGAGGTCATGAAACGGGTGGCGTTGGGTGCCGGGGTCGCGTTCGCGACAGGGCTGGTGCTGATCGCGGGCGGGGCGCACTTCCAGCGTGGCCTGCCCGAGTGGTGGCTCGCCGGGCCGCTGGCGTTGACCTGTGCTGCGGTGCTGGTGCGGCGGCGGGCGCCGCTGCTGTGCCTGGGGCTGGGGGTGGCGGGCACCGCCCTCGACGTGGCGGTGGGTCCGTCGCTGGGCACCATTCTCGTCTTCACCGACAACCTGTACGCCGCGGCGCTCTACGGGCCGGCCAGGCTGGCCCGGTGGTTGCTCGGCATCAGCACGGTGCTGGCGGTGGTCGTGGGGGCGGTGACGGGGTTCGTCGAGGGTGGCTGGCGGGTGCCCGCCGTCATGGCCATCCAGGCGGGGCTGGTGCTGGTCACTCCCATCATGACGGCGATGGTGGTGCGGGAGCAGCGGGATCGGGCGGCGGCCGAGCGGGAGCGGGCCGAGCAGGTGGCGCGTCTGGCCGAGCTCGACCGTCAGGCGGCGGTGGCGGCCGAGCGCGCCCGGATGGCTCGCGAGTTGCACGACATGATCGCCAACCATTTCAGCGCCATCGCCATCCAGTCCACGGCCGCGCTCTCGCGCAAGGACCTCGATCGGGCGACGGTGCGGAAGGTCATGGAGTCCGTACGCGAGAACAGTTTGAAGGGCATGGCCGAGATGCGGGCGATGATCGGGCTGCTGCGGCAGGAGGACGATGAGGCGGAAGAGGTGACCCGGCCGCGGCTGGCCGATGCGGAGAGCCTGGTCGACAGGGCCCGGCGGGCGGGCATGGAGGCGGAGTTCCGGGTCGAGGGCGAGCCGCGCGAGGTGCCCGCGGCCGTCGATCTGGCCGGCTACCGCATCCTGCAGGAGGCGCTGACCAACGCGCTCAAGCACGGCGACTCGCTGGTGGAGGTCGTCGTTTCCTACGGCCCCGAGCACGTGTCGTTGACGGTCGACAACCCGGTCCAGGGGAGCGAAGCGCGGCTGCCGGGGGCCGGGGCGGGGCTGATCGGGATGCGGGAGCGGGCGTCCCTGGTCGAGGGCTCTTTCGAGGCGGGTCCTCAGGGAGACGGATGGCGGGTGGCCGCGGTGCTTCCCGCGGCTCCTGGTGAGAAGTCGTGAGAAGGGGTGACGTGGTGGAGGTGCGTGGGTGAGCATCAGGGTGCTGGTGGCCGACGATCACGCGGCGGTCAGGGCCGGGATCGTGCTGATCCTCGATGGTGTGGACGACATCGACGTGGTCGGTGAGGCGGCCGACGGGGAGCAGGCCGTGGCGATGGCCCGGGAGTTGCGGCCGCATGTGGTGTTGATGGACGTACGCATGCCCCGGCTCGACGGCATCTCCGCCACCAGGGAACTGTCGGGGGTGTGTGATGTGCTGATCCTGACGACGTTCGATGTGGACGATTACGTTTTCGGGGCGCTGCGGGCCGGGGCCGCCGGCTTCCTGTTGAAGAACACCGACGCCGATGCGCTGGTCGAGGCGGTCCGGCTGGTGGCGCGGGGCGACGGGCTCATCTCGCCCGGTGTCACGCGGAGGCTGATCGCCGCTTTCGCGGATCAGGCGCCGCGCAGGGAGCCGCGTCCAGGCCCGGAAACTCTGACGCCGCGGGAGCGGGAGGTGCTGGCCTGCGTCGGGCGGGGCCTGTCCAACGCCGAGATCGCCAGAGAGCTCGGCATGGCGGAGGCCACGACGAAGACGCACGTCAGCCGGGTGCTGAACAAACTGGGCCTGAAGAGTCGCGTGCAGGCGGCGATCTATTACTCGGAAGGGGCATAAGGCCCGATCCGTGCTCGTCAGGGAGGGAAGATCGGGTGGGCGCCGGCGTCGCTTGCGAAGCTGTACGCGTGGCCGGGGCCTGTTGGCCAATGTCAACCGGTTCCTCCTAGTCTGATCCCGACTAGGAGGTGAGCGTCAGTGGGCACGCCGGGTGATGAGGGGCCGGAGCAGCGGTGGGTGCCACCGCAGGGTGCTCCGTCCCAAGGGCCGCCGCCCCAGGGGTCTCACTCCCAAGGGCAATCGCCGTACGGACCACCGCCGCAAGGCCCGTACCAGGGACAACCGCCCTACCAGCACCTCCCGTACGGCCCGCCGCCCCCGTCGGGGGGCGCCTCCACCGGTGTGCTGGTCGCGTTCACGTTCCTCGGCCTGGCCGTCTACAGCGTCGTCAACGCGGTGCTCGGGTTCGCCGTCTTTGTCGCCGCCATGGATGCCGACGGCGGTTCCACCCCCTACGTGATCGTCGGCGCGGCCGTGCTCGCCCTGGTCGGCCTGGGTATGGGCATCGGGTTGTGCCTGGTCCGCGGCAAGGTCTGGGCGAGGGGCACCGGCCTCGGGCTGATGATCGGGTGGGCGCTCTGGTCGATCCTGACCGCCGGTTTGTGCACGGGGCTCAACCCTGGCTTGTACGGCTGAAGTATGCCCTTTCACGAGATCTTCGTCGGCCTGGGCGTCCTGGTGGCCTCCGTGGTCTTCGTGTGGGAGGCGAGAAGGCGTGGGGCGCTCAGCGAGCAGTCGTTGATCGCCGTCGCCGGGGCTCTGGTGGGCGGCGCCATCGGGATGCGCCTGGCGGGCTGGCTGGAGACGCTCGACGTCAAGGAGCTCTGGCTGTACGGCTCCCGCAGCATTCTCGGCGGCCTGACGGGCGCGTACGCGGGCGTGCTGGTGGCCAAGAAGCTCATCGGCTACAAGGAGCGCACCGGTGACCTGTTCGCCCCGGCCGTGGCGCTGGGGATGGCGGTCGGCCGGATCGGCTGCCATCTGACGGAGGCGCCGGGCAGGCCCACCGACCTGCCGTGGGGCGTGCACGCCCCGGCGACCACCCCCGAATGCCCCGGCTGCCTCACCGGCCAGGCCATGCACCCGTCGTTCGTCTACGAGATCGTCTTCCAGCTCGCCGCGTTCGCCGCGCTGCTCTGGGCCCGCAAACGGCTCACCCAGCCGGGGGAGTTGTTCACCCTCTACGTCGCCGCGTACGCCGTCTTCCGGTTCCTCGTCGAGTTCACCAGGGCCAACGAGACGGTCTGGCTGGATCTGACCAGGCCGCAGTGGTTCCTGATCCCGGGCGTGCTGCTGCTCGCCCTCAGGCTCGGGTACGGCTGGCGGCGCGGCTACTACGATTCCCTCTTCAACCGGAAGGTCCTGTCATGAGCACGGGGATGGGGCTGCGGGGCGACCGCATTCTCAGGTACGTCAACGCGTTCTGCCCGAGGTGTCACGGCCGCGACCTTGACCGGGTGGAGCGGCTGAGCGGCTATCTGGCCGAGCGTGACGGCAAGGTCTGGCTGGAACGCGGATGCCGCGAACACGGATATATCCGGACTCTGTACGACGAAGACCCAGAAATCCTGGCGTACCTGGAGGGATGGACCGCCCCCACCAAGCAGCACATGCCGGATATGTCGGGGAACTTCCTCCCGATCCCCGAGGCGTACCTCCACGGACTCCCCGAGATGCAGACCCAGCACACCTGCATCCTCCTCGAGGACATCGCCGAAGCCTGCAACCTGCGCTGCCCCACCTGCTTCGCCGACAGCTCGCCCGACCTGACCGGCATCGTCCCCGTCCCCGACATCCTCGCGAACGTCGACCAGCGCCTCCAGCGCGAGAACGGCAAGCTCGACGTCCTCATGCTGAGCGGCGGCGAGCCGACCCTCCACCCCGAGCTCGGCACCCTCCTGGCCGAGCTGGCGGACCGCCCGGTCACCCGCATCCTGATCAACACCAACGGCGTCCTCATCGCCAGGGACGACGCGCTGCTCGACCTGCTCACCGAGCACAGGGATCGCGTCGAGGTCTACCTCCAGTACGACGGCTCGGCCGAGGCCTCGAAACACCACAGGGGCGGCGACCTCACCCGCATCAAGGCACAGGCCGTGCAGCGCCTGTCCGAACGCGAGATCTTCACCACCCTCGTCATGACCGCCGCGCTCGGCGTCAACGACGGCGAGATCGGCGACGTCGTACGCCTCGCCCTCGACACCCCGTACGTCGGAGGCGTGTCACTCCAGCCCCAGTTCGGCTCCGGCAGGTCGGGCACCATCGACCCGGAGGACCGCCTCACCCACACCGGCGTGCTCAGCCGCCTGGGGCCGCAGACCGGCGGCCTGGTCACCTGGCGCGACCTGACCGCGCTGCCCTGTTCCCACCCGCACTGCTGCTCGGTCGGCTACCTCATCCGCGACGACGCCCAGGAGTGGCGCTCGCTGACGGCGCTGATCGGCCATGACCGGCTCAAGGAGAACCTCGGCCTGGTCTCCAATCGCATCGCCGACTCGGAGATCCCGCGCGAGCTGCGGCTGGCCGTACAGGAGTCCCTGCTCGGGCTGCTGTCGGAGCAGTCGTCGCTCTCGCACCCGCAGATCGGCGATCTGTGGCGCAACATCTGCGAGAACTGCGACCTCGGCGTCTCCACCCTCCTCACCCTGGCGTCGTCGGCCCTGCCGGGCCGGCGGAAGAAGCTGCGCAGGATGATGGGGGAGCGGATCGTGCGCATCACCGTCAAACCGTTCATGGACATCTCGACCATGATCGAGGAGCGGCTCACCCAGTGCTGCGTGCACGTGGGGACGCGCGCCGAGCAGGACCAGTGCGCGCCGTTCTGCGCCGTGCAGGCCTGGCCGCAGCTCTCCCGGCAGCGGTTGTCCGCGGTGGCCGCGCGGCCCCGTGCCCCGTTCGAGGTGGTGTTGTGAACAAGGAGCCGTCCGATCCGCTCCGGTTGTGCGTGTACGCGACCGTCGCGCTACTGGCCTGGCTGCTCGGGCCGTGGGCGGTGCTCGGGTTCGCGGTGCTGGGGTTCGCCGGTTACTGGAGGGCGCGGCGAGCCGGGCTGACCCGGAGCAAGTGCCTGCTCAGGGACACCCGGCTCGTGCTGGCCTACCTCGCCCTCATCGGCCTGGCGGCGATCGCGGCGATCGTCCTCTGAGGCTATTGGGCGGGCACGTAGAGGCTGAGGGTCTCGGCGACGCAGGCCGGGCGCTTCTCGCCCTCGATCTCGATCGTCATCTTCAGGTTGGACAGGTAGCCGGCCGGCGTGCCCTTGACGTCGGTGAGTTCGCCGGTGGCCCTGATGCGCGCGCCGACGAGCACCGGCCGGGGGAAGCGGACCTTGTTGAGGCCGTAGTTGACGCCCATGGCGATGCCCTCGACCTTGACCATCTCGAACATGAACGACGGCAGCAGCGACAGGCTCAGATAGCCGTGGGCGATGGTGCCGCCGAACGGGCCCTCCTTGGCGCGCTCCACGTCCACGTGGATCCACTGGTGGTCATGGGTGGCGTCGGCGAAGAGGTTGACCTGGTCCTGGGTCACCGTCTGCCACTCGGTCGGGCCGAAGGTCTCGCCGACGGCCGCCTTGAGCTCCTGAACGTTCGCGAAGGTCCGCATGGTCCCGAACGCTATTGCGCGGGTGGCACGGCTGCCAAGTTCGCCGCCTTCAGCAGGACGCGTCGAGCTGTTGCGAAGATCTTTACTCGAAACCATCGCATAGATGTTCGAGTCCGCGCTACAGTCTTCAGTACCGCAATCGAACAAGGGTTCGGCCTGGTGAGAGGGGGTGTGTCCGATGACGGTGCTCGCACTGGCTCCTGTCCGGACACGCCGTAGCACTTTCTTCCCAAATCTAAGACGGCCGCTATATCCGGCAATAGAGTCCGAGAGCGTGGACCCTGTGCGCAATCCCTATGCCCCCGGCGCCGGGCAGCGTCCGCCGGAGCTCGCCGGGCGCGATCGAGAGCTGCAGCAGTTCGAGGTCGTGCTGGAGCGAGTGGCCCGTGGGCGGCCCGAGCGCAGCATGGTCGTCACCGGCCTGCGCGGGGTCGGCAAGACCGTCCTGCTCAACACGTTCAAATCCATGGCCATGCAGCGGTTGTGGGGCACGGGCAAGATCGAGGCCCGGCCCGACCAGTCGATCAGGCGGCCGGTCGCGGCCGCCCTGCACATGGCGATCCGCGAGCTGGCTCCGCGTCACCGCGCGCCCGAGCGCATCGAGGAGTTCCTCGGGGTGCTCAAGGCGTTCGCCATGCGCGATCCGGCCGCGGCCAAGGGCACCTCGCACTGGTCGCCCGGCATCGAGGTGCCCGCCAGCCGCGGGCGCGCCGACTCCGGCGACCTGGAGATCGACCTCACCGAGCTGTTCGTCGACGCCGCCGGCGTGGCCACCGACCTGGCGGTGGGCATCGCGCTGTTCATCGACGAGATGCAGGACGTGCAGCCCGCCGACGTCTCCGCGCTCTGCGCCGCCTGCCACGAGCTGTCGCAGTCGGGCGGGCCGCTGATCGTGGTGGGCGCCGGGCTGCCGCACCTGCCGAGCGTGTTGTCGGCCAGCAAGAGCTATTCCGAGCGGCTCTTCCGCTACGCGCGCATCGACAAGCTCGACCGCGACGCCGCCGACATGGCGCTGATCCTGCCGGCGCGCGAGGAAGAGGTGGAGTTCACCCAGGAGGCGCTCGACGCCCTCTACGAAGCCGCCGACGGTTATCCCTACTTCGTCCAGGCCTACGGCAAGGTCGCGTGGGATCTCGCGCCGCGCAGCCCGATCACCATCGACGACGTCAAGGTCTCCGCTCCGGAGGCCGAGGAGGAGCTCGCCGTCGGGTTCTTCGGCAGCCGCTACGAGCGGGCCACCCCGGCCGAGCGCGACTACATGCACGCCATGGCGCAGATCGGCGACGAGCCGGTCGCGACCGCCGAGGTGGCCGACGCCCTCGGACGCAAGCCGTCCAGCCTCTCGCCCGCCCGCGACAGCCTCATCAAGAAAGGCCTCATCTACAGCGCCGAGCGCGGCCTGATCGCGTTCACGGTGCCGCACTTCGGAAAGTTCCTGCGCGCTCAGCCCGTCTGAGCGACGCCCCTAGACCTCTATTGGGCTGTCTAGTGGGGAAGCTAGACAGCCCAATAGAGCTATATCAGCCTGCCTGTCGAGCGAAATCTAACGCTCTCTAGCGTCAGGCCGATACTGGCGTATATTCCGTCAGAGATTCGCTGCCCTCCGAGCCCACCACGGCCATCCGCACCGCCGGGCGCCGGCCGCTGAGATAGACGGCGAAGACGACGTCGTCGTGGTCGTGGTTCTGGAAGGCGAAGAAACGCCAGCACAACTCGCGCCAGCTGTCGTACGGCTCCGGCGACGTGAGCCCGTCCCGGTGGGCGCGCCAGGCGCCACTCGACCTGAGCCGGGCCAGCGTCGCCGACTCCGACGGGCCGCGCCGCCGCTCGCACGGGGCACGGAAGCGGGCACGTTCGATCAGCTCGTCGATCTCCGGCGACAACCCGAGCAGCAGGGCCAACCCCGCGGCCGTGAGCCACGACGGGTGCGACGCGGCCACCCACCCGGGCACCGGCGCCAGCACCGACACCCCGGCCATCCCGGTCAACAGCACGGTCCGGCCGATCGAACGCAGCCCGACCGGCGCCGAGCTCACCTCGCCGAAGCAGCCGCACCCCGCGTCCGGCCGCCGCCTGCGCAGCTCCAGCAGCACGTACGTGGACATCGCGAAGAAGGCGACCGTCGCCCACCTGAAGATCGCATGGTCGGTCACCAGCAGGCCCGTGGCCAGCACCAGCTCGCCGGCCGCGCACACCAGCAGCGCCGGAACCCGCAGGCGCCCCGGCACCAGGACCGCCGGCCCCAGCCTGGACAGCGCACCCGGCTCACCCCCCGAGCGCACCGTGATCACCTTGGCCATGGTGCCCAGAACGAGCAGCACGACCAGCAGCGGGAGCTGCGATTCCCACACGTGCGTCACCTCAATCCGATCTGAGCGTTGAAGCACCCCTTGACCAGGTCCCCGCCGAGCTCCACGTAGGAGAACGGTGACAACTCGACGATCCGCCCGCGCGGCGAGGTGTCGCACTCGACGCACCGGTCGCAGAACCGCCCGGCCAGACACCCGCACGCCACCACCGGCACGTCGGCGGCGCGCTTGGAGCACACGTTCGTGACCCGGAGCAGCGACCCGACCGACAGGTACGGCAGCCCTGCGCACGACACCCCCGCCTGGGCGCAGCCGGTGTCGGCCCGCTCCAGCATCGGGTAGGCCGCGCCGCGCTCCTCCTCGTCGAACGTGTCGGACCAGGTGGCGGTGCCCGAGATGCCGGCCGCCATCCCCGCGTGCACGTGCGGCGGCGAGGGCACGGCCCGCGCCAGGTAAGGAGGTTGGGAGGTCGCGGGGAGCAGCGCCAGGCTCCCGCCGTCCTGCCTGATCCCGATCGCGTCGAACAGGTAACCGGGCTCGAACTTGGGATGCCGTACCTGCAGCCGTCCTGAAGCCCGGTAGGGGATGGTGATCGTCCGGTGGCCGCGGTGCGGGCCGCAGTCGAGCTCGACCGTCAGGTCCCTGCGTCCCCGGACGGACAGGATCGTTCCCGTGATGCGCGTGGCGTCGGCCCAGATCCGCTCGACCACCCGCCCGTCGCGTAGGGCGCGCATCATGACCATGGCCCCTACGGGAAGGTCGGTGGGCGCCGCGTCCCTGCCGTGCCACGCGGTGGCCCACGGCGCGATCACGAGCCGTTCCTCGGTGCCGTCGGGGGTCTCGATGATGATCAGATGCGGGCTGACGTCCAAGATCTCGCCGGTGACGGCGCGTAAAGGGTCCGCGTTGTCCGGAGCGGGATCCGAATCGCGACCCAGTACGGCGGCGGCGAGCACCCGGCGGCGCTCAACGCTCGGATACCCCATGCGCCCCTCCCTCGTCGGGTACTAGATTCACACGACTTGGGGGTGGCTTACACCGTACCGGGGCAGACAAGAGCAAAATACGCAACCCCGGGGAAGTGACTAGACACCCGGCGGCGTACAAACCGCCACCGACCTTGACGGACCTTTGTCGTGGGTGGGCCGAAACCTGAATTCCGGTTCAGGCCCAATAGGGCATCGGGCTGCGATTCTGGCCACGATGCAGACCACCGGCTGGGAAGACGAGTTCCGCGAGTACGTGCAGGCCCGCGGGCCTGCGCTGCTGCGCGCAGCCAACCAGCTCACCGGGCATCCGCTGGACGCCGAGGACCTGCTGCAGAACGCGCTGACCAAGACGTACCTGGCCTGGGATCGCATCGAGGACAGGGGCGCGATCGACGGCTACGTGCGGCGGGCCATGGTGAACATCAACATCTCGCAGTGGCGGCGCCGCAAGCTGGAGGAGTATCCGTCGGCCGACCTGCCCGAGACGACCACGTCCGAGCCGGTGGGCGGCGGCGAGGTGCACGAGCAGCTCGAACAGGCGCTGGAGGAACTGCCCGAGCGGATGCGGGCGGCGATCGTGCTGCGCTACTACGAGGACATGACCGAGCCGGAGATCGCGAGGACGCTGGGGATCAGCGTCGGCACGGTCAAGAGCACGGTGTCGCGGGCGATGGCCAAGCTGAGAAGCGCCCTGCTGCCGTCACGCTGAGGCCCGCGCCTCCGCGTTCGTCACGAGGAGGCCGGCGACGGCCCTTTGGGTGAGGCGCGCGACGTTCCTTTCCTCACGAGGAGGCCCGCGCCTCGGCCTCCGTTTCGACCGCGCCGGCGGTGGCGCAGGGGCGTACGACGGCTCTGATCTTGCGCAGGCTGCCCAGGAACGCCTCCAGCTCGGACCTGCTCAGCAGCCCGGTGAGGCAGTCGTCGATGTCCTGCAGATGTTGCGGCAACACGGTCTCCAGCCGCTCGCGCCCGGCGTCGGTCAGCACCGCGTAGGAGGCCCTGCGGTCGGTGGGGCACGCCTCACGGCGCACCAGCCCTTCGCGTTCGAGCCGGTCGACGACCCTGGTCACGCCGCTGGTGGACAGTCCGGTCTGGGCGGCGAGATCGCTCATCCGCAGCCGCTGCCGGGGCGAGCGGGCCAGCCGGATGACGGTCTCGAAGTCGATTTCGGACAACCCCGCCGCGGTCAGCACAGGCTGGAACCGGGCCATCAGACCGGCGTACACCTCGCTCAGGAGTCCGATGGCCGTCAGCCGCGAGTCGTCGAAGTTCAGCACACTCACAGCCTAATCGACGATAGTTGACGGGCGGAATATTCCTCATGTACATAGTTGTTGTCGCAGACATCTGCACCGGAACCCTTCTGAGGAGAACCTCGATGACCACTCGCACCTGGGAGTCTCTGACCATCCCGGCCGCCGGCACCTACAACCTTGACGCGGCTCACACCCGCGTCGGTTTCGTGGTCAAGCACATGATGGTCAGCAAGGTCCGCGGCTCGTTCGGCACCTTCAGCGGCTCGGTCACGATCGCCGAGAACCCGCTCGAGTCGTCCGCCGAACTCACCATCAAGGCCGACAGCATCACCACGGGCGTCGCCGACCGCGACGGCCACCTGCGCGGCGACGACTTCCTGTCCGCCGAGAAATACCCGGAGATCACCTTCAGGAGCACGCGCGTGGTCGGGCACAAGGGCGACGAGTTCACCGTCGTCGGCGACCTGACCATCCGCGACGTCACCAAGGAGGTCGAGCTGACGGTCGAGTACGGCGGCGCCGGCACCAACCCGTGGGGCCAGGCCGTGTGGGGTTACACGATCACCACGGAGATCGACCGCGAGGAGTTCGGCCTGACCTGGAACCAGACCTTGGAGACGGGCGGCGTGCTCGTGGGCAAGAAGGTCAAGATCGAGATCGAGGGCGAAGCCAACCCCGCCTGACGCCCGTTGGGGTCGCAGCCGTCCCCGGATAGGGTTATCCACAGCCCCGAAGCCCGTCCACGCTGTGGGCGGGCTACATCCACAGACAGTTACCCACAGCCTGTTGATAACTCTTGGCGAAGCCGGGCGGGGAATCGCTTTGCCGCCTCGCCGGAAGGCCGGTACGCTGTGCTGAGCCGCGGTGGCTTCCGGGAGGATTCGCCTAGTCAGGTCTATGGCGCCGCACTGCTAATGCGGTTTGGTGGCAACACCATCCGGGGTTCAAATCCCCGATCCTCCGCAGCTGAAAGGCCCTCGCCCGTTCTCGGGATGAGGGCCTTTTCCGTCCCTGTGGACATCAGGGTTGCAGTTGCCCGTCAGGGCCGTCCCCACAGGGCTTCGTCCATGCGCCGGCTGGCGTCCTTCATCTGGAGCGTGGCCATGTGCGTGTAGCGCTCCGTGGTCGTGACGCGAGTGGCCGAGGATCT
The DNA here is from genome assembly GCF_039871515.1 of Nonomuraea sp. B1E8. Lineage (NCBI taxonomy): Bacteria > Bacillati > Actinomycetota > Actinomycetes > Streptosporangiales > Streptosporangiaceae > Nonomuraea > Nonomuraea sp. B1E8. The sequence goes on along the minus strand of NZ_JBDPLS010000001.1, from coordinate 1,654,284 downwards.
CCTGCACGACTCGCAGCCGTGCTGCCATTCGGACCGCTGGATCTGGAACCACGCCCTGATCAGTCAGGAGTTTCGTATATGACAGGTGACTGGTTTCTGATGATGTACCTGTTCTCCGGGCGGCGCGACAGTTAGGTTTGCGGTCGATACGGGCATGATCATTCGCCCCTTTGCGCACGAGGGTGATGCACGCCCATCGGCTGCCCGCGTCGTGATGACGTCGGCTTGAAACGAAGGAACCCCCATGCTCCGTTCCATCAATCGCCTGGCCGACCGGCTCCTTGACCGAGTACTGCCCAGCACGACGGCCAACGCCGAGACGTGCTGGTATGAGTACCCCTCCCCCTTCTACCGCCTCCGGTGCTGCATCGTCGCCGGCAGGACGTACTGTCGCCAGGCCTGATCCAACGAGCCGTCTCACTCGAACATGCAGTACGTGGCCCTGGGCTTGCGTTGCGCGATCGGCCTGGTCTTTCTGGTGGCGGTGCTCGGCAAGCTCAGAAGCAAGGACGCGTTCGGCCGGTTCGCCGCGTCGGTGCCTGATCTGCTTCCCCGTCTGCCTTCCAGGGTGACGGTCGCCGTCGGCGCGGCTGTCGTTGCCGCTGAGGCGAGCGTCGTCGTACTGCTGTTGGCCGAAGGGACGGCGCCGGCCGGTCTCGTGCTGGCCGGCGCCGTGCTCCTGGTCTTCTGCGCGGCGATCGGGCGGGTGATCCGCACCGGCGCCCGGACCCCTTGCCGATGTTTCGGCGCCACGGCGTCGCCGCTGGGCGGCCGGCATCTGATCCGCAACGTGCTCCTCGTTCTCGCCGCTGCGGCGGGTGTGGCGGCTCATCAGGAAGCCCAGCCCGCCGGCCTGCATCCCGCGGGCGTCGTGATCGCCTTGGTGGCTGGTGCGACTGCCGCACTGGCGGTCGTCCTCCTCGACGACCTCGCGGACCTGTTCGCCGGCCGGCCGGCCGTTCAAGCGCGGCGGTCACGCCCTCCGTGAACGCTCGCAGCCCTCATCCAAGGACCGCCTCATGCCGTATCTGGTCGCCGCCGTGATCCTCCTCGGCTGCCTGACCGCTGTCAACCTGCTGTTGGTGCTCGCGGTCACGCGCCGCCTGCGTGAGCACGGCAGCCGCCTGGACAACCTGTTCACGCCGCCGCCATTCGCCCTGCCGGGCACGGAACTGCCGGACTTCACCGCGGTGAGTCTCGACGGGAGCGTCGTTTCGCGTGGCTTCTTCACCGGCGCGGAGACTGCCGGCGGGGCGTCGGCGCCCTATCGTCTCGTCGGGGTGTTCTCGACCGACTGCTCGGTCTGCAGGGTTTACCTACCGGGGTTCGTCGAGCGCGCCAAGGCGGCCGGGCAGGCGCTTGCGATCATCGCGGCCGACGACGGCGACGCCGCGATCTACGCCGACGACCTGGCGCAGGCGGCCACCGTCGTGGTCGAGCCGCATGACGGGCCGGTGGGCAAGGCGTTCCAGGTGACCTCGTACCCTACCTTTTTCCTGGTCGACACCGGCGCAGTGATCGTTGCGGTTGCGGGCGACCCCGCCGAGCTGTCCGGGTCGGCACCGGCGTGAGCGTCCCCGGTTCCCGGCCGGGCGTGGGCTCGCTGCCCGAGCGTGCCCGTACGGCTGCCGCGCTCAGCTGGCGGGCGCACCCGCTCGCGACGGTGGGCTCGGTGGTGATCGCGCTGGTCTCCGGCGCTGCCCCGGTCCTGACGGCATGGCTGACCAAGCTGGTCATCGACGGCCTGGCAACCCGGCAGGACCTCGGCCGGCTGTTGCCGGTGACGGCCGCCCTGGCGGTGGCGGGGCTGGTGCTCATCGCCGCGCCGTCCCTGTCGACGTATGTGCAGGGGCAGCTGCGCCGCACGCTCAGGACGCTCATCTATGACCGCCTGTTCGCAGCCGTCAACATGCATCCAGGGCTGAGCAGGTTCGAGGATCCCGGATTCCATGATGATCTGCGGCTGGGTACTGAGGCGGGCGAGACCGCTCCCGACCGCCTGGTGAACTCCTCGCTGGCGGTCGGCCAGGCCCTGGTGACCATGGTGGGTTTCGTCGCGACGCTTGCGGTGATCAACCCGCCGATGGTGGCGATCATCATCGTGGCCGCGCTTCCGTCGGTGGGGGTGCAACTCTCGCTGAGCCGCCGCCGGGCGGCCGTGCAGGCGCGGATCACGCCCAACATGCGGCGGCAGATCTTCTTCGGCTCCCTGCTCACCACGCCGGAGGCGGCCAAGGAGGTCCGCCTGTTCGGGTTGGGGGATTTCCTGCGCGGGCTGATGCTCGCCGAGTTGCGCACGGTCAACACCGCTGAACGTGACCTGGACAGGAGCGCCCTGCGCCATCATGGGCTGCTGTCGCTGCTGGGGACGGCCGTGGCCGGGGCCGGGATCTTGTGGGCGGTCGTGAGCGCCGCCGGGGGCGGCATCAGCGTCGGCGATGTTACCGTCTTCATCGCCGCGACCGCAGGCGTGCAGGCGGCGCTCGGCTCCCTGGTGGGGCAGTGGGCCGAGGCGCACCACGCTCTGCTGCTGTTCGGGCACTATCTCGCCGTGGTGCGGGACCGACCGGACCTGCCGATTCCAGCCGCGCCTGCCCCGCTGCCCGCGCTGCGCGCCGGCATCGAGCTACGGGACGTCTGGTTCCGCTACTCCAGCGATCACGCCTGGATCCTTCGCGGTATCGACCTGTTCATCCCGTACGGCCGGTCCGTGGCACTGGTGGGACTCAACGGCGCAGGCAAGAGCACCCTGGTCAAGCTGCTGTGCCGGATGTACGACCCGGACCGCGGAGTCATCCGCTGGGACGGGACGGACCTGCGCGAGGTCAGTCCCGTCGACCTGCGTGAACGAATCGGCGCGGTCTTCCAGAACTACATGTCCTACGATCTGACGGCCGGGCAGAACATCATGTTGGGCGACCTGGCCTCCGCCGGAGACAACGGCGGGGACCGCATCGAGGCCGCCGCCGCCGAAGCCGGCGTCCACGGGACTATCAGCGCGTTGCCGCGCGGCTACGACACCATGCTCAGCAGGACCTTCTTCGGGGAGCACGATCAGGAGTCCGGGGTCGTGCTCTCGGGCGGTCAATGGCAGCGAGTCGCCCTCGCTCGGGCCCTCATGCGACGCCATCGTGACCTGCTGATCCTGGACGAGCCCAGCTCCGGCCTCGACGCCGAGGCCGAGCATGCCGTGCATATGAGCCTGCGCCGGCTCAGGCAGGGCCGTACCAGCGTGCTCATCTCCCATCGGCTCGGCACCATCAGGCACGCGGACCTCATCGCGGTGCTGGATGACGGGCGGATCGTCGAACGGGGAAGTCACGACGATCTCATCGCCGCGGGCGGCGTCTATGCGCGGCTGTTCGACCTGCAGGCCTCGGGCTATGAGCCCGCCCCGGCCACTCTGGGAGGCGACAGCGTGCGCACCACCACCCCCAGGACGCGGTCGTCCGGGAGGTAGCCCCAGATCCGGGAGTCGGCACTGTCCACGCCGTCCCCGACCACGACCAGGTTCCCCGGCGGCACCGTCGCGCCTTCGGAGGCGCCGACGGCGGTGATGACCTGCGGCGGCACCGCATCGCCAGGCAAGGCGACCAGGCGTTTGATGACCCATCCGGCGGCTTCTGGGCGTGGCAGCGGGCCCCTGCTCCAGCCCTGAGGGCCGCACGGCTCGAACACCAGCACCTGGTCGCGCCGCAGCCGCCGGATGGCGATCTTCCGCACCAGCACCCTGTCTCCCGGGTGGTAGGTAGGCAGCATGCTGGTCCCCGCCACCGTCACGATCGTCAGACGGCGGCGGGCGAGGACCAGCGCTGTTACGGCGGCCACGCACACCGCGAAAGCTGCCATGAGGTAGGACATCGGCCGATGCTAGCTCAAGCCGGAGTGTCGCGGCCCGCACCGGCTGAACCACGAGTGCCCGTACCGGAACGGATCCGCCAGGTCGCCGCCCCGGCGCATACCGCGAAACCCAGTCAGGAGACTGATTCGCGGGGTCGCCTGGGTCCCTAGCGTCTACGTCGTGCCCAGTCGGTGCAAGCACCAGGGAGCCTCCATGCGTCACGCCCGCCTGCCGGCCGCGATCATCTCGCTGATTACGGCCCTGGTGCTGGTCACCCCGCTGCCCGCTGTCGCGTCGGCGCTCCCCCCGCCGGGGGCCGCCCAGGCCGCCGCGGCCCAGAGCTCCGCCAACCCCGACGCGTCCGAGTTGCGGGCCATGTTCGGCAACTACGGCAACAGCGGCGGCCACTGGACGGGCGGCGACTCCACCGTCTCGGTGCCGCTGCCTGACGGCCGTACGGCGTGGTTGTTCTCCGACACCTTCCTCGGCACGGTCAACAGCGACTTCTCCAGGCCGCAAAGCGCGCCCTTCATCAACAACTCGATCGTCGTGCAGCAGGGTTCAGCCCTCGGCCCCACGATCCACGGCGGGAGCAGTGCTCAGCCCAAGTCCCTGGTGATCGCCTCAGCCGCCGACGAGTTCTACTGGGTCGGCGACGCGACCGTGGCGGGCGGGCAGTTACAGGCTGTCTATGGGAAGTTCCGCAAGACAGAGGAGGAGGGCCCGTTCGCCTTCGAACGCGTCGGGACCTCGCTCGTGACGTTCGCCCTGCCGGGCCTGACCGTCTCGTCGGTCCGCGACCTGTCGTTGACAGGGCCGGTGGGCTGGGGCTCGGCCATCATGGAGGACAGCGCGTACACCTATGTCTACGGCAGCGAGTCGGCCGGAGGACTGAAGTTCGGCCACGTCGCCAGGGTCGCGTCCGGTGATCTCGGCGGAGCGTGGGAGTTCTGGACCGGGAGCGGCTGGTCGGCGCAGGAGTCGGCGTCGGCCCGGTTCATGAGCGGCGTCCCTGAGGGCATTTCGGTCCACAAGAGCGGCAACCAGTACGTTCTGGTGACGCAGGAGAGCCACGAGCCGTTCAGTCACTGGCTCGTCGCGTACGTCTCCAACGCCGCGACCGGCCCGTTCACCGGGCCCATCTATCTGGAGAGCGCGCCAGAGCCGGAGCTGAGCGCGTACCGCCAGTTCATCTACCACGGCCGGGCCCACCCGCAGCTCTCTGATCCCGGCGAGCTGTTGCTGTCCTACGACGTCAACACCATCGACAACGCCGATCATTACAAGGACGTCCGCATCTACCGGCCCAGATTCCTGGAGGTGCCCTGGCCGCCCCCGTCGACCGGCGGCCCCGCGGCGCCGACCGGCGTGCAGGTGAAGGTGTCCAGCGAAGGGGTCGCCACGATCGGCTGGACGCCACCGCCGGGCGACTCGCTGGACTACTGGGTCTACCGCAAGAACCTTGACAACGGTCAGACGCACTTCGCCCGTACCGGATATCCCACCCAGGAGCGAAGCCTGCAGGACGGCGGGTTGTCTCCCGGCGTGAACTACGCCTACTACGTGCGCGCAGTCGCCGACAACGGGGTGGAGGGGACGCCGAGCGCCGTGGTCACCACGCGCGGCCGCAGTTCCGTTCCGCCCGCGCCGACGAACCTGCGCGTCACCGCCGGGACCGTGGGCGACGCCACGCTGACGTGGACCGCGGCCGAGGAGGAGGTGGCCTACCTGGTGCACCAGCGGGATGTCACCGCAGGCGAGACCCTCTTCACGCAGGTGCCGGTGGAGGAGGCGGAGGCCACCACGCAGAAGATCGAAGGGCTCGAGAGCGGCCACACGTACGAGTTCAAGGTGACCGCAGCCAATTCCGTGGGCGAGAGCCTCCCGAGCAACGTCGTCACCACGACGGCGCGGTTCGCCACGCCCAGCGCGCCCACGGGCCTGACGGCGACCGCCGAGGTGGACGCGACGGTCACCCTGCGCTGGACCGGGTCGGCCACCGGCGACCCGGAGACGTACCAGGTCTACCACCGTCCCACCGGCACCACCGAGTTCACGCCGCTCGACCTGCCCAGCGACACGACCACCCTGCGGACCACGCAGCTCATCTCGGGAACCGCCTACGAATTCAGGGTCGCCGGCGTCAACGCGGGCGGCGAAGGGCCGGCGAGCAACGTCGTGAGCGCCACGGCCACCATGCGTCCACCCGGCGCTCCAACGGGCCTGACCGCGACCGCCGGGACCGACGGCACGATCAAGCTCACCTGGAACGCGGTCGCGCGGGCCGGCGCGTACTGGGTCCACCGGCGCGACGTCACCTCGGGGCAGACGGACTTCGCCAGGTCGGACGCCCCGGTGGAGACCACGACGGCGACAGTGGACCGGCTGATCAGCGGTAACACCTACGAGTTCAAGGTGACGGCGGTCGGCGACGGCGGCGAGGGCCCGGCCGGCGACGTGGCGAGGGCGGTGGCCGACGTGCCGCCACCCGCCGCGCCCACCGGCGTCGCCGCGACCGCCGGCGACGGGAAGGTCACGCTCATCTGGCAGGCCGTGGAGACCGCCGGTACGTACTGGGTCTATCAGCGCGACGTCACCGCCGGGGAGAGCACGTTCGTCAAACTGGCCTATCCCGCGTTCGAACCCCGTGCCGAGCTGGGCCTGCTGACCAACGCGCACACCTACGAGTTCAAGGTGACCGCCGAGAACGCGGGCGGCGAGGGCAAGGCGAGCGCGGTGGTGTCCGTCAAGCCGATGCCGCCGCTGCCGCCGAAGGTCGCCGGGCTGACCGCGACACCGCAGGCCGGCGGGATGGTCGATCTCACCTGGACCGCCATCGACGGTGCCTTCTACTGGATTCACTACCGCGACGTCACGGCCGGGGAGACGGAGCTGCGGACGTTCGAGTATCCCGCGACCACGGCCCAAGCTCAGGTGGGGCCTTTCACGGGCGGGCACGAGTACGAGTTCGCCGTCGCCGGGACCAACGCGGCCGGTGACGGGCCGCTGTCGGACCGGGTACGCGTGACCGTCACCTCTTCCGCCTCTTCCGCCACCGCCACGCTGCCCCGCCCAGCCGCGTCCGGCCCGGCTCAGTCGAGTACGGCCGCGCGATCGGCCGCGCGGCATGAAGCCGCCGGGGCCACGGCTGCGGCCACCTCCCTTCCCAAACCGCCGACCGGCCTGCAGGTCACCGGCACCGGTGACGGATATGTCCAGCTCGAATGGAATGCGACCCCGTCCTTCCCCGTCTACTACCAGATCCACTTCAAACCACACGACCGCAGCGCCTGGTACGTCCTGCAGGACACGACGCCCGCGACCGTGACCAAGAAGATGGTGACCGCGCCCCTGTGGAACCACTTCTGGTACGACTTCCGGGTCGTCGCGGTCAACGGCGTCGGCGCGAGCAGCCCGACCAACACGGTCACAGCCATGCCAGGCCCCGGCCTCCCCAAGCCTCCGTCCGATCTGGTGTTCCTCGGCACGGGCAACGGCTATGTGGATCTGGCCTGGAGCCCGAGCCCGACCGCTCGCGTCTACTACTGGCTGTTCTTCAAGTCGGCGGGCTCCAGCACCTGGTACTACTTCCAGCTCCCGACCCTGAAGGCACGGACGCGGGTCGGCTACCCCCTGTGGAACGACCAGCCCTACGACTTCAAGGTCGTCGCGGCCAATTCCTTCGGTCAGAGTTCGGCGACCAACGTGGTGCGCGGCGGGCCGAAGCTGTCCCCGCCGCAATCGCCCACCGCCTTACGCGCCGAAGGCCACCAGGGATACGTCACCCTCAACTGGAACCCCAGTTCGACCCGCGACGTCTACTACTGGCTCCACTACCGCAGGGCCGGCGGCACCTCCTGGAAGCGGGCGCGCTATCCGATCGCGAAGACGTCGATCACCTTCAAGTACGTTCCGTGGGGCGACTACGACTTCAAGGTGACGGCGGTGAACAGGGCGGGGAGCGCGGACAGCAACGTGGCCTTCGCCACCCTGTGGACCAGCAAACGCGGCCTCATGTACCTGATGACCCTGAACACCAAGGCCAGCCGCGACATGTTCTGGGCGGCGCGGCGCAACGTCCGTTACGAAAGTTACAACTTCAACTGGGACACGAACGAATGCACCCACTCGCCCACCCGCCCGTTGGTGCCGCCGAAGGGCATCGGGTGGCCCAAACAGGTGGATTTCACCAGGGCCTGCACCCGGCATGACTTCGGTTACCGGAACTACAAGCACGTCGGCTGGGACGGCTACGCCAAGCGGCTGTACCTGGACCGGCTCCTCGTCGCGGACATGTACCTCGCGTGCGACAACCAGTTGCCGCCGAACTACAACGAGAACTGCAGAGGGATAGTCTGGATATATTACGGATTTGTCCGGCAGTTCGCTCATTTCTGATGAATGGGTGGCATGGAGAACGGCACTCACACATACGTATACGGCAGCGAGTTCGCCGGCGGGCCCGCTACCGCCTCCCACCCTCATCCGTCCGGGTCGAGGTCCATGCGGGCCAGGTCGTTGCGCGAGCCGATGCCGAGTTTGGGATAGGCCTTGTACAGGTGATAACCGACGGTACGAGGGCTGAGATACAAGCGGGCCGCGATGCCGGCGTTGCTGAGCCCGGCCGCGGCCAGCCTGACGACCTGCAGCTCCTGCGAGGTGAGCCGGTCCAGCAGCCCGGACGTCTGCTCCTTGGGTTGGGAGGTCTCGCCGGTGGCGCGCAACTCGCTGCGGACGCGGTCGATCCAGGGGACTGCGCCGAGTTGTTCGAAGGTGTCGAGCGCGGACCGCAGAAGCGGGCGAGCCCTGCTGCGCTGCCGCCTGCGGCGCAGGAACTCGCCGTAGAGCAGATGGGTGCGGGCCGCTTCGAAGGGGTACGCATCGTCTTGCCGGTGTAGGCGTATGGCCTGTTCGTAGTGCCGTTCGGCCTCATCGCCGTCGGCAAGCTGGGCCTCGCATCGTGCCGCGATGGCCACGGTCCACGGCTGGCCCGTAGCGTGTGCCCATCGCCGCAGCCGGGCGAGAGGGACCACGGCGAGGGTGGGGTGGCCCTGGCGGACCGCGGCCTCCACGAGGGTGGCGGTGCCGAGGCTGTGATCGATGGCGGGATGGTGGCGCATCAGAGCCTCGGGAACTCGCGCGAGGCGGCGCAGCACCGCCTCGTGCTGTCCGTTTCCCAGGTCCAGCAGCGCGCGTGCATACACGCATTCGATGCCGCGTTCGCTCACACCGCCGGCGAGGATGTCCTCGGTCAGCTCGGTGCACCGCGCCTGGTCGCCCTCGATCGCCGCCACGCAGGCCAGCAGTCCGGCGTGGTGGCCGACGAAGTGGGGCTGTTCGGTGTGGGCTGCGACGCGCAGGCCCTCCTCGCTGGTGGACAGCACGTCTCGGTGCCGGCCGAGGAGCAACTGGCTGCGCGCCAGATGCAGCAGGGCGCGGGGCAGCATACCGAGGTTGCCCTGGGCCTGGCATCGGTCGGCCAGGACCACCGCGCCCTCCTGGCCCGCGTGGATGTCGGCGAGCCACAGGAACCACCACTGTACGGTTATGCGCTGCCAGGTAGCCAGGTTCGCGGTGGCGGAGATTTCCTGGACGAGCGATCTGATGTGGGGGACGGCCTGCGCCCATCGCTCGTCGGCGAGGTGAACGATCGCCGCGGTGACATCGGCCAGCATGGGTGAAGAGCGGGGCACGATGGCCGTACTGGCGGCGAGCTGGGGCAGCTGGTACGGATCGCCACCGCTCCAGGCGCTGATCAATGCGAAGAGGAGCATGGTGGCGGCGGTGTCAGGAGCCTGCGTCGCGAGCCCGGCGGCGGCCTCGACCGTCTCCTCCGGCCGAGCCCGCAAGTCCTGCTCCTGGGCGATGGCCGCGCGGACCATCGCCAGGCCGGCGCGGACCATCGGGTCGCGCGCGATCGGCCAGGCGCGATCGGCCAGGTGGGTCGCGAAAGAGGTCATCCCGGCATCGAGTGCGGCCTGTGCCGCCGCATCCAGGCGCCGGGCGCGCTGCCCCAGATCGGATGTGAGCTGAGCGGCTCGATGATAGGCGGTGGCCACCGCTGCGTGACCGCCCCTGGCGCGAGCGTTCTCGGCGGTGTGTTCCATCTCCGCGGCCACGCTCTCGTCGGTGCCGTGTACGGCGGCGGCGCGATGCCACGCGCTTCGGTCGGCCATGCCGCCCTCCTTGAACGCCTCCGACAGCGCGGCATGAGCGGCCAGGCGGGCCGGCAGCGACGACGAACGGTAGGCGGCGGCGCGGAAGAGCGGGTGGGTGAATCTCAACCGGTCACCGCAGATGTGGATCATCCGGTCGTCCTCGGCCGGCTCCAGGTCGGCGACGTCGGCGCCCAACCGTCGGCCCGCCGTGAGCAAGAGGTGCAGATCGCCGCTGTCGTCGGCCGCCGCGGCGAGTAGCAGCGATCGGGTTCGTTCGGGCAGCGCTCTGACTCGCCGGGCGAAGGCCGATTCCAGTTGTCCGGACATCGGGCCGTGGTGGAGGTGGAACGTGGCGCCGGGCAGTTCACCGGCACGCTGCTCGGGCGTGAGGGCGGCCGACAGTTCCAGCAGGGCGAGCGGGTTGCCCTGGGCCTCGGCCAGAAGATGGTCTTTGACGTGACCGGCCAGGTCGCCCAGCAGCATGGCACTGGAGTCCCGGTCCAGGGCCGTCAGCCGCAGGTCCCGTACGTCCGGTACGCCCTGCGCGGGCGTCGGGTACCCGTCTCGCACGGCGAAAAGCAGCGCGACGCCCTCGGCGCGCAACCGGCGCGCAACCCACGACAACACCGCAGCCGAGCACCGGTCCAGCCATTGCGTGTCATCGACCAGCACGAGCAGGGGATCCGCCGCCCCCACCTCGCCCAGCAGCGACAGGGTGGCCAGCCCGAGCAGGAACCGGTCACTCCTGGCCTGGTCGACCAGACCGAACGCCGCACCCAACGCCTCGGACTGCGGCCCTGGCAGCTTGTTCCGAAGGTGCAGCACGGGAGCGAGCACCAGATGCAGCCCTGAGAACGGCAGCTCCATCTCCGATTCGATGCCCGTACCACGCAGCACCCGCATGTCTGTGGCGGCGTTGGCCGCGGCGTACTCCAGCAGCGCCGTCTTACCGACTCCCGCCTCACCACGCACCACCACGACTCCGCTGCCGCCGCCGCGTGCGCGAGCAAGCACCTCGTCGATGACGGCCCTCTCCGCACTTCTTCCGTAGATTTCAGCCACAGGGAGTCCCAATGGGTCGTCGCGCCCGCTCAGTCGAACCAGCTTCGACACGGTCGCGAAACGGCCACCACTGCCCGCTCTCCCATGGGCGGCGCGTTACAGCTCTGGCCACACCGCGTCGTGCGACGCGTGCGCCACGGCCATGTCCGGCCATGCTGCGCGTGCCCGCTCCACGTGAAGGTACGGGGTCGTGCTCATATCCGGTTGACGAATGAGCATCCACCGAAGGGACAGGCCCAGGTTGCCCACTCCTGCTCGGTCATCTGTCACATTTCTCCGTTTCGCCGGTCATATCACTGGACGCCGCCAGACCGAGAAATGTGACACCCGGGTGCGGCCCGCACGTCGCACCTGCCGGTTCAGCTCGGCATGGCAAGATCAGTAGCCGGTTCCCAAGCTGTTAGCGTGGCAAGATGCTCGGGTGGGAGATCTCTGGGACGCCATTGATGATCACATCGTCCGTGGACGTGTCCTTCCCGTCCTGATGATGATGCGGGACCAGTTCGATGACACGATCCATGAGGCTATCGACAGGTTCGCCGAGCGCTGCGAGTACCTCCGGGAGGTGCGGCCCGGTGACTTCACGAAGTCTCGCGAGGAGTACGGGAAGGGCTTCTACTCCTAGGCGACTGTTCGGGGCGTGGCCGGGTCGGGTTGCGGTTTGGGTTGTAGTTCACTGTCGTATCAGGTCGTTCCGGGAAGACCGGCGATGGGCGTTGGTCCAGGCGAGGCTGTCCTGAACGATGGCCCGTCGAGCTGCTGATGCGGTTCGGTGGAACGTTCTTGCCGAGGAAAGGCTTGCGTGACTGCCGCTCGTTGCGCATGGCCGGTCGCTGGGTCAGCGGGGTCGCCGGTACTGCAGATATACGATCCCATTGCTGGAGGCGGTGCTGGACACCAGGTCGAGCTGGTAGGACTTGGGGACGCCGTCGAACAGCCGGGTGCCCTCGCCCGCAACGTAGGGAAACATGCTCAGCTGGATCTCGTCGATCAGGTCGAGCCGCATGAGCGACCGCCAGAGGCTGACGCCGCCCCAGACCACGATGTGGCCGTCGCCACCCTGCCTGAGCTTGTCGATCTCTTCTGCCGTGTCACCAGCGGCGATGGTGGTGTTGGCCCAGTCGGCCGTCTTCAGGGTCCGGGAGAAGACGACCTTGCGCCCGGCGTTCAGGATGTCGGCGAACGGGTGGTCGGTGGACGTTGTCATGGCTTCGGCGATGCTCTCGTAGGTGGTGCGGCCCATGAGGTGCGCGTACGCGCTCTGGAGAAAGTCGAGGTGCGCCGGGTCGTCGGGGTCACGGTTTTCGGGCAGGTCGAAGCAGAACTTCCAGAACTCGGTGCCCTCGTCGGCGAGGAGGCCGTCGAGAGAGTGGTTGAACACTGTCGCTATCAGCTTCCGCATGATCGGAACTCCGTGGTCTCGGGCCGTCTGGGGACGGTGCTTGCCAGGGGAACGTGCGCGTCCAAGACCGCAGCGCTCGCGTCGCCGCGGAGCCTGTGTCCTGTCGCTCATGCTTCAGACGACACTGCCGCCCGAAAGTCATCGGTGTCCGGTCTACTGGCTGGTGCGCGGTCAGGTAGGGGGCGTCTTGGAGCAGTGCGCGCGTCCGCACGGGTTGCAGCTTGCGCGCCCGGGATGAGCCGGTCCGGCCCGGTGGGAGCCGAACGTAGTTGGACAGCTACCCCTGGGAGCTGGCACGGTGTCCTGATGCGTGTTGTCAGAGGCTTTTTCGCGGGTTTGTTAGTTTTGGTTGGGTGTCTGGTGGCGATCGCCGCCGTACCTGTGCGGTGGGCCGATGGTCAGCTGCAGACCGACGCGTACGGAACCACGGTGGCTCCGCTCCTCCAGGATCGGGAACTGCAACGCCTGTTGGCCAATGCCGCGTTCGACGCGGCCAACGAGAAGAATTACGCGGTTCCGGGCCGGTGGAAGGACCGCGTGCACACCCAGATGGCCACCATCCTGGCTACCGCGGAGGCGCGGCAGATCTGGCTGGACGCGAACCTGGCGGCGCGTGACCTTGTGGTGGACGGCACAGGCACCAAGATCGTGGTGGACACCGGTGACCTGATCGATTATGTCCGCAAGCGACTCAGGGCCCACGGCATCACCCTGCCCCGGGCGCCGGCCGAGGCGGACACCCGGATCACGCTGGTCGACTCGCCGCAGATCGCTCAGGCCCGGGAGTCGGTCAACCTGCTGGGGACGCTGGCCGGCGTACTGCCAGTGACCGCGCTCGGCGTACTGGGGCTCGCCGTCCTGATCGCGCGGCGGCGGTTCGTGACGTTGGCTTCGGCCGGCTGCGCGGTCGCGCTCGGCATGGGTGGTGCGATGCTCGCGCTGGACGTCGGCAAGGATCAGTTGCTCGGCGACAGCGCATTGGCGGCCGACGAGGTGACCGCCGCACTGGTCACGGCGGTCTACGACGCGTTCGGGAACTCATTGCGCGCGGATGTGTTCGGCGCCCTCATCGCCGGGGTCGTCGTCGGTGCGGCGGGCGTGGCGGGGGCCATCGCGGTCCCGCTGCTTCGCCGCCGTTCCGGCGCCGCGGAGCAGGCAGCGGACCGGCCACACGGACCGCGGGGGGACGGCGCCCCCATGCAGCCGGGGTACGAGCAGCCGTACGCGCAACAGCACCACCAGCCGGCACCCTACGCATCGCGACAGCCGTAATCGGAGTCAAGCCGGAGACGGTCCTAGGCGGCTCATCCGGAACGGGGGCCAGTGTCGGCGGGTGGGCGGCGGGCGCGGTGGTTGGCGACGTTGACGCGGTTGCCGCAGAGGTCGGGCGTGCAGTAGCGGCGGCGTCCCGCGCGGCTGGTGTCGACGAACATGCCGTTGCACGCGGGGGACGCGCAGTGGCGGAAGCGGGAATGGCTGAGGGTCCGCAGGACGGCGAGCAGGCCCACGCCTATGAGTACGGCCAGCTCGTCGGCGACGGAGGCCTGCGGAGCGGTGGCGACGTACCACTGCCAGCTGCCGTCCGCGTCGCGGTAGAGGCCGGGGCCGGTGGCCGCCCTTCTGGCGAGCGCGGTGGCCAGAAGGGCGGCGTCCTCCTCGGCGGTGGCCTCGAGGATGGCGCGGACCTCCTGGCGGAGGGCGAGCACCTGGTCGAGATCGTCGCGGGACGGGGTGTGGCCGGCGGCCAGGGCGTCGGGGTGGAGGTCGTGCTCGGCCAGGAACCGGGCGAGCGCGGCCGGGTCGGGCAGCAGTTCGCCCGCGCTCTGCACCGCCGGTGAGGTGTTGACCAGTTCTGTCGCCACCACGGCCGCCCACGCGTAACCGGTAAAAGTTGCCTTCAAGCCTTACATCTCCTACTGTAACCGGAATAAGCCGATTATACCCCTTACAGAAGGAGTGGCATGAGCACGCACACCGAGTCCGGCACGTGGAAGCTTCGTCACCGGGTCCGGGTGTCCGGCGGTGAGGTCGCCACCGACGTCCTCGGCCAGGGGTCTCCCGTGGTCCTCATCCACGGCACCCCCGCCTCCTCCTTCCTGTGGCGCGAGGTCGCTCCCATCCTGGCCCGCGAGCATGCCGTACACGTATGGGACCTGCTCGGATACGGCGACTCCCAGCCGGCTCCGGGCGTCGTCCCGTCCATCGACCTGCAGGCCCGCACGCTCGCCGAGCTCGTCAGGCACTGGGATCTCGACGCCCCCGCCCTGGTCGGACACGACATAGGCGGGGCCACCGCGCTCCGCGCCCACCTGGTGCACGGGGTGCCCGTCCGCCGCCTCGCGCTCCTGGACGCAGCCGTCCTCGGGGCGTGGCTGACGCCGTTCACCCACCACATGCGGACCCACGCCGACGTCTACCGCACGATGCCCGCGCACGTCTTCGCCGACATCATCCGCCCGCGCCTGCACACCGCCACCCACCGGCCCATGTCCGAGGCCGTCGCGAGCGCCTACCTGGCCCCGTGGGACGGAGCCGCCGGGCAGCAGCGCTGGATCGATCAGGTCGAGGGCGTGAGCGACGACGAAACCCGGGACATCGAGGCCAGGCTGCATGAGATCACCGTTCCGGCCCACGTCCTGTGGGGCGAGAACGACCAGTGGCTCCCTCCTGTGACCGCCGCCCGCCTCGCCGCCGCGATCCCCGGCGCCATCCTGACCATGATCCCGGACGCGGGCCACTTCCTTCCCGAGGACCGCTCGTACGACACCGCGCAGGCGCTCCTGCGCTTCCTCGACTGAGCGACCGAAGACCAGGCCGGCGCGCAAGTCAGTCGGTGCGAGGGTCAGCCGGCGAACCGCTTCGCGCGGTCGCGGGCCCATCGCGCGGCCTGGGTGGCCTGGTCGCCGGCGATGGGGGAGCCGGGCACGCCGCCCAGGCGCTCCGTCAGGTCGGCGTAGCGCACATATTCCCGCTGGGCGTGTTCCCGGCAGGCGAGGCAGGTGACGCTTTCCGGATGCGGCGAGGTCATCGCGCGGGACACCTGGATGCCGCATCCGGTGGTGACGACCCCCGGCGCGTCAGGCGCGCGGCCCAGCGTCGATGCGATCACGTTGCGGAAGTCGGCGCCGGCCTCCAGCACTTTCCGGTCGACGTGGATGTGCGGATCGGTCTCGCTCATCTGCGCCCGCGCCTCCGTCCGAGTCGTCCCTGAACCAGGCTAATGCGCTGACCCCTCTATGGTCGTCCCGGTGTCCGGAACGCCGTCCCGGGCGGCGTCCGCGTGTCCGGACGTTCGGCGCTCCCGAGGCAGGCGATGCTCAAGGCGGAGCATCAGCGCCGCGCCCAGCGCGGCGAGGAGGCCCACGGCGAGCCAGGGGAGCAGCCGATTCTGCCCGAAGAGCAGGCCGAACAGGCCGGGGGCGAGGATGTTGGCGACAGCGAAGGAGTACTGGAACGCCGCCAGGTAGGTCCCCCTGGACCCGGGCGGTGCCGCATCCGCGGCGAGCGCGTTCGACGCGGGTCCGTAGATCATCTCGGCGGTGGTGTAGCACAACACCACCGCGACCAGGTAAGGCACCAGCGCCTCGGACGGCAGCAGCACGGCAGCCGCGGACGCGGCGCACCACAGGGTCCACAGTCCGCCGGCCCACGCAATGGCGCGGGGGCGGGTGCAGCGGCGGCGTACGAAACGGGTGAGGGCGGCTGTACAGGTGGCCAGCAGCAGGGTGTTCAGGGCCAGGAGCGGGCCGGACACCCAGCTCGGTCCTGACAGGCCCTGGACGACGTAGACGGGCAACGACAGGGCGAGGAACGTGCTGCACAACGCGAAGATCGTGCACGCCCCGATCAGTGCGAGGTAGGGGCGGTCCCGCAGGAGCGCCCGGTGGCCGGAGGGGCCCTGCGCCGGGGGGCGGGCGTGGGGTGTGGACGGTACCGCGAAGACGACCAACAGCGCGGCGGCCAGGAACGCCAGCGCGCTGCCGAGAATCAGCACGTCGTAGACGCGTGCGGAGTCGACGGTGAGCACCGCGCCCGCGAGCAGCGCCCCGCCGCCGGCCCCCGTCTCCCGGATCATCCCGGCCCTCGCGAACCAGTGGTCCTTGGCTTCGGCCCTCTCGGCGTCCGCCTGGTCGGCGATGAGCGTGAAGACGGAGGACCAGTAGACCCGCAGGCCGACCCCCGTCATCAGGACGGCCACCACCAGGGAGCCCGCCCCGGAAACCGTCAGGTAGAGCAGGAAGCCGAACCCTTGCAGCGCCTGACCGCCGGCGACCACCAGCCGCGGCCCGAACCGGTCGACCAGCCGGCCGACGACTATCGGCACCGGCAGGGTCAGGGCGGTGGTCACGCTGACGAGGACCCCGATCGTCGCCAGGTCCAGGTCGGTGACTTCCAGGAAGTACAGCAGCGACAGCGGGAGATACAGGCCTGTGCCCAGCGCGTCGATCGCCACGGCCACCAGGAGCGGCCAGCGCCTGCGCCCGTTTCGTGTCGTGCCGTCGTCCGCCGCTGCCTGTTCCACGCGCTGCACCGCCCTTTGTGCCGCCCTTCCCGATGAAGGCCGTGGTCATCCAACACGGCCGCTGACGGTTACTCAACCCCTTTGTGCGGGTTGCCGGCGGTTTCGGCAGGCACGGTCAGTCCTGTACGGCGTGCGGCGACCGCGTGTTCCGGCGCCCGCTCACCTCACACCCGGTGGCCGCGTCAGATCACTTCGCGGAGCACGTCGTCGACCGGTGTGGCGCTCACCCCCAGGACCTTCTCGGTCTCGGAGTGGTCGACGACGAACGGGTGGCCCGGCTTGGTCAGCACTTCGTGGAACTCCGCCCAGAACGGATCGGTCAGCGCGAGCAGGGTCAGGTCGCGTTCGGTCAGCTCTTCCAGGCGCGGCTGCGGCGCCCCGGAGAGATGGGCGAGCCGGCCGGCCAGGTCACGCACCGACAGGGTGGAGGTGGGTGCGTGCCACGCCCGACCGTACGCCTGCTCGTCGCGGGCGGCGGCGACGAGCGTACGCGCGGTGTCGCCGATCGCCGAGTAGCTGTGCGGCACGTCGAGTTCCTGCGGCACGAGGGCGAGCCGGCCTTCGAGCACCTGGCGCTGCACCATGAGGCTGAACACCGAGAAGGCGCCCGCGCCGTAGAACTGGCCGGCCCGCACCTCGGTGACCTTCACCCCCGAGGCGGCGGCCTCCTCCCACACCCGCGCCCTGGCCCGTCCCTTGGGCCCGGTGGCGGCCAGCGGGAAGTCGGGTCTGATCGGCTGGTCCACCGGCCCGTAGCCGTACAGGTTGCCGAGCATGACGTAGGCGGCTCCGGTCCGCTTGACCGCGGTGAGCAGAGACGCCGACAGAACGGGGAACTGCTCCGGCCACGTGTGGTACGGCGGCGCGGCGGTGGTGAACAGGGTGTCCGCCCCTTCTGCCAGCCGGGTGAGCCGGTCGGTGTCGGTGGCGTCCGCGGCGACCCTCTCGACGAGCGGGTGCTCGGGCCCTCCACCGGTACGGCTGATCATTCGTACGCGCTCGCCGTCGCCGGCCAGGTGCAGGGCGGTCCTGGTCGCGGTGGCCCCGCGACCCACGATCACATGAAAGGTCATGCCGACCACGATGCCGATCGGCGAATTCATGGCATAGTGGCTGGAATGCCGACATTCCGGAGGATCTGGCCATGCACCGCATCGCCGCAGTCGTCGTGCCCCCCGTGCTGAGTTTCGACGTCTCGATCCCGCTCATGGTGTTCAACAGCGTTCCGCACTATGACGTGCGCATCTGTACGGCAAGCCCCGGCCCGCTGGCGACCCTCGGAGGCCCGGACATCGTGGTGCCGTACGGACTGGACGCGGTGGAGGGCGCCGACACGGTGATCGCCGTCGGCAGCGGCGGCGAACAGGCTCCCCCCGAGACGCTCGACGCCCTGCGGAAAGCCGCGGCCGGCGGCACGCGCATCGCCTCCCTGTGCACGGGCGCGTTCGTCCTGGCCCAGGCCGGCCTGCTGGACGGGCGCCGCGCCACCACCCACTGGAACCTGGCCGGCGACCTCGCCGCCCGTTTCCCGTCGGTCGAGGTGCAACCCGACATGCTCTTCGTCGAGGACGGCGGCATCTACACCTCGGCGGGCGCGGCGGCCGCCATCGACCTGTGCCTCCATCTGGTCAGGGTCGACTACGGCGCGGCGGTGGCCAACACGGCGGCCCGGCTCGCCGTCGTCCCTCCCGTGCGGCCGGGTGGCCAGTCCCAGTACATCGAGACCCCGCTGCCCGCCGAGCGCGGCACCTCTCTCGCCGCCACCCGTGCCTGGGCCCTCGAGCGCCTCGACCGCCCGCTCTCCCTGGCCGACCTGGCCGGTCACGCGAGGATGAGCGTGCGGACCCTGACCAGGCGCTTCCACGCGGAGACCGGTATGAGCCCGCTCCAGTGGCTGCTGCACCGGCGCGTCGACCGTGCCAGGGAACTCCTGGAGACCACCCGGCTCCCCATGGACCAGGTGGCCGCGCGGAGCGGACTGGGCAGCGCCGATTCCCTTCGCAAGCACATGGTCGGCCGGGTCGGGCTCACCCCCACGGCCTACCGCGCGAGCTTCACCCAGGTGCCCGCGGGTACGTAGCGAGGGTATGGACCCCGATGGTGCCCGTGCTCTGTTCGCCGGCGAGCGGGTCGCCCGCCTGGCCACGGTGGGTCGCGACGGTGTCCCCCATCTGGTGCCCGTCACGTTCGCCGTGTCGGGCGACGTCGTCGCGACCGCCGTCGATCACAAGCCGAAGTCGGCCACCCGCCTGCGGCGGCTGCGCAACATCGAGGAGAACCCCTCCGTCTGCCTCCTGGCCGATCGCTACGACGACGAGGAGTGGGCGCGGTTGTGGTGGGTGCGCGCCGACGGCCGGGCCCGCGTCGTGTCCGGCGGGCCGGATCACGACCGGGCGATCGACGACCTCGTCACCAAGTACGCGCAGTATCGCGAGCGGCGGCCGCGCGGGCCGGTGATCCTCGTGACCGTGAGCCGGTGGTCGGGCTGGGCCTTCGCGGAATAGCGCGGCACGTCTCGGCGTCACACCGGTCGGGGTGCTCGAATTCCTCGACCGCCCGCTCGCCGGTCGCTCACGCGAGGATCAGCGCTTCCACACGGAGCCGGGATAAGGCTGCGCAGCAGGCGTTTTGGAGGGGTCAGCGCCTGACGACGCCGGGATGCGCGGCATCGAACCCGGCGAGCCCTTCGGGCGTGAGCCTGAGGTAAAGGCCCCGGTCGACGTCTATCACCAGCGGCTCGCCCTTGCCGTAGAGCACGACAGAGATGTCCAGTTCCAGGTACGTGTTGTCGTGCTGCTCCTCCAGGAAGTTACGTTCGAGGATGTTGGCGTTCCGCGAAGCGGCTTCGTCACCGTTCTTCGTGCTGCCGCCGATGCCGCCGTAGCCCAGGATTCCTTCCCCGGCCGATCCGGCGGACCCGCCTCCTCGGACGCCCCGGCCCCGGCCCTGCTCCTGCCCGTGCCCTGTGGTGCTCATGGTCTGCGCGTAGACGCGCTGCTTGACCAGCGCGCTCGTGATCTCGCGTGCCCCGTTGACGTCGATTCCCACCTTGCCGACGCCCGGGATTTCGTAGTCGTGCGCGAGCAGCTGCTCCATATGGGCTCGCATGGTCCGTTCCTTGGTGGCCTCGGCAAGGGACATGCCGGCTGGGCGAGACAGCTCGAATCCGTTGGGCCGGTTGTCCAGCGAGGGCACCTCTTCCCGGAGCTTTGGAGGTGCCGCGGACACCGGCGCCCACTGTTCCACCACTGTGGCAGCAGGGAATGCGACCTGGCTGACGTGCCCGTTGGGCACGCCCTTTCTGAGCGTCGTAGTCACGGTGTTGGGCCCTGCCGGTTCAGACCACCGGGGGTCCGCGGCGAAGACCGGCGTGCCCGCCGTGACCGGTGTGTCGTGCGGGACCTCCGTGGTGAGGTGCCCCGGCACCAGCAGGCCGAGCTCGCCGTCCGTGACCGCCCTGGATGTCGAGCTGACTCCGACATGCTTGTCGAAGAGCCTGACGGCTCCGTCATGCCCGGTAACCTCACCCGCCTTGAGCAGCAGGTTTCTGGCCGCGCCCTGCATGGGTTCCAGGACAGGGCGGACCTGGGTACGCTCGATCGTGATTTCGTACGTGACCGGATGCTTGAACTCCTGCGGGGCCTCTCGCGTCTGGTAACGATTGATGTCTTTCACATTCGTTCCACGCACGTCCACGGTGTGGGAGTCGTGGTGATTCGCGTACGCCGCCTCTGCCCCCTTGAGATGGCCGTCCGAGGATTTGGAGTAGCGCGCCAGCGCCTCCGCACCGCGGTCGGATCCCGCCTCGTGCAGGGTCAGGTCGCCGCCGAGGCGCTCGCTGCGGAGCATGAGGCCGGTGTCAGGACGCTCGCCGACGTGTACGCCATCCCCGATCTCGGCTGTGACCCGGATGCCCACGCGCTCAATGACCCGGCCGTGTGCATCCGTGGCGAACAACCAGGAGGACACCCCGCCACCGCGAAGTTCCCCTAGTTTCGTGATGAGCGCGTCCTGGCCGTAGTGACCGCGCAGGTGCTCGGCCGCCGGGTGGTTCGTGAACTCCTGGCCAGAGAGGAGCAACTGCTCCTCTCGAAGCTTCTCGAGGATCTTGGGAAGCACGCCCCGCGCGTCGAGATGCTGAACGGAGGCGGCACTCATCGCCGCCTCGGGCGCGGAATAAACACGGGTCGTGTCCCCTGCCCGCTTGGCGGGCTCCGCGGGCTCCGGGCCTGCCGATCCGTGACGACGTGCCACCTCGTCGGGAAGGACGACGTCCGTGATGTCTTCCACCCGGACGTACGTGGTCGGACCCTGTTCGACCACTTCTCCGTTGGTTCTGGTCGGTGTGACCTCCAAGACGAGGTCTCCTCGATACCAGTGCGAGGCGGTTCCGTCCGAGTAGGTGACCCGGGCGACGTCGCTGCCGCCCACATAGGAGCTTTCCTGGTTCATCCGCTTCGCGGCGCCGTGCAGTCCCGCTCGCGCCACGACCTTCCGCTCGGTTCCTCCGTTCTCCTCGTCGCCTCTCGCGTGACCTGCCGTCTCACCACCGTGCTCACCGTCACGGCCGAAGGTGACGCGCAGACCTGTCCTGGCGTGCCCGCCCACGGCCTGCCTGCTGCGCTCGCTGTCCGTCATCCTCGAGTTGCTGTTCGAGTAGATCTCGTGCTCCACCCCGGTTTCGGATTTGACGTGCCGCAACCCGGCCACGTCGGCCTTGACGTGCAGGTCGTGACGCCATCCCTCTCGCTCGGACACCGTGTAGTGCAGACCATCGGGGTGAGACGTGATCATGGTTTCCAGCTTGATCACGTCGGTGGCCGTCTCGATCACCGTTGGAACGTCCAGGCGCTCCCCGGGCACAGGCAGCTCAGCCCAGCCGGTGTAAGCCCGGGCCACTGCCTGAGCCAGGTCGGGCATGGCGCCCAGACGGACGGTGGCGTGCAGCCGGTCGTCGTGAGCCCACACGTCACCGGGCGGCTCGGTCGACGACTCGATGCGGCCCAGATGCGCGACGTCCTGCGCGAGCACCGGGGACTCCGGCAAATGGGTGTTCGGCACGAGGATCTCCGCCTTGCTGCCGTGCACCTCCCACGACGTGTTCATCACCACTGCGCCGTTTCGTGAGGCCCGCATCCTGACGTTGAAGGAGAGGTCCCGCGTGATGGTGAAGCCACCGCTGGTCTCCGTGCGGTCGTACTTCGTGTGGCCGGCGGAGAAACCGACGCCCTCCGCCCTCGCATGGTTCCCAGTCAGGGCCAGGTTCGCAGGGTCGATCTTGAACCCTTCGGTCACCTCGAGGCGCGCGACGCCGCGCACCTCCGCACGGCCTCCCACGGAAGTCTCCCGCTGGCTTGTGTCGGTTCGTGACGTGATCCTGCGTTCGTTCACCGTCATGTCGGTCGAGCCGACCTCGTGGCGCCGGCCGAGCGTGCCCTCGGCCAGGATTTCGAAGGTGAAACCGCCGATCGTCTTGTCGTACCTGATTCCGTGCAGCGCGTGTGTCAAATCGGCTTCCAGGGCCGCGCCCCCGAAGCGGCTCTCGATGTCCCGCATGACCTGCCGCCTGATCTCCGGGGGCAGGTCGGGCACTGCCCGATCGACGGCCTGGCGGACGTCCGTGCTGAGGAGCGCCTCCGAATGGACGCGGATGCCGCTGCCAAGGCCTGTTCCCCGCCCTGCCGCAAGCGTCTCCGGCTCCAGTACGTGAGGGTCATAGCCGCGGTTCGGATGCTCGCCTCCGGCCGGACGTTCACCGAACGGTTCGCTGCGGACGAACTCCGCACGTACGCCGTCTATCTCCTGGTGGAGGTCGGCGAGTTTCTGCCGGATGTCGTTGAACTCCCCTTGCGGCCGGAGATCCTGGCCGAAGATGTCCTGCTCCAACCGGGGCGCGTCGCGGGCCGGTATGGTCAGCTCGGCCTTCACTCCGACCTCGAAGGCGCCCAGCTTCTCGGTCTCGATCCGCACCAGCATGTGGGCGTCGTACATGGTGACGTCACCCAGCCTGGTCAGGACTGTGTGGTTGCCGTGCGCTCTGTGGGTGGTCGTCACATGGTCCGATCCGAAGCCGAACCCGCCGACGGCCCGTCCGATGATCTCCGCCCTGTCGCCGACACCGACACCGATCTTGCCGCCCGCATGAATGTTGACGCTCGAGCCCTGGCGATGGGACGTCCCCTCGCTGTCGCGCCGCCCCATGTCATCCCGGAACATCGTCTCGATCGGTGGCCGCCCGCTTCCGTCAACGGGCTCGATCCGCGCGATCCGACTGGTGACCTCGATGGAGTCCTCCGCCGAGCGCAACGCCGAGCTCTTGTACCGGACCGCCTCCGAGGTGACCCCGCTCGACAACAACGACTGGCTGCGGTTCTTCAACCCCTGTTCGCTGAGCACGGTGGACGTGAGGTGCTCGGTGATTCTGACCACCTCGCTCGCGGGCACGCCCTGCGCCAGCGCACGGCGCTGGACCTCCAGCACCAGCGGCGTGACGTCCATCCCGGTGATCGCGATGCCATGATCACGGAACTTGTGCTCGGCCCCCGCTGGGACCTCGTGCCGAGGCAGCGCCGGTGGGTGGTCGGCGGCTAGGAGCGGCCCTTCGCGGGTGAACTGTTCCGGGAAGGGCAGGGTCACAGACAATTCGGGCACCGCCGCGGTTTCTGTGACCTGCACACCGTCGCGGTAGATGTCCAGGGAGATGTCCGCGACGAAATATTCGTGCTTCGC
Organism: Nonomuraea sp. B1E8; assembly: GCF_039871515.1. Lineage (NCBI taxonomy): Bacteria > Bacillati > Actinomycetota > Actinomycetes > Streptosporangiales > Streptosporangiaceae > Nonomuraea > Nonomuraea sp. B1E8. The sequence continues at coordinate 1,630,570 of NZ_JBDPLS010000001.1, read as the reverse complement.
GGAAATGAACTTGTGTCCGCTGATGACCTCGATGCTGTTCGTGTGGGTCGAACGCAACGTTGTGCTGATGCCCGTACGAGGCAGTGCGCTCGCCTCGGCCTCGTCCGACGAGTGGTTCAGCGCGCGAACCAGCCCTCCGGTCCGCTCCAGCGAAGAGGCATGGGAGGACTTGCCCTCAACACCGTCCCCGCCGAACGCGACCGGCTTCTCGGGCGGTAGGCCCGGGTGTTCCACGTGTGTGAACTCGTTCGGCCGCAGCTTGAGGTAGATCACCTTGTCTGCGACGTCGAGCGTCACACCCCTTTGGAGGTGGTCTGTCCATGTGTCACGGTTGCTGCCGGAGAGCGCCCGCGTGAGCCAGTCGCTGATCGCGGTTCGTTCCCGTTTGGTGACACCCGCGATGCCATCGGCCAGAGCCTCGGCCGCCGCCTTAGGGTTTGCCGGGACCTTGACGTCGTGCACGGCCGTTTCGCCCAAAGCGCCGATCTCGACCGAGCGCGGCGGATGGATCTTGGGAGGCGGATGGATCTCGGGCTTGTCCTTCCAGACCACCGGGCCGTCCGGCCGGGCCGACTCGCCACCCGCGTGCCGTGTGGACGCGTTATTCCACACTGGCGAACCGTCGGGCAGGGACGACGAAGGAGCATTCACCACCGACTGAGGTGTCTCCGGGCCGGCCACTGGACGAGACCCGGAGACCTCTCCCTGCTGGGGCAGCATGTCAGGGCTCTTCCAAACAGCCTGCAGGTCAGCCCCGGCCGATGCGTTCGTGGTGGTCCGCTCGTTGTGGTTCGCCGCCACAGCCAGGCTCGGTTCACCGCCGATCTCGGGCGTGCGCGGCGCGGGCGCTGCCGGCCCGCGGTCCGGGCCGGACGGGGAACGTCCGGACGGCGGAGGGTCTCCGGACGGAGAGGCCGGAGGAGGGGAGGGCGAGCCGTCCGGACCGCGTAGCGCTGCCCTGGCCATGTATTGCCCGTCGGCGCCCAGCGCGCTGGACGTGATGCCCTTGGCCAGCATGTCCCAGCTGAAGTGCCCCTGGGCCAACAGGGTGCCCGCGGTCGTGATGCCGCCGGTCAGGGCGAACTGCGCGGCCTGTCCGTACAACGACGAACTGGCCGCCGCCAGCAGTTTCTCGGCCGTGGACATCTCGGCCCTGGTCAGCCCGGCCCGCAGGGCCGACGTGGACAGCCGGCTCAGCCCGCCGGAGAGCAACCCCATGAGCCCGCCCATGGCGCCCCCGCTCACCGCCGAGATCGCCAACTGCTGGACGTCGATGTCATCCCTGCGGCCCTGTGCGATCTGCAGGATCTGGACGCCCAGGTCCATGCCGAGCACGATCCCCGCGAACAGCGCCATGTTGCGCAGGCACTGCTTGGCGATCTGTGCGACCGTCATGCGTGCGAGCCGTACACGTGGCGGGATGAGCGCCAGACTCGCCCCACCGCTGGCCAGTGCCGCTCCCAGCAGATACGCCAGTTGTGCGATCAGCAGCCATACGGTGACTTCGATCATGTACTTGGCGTATTGGATCTGCACTCCGACGCCGTTGAGCGCGACAGCGGTGTTCACGAGCTTCTTGACCAGAGCGGCGACCTGACCGCCTGTCACCGCTTCGACGTGGGCGGCGAAGGCGAGGTGGGCTTCCCCGTCCCAGGCAGAACCGATCTTGGTTCTGCTCGCCGGCTGCTCGGCGTCCGTGCCCTCGACGAGCCGGTGTGCGGCGATCATGCAGGCGTCGGCCAGCCGGAAGCAGCCCGTCTCGTCCCCCTCCGGCCAGTCCATGCCGACCACCCAGCCGACGTACGGCTTGGCGAAATCGGGCACCGCGAACCCGTCGAAGCCCACGAACGGTCAGCCGCGTTCGCCGGGGGGCCGCTCGGCCGCCTCATAGGTGCGGGCGCTGACGTTCAGGCCCCAGGCGACGTGCTCGAGTTCGTCGATGTACGTCTTCAAGGCGTCGAAGATGCCGCGTTCGATCTCTGGCAGGCTTTTGGCGAGTTCGGCGCCGTACATGTCGTGGCCGAGCGTGTTCCTGTCCCGGTCGAAGGCGGCGCGGAGGTCGTCACGTGCTTCCTTCGCGTTGCGTTCGAGTTCGTCGTAGACCCTGGCCTCGCGGTGCAGCGCTGCCCACTCGGCGGAGTAGCCGCTCACGGGGACGGCTCCACGGGACCGGGGAAGAACGCGTCGAGTGTGGCGTGTTGCCCGAAGACCTCCTCGTGTGGCAAGTCGTCCGGGAGGAGGGGCTGCAGGAGCTGTTTGCTTAGCTCAGAGACCGCGGCGGTGGCCTTGTTGATCTGTTGCATGATCGTGTCGGCCAGCTGTGAGGGGGACAGGGTGCGATACACTCGGGGATTCAGCTCGATGCGGCGCACCTGGCCGTGCCGGCCAACGGTCACGCTCACCATCCCGTCGTCGGAAGACGTCGTGTGCTTCATGGTGGAAAGCTCGCCGTACGCTTCGCGGATTCGGGCTGTCTGCTGATTGATCTGACGCGCGAGCGCACTGATCTCCGCGTCGAACGCGTCCGCCACAAATACACCTCCTGTCTGTTCGACCCCAGATTTGCATAGCCTTCCTGCGGCTGCAATGAGTGATCTTCAACTTTCGCCTATTGTTAACGCTGCGGTCACAGCGCAAGCGCACGGCGAGGCCCTCTCTGTCAAGGCGAGACGGTGACCCCTCTGCTCGGGACGGGAAACGCCCCGGGTCAGGGCGCGGTCACGAGGGTGGTGGCCTGGCGATCGCGCCCGGTCCGGGGCGTGGATCCGGTGGTGGTGGTCACTCGGGCATGAGGACCTTGTCGATGACGTAGATGGTCGCGTTCTTCGTCTGCACGCCGCCGCAGACCAGCTTCGCGTCGTTGACCGTGAGGTTCTCGCCTGATCCCTTGATCTCGATCTCGCCGCCTTCCAGCGACGTCAGCGTGCCTTCCTCCTCGAGGTCGGCGGGCGTCTTCTTGCCCTCCACGACGTGGTAGGTCAGAACCCTGGTGAGCTCTTCGTTGTCGCCCATGAGCTGGTCGCGGGCATCCTGCGGGATGGCCTCGAACGCCTTGTTGTCGGGCGCGAAGATCGTGAGCTCTTCGGCCTGGTCGAGCCGGTCGGCCAGACCCGCCTCCTGCACGGCCGCGTCCAGCGTGGACAGGTCGGGCACCTCGGACAGCGCGGTCGCGGCCGTCTGGTCGGCGATGCCCGGCAGGCTGCTCTCGAGCGCGGAGCATCCGGGACCGATCGGGGCGCCTCCCGGCCCTGGCGACGTGCCGGGCGAGGTGCCTGGTGACGAATCCGGCGAGGGGACCGGCGTGGAGAGGGTCGGCGAGTACGCGGATGCGCCGGTCATACCGGCCGTGGAGGCGGTCAGCGCCAAGGCCGCCGCGAGAAGCATACGTTTCACTGTGTACCCCCGTGTTCTGTGGCGCCGCGCCGGGCGGGGCCCGGCACGGCGTCGAGGTGCCCGGGTTCGCGACCCGGGTCTCCACTACCAGTGTCGGAGGTCATTGAGCATGCCGGAGTTGCATTTACCCCAAAAGGCACAAAAGGCATAGAACGAAACTTTTGCGGTATAAGGGATTTAAACCTCATAAGTAGTTATTCGCCGCGGCCGTGTCCCGGTCGCGTCGGGCGGGCGGGCCGGCGACGTAGAGGCCCATGCCGGTGAAGTCGAACGTGATGGCGAAACGCTTGAGAAACTCGTGGCCGAAGGTCGCGATCGTGTCGAATCCGAGACGGTCGTCGAACAACGGCCCCACGACCCCCGGAATCCTGTGGCCCGTCGCGGCGCCGAGCGCCACCTGGTCCGCGACGATCGGATAGCACGGGGCGCCGCCGCTCCCCGTACGAGGGGCGTCGAACGTCAGGCCACAGCGGGTGGCGAACTTCTCCGAGGTGGTCACCCCGACGCCGGGCTCGCCCGTGGACAGGCAGACCAGGCGCGGGCCGTGGCCGTTGACGCTGCCCAGCGTGCACGGGAAACGCCCGCCCGCCAGCCACAGCGGCAGGATCTCCGCGTCGTGCCGCGCCGACTCCGCCTTGAATGCCCGCAACTGCGACCTGCGGCGCAGGACGAGAGCCTGGCGGACGTAGTCGATCGTGGTGAGGAAACGGGAGAAGACGCTCATCCCGATGGTGCCGGACGCGGGCAGGTCGACGTCGCGCCAGACGACGGGTACGTCGCGCACCTCGATCGATCCCAGCCGGAAGGATCTCACGACGCCGAGATGCGTCTCCGTGCCGTCCCGGGCACGGGTGGAGGCCACCGCGCGCAGGCGTGCCCGCTCGGCCGCCTCCATGGTGAGGAGCGGCTCCGCCACCGTGTCCAGCAGGAACCTCATCGGCGCCGACCCGTTGACCGACGCCTCCACGGTGGGCAGCGGGTCCAGCTGCTGGAAGACCAGCTTGGTGCTGCGCGGGCCGTACAGGCCGAACGGGGTGTCGCCGGCGGCGGCGTACTGCGCGGCGACCGCGTCCCTCCCGGCGGCCCTGAGCACCGGGACGGCCCGGGCAAGCTTGTACTGGCGTGCGTAGCAGTCCGCCAGCAGCTCCTTGAGCCGGTCGTCGCCGGGAGCCAGCTCCACGGCTCTGGCCAGATACTTCTCGGCGGTGATGAACGCGTTCGACAGCAGGGCGATGCGGCCGATCTGCGCGTTGGCGTGGGCATCACCCGGGTCGGTGCGCAGGATGTCCGCGTAGCCGCGGCGGGCCTGGGCGAAATGGCCGGCGCGGAACAGGGTGTCAAGCAAGGACGGCATGGTCAGACCAGGAGACCAGGCGGCGTGTTTCCAAGGCGTTTCCGGCGGCGAGGGCGCCCTTGGAGCGCCCTCGCGCGAGGCCTGGACCCGACAGGACGTTGCCCGCCGGGCCCCTGAACCACGCGATCGGCGGGCCCTCGGACCGCCCCTTCCGTCACATCGCCGCGCGGTGCGCCTCGCTGAGCTGGATGATCTGGACGTAGTTGCCGTCGGGGTCGATCGCGGTGGCGAACAGGCTGCCGTCGCGGTCCTCCAGCTCGGCCAGCCACGAAACTCCCAGACCTTCCATCCGGGCGACCACGGCGCGGGCATCGGCCACGTCGAAGTTCAGTATCACCCTGCCGGGCTCGGCATTCTTGTCGGCGATGTCCGCCCGCGTGTCGATCAGCAGATGGAAGCCGCCGTACTTCAGCACCCGGATCACGCCGACGTCGGTCTTCTCCTCCGGCTCCAGCGCCGCGGCGTACCAGTCGCGCAGCCTGTCGGGATCGGTGCTCGCGAGCAGCATGCTGTCGAGAACGGGTCGCCTCATGTCCAACTCCTCTGTCGTCGATGTGCCTTCCACCACGACAGACCGGCCCGCCGCACGAAACTCATCGCCGCCGCCGCGACGTTCTCCCCGCGCGGACCAAGAGAACGCAGCGCGCCCGGACGGCGGGCGCGCTGCGCGTGTCTCCTGGAAGGTCAGCCGGTGCGGAGCGTGAGCCCGTACACGCTGAGGATCTCATTGACCGGCTGGTGGTACGTCGTGCCGCCGAAGCGGCAGTTGCCCGAGCCGCCGGACGTCACGCCCTGGGCCTGGTTGCCGGAGATGAACGAGCCGCCGGAGTCGCCGGGCTCGGCGCAGGCGGACGTGCGGGTCAGGCCTCTCACGGTGCCCTGCGGGTAGGTGACGCTGGCGTTGTGCTGCTGGATGGTGCCGCAGCGCCAGCCGGTGGTGGAGCCGGAGCGGCAGATGGACGAGCCGACGGAGGCCTGCGAGGAGCCGCGGACGGTCACGGTCGAGCCGCCGGAGCCGCGTACCAGCGGCTGCGGGGTGTTGCCGGGCGCGGCGACCCAGGCGTAGTCGTTGCCCGGGAAGGACGAGCCCTGGAAAGTGCCGGTCGGGTTGGTGGTCCTGGACCCGGCCCGGCCGCAGTGCCCGGCGGTGACGAAGCCGGGGGTGCTGCCCCGCGTGACGGAGAAGCCGACACTGCAGCGGCTCGAACCGATGTAGTAGGCCGACCCGCCGATGATGTTGATGAACGGCTTCGGCTGCTCGGCCGTCGCCGACACGCTCAGAGCCTCCTTGTCGACGCCCGCGGCGTCGGCGAGGGCCTGCGCGGCCTCCACGGTGGACGCCTGGACGGAGACGTTGTTGGCGGTCACGTCCACATACCAGAGGGCGGCACCGGACCTGGCGGGCTCCGGAGCCTGGTCGATCTTCTGAACGATTCCCTCGAGCTCGGCCAGCGTGCGCTTGACGACGACGGGCTGCGCGCCCTGCTCCTCGATGGCGGCGGTCTCGGCGGCGTCGGTGGTGGCGACCATGAGCTTGGAGGCGTCGGCGTTGAGCCAGGCGCCGCCGAACGAGTCGGTGCCCAGCTTGCCGCTGAGCGAGGCCTCGGTGGCCGCGGCGCGCTGCTCGTTGGCCAGCCGGGTGATGACCTGCTCCTCGGAGAGGCCGAGGTCGCGTTCGAGTGCGTCGATCACGGGGGGAGGCGCGGAGGGGGGAGCTGACTGCGGTGCCGGCTCAGCGAACGCTGGGCTGAGGGGGGTGGCCAGGCAGGCGGCGAGGATGATGGATCCTGCCACCGCACCGCGTTTACTCAACATGAGCACTCCTCGGTTGGGGGTGCTGTCAAGTTAACGGAGGTTAACGCTTCTCGTCAGATGTCAAACAGGCCCTATTTCGGTGTTATATCCGCGGTTTCGGCCGTGGGCCCGAACTGTCAGCCCTCCGCCCATAAGGCCGTCCCCGGCGGCGAGCAGGACCGCCGCCGGGAACGGCCCCGGTCACCGGCGCGCCGGGGCGAGCGCCGTCGAGCGCGCCGTCAGCAGGGCGATGAACGCGTACGGCACCACCATGAGGGCGAACGTCAGGCCGTGCGACACGTACGACGACGTCGCCCCGTACGCGGCGTAGACGGCGAGCGTGACCACGTTCATGCCCAGGCCGGCGACCGACGTCACGGTGGCCCTGGCCGTGCCGGTGATCCGCTCCTGCATCCGCGCGTCCGCCACCACCCCGGCCAGCTGGAACGCCCCGAAGGCCAGGGCGATCAGCGCGAACCCGGCCGGGTGCCCGCTCACCGCCCCCGCCGCCATGGCCAGCGCGGCGAGGGCGATCGTCAGGGCGTACGCGCGGGGCGGCATGTGCCGGGCGCGTCCGGCCAGCAGGCCGCCCGCCGTGGCGCCGACCCAGGTCAGGAGGATGAGCATCGGGATGACGGCCTTGGTCACGCCCGCCTCGATCGCGAGGTAGGGGACGTACTCCTCCAGCGCCCCCCAGATCGCCGTCACGAAGGCGACCAGCAGCACCGCGCGCCGGACCCGGCGATCCGTGCGGACCTCCGTCAGGCCGGCCTTCAGAATCGCCAGGTACCCCTCCTCAGCGCCGTCGCCGCCGCGCGTGCGGTGCTCGGGCAGGGTGAGCGCCGTGGCCGCGCACAGGACGCAGGCCAGCACGCTGGCGACGCCCACGGCCGGATAACCGCCTGCCGCGAGAACGGGCGTGGCCAGGCCGATCGCCGTCGCGGTGGCGACGGTGCCCGCGGCGGTGGCCCGGCCCATGACGGCGGTGTAACGGTGCGCCTGGCCGCGGCGCTCCAGCTCCTCGTAGGAGAGGGCCTCGAACGCGCCGGAAACCAGCGCGCCCTCGGCGCCCCACAACACGAAGCCGAGCGCGAACGCCCAGTAGGAAGGGAAGACCAGCCACAGAGTGAAACCCAGCCCGGCCAGCAGCGGCCCGAGGAACAGGGTGACGCGCCTGGACAGCCGGTCGGCCCAGGCGCCGGACGGGATCTCGAGCACCAGGCCCGTCACCGACCAGATGACGAACAGGGACGACGTCTCGGCCACGGACAACCCGGTGTCGATGAACAGCAGCGTGTAGACCGGGTAGATCAGCAGGAATTCGCCGAGGAACGCGTAAACGTAGAGTGACGCGACAAGCATGAGGCCTTCCAGGGGGACGAGTAGGGACTCCGAGTGCTTGTCGCCTCGGAGGCCCGCGCGCCCCGCGCCGGCCCCTGGTTATGGATCAATGTCGCCTGGTCATACCGGACAGTTTAGCGAGCCCTCCGTCACCGTCCACCCCTTTACGACCCCAGCCCGCGCCACGTCGAGCGGACGGGCCCCGCCGGTGGAGTGCGTCGCGTCAGCCGCGGTCGTCGTCGTCGAACGACTGCAGGACCCGTTCGAACGCGTCGCCGACGGGCCGCAGCACCTCCGTGAACGCGTTGACCAGCGGGCCGAAGATCTCGGTCACCTCGGTCATGAGGTCGGGACTCTTGCTCTCGGGAGGCGCCCAGCGCATGGCGTCGGCGCTCAGCGTCTCCCACTCGTCGACTACGCCGTCGATCGCGTCGAGCACATGGTCAGGATCGCTTGGCATGGCCGTTCCCCTGGAAGTCACCCGGTGGAATCGCTCCGTGGCGAAGGAGCCGTCACCACCAAGGTACTTCAGGCCGGGATGGACACGCTCGCGCAGCCTGGCGGCGGCGGGGGACACGCGGGCGGGGTGTGGCGCGCAACTGTCGCACCGAGGCCGTACCGTTCTCCGGGTACCCGAACCGAGGAGATTGCCGATGCACGACACCGAAGAGGCGCTGTTCAGGGCTGTCCACGGCATCGCGGGCAGGCTCGCAGGCCAGCCCGTGCCCGTGGTGATGGACGCGCTGCTGCGCGGCCTGCCCAAGGCCCCCGGCCTCGAGGTGACGGAGATCCGCAGGATCGCCGAGGAGATCAGCGTGGGCCGCGACCCGTCGGGCTTGTGAACACCTGATCGCGGGGGGAGCATCGAGACGTGGGCGAGCCGACCGTGCCGATGGGCGCACATCCCGGACCGCGGCGGATGCCCCGGTCGCCCGCGTCCCCGCCGGGCGCGGGTAGCATTCCCCCCATCTCAACCAGCTTTGTGCTGGAACACGTGTTAGGAGTACGCGGGTGACGCTGGTCGCAGGGGTCGATTCCTCCACGCAGAGTTGCAAGGTCGTCATTCGCGACGCCGATACGGGCGCGCTGGTCCGGCAGGGCCGGGCCTCGCACCCCGACGGCACCGAGGTCCACCCGTCACACTGGTGGGCCGCGCTGCTGCAGGCCATCGAGGAGGCCGGCGGGCTCGACGACGTGGCCGCCGTCAGCGTGGCCGGCCAGCAGCACGGCATGGTCTGCCTCGACGCCTCGGGCGACGTCGTCCGCGACGCCCTCCTGTGGAACGACACCCGCTCCGCCCAGGCCGCCGCCGACCTGGTCACCGAGCTGGGCGGCCCTCAGGCATGGGCCGACGCGGTGGGCTCGGTGCCCGTGGCGTCGTTCACCGTGGCCAAACTGCGCTGGCTGGCCGAGCACGAGCCCGCCAGCGTCCAGCGCACGGCTGCGGTGTGCCTGCCGCACGACTGGCTCACCTGGCGCCTGGCCGGCGCTCTCGCCTCCGGCCCCTTCGACGCTCGGGCCTGGCTCGAGGCCCCCACGCCGGCCCTCGACCAGCTCGCCACCGACCGCGGTGACGCCTCCGGCACCGGCTACTGGTCCCCCGCGACCGGCGCCTACCGCACCGACCTGCTGAAGACCGCCCTCGGCGCCGTCCCCCACCTGCCCAAGGTGCTCGGGCCGCAGGAGGCGGCGCCGGGTTCCGCGCGCGTGCTGATCGCACCGGGCACCGGCGACAACATGGCGGCGGCGCTCGGCGTCGGCGCCCGGCCCGGCGACGTCGTGGTGTCGCTCGGCACGTCCGGCACCGTGTTCGCGGTCGCCGAGACGCCCAGCGCCGACCCCACCGGCGCGGTCGCCGGGTTCGCCGACGCGACGGGGCGCTTCCTGCCGCTGGTGTGCACGCTCAACGCCGCCCGCGTCATGGACGCCGCCGCCCGCGTCGCCGGCGTCTCGCTCGACGAGCTGAGCGACCTCGCCCTCCAGGCGCCGCCGGGGGCCGAAGGGCTCACGCTGGTCCCCTACCTCGAAGGCGAGCGCACCCCCAACCGGCCCACCGCGACGGGGTCGATCCACGGGCTGAGCCTGTCCACCGCCACCCCCACCCACCTGGCCAGGGCCGCCGTCGAAGGCATGCTGTGCGGGCTGGCCGACGCGCACGACGCGCTCGGCCTGCGGCCGGAACGCGTGCTGCTGATCGGGGGCGCGGCCCGCTCGGAGGCGGTCCGCCGCATCGCCCCCACGATCTTCGGCGTGCCGATCGCGGTGCCGCCACCCGCCGAATACGTCGCTGACGGCGCCGCCCACCAGGCCGCCACCCTGGTCACCACCCCCGACTGGCGCTCGGAGGACACCCAGACGTACGAAGGACAGGCGGTCCAGGAGATCCGCCACCGCTACGCCCGCGCCACCGCCCACATCCTCGACTGATCTCTGATCGCCTTCCTTCACGGCTCCGCACTGGCGGGTGCCACGGACGGAGATGGGGTCTCAGGGGTGGATCAGGGTCGGGTCGGGGGTGGGGCCTGATGTGGGGGAGCGGTCGCCAGGGGCAGGCTAGGGCCTATGACCGCAGCAAAGAGGCTCTACCCCCTGATCGCCTGCGCCTCGATCCTGTTCTCGGTGGTCGCCGTGGTGGTCGGCCAGTTCGGTTCGGCCCCCTACCTCGACCCCATGAACGTGACCGTGAGCGAGTTCGCCGTGTCCGACCGCGGGGGCGTGACGGAGATGGCGATGGCGGTTCTCGGGGTCGGGTCTCTGGTGTTGCTGGCGGGGCTGCGGTCCGCGGGGGCGCCCGTGCGGGGGATGCCCGGGCGGTTGCTGATGGTGTGGTCGGGAGCGCTGATCGTGGCGGCGATCATCCCGACCACACCCATCGGCCAGGATCCGGACCTCGCGGCGCAGATCCACAGGTACGCGTCGGTCGCGGCGTTCGTGAGCCTGCCGGCCGCGGGCGCGCTGCTGGTGCCCCGGCTGACCGCGCACGCCGCGTGGAAGCCGGTCGCGCGGGCCGTGGAGTGGGTGGCGCTGGCGGGCGGGTTCGGGCTGCTGGCGATCACCTACGTGGCGCTGCCGGGCGAGCGGGTGATGATCGGGTTGGTGGAGCGCCTGCTGCTGGCCGCGGAGGTGTCGTTGCTGGCGGTGCTCGCGGGGTGGCTGGCGTGGCTGGCCTGGCGCCCGGCCGCCGCAAAGGCCGTCAATTTCCCGACATATCACAGATTTATCGCTAGTCGACCTTAAAACCATCTGTTTCGGTGCTATTCTCTCCCGCGATCTTCTATCCGGGAGCAGGTGTCATGGCATCGGGCAGATCCATCAGATTCAAGATCTCGACGCTGCTCGTCATCCCCTTGGTCTCCCTGATCGCGCTCTGGGGCTTCGCCGCGGGCACAACGTCGGGAGAGGCGCTCAACCTGCTCAAGGTCGAGACCATCTGGACCGGTGTCATCAACAGGGCCGACGCACTGGTGTCCAGCCTGCAGGCCGAGCGGCTGGCCTCCGCCGAGCGGCTCGCGGGCGCGGTGCCGGATCCCCAGGCGCTGGAGCAGGCGCGGGAGAAGGTCGACGTGGCCAGGAAAGAGCTGCGCGACGGCGCGATGGCGCAGGACACCCAGGACGTCCTCACCCCGGACATGCGGACCCAGCTCCAGACCGTGCTCGCGGAGGCCGACCGGCTCCCCGACATCAGGAAGAAGGTCGACGACCGTGAATTCGTCGCCGGCAAGCTCGTAACGGAGTACTCGAAGGTCTCCGACGAGATCCACCTGCTGTACTCCAGGCTGGTGGTCAGCACCGACCTGGAACTGTCCCTCCAGGGGCAGGGCCTGATCACCGCCGACCAGGCGCGCGAGCTGCTGAGCCGTGAGCACGCGCTGATCGTGGCCACGAACGGCCGCGCCACCATGCACGAGACGCACATGCTGGCCGGGATCGACGGGGCCAGGACGTACCTGTATCCCCAGGCCCTGGCCAACCTCGACACCGAGCTGCGGGCGCCGTTCGAGAAGCTGTACTACTCGCCCCGCTACGTCACGATGGAGAACCTCCTGGAGGGCTACATCGGCGGCCAGCGGGTGGACATGCAGCTCTGGCGGGGCATCGCCGACCAGGTGCAGGCCGAATATCGGGAGGCCGTCGGCGACACCGGCGACAAGCTGCTCGCCAGGATGAAGCCCGCGGGCGTGACCATCCTGGTGCAGGCCGGCGTCGCCGGCGCGCTCGGCCTGATCGCGGTCGTGTTCTCCGTCTTCATCTCGATCAGGGTCGGCCGCCGCATCACCCGCGAGCTGGCCGCGCTGCGCCGCACGGCGCTCGACCTGGCGGAGATCAGGCTGCCCGAGGTCGTGTCGAAGCTGAGCAAGGGCGAGAGCGTCGACATCGCGACCGAGGCCCCGCCGATCAAGGTGAGCGAGAACTCGACCAGCGAGGTCAGCGACCTCGCGGCGGCGTTCGACAGCGTCCAGACCACGGCCGTGGACGCCGCCGTCGAGCAGGCCAAGCTGCGCGACGGCGTGTCGGAGGCGCTGCGCAACCTGGCCAGGCGCAGCCAGTCGTTGCTCCAGCGCCAACTCCGGCTGCTGGACGAGATGCAGCGCCAGACGGAGGAGCCCGAGGCCCTGGAACGGCTGTTCAGGCTCGACCACCTCACCACCCGCATGCGCCGCCACGCCGAGGGCCTCGTGCTGCTGTCCGGCGGCTCGGCGGGCCGCAGGTGGCGCGGCGTCATCCCGATGGAGGACGTGCTGAGCGGCGCGGCCGCCCAGGTCGAGGAGTACACCCGCGTCCGCGTCTACCCGATGTCCGAGTGCGGCGTCTCCGGCACCGCGGTGGCCGACCTCATGCACCTGTTCGCCGAGCTGATCGAGAACGGCACCTCGTTCTCCTCCCCCGGCAACGAGGTCTCCGTGCGCGGCGAGATGGTCGGCAAGGGCTTCGCGGTCGAGATCGAGGACCGCGGCCTCGGCATGGACGAGCACACCCGCAGGGCCATCAACGAACGCCTGGCCAGCGCGCCCGAGTTCGACCCCGCGCAGACCGAGCGGCTCGGGTTCGCGGTGGTCGCGATGCTCGCCGCCAGGCACGGCGTCAAGGTCACGGTCAAACCCTCACCGTACGGCGGCACCACCGCCATCGTGCTCGTGCCCGGCTCGCTGGTCGAGCCCATCCCCACGCCCGTGCAGCAGATGGACTTCGAGCCCGTCTCCGTGTCGGTCGTCAGGGAGGAGCCGACCGGGCCGGGAGAGTTGCCGCGCCGGATCCGTACCAGCAGAAGGGCTGTCGGGAGCGGCCCCACTGCGGTGCCACAGCAGGGTCAGGGGAACGGTCGCGCGGCGGTGCCGCAGCAACCCCAGGGGAACGGCCGTACGGCGATGCCGCAGCAACTCCAGGGCGGCGGCCCGACGGCGTTGCCACAGCGGCAGGATCCCGAGGCGGCCGAGCCGCCGCGGCGCGAGCGGGAGACGGGCCTGCCCCAGCGGGAACGGGAGACGGGGTTGCCGCGGCGCGAGCGGGAGACGGGCCTGCCGCGGCGCGAGCGGGAGACGGGCCTGCCCCAGCGCGAGCGGGAGACGGGGTTGCCGCGGCGCGAGCGGCAGGCGAATCTGCCGCAGCGGCTCAAGGAGGCGCCGCCCGCCGAGCAGCCGGTCGCGGAGCGCTCACCTGAGGAGGCCAGGGCGCTGCTCTCCTCGCTCCAGTCCGGCTGGCAGCGCGGGCGGCAGGACAGCGAGCGGGATGGGGGATCTGAATCGTGAGCCGCGAGCACGAGTGGGTCGACGAGGAGGCGGGGCCGGTCGTCCGGCCGTACGCGGTCACCCGAGGGCGCACCAAGCCCACGTCGTCGTCGGCGCTCGACCTGCTGGCGACCGTCATCTCGACGGGCCTGCCCGCGCCCGCCAAGGCGGAGCTCGGCTCCCAGCACCGCCGGCTGCTGACCTGCGTGGCGGGGCAGTCGAAGCCCGTCGCCGAGGTCGCCTCCACCCTCGGCCTGCCGGTCGCCGTGGTGCGGGTGCTGCTGGGAGACCTGCTCGACCACGGCCTGGTGACCGTACGCCCGCCGCGCGACAAGGCCGCCGCCCCCTCGGAGTCGTTGCTCCGAGAGGTGATCAACGGCCTGCGTGCCCTTTGACGCGCTCCCCGGCGTGAACTGAAGGCCGGAGCACTACCGACAAATTCGGTAGCGGGGCCCGCGCGTCAGTTCGCGGAGGCGAGGGTCCGCAAGGAGTGCTCGACCAGGGTGATCATGACCTCCTTGGCGGAGGTGCGCCGCCGCACGTCGCAGAGCATCACCGGTACGTCGTCATCGAGGTCGAGCGCGATGCGCACGTCGTCGACGCTGTGCCGGGCGGCGCCGTCGAAGCAGTTGACGGCCACCACGAACGGCGTGCCGCGCTGCTCGAAGTAGTCGACGGACGGGAAGCAGTCGGTCAGCCGCCGGGTGTCGGCGATCACGACCGCGCCCAGCGCGCCGTGGGACAGCTCGTCCCACATGAACCAGAACCGCTCCTGGCCCGGCGTTCCGAACAGGTACACCACGAGCCCGTCGCGGATCGTGATGCGGCCGAAGTCCATCGCGACGGTGGTGGTGGACTTGGCCTCCACCCCGTCGAGGTCGTCGACGCCGATCCCGCGGTCGGAGAGCACCTCCTCCGTGCGCAGCGGCTTGATCTCGCTGATCGACCCGACCAGTGTGGTCTTGCCGACGCCGAACCCCCCTGCGACAAGAATCTTGAGCGCGACGGGGTCCTCAGAGAGCACGGAGTCCATTGATCACTTCCTTGAGAATGCGCTCGTTCGAGCGCGCCCCTCCAGCCGAGGGCGACGTCACCGAGATGAGGCCGTTGTCACGCAGGTCGCCGAGCATGACCCGGACGACGCCGACGGGCAGGTCGATCTCGACGGCCAGGTCCGCCACCGAGATCGGGTTTCGCGCTGCCCGCAGGATCAGTTGCTGTTCTGGGCCGAGCTCGTCAGGCGGGTCGCCGATGACGCGCACGGTGGCCACGAGGTCGAACGTGTCTCCGGAGGAGTGCGTGCGACCGCGGATGAGAGCGTAGGGCCGGACGATCGGCCCCGCCTCCTCATCGAACCACTGCGGGCTATCGCTCATGACGCTCCAGCGCGTGGGTTGGTGCTGATGTGCTGCCCCACCCGCTTGACCAGCATCGCCATCTCGTAGGCGATGTGGCCGACGTCCACGCTGGCATCGGCGATGACGGCCAGGCAGGTGCCCTGTCCGGCCGCGGTGACGAACATGAACGCGCTTTCCATCTCCACGATGGTCTGGCGCACGTCGCCGCCGCCGAAATGCCGCCCGGTGCCGCGGGCCAGGCTCTGGAACCCGGCCGCCACCGCTGACAGGTGCTCGGCGTCGTCACGGGTCAGCGCGCTGGAATAACCCACCGCCAGGCCGTCCGTCGACAGGATGACCGCCTGGCGGACCGCGGCGACCCTCGTCGCGAGGTCGTCCAGCAGCCAGTTCAGTTCACCGGTGTTGGTGGCCGGCACACTCATGCATCCCCCTTACTCATGGGCCCCTCCTCAGAGGCTTCTTCTCGGGCGCGTTGCGTTCCCCGCTGGAACGCGGAGAACAGGTCGCGTACCTCTTCGGGAGAGCGTTCGGCCTGCGGCTCCGGCTCAGGCGGTTGTTGCTTGAGCTGCGGCGCCGGCTTGGCCTGACGCACTCGCCTGGGCAGCCCGGCGTGGGTGCCCGAGGTCACGACCGCGAGCGCCTTCTTCCTCGTACGGCTCGGCAGGGCGGCCTTGCCGTCGCCGCCGCCCGCTTCCAGTGTCGCCTGGTCGGTCACCATTGTCCGTGGCACGAGCACGATGGCCGTCGTGCCGCCGAAGGGCGAGCGTCGCAGGAGCACCTGGATCCCGTGCCGTTCGGCCAGCCTGGCCACCACGAACAGGCCGAGCCTGTCGCTGTCGGCCAGGTCGAACTCGGGCGGCGCGGCCAGCAGCGCGTTGAACTGGGCGTATTCGCCGGCCGACAGCCCGAGGCCTTTGTCCTCCACCTCGATGGCGTATCCGTTGCTCACCATGTCGCCGCGCACCTGGACCGTGGTGTCGGGCGGCGAGTAGATGGTGGCGTTCTCGACCAGCTCGGCCACCAGATGGGTGATGTCGGCCGCTGCGGTGCCGTCGACCGCGCTGACCGGCATCGCCTCCACGGCGACCCTGGTGTAGTCCTCGACCTCCGCGACCGCGGCCCTGACGATGTCGATCACGGGAACCGGCCTGCGCCAGGCCCGTCCGGGCTCGGCGCCCGACAACACCATCAGGCTCTCCGCGTGGCGGCGCATGCGGGTGGTCAGGTGGTCGAGCCGGAAGAGCTCCTCCAACCGGTCGGGGTCGTGCGTGCGGCGCTGCATGCCGTCGAGGAGCGCGAGCTGGCGGTGCAGCAGGCCCTGCTTGCGGCGGGCGAGGTTGAGGAAGACCTGGCCGACGCCGCGCCGCAGCGACGCCTGGCCGACCGCGGCGTTGACGGCGGTGCGCTGCACGGAGCCGAAGGCCCTGGCCACGTCGGTGATCTCAGCGGAACCGCTCACCTTGATCGCCTTCGTCTCCTTCCGTACGTCGACGTCCTCGCCCCTGCGCAGCCGCGCCACGATCTCGGGCAGCCGGGTCTGCGACAGCTCGACCGCGGCGGAACGCAGCCCGCCCAGCTCGCCGGCCAGGCGGCGACCGAAGCGTACAGAGATGATGATTGACGCGAGCACCGCGATCAAACCGACGCCGCCCGCGACGGCGATCTTGACGATGGTGGAGGTGGCGGCCTCGGCCGCGCGCGTGGCCACGGTCGCGGACGACTCGGCGCCGATCTCGTCGAGCTGGGCGGTGAGCCGGTCGACGACCTCGTGCCAGCGGTCCTCCTCGGCGGGCAGTTCGCCGGATCCGGCGACGCGCGCCTCCAGGGTGGTGAAGGAGAGGAACGGGTCGGTGGCGAAGACCAGCTTGTACGGCTCGCGCAGCCGCACGTCGAGCCCGGCGAGCCCGCGCGCGTGCAGGAACTTCCTGGAGGCGACGTACTCGGTGAAGGCCGCCGCCTCGGCCTCGCTGAGCCGTTCGGCGCCGCGCGTCCCGACGATGAGGGCGTGCTCCCTGGCGATGTACTCCCGGGCCATGCCCATGGCCTGCATCGCGCTGGCCTGCTGGTAGATGGCCAGGTCGGAGACGGTGACCAGGTGGTCGTAGACCAGGAAGAGCCGGTCGAGCACGTGGTTGTAGGCGTTGAGCGTGGTGAGGCGGTTGCCGCGGCTCTCGTCGACGCCTGCTCTGATCTGGCCGAGCCGGTCGAGGGCGACGTTGAGGTTGCCGATCGGGCGGCGCAGGTCGCCGTCGACGGCGTCGCCGGCTTCGTCGACGGCCCGGCGGAAGTCGTCGACGGCCTTGTCGGTGCGGGAGCGCTGGCCGCCGAGCACCTCGGAGAGCTCACGCGCGGTGAGCGGTTCCATCGAGCGCACGCGTTCGGCCTGCAGCTGTAATCCCAGGTCGGTGGAGGTCACACCGATCGTCTGGTAGAGCGTGTCGGCCCGGAGTAGTGACTGGGTGTCGCCCATGGTGAGGTTGAGGACGAAACCCCACAGCGCGCTCAGAGACAGGAGGGGTAGCAGCAGCAATAAGAAGATCTTGAACCGAATTGACCGGTTTCGCGAGCCCATGTCCCAACCTCGAGTCGGGGGCATTTCCACACCTTGTGTAAATACACCTCCGGAAGATCGCACAGGAGACTAGCACCGTTTATGGTCCCCGCGCAGTGGGGGGAAGACGTTCATTACCGGGATTATTGGGAGGATCGGGGCAGCCATGGCGTCATGGCGCGAGTTCGCCGACGGCGCGCAGCGCGGCGGACACGGCCGCGTCGGCGCGGCCGACGGGCGCGGAGTCGGAGCCCGCGATCGCGATCCTGCCGAACCTCCTGCGCGCGACGTCCGCGGGGAAGGGCCCGTCGGGATAGTACGGGTGCCAGGGCCGGCAGTACTCGGGCGTGTTCGCGTGCCCCCACCGGTCGACGGTGATCGCCTCGATGTCCGCCGCGGGATCGAAGCCGGCGGGGCCGAGCAGCCGGGCGAGCTGGCCGCGGATGGTGTGTTCGAGCCGCCCGTACGGCGTCCTGACCAGTTCCCGCCTGCCCGCCGCCGCGCCCGCGCCGGGCCCCAGCTCGGAGCGGCAGGGCGCGGCCAGGAGGTGCACGGTGGCGGGCGGTTCGAGCTCGCAGAAGCACCAGTACGCGCCCGTCCAGCGCACCCGCTGGACGCCGAGCCGCCGCCACGCCCGCGCGTCGCGCACCTGTACCGTGGCGTGCAGCAGCGGCACCCTGATGGCCGAGCGCAGCGCCCGCCGCTGGTCCTCGGGGAGTTCGGGCACCAGGTACGGGACGACCGCGCTCCAGCAGGCCAGGATCACCGCCCCGGCCTCGACGGTCATGACCTGGTGGCCGTCGAAGTAGCCCACGGTCGCGGCGTGGGCGCCGTCGCGCGCGAACACCACCGGGCTGGACAACCGCAGCCGCGCCCGGCCGTCGGGCGGCGGCGGGGCGACGTGGTCACCTCGCGCGCCGGCCTGCCATTCCTGCCGCACGCTGGGCGAGTTGAGCCGGGAGGGTTTGTCCCGGTCGAGCCCGAGGCCGGCGAACCCCGGATAGCCTGAGCCCCAGGCGTCGATCGCGCCGAAGGCCCGGGTGTCGTAGGCCCATTCGCGGCACGGCATGGTCCGGCAGAACCGCTCGACGTCGGGATGGACGCCGCACACCTGCAGCAGGAACTCGGAGTACGTGAGCGCGGCCAGCCGCTCCTGCTTCTCCTCCGCCGACAGCCTGGGGAACCAGTCGGGCGGGTCCTCGTGGAGCATGCGCAGGTCGCGCCTGGCCCGCTCGGCGACCGGCGCCTCGTCGGCCCATCCGGGTGAGGCGAGCCTGACGAGCGTGTCCGCGCCGAAGGTCTCCGCGTCGCACATCACGCCGTCGGGCCGTTCCCGCCCGGCTCCCTGGCGGGTCCTGCGGCGCAGCGCGTCGCGCCGGGGCTGCCCTGCGGCCTCGTCGTGGTTGTCGAGGACGAGGACGGAGGCGCCGGGATCGCGCCGCAGCCATTCGGCGGCGGCGCTCATCCCGCTGCGCCCGCCGCCGGCCACCACGAGGTCGTAGCGCTCGCCTGTCGCCTCCGGCGCGCCCGCGTGGGCCCAGAACCGCCCGTCCCGCAGCGCGTGCGGCACGCTGAGCGCCTCACTGGTGTCTCCCCGCACCGTGAAGCTACCCGGCCCGTACGCGGCGTTCTGAGGCGTCTCAGCTTGCCCAGGGGCGCCATGCGCCACTCGCGCCGCCACCGGGCTCCCCAGAGCGCTCACGGCTATGCCGTCGAAGAAGTCCCGGCGGGAAATGATCTGTTTCATCCCGAGGTCGCGTGGAGTCAGGCCCATGGCGCGATCATCAGCAGCCGGGTGAAAAGCGGCGTCATGCCGCGCAGTGGTTCGAGAAACATTTTGCGCGACCTATTACGGCGAATGCCTGATCGGGTCACCCGTCCGGCATGTCAGGCCGGGGAGTCAAGTGACCGGCACGCACCCCTTCGACGCATCCTGGCGGGCTCCGTCCGGGAGTGGTGAGTGCCTGACCAGCACGATCGTGGCGCTCTTCGCAGGCTCGCGGAACCGGAAAAAGCCGCGAAACCATTGAATTCCGCGAATAGCGACGTTGCCCGGCTGCGTACTCTCCGCTTCCTCTAGCGTTTTCGACAATGCCGCGCGAGTGAATTGGAGCGTATATGCTTAAGGCCATTTCTGGCATATGTCTGGGCATGCTGGCCCTTGCCGGATGTTCCTCCGGGGAGGAGCCGCAGGCGCCCGCCGCCTCGGCGTCCGCGTCCTCGCCGTCCGCCGCCTCGGCCAAGCTCCGCGCCGCCCTGCTGCCGGTGCCCGACGGCATGCACGTCGCCTACGGTCCCGAACTGGGCGCGTTCGGCAAGCTCAAGTCCACGCAGCAGGGCATCGCCGCGCTGCGCCAGGCCAAACTGCAGCGGCCGGAGTGCGCGGGCGCGGCCCAGCTCGACATCGAGCAGCCCGACATCGCGGGGGCGCCCGCCGCGGTGATCGCGTTCGCCGCCGAGCGCGGCTCGATCACGCAGGCGGTGGTGTCGCTGCCGTCGGAGTCCTTCCCCAAGCCGCTGCCGCGCCAGTGCGCCTCCTACACGGCCGACGTCGGCGGCACGCAGGTGACGTACACGACCAGGACGCTGAAGATGCCGCCCAAGGGCGACGAGTCGCGGGCCTACCTCACCTCGGCCGCCGGCGGCGAGAAGAACGCGCAGATCGGCTCCGTCATGATCAGGCGGGGCACCGTGGTCATGAGCATGCTCGTGGTCGGCCAGAAGGTGAAGGCGCAGGGCCTGTACGAACTGGCCCGTCTCGCCGACAAGAACCTCGAACAGGTCGCCTGACGGGTCAGATGAGCACGTGGTCGTCAGGGCGGCCGACGAAGGCGAACTGCGCGTTGCGGGTCAGCTTGATGTGGTCGGCCTGCCACGTGTGCATCGAGGCGTCGGCGCTGCGCCAGTAGACGAAGTTGAAGCGGTCCGCCGAGTAGATCTTGACGGCGTCCTCCTTCAGCCGCCGTACCAGCTGGGTGTCCTCGCCGCGGGTGATGTCCGCGAAGCCGTACGAACGGAACATGTCTGCCTTGCCGAGGAACGTGCCGCCCTGGACGAGGAACGAGTAGCGGTGCTCCAGGCCGGGCAGGCGCAGCATGGTCGTGTTCATGCCCTCGAAGTAGGCGTAGTGCGCGCCCTTGCCGACCAGCTCGGCGTCGGAGTAGTCGAACGCCCTGACCAGGTCCGACAGATAGTGCTCGCCGTAGAGGTTGTCGTCGTCCATCTTGGCGATCAGGTCGCCCTCGGCGGCGGCGATTCCCAGGTTCATGCAGGCGCCGAGCGAGAGCGAGGCGTCCGCGGGCAGGACGACGACGTCGGTGATGCCCGCCATGCGGGCCTTGTCGGCGACCACGACCGGGTCGATGTCCAGGCCGTGCAGCACCATGACGAGCTGGAGCGGCCGGTGGATCTGGCGGGCGACCGACGAGATCGCGTGCTCGATCTGGGAGGCGCGGTTGGTGGGCAGCACGACCGAGATCGAGCGCGACCGGGTCTGCGTCCGCTGCCCGAGGAGCTGCAGGATCTGGTCGACGCGGTGGGAGAACAGGTGCTTGTCGAAGACCTCGCGCATCGCCAGGTGGCCCGTCCTGGCCCGCAGCTCGGGGCTGTTGATCAGGTGCAGCACCTGGTTGTACGACTCGACCGGCTCGCGCGCGATGGGGACGAGCTCGCCGAAGGTCTCCTCGATCGCCCGTGACCACCCCGACACGACGGGGGTCGCGCAGGCCGACAGCTCGAAGACGCGGCGGGCGCACATGGTCGGCGAGTCCAGCACCGAGTTGACGTTGAGGAAGACCTTGTACATCCGGTACGCGGCCAGCATCCGGTCGTAGGGCAGCTCGCCCACGATGTGCGGCCGGTACTTCTCCGGCCAGGCGTACTTCTCGTCCACCTCGCCGTTGCGGGCGAAGATGTGCAGGCCGAGCTCCCTGATCGGGTCGAGCACGGTCTCCATCTGCTCGCGGCGCTCGGGGTGTTTGTCGCGGAAGTACATCCCGGCGAACACCACGTCGTGCAGGCGGCCCTGGCGCTGCTGGATGGGGTTGTGCACGCGGGGCTGGGCGGCGAACTGCAGCACGTCCACCCGGTCATGTCCGAGAACTTCGCGATATTTCGGCAACATGTCACCGTCGCAGGTGAACACGTAGTCGAACAGCTTGGCCGTGTCGATGAAGAAGTCGAAGTTCGGCGGGTCCTCCTTGTTCCAGAAGACCGTGGGGATGCCCTCCTGTTTGCACCAGGCCACCAGGTCGCGCAGCGGCTCCTTGGGAGCGTTGGTGCCGGTCATCTGGTAGCGCCAGCGGCCCTGGTTGCCGTGCCAGGCCGACTCGCAGAACAGCAGGTCGGGCCGCTTGTCCGCGAAGATCTCCGGCCAGTCCTTGAGCCCGAACTCGATCTGGTCCCACTCGTAGCGGAAGGCCATCCTGGAGAAGTCGTCGAGGATCACCGCGACCTTCAGGTCGGGCCTGTTGACCGGGCCCGCCGGCCACTTCACCGCCGGCACGTCGACCAGCGGCGGCCGGTTGTTCGCCGCCTCGATGGCCTCGGTGACGGGTGTGGGCGGCTTGGGAGCCTTCTGCTTCGACCTGACCGCCTCGACGATCTTCCCGGGGCTCTTCGAGCCCAGCGCCTCGCCCAGCTTGAACGTGCGCTTGGCCTGCGTCGCCTCCAGCTTCCAGCCGGCGTACGCGGCCTTGGCCTCGGCGATCTCCAGCCGCCGCCGCAACTCTCTCAGCTCCGCCTCGTACCGCTCGACGACCTTGCGGTCCTCGGGCAGCCAGTTGACGGGGCCGAGTCGCTGGTACACGAACCCGGAGGGTTCGTGTTGAGAAGATCCGTGCGAAGCACCGAGATTTTCGGAGGGAACGCGAGGGGCCTGCCCCCCGCGGGGATTTTCGGCCATGGTGGACGCCTAACGCTCAGCGGAGGTACATCATGCTACGGCGGAAATAGCCACTATTCGGGGCGTTTGCCCTGAGAGGCAGGGGCCAGGTTGTCCCCCTTGAGCCAGGCGGAGATCACCTTGGCGATCCGCGGGCCGGCCTGGCCGTCCCACAACACCGGCAGCTCGCCCGCCGGCGTCGAGGCGCCGTCGGCCAGTGACTTCTCCGCCGCCGCCGGCAGCAGCGCGGGCGTGACCAGCCGGTTCGTGCCGTGCGTGATCGTGATCGGCCGCTCGGTGTTGGGCCGCACGGTCAGGCAGGGCACGCCCAGCACGGTCGTCTCCTCCTGCACGCCCCCGGAGTCGGTGACCACCAGCGCCGCCCCGCGGACGAGTGAGAGGAAGTCCACATAACCCAGCGGGTCCACCACCTTGACCGACGGGCCGTCGACCAGGCCCGCCTCGGCCAGCCGGGCCTTGCCCCTCGGATGCACGGGCACCACGAGCGGGATCTGCCGCGACACGTCCAGAACCGCGTCGACCAGCTCCTTGGCGGCCTCGGCCGTGTCCACGTTCGCCGGCCTGTGCAGGGTCGCCACGGCGTAGCGGCCGGGCAGGCCGAGCCGCTCCGCCACGGGCGCCGGGTCCAGCGAGGGCAGGGCCGCGTACAGGCTGTCGATCATGGGGTTGCCCACCAGGTGCACCTTGGACGCGGGCACGCCCTCGGACGCCAGGTAGGACAGCGCCTCGGGCGAGGTGGCGAACAGCACGTCGGCCAGCGCGTCGGTGACGACCCGGTTGACCTCCTCCGGCATGCCGCGGTCGAACGAGCGCAGCCCCGCCTCCACGTGCGCGGTCTTCACGCCCAGCTTGGCGCAGACGAGGATCGCGGCCAGCGTCGAGTTGACGTCGCCGTACACCACGACCAGGTCGGGCTCCTGCTCCTGCACGACCTCCTCCAGGCCGACGAGTAGCGCCGCGGTCTGCCTGGCGTGGCTGCCCGAGCCGACGCCCAGGTTCGCCACCGGCTCGGGCAGGCCGAGATCGGCGAAGAACACGTCCGACATCAGCGCGTCATAGTGCTGACCGGTGTGGATGATGCCCTGCCGCACGCCGAGTTCACCGAGTGCCCGGACCACCGGGGCCGCTTTCACGAAATTGGGACGAGCACCCAATACGTGCAGGACCAGGGGGTTCTCCCTCATTGACCTCGCCTTTCATAGCGGAAGGGAAAAAACGCTGCCTATGGTACGGTCACCGCGTGGCATCCGACGCCAGTCGTCAAGACTCCTCCCGCTCATCCGACAGGGTTTCCGCGAAGTCCGCCCGTGTCGGCGTCGGTGGACTTCTCAAAGGCTTCGTCCAGCACCCGATCATCGTTTCCCGGGTGGTCATGACGAAGGTCAGATCCGACCCCGTCCGCGTGGCCCAGGCCGCCGCCGAAACGCTTCCGCCCCGGATGCGGCCCGTCGTGGGCAGCGTGGCCTGGCCGGCCGCGCGCCGGGCCCGGCGCATGGTGCGCAAGTTCGGCATGCGCGTGGTCAAGGGTCCGTGGAACGAAGCCAAGACCCACTGGGACGCCGGCCGCGTCAGCGAGGCCGCCGCCGTGCTCGAGGCGCACACCAAATACCCCTTCGTCAAGCGCAGGGCCGCCTACTACCGCGGCGAGTTGGCCGCCATCAGCCCCGACCCGATCCCGCCGGGGCCCAAGGTGGCCATCCTGAGCCGGGTCGAGAACCGCGTGCTGCACGTCGTCACCAACGCGCTGCCGTACACGCAGGCCGGCTACACCGTCCGCACCCACCGCATCGTCAGCTCGCAGAAGGCCGCGGGCATCGACCCGCACGTGGTCACGAGCTGGGGCTGGCCGATGTTGCAGGGCCACACGGACGCGGCTCCGTACGAAGAGATCGACGGCATCCCCTACTACCGGCTGCTGCCGGACGGGCACGGGGAGATGCCGTTCGAGACCCAGGGCCGCATCACGAGGGGCGCCGACGGGGTCACCAAGCTGGTGACCGAGCTGCGGCCGCGGGTCGTGCACGCCGCCACCGACCACCGCAACGGCTCGATCGCCCACGCCGTGCGCGACAGGACGGGCACGCCGTTCGTCTACGAGGTGCGCGGCTTCCTGGAGGAGACCTGGGCCTCGCGCGACCCGATCCGCGTCGGCAGCCAGCGGCACGTGCTCCAGCGCGAGCGCGAGGCGTTCCTGATGCGCGAGGCGGACGCCGTGGTGACGCTGGCCGAGACGATGGCCGCCGAGATCGTCGAGCGCGGCGTGCCCAGGGAGAAGATCCACCTGGCGCCCAACGCCGTGGACGACTCGCTGCTGTCGGCCCACTACGACGGCGCCTCGTTCAGGCAGGCGTACGGCATCGAGCCCGGCGAGATCGTCGTCGGGTCGGTGTCCAGCATCGTGGCCTACGAGGGGTTCGCCACCCTGCTGCGGGCCGCCGCGCTGCTGCGCGACGACCGCACCCCGGTGCGGGTGCTCATCGTCGGCGACGGCACCGAGCGCGACAACCTGCTCGAGCTGGTCGACGAGCTGGGCCTGAGCGACGCCGTGCTGCCGGGGCGGGTCGGTCCCGACGAGGCGCTGCAGGCGCAGGACGCCATCGACATCTTCGTCTGCCCGCGCGAGGACCTTCGCGTGTGCCGACTTGTTACGCCATTGAAACCGGTCGAGGCGATGGCGCTCGGCAAGCCGGTCGTGCTCAGCGATCTGCCCGCGCTTTCCGAGCTCGTCGGCTCCGACGGCGCCGGAATGCTCGTGCCGCCCGGCGATCCCGCCGCGCTGGCCAAGGCGCTCGCCGGGCTCAGGGAAGATCCCGCCAAGCGCGCGGAGATGGGCGATGCGGGACGGGCCGAAGTGGCGGCGAAGCGCACCTGGAGCCGGGTTGCCGAGACTTATCAAGCTCTATACCGGTCTCTTGGTGAATGATGACCTTGGTGTTAGCTGTCTCTTACGACGGGTTCGGTCGCATTAGGCGTGAGCTAGGTGGACTTGAGATAACCTTTGCGACCATGAAGTGTTGTTTCCGGCTCCTCAAGGCACAGCTGTGACAGAAATCGACTTGGCTGTCATCGGTCTGGGCTACGTCGGCATGCCGCTCGCCAAAGAGGCGGCGGCCGCCGGGTTGCGGGTCGTCGGCGTGGACGTCGACCCCCGCAAGGTCGACGCGCTCAACGCCGGGCAGTCCTACATCGATGACCTGACCGACGCGGACCTCGAGCACATGCTCGCCAACGGGTTCAGCGCCACCCTCGACGAGACCGTGCTGGCCAGAAGCAACACCATCGTCATCTGCGTGCCCACCCCGCTCGACGAGGACCACCGTCCCGACCTGTCGGCCGTGGAGGGCGCCACCAAGACCGTCGCCCGCAACCTGAGCAAGGGCACGCTCGTCGTGCTCGAGTCCACCACCTGGCCGGGCACCACCGACGAGGTGGCCAGGCCGCTGCTGGAGACCTCGGGGCTCGTCGCGGGCGAGGACTTCCACCTGGCGTTCTCGCCCGAGCGCATCGACCCCGGCAACCCCAAGTTCGGGCTGCACAACACCCCCAAGGTCGTGGGCGGCTACACGCCCACCTGCCGCGACCGCGCGACGGCGTTCTACGGGCGCTTCATCGAGCAGGTGGTGCCGGTCAGCGGCACCCGCGAGGCCGAGATGGCCAAGCTGCTGGAGAACACCTACCGGCACGTCAACATCGCCCTCGTCAACGAGATGGCGATCTTCTGCGACGAGCTCGGCATCGACCTGTGGGAGTCGATAGAGGCGGCCGCGACCAAGCCGTTCGGCTTCCAGAAGTTCCTGCCGGGACCGGGCGTCGGCGGGCACTGCATCCCCGTCGACCCGTCCTATCTCTCCTACACCGTGCGCAAGCTGGGCTACCCGTTCCGGTTCGTCGAGCTGGCGCAGGAGATCAACGAGCGGATGCCGTCGTACGTGGTGGCGCGGGTCCAGCGATTGCTGAACAGCAACAAGAAGCCCGTGAACGGCGCCAAAGTGGTTATGCTCGGCGTCACGTACAAACCGGATATCGCCGACGAACGTGAGACCCCGGCGCTCCCGGTGGCGCGGGCGCTGCTGGAGCTGGGGGCGGAGCTCTCGTTCGCCGATCCGTACGTCAAGGAGTGGTCGGTCGACGGCACCCCGGTGCCGCGTGAGGAGGATCTCGCCGAGGCCGTGACCAACGCGGACGTGACGCTGCTCCTGCAGCAGCACGCCGCGTTCGACCTCGACATGGTCGAGGCGAAAGCCAAGCTCGTGCTGGACACCCGGGGCGTTCTCGCCGAGGGTGAACGCGTCGAGCGGCTGTAGCGACGGAGGGCTGCGCGCAGTGCACGTGCTCGTCATGACGGTGGTGCATAACCCCGAGGACGCGAGGATTCTGCATCGGCAGATCCGTGCTCTCGTGGACGCCGGTCATGAGGTCACGTACGCGGCGTCGTTCACCGCCTTCGGCGTCGTCCCCCGTCCTTGGGTCACCGGCGTCGATCTGCCGAGGGCCGCGCAGCGCAAACGCCTGTCCGCGGTGTGGGCCGCCCGGCGGCTGTTCAAGCGCATGCGCGACAAGGTCGACCTGGTCCTGGTCCACGACCCCGAGTTGCTGTTCGCCGTGTGGGGCGTACGCAACAGGCCGCCCGTGGTGTGGGACGTGCACGAGGACACCCCGGCCACGCTCTCGCTGAAGCCCTGGCTCCCCTCGCCCCTGCGGCCGCCCGTGCGCTTCATGGCCCGCATGCTCGAAGGCACCGCCGAGCGGCACATGCACCTGATGCTGGCCGAGACGGCGTACGCGGGCCGGTTCAAGGACGCCCACCCCATCGTCCCCAACGAGACGTGGGTGCCCGACTCCGTGACCCCGCCGGGCGACGACCGGGTGGTCTATCTCGGCTGGTTGTCGCGGGCCAGGGGCGTGATCGAGGCCGTCGAGGTGGCCAAGCTGCTGCAGCCGTACCGCGTGGCCGTCGAGCTGATCGGGTACGCCGACCCGCAGAGCCGCCCGATGCTCAACCAGGCCGTCACCGAGGGCCTGCTGGAATGGCGCGACTTCATGCCCAACGACGAGGCGCTCAAGCGGCTCGACGGGGCGCTCGCGGGGCTTTCCTTACTCCACGACGAGCCCAACTACCGGCACTCCATGCCGACGAAGATCGTTGAGTACATGGCCCACGGCATCCCCGTCATCACCACCCCGTCCCCGCGCGCTGTCGAGCTGGTCGAACGGTACGACAGCGGCGTCGTCGTGCCGTGGGAGGACCCCAAGGCGGTCGCGCAGGCGGTGCTGACCCTCCGCGACGACGTGCGGGAGCGGCGGGCCCAGGGGGCACGCGGTTACGCGGCGGCCCGCACCAACCACCACTGGCCCAACTCCGCGAAGCGGTTCGTCGCCCAGCTGGAGTCGTGGGCGGGCCTCAGCCGATAACGGTTCTCCTTCAAGGGCGGTAGGTACCTGAACGTGCGCTGGCTTTTCCTCGCTGTGGGCGCGGCCATCGTCGCCGTGGTGGCGGCGGCGATCATCGTGTTTCCCATCTCGTCGGAGAAACCGGTCGCCCGGCCGGCCACGCCCGAGCCGTCGAGCACCCAGCCGACGCCGAAGGTGAGCGCGGTCACCGACCGGTGTGGAACGTTCGAGACCAAGGAACAGGCCCCCTACGCCGTCACCGGCTACTGGATCACCCCCAGGTCCAACCCCTGCACCTGGCGCAAGCAGTTGCAGGAGATCCACAGCGTCGGTGGCGACACGATCATCAGGATCGGCTACGGCCTGCAATATCGCCCCGTCACCGCCTCCGGCGAGATCAAGACCAAGGACGGCGAGCTCGACTCGTTGTACGAGGCCTGCGAAGAGGACGGCCTGACCTGTCACGACGCCGCCGAGCGGGATCTGAAGAAGGCCAACCCCGGCAACCGGATCGGCCGCACGTACGTCTACCGAACCGACGAGTCGTTCGGCGAGAGCCTGTTCCGCTGCCCCGAGATGGAACACGCCATCCAGACGCCCAAGCGCACCTATTTCCGGCTCATCACCCAGCCGGACGGCTCTGACGACTCCACGTGCGACTTCAGCGGCAAGGCCGTCTCCTACGACATGATCCTGATCGCGGGCAAGCCCACGGACAGCCTGACGGAGCTGCTCGACCTGGCCGACCAGTTCGGCATGCGGGTCTTCCCGGCGCTGCCGCTCGCGCCCCGCGACCCCAAGACGCCGATCAGGGCCAACAAGAAGCACATCGGCACGCTCACCACGGTGACGCGGCGCATCCTGCAGGACTACGGCGTGCGCTTCGCCGAGCGCGAGTCGCTGGGCGGCGTCTACCAGCCGTTCGAGGTCCAGATGTCCGACACCCTGGCCGACAACCCGACGCTGGAGGTCTACGCCGACCAGCACCGGATCGTGGAGCAGGAATTACCCGGCAAGCCCATCCTGATCAGCCCCTACCTCGACGCCCGCACGCGGGTGGCGTTCGGCCAGACGCCCAGGCAGGTGGCCGAGGGGTTCAGGGCGCTGACGAAGACGGGCGTCGGCATCATCGCGCCCCAGGACAGCCGCGGCACCGGCAAGGTGGGCCTGTTCTGGCCCGACGAGCGCGACAGCGAGGTCGACGAGCGGCTGCGGCCGGTGGTGGGGGAGTCGACGTACGAGACCGCGTACCACGGCTCGACGCGCGACTACTACCGCGAGATGTCGATCGCCCGCGAAGAGCTGCTCATGGCCGGTTACGAGGTGCAGCTGTGGGCGAACGTGGAGGCGTTCGAGCCGTCCGGCGACGAGCCGTGCGCCCCGCACGGCACCCGCGGTAAGACCGACAAGAAGCGGCTCGACCAGGCCGTGACCATGGCCGGGCGCTACGTGCAGAAGATCGTCTCCTATATGTGGAGCGACTTCATGACGTGCGGCCGGCCCTCGCTGGAGCAGGAGATCACCGCCGACTGGCAGCGGCCCGTCGCGGTCGACGCGATCCGCCGCGGGCGTGACGTCCAGGACGGCGTGGAGGTGCGCGGCTACAACTTCAGGGGCGGCACGGTCACCATCCAGTGGTCCGGCGGGACTCAGGAGCTCGTGGTGTCCGCGGTCGGCTGGCTCGACGAGGACCCGCTGGAGGAGCTGCCCGAGGGCATGGTCACCGCGTGGGTGCCGTTCAACTGGTCGCAGGTGCCGGCCGGAGAGTGGGTCAGGATCGGGGTGAAGGTGCCGTCAGGACAGTCGACGACGGAGCCGTTGCACGTGCGGATCGACACCTGACCCGAGGGCCGTCGCACCGTTCGCTCCCCGTCCGCGGCTGCGTGTAACGTGCCTGCCATGGTCCCGAGCATCCCGGTCAGCGTCGACCTGGTCGTGCTCACCGTCCGCAACCAGGCGCTGAGCGCGCTGGTGTGGCGGCGCGACAATCCGCCGTTCCTGCGGCGCTGGTCGCTGCCCGGCGGCTTCATCCAGCTCGACGAGGACCTGCCGGCCGCCGCCCACCGCATCCTGGCCGAGCGGGCCGGCCTGCCGGGGGCGCCCGTGCACCTGGAGCAGCTCCAGACCTACGGCTATCCCGACCGCGATCCCCGCCAGCGGGTGCTGAGCGTCGCCTACCTCGGCCTCGCCCCCGACCTGCCGGCCTCGGAGAAGGCCCACATGAGCTGGCAGCCGGTCGACTCGCTCGCCGTCATGGCCTTCGACCACCGCCGCATTATGAAGGACGGCGTCGAGCGGGCCCGTTCCAAGCTGGAATACACCCCGCTGGGGGCGGCCTTCTGCCCGCCCGACTTCACGGTGGCCGACCTGCGCCGCGTCTACGAGATCGTCTGGGGCCGGCTGCTCGACCCCCGCAACTTCCACCGCAAGGTCACCAAGGCCGAGGGCTTCCTGGTGGAGACGGGCGCGACCACGACCCGCGACGGGGGCCGCCCGGCCAAGCTCTACCGCCGGGGCCCGGCCGAGCTGCTCCACCCGCCGATGTTGCGCACGCTCAAAGACTGACGCGCTCGCGCTTACCCAGAAAACCGGACATTCGGCTCCGTACGCCCGTAAGATCACATGTCAATGTGCGAGCCGGTCGCGACATCGAAGGGAGACGGCGGATGTCTGGGGAGCCCTTCGGCGCCGGCGACGGCCCGATGACGCCGCTGCTCGCCGACCGCTACCGGCTGCTGGCGGAGCTCGGCCAGGGCGGCATGGGCACGGTCTGGCGGGCGATGGACGAGCTGCTCCAGCAGGAGGTCGCCGTCAAGGAGGTCAAGCTGCCGCCCGACCTCGACGCGGCGTCGCGCGAGGAGCTGACCCAGCGCACGCTGCGCGAGGCGCGGGCCGCGGCGCGGCTGCGCTCCCACCCGTCCATCGTCACCGTGCACGACGTCGTCCTCGACGGCGGGCGGCCGTGGATCGTCATGGAGCTGGTGCGGGGCCACTCCCTCGACCAGGCCGTACGCGAGGG
This sequence comes from Nonomuraea sp. B1E8, assembly GCF_039871515.1. Taxonomy (NCBI): domain Bacteria; kingdom Bacillati; phylum Actinomycetota; class Actinomycetes; order Streptosporangiales; family Streptosporangiaceae; genus Nonomuraea; species Nonomuraea sp. B1E8. The sequence goes on along the minus strand of NZ_JBDPLS010000001.1, from coordinate 1,599,740 downwards.
CGGGCCGCTGCCGCCGCACAAGGTCGCCTGGATCGGCACGCGCATGCTCGACGCGCTCGGCGCCGCGCACGCGTCGGGCATCCTGCACCGGGACGTCAAACCCGCCAACGTCATGCTCACCGACGACGGGCGGGTGCTGCTCACCGACTTCGGCATCGCGACCGTCTCCGGGGACGCCGAACTCACCCAGACCGGGTTCCTGAGCGGCTCCCCCGGCTACATCGCCCCCGAGCGCCTGCGCGGCGAGGCCGACGGCCCGCTCGGCGACCTGTGGTCGCTCGGCGCCACGCTCTTCACGGCGGTGGAGGGCGCGCCGCCCTTCGCCCGGCCCAACCAGGCCGCCGTGATGGCGGCGGTGCTGATGCAGGAGCCCGACCCCGCCCGGCGGGCCGGCCCGCTCGCACCCGTGCTCGCCGCCCTCCTCGACAAGGACCCGGCGCGACGCTGCACCTCCGACCAGGCGGCCGGCTGGCTCGACGCCATCGCCCAGGGCAACCCCACGACCGACCCCGCCCTGCGCGCGCAGCGGACCGTGCCCGGCCGCCTGCTCCGCCGCCCGCGCCGGCGGGTCGTCGTGGGCTCCACGATCGCGGTGGCGCTGGTCACGGCGGCGGCGGTGGCCATGGTGCCGTTCATGCCGAACATCATCCGCACGATCGCGTTCATCGTGACGCCCCGCACCACCTACTCCGTGCCGCAGACGTTCGCGAGCGTGCGGCCGTCGTCGTCGCCGTCGCCGCCGAAGAAGAAGCCCCGCGACTTCGACGCCTGCGACCTGCTGACCGGCGCGCAGGTGCGCAAACTGCTCGGCGGGCCGGCGAAACGCCAGTTCGTCGTCTCCGCCAGCTGCGGGTGGAAGCGGGACGACGGCAGCAACGTGAGCCTCGTGGCGAGCCGCATACCCACGGGCGTCGAGATCGCCTTCGACCAGTCGGTCGTGACCATGAAGGAAGAGCCGAAACGTGTCCCGGGGACCAAGCTCCGCAAGGGGCCGAAGGTCGGGGACGAGGCGTTCAGTTTCACCCAGAAGTCCCCCTTCTCGTTCAGCGGGCAGCTCTACAGGACCGAGATCACCTTCCGCTCGTCGGACGTCTGGGTGCAGGTGGCCGTCACCACGCGTAGACCCGGGTTCGCCGCGGGCGACAGGGCGGCCAGGTTCGTCCAGGCGTCCCTCGTCAAGCTCCGCTGAAGGCGGGGACGGGGTGATGCTTCACCGCGCCGCGCCTTCTACAGTTGGGCCATGCCTCGTTTCCGCCACATTCTCGACACCATGGCCCCGTACAAACCGGGCAAGGCCGTAGCGGCTCCCGATGGGCGGTCGTACAAACTGTCGTCCAACGAGACGCCGTACGACCCGCTGCCGTCCGTGGTCGAGGCCATCGCCGAGGGGGCGCGGCAGATCAACCGCTACCCCGACCCCGGTGCGACGAAGCTGACCGAGGCCATCGCCGAGCGCTGCTCCGTGCCGCCCGAGCACGTCGCGCTCGGGGCCGGGTCGGTCACGGTGGCGCAGCAGCTGTTCGAGACGGTGGGCGAGCCCGGGGTCGAGGTCGTCTACGCGTGGCGCTCCTTCGAGGCCTACCCGCTCCTCGCCGACCTGGCCGGGGTCACCTCGGTCCAGGTGCCGCTGGCCGGCGAGGACCACGATCTCGACGCCATGGCCGAGGCGATCAACGACCGCACGCGCCTGGCGTTCGTGTGCAACCCCAACAACCCCACGGGCACGGCCATCCGCCGCGGCGCGCTGGAGGCGTTCCTCGACCGCGTGCCCGAGCACGTGCTCGTCGTGCTGGACGAGGCCTACCGCGAGTACGTCCGCGACCACGACGTCCCCGACGGCCTCACCCTCTACCGCGACCGGCCCAACGTCTGCGTCCTGCGCACCTTCTCCAAGGCGTACGGGCTGGCGGGCCTGCGGGTCGGCTACCTGATCGCGCAGGAGCCGGTGGCGTCGGCCGTGCGCAAGACGATCATCCCGTTCGCGGTCAACCACCTCGCGCAGGTCGCGGCCATCGCCTCGCTGCGGGCCGAGGACGAGCTGTTCGACCGGGTCGAGCAGGTGGTCAAGGAGCGCACCCGGGTGCGGGAGTCGCTGCTCGCGCAGGGCTGGACGGTGCCGCCCACCGAGGCCAACTTCGTCTGGCTCCGGCTCGGTGGGCGCACCCTCGACTTCGCCGCGGCGTGCGCGGCGGAGGGCGTGGCGGTCAGGCCCTTCGCGGAGGAGGGCGTACGCGTCTCGATCGGCTCTCCCGAGGCCAATGACGCGTTCCTGGCCGCCGCCGCCACCTTCGCCAGGTAGGGTCGTCACTCCTGCCGGCGGGCCTGCCAGTTGAGGTAGCCCACGCCGGCGATGTGGGAGCCCTGGCTGGGTTCGAGCGCGCGGGCTTCGTAGATCGACCTGGCGTGGTCGAACACCACCCGGTCCCACTGCGCCACGGCCATCCACCGCGGCGCCTGGAGATACTGGCCCGAGGAGGCCAGGCCGCCGGTGCCGTCGACGCGCAGGAACGTGGTCGGCACGCCGTCGGGGTCGGTGGTGGCCATGTTCTTGCTGTAGGACCTGGCGAACCTGGCCATGTCGGTGCCCTTGAAGCCGAGCCCGTGGCGGAAGGCGAGGGCGGCGAACTCGACGTCGATCGCGCCGTGGCTGAGGTCCTCGATCTGCTTGGCGCCGTTGCCCGACGGGGTGAACTCGGAGATGCCCTCGTCGGCCGAGAAGCCCCGGTAGGTCACGCCGAACGACGGCCAGTACGACCAGTGGTAGGCGTCCTTCGCGTTCGTCTTGAGCTCGCGGGCGAAGGTGCGGGCCATCCGCCTGGCCCGGTCGGCGTAGGCGGGGTCGCCGGTGGCGGCGGCGATCTCGGCGTAGGTGAGCCCGAGCGCGAGGAACTGGTTGGTGGGCATCTCGGTGCCGTCGTAGCCGAGCGGGGTGCCCTTGACCCAGGCGAGGTGCCCGCCGCCGTCGTCGCTCTGCCGCCATTCGCGGTCGTGCACGGCGGCCGCGGCCTTGGCGGCCTCGAGATACTCCGCGGCCTTGGCCCGGTAGCGCGGGTCGGCGTGGAGCTTCGGCGTACGCATCACGATCCGGGCGAACGACGCGATCGGGTAGGTGATCATGCCGGTGTGCACCGCGAAGATCACGGGCTGGGAGACGAGCCGGGTCGCGCCCTGGGCGGGGGGCGCGACCTCCCCTCCCTCGCGCAGGTCGCGCGCGGTGACCTGGGTGGGCGTCGGGTAGGCGTCGAGGATCTTGCGTACGGCGTAGTCGGGGGAGTCCGGGTCCATGGACAGGTCGGTGAAGGTGGCGACCGCGCCGTTCCTGCTGGTCTTCACCTCTAACGTGAAGCGGTCCTCGGTGCTGCCCGCCCGTACGGTGGCCGTGGTGAGGTCGGCGTAGGACAGCGAGCTGCGCACCTCCAGCACGGGCCGGCCGCTCGCGTCCTTCAACGCGGCGACGCCGACCGTGTAGGGGTGCATCGCCCGCCACGCGGGCAGCGACTCCCCGCGATAGTCGGCCACGCCGCGCTCGGAGTCGCGGTTGCCGAGCACGAGGTCGATGTTGGTGACGAGCCGGTCCAGGTAGTGGGTGTCGCGGTAGGCCTCGTACATGCGGATGAAGGCGGCCAGCACGTAGGACTGGCCCCAGGCCAGGCCGCCGTGCTCGTTGTTGTCGGTCGGCTGCCCCACGGCGCCGCTCTCGTGGAAGGTCCGCTCGAAGAGGTCGAACGTCTCCCGCGCCGTGTAGTCGTGGCCCGCCGAGGCGCGAGCCGTGCCCGTGTGCACGGTTCCCAGCACGCCCATCGCGAGCGCGCCGAGACCGAACTGCCTGCGTGTCACCATCGATTCCTCACCTCCGGCGGCGTCAGCCCTTGACCGCGCCGCGCATGCCTTCGAGTACGTGCCGTTGCATGATCATGAAAACGATGACGACCGGGATGATCGAGATGATCGTTCCGGCCGCCAGGCTGCGAACATCCGTGCCGGTGATTCCGGCGAGATAGGCGATCCCCAGCGCGACCGGGTATTTCGCCGAGTCCTTCAGCACCACGAGCGGCCAGATGAAGCTGTTCCAGACCGAGATGAAGCCGAAGATGCCGAGGATCGCGAGGGTGGGACGGGCGGCGGGGAGCATGACGTGCCAGAAGATGCGCAGTTCGTGGCAGCCGTCGGTGCGGGCGGCGTCCACGACCTCGCGGGGCACGCCCGCGAACGTCTGACGGAGCAGGAAGATCCCGAAGGCGGAGAGCACTCCGGGAAGGATCACCCCCGCGAACGTGTCGGCCATCCCGAGTTCGGAGACCACGAGGAACCTGGGGATGAGCATGACCTCGCTCGGCAGGAACATCGTGGACAGGATGGCGAAGAAGATGAGGTTCTTGCCCCTGAAGGTCATCAGGGCGAGCGGGTAGGCGCACAACGCGGAGACGACGATGTAGAGCGGCACCGTCACGCCGACGTAGATCACCGAGTTGAGCAGGTAGGTCGGGAACGGGATGGCGGTCCAGGCCTCGACCGCCCAGTCGAGCACGGGCGGCCGGGGGATGACGTCGGGCGGGAAGGAGAAGACCGCCTGGCCGGCGGGCTTCAGCCCCGCGCTGAGCAGGATCAGGAACGGGCCGACGAAGACCAGGGCGATCGCCGTCAGCAGGATGTACATCCCCGCGCGCCGCAGTCTCATGGGCAGGCTCATGGCATGACCGTCCGTCCGCGGGTGAGCCGGTAGTTGAGGATGGCCATGGCGATCATCAGCACCCAGAGCACCAGGCCCATCGCGCTGGCGTAGCCCATCTCGTAGTGCTCGAACGCCGCCGACCAGATGTAGTAGCCGAGGGTGAGGGTGGCGTCCTGCGGGCCGCCCCTGGTCATCACGTAGATGGAGGTGAAGGCCTGCATGGCGTCCAGCATCTCCACCGTCACCGCGACCGCGATGTACGGCACCATCAGCGGCACCGTGATGTGGCGCAGCCGGTGCCAGGCGGTGGCGCCGTCGACCTTCGCGGCTTCGTACAGGTTGGTGGGGATGGTCTGCAGCCCGGCCAGATAGATCATCATGTAGAAGCCCATGCTCTTCCAGCCCTCGACCAGGACGAGCGCGGGCAGCGCCCAGAAGGGGTCGAGGAGATACTGGATGGGCTCGTCGAGGAGCCCGGCTCCGGTGAGGATCCAGTTGAGCACGCCCTGCTGGTGGAAGACGTATTCCCAGGCGACGCCGACGGCGACCATCGAGGTCACGACCGGCAGGTAGTAGAGCATCCGGAACGTTCTGATGCCGGGGAGTTTCTGGTTGACCAGCACGGCCAGCAGCAGCGGAACGACCACCAGCAGCGGGAACATGCCCACCAGGAAGAGCAGCGAGTTGAGCAGCGCGGTCCAGAATCTGCTGTCTCCGACGATCCTGGTGAAGTTCTCCACCCCGACGAAGACCGGCTGCGACACCACGTCGTACTCGAGAAATGACAGCTGGATCGCGGTGATCGCCGGCCAGGCGAAGAACACGCCGAACAGAGCGAGTGCCGGGATCACGAACAGGTAGGGCGTGTACCACCGCTGCCCTGGGATCCGGCCGGCGGCCATCGCATCACATCCTTTTTGCCGTCCTAAGATTTGATAAAGGCTGGCCAGAATTTGGGGAAGCGTACATTCGGCTGATCGACATGGTCAAGACCTGCCTCTTGACGTTCTGTCGCAAGGCTGACATGGTGCCGAAAGTGGCGATAAAGGACGGCCATATCTTGCAGGAGGCTCGCGGAGATGACTCGAAGTGCCTTAACGATCGGCGCGCTGGCGCTGTCCCTCTTCACCGCCGGCTGCGTCGCCGGCACGTCGCCCCAGACCGCCGCCGCGCCCGCGGACGACCCGCCCTTCGAGGGTGAGGTCGAGTTCTGGACGATCAACCTGAAGAAGAACTACAGCGACTACATCACCGGCCTGATCGCCCAGTACGAGAAGGAACACCCCAAGGTCAGCATCAAGTGGGTGGACGTCCCCGGCCAGGAGAGCGCGACCAAGCTGCTCGCCGCCGTCGCCAGCGGCGACGTGCCCGACGCGGTCAACGTCAACTCGGTCGAGCTGGGCAGGTTCGTCCCGTCGCTGGAGCCGCTCGACGCCTATTTCGGCCAGAAAGAGCTGGCCGACTTCCAGCCCAACCTCGTCGAGCCGATGCGGATGGACGGCAAGCTCTACGCCGTGCCCTGGTACAACGGCGGCTCACCGGTCGCGATGTACCGCAAGTCGGTCGTCAGCAAGGCCGGCTTCGACGAGAAGGCTCCACCCACCTCCTTCGCCGAGGCGCTCACGCTGGCCGACAAGGTCTACGAGAAGACCAAGGTCAACGGCACCAACGCCATCCCCGACCACACCGCGCTGCGCTATCACGGCGTCTCCCTGCTGACGGACGACAAGAAGAAGGCGGCCTTCAACACGCCCGAGGCGGTCGCCGTCCTGGAGACGTTCAAGAAGAGCTACGACAAGCACGGCATCGCGCCCGGCGCCATCTCCAAGGACATCCGCAACCTGCCCCAGTCGCTGGAGAACGGCCAGGTCGCCTTCAAGCCGATGGCCAACGCCGCCGAGCTGCTCAACATCCAGAAGAACGCCCCCGACGTCTACAAGGACCTCGTCATCACCGAGCCGGTGAAGATGGACACCGGCGGCTACCTGCTGCTCGCACAGCAGGCCTTCTCCATCCCGAAGGCGTCCACGCACAAGAAGGCCGCCGCCGAGTTCATCAAGTTCTTCACCAACGGCGTCAACCAGCTGGCCTTCTGCAAGATCGTGCCGATCTACCCGTCCACGGTCTCCTCGACCAAGGACCCCTTCTTCACCGAGGCCTCCGGCGACGACCCGATGGCCGTCGCCCGCCAGGTGATCGTCAAGGGGCTGCCCCAGCTGCAGTACCTCCCGCTCGGCACGAGCAAGGACGCCGAGCTCGCCGAATACCTCATGGAAGAGGTCAGAGCCTTCCTCCAGGGATCCCAGAGCGCCGAGGAAGCACTCGACGCCGCAGAGAAACGATGGAATGACGCACTTGCCTGAACTTCGCATCGGGATCGTCGGCGCCGGCCTGATGGGCCGCGGCCACGCCGAGGTCCTCGCCGCCCATCCCGCAACCGAGATCACCGCGGTCGCCCGCCGGCCGCTCGAACACGCTCCTGGGGCGACCGTCTACCCCGGCTACCAGGAGCTGCTCGACTCCGGCACCGTGGACGCGATCTCCATCACCACCCCCGACCACCTGCACGCCGACGTCATGGTGGCCGCCGCCCGCGCCGGCGTGCACATCCTGGTCGAGAAGCCGTTCACCACCACCGTGGCCGACGCCGACCGCGCCGTCGCCGCGATCCGGTCGGCCGGCGTGGTGGCCATGTGCCTGTTCAACCACCGCTGGGTGCCGGCGTACGCGCAGGCCAAGGAGCAGATGCGGGTGATCGGCGAGCCGGTCGTGGGCTACGCGCGCAAGGACGACACGATCCACGTGCCCACCGAGATGATCGGCTGGGCCGACCGGACCACCTGCGCCTGGTTCCTGTCCAGCCACGACATCGACCTGCTGACCTGGCTGTACGACGACGAGGTCGTCGAGGTGTTCGCCACGGCCAGATACGGCAAACTGCGCGGCCGGGGCATCGACACCCCCGACGCCATGCAGATCCAGGCCAGGTTCGGCCGGGGCGCGGTCGCCACGTTCGAGTCGGCCTGGATCTACCCCAACACCTTCCCGACCATGGTGGACAGCTACGTCACCGTGGCCGGCGAGACGGGCGTCATCCAGCTCGACCGGCAGAAGGAGAACATCCAGCTGGCCACCGAGGACGGCTACACCTACCCGAGGAACATGCTGCAGCGGGTCGTGCACGGGGTCCCGGCGGGGGCCTACCGCGACGCCATCCACCACTTCGTGGACTGCGCGATCGCCGGCACCGAGCCGCTGATCACCGTGGAGAGCTCCCGGCACGTGACCGCGGTCCTGGCCGCCGCGCACGAGTCGGCCCGGACGGGGCAGCCGGTGAAGCTCTGATGGGGACGTACGTGGAGAAGCCGCCGCACGTCGACCCGGTGCGGATGCTGCACATCACCGACGAGGCGCTGCTCGCCGAGCTGGGCGTGGCGACGGTCGCGCAGGCCCGGCCGTGGCGGCGGCCCGACCCGGTCTGGCCGGAGCCCCGCCCCGAGGACGTGGCGGAGGCGGACCGGCTGATCGGGACCGAGGTCGACTTCCTCGACAAGGGCCACGGCCGGTCCCGGCTGTACGGGTTCCACTACCTGCGGTGGATGATGCCCCTGGTCTCGGCCTACGCGCAGACCCGCGACCCCCGCTACGCCCGCGAGTGGGACCGCCTCTTCCGGCAGTGGTACGCGAGCCGCGACCAGGTCGAAGGCGACTGGCCCGGGCTCGACGTGGTCTGGTACTCCCTCGGGGTGTCCTCCCGGTCGATGCACGTCACCCGGGCGCTGGCCGTCCTCGCCACCGAGCCCGCGCTCAGCGACGAGTGCTGGCTGCAGATGATGAAGACCGTGCTCGGCGGCGCCCGGTGGGCGGCCGAGGAGCACGACGAGTTCCGGCACGGCAACTGGCAGTTCGCCACCGTCTGCGAGCTGCTGCACGTCGCCCGCGTGTTCGCCGACCTGCCCGAGTCGGGGCAGTGGGCCGAGGTGGCCAGGGCGCGCATCCTGGAACATCTGGAACGGGACGTGCGCGAGGACGGCGGCCACCACGAGCGTTCTCCCGGCTACCACGGCATGTGCCTGGGAGGCGTGCAGCGGGCCGCGTCCGTCGACCCCGACCTCGTCGCGCACCCGCGCTTCCGCGCCATGCACGACTGGCTGGTCTCGCTGACGACCTCGGGCGGGTGGGTCCCGCACCTGCAGGACAGCGGCGTGGTCTGGCCCGCCGAGATGGTGCGGACCGGGGAGAGATTACTGGGTGAGGCGATCGTGCCCGCCGAGGGCTCGCACGCCCTGGAGGACAGCGCGTACACCATCTTCCGCGCCGGCACCCTGCACACCGTGATCAACCACGGCCCCTACATCGGGCACGAACTGGAGCCGCACAGCCACCACGCGGCGCTCGACTTCGTGTTGTCCGGCTGGGGGGTGCCGCTGGCCTGGGAGGCGGGCGGCCCGCCGTCGTACGACGATCCCGGCTACTACGACTGGTTCCAGGCGACCAGGGGCCACAACACCCTGCTCGTGCCCGGCGAGGAGTACACCGAGGACCGCAGGGCGGCCCGCGACCTGTTCCACGCGGGCGAGCACGTGGACGTCTTCGCCGGTCACCACCACGGCTACCGGGCCAGGCACGACCGCCGGATCGTCTTCGTCAGGAGCGAGCCGTCGTACTGGCTGATCACCGACGCGATCGACGCGGAGGCGATCTGGCTGCTGCACGGGACGTCGCCGTGGACCGGGCACGGCGGCGGCTACGCGAGCAGCCAGGGCCCCGGGCTGCTCGTGGTGCCCGTGGAGCCGCCGGACGAGGTCACCTTCGGCAGCGGGCGGGCCAGGATCCCCGACCCGGAGACCGCGACCGCCCCGTACGGCGAGATCCACTCGCTGGGGCTGCGCCGCCGCGACGGCCGGTTCACGGTCGCGGTCTTCCCGTTCAGGGACGCGCCGCCCGAGGTCCAGGTGAGCCCGTCCACCATCCGCGTGGGCGGCGTGACCGACACGTTCACCTCGCACGGCTGGGCGCGCGGGCAGGTTCAGGGGCTCGCCGAGCACTGGGGCGGCCGATGAGCGTGGACCGGCCGGTCCTGGTCGACGCGGACATCATGCTCGGCTGCCATCCGCGTCGCGACGTGGGCGGGGGGACCGTGGCCGAGCTGCTCGCCGCGATGGACCGCGTGGGCATCGCCGAGGCCGTGGCCGGCAGCATGACGTCGTGGCTGCACGACCCGGCGCGGGGCAACCGCGAGCTGATCGGTCAGCTCGCGGGGCAGCCCAGACTCAGCCCGTGCTGGGTGATGTTGCCCGACACGTGCGGTGAGACGGGCTCCGGGTTCGCCGGCGCCGCCGTCGAGGCGGGCGTGGTCGCCGTGCGCGCCTTCCCGCTCGACCACGGCTGGGAGCTCGCGGGCGCCGACGCGGCCGCCGTTGTCGACGCCGTGGAGTCCGTACGCCTGCCGCTGCTCGTGGACGCCGGTCAGACCACCTGGCAGGAGGTGGAGGCGCTCGCGCGGGCGCACCCGTGCCTGCGGATCGTCGTCGGCGGCGTGGGCTACCGGAAACTGCGGCAGATCGCCGGCGTTCTGGACAGGACAGGCAACGTGAGCATCGGGCTGGCCGACCTGTCCTCCCACCGCGGGCTGGAGTGGCTGGTCGCCCGGTTCGGCGCCGACAGGTTCGTCTTCGGCACCGGAGCGCCCTACCGCGACCCCGCCGAGGCGGTCACCCGGCTGCTCTGGTCGGAGCTCGGGCAGGCGGAGGTCGCGGCCATCGGCGCGGGGAACGTGCACCGGCTGCTGAGGAGGGAGACCAGAGCGGCATGAACGAGTTGACGACGGCTCTGTGGGAGCGCCGCCCGCAGCAGGCGACGAGGATCGTCGACGCGCACGCCCATGCCGGGCCGTACAGCGTGTTCTTCATCCCCGACCCCGACCCGGCCGGGATGTTGGGGGTGATGGACCGGTGCGGCGTCGCGCACGCGATGCTCTCCAGCCATCTGGCGATCCAGCTCGACGCCGCCAAGGGCAACGCGGTCACCGCGGAGATCGTGGACCGGGCGCCCGACAGGTTCACCGGCTACCTGACCGTCAACCCGTGGCAGGACCCGGTCGCCGAGCTCGACCGGTGGGGCGGCGACCCGCGCTTCGGCGGGATCAAGGTCCATCCCGACCTGCACGAATACCCGCTGACCGGCTCGCGCTACGCGCCGGTCTGGGAGTACGCCGAGCTCACCGGCCGGCCGGTGCTCACCCACACCTACTCCGGCTCGCCGTACAACGACCTGCCCCTGGTCGACGAGGTGGCGGGGAGGCACCCGCGGGCCACGATCCTGGCGGGGCACTCGGGGGTGACGCCGCTGGGCATCGACCAGTCGATCGAGGTGGCCGAGCGGCACGAGCGGGTCATCCTGGAGGTGTGCGGGTCCTTCAACACGGGCGCGGACATCGCCGAGATGGTCCGCAGGCTCGGCGCGCACCGGGTCGTGTACGGGTCGGACTTCCCCTTCATCGATCTGCGCATGTCGCTGGGGCGGATACTGTTCTCAGATCTCGGCGACGACGACAGGGCAGCGGTACTCGGGGGCACGATCACCGCTCTGCTCGGGAGAACAGGGGCATAGAGGTGGACGGGCTACGATCCAAGATCTCGATTGGTGTGGTGGGGCCGCACGATCTGGTCGAGCAGATCGTGCACATCGGCGCGAGCCTGCCGTCGGCCGCGTCGTTCCGGCTGGTGGGCGCCCCGCACGCGGGTGAGCACGAGACGCGCGAGAAGCTCGCCAAGATAGCCGGCAACATCGACGCGGTCCTGTTCACCGGGCCGCTCCAGCACGACCTGGCCACCGAGGCGGGCGAGCTGCCGGTGCCCGCCACGTTCGTGCCGGTGAGCGGGGCCGGCCTCTACTCCAGCCTGCTGCGCGGCACGCTGTCCATGCGGATCGACCCCGCCAGGGTGAGCATCGACTCGATCGCGCGCGCCGACGTGGCCGAGGCCTACCAGGAGATCGGCGTGCCCATGGACGGCGTGCACGTCTCCGAATACCGCCAGCCCGACTCGGTGCGCGACTTCGTCGGCTTCCACGAGCGCCTCTACCGCGAGGGCGCCACCACGGCGGCGCTGACCACGGTCAGGACCGTGGCCCGCAAGCTGGAGGCGGCCAAGGTGCCGGTGTTGCGGATGATGCCCACCCCGCACACGCTGCGCCTGGCCATCAACACCGCGACGCTGCTGGGCACCGGCAGCCGCCTGGAGGAGTCGCAGATCGCCATCGTGCTGGTCGAGCTCGCGGCCTCGGCCCGCCCCGCCCAGTCGGGGCCGGGCAACTACTGGCAGCAGGAGCTGAAGCTGTCGTTGCACAGGTCGCTGCTCGCCGAGGCCCGGCTGATGGGCGCGACCGTGGCCCCGCGCGAGGAGAACAGCTACGTGATCACGGCTACCGTGGGGGCGCTCTCGCAGGCCACCGACGGGTTCCGGGTGGCGCCGTTCGCCGACCGGGTGCGCGCAGACCTGGGGATGGTCGTGGAGGTGGGCATCGGGCTCGGCAACACCGCCCGCGACGCCGACGCCCACGCCCTCATCGCCGTCGAGCGGGCGCGCGCGGCCGACGCCACGGCCGCCTTCCTGGTCAGCGGTGACGGCACCGCGACCTCGCTGCCCCTGCGGCAGCGGCGCAGGCGCGAGCAGGCGGACGAGCCCATGGTCGACTCCAAGGCGGCCAAGACGCTCGACCGGCTCCTCCAGCGGCTGGGCGACGACCCCGAGGCGATGGTGGTCGACGCGGAGAGCGTGGCCGAGGTGCTGGGCGTCGCGCCGCGCAGCGCCCGCCGGGTGTTGCAGAACCTCGTCGAGGAAGGGCTGGCCTGGGCTCTCCCGCCGGTCAGGTCGTCGCAGGCGGGCCGGCCGCGGCAGCCGTACCGGCTGGTGTCGCGTGTCGACTAGCGCGCCCGGGTGAGGACCTCACAGGGGCACGGGCCGGTGGTTGCGGCGATATTCGCTGGGCGAGCAGCCGACGTGCCGCTTGAACACGCCCCGGAACACCTTCGCGCTCAGATAGCCCGAGCGCGCGGCGACCGTGTCGATCGGCGCGGTGGTGGCGGTGAGCAGGACGCGGGCGTGGCGCAGCCGCAGCCCGGTCAGGTGGCGCAGGAACGTCGTCCCGCGCACGTCGGCGAACAGGTGCGCGATGTAGAACGGGCTGGCCGAGACGGCCTCCGCGACCGCCGCCAGCCGCAGGCGCGGATCGGTGTAGTGCGCGGCCATGTAGCTCTCGGCCATCGAGAGGATGTCGCGCGCGGCGGGCGGCATCAGCCGCCACAACGTCTCCTCGATCCAGATGTGCAGGTAGGAGCGCTCGTGGATCTGGGTCACCGTCGTGAGCTCCTCGATCGGCAGGCGCGCGAAGGCGTCGACCCAGTCGGTGGAGCCGCCCGCGAGCCGGCCCCTGTTGACCACGTCCACGACGAAGAGCAACTCGCCCATCAGCCAGTTGTGCAGCGTCCTCGGGGACAGGCCGCGCTCCTGGACGCACCTGTCCACCCAGCCCGCCAGCAGCCCGGCCGCGCCGCCCCTGTCGCCGGCCTGGATCCGGCGGGCCAGCTCCGCCTCGATGCGCACGGGCGGCGCCGCCTCGGAGTGCTCCTCCTGCGGGGCCGTGATGACCCTGTCGCCGCCGAGCAGCAGCTTGTAGGCGTTGGTACGCCGGGCGTCCCGTTCGGTCACCGTGGTGCTGTCTGGGCCCCGCCGAGGGGTGCCCAGGCTGACGGTCGCGGTGAGGTCGGTGGCGCTGACGATGCCGGCGCGGATCTGCTCGGCCAGCGCGGTCGCCTCGCCCATCAGCCTGACGGGGTCGTCGCCGCTCAGCCTGACCAGCCACTCGTCGGGAGGCAGCGGCTCGCAGGAGGCCGGGCGCCGTGCCGCCACCGCGCGCACCGCGCGATCGGCCTGGCCGAGCTGCCGGCGCGCCCACTCCCGGCCGCGGGCCCGCGTCGAGGCGACGTAGTCGTCGATGTCGATGAGGGCGCCGACCGTGAAGTCCATGCCTCCAAGGTACGGGTAAGGTGCGCCGATATCTATGGTTTAGGCGGACCGAAAGTCGACACGGTTGACCAGGGTGCCCACGTCCTGCACGGTGGCCCGCATGACGTCCCCGTCCTTGAGCGGGGCGATCCCCGCCACGGTGCCGGTGGCGATGAGGTCGCCGGGCAGCAGCGTCATCCCGTCCGACAGGTCGGCGATCAGCTCGGGGATCCCGAACACCATCTGCTTGGTGTTCGCCCGCTGCCGCACCTCCCCGTCGACCTCCAGCGTCAGCTCCAGGTCCTGCGGGTCGGGCACCTCGTCCACGGTCGCGAGGTACGGTCCGGCGGGGGCGAATGTGTCGAACCCCTTGGACTGGTCCCACGGAGCGTTGCGGGCGATGTTGGCCAGCTGGAGGTCGCGGGCCGTCATGTCGTTGATCACGGTGTATCCGGCCACGGCCTCCCGCCAGCGCTCGGCGGGCAGGTCGCGGACCGTCGAGCCGATCACGACCGCCAGCTCGACCTCGTGCTCCAGATGCTTCGTACGGGCCGGAGCGGTCACCGGGCGGTTGTGGCCCGTCAGCGCGGACGGCGGTTTGAAGAACAGCACCGGCTCGGGCGGCACCTCAAGCCCGCTCTCCTCGGCGTGCGCGACGTAGTTCAGCGCCAAACAGCAGATCTTGGTGCAGGTCGCCACCGGCGGCTCGAACACCACCGACGACTCGTCGAGCACCTCCGGCGCGCCGGCCCAGAGCCGGTTCACCTCGTCGGTGAGCCGGTCCAGCCCGTACCGATCGAGCAGGGCCACCGGATCGTCACCGGCGTCCAGCCCGGCCAGGCTGAGGAGTTCGCCACCCTCGCGCCAGGCCACCAGTTCGACTTGCTCGGCGGGAGACCGCCGGATACGCCCGAGAAACACGGCCGTTCCTTCCTGGGAATCGCTTCCACTCACAGGAAACCTGCTCAGACGTCCTCTCAGGTCAGGCCGTGGTGGCAGCCCGCCCAGCAGATCTCCATGAGCAGCTCACCAGGTGTGTCGCGGGCGTCACAAGGGCCCGTCCTTGCGATGCCGCCCTCCTTGTTGCTCTCCTCCTTGTCGGCGTGCGGCGCCGCGGCCTTTGATGGTCCCATGAGCAGGACCTTGCACGTCAGCCGTGACCTCTATGCCGCCGGCCGGCACTACCTGGCCGGCGGCGTCTCCAGCGACGCCCGCCGGGTGGCCGGTGTCCCCCTCTACGTGGACCGTGCCCAGGGCGCGCGCCTGTGGGACGTGGACGGCAACTCCTACGTCGACTACGTGCTCGGCCAGGGGCCCGCGCTGCTCGGCCACTGCCCGCCGGAGGTCGTCGAGGCCATCGCGGCCCAGGCGGCCCGCGGCATGGTCTACTCGGCCCAGCACGCCGCCGAGGTGCGCGTGGCCGAGCGGATCTGCGCCATGGTGCCCTCGGCCGAACGGGTCAGGTTCAACACCGTCGGGTCGGAGGCCGTCCACGGCGCCCTCAGGCTGGCCCGCGGCTACACCGGCCGGTCGAAGATCCTCAAGTTCGAGGGCCACTACCACGGCTGGCTCGACCCCGTCCTCTACAGCGTGCACCCGGCGGTGGACGCGGCCGGGCCGGCCGGCGCGCCCGTGGCGGTGCCCGGCACGGCGGGACAGCAGCCGGGGCACGCGGACGACCTGATCATCTGCCCGTGGAACGATCTGGAGACCCTGGCCGGCCTGATGGAACGGCACTCAGGGCAGATCGCCGCCGTCATCGCCGAGCCGATCCTCTGCAACACCGGGGCGATCAGCCCGGACCCCGGCTACCTGGAGGGCGTGCGGCGGTTGTGCGACGAGCACGGCACCCTGCTGATCTTCGACGAGATCATCACCGGCTTCCGGCTCGCGCCCGGAGGCGCCCAGGAACACCTCGGGGTCACCCCCGACCTGTCGGTGTTCGGCAAGGCCATGGCCGCGGGCATGCAGGTGTCGGCGCTGACCGGCCGGGCGGACGTCATGGACCACATCTCGACGGGCAAGGTGGCCCACGCGGGGACGTTCAACTCCCAGCCGGTCGGCATCGCCGCCGCCGAGGCGACGCTGCGCATCCTCGACGAGCAGCGCGACGAGATCTACGGCACGCTGTACGAGCGCGGCAGGTCGCTGATGGAGGGCCTGCGGTCGGCCGCGGCCGGCGCGGGCGTGCCGATGCTCGTGGACGGCCCAGGACCGGTGTTCCAGACGTACTTCACCGACGCGGCCGCCGTGCGCGACTACCGGGACTTCGCCGCCACCGACCGGGCCGGGATGGCCAGGTTGCACGCCGCGCTACTCGACCGGGGAGTCAACATGGTCCCGCGCGGCCTGTGGTTCATGTCCACGGCGCACACCGAGGCGGACGTCGCGGCCACGGTCGACGCGTTCGCCGGCGCGCTGCGGGACCTTTGACCTGCGTTCGGTCGAGATGACCAGCGCGACGCCGACCAGGATGATCACGCCGCCCACGAGGATCCGCGGCGTGATCGGCTCGCTCAGCACCAGCGCGCCGAGCATCACCGCCACGGCGGGATTGACGTAGGCGTACGTGGACACGAGCGAGATGGGGGCGTTGCCGAGCAGCCACGAGAAAGCCGTGAACCCGATCAGCGACCCCACGAGGATGAGGTAGGCGAGCGCGATCCAGGACCTGCCGGTGATCGTCGACGGGTCGAGCCGCTCGCCCGTCGCGGTGCCGAGCACCGCCAGGCCGAGGCCGCCCGCGAGCATCTCGATCGTGCTCGTCGCGAAGGAGTTGGCCGGCATCGTGACGCGGCCCGACAGGAACGAGCCCACGGCCCACAGCAGCGAGCCGAGCAGCACCACCGCGATGCCCGTGGCGGCCGCGCCTTCGTCGCCGGTGAGCGAGAGCGCGGCCACGCCGCCGAGCCCCACCAGCACGCCCGCCATCGTGGCCGCCCTGGGACGGTCACGCACCGCGAACCTGAAGGCGACGAGCCACAGCGGAACCGACGCCACGAGCAGCGCCGCCAGCCCGGTCGAGATGTACTGCTCCGCCACGGACAACATGCCGTTGCCCAGGGTGAGCAGCAGCACACCCACCAGTGAGGCGCTGAGAAGCTGCCGCCGGGTCATCGTGAACGCCCGCCTGCCGGACGTGAGGAGCAGGAACCCGCCGAGGAGCACGGCCGCGGCGAGGAACCGCATGGAGGCGCCGAGCAGCGGCGGGATCGACTCGACCACGATGCCGATGCCGAGGTAGGTCGACCCCCAGACCACGTAGACGATGGCGAGGGCGCCCCAGACGATGAGCGGGGATCGTTGGTCAGGAGCGTTGTGGTCCATGGGTCATGACAGTAGCCGAGCAGCCCGACAGAAACCGCGCGACTATCGGACAACCTGCTGGCCCGATCCTTGCGGTGGCAGGGAGCTCTCACCTGCGCAGCGCCGGACGAGGGACCCTCGAAGATTGGTGCCCCCGTCCGAATCCCGTCGATCGGGGGCGTCGCATTTCATACCCCCTCTCGCGAGGACCAACCGCCATTTCCCCAAATGTCAACCGCCAGTTGGCCAAGTCATGGCCCGCCGGACATGCGCCAGGGCACGGGAGGCCCCGCTGCGGGGCAACCGGATACAGGGCCCGCCGCCGTCGGAGGGGGAAGGTGCGGCGGCGGGCCCTGTATCCGGTGGATCAGCCCCAGGGGATCAGCCCGGATCAGCCCTGGTGGATCAGCGCGGCCCGAGCTTCTCCACGATCAGCCGGTACAGCTGCCGGGGCCGGCCGGGCTGGGGGGTGCGGTTGGGCGGTAGCGGCCACGCGAGTCCCTCGTCAACCAACGTGCGCAGCAACCGCCGAGCCGTACGGGGTGTCACCCCCAGCATCTTGCCGGCCCCTTCGGCGTCCACGACCGTGTCGCCGCCTTCCAGCTTGGCCGCCAGCCGGGCCAGCACCTCGACCCCTTTGGGTTTGAGTGCGGAGGCCCCGGTCGGCGGCATCCGCGGAGCCGGGATGAGCGCCCGCCCCTCGCGGTCGACCGCGAACCCCTGCGCCTGCTTGCCCGCCTGCGTGCGGGCCAGCGCCGCCCGCGCGTGCGACTCCGCGTCGTGGGTCGTACGACCCATGCCCACGCCGACCTCGACCGCCAGCCCCAGCTCGTCCCTGATCCTGGCCGCGAACGGCAACACCCGGAAGCCGTCGGTGGCCGCCGCGATCGAGCCTCTGGTCGCCGTGACCAGATAGCTGTGATCGTCGATGGGCCAGACGGTGGCGTTGATGCGGTTCGCCTCCTGGACCAGCAGCCGGTGCAGCGACAGCCGCAGCTCGTCGCGCCAGTAGCGGGGCGCGGCGCGGCGCACGGGCTCGCGCAGCGTCGGCACCTCCACCAGCACCACGGTCAGCTGCGACTCCTCCAGCCGGTGATGCGCCCCGAGCAGCGCCGCGGTGTGCAGCGCCGTGCGGACCGCGGCGGAGGTCGGCCTGATCCTGATGACCGGTACGCCCGCCGTGTGCAGGCGTTCGGCCACCGAGGGCAGGCACGTCAGCGCTCCCGTGGTGGCGCCCTGCCTGGCCAGGCGTTCGTGGTAGGCCGCGATCGTGCCGGTGGCTCCCGGCTCGTCGCGGCTGTGCACGTCCGTGGCGGAGATGCCGAGGTCGGTGTACGCCTCCTCGACGTCAGCCCGGCTGACCACGTCGATGCTGACCCGTTTGGGGTCCATCCGGGTGTCGAGCGCGGCCTTGGCCAGCGCCGCCACCAGTGCTGCTCCGCCGAGTTGCACGTAGGTCGCGGGCATCGTCAGCACGCCGGATCGCCTGGCCAGATCGTAGGGGACCGGGCTGGCGAACAAGCATGCGTCGACACCGGGTCCGAGCCTCGTCACCTTGTCGGGCGCCTCCTGTTCGTCGCGGTAGGCGGCCGCCACCAGTCGACATGGCAGCGGTGCCGCGGCGTGACCCATCAGCATTACTCGCTCGACAAGGTCGTGGGGTCCGACCACGCCGATGGTGAGGTCCGGTGTCATGGCGCCCGGGCGTGACACTCGGGGAGTTTCTTCGGCCCTCTCGACCAATGTTCGTCCCATCCTGCTGTCCGTTGCAGTGCTCTCTTTTGGAACGATCGCTCGCGGGGGCCGTAATGTCACGCCCGACTTTTCCGGAAAGCCGTTCAGGTTGACCGCCCGACAAGATGTCCTAGCAGCTCAACGAGGTTTTTCTCGCCTTTGTTAGTGCGTGGAAATCTCTCGTGTAATGTCCGCGCCGAGCGCGCGCATTCGGGCGGCGAGATGCGCGTGGCCGCGGTCGATCAGGTAGCCGGAGCCGATCACGGTCTCGCCTTCCGCGGCGAGTCCGGCGAGCACGAGGGCGATCCCGGAACGCAGATCGTGGGCTGTCACCTCGGCGCCGGTCAGGGGTGTGCGGCCGCGCACGATGGCCCTGCTGCCCTCGACCTCGACGCCGGCGCCCATCTTGTTCAGCTCGCCGGCGAGCGCGAAACGGCCGTCGAAGATGCGCTCGTGGATGTAGCTGGTGCCTTCGGCGAGCGCCGCGACGGCCATCATCGGCGACTGCAGGTCGGTCGCGAACCCGGGATAGGTGTCGGTGATGATGTTGATCGGCCGCAGCGGGCCCTCGCAGCGCACGTGCAGCACCGCGCCCTGCCGGGCGAACTCGACGCCCATCTGCTCCAGTTTGTAGCGCACCACGCCCAGGTCGAGGCCGGTGCCCACGAGGCTCAGCTCGCCCCCGGTGATCGCCGCGGCCATCGCGAAGACGCCCGCGTCGAGCCGGTCGGGCATGACCGTGTGCTCGACGGCGTGGAGCTCGTCGACGCCCTCGACGGTGATGAAGCCGGTGCCGCCGCCGCTGATGCGCGCGCCCATCTTGGTGAGCATGTCGATGACGTCGAGCACCTCGGGCTCGAGCGCGGCGTTCTCGATCACGGTGGTGCCGTTGGCCAGGGAGGCGGCCATGATGAGGTTCTCGGTGCCGGTGTGCGAGGGGGTGTCGAGGTAGAGGGTCGCCCCGGTCAGGCCGGACGCCTTGACGTGGATGACGGTCTCGCCCTCGTCGACGATCGCGCCGAGCCGCTTGTAGCCGAGGTAGTGGAAGTCGAGGTTGCGGCTGCCGAGGTTGCAGCCGCCGACTCCCTCGACGACGGCCTCGCCGAGCCGGTGCAGCAGCGCCGGGGTGAACAACACCGAGCCGCGGAAGCGCCGGGCGATCTCCGCGGGCAGCACCGGGCTGGACAGCCGGGAGGCGTCGATGACGAGCGTGCGCTCGGATTCGTGGAGTTCGACGTACGCGCCGACCGCCTCGGCGAGCTCGATCGCGCGGCGGACGTCTTCGATGATCGGCACGTTGCGCAGGACGGTGCGGCCCTTCGCGGCCAGCAGAGCCGCACCGATCATGGGCAGCACGGCGTTCTTCGCGCCCTGGATGAACGCGGTTCCACGCAGTGCGTTGCCACCGCGCACGCGGTAACGGACCATTTCGTGCGGCTCCTTGAATTCTGGCGGTGAGGCTCGATCGGGCCAACAGTAGTCGCTAACACCACATGACCCAGCCGAATCATCCGCTAAAGGGAGCTCCCGTGATGCGCTCATACGCTTCTAGGTATCGTTCGCGCGTGCGTTCCACGATGGGGTCAGGTAGGTGAGGTGGGGGGTTTCCAGATGCTTTGTCCCATCCGGATTCGGGCGATAGTAGCCAATCGCGTACAAATTGCTTATCGAAAGAAGGTTGTGAACGGCCTGGTCGCCAGGCATCGGCCGGCCAGAAACGCGACGAGTCGGGCGTCAGAACCTCATCGCCCAGGGTGAGCACCCCCTCGGAGTCCCAGCCGAGCTCGATCTTGGTGTCGGCCACGATGATGCCCTGCTCGCGGCCGATCTCGGCGCCGCGCGTGTAGACGGCCAGCGTGATGCGGCGCAGTTCCTCCGCCACCTCCGCGCCGACCTCCGCCACCACCTGGTCGTAGGAGATCGGCTCGTCGTGCTGCCCCATCGGCGCCTTGGAGGACGGCGTGAAGATCGGCTCGGGCAACCGTGACCCGTCCTGCAGCCCTTCGGGCAGCCGCACCCCGGAGACGGTGCCGCTTTCGCGGTATTCGGCCAGCCCGCCGCCCGCCAGATAGCCCCGGGCCACGCACTCGACCTGGACCATCGACAACGGCCTGCACACCACGCTGCGCGGCTCGTCGCCCCTGGCCACGATGTGGTTGGGCACGATGTCCTTGAGCTGGTCGAACCACCACAACGACATCTGCGTGAGGATCGCGCCCTTGTCGGGGATGTCGGGCTCCAGCACATGGTCGAAGGCCGAGACCCGGTCGGAGGCGACCATCAGCAGCAGGCCGTCGTCCGTCTCGTAGAGATCGCGCACCTTGCCGGAGTGCACGTGCTTCATGAGGCGATGTCCGTCCTGTAGTGGGAGCCGCGCAGCGTGATCCGCGCGGCCAGGTCGTAGGCGTTGCGCCGCGCGCTCTCCTGGTCGGGGCCGTGGCCCACCACGTTGAGCACCCGGCCGCCGTTGGAGACGATCGTGTCGCCCTCGCGCCTGGTGCCGGCGTGGATCACGTAGGCGTTGCCGGACGGCTCCAGCCCTGTGATCACGTCGCCCTTGACCGGGGTGCCGGGGTAGTTCTCGGCGGCGATCACCACCGTGACGGCGGAGCCGCCCTTGAACACCGGGTCGAGCCCCAGCTCACCGGTCGCGCTCGCCATCAGCAGCCCGCCCAGCGGCGTCTCCAGCCGGTCGAGCAGCACCTGCGTCTCGGGGTCGCCGAAGCGCGCGTTGAACTCGACCACCTTGGGGCCCTTCGAGGTCAGGGCCAGCCCGACGTAGAGCACCCCCTGGTAGGGCAGCCCGCGCCGCGCCAGCTCCGCGATCGTCGGGTGCACGACCTCCCGCATGACCTGGTCGGTGAGCCCGTCGGGCGCCCACGGCAGCGGCGTGTAGGCGCCCATGCCGCCGGTGTTGGGGCCCTGGTCGCCGTCGCGGGCCCGCTTGAAGTCCTGGGCGAGCTGCAGCGGGACGGCGGTGCTGCCGTCGCACAACGCGAACAGCGACACCTCGGGCCCGTCGAGGAACTCCTCGATCACCACCCGCCCGCACGACCGCGCGTGGTCGAGCGCGGCCCTCCTGTCATCGGTGACGACGACGCCCTTGCCCGCCGCCAGCCCGTCGTCCTTGACCACGTAGGGAGGGCCGAACTCGTCGAGCGCGGCAGCGGCCTGCTCCTCGCTGTCGCAGGTCCGCGACCGCGCGGTGGGCACGTCGGCGGCCTGCATGATCTCCTTGGCGAACGCCTTGCTGCCCTCGATCATGGCCGCCTGGCTGGACGGCCCGAAGCAGGCGATGCCGGCCTCGCGCACCGCGTCGGACACCCCCGCCACGAGCGGCGCCTCGGGCCCGACGACGACGAGATCGACCCGCAGCCGCGTCGCCAGGCCGGCCACCTGGCCCGGGTCGAGCGGATCGACCGCGTGGACGATCGCGACCTGCTCGATGCCCGGGTTGCCCGGAGCGCAGTGGAGCTCGCTGACCTGGGGATCGAGCTTGAGGGAACGGCACAGGGCGTGCTCACGCCCACCGGAACCAATGACTAGAACGCGCACCCGCTCATTGTCGCAGGCCCGCCGCCATGCGTACCCACAGGTCCACCGCGCCCGCCACGTGCCGGAATAGGCGACAATCTTTGGTGAGTTCTACCGAAGACGCGTGCTCTCAGGCGAGTATCGTCAGATTGGTTCACCCGCCTGTGGTAGGTTGAGGCGGCTTTGCGGCGTCCCTGTGTGATTGGAGGTGGTCCGGGATGAAACCTGGTGATCCCAGCAGTACGTGCTTCTTCACGTACTCCGTGCGTATCCCCGACCACTCCAATCCGGCAGCCTGATCGTGCCTCCACGCCTGCTTTCTCTTGATTGAGGTGACTTCTCGTCGCGCGTGGAGCGTGCCAGGTCGGGCGGAAAGGGCCTGCCATGCGCTCGTCCACACTTTTCCGTCGCATCAACCGTCACCCTGTGCGCCAGCACGTCGCGCGCCAGCACACCGTTCCGGCGGGCGGCACGGTGCGCGAGGTCCGCGTCCCTCCCGTTGACTCGGTCGTCGAGTTCGGCGCCTACGTCCACGGCGAGAAGGTCGCCGCCCCGGCCATCGTCGAGGCACTCGACCTCGTACGCGAGCACAACAAGAGCGCCGAGGGCGCCAACGCGTTCGTCTGGGTCGGGCTGCACGAGCCCGAGGCGCCCGAGGTGGAGTGGCTGGCCGAGGTGTTCGACCTGCACCCGCTCTCCGTCGAGGACGCGGTCAAGGCCCACCAGCGCCCCAAGATCGAGCGGTACGGCGACTCGCTGTTCATGGTGCTCAAGACCATCGCCTACCTCGACCCCGTCCGGGCGTCGGGCACCAGCGAGATCATCGCCACCGGCGAGATCATGGTGTTCCTCGGCGCCGACTTCGTGGTGACCGTGCGGCACGGCGAGCACTGCCCGCTCACCGCGGTCCGCGAGCGCCTCGAGGACAAGCCCACGCTGATGAGCCGCGGTCCGGCCGGCGTCCTGCACGCCATCGCCGACCACGTGGTCGACCAGTACCTCCAGGTGTCCGACCTCATGCAGCTCGAGCTGGAGGAGGTCGAGGCGACCGTGTTCGCCGACGTCAGCTCCCGCGACATCAACCGGATCTACCAGCTCAAGCGCGAGATGCTGGAGATGAAGCGGGCCGTCACCCCGCTGCAGGCGCCGCTGTCGGCGCTGCCCCAGCGCCGGGTCGTCCCGTCGGAGATGCGCGAATACTTCCGCGACGTCGGCGACCACCTGTCGCGGGTGTGCGAGCAGGTGGAGTCGTCCAACGAGCTGTGCAGCTCCATCCTGCAGGCCGCGCTCGCCCGCTCCAACGCGCTGGCCAACGAGGACATGCGCAAGATCTCCTCGTGGGTGGCCATCCTCGCGGTGCCCACCATGATCGCCGGAATTTACGGCATGAACTTCGACTTCATGCCGGAGACCGAGCAGGTCTGGGGCTATCCGGCGGTGCTGGGCGTCATGATCACGGCCTGCCTGCTGCTCCATCGCGGCTTCCGCCGCAACGGCTGGCTCTAGACGCCGACCGGCTTGAGCGGGCCCACCGGCTCGGGCAGCTCCAGGCCGCGCTCGCGCCACAACTCCCGCATCCGGTCGGGATAGTCGGTCACGATCCCGGCCACCCCCAGATCCAGCATCCGGCCCGCCAGCGCGGCGTCGTTGACCGTCCACACGGCCACGTCGAGACCGGCCGCCCCCGCCTGCGCCATCAGGGCCTCGTCGACCATGGGGTGCTTGGGCGAGAGCGTGGTCGCCCCGGCCTCGCGCGCGGCGGCGGGCACGTCGTCGCCCAGGTCGTCGTGCCAGTGCAGGGTGTCGGGCTCGATCAGCGCGAACCTGCGCGTGCCCGGGGCGAGCCCGGCGGCGTGGCGGATGATCCGCCAGTCGAAGCTGAGGACGGCGACGTTGTCCAGCCGTCCGTGCCGGTCGAGCTCCTCCACGACCAGCTCGGTGAAGGCCTCGGGGTCGGGCGTCAGCTCGGGCCTGGTCGGGTCGGACTTCAGCTCGACGTGCAGGCGTACGCTCTCGGCGTCGTAGGCGTTGACCAGGCCCAGCACCGCGCCGAGCGTCGGCATCCGGGTCTCGGGCATCGGCACCTGGGTCAGCGCGAAGGGATCGTCGGGATGGCGCGGCAGCCGCACGCCCACGTCGAGCGTGCGCAACTGCGCGAGGGTGAGCGCGTTGATCGGCCTGCCGACATAGGGGAAGAGCGGGTCGCCGGCGCGGATGGGCCGCCTGTCGGCGCTGGTGACGGCGGAGACGGTGAGGTCGTGCGTGAGCACGAGGCGTCGATCTGCGGTGAGCGCGACGTCGAGCTCGAGCGCGTGCACGCCCAGCTCCATCGTGCGGCTCATCCCCGGCAGGGTGTTTTCCGGCCAGAGGCCGCGAGCACCCCGGTGACCATGAATCTCAACGCGCACAACCCGGACCCTACCGGGCCGGGCGTGCGACGAGACAGTGCCACGCCGTGTCCTTTTTATCCTGCTACGCCCGGTCGATGACTAGACCTCAGACAATAGGCTGGATTGCATGACGGAGGTTCTCAAAAAGGTCCATTCCGCAACAGTCTGGGCATGGGTCGACGGATGGGTGATCTCCCGCAGAGCCCCTCGGCCCGTACCCCAACCGTGGGGGTGGAGAGTCGACGTCGGCCTCCCCGGACACGTGGCCCGCCACATCGTCGCCGCCCCCACCCCCGAGATCCTCCACCAGCTGACCAGCAGGATCACGACCCCCGGCACCTGGCTCAAACTCTGCGCGCCCGCCGAGGCCGTCGTCCCCTACCTCCCGGCCGCCTGGCGCGTCGAGGAGCCCGAGTTCATGATGACCACGACCCGCCTGCCCCGCACGCCTCCGCCCGCCGCCCCCACCGGCTACACGCAGGCCGTCACGACCAGGGCCGGTGTCACGGTGGCCCGCGTACTGACGAACGCCGGCGAGGTCGCCGCCAGGGGCCAGTTCGCGCCGGCGGGCAGCACGGCCGTCGTGGACCAGGTGGAGACGGCCGCCCGCCACCGCCGCCGCGGCCTCGGCACCGTCATCATGCGCACCCTTGCCTCCGCCGCCGCCTCGGCGGGCGCGCGGCAGGGCATCCTGGTGGCCACGGCAGAGGGCCGGGCCCTGTACGAAACCCTCGGCTGGACCCTCCACACCCCGATGACCGCCGTGGTCCTCACCGGCCCGTAAGCTGACACCCTGCGGACGGACACCACCGTCGTCACTCGTAAGCGGATGGCATAACGCTTCCGGCGAGCCGCAGGAGCGGTTAGACGAGCGGTCTGACCACGACGGTCTGGTCGCGGCCGGGGCCGACGCCGATGGCGGAGATCGGGGCGCCGCTCATCTCCTCCAGCGCCCTGACGTACGCCTGGGCGTTCGGCGGCAGGTCCTCGAAGACCTTGGCCCCCGTGATGTCCTCCTGCCAGCCGGGGAACTCCTCGTAGATGGGCTTGGCGTGGTGGAAGTCGGTCTGCGTCATGGGGATCTCGTCGTGCCGCACCCCGTCCACGTCGTACGCCACGCACACCGGGACGCGCTCCAGCCCGGACAGGACGTCCAGCTTGGTGAGGAAGTAGTCGGTGATCCCGTTGATGCGGGTGGCGTACCGGGCGATCACCGCGTCGAACCAGCCGCAGCGGCGGTTGCGGCCGGTCGTGACGCCGAACTCGCCGCCGGTCTGGCGCAGCCACTCGCCCATGTCGTCGGTGAGCTCCGTCGGGAACGGCCCGGAGCCGACGCGGGTGGTGTACGCCTTGAGGATCCCGATGATCTTCGTGAGGCGGTTGGGCGGGATGCCGGCACCGGCGCACGCGCCTCCCGAGGTGGGCGACGACGACGTGACGAACGGGTAGGTGCCGTGGTCGAGGTCGAGCAGCGTGCCCTGCCCGCCCTCCAGCAGCACGAACTTGCCGTCGTCCAGCGCCTTGGAGAGCACCAGCGAGGTGTCGGCGATGTGCGGCTTGAGGCGCTCCGCGAAGGCGAGATATTCCTCCACGACCGCCGCCGGGTCGATCCCGCGCCGGTTGTAGACCTTGGTCAGCACCTGGTTCTTCTCGGTCAGGGCGACCTCGATCTTCTTCGCCAGGATGCCGGGGTCGAGCAGGTCCTGGACGCGCACCCCCATGCGGGCGACCTTGTCGCCGTACGCGGGCCCGATGCCGCGCCCCGTGGTGCCGATCCTGGCCTTGCCGAGGTAGCGCTCGGTGACCTTGTCGAGCGCCTTGTGGTGCGGCATGATCAGGTGCGCGTTGGACGAGATGAGCAGCCGCTCCGCGGAGATGCCCCGCTCGGCCAGCCCGTCGATCTCGCCCAGCAGCACGCCTGGGTCGATGACCACGCCGTTGCCGATGACCGGCACCACCTCGGGCGACAGGATCCCCGTGGGTAGCAGGTGCAGCGCGTATTTCTGGTCTCCGATGACCACGGTGTGACCCGCGTTGTTGCCACCCTGATAACGGACGACGTAGTCGACGTCGCCACCGAGCAGATCGGTGGCCTTGCCCTTGCCCTCATCGCCCCACTGGGCACCAACGAGTACGGCAGCCGGCATGGTTCAGTCTCCCGAGCACAAAACGAAACCCCTGGCGCAAGCGCGACAGGGGCTCTTGCGTGGAGAGACTACCCGAACGTGGTTATTCGTCCCAAGGGCTAGCTCTGGGTCAGCGCGTCGTAACCCGTTTCCGTGCTGTCCTTGAGGAACTGCAGGCACCGCTCGGCTTCGTCCTTCTCGCCGATCGCCTGAGCGGCCCTGGACAGCGCGTAGAGGCAGCGCAGGAAGCCGCGGTTGGGCTCGTGCTCCCAAGGAACGGGCCCGTGGCCCTTCCAGCCGTTACGGCGCAACTGGTCGAGCCCGCGGTGGTAGCCCGTGCGGGCGAATGCGTAGGAGGTGACGGCGTGCCCTTGGGCGAAGGCCTCTTCCGCGAGCGAAGCCCAGGCCGCGGGGAAGGCGGGGAAGCGGGCGGCCACATCGGAGGCCTTGGCCCCGGATTCGAGCGCCTCCCTGGCCTCGGGCAGGTCCGGCAGGTGAGTCGGGGGCGGCCCGGCGAGAAGGTTATCCATAGGACAAGTCATACCCGCCGGGCCGCCGAAGTGGCTAGGAGATCTTTGTCCCGGCGCTCTTCAGGCTCTGGCACGCCTCCACGATGCGCGCGGCCATCCCGGCCTCGGCGGCCTTGCCGTAGGAGCGCGGGTCGTAGGTCTTCTTGTTGCCCACGTCGCCGTCGACCTTGAGCACCCCGTCGTAGTTGCGGAACATGTGGTCCGCGATCGGCCTGGTGAAGGCGTATTGCGTGTCGGTGTCGACGTTCATCTTCACCACGCCGTACGAGATGGCCTCGTGGATCTCCTCGAGCAGCGAGCCGGAGCCGCCGTGGAAGACCAGGTCGAACGGCTTGTCCTTGCCGAACTTCGCGCCGACCGCGTCCTGGATCTCCTTCAGCACGCTCGGGCGCAGCTTGACGTGGCCGGGCTTGTAGACGCCGTGCACGTTGCCGAACGTGGCGGCCAGCATGTAGCGGCCCCTGTCGCCGATGCCCACGGCCTCGGCGGTGGCCAGCGCGTCGCCGGCGGTCGTGTAGAGCTTCTCGTTGATCTCGCCGACGACGCCGTCCTCCTCGCCGCCGACGACGCCGATCTCCATCTCCATGATGATCCGCGCCTTGGCGCACTTCTCCAGGAGCTCCTTGGCGATGTCGAGGTTCTCCTCGAGGGGCACGGCCGAGCCGTCCCACATGTGCGACTGGAACAGCGGGTCGAGGCCCTTGGACACCCGCTCCAGCGAGATGTCGATCAGCGGCCTCATGAAGCCGTCGAGCTTGTCCTTCGGGCAGTGGTCGGTGTGCAGCGCCACCGTGACCGGATAGTTGGCGGCCACCACCCTGGCGTATTCGGCCAGCGCCGTCGCGCCCGTGACCATGTCCTTCACCGTGGTGCCCGACAGGAAGTCGGCGCCGCCGGTGGAGACCTGCACGATGCCGTCGCTCTCGGCCTCGGCGAAGCCCCGCAGGGCGGCGTTCAGCGTCTGCGATGAGGTCACGTTGATCGCCGGGTAGGCGAATCCGCCGGCCTTCGCCCGGTCGAGCATCTCAGCGTAGACCTCTGGAGTCGCTATAGGCATGATTCATCTCCCTGAGAAGTAAACGGCTTCGCGCGAGCCCAGTATCCCGGCTCCCTACCCCGCGTGGTAGAGACAACGCGACCTCATTGGTCATCTGGCGCCTCTCCAGTACAGGTAGGCTCTCCTGGTGGACTGGCTTTGGAACCTCCTGGACCCGACGTGGTGGCTGACGATTCTCGGCGCTTTCGCCACGGTCGGCGTTCTGGCGATCATCTTCGCCGAAACCGGTTTGCTGCTCGGGTTCTTCCTGCCAGGCGACTCGCTGCTGGTGGCGGCGGGAATTTTCAGTTCGGCGGCGGTGGCCCAGGGAATGGGCATCACCCCGCTTTCGCTGCCCGTGCTGCTGATCGGCACGCCGCTGTGCGCGATCGCGGGCGCCCAGCTCGGGCATTTCCTGGGGGCCCGGTTCGGCCGCAGGATGTTCGACAAGCCGGATTCACGGTTGTTCAAGCGCGAGCACGTGCTGCGGGCCGAGGAGTTCTTCGAGAAGTTCGGCCCCGCGAAGGCGGTGGTGCTGGCGAGGTTCGTGCCGATCGTCCGCACGTTCATGAATCCGGTGGCGGGCGTGCTGGAGATGCCGGCCAAACGTTTCCTCGTCTGGAACGTCATCGGTGGCATCGTCTGGACCGAAGGGCTCATCCTGCTCGGCAACGCCCTCGGCAGAGAGGTCGATCCCAAGCAGATCGACAAGTACATCCTGCCCGGCGTCTTCCTCATCGTGTTCATCTCGATCATCCCGATCATCGTCGAGGTGATCAAGAAGCGCAGGGGTGAGAAGGTCGCCGCCGTCCCCGGCGGCAGGCACCGGGTGACCAACGGCCGGCGCTAGCCGCGACGGCGGATCAACCGCTGTACGCTCCCCCTGTGGGACGCCACAGGTCAGATCCGATGGGCATGGCCCGATCAGCCCTCATCGTCCTGGCGGCGGGAGCCGTGGTGACACTGCTGGTCATCGGCGGTCGCGCGCTGCTCGTGTCGCCGGGCGGGCAGGCCCCTGAACGCGAGCGCGCCTCCGCTCCGGCCACCGGCCTCGGCACCGTCCCGGCCTCCGACGCCACCGCGCGGGTGCCGACCGTGCGCATCGAGTGCCTGGCTGAGACCTGCCCCCTGGTCACCGTACGCGTGCCGGGCGGTGACGTGCTCTACCACCACGAGATGGCCAGGGGCGAGGAGCTCAACTACTTCGAGCCCGAGCTCGACGTGGTGCTCAGCGACGCGGGCACGGTGCGGGTCACCGAGAACGGCAAGCCGCGCGAGCAGGGCGAGAGCGGAAAGAGAGAGGGGTTCACCGTCCGCGAGCCCGGCTCTTAGAGCCCCAGGTCGTCGAGCGTGTAGGCGGTGCGGTAGTCGAGGCCCTCACGGGTGACGCGCTCCGTGGCGCCCCTGTCGACGATCGTCGCCACCGCCACGACCTCGGCCCCGGCCTCCCGCAGCGCCTCCACGGCCGTCAGCGGCGAGGCGCCCGTCGTCGAGGTGTCCTCGACGGCCAGCACGCGCCGCCCCTTCACCTCCGGCCCTTCGATCCTGCGCTGCATGCCGTGCGCCTTCTGCGCCTTGCGCACCACGAACGCGTCGAGCGTGCGCCCGCGCGCCGCCGCCGCGTGCATCATCGCGCCCGCCACCGGGTCGGCGCCCAGCGTGAGGCCGCCCACCGCGTCGTATTCCAGGTCGGCGGTCAGGTCGAGCATCACCCTGCCGACGAGCGGCGCGGCCACCCCGTCGAGCGTGATGCGCCGCAGGTCGAGGTAGAAGTCGGCCTCCTTGCCGGAGGAGAGCGTGACCTTGCCGTGGACGATGGCCTTGCTCTTGATCTCGGCCAGCAGGTTGTCGCGATCCGTCATGCGCCCAAGCTTATGGCCCGCTCGTGATCGCCTCCCCGCACCCGGTTTAGCCGTGACAGGTAATGCGGAATGTATGCGCGGGGCAACCCTTCGTAATCGTGGAGCCGATCATGGGTGTCGAATTGCCGCAAAGCGATGCAAGCCTGCTACAGGCCGCCCGACAGGGCGATGCCACCGCCTACGGGCGGCTCTACGAGCGGCACGTGGCCGCGGCCCGCGCCATGGCCCGGCAGCTC
This sequence comes from Nonomuraea sp. B1E8, assembly GCF_039871515.1. Taxonomy (NCBI): domain Bacteria; kingdom Bacillati; phylum Actinomycetota; class Actinomycetes; order Streptosporangiales; family Streptosporangiaceae; genus Nonomuraea; species Nonomuraea sp. B1E8. The sequence goes on along the minus strand of NZ_JBDPLS010000001.1, from coordinate 1,569,306 downwards.
GTCCGGCGCGCCGAGGCCGAGGACGTCGTCACCGAGGCGTTCACCAAGATCCTCGATCTCGTGGGCAGGGGCGGCGGGCCGGAGTCCGGCTTCCGCACCTACCTGCTGACCGTGGTGCGGCGCACGGTCCACGACCGTTCCAAGCTGGCGGGCCGCCAGGCGGGCGAGGTCGAGGAGTACGACCCGGCGGTGTCGTTCGTCGATCCCGCGCTCGCCGGGCTGGAACGGTCCCTGATCGCCAGGGCGTACCTGTCGCTGCCCGAGCGCTGGCGAGCGGTGCTCTGGCACACGCAGGTGGAGAAATGCAAGCCGGCCGCGGTGGCTCCGCTGCTCGGGTTGTCGGCCAACGGCGTGGCCGCGCTGGCGTACCGGGCCAGGGAGGGGCTGCGGCGCGCGTACCTGCAGATGCACCTCGGCGCCGCGCCGCCGCACGACTGCCGGCCCGTGCTCGGCAAGATGGGCGCCTACGTCAGGGGAGGGCTGGCCAGGCGCGAGGCGAGGGCAGTCGAGCGGCACGTGGACGGCTGCGAGGAGTGCCACGGGGTGATCCTGGAGCTCACCGACGTCAACCGCGGGCTGCGGGTGCTGGTGGGGCCGTTGATCGCGGGGCCCATGTTCGGCAGGTACGCGGCGGCGCTGGCCAGGCCCGACGCTGCCGAGAGCGGGCCGCCCCTCGCGGTCCGGCGGCTCTGGCGGGCACGCCGTCGGCAGCCCGTCGTGCTGGCCGCCGGCGTGGCCCTCACAGTGGCCGCGGCGGCGTCGTTGTGGCAGACCTCCGGCAGGGCGCCCGACGGCACACCGGCGACCGCGACGGTGGCCGCACAGCCGTCGGAGCCCGTACACGCGGTGCGCGTGCCGCCGCACGGCGACGACCCCGAGCGGATGCCGCCGCAGGAGAACCCCGATCAGGCGCCGCGGCGGGGCGGGGAGCCAGAACGGGTGCCGCCACCCCCTGTGGAGCAGGAGCCCGCGGGCCAGGCGCGGCTACGCGCCACCATCGACGTGCTCGGCACACTCGTACGCGCCCAACCCGGCATCGTCGGCCTGCGGCTGCGCAACTACGGAGGGCGGCCGAGCGAGAAGCTGACGGCGTACGTGACCCTGCCGCCGGGTGTGACGCTCATGCCGCCCCCGCGCCGTGGACTTCCGGCCGTCGTGGGGCCCGCGGACGGCTGGGAATGCCGTCCCTCGGTGGGCGGCGCCCGCTGCACCAGGCAGCCGCTGGGGGCAGGGCGGGCGACGGCCGTCTTCCTGCGGGTGACGGTGGCCCAACGGGCTCCGCTGAGCACGGGCCCCGCCGCGCGGGTCGACGCGGGCCCGCTGCGGGTCAGAACGCGGGCCGGCAAGGGGGTGCGCGCGACGGGCGCGCCGGCCAGGTTCGCCGCCGACGGGAAGGTGACGGTCAGGGCGGTGGGCAACGCGCTTCTGAGCTGCCACGAGGAGAGCCCCGGCTGCGAGCAGGCCCGGCGTCGCGAGGGCGGCAGGCGCGACAACGACCTCTGGCCGATGGTCGCGGTGGACCGGGACGACACCCTCGGCACCGGCGCCTCCAGCGGGGCGAGGTTGTCGTTGCCGGAGGGCGGCAGGGTCGTGTGGGCCGGGCTCTACTGGTCGGCCGGTGGCGCGAGCACCGGGCCCATCAAGTTCAGGCCGCCGGGGCGGCGCAAATATGCGACGATCCGGCCCAGCCACGTGGCCGTGCGCGAGCTGCCTCAGGGCCCGGCCTACCACGCGTTCGCCGACGTCACAGGGCTGGCGGCGGGGGCGCGCAGGACCGGCGTGTGGTGGGCGGCCGACGCTCCCATGGAGGAAGGGGCCTCGCGCCACGCGGGCTGGAGCCTCGTGCTGGTCGTGACCGATCCGGCGCAGCCGTACAGCCAGGCCATGGTGCTCGACGCGGCCACCGTGGTCGGCGGGCCCGTCCGCCGGGTGCGCCTCCCGCTGGGTGGGCTGCGCCCCGCCGCCACCCCCGCGAGGGCCGCGCTGGTGACGTGGGAGGGCGACGCCGATCTGGAGGGTGACAAGGTCTCGCTCGGGTCCGGCGCGCTGCGGCCGGCGGGCGGCGACCGCGATCTCGCGAACGTCTTCGACGGGTCGTCGGGTGGTGTGGCGGAGATGACGTTCGGCGTCGACGTCGACACGGTCAGCGCCGAGCTCGGAGCGGATCCCTGGCTGACGATCGCGACGGGCAAGGACGCCGTGCTGTTCGGAGCCGCGGCCATAAGCGTGCGAGCACGGTCGTGACCATAATCAGGACAAAATGGTACCGTCGGCCTGAGTGGTCCGGCGCGATGGCGGCTGAGGGGCGAATCGTCGAGATTAACCTTCGCACGATCACCCGCTTTCATTACCCTGAGAGAGGGCCGCCGAGTCCGGTCTCTGACGGTGCAGAGCCAGCAAGGTCGGACCACCAGGAAAGGGGCGGTGTCAGTGGATCGCTGTGCGCTGTTCGTGGACGCCGGCTATCTGCTGGCTGATGGCGCGATGGCCGTGCACGGCACGCGTCATCGTGAAGCGGTTTCCTGGGATTATCCGGGTCTGCTCCAGCTGATGACCGGCCTGTCACGCGAGCGCACCGGCCTGCCGCTGCTGCGGTGCTACTGGTACGAAGCGACCGTCGAAGGCCGCCGTACACCGGAGCACGACGCGCTGGCCGACATACCGGGTCTCAAGCTCAGGCTGTCCCGCATCCGGCCGGGCCGGCGCGAGGGCGTGGACGCCCAGGTGCATCGCGATCTCATGACCCTCGCCCGCAACAACGCCATCTGCGACGCCGTGGTCCTGAGCGGCGACGAGGACCTCACGCAGGTCGTGTGCGACGCCCAGGATCTCGGCATCAGGGTGAGCGTCATCCACATCGCGGTCGAAGGCAGCTGGGCCGTGTCGCGCTCGCTGCGGCAGGAGTGTGACGACCTGGTCGAGCTGGGCGCCGTCCACCTGCGGCCGTACGTCAGCCTGGTCAGCGGCGCCGCCGAGGCGGCCAACGGGCACCACCAGCCGATCAGCAACGGGCAGGCCACCCACTCGCTGCCGCCCGGGCAGAGCTCCTCGCCGTCGCTGCCCTCGTTGCCGCAGGCGCCGCCGTCCGGCAGCCATGCCGGCGGCGGCCACGCCACGGGCGGTTCGGGCGGTCACGCCACGGGTGGCCATGCCTCGGGCGGTCACGCCACGGGTGGCAATGCGTCGGGCGGTCACGCCACGGGTGGCCATGCGTCGGGAGGCCACGCCACCGGCGGGCATGCGGCGGGCAGCCACGCATCGGGAAGTCATGCCACCGGGAGCCACTCCGGCAGTCACGCCGCCGGCGGTTCCACCGCGGCGAGCCAGCCGTCGTCCAACGGGCCCTCGCCGTCGGGGCAGGGCCAGTCGTCCCCGCCTCCGGTGCTGCCCACGTACACCAACTACCAGCCCGAGCCGCAACCACAACCGCAGCAGCCGGCCACGCCGCCGCCCTCAGCGCCCGCGCAGCCGCAGCAGCCCAGCACCGGCCAGTTCTCCTCGCCGGCGAGTGGCGGCACCAGCCAGTTCTCCTCGCCGACCAGCGGCGGCTACCAGCAGTCGCAGCACGGCCCCTACACCGGTCCGCAGCCCGCGCCGATCACGCCGTCGGCCTCGACGGCCGGCGCCACCACGCTGTCCGACGCGGTCAAGGCCGCGCACCGGGAAGGGCACGACTTCGGCGAGTCGGTCGCGCGGGACGCGCCCGCGCTCTGGCTGGAGGCGGTGCTGGCCCGCAAGCCGCGCATGCCTTCCGACCTGGAGGCGCGGTTGCTGCAGGGGTCGTCGCTGCCGATCGACTTCCTGCTGCACGACGAGGTGCGCCACGCCCTGCGCCGCGGCTTCTGGGACGCGCTCGAACGCGCCCGCCAATGACCCCTCGGCATGCCGGGAAGCGTGCGGGCCCTGGCGTCAGGACAGGGCGTCGAAGCCCGCGCGCAGGCTGTTCACCCGGTCCGTCAGGTCGGCCAGCGGCGCGGCCAGCGCGGGGTCCTGGGACTTGCGGGCCAGCTCGCGCACCCTGGCCAGCTCGTCCTCCACGGCCGTGAGCCGCCGCGACAGCTCGGGCAACACCGCCGCGTGGTCGCCGGCGCCGGGCGGCAGCTCGCCGGTCAGGCGATCCCTGAGCAAGGAGGCCTGCTCCGCCAGGCGCTTGTTCATGTTGTACAGCTCGGTGAACACCGACACCTTCGCCCGCAGCACCCACGGATCGAACGGTTTGGTGAGATAGTCGACCGCGCCCGCCGCGTAGCCGCGGAAGGCGTAGTCGGGGGCGCTGTCGACGACGGTCAGGAAGATGATCGGGATGTTCCTGGTGCGTTCGCGCCGCTTGATGTGCGCGGCCGTCTCGAAGCCGTCCATGCCGGGCATGCGCACGTCGAGCAGGATGAGCGCGAACTCCGTGTTGAGCAGCGCCTTGAGAGCTTCCTCGCCGGACCTGGCGCGTACGGGCACCAGGTCGAGGGAGCTGAGGATGGCCTCGAGGGCGATCAGGTTTTCCTCGCGGTCATCTACCAGGAGGATCTTCGCACGGTCTGTCACCGATCACGACCCTTCGGCTGGTGAGTCGGACGCGGCGCCGCGTCCCCGGCTGAGCCAGCCGCGCAGGCGTTCGAGCAGGCGGTCCACGTCGACCGGCTTGGGCACGTAGTCGGACGCGCCCGAGGCGATGCTCTTCTCCCGGTCGCCGCGCATGACCTTGGCCGTGAGCGCGATGATCGGCAGATCGGCGAACTGGGGCATGCGCCGGATCGCCGACGTCGTTGCCCAGCCGTCCATCTCCGGCATCATGATGTCCATCAGCACGAGCGCGACGTCCTCGTTCCGTTCGAGCTGCTCGATCCCCTCGCGACCGTTTTCAGCGTAGACGACCGTGGAACCATGTCGCTCCAGCACGCTCGTCAGCGCGAAGACGTTGCGGATGTCGTCGTCGACGATGAGGATCTTCGCGCCGGCGAGCGGATCGTCGCCCTGCCACTGCGCGGGCGTCTCGGTCGGCGTCTCGACCAGCTCGGGCATCGGCAGGTCGAGCGGCATCGGCGGCTCGGGCGCCGGCGCGGTGGGCTCCTCCGCCGGCTTGGTCATGAGCTGCCTGCGCGCGGCGCCGCCGTCGGTCACGGCCAGCGGGCCGGTGTAGGAGGCCGGCAGGTAGAGGGTGAACGTGCTGCCCTTGCCGAGCTCGCTGTCGACGTGGATCTCGCCGCCGAGCAGCCGGGCGATGTCGCGGCAGATGGCCAGGCCCAGGCCCGTGCCGCCGTATTTGCGGCTCGTGGTGCCGTCGGCCTGCCGGAACGCCTCGAAGATGACGTCCCGCTTGTCGGGGGCGATGCCGATGCCGGTGTCGATCACCTGGAAGGCGAGCAGGTCGTCGGCGTCGTGCAGGGTGTCGTCGTCGAACTGCACCCCGGTGGGCGGGGTGGAGATGCGCAGCTTCACCTCGCCCCGCGGCGTGAACTTCACCGCGTTGGAGAGCAGGTTGCGCAGCACCTGCTGCAGGCGCTGCTCGTCGGCGCGCAGCTCCTGCGGCACGTCGGGCGCGACCTCGACGCTGAACGACAGCCCCTTGTCCTGTGCCAGCGGCGCGAACGCCGCCTCCAGCAGGTCGACCATCTTGGGCAGCGACACCTGGATGGGGTGGATGTCCATCCGGCCCGCCTCGACCTTCGACAGGTCGAGCATGTCGTTGATGAGCTGGAGCAGCGCCGAGCCCGCGCTGTGGATCGTACGGGCGAACTCGACCTGCTGCGAGGTCAGGTTGCCCTCGGCGTTCTCGGTCAGCAGTTTGGCCAGCACCAGCAGGCTGTTGAGCGGCGTGCGCAGCTCGTGCGACATGTTGGCGAGGAACTCGGACTTGTAGCGCGAGGACACCGCGAGCTGCTCGGCGCGCTCCTCCAGAGTGCGGCGGGCCTGCTCGATCTGGAAGTTCTGGATCTCGATCGCGCGGTTCTGCTTGGCCAGCAGCGCCGCCTTGTCCTCCAGCTCGGCGTTGGACCTGCGCAACTCCTCCTGCTGGCGCTGCAGCTCGTCGGAGCGCTCCTGCAGCTCTCTGGTGAGCCGCTGCGACTCGGTCAGCAGGTCTTCGGTGCGGGAGTTGGCGATGATCGTGTTCATCGTGACGCCGATGGTCTCGACGAGCTGCGTCAGGAAGTCGAGGTGCACCTCGCCGAACGGCGTGAACGAGGCCAGCTCCAGCGCGCCGAGCACCCGGTTTTCGAACAGGATCGGCAGCACGACGATCTGCGCGGGCGTGGACCTGCTGAGCCCGCTGTCGATGGTGATGAACTCCGGCGGCACGTCGTCGAGGATGATGTGCCGGCCCTCGGCCGCCGCCTGGCCGACGATGCCCTGGCCGATCGCGAAGCGCTGGCGCGGCCCCCGGTCGGGGCGCACGCCGTAGCCGCCGATCAGCATCAGCTCGTGGTCGCCCTCGGGGTCGATGCTGTAGAAGGCGCCGTAGCGGGCCGACACCAGCGGGGTCAGCTCGCTCATCGTGAGCTTGGCGACCTCGAGGAGGTCGCGGTGGCCCTGCATGAGCCTGGAGATGCGGGCCAGGTTGGACTTGAGCCAGTCCTGTTCCTGGTTGGCCTGGGTGGTCTCGCGGAGGTTGGCCACCATCGAGTTGATGTAGTCCTTCAGCTCCGCCAGCTCGCCCTGCGCCTCGACGGCGATCGAGCGGGTCAGGTCGCCGCGCGCCACGGCGCTGGTCACGGTGGCGATGGCGCGCACCTGCGTGGTGAGGTTGCCGGCCAGCTCGTTGACGCTCTCGGTGAGCCGCTTCCACGTGCCCTCGACGCCCTCGACCCGGGCCTGGCCGCCGAGCTGCCCTTCCGAGCCGACCTCGCGGGCGACTCGGGTGACCTCGGAGGCGAACGACGACAGCTGGTCGACCATGCGGTTGATGGTGGTCTTCAGCGCGAGGATCTCGCCCTGGGCGTCGACGTCGATCTTGCGGGTGAGGTCGCCGTTGGCGACCGCGGTGGTCACCTCGGCGATGTTGCGCACCTGGTAGGTCAGGTTGTTGGCCATGAAGTTGACGTTGTCGGTGAGGTCTTTCCAGACGCCCGACACGCCCTGCACCCGGGCCTGGCCGCCCAACTGCCCCTGCGTGCCCACCTCACGGGCCACGCGGGTGACCTCGTCGGCGAACGACGACAGCTGGTCGACCATGGTGTTCAGGGTGTCCTTCAGCTGGAGGATCTCGCCCTGCGCGTCAACGGTGATCTTCCTGGACAGGTTGCCCTGCGCCACCGCGGACGACACCGCCGCGATCTGGCGCACCTGCGAGGTCAGGTTGTTGGCCATCGAGTTGACGTTGTCGGTGAGGTCCTTCCAGACCCCGGACACGCCGCGCACCTGCGCCTGGCCGCCGAGCTGGCCTTCCGTGCCCACCTCGCGGGCGACTCGGGTGACCTCGGAGGCGAACAACGACAACTGCTCGACCATCGTGTTCATGGTCGACTTGAGCTCGAGGATCTCGCCCTGGGCGTCGACGTCGATCTTGCGGGTGAGGTCGCCGTTGGCGACGGCCGTGGTCACCTGGGCGATGTTGCGCACCTGGTAGGTGAGGTTGTTGGCCATGGAGTTGACGTTGTCGGTGAGGTCTTTCCAGACGCCCGACACGCCCTTCACCTCGGCGCGGCCGCCCAGCTTGCCCTCGGTGCCCACCTCGCGGGCGACGCGGGTGACCTCGTCGGCGAACGACGACAGCTGGTCGACCATGGTGTTCAGGGTGTCCTTCAGCTGGAGGATCTCGCCCTGCGCGTCAACGGTGATCTTCTTCGACAGGTTGCCCTGCGCCACCGCCGTCGCCACGGTCGCGATGCTGCGCACCTGGGAGGTGAGGTTGTTGGCCATGAAGTTGACGTTGTCGGTGAGGTCTTCCCAGACCCCCGACACGCCGGGCACCTGCGCCTGGCCGCCGAGCTGGCCCTCGGTGCCCACCTCGCGGGCGACTCGCGTCACCTCTTCCGCGAAGCCGGAGAGCTGGTCGACCATCGTGTTGACGGTGTTCTTCAGCTCGAACATCTCGCCCACGGCGTCGACCGTCACCTTGCGGCTCAGGTCGCCCTTGGCCACCGCGGTGGTCACGACCGCGATGTCGCGCACCTGCGCGGCCACGCGGGACGACATCGTGTTGACGGCCTCGGTGAGGTCGCGCCAGCTGCCCGACATGCCCCGCAGGTTGGCCGAGCCGCCCAGCCGGCCCTCCGTGCCCGCCTCGCGCGCGACCCTCGTCACCTCGGTGTTGAACAGCGCGAGCTGGTCGACCATGCCGTTGATGGCCTTGCCCAGCCGCCGGACCTCGCCGCGCGCCGTGCGGTCGAGGTCGATGCGTCGTGACAGATCGCCCTTGGCCACCGCGTCGATGACGTCGGCCGCGCCGCTCACCGGGCTGACCAGCGCGTCGATCAGGATGTTGACCGACTCGACGCTCTCCGCCCAGGCGCCGACGCCGGGACCGGGGGTCAGCCGCTCTCCGAAGCGGCCTTCCTTGACGACTTCCTTGCGTACGCGTACGAGCTCGTTGGAGAGATGCTCGCGCCGGTCGGCCACTTCGTTGAGCAGCAGCCGCACCTCGCTGAGTATCCCGGGAGGGGCATGAGGAACCCGTCGCCGGAAGTCGCCGTCCCGCCAGGAGAACAGGGTCTCCAGGATGGGAACGAGATCCGACTCGGTGTACGTCCTCTCCTCCGGGGTTAGCGTGGCTTTGGCCGTGGTCATGGGGCCTCCTTCACTCGCGGCGTGCTCCGGCGAGTGATTCAAGTCTGTCACGATGAGTAGCTCGTAGTCCTGTCCTTGGATTTACCCCAAGTCAACGGGAAGTGTGGTAGGCACGTTGGGATGACTGCTTCTCCCCATGCGGTGCTCGCTGCGACTTTCGCGCCGGGCGGGACCGCTGTGACCGCTGCGATGAGGTTCACGCGCGAGGTGATGACCGCGTGGGCCACCAGTGGCGTGCTCCACACCGCAGAGCAGGTCGCGGGAGACTTGGCGGAGCAAGTCGCCGACGAGCCGTTTGAGGTGATTTGGAAGCATTTTGGGGACGCCGTGCAGGTCGAGTTGCGGCAGCAAAACCTCTCCCAGAGTGATCCAAAGGCTCCTTCCGCGAATGTCGAAGAGTGGGGAGTCACCTTCGCGGGTGATTCCCGTGTCCACTGGGCTAGGATCACGGTACCCGGCTCGGCGGACAGAGTGGCAGCCGAATGGCTGGAGGAAAGTTCCAGAGGTCCCCACTGGCTGGGGTTCCTGGCCGACGCGAGTGACCTGCTGGCGGGCACGCTCGATCCCGACATGGTCCCCGCGATCGTCGCCCAGGTCGTGGTGCCGAGGTTGTCCAGCTGGTGCGCCGTCTACACCTCCGACAACGCCGTGGGCCCGCTGCGGCTGGTCTACCTCTGGCACGCCGACGAGGCCAGGATCGACGGCCTGCGCGAGCAGCTCGACGGCATGGACGTCGACGGCGCCGACACCAGGGCCACCTCCGCGTTGCACGTGAACGACTCGCACGTCCTCGCGGTGCCGCTCACCGCGCGCGGCCGCAGCCTCGGCATGATGTGCCTGGGCCGCCCCGACCGCTTCCCCGACGAGGTCATCCAGTTCGCCGAGGACATCGGCAGGCGCGCCGCGCTCGCCATGGACAACGCCAGGCTCTACGCCCAGCAGGCGGCCGCCAACCGCGCGCTCCAGCGTAGCCTGCTGCCGCCCAACGAGCCCGAGGTCCCCGGCCTCGACTACGGCGTCATCTACGAACCCGCCGGCGAGGCCAACGAGGTCGGCGGCGACTTCTACGACCTGTTCAAGGCGGGCGACGGGTCGTGGCGCTTCGCGATCGGCGACGTCTGCGGCACCGGCCCCGAGGCCGCCGCCGTGACCGGCCTCGCCCGCCACACGCTGCGGCTGCTCGCCAGGGAGGGGTACGGCGTCGCGGCCGTGCTCGGCCGGCTCAACCAGGCGATCCTCGAGGAGGGCGAGCGGGCCAGGTTCCTCACGTTGCTGCACGGCGAGATCACGCCGGTGGAGACCGGGCTGGAGTTGCGCCTGGTGTCGGCGGGGCACCCGGAGGCGCTGCGGCTCAAGCCGAGTGGTGAGGTCGAGGCGGTGACGACCCCGCAGTCGCTGCTGGGGGTCTTCCACGAGGTGATGTTCGAGGCCGACACGATCCGCCTCGACCACGGCGACGTGCTGCTGGCGGTGACCGACGGGGTGACCGAGCGGCGCTCCGGCGGGCGGCTGCTCGACGACGACGGCGGCCTGGCCAAGCTGCTGGCCGAGTGCGTGGGGCTGTCGGCCAGGGCGGTGGCCGAGCGCATCCGCAGGGGTGCGGCCGAGTTCGCCTCCGAGCCGAGCGCCGACGACCTGGCGATCGTGGTGCTGCGCGCCCGCTAGCACGACAGGCCGCCGGTTTGGTGCTGCGCGGCTGCCGGCACGACAGGCCGGCGGCCGTGGCGCGCGTCCGCTGGCACCACAACGTGGCGATCGTGTTCCAAGTACGCCCTTCCGGGTCGGCGGTGGCGTGATGGTGGCAGCCGGAAAGCCCGACGATCAAGCGACGGAGTCGCCCAAGTTCTTACGACATGTCAGTGCTTAGTGCAGTTTGACGTGCTTTCGGGCGAAATCGAGCTGGTGCGCGATCTGGGTGATGCGCTCCGAGATCAGGAGCGAGCTCGCGGCGGCGTCGTAGGTGTAGACCTCGTGATCGCGCCCGTGCTCGGCCAGCTTGGCCACGTACTTCTCGATCTGGCGCATCGGGCAGCGGGCGTCGTTCTCGCCCGCCAGGATCAGCAGCGGGCTCTGGACCTGCTCGACATAGGTGATGGGGGAGCTGGCCGCGTACCGCTCCGGCTGCTCGTCGGGTGAGCCGCCGAACAGCGCCCGGTGGTAGGCCCGCAGGCTCTCCGCCTCGTCCTCGTACGACGTCTGGTGGCAGGCCAGCGGCACCGCCGCGATGCCGGCCGTCCACAGGTCGGGCTGGGTGCCGAGGCCGAGCAGCGTGAGATAGCCGCCCCAGCCCGAGCCCGCGAGCACCATCCGGCCGGGGTCGGAGATGCCGCGCTCGACCACGCACCGGTGCACGGCGGCCACGTCGGCCAGCTCGGTGTGCCCGACGTCGCCGCGGAGCGCGTCACGCCAGGCCGACCCGTAGCCGGTCGAGCCGCGGTAGTTGACCCGCACCACCGCGAACCCGGCGTCCACCCAGGCCGCGACCTCGGGTGAGAAGGCGTCGCGGTCGTGTGCCGCCGGCCCGCCGTGCAGCAGGAAGATCGTCGGGTAGGGTGAGGTGCCGGCCTCGGGCCTGCTGACCAGCGCGTGGATGCGGCCGCCCTCGCCATCGACGTCGAGGTCCTCCACGGGGACGCTCGGAGGGGCGGGCGGGCCGCTGGAGTTGACCACGACCTGATCGTTGCTCGACCGGATGACCGGCGGGTGGGAGGCGCTCGACCAGGAGTATTCGACATGGCCGCCGGGCCGCGGGGCGGCGTCGTCGATCACGCCGTGCGGCGTCTCGATGGGTTTCAGCACACCGCCGGCCAGGTCGTAGCGGTGCAGGTGGCTGCGGGCGCGGTCGTCGCGCAGGATGAGCAGGCCGCGGCCGTCGTCGTACCACTCGGCCGCCAGGTCGCCGGGGTCCCTCAGCCAGATCTCGCGCTGCTCGCCGGTCACCGGATCCCACACCAGGGGCTCGTGGCGCCGGCGGCGCTCGTGCAGGGCGAGCAGGCGGCGGTCGCCCAGGACCGGGGCGAAGGTGAGGCCGAGGACCCCCTTGCCGGGGCCGTCGTAGAGCTCGCCGACCGTGTCGCCGTTGTGGCGGACGACGCGCAGCGCCGGGTGCCGGTAGTCGGCGTACTCGCCGTGGTTGATGGCGATCAGGGAGCCGTCGAGTGACATGTCGGTCACCCAGTTGGCCTCGGGGTGCTCGTACAGGAGCGTGGCAGGCTCGCCGGCGCGTACCAGGTGGATGCGGAACGCTCCGCCGCTGGCCAGGCTGATCGCCGCGACGCCCGTCGCGGACAGCGCGATGCCGCCGGGCTGGCCCGGCGGGATGCCGGGCGCGACCGGCTCGTCGGGGCCGCCGTTGAACGGCTGGCGCCACCACGAGCCGAACTCGTCGCCCTCGGTGTCGGCGAACCAGTAGATCCACTGGCCGGTCGGGTCGATGGCGGCGTACACCGCGCCCCTGGGCCGGTCGGTGACCTGGCGGGTGGTGCCCGACACGCGGTCCCACGCGTAGACCTGCCAGATGCCGGTGGCGTTGGAACGGTAGATGGAGCGGTTGGGGGCCTGGCGGGCCCAGGACGGCAGCGTCATGCGCGAGGCCCGGAACCTGGCCTGCCAGCGTTCCTCCGCCTTCATCCGGCGCGCTCCCTCCCTGAAGTCCTTCGCCTCGGGGCGATGGATGTCGTCCAGTATTGCGCCTGTGCCGGGGAAATACTCAGGAAATGTGGGGGAATTTCGGACTAAATGCCCCATCAGTAACATCGGTCACGCGGGCCCGTCAAGGAACGGGACTTGATCGGGGAGTGGGTTCATAGATAGACAGGTGAAACGCCGCGCGGGTCGTCACTTTATGACGTCCTTTCGCGACATTATGGGAGATAAATGAGGCAATTCGCTCATCGAGCGTAGTCGCGTCGGTATGCCATGCGCTTGGGCCCATCCCGATCACCTGGGCGATGTCATCGTGCCCCAACTCCATCTCGAACCCCACCGAACGCCGCTCGCGTTCGGCGAGCCCCTCCAGGCTCCGAGCCACCCTGCGCTCCTTCTCGTCGTCCACGGAGAGCAGGCCCAGCTCCTCGACCAGCGGGCTCAGATGCGCCCTCGCGGGAGTGACGACCACCGCGACGCCGCCGGGCCGCAGAATCCTGCCGAACTCCGGCCCGTTCCTGGGCGCGAACACGTCGATCACCACATCGGCCACCCCATCCCGGATCGGGAGAGGCCGCCACACGTCGGCCACGAACGCTCCCGCCCTCGGATGCACCCGCGCCGCCCGGCGCACAGCGTGCTTCGACACATCGAACGCCATCCCGATGCCATCGGTCACCGCGTTGAGCGTGGCCGCCAGGTAGTGCCCGGTGCCCGCTCCTGCGTCGACGATCACCGGCGCGGCCCTGCCCTCCGCGCGACGACCCTCGACGATCCCCGGCCCCTGCCCGCGACCAGCCGGCCCCGGGCCGTCACCGGCCTCCAGTTGCGCCCCACGGTACGCCCTCAGCTCGGCGTCGTCACTCTTTTCCGCGGAGGACTCAAGTTCTCCCCGCCGGGTGACGTGCGCCCGCACCGTTTGCGCCACGGCGTCGGCCAAGGGGGCATAGTGCCCCGCGTCCAGGAAAGCGGCCCGCGCGGCCACCATCGCGGCGGTGTCGGCGGTGCCCGGCGGCCTGGAGCCGACCAGAAGGCTGACGTATCCCTGCCTGGCCATGTCGAACGTGTGCCCCTGCGCGCACCGCACCGTCGCCGCGTCGATCCGCAGCCCCGCACGGCACACGGGACAGCTCAGATAGTCGACGATGTCAGCCAGCATGCGCCCATTCTGGTGCACGCACGTCACGCGCTCGCTTCCAGGAGGAACGCGGCGTTGGAGGGGGTGGAGCGGAGCTTGCCGACGAGCATCTCGAGCCCTTGCTGCTTCTCCTGCGTGGTGAGCATCCGGCGCAGCCGCCAGATGACCTGCCGCTCCTGCGGGTGCAGCAGGATCTCCTCGCGCCGGGTGCCCGAGGCGTCCAGGTCGACGGCAGGGAACAACCGCCGCTCGGCCAGCTCGCGGGTCAGGTGCACCTCCATATTGCCCGTGCCCTTGAACTCCTCGTACAGGCTGTTGTCCATCCGCGAGCCGGTGTCCACCAGCGCGGTGGCGAGGATGGTGAGGGAGCCGCCGCCCTCGACGTTACGGGCGGCGCCGAAGAAGCGTTTGGGCGGGTAGAGAGCGGTGGCGTCGATGCCGCCGGTGAGCACGCGCCCCCCGCCGGGCGCCAGGTTGTTGTACGCGCGCCCGAGCCGCGTCAGCGAGTCGAGCAGCAGCACCACGTCCCGCCCCGCCTCGACGAGCCGCTTGGCCCGTTCGATGGCCAGCTCGGCGAGGGCGGCGTGGTCGCGGTCGGGATGGTCGAAGGTGGAGGAGAAGACCTCGCCGTCGATGGTGGCGCGCATCTCGGTGACCTCCTCGGGCCGCTCGCCCACCAGGAGGACCATGAGGTGCACCTCGGGGTGGTTGCGGGAGATCCCTGCGGCCAGCGCCTGCATCGCCATGGTCTTGCCGGCCTTGGGCGGCGCCACGATGAGGCCGCGCTGCCCCTTGCCGATGGGGGCGAACAGGTCGATGACGCGCGTGCTGAGCGACTCTGTCTCGATGCTGAGCCGTTCTGTCGGGTGGATCGGCGTCAGGTCGGCGAAGCGGGGGCGGTCCCGCCATTGTGCGGCGCCGTTGACGGACTCGACGCCGACCAGCTTGTTGCCGGCGAGGGCGGCGGTCACGTGGTCGCCGGGGCGCAGGTCGTACTGGCGGAGCTTGTCGGGTGTGAGGCGTACGTCGCCGGGTCCCGGCAGATGGCCGGCCCGGAGAAATGCGGATTTGTCGCGTACGTCCAGAAGGCCGGTCACATGCCGGACGGACGTGGAGGCACGCTGCCGCGGAATGGTTTGCACAGACATGATGGACCCCTCAGGGGAATGCGCCGAACCCGTAACGGGTGGGCAGAGAAAGGAACACAAGCCGGGCCCTCATGAAGCGGGGCAGGGCTGTGAGGTGAAGATCAGCGGAGCCTGGGCTCGACGCTAGTTGGAACATACCACACCATCTGGCCCATGTAACGCCTAGCCCGCTTGGACTATTCCCGGGCCGTTCCCGTGTCTTGACCGGCGAACGCCGGGTAGACACGTGACAATGTTCTTCTCGACACCGCGGGGCGAGGAAAATTACCGCGCTCGGTGTACCGAAGGACACAACTCCCATCGGCGTAGCGGCGTCATATCCAGTGGCATGCAGGATCCCTGCAACTCGGTGGGGGTTCCATGAAGACGAAGAGAGACTCTGGGGGAGCATCATGAAGACCGTCACCTGCCCGCGGTGCCACAACGAGCTCGACGAAGGCCCGATCATGTACAGGTGCGCCCACTGCCGCCGCGCCGTCTTCGCCGCCGACGTCGAGAACGAGTACGTCCCGCACGAGCCGGTCGCCGCCTGAGAGAGGGCGTAGCCTTACCGGGTGCCGCACCGATCGATCACCGTGTCCGGCGTCGACGTGACCCCGCTCTGCGACGCCGTCGGCCCCATGGGCCCCGCCATCCGACGCCCGCTCGACGAGATGTTCGCCGGCTCAGGCCTGCCCGACGAGCCCTGGGTCCTGCACTTCCACTGCTACCTGCTGCGTGACGCGGCCGGCCGCCTGACGCTGGTCGACACCGGCATCGGCGGCATCGACTCACCGGCGGCCACCTGGGCGCCGGTCCCCGGCACGCTGGCCGGAGAGCTCGCCGCCGTGGGGGTGTCGCCCGCCGACATCGGCACCGTCATCCTGACCCACCTGCACGGCGACCACGCCTCGGGCTCGGTCGCGGACGGCAGGCCCGCGTTCGAGAACGCCCGCTACGTGCTCCAGCGGGCCGAGCTCGACGCCGCCGCCGGCCCGATGCTCGACGACGTCGTCACCACGATCAAGGATCAGCTGCACGTCGTCGAGGGCGACGCGGACGTCGCGCCGGGCGTGCGCGTGCACCTCGCGCCCGGCCACACCCCCGGACACCAGATCGCCAGGGCCGGCGACGTGGCCATGACCGGCGACCTCGTCCTCCACCCGGTGCAGCTGGACGATCCGCGCCTGCGCTACCTCTACGACGGCGACCAGGAGGCCGCCGCGCGCACCCGCGCGGAGACCCTCGCCGCGCTCCGCGCCGAGCGGGCGATCCTCGCCACCGCGCACTTCAGCGAGCCGTTCCTGCGCCTGACACCGGCCGGCGCGACGCCTGTCACCGGCTCTCTCACCGGCCCTGCCGCCGGGCCGACTACTGGGCCGACTACTGGGCCCGTCACCGGCCGCTGAGCACCGGCTGGTCGGCCAGCAGCGACGACGGCAGGGCGACCATCGCGGTCAGCCCGCCGTACGGCGAGGGCGCCAGGGTGACCTTGATGCCGTGCCTGGACGCGAGCCTGCCGACCACGAACAGGCCGAGCCGGTCGCTCTGCGCCAGGTCGAACTCCGGCACCGTCGACAGCCGATCGTTGAGCTCGTCGAGCTCGACGCGGGGCAGGCCGAGGCCGCGGTCCTCGATCTCGATCATGAGGCCGTGCGCGGTGCTGGAGCTGCGCACGTCGACCTTGGTCTGCGGCGGCGAGAAGAGAGTGGCGTTCTCCACCAGCTCGGCCACCAGGTGGGCCACGTCCGTGACCACCGAGCCCAGCAGGGAGACCGGCGGCGGCTGGAGCACTTCGACCCGCTCGTACTCCTCGACCTCCGCGACGGCCGCGCGCAGCACGTCGTGCACTGGCACCGGGTTGCGCCAGCCGCGCCCCGGCGTCTGGTCGGACAGGATGATGAGGCTCTCCGCGTGCCGGCGCATGCGGGTGGTGAGGTGGTCGAGCTTGAACAGGTCCGCCAGCGTCTCCGGCTCCTCGGTGGCCCGCTCCATGCTGTCGAGCTGCAGCAGCTGCCGGTGCAGCAGCGACTGGTTGCGCCTGGCCAGGTTGACGAAGACCTGGCTGACGCCGTGCCGCAGCTTGGCCTGGCCCAGCGCGGCCTCGACGGCCGTGGACTGCACCTCGTTGAACGCCTGGACGATGTCGCTCACCTCGGAGGTGCTGGTCCTGACCTTCAGCGGCGCCACCTCCTCGGCCGTGGGCGGGTCGACGTTCTTGCGCAGCCGCCTGACCAGCTCGGCCAGCCGCACCTCGGCCAGCTCCGTGGCCGCGTCGCGGAGCCCGGCCAGCTCGCTCACCAGGCGCCTGCGGAAGCGCAGCGAGAGCACGATCGAGGCGACGACGGCGATCAGGCCCACGCCGCCCGCCACGCCGAGCTTGACCAGCATGCCGATGGCCGTCGGCGTGACCCGGGCGGTGATGCCCTGCACGGCCGCGCTCTGGTTGTCCTCGACGGCCTGCCACAGGTTCTGGGCGTCGAGGGGCCAGGTGGCCGCCGTGGGCGGCAGGCCGATGGTGGCGGTCCGCGTGCGGATGGCGTCCTCGGTGCGGACGAACTCCCGGTAGACCGGCGACGCGGACAGCCGCTCGTATGGGCCGCGCAGCTCGTCGTCGAGGTGGGAGAGCGCCTGGGAGTAGAGCAGCCGCCTGGTGGCGACCATGGCCGTGAACGCCCCCCGCTCCCTGGGCTCCACCTTGCCCTTGGCGAGCACCACCGCGATCACGGCCTGCTCCCTGGACAACATGTCCTTGGCCTCGCCGAGCATCGTGACCGCCCTGGCCTGCTTGTAGAGGGACATGTCGGGCACCAGCACCATGGCGTCGTACATGCGGAAGGACGCGTCGACGATCTGGCTGTAGCCCTCGACGATGTCGAGCGGCGCGGTCGTGCCGGCGTCGACGGCGCGCCGGAGGTCGGTGAGCCCGCCGAGCTTGGCGTTCAGCGCGCTGAGCTGCGTGCTCATGGCGGGCGTCAGGTCCTGCTGGGCCCTGGCCAGCCTGCGGAACGTGGCCATGGCCTGGTCGGTGGACCTGCGCTGCTGGGCCACCTTGCCGGCGCCCTTGCCCGTGGCCAGGAACTGCGTCGAGACGAGCCGCTCCTTCTGCAGGTGGATGTTGACCTGCTCCGACGGGATGGCCAGGTTGCCCGCCAGGTCGTTGATCGCCAGCAGCCGGACGCCGTCGCCGCCGGTCAGCCCCGCGGCGAACGCCCACAGGCCCACGAGGGACAACAACGGGACGAGGAGGAGGATGAGGATTTTCAGCGCGATGGGGCGGCCACGCGTGGGGGGCATGCGACCTCCGGGTGCATGATGAGATCGCCTCGCAGAGTACACCCCCCTTTGGAAGGATTTCTGTGCGTCTCCCGCGTTCTTTTTCGGGCTGGACCATCGCGGTCTTCGGCTTCCTCGCCTTCGCCCTCGGCCTGCTCGGTCTGATCTCTCCTGACACTCTGCTGGTCATGCTGGGTTTCGAGGTGCTCGACACCAGGCCGCCGGGGGACTACACGCTGGTCTACATGGCCGCTTCGTCGATGGCGGCGGTCAACATGGGCGTCTACTACGTCTTCGCGGCCTCGGCGAACTACACCCCGTTCTTCCGCTGGACGGTGCCGTTCCGGCTGGTGACGTTCGCGGTGTTCACCACGCTGGTGCTGACGGGCGCGGCGCCGGGCAAGTTCTTCGGCGTCGGGCTCTGGGAAGGGCTCGGCGCGCTGATCACGGGGTTCGCGCTCTGGCGTGAGGGCAACCTGCTGCCCGCACGCCAGAGCGCGAACGCCTGACCAGCGTCACGGACGCGTGTCCTGGGGTCCGCGCGACACGAGGCGGTCACCGGAGGTGCCGTCGCGTTCGAGCTTGCGTTCCAGGTCGCGTTTCTCGTCCTCCAGCCGGGCCACCTTGCTGGAGGCCTCGGCCTTGGCGTTGCGGAGCCTGCGGCGCTGCCTTGCGGTCCTGCGGGACCACGAGCCGATCAGCCAGAACCCCGCGAGCAGGACGGCCGCGACGGCCGCCCCCGCGAGGAACATCTCCAGGCGATCGGGCTCGAAGGTGTATCCGAACAGGATGTACCTGGCGCTCTCCTCGGTGAGGACCAGTGCGGCGGCGGCGCCGGCGAGCAGGACCAGAAGCACACCTAAAAAGATCACCCAAACTCACCCCTTGTCGTCAGAGTGGGTTTCCCCTGCCCTGGCGGCGGCGGGATATGCGCCATGATGGTCATCATGAGACCTGGACCGGGCGAGGTGCTGCACTTCTCCGAGGACCCGACCATCGAGCGGTTCGTGCCGCATGTCGCGCCGACGTCCGTACGAACCGAGCCCTACGTGTGGGCGGTCGGCCACGACCGGTGCCCCGACTACTGGTTCCCCCGCGACTGCCCCAGGGCGATGGCCTGGGCCGGCCCGCGCACCACCCAGGAGGACCTCGACCGGATCGTCGGCTCGGGCTGCGGCGATCGGGTCCACGCCGTCGAGTACGGCTGGCTGCGGGCCATCATGGACGTCCGGCTCTACGCCTACCGGCTCCCGGCCGACGACTTCAAGCCCATCGGCGATCCGCCGCACGCCGTGGTCGCGACGGTTCCCGTGGTGCCGCTGGGCCCGCCCGAGCCGGTCTCCGACCTGTTCGAGCTGCACGAGGAGGCCGGCATCCAGCTCAGGGTGATGGCCGACCTGTGGCCGTTCTGGAACGAGGTGACGGCGAGCACGCTGGAGTTCAGCGGGATCAGGATGCGCAACGCTCGTCGATGAGCGCTCGCAGCGTCTCCAGCCGCATCGAGCCGGGCGGCAGCTTCTCGCGGGCGGCCCTGTTGGCCTCGCTCCGCAGCACCTCGTTGACGGGGGTGGGCACGCCGTGCAGCCGGCCGAGCAGGACGATCTCGCCGTTGAGATAGTCGGCCTCGATCGAGCCGCTGCCCCTGGCCAGGCTCTGCCACGACGACCCGCCGCCGCGCTGGGCGCCCTCGACCGGGCGGATGTCGACCCGCCGGCCGCGCACCTCGGCCTCCTCCTCGTTCGTCGAGTACGCGATGCCGGCCGTGTCGAGCACGGTCATGGCCTCCACCCTGGCCCGCGTGACCACCTCGACGAGTCCGTCCACGCGGCCGAGCAGCGCCTCGACGGCGTTGCCCAGGTTGCCGATCAGCTTGCCGTGCTTCCAGCGCATCACGTCGGGGACGGCCCGCCCGACGAGTCCGTGCTTGCCGAGGTCGGTGGCCATCTGCTCGGCGAGTTCGTCCACACCCTGTGGATAGCGGCCGACGTGCAACATGCCGGAGTACGGGTGGCCGTTCGCGGTCACCACGCCGGGCTGCAGATGTTCGGCGGGCAACCACACGCACATGCCGTAGACGTGCTCGAACCGCCGCAGGGCCATACGCTCGTTGGCGACGCCGTTCTGGGCGCAGACCACGGGCAGGCCGGCCGGCCACGGGTCGAGTGCGGCGATGGTGTCCTGCGTTTTGGTGGCCAGGACCAGCACGTCGCCGTCGCGGGTGGGCACGGGGCCGTCGGCGGTGGGGATGTCGAGGGTTTCGGTGGATTCCGGGGTGATCAGGCGCAGGCCGTCACGTTTGAGCGCGTCGTGGTGAGCGCCTCTCGCGATGAGCAGGACGTCGTGGCCGCCCTGGAAGAGGCGGGCCCCGATGGTTCCCCCGACTGCTCCCGCTCCGATCACTATGTAGCGCATTGCCAGAGAATGTCACTATTCACGCGGCCGGCGCCACCGGCTCACTTCGCGAGGGCCACCTGCGCCTGGGCCGTGACGGCGCTACCGCGACCGCGCTCCCGCAGGATCGTTCTGAGCACGCGCCAGCCGTCGCGCAGCGCGTGCAGGTTGCTCTCGCCGTGGATGCGGGAGCGCTCGTGGCTGGGGACCTCGCGGATGACGAGGCCGGCCTGGGCGGCCCGGACGTTCATCAGGGTCTCGATCTCGAAGCCGTCGCAGTCGAGGTCGAGGGCGTCGAGGTGGCGGGTCCAGAAGGCGTTGTAGCCGTAGCAGAGGTCGGTGTAGCGGGTGCCGTAGAGGAGGTTCGTCAGCCCGGTGAGGACCTTGTTGCCGAGCGAGCGGATCGGGCTGAGGTCGTCCGAGCCGCCACCGGGGGCGTACCTGGAGCCCTTGGCGAAGTCGGCGCCGTTGACGAGCGTGGCGACGAACGAGCGGATCTCCCGGCCGTTGGTGGAGCCGTCGGCGTCGATCATGACGATGATGTCGCCGCGTGCGGCCTGGAAACCCTCGATGAGGGCGTTGCCCTTGCCGCGCCGCGTCTGCGTGACGACCCGGAGGTCGGGGCGCAGCCCGCGCGCCACGGCGACGGTGTCGTCGGTCGAGTTGCCGTCGACCAGGATCACCTCGTCGATCCACTCGGGCAGCGTGGCGAACACGTGAGGGAGGTTGTCGGCCTCGTTCATCGCGGGAACGATGACGCTGACGCTGGCGGCGAAAGGCTGGTTGTTCATGGCAGGAAAATCCCCCCTTTCGCATGCAGCTCACTTGACGATTCCTTGCATGGGTCAGGGTTCTTATCCATCGCCTCCTATTTGAGCCTCTCCGACCCGAGAGATAATCTCGTTCACGGTTTCTTCCGGGCTCTGCCGGGAGGTGTCGAGCCACAGGCCGAGGCGCGGCGTCTCGTCGCGCAACACGGCGTCCAGCTGGGCTATCGTCCATCCGCCCGCGTAGCCGCGCTTGCCGCGCGCACGCTCCCGGCGCTCCACGGCCGCCGGGTCGGGAGCGAGAACGACGACCTGCAGGGGTCGAGAACGGACCATTTTCGTAAACCGCTCCAAATCCCCGCCAATAACGACGTCCTGAACAATTGATGTGAATCCCGCTTCGCAATACATGTCCGCAGTATTCGCCGCAATGCGGTAACGAAGGTGGAGCTGGCGTCGCGCCTCGCCCGTCTCCTCCGGCGTCATCTCGGCGCGGCCGCCGACCACCATGCGCCGGAACGCGTCGCCCCGCACGTGGGCGGAGCGCGGCAGCCGCTCGGCCAGGGCCTGCGCCACGGTGGACTTGCCGGCGGCCGAGATGCCGGTGATGAGGACGACGCCCCTCATGCGCCGACGAGCTTGCGCACCCGGTCGGCGCCGACGGCCATCAGCAGCGTGGGCAGCCTGGGGCCGGTCTCGCGGCCGACGAGCAGCTTGTAGAGCAGGGCGAAGAACGCCCGCTGCGCCGCCTTCAGCTCCGGTGTCGCCTGGGCGTCGGCCGGCAGCCCGGCCTGGACCTTCGGCACGCCGTACACCAGCGCGGTGAGGCCCTCGATCGACCAGTCGTCGAGGCCGTCGGCCAGCAGCCGCAACGACTCGCGCGCGCCGGGGCCGAGCGAGTCGAGCAGCTCATAGTCGGGCGTCCCGCGCACGCGGGTGCGCAGGTCGGCGGGCAGGTGGTCGTCGACCCAGCTCTGCGCCTTGTCCAGGCGCGGGCGGGCGTCGTCGAGCGAGCCGACCCCGTCGAGGTCGCGCAGGATGCGGATGGTCTGCCCGGCGTGCCCGGTCGTGATGTCGAGGACGGAGGCCAGCGTGCGGTAGGGGATCGGGTGCGGCGTGGCGGGCAGCGGGCCCGCGTCGGTGCTGACCGCGCGCCTGTACGCGGCCAGCTCGGCGGGCTGGGCCTGCCCGGCGGAGACCTTGCGGCCCAGGGCGTCCCACTCGTCGTAGAGGCGCTGGATCTCCTGGTCGAAGGCGATCTTGAAGGACTGTGCGGGCTTGCGGCGGGCGTACAGCCAGCGCAGCACCGGCGCCTCCATGATCTCCAGAGCGTCGGCCGGGGTCGGCACGTCGCCCTTGGAACTGCTCATCTTGGCCATGCCGGTGATGCCGACGAACGCGTACATGGGGCCGATCGGCTGCCGACCGCCGAACACCTCGCCCACGATCTGCCCTCCGACGATCCAGGCGGAGCCGGGAGAGTGGTGGTCGACCCCGGACGGCTCGAAGATCACGCCCTCGTGGGCCCAGCGCATCGGCCAGTCGACCTTCCACACCAGCTTGCCGTGGTCGTGCTCGGCCAGCCGGACCGTCTCGCCGAAGCCGCACTCACAGGTGTAGGCCAGTTCGGTGGTCTCGTCGTCGTAGGCGGTGACCGTCGTCAGGTCGCGCCCGCACAGATCACAGTAGGGTTTGTACGGAAAATAGTCTTCGACCTGCTTCGAGCGGTAGCGCGACAACACGGCGTCGATCGCCGCCCGCTCGCGCACCGCCCGCAGGATCTGCTCGCGGTAGGCGCCCGAGGTGTACTGCTCCGTCTGGCTGATGCCGCGGTAGTCGACGCCCAGCTCCTTGAGGGCCTCGGCCATCGGCGCCTTGAAGTGCTCGGCCCAGTTGGCGTGCACGCTGCCGGGAGGGGCGGGCACCGAGGTCAGCGGCTTGCCGATGTGCTCGGCCCACGACGGGTCGACGCCCGCGGGGACCCGGCGGAAGCGGTCGTAGTCGTCCCACGACAGCAGGTGCACGCAGTCGAGGCCGCGCCGGCGGATCTCGTCGGCGACCAGGTGGGGGGTCATGACCTCGCGCAAGTTGCCCAGGTGGATCGGGCCGGACGGGCTCAACCCCGACGCGCAGACGATCGGTTTGCCCGGAGCACGTCGCTCCGCCTCGGAGATCACCTCGTCCGCGAACCTGGAGACCCAGTCGGTCTCGGCACTTTCCGCCATCGCGCCATTCTTGCGGGTCCGGCCGGTTGAAGCCAACGCGATGCCGTACGGGTCCGCCGGCTCGGCGACCGTACTCCGTCCCGCCCGGAGCACGGTCGCCGCCGGATCAGGACAGGGTGGCCGCGTACGGATCCCAGTCTGCCGGAAGGGGCTCCGGCGCGGTCGTGGTGGAGGAGATGGGACGGAACTCCGAACGCTCGCCCGACTGCGCGATCGACGACATGAGCTCCAGCACGTGGTAGGCCAGCTCGCCCGACGCCCGGTGCGGCGTGCCCGCGCGCAACGATCTGGCGAGGTCCAGCACGCCGATGCCGCGGCTCACCGTCGTGCCCGACACGGGCAGCTCGCGCCAGTCCGTGTCGCGCGGGCCGCGGGCCAGCAGCGGGCCCTCGAACGTGTTGGGGTCGGGAAGCGACAGCGCGCCCTCGGTGCCGATGACCTCGATCATCCTGCGGTTGATGGGCGAGTCGAAGCTGAACGTCGCCGTCGCCGTGGCGGCGCCGGGGAAGTCCAGGAGGGCGTTGACGTGGGTGGGGACATCGACGGGGAAAGCCGTGCCCGCCTTGGGCCCTGACCCGACGACGCGCTGCTCGCGGGCCTTGCGGGTGCCGGCCGCGACCTGCTTGACCGGGCCGAACAGGGACACGAGGGCGGTCAGGTAGTAGGGGCCGAGGTCGAAGAGCGGACCGCCGCCGGGCTGGTAGAAGAACTCGGGGTTGGGGTGCCACGACTCGGGGCCGAGGCTCTGGGTGGCCGCCGCGACGGCGACCGGCGTGCCGATGAGACCGGAACGCAGGGCGTGCAGGGCCGACTGGAGCCCGGCGCCCAGGAAGGTGTCGGGGGCGCAACCGAGGCGCAGGCCCCGGTTGGCGGCCTCGGCCATGACCTTCGCCCCCTCGTCCATGTCCATGGCGAAGGGCTTCTCGCCGTACACGTGCTTGCCGGCGCGCAGGGCCTCCAGCGCGACGGCCGCGTGCGCGGACGGGACCGTGAGGTTGACCACGATCTCCACCTCGGGCAGCGCGAGCGCCGTGCCGAGGTCGCCGGAGACGGGAACGCGGTTTTCGCGGGCGACGGTCGCGGCCCGGTCGGCGTCGAGGTCCGCGACGGCGAGCACGCGGACGTCGGGGAAGGCGGTGAGGTTGCGGAGGTACTGGCCACTGATGACTCCGGCGCCGACCAGGGCGACGCCGACGGGGCCGTTGCTCAAAGGCTCTCCAAGGAGGTGAGATAGGCGTGGCTGTCCGCCAGAGCGGCGAAGATGTCGGTGGCGCACTCGTCGAGCTCGACGACGCGCCAGGCGTCAGGGGCGGCGGCGAGGATCTCGGGCACGGGCATGACACCCCTGCCGACCGCGGTGTGCGGCTCGCCCTTGACCGCCGGGCCGTCCTTGACGTGCAGCGCGATCACGCGCTCCCCGAGGCGGCCGAGCAGGGCGGGCGCGTCGGCGCCGCCCACCGCCGCCCAGTAGGTGTCGATCTGCAGGAACACCCCGGGAGCCAGCCGGTCGGCCAGCACCTCGATGGCGTG
Source organism: Nonomuraea sp. B1E8 (assembly GCF_039871515.1). Taxonomy (NCBI): domain Bacteria; kingdom Bacillati; phylum Actinomycetota; class Actinomycetes; order Streptosporangiales; family Streptosporangiaceae; genus Nonomuraea; species Nonomuraea sp. B1E8. The sequence goes on along the minus strand of NZ_JBDPLS010000001.1, from coordinate 1,544,489 downwards.
CCGGCCGTCGATCTTCGGCTCGATCTCCCACCAGTGGTTGTGGTAGCCGACCCGCATCCCGTGCCCGGCCGCCTGCTCGGCCAGGCCGTTCAGCAGGTCGGCCGTACGGGCGATGCCGTCGGCGGTGGTGAACTCCTCGTGTGCGATCCCGGCGGGGATGATCACCAGGTCGGTGCCGAGCGTGGCGACCGCGTCGAAGACCTCGGCGGGCTCCTGGCGGAGCAGCGCGCCCGCGTGCGTGCTCGACACGCGCAGCCCCAGATCGTCGGCGACCTGGCGGAAACCCTTGGGGTCGGAGGTGGGGTCGTACGGCTCGACCGCGGTGTAGCCGATCTCCGCGATCCGGCGGAGCACGTCGTCGCGGTCCGCGGTCAGCGGCTCCCTGACGGTGTAGAGCTGGACGCTGATGGGTCTCGTCATCCGCGTACCCCCATGAGGTGCTCGAGCGCGAGCTGGTTCAGCCGGGTGAAGTGGAAGCCGCGCTCGGCCGCGGCCTCGGGGTCGAAGTCGTCCTTGGCCAGGTCGGCCCACGTCTCGCCGGGCGCGAGGGTGGGCTGGGCGAGCTCGTCCACGCGGGAGGCGCGCAGGGCCTCCTGCACCTCGGGGTCGGCCCGGTAGGCGCGGGACTTCTCCTTGAGGATGAGGTAGGTCCGCATGTTCGCCGCCGCCGAGACCCACACGTCCTCGCGGTCCTCGGTGCGCAGCGGCTTGTAGTCGAAGTGCCGGGGGCCGTCGTAGCCGCCGTTCTCCAGCAGGTCGACCAGGAAGAACGCGCTCTTGAGGTCGCCGTGGCCGAAGATCAGGTCCTGGTCGTACTTCGGCCCGTGCTGGCCGTTGAGGTCGATGTGGAACAGCTTGCCGTGCCACAGCGCCTGGGCGATGCCGTGCACGAAGTTGAGCCCGGCCATCTGCTCGTGGCCGACCTCGGGGTTGAGGCCCACCATCTCGGGGTGCTCCAGCTCGTTGATCAGCGCCAGGGCGTGGCCGATCGTGGGCAGCAGGATGTCGCCGCGGGGCTCGTTGGGCTTGGGCTCCAGGGCGAAGCGCAGGTCGTAGCCGCGGTCGCGGACGTACGAGCAGAGCAGGTCCAGGCCCTCCTTGTAGCGCTCCATGGCCGCCTTGACGTCCTTGGCGGCGTCGGACTCGGCACCCTCGCGGCCGCCCCAGCACACGTACGTCTTCGCGCCCAGCGAGGCGGCCAGGTCGATGTTGCGCATGACCTTGCGCAGGGCGTAGCGCCGCACGTCGCGGTCGTTGCTGGTGAAGGCGCCGTCCTTGAAGACCGGGTGCGTGAACAGGTTGGTGGTGGCCATCGGCACCTTCATGCCGGTCTCGTCGAGGGCCTTCCTGAACGCCGCGATGGCCTTCTCCCGGTCGGGTTCGACCGCGAGGAGGTCGTCGTCGTGGAAGGTGACGCCGTGCGCGCCGAGCTCGGCCAGGCGGTGCACGCTCTCGACCGGGTCGAGCGGCGGCCTGGAGGCGTCGCCGAACGGGTCGCGGGCCTGCCATCCGACGGTCCAGAGGCCGAAGGTGAAGCGGTCGTCGGGGGTGGGCGTGAATGCGGTCATGGTGCGTCCTTTGGCCTTTAGTCCATAATCTGTACATAATCCTGAGGAGGTGAGCATGGTGGCGTCAAGAGGGGTCCGGCATGATTCCATGCGTGCCCGGAACCTGGCCGTCGTACTCGGGGAGATCCACCGGTCGGGGCCGCACACCCGCGCCGCGCTCGCCGAGCTGACCGGGCTCACCAAGACCACCGTGTCCAGCCTCGTCGCCGACCTGCTGGAGGCGGGGGTGGTGACCGAACGCGGCGCCGTCAGGGGCGGCGAGCGAGGCCGCCCGGGGGTCGCCGTGAGCCTGAGCGGCCACCGGGTGGCCACGCTGGGGCTGGAGATCAACATCGACTATCTGGCGGCCTGCGTGGTCGACCTCACCCGCACCGTACGCCTGCGCCGCACCCTCCCGGCCGACAACCGCAACTCCGACCCCGCGCGCATCCTGCAGGAACTGCGCGACCTGGCCAAGGAGACCATCGGCGAGGCCGAGGCGGCCGGGCTGCGGGTCATCGGCGCCGCGCTCGCCGTGCCCGGCACCGTCGAGGGCGAGACGCTGCGCAGCGCGCCGCACCTCGGCTGGCGGGACGTACGGGTGACCGACGTGGTCGACCTGCCGTTCGCCATCGACAACGAGGCCAACCTGGCGGCGCTCGGCGAGTTGTGGTTCGGCGCGCGGGAGACGGACTTCCTCTACGTCTCGGGCGAGATCGGCGTCGGCGCCGGGCTCGTGGTGGCCGGCAGCCTGTTCAGGGGCACGTTCGGGCTGGCGGGCGAGCTGGGCCACGTCGTCGTCGTGCCCGACGGGCCCGCGTGCCGGTGCGGCGGCCGCGGCTGCCTGGAGGTCTACGCCGGTCAGGACACGCTGCTCGGGGAGCTGGACTCGGTCGCCGCGCTGGTGTCGCGGCTGGAGTCGGGCGACCCGCGGGCGCTGGAGACGTGCGAGCGGGCCGGGCACGCCCTCGGCGTGGCGCTCACCTCGGCCGTGCACCTCCTCGACCCGGGCATGATCGTGCTCGGCGGCGTCTTCGCGCCGCTGTTCCGGTGGCTGGAGGGGCCCGTGGCCGACGGGCTGGGGGCCAGGCTGGCGCACATGCGCGACGACCCGCCCGCCCTCGTGGTCTCGCAGACCGGCCCGGACGCGGCGGTGCTGGGGGCGGCCGGGATGATCATCCAGCGCATCATCGCCGAGCCGGCCGAGGCCCTCGGCCTCTAGTAGCAGCCCTTCTTCCCGTCGAGCAGCTCGCGGATCGTGTCGAGGTGGCCGGCGTGCCAGGTCGTGCCCGCCACCCCCGCCGAGGCGCCATAGGAGGAGGTCGTCAGCGGACCTCGACCTCGATGATGCGCGTGTAGTCGTTGGCGCCGTTGGAGGCGAGCGCGACGATGCGGACGGCGTCCGCGGTGACGGGCGCGAAGTCCGAGCGCACGTTGCCGGCGGTGTTGCCGCGCACCTGCGCGACCGTCCGCCACTCGCCGTCCACCTGGGCCTGGACGTCCCAGTCGCGCAGCCCGTTGCGCGATGCCGGGTAACGCTCGGTGTCGAGGGTGTACAGGTCGACGCGGGAGACCTGCTTCGGCCCGCCCAGCGCGACCGCGATGGTGTCGGGCCAGGCCCGGCCGGTGGCGTCGTTCCAGCCGTTGCCGCCGGCCCAGCCGTTGGAGGAGGTGTCGCCGTCGGCGACGCTGCACGGCGGGTAGTTGGCGTTGGTGTGCTGGGAGGAGGCGGTGACGGGGCGGTGCAGCGCGAGGTTGCCGCCGTTGTCGAGCCTGTCGAGGGGCACGACGTCGACCGGCACCTCCAGCGTCTCGGCGCGGGTGCGCAGCCGCAGCTCGTACGTGCCCTCCTTGGTTTCGGGCGGGACGGCGACCAGCAGTTTCGCGCCGAGCTCGTACCCGGGTGGCAGGTAGCTGGTCAGCATCGTGCGGGAGGCGGTCAGCGGCGGGTCGATCTCGACGTCCATCGTGGCGTACGCGGGTTTCCTCGCGTCGCTGCGCATGCCGATCTCGATCTTGGCGGGGCAGGCCGGGTCCACGCCGAGCGCGGCGACGAGCCGGTCGGCGCCCGCGACGGGGGTGAGGTCGGCGGAGGGCTCACCACCGGTCGCGGAGGGCTTCCCGGCGGTCGCGGAGGGCTTGCCAGCGGTCGCGGAGGGCTTCCCGGCGGTTGTGGCGGGGTTCCAGGCGGCTCCCGTGGTGAGCGTGACGGCGGCGGTGGCGACGGTGAGCGCGGCGGCGAGATGACGCATGATCGTTCCTTCCTAGAGCGCCTGCAGGCCGGGGGCGCCGTCGAGCGTGACGAGGCTCGCCCTGGTGGAGACGGGGGCGCCGGGGCGGTCGACGTACGGGACGACCTTGAAGTCGGCCCGCCACTGGTCGCGGGTGACCTCGCAGGAGACGTAGCCGCGCTGGTAGCTGGAGAAGCGCAGGTGCGGGTTGATCGGGTCGGTGCCGCCCGGCGGCAGGCCGGTGTCAGGGTTGCCGTTGCCGCCGCTGCTGACGGAGGTGCAGACGAACTCCACCCCGGCCGTGGGGGAGGAGGGGTCGTCGAAGTTCTGCTTGAGCTCGCCGGCCAGGTTGTAGTGGATGTCGCCGGTCAGCACCACCGGGTTGCTGACCTCGCGCTCGATCATGCCGTTGATCAGGCGGTCCTTGGCGGCCTTGTAGCCGTCCCACAGGTCCATGCTGAGCTTCTGGGCGGGGCCCGGGTCGAAGTCGAGCCGCATCATGGCGATCTGCTGGGCGAGCACGTTCCACCGGGCGCGGGAGGCGCCCATGCCGTCGAGTAACCACCGCTCCTGCTCGGCGCCGAGCATCTGCCTGGCCGGTTCGAGGCGGTCGGCGCAGTCGACCTGCTGCCCGTCGCCGCACACCTGGTCGTCGCGGTATTGACGGGTGTCGAGCACGTTGAACTCGGCCAGGTCGCCGAAGGTGTACCTGCGGTAGATGCGGGCGTCCGGGCCCTGCACGGCGGGCACGCGGACGGGCAGGTTCTCCCAGAAGGCACGGAAGGCGTTGGCGCGGATCACCAGGTAGTCCTGCTCGGTCACCTCGCCGCCGGGGCCGTGCGGGCCGGCCCAGTTGTCGAGCACCTCGTGGTCGTCCCAGGTGACGATCCACGGCGCCCGGTGGTGGGCGGCCTGCAGGTCGGGGTCGCTCTTGTAGAGGCCGTACTGGATGCGGAAGCGGTCGAGGGTGTCGCACTGCACGCGGTACTGCTCGGGCACCGGGACCCGGCGGTTGCCGCCGGTCGGCACGATGCCGTACTCGTAGATGTAGTCGCCCAGGTGGAAGACCACGTCGGGGTTCTCGTCGGCGAGGTGGCGGTAGGCGGTGTAGTAGCCGTCCTGCCACAGCGCGCACGAGGCGAAGGCCAGCCGCAGCGACTCCGGGTCGCCGCCGGGCGCGGGCGCGGTCCTGGTCCGGCCCACCGGGCTGATCTCGCCGCCGGCGCGGAAGCGGTAGAAGTAGTCGCGGCCGGGGCGCAGGCCCTTGGCGTCCACGTGGACCGAGTGACCGTATTCGGGGGTGGCCCAGGTGGAGCCGCGGCGGGCGGGCCGGGTGAACGCCTCGTCCTCCGCGATCTCCCAGTCAACCCTGATCTTGTTGTACGGCAGCCCGCCGAGCGGCTCCAGCGGCTCGGGCGCCAGCCGCGTCCAGAGGATGACCCGGTCGGGCAGGGGGTCGCCCGAGGCGACGCCGAGCTTGAAGGGGTAGTCACCGCGGACGGTGGTCGTCTGCGCGGTGGAGGGGTCGGCCAGGTTCGTGGTGAAGGCCAGGGCGAACGCGGCGCCGCCGAGGCCGAGGAAGGATCGACGTGAGGGATGATCCATGCCGCTTCCTGAGCTGGGGGGTGAAAGCCCTCACTTTGTAACAAGCAACCGCACTTCTTAACAAGACTCAAGTGATAAATAACGCGCGATCGCGTTATATTTGCGCCACCTGGACGTTGGCGTGCCGGTCGCGCAGCCGCTGGAGCAGGTCGGCAGGGGCGGCCGAGTCGACGACGATCGCGTCGAAGTCGTCCAGCGGCGCGACCCGGTGCAGCGCCACCCGGGCGAGCTTGGAGCCGTCGACCGCCAGGATGCGGCGGGCGCCCGCGCGCAACATCGCCCGCTTCACCAGGACGATCTCCTGCTCCTGGTGGAAGGCGTACTCGTCGGAGACGGCGGAGGTGGAGACCACGACCACGTCGACGCTCACCGCCTCGACGGCGTCGACGCAGCCCAGGCCGAGGAAGGAGTCGTGGGTGGCACGGTATTCCCCGCCCAGCGCGATGAGCCGGATGTCGGGGCTGCCGGCCAGCAGCCTGATCGCCTCGAGGAAGTTCGTCACCACGGTCAGCGGCGCCAGGTCGCCGAGATGGCGGGCCACGGCCAGCGCCGTCGTCGAGTCGTCGAGCATGACGGACCCGCCGGGCTCGATCATCCCCGCCACCACCCGGGCGATCGCGTCCTTCTCGGCGGTGTGGGCCTGGAGCCGGTAGGCGATGTTGCTCTCCCACACGTTGCTGGCCTGGGCGGTGACCCCGCCTCTGACCTTGCGCACCATGCCCTGGCGCTCCAGCTCGTCGAGGTCGCGGTGCACGGTCATCACGCTGACGCCGAAGCTCTCGGCGAGCTCCGTCACCGAGGCCGAGCCCTGGCGCACGATCTGCTCGGCCATGCCCCGCCACCGGGCGGACTTGCTTGAGGTGTGCTGACGCGAATCCACCGGGAGCCCTCTCACCCTTTCGACGGCTGCGAATCCTAACCTTGACACCCAACTTGGGCGACTCGTACCCTCCCCACATCTATCACTTTTAACAAATATGGCTGTTAAGTTAACAGCCAGGTCATGGAGGTGGGCGGGACATGACCGGCCTTCTGCACGACGCCAGGGTGAGCCGCGGGCAGTTCCTGCGCATGATGGGCGGCCTGGCCGTGGCCGCCACGGCCACCGCGTGCTCCACCAGGCCAGAGACCACGGCGACGACCGGCGGCGGCGCCACGACGGAGCTGAAGTTCATCGGCGTGGCCGACCAGAAAACGCCGATGGACGAACTCGTCGGCGCCTACCAGAAGGCCAAGCCCGCGGTGCGCATCACCGCCTCCTACGCTCCCACCGACCAGGTGCAGACCTCCCTGCGCACCCAACTCGGCGCCGGCAACGCCCCCGACCTGCACGTCGTCTACCCCGGCAACGGCAGCGCGATGTCGATGAGCCAGATCGCCGAGGCCGGGCTGCTGGCCGACCTGTCCGCCCAGCCGTGGGCGGCGACCGTCCCCGCCGGGTTCAAGCCCGCCTTCCAGCTCGACGGCAAGACCTACATCTACTCCGCCGGCTCGTCGGTCATCGGCGCCGTCTACAACAAGAAGGCCTTCGACAAGGCGGGCATCGACGCCCCGCCCACCACGTGGAACGAGTTCCTCGCCGCCTGCGACAAGCTGAAGAAGGCCGGCGTGGTGCCGATCGCGCTGGGCGCGCAGACGCCGTGGGTCACCCAGCTCATCACGTACGCGCTGGTGCCCTCGACCGTCTACGCCAAGGACCCGACGTTCGACGACAAGCAGCTCGCCGGGCAGGCGACCTTCGCCGGATCCGGCTGGCAGGACGCCATGGAGATGTACCTGGAGCTGCAGAAACGCGGCTACTTCAACGACAACCCCAACGGCACCACGTTCGAGCAGCAGACCTCCATGGTGGCCGGCGGCAAGGCGGGCATGGCCGTCCAGGTCTCCGCCGTCCTGCCCGACTTCCGCAAGGCGGCCTCCTCGCCCGACGACCTGTCGATGTTCCCCGTGCCGGGCGCCGACGACGCCGGCTCCGTGTGGATCCCCGCCGGCGTCGTCGTCGGCCTCGGAGCCGCCGCCAAGGGCAGGAACGTCGAGGAGGCCAAGGCGTTCATCGACTTCCTCGGCAAGCAGGAGAACATCAACGCCTGGGCCAAGGCGATCTCCGCCATCCCGCTCACGCAGGACGACTCCTCGACCATCGACCCGGCCGTCGAGTCGTTCCTGCCGTTCACCAAGGACCGCGCGGTGCCGTTCATGGACCAGCGCTGGCCCAACGCCGAGGTGCAGCCGGTGCACTTCGCCGTCGTCCAGGAGCTGCTGGCCGGCGAGTCGACCATCGACGAGGCGCTGAAGAAGATGGACGAGGCGTACCGGAAGTGACCGCGAGTTCCTCCCGCCGCCGTTTCACCGCGTCCGCCCCGTCGTGGTTGTTCGCCGCGCCCGCGCTCGCGGTCTACGCGCTGGTCGTGCTCTACCCGGCGGTCAGCGGCGTGGTGTACGCGTTCACGGACTGGAGCGGCATCGGCCAGGACATGTCCTTCGTCGGCCTGGCCAACTTCCGCACGTTGCTCGGCGACGACCAGGCCATGGGCTCGATCGGCAACACGCTGCTGCTGACCGTGGCCACCGTGGCCGTGCAGAACGGCGTCGGGCTGCTGCTGGCGCTCGGCGTGCACGCCAAGCTCAGAAGCCGGGCCCTGCTCCGCGTGATCTTCTTCGCGCCGGTCGTGGTCAGCCCGGTCATGGTGGCGTTCCTGTGGAAGTACATCTACAACCCCGACCCGTCCGCCGGCCTCAACGGGCTGCTCGGCCTGCACGTCGACTGGCTGGGCGACCCGTCGATGGCGTTGTGGTCGATCGCCGGCATGGTCGTGTGGCAGTACGCCGGATATTCCATGGTCATCTTCCTGGCCGGGCTGGAGGGCGTGCCCAAGGAGCTGCACGAGGCCGCCATGATCGACGGCGCGGGCTCCCTCCAGCGTTTCCGCTACGTCACCTGGCCGCTGCTGGCCCCCGCCGTGACGATCAACCTGATGTTGTCCACGATCGGCGGGCTCAAGCTCTTCGACCAGGTCTTCGCCGCCACCAACGGCGGCCCCGGCTACGCCACCGAGACCCTGTCGACCGTGCTGTACAAGCAGGCGTTCGTGTTCGGCAAGTTCGGCTACAGCACCGCGGTCGCCCTCGTGCTCGCACTGTTCGTGGCCGCCGTCTCGCTCGTCCAGGTCTATTACCTGCGCCGCCGGGAGGTGACCGCGTGAGGAAGACGTTCCTGCTGGAAATCGTCATGATCGCCGTGGCGGTGGCGTTCCTGTTCCCCGTCTACACCCTGGTCTCGCTGTCGTTGAAGGACCCCGGGCAGATCTCGCGCTCGCCGCTGGCGCTGCCCGACCCGCCCACGTTCGACAACTACGGCTCCGCGTGGACGGCCGCCGCCCTCGGCCCGTCCCTCGTCAACAGCACCGTCGTCACCGTGGCCAGCCTGGTCGCGCTCATCGCGCTCGGCTCGTTCGCCGCCTATTTCCTGGCCCGGGTGCGGACCCGCCTCGGCTACGGCCTCTACGTGCTCTTCCTGCTCGGCATCGTGCTGCCCTTCCAGCTCGGCATGATCCCGCTCTATGAGCTGGTGAACGACCTCGGGCTGATCGGCACGCACGCCGGGATGATCCTCTTCTACACCGGCATCCAGCTGCCGTTCACCGTCTTCCTCTACACCGGCTTCATCCGGGCCCTGCCCCGCGAGTACGCCGCCGCCGCGCAGATCGACGGCGCCTCCCACCTGACGGCGTTCACCCGCGTCGTCTTCCCCCTGCTGCGGCCCATCACCGGCACCGTGCTGATCCTCAACGCCGTCTTCATCTGGAACGACTTCTTCACGCCGCTCGTCTACCTCGGCGGCTCCGGCTACGAGACCGTCCCGGTCAGTGTCTTCGCCTTCGTCGGCCAGTACGTCTCCCAGCACGGCCTCGTCTTCGCCGGGCTCGTGCTCGGCGCGGTGCCGATCGTGGTGGTCTTCCTGGCGCTGCAGCGGTACGTCATCAAGGGCTTCGCCAGCGGGCTCAAAGGATGAACGGCGACCCGCCTCCCAGGGAGTACTCCCCGGCGGCCATCTGGTGGTGGAGCGGCGAGCCGCTGCGCCGCGACCGGCTCCGCATGCAGATGGAACGCCTGGTGGACGGGGGAGTGCACAACCTCGTCATCCTCAACCTCGCCCCGTCGGGGCCTGCCTTCGGCGCCGACGCCGACGACCCGCCGTTCCTGTCGGAGCCGTGGTGGGAGTTGTTCGACCAGGTGTGCGCCGACGCGTACGAGCTGGGGGCGTACCTGTGGTTCTACGACCAGCTCGGCTTCTCCGGCGCCGACCTGCAGGCCCGGCTGGTCCAGGAACATCCGTCGTTCGCCGGGCAGTGGCTGAACCCCGACGGGTCGGTCACGCTGCGCGGCTTCGACTACCTGTCGCGCGAGGCGTGCGCGGTGCTGCTCGACCGGGTGCACGGCGAGTTCGAGCGGCGCGCCGGGCACTGGTTCGGCCGGGTGATCGCCGGGTCGTTCCAGGACGAGCTGCCGACCCTGCCCACCTGGTCCGCCCGCTTCGCCGAGGAGTACCGCGTCAGGCGGGGCGCGGAGTTCTCGCCGGCCGATCCGGACTGGCAGGCGTACCAGCGCACCCGCGCCGAGCTGGCCGAGGAGGCGTTCTTCCGGCCGCTGGGCGAGTGGCACGCGCGGCACGGGCTGCTCAACGGTTGTGACCAGCAGGACCCGGCCCGCGCCGGGCACCCGGTGGCCGGGGTGGAGCTGTACGCCGACTACGCCCGCACCCACCGCTGGTTCGGCGCGCCCGGATCCGACCACCACGGCGACGCCCGCCTGCACGCCTCGCTCGCCCACCTCTACGGCCGGCCGCGCACCTGGATCGAGGCGTTCCACTCCAGCGGCTGGGGCGGCACGCTGGAGGAGACCTTCGACTGGCTGCTGCCGTGGCTGCGGGCCGGGGCCACGCTGTACAACCCGCACGCGGTCTACTACACGACCAGGCGCGGCTGGTGGGAGTGGGCGCCGCCGGCCACGGACTGGCGGCAGCCGTACTGGCGGCACCACCGGGTCTTCGCCGACGCCGTCACCCGGTTGTGCGCCGCCCTGTCGCAGGGCCGCCACGCCTGCGACGTCGCCGTCCTCCTCCCCACGGCCACCGTCCAGGCCGCCGGTCCGGGGGCACGGGCTCCGGCCGAGCGGGCGCAGGAGGTGTACCGGGAGATCGTCGGCGACATGGCGTGGTTCGCCACCAGGCCGGGCGTTCTGGACCGGCTCGGCTTCGACGCCGACGTCATCGACGAGGACTCCGTACGGCGGGCGACGGTCGAGGACGGGCGGCTCGCCGTGTCCAGCGAGGCGTACCGGGCCGTCGTGCTGCCCGCCGTCACCGTGCTCGACGAGGACGTCGCCGCCCGGCTCGCCGCGTTCGCCGCGGACGGCGGGCTGGTCGTCTCCGTCGGCACGGATCCGCTGGGCGGGGCGGCCCGCTTCGTCCCGTCCCCGGACCGCCTGGGTGACGCGCTGGCCGGGCTGCCGCGCCGGGTGGAGGCTCCGGTGCCCGCGCTGGTGCGCGAGGCCGGTGACACCACGCTGGTGTTCCTGACGGCGACTTTCCCGATGGCCAGCAGGATCGGCGTCGGACGGCCCGAGCGGCGCGGCGTCGAGCTCGGCTGGCTGGACGCCGACATCGACTTCGACCCCGCCAGGTACGCCCGCGAGATGCGCGTCACCGTCAGGGGCGTGTCGGGGACGCCGCGGCTGGCCCGGCCCTTCGCCGGCGGCGATCCCGTCGCGCTGCCGCACACGCGCGACGGCGACGCGGTGGAGGTGGTCGTGCCGTTCGACGACGGGCCCGCCGCGCTGCTGGTGTTCGACGGCACGCACGCCGAGCCGGCGCCGCCGCGGCCCGCGTACCCGGTGGAGGTGGACCTCGGGGACGAGTGGGACGTCGAGCTCGTCCCGACCATGGACGACACCTGGTCGGACTTCGGTCTCACCACGGCAACCGCCGCCGCGTCCGCCGCCGACGTCGGCGGTGGCACCGGTGCCTGCGTTGAACGCTGGTCGTTGCGCAGGCCCGGCGGGGAGCCTGTGCACGTGACGTTCGGCCCGCGCGGGGAGCAGCGCGTCGGCGACGGCCCGTGGACGCCCTCGGTGTGGTCGACGTCGCGGGGCCTGCACAAGGACCCCGTCCACCGGGAGACCCTGGGCCCCAAGGGGCACGTGCCGGTGGAGTTCCTCGCGTTCGGCCGGGTCGCGGCCGGCGCCGAGGCGCGCTTCCGCAGCGTACTCACCGTGCCGGAGGGTGCTCCCGTCTGGCTCGCGATCGGCGCGGGCGCCGCCAAGACCCTCCGGCTCGACGGCGAGGAGCGGCCGCTCGACGACGCCGGTTACGCCGCCGTCACGCTCTCACCCGTCGCGCCCGGCGACCACCTGCTGGAGCTGGCGCTCGTCCCGGACGAGGAGCACGACCTGCGGGCCTACGCCTGCCTGGTGGACGACCCCGGCGACGCCGCACGACCCGAGTGGATCGCCGGCACGCCCCTGGAGACCACGGTGCACGTCCAGGAGGGAGGCGGGTCGCCGCTCCAGGTCTCCTCGACCGCGTTCTGCCGGGTGCTGGTGAACGGTGTGGAGGCGGGGCGCCAGGGCGGCTTCGACCCGTACGCGGAGGCCGACATCCCGCGCGTACGCCGCTACGACGTGGCCCGCCTGCTGCGCCCCGGCGACAACACGATCAGGATCGAGTCGGACGGCTGGGTGCTGGCCGACGGCCTGGCCGTCTCCGGCCCCGGCTGGACGCCCCGCCCCCGGGTACGCCGCCGCCAGCAGGGTGACCCCGCAGCCCTGTGGTCGCGGGTCCGCCCGCATCCGCTGCCGGAGGCGGGCTGGCTCGACGGCCGCCCCTCCGCCCCCGCCGCCGCGTTCACCGCGCCAGGCGCCCGACCCAGGACCGAACGTTTCCTCCTCGACCCGCCCCCGGGCATGACCGGCGTCTCCGTGGACGTCGCGGACGGCGTCGAGTGCGTCGTGGACGGCGGCGAGCTGCGCGTGACCACGGTCCCCGGGCGCCAGTCGGGCGCCGCGTTCACCGGCCCCGTGCGCTTCACCTGCGGTCCTGGCCGGATGCGGCTCGGCGACTGGGAGGAGCGCGGCCTGGCCGGCTACAGCGGCGGCGTGCGCTACCGCGCCACCGTCACCGCCCAGGCCGGGCCGGGCGAGCTCGACCTCGGCCGCGTCAGGGGCACGGCGGAGGTCACGGTGAACGGCCGCCCGTGCGGGATCAGGGTGTGCTCGCCGTACGTCTTCGACGTCGAGCTGGACGACGGCGACAATGTCGTCGAGGTGCTGGTGCTGGGCACGCTGGCCCCCTATTTCGACGAGGTCAGCCCCACGCACTTCGTCTTCGCCGGCCAGCGCGTCACGGGCCTGTTCGGCCCCGTACGCCTGCGCACCGCGCCCTGAGGCCGGACGCCCGGTCAGGATTGGAGAAGCGCAGGTCGCCCGGCCGTGGTTAACGTGGCGCCATGGACGTCACCATTCACACGACCTTTCTTCCGCACGACGACCCGGAGGCCTCCCTGGCCTTCTACCGCGACACTCTCGGCTTCGAGGTGCGCAGCGACGTCGGGCAGGGCAAGATGCGCTGGATCACGGTCGGCCCGCCCGGCCAGCCCGGCACGTCCATCCTGCTGGCGCCGCCGGCCGCCGACCCCGGCATCACCGAGGACGAGCGCCGCACCATCCTCGAGATGATGGCCAAGGGCACCTACGGCTGGATCCTGCTGGCCACCCGTGACCTCGACGGCGTCTTCGAGAAGGTGCAGGCCGGCGCCGCCGAGGTCGTCCAGGAGCCGACGGAGCAGTCGTACGGTGTCCGCGACTGCGCCTTCCGCGATCCCGCGGGCAACCTGGTCCGCATCCAGCAGGTGCGCTGAGCCGCTCGACGAAAGGGGTTTGCTCATGTGCCATCCCGCATGGGGGCGCGCTCTCACCGCGGCGGCGCGCCTGAAGGACCTCGCGCGACTGCGCCGCGTCCGCGACCGCATCGACAGGGACTACGCGCAGCCGCTGAACGTCGAGGCGCTGGCCCGCGACGCGCACATGTCGGCCGGGCACCTCAGCCGCCAGTTCCGGCTCGCCTACGGCGAGTCCCCGTACGCCTATCTGATGACGCGTCGCATCGAGCGCGCGATGGCGCTGCTGCGCCGTGGCGATCTCAGCGTCACCGAGGTCTGCTTCGCGGTCGGCTGCACGTCGCTGGGCACCTTCAGCACCCGCTTCACCGAGCTGGTCGGCGTGCCGCCCAGCGACTACCAGCGCCGCGCGGCGGGTGCCGTGGCGGGGCTGCCTTCCTGCGTGGCCAAGCAGGTGACGAGACCGGTCAGGAGCCGGGAGAGCGAACCGCAACCGGCGTGAGACACGGACGCGGCCCGCGGTCTCCCCATGGGGTGTGCGCCAGCTCATAGCGGGCTGCCGGAATGTGTGTCCGTCTCACCTGGTCCACCGGCCCGGCTCCCACTTAGCGTTCACGGTTACGGCGGCCTGAGCGTGACTCGGGTCACGTCCTGACGCGCGAGGAGGGCGCATGGGAGCAGATCCGGTGGGGAGCGGGCACGGTGCCGCCCCGGGCGGATCCGTCCCCGTCCTGAAGGTGCGCGGGCTGAGCAGGGAGTTCCGCGGCTTCCTCGCCGTGGACGGCGTGGACCTGGACGTGGCCGAGGGCAGCGTGCACGCGCTGGTGGGACCCAACGGCGCCGGCAAGACCACCCTGTTCAACCTGCTCACCGGCTTCCTGAAGCCGACCGCGGGCAGCGTGCTGCTGGCGGGCGGCCGGGAGTTGGCCGGGCGCAGCCCCGAGGCGATCACCCGGCTGGGCGTGGCGCGCTCGTTCCAGATCACCAGCCTGTTCGCCGAGCTGACCCCGCACCAGCACGTGGAGCTGGCGCTGGCGAGTCCCACCGGTCTCGGCTGGCGGTTCTGGCGTTCCGACCGGGCGCTGGCCCGCTTCGCGGAGCGCGCGGAGGAGCTGCTCGACCAGGTCGGGTTGTCCGGCCACGGCGACGTCCCGGCGGGTTCGCTGCCGTACGGGAGCAAACGCGCGCTGGAGCTGGCGCTCGCCCTGGCCCTCGATCCCAAGGTGCTCCTGCTCGACGAGCCGACCGCCGGGATGGGCGTGGAGGACGTCGACCGTACGTGCGAGCTCGTCCGCAAGATTCGTGCGGGCCGCACCGTGGTCCTGGTCGAGCACAACATGAACGTGGTGGCCAGCCTCGCCGACCGGGTGACCGTCCTGCAGCACGGCAAGGTGCTGGCCGAAGGCCCCTACGCCGAGATCCGCCACGACCCGCGGGTCATCACCGCCTACCTCGGAGACTCTCATGCTGCGCGTTGACGGGCTGTCGGCCTGGTACGGCGAGGCGCAGGCCCTGCGCGAGGTGTCGATGCGGGTCGACGAGGGTGAGATCGTCACGCTGGTCGGCCGCAACGGCGCCGGCAAGACCACGCTGCTGCGCTGCCTGATGGGGCTGCACGGCGCGTACGGCAGGACCGCGGGCACGATCTCGTTGTCCGGCGAGGACATCACGGGCCTGGCCCCGCACCGCAGGGCCCGCCGCGGCCTGGGCTTCGTCCCCGACGACCGGGGCGTGTACGCCACCTTGTCGGTGGAGGAGAACCTGCTGCTCCCGCCCGTGACCAAGGGGAGCCGGGAGCCGTGGTCGCTGAAGCGGGTGTACGAGACGTTCCCGCCGCTGCGCGAGCGGCGCCGCTTCCCAGGGACGAAGTTGTCGGGCGGCGAGCAGCAGATGCTCGCGCTGGCCCGCGTGTTGCGGACGGGCGCCAGGCTGCTGTTGTGCGACGAGCCGACCGAGGGCCTGTCGCCGCTGATCGTCCAGCAGATCGGCGAGATCCTGCGCGAGGTCAAGGCGGCCGGGGTGACCGTGCTGCTGATCGAGCAGAACGTGCACTTCGCCGCCACCGTCGCCGACCGCCACTACCTGCTCGCCGAGGGCCGGATCGTCGAGTCGCTGGACAACGACCAGGTCCGCGAGCGCGAGCACGAGCTGCTCGAATACCTCGGAATCTGACGACCACCCCGCTGGGAGACAGAGGAGACCCTGAATGAGAGTCACGGGCTGGAGCGGCTGCCTGGCCGCCACGGGGCTGCTGCTGGCCGGGTGCGGAGGCGGTCCTGGCGGTGGTGACGAGAAGATCAGTGACGGCAAGGTGGTGCTGGCCGTGCTGAACGACCAGTCGGGCATCTACGCCGACACCTCCGGGCGCCTGACGATCGAGGCCGTCAAGATGGCGGTGGCCGACCATCAGGCGAAATATGGGGACAAGGCGGTGGCCAAGAGCATCGAGGTGAAGGACGCCGACCACCAGAACAAGCCGGAGATCGCCAACTCCAAGGCGCAGGAGCTCTACGACCGGCAGCAGGCCGACGTGATCCTCGACGTGCCGACCTCCTCGGCCGCGTTCGCCGTCGCCACCATCGCCAAGAACAAGAAGAAGGTGTTCATCGACGTCGGCGCCGCCAGCACCGAGCTGGAGGGCAAGCAGTGCAACAAGTACACCTTCCACTACGGCTACAACAGCTACATGCTGGCCCACGGCACCGGCACCGAGGTCACCAAGGACGGCTCCAAGAACTGGTACATCGTCTACCCCGACTACGCGTTCGGGCAGGACATGCAGAAGACCTTCAGCACGGCGATCAACGCGGCCGGCGGCACCGTGGTCGAGTCCGACCCGACGCCGTTCCCCAACGACAACTTCTCCACGTTCCTGCTCAAGGCGCCGAATCTGGACCCCAAGCCGCAGGTGATCGGCACGATGCAGGCCGGCGGTGACCTGGTCAACCTGGTGAAGCAGTACAACGAGTACAAACTGCGCGACAAGGGTGTCGGGCTCGCGGTCGGGCTGCTGGCCCTCAGCGACATCCACTCGCTCGGCGCGGACGCCCTGGCCGGGACCCGCTACACCGACATGTGGTACTGGAACGCCGACGAGCAGTCCCGCGCCTGGGCCGACAAGTTCCACGCCAAGACCGGCAAACGGCCCACCGCCAACATGGCGGCCAACTATTCGGCCGCCCTGCAGTACCTCGAGGCCGTGCAGCGCGGCGGCACCGACAACTCCGACGAGGTGGTCAAGCAGCTCGAAGGCCACAAGATCGAGGACATGTTCGCCCGCAACGCCACCATCCGCGCCCAGGACCACCTGCTGCTGCACGACGCGTACCTGTCGCAGGTCAAGCCGTCCAGCGAGGTCAAGGAGCCGTACGACTACGTGAAGGTGCTCAAGACCATCCCGGCGTCGGAGGCGTTCCAGCCGCAGCCCGACCCCGCCTGCAAGCTGTAGGCGGCCGGCGTGCTCCAGCAGGCGTTCAACGGGCTGGTGGGCGGAGCCTTCTACGCTCTGCTCGCCCTCGGCCTGTCCGTCATCTTCGGCATGCTCGGCGTGGTCAACCTGGCCCACGGCGCGTTCTACATGCTCGGCGCCTTCGGGGCGTTCGTCGCGCTCGACGCGTTCGGCCTGAACTTCTGGGTGTCCCTGCTGCTGGTGCCGCCGCTGCTGGGCGTCGCGGGGATCGTGCTGGAACGGCTGTTCATCCGGCGGCTGACGCCGCTCGACCCGCTCTACGGCTTCCTGTTCACCTTCGGTCTCGCGCTCATCCTGCAGGACCTGGTGAAACGGGAGTACGGGGTGAGCTCGCAGCCGTACCCGAGGCCGCGGGCCCTGGACGGCACGGTCGACCTGGGGCTGTTCACCTACCCCGCCTACCAGGTGTTCGTGCTGGCCGTGTCGGTGCTGATGTGCGTCGCGGTGTGGCTGGTGCTCACCCGTACCCGCGTCGGGATGATCGTGCGGGCCGCGACCGAGCGGCCCGAGCTGACCCGGGCGCTCGGCATCGACGTCGGCCGGTGGGTGACCCCGGTGTTCGGCTTCGGCATCGCGCTGGCCGCGTTCGCCGGGGTGCTGGCCGCGCCGATGCGGGCGGTCAACCCGCTCATGGGCGCCGACCTCATCATCACCGTCTTCGCGGTCGTGGTGATCGGCGGTCTCGGCTCGGTGTTCGGCTCGGTCGCCGCGGGCTTCGCCGTCGGGCTGGTGTCGGCCCTCGGCAACCTGTACGTGCCGGCGCTCTCCCAGATCCTGGTGTTCATCCTCATGGCCGTCGTGCTGTTGTGGCGCCCGGCCGGGCTGTTCGGACGCGAGGAGGCGTTCCGGTGATCCTGACCAGGCTGGCCCGCTCGGGCCGGGGCGGATGGCTGCTCCTGGCGGCCGGGCTCGTCGCCGCCTTCGCCCTGCCCTGGCTGATCTACCCGCCGGTGGCGCTCGACATCGCCTGCTGGGCGCTGTTCGCCGCGTCGGTGGACCTGCTGCTGGGCTTCACCGGGCTGCTGTCGTTCGGGCACGCCGCGTTCTGGGGCGGGTCGGCGTACTGCACGGGCCTGATCGCGCTGCACAGCGGGCTGCCGTTCCCGGTCGCGATCGCGGGCGGCGCGGCGTTCACGGCACTGCTGGCGCTCCCGATCGGATTCCTGTCCGTACGGCTCAGCGGCATCTATTTCGCCATGGTCACCCTGGCCTTCGCCCAGATGATCTATTTCGTGGCCAACCAGTGGCGGGACGTCACGGGCGGGGAGAACGGCCTGCAGGGGATCCCCCGGGAGTTGTTCGGGCTCGACCTGTCCGACTCGTTCTTCTTCTACTACGCGGGCCTGCCGTTCGTGCTGGCCGGGTTGTTCGTCGCCTGGCGCATCGTACGCTCGCCGTTCGGCCGGGTGCTGGTGTCCATCCGCGCCAACCCGGACCGGGCCCGCGCCCTCGGCTACCCGGTCGACCGCTACAAGCTGCAGGCGTTCGTCCTGTCCGCCGCGCTCGCCGGGACGGCCGGGGGAGTCTTCGCCATCGGCCACGGCTTCGCCTCGCTCGAAGGCGTCTACTGGACCACCTCCGGGCAGGCCGTGATGATGGTGATCCTCGGCGGGATCGGCACGCTGTGGGGCGGCGCCGTCGGCGCGGCTCTGATCGTCCAGCTCCAGGACTTCCTGGCCACCGCCGGGTTCGCCGAGACCGGGATCATCACCGGCACGATCTTCATCGTGGTCGTGCTGCTGTTCCGCCGTGGCATCTGGGGAACGGCCCGCCACCTGCTGGCCTCCCGGCGTACGCCCGACGCGCCCGCGGACGTGCCCGCCGAGCCCAGGAAGTCGGTCGACACCCCGGCCTGACCGTGAAAGCCTGCCCGTTGCATGGGTGAGCGCCCCGTGAAATCACCTATCTCCGCAGCAGCCTGGTAATTGGCGATCCGCGGGACTTGACTAGTGCCCATTGTGGAAGCGCGAGTGCTACAACGATGGGCAAGGGTGTGAACAGGCGCAGTTTCCTCCAGCTTCTCGTGGACGGGGCCCCGCTGCCCCACTACGACGAGGTCCTGCACGACGCGGTGGCCGGCGCCGCCTCACCCGCCGAGATAGCGGATCTGCACGCCGAGCACACGCTCGCGCTCCAGCTCCGCGACACGCTGGAGAAGCGGCGCAGCCGCCACGAACAGCAGCGTGCGCTGGTCGAGTGCGCGAAGGAGCTGGCGGAGGACCGCAGCGACCCCGACACGATCCTCAGCCTGATCGTGAGCCAGGCACAGCGGCTGCTCGGCTGCGACATGGCCTACCTCAGCCTCAACGACAACGAGGGCCGGGCGACCTGCATGCAGGTGATGGTCGGCGCGACCTCCTCGGCGTGGAAGGACGTCAGGATCCCGTTCGGGATCGGCATCGGCGGCAGGGTCGCCGCCACGGGCACGCCGTTCTCGACGCCCGACTACTTCAGCGACGAACGGCTGACGCACGACCCGGCGGTCGACACCTCGGTCAGGGCGGAGCGGCAGGTGTCGATCGTCGGCGTGCCGCTGCGCACCAGCGCCGTCATCGGGGTGCTGTTCGCCTCCAACCGCACGCCGGGGTGGTTCTCCCACGACGCCATCGCTCTGCTCGGCTCCTTCGCCACCCTCGCCGCGACCGCCATCGAGCAGGCGCGGTCGAGACACGAGCAGGAGCAGACCCTGGCGGCGCTCCGGCGGGAGAACGAGGCTCTGCGGCAACGTACGGTCGACCAGGAAAGGGCGGTCGCCGCGCACGACCAGAGCATGGCCATCGTGCTCCGGGGCGGCGGCGTGCAGGAGGTCGTGGCCGCGGCGGGCGACCAGCTCGGCGGCGTGCTCGCCATCTTCGACGAGTTCGAGACGCCCGTCGCCTGGACCCCCGGGGCCTCCCATGAGGTGCTGCGGGCGATGTCCGCCGCCGCGGGCGGGGCCGCGGGCCGCTCCGCCGTCGCCCACGACGGGACGTACTGGGTCACCGGCCTCGTCGCCGGCACCGAGAACCTCGGCACCCTGGTGTGGGGGCCGCCGGGCGCACCGTCCGAGGTCGGCGACCTGGACAGGCGGCTGCTCGCCCGGGCGGCCGTCGTCGCGTCGTTGCTCCAGCTGTTCAGCCGCAACCTCGCCGCCGCGGAGGCCAGGGTGCGCGGCGAGTTGCTGGACGACCTCCTCACGCCCACCCCGCGCACGTACTCGTCGCTGGCCGAGCGGGCCCTGCGGATCGGCTACCAGCCCCAGAAGCGGCATGCCGTCGTCGTCGCGCACATCCGGGCGGAGAACCGGCAGAGCCTCGCCTCCGTGGCGTCCGACCTCGCGGCCGCCCGCGACGGCCTGAGCACGGTGCGGGACGGCCAGGCGATCCTGGTCGTCCCGTCCGACGACCCGTCGCTGACCGGCCGCCAGATAGCACGGTCGCTGACCACGCGGCTGGGCTCGCCGGTCACCGCCGGCGCCGCGGGACCGGTCGACGACCCGGCCGACCTGCCCAGCGCGTACGCGGAGGCGCTGGCCTGCGTACAGGCCCTGCTCCGGCTCGAACGGGTGGGAGCCGCCGCCACGGCCGACGACCTCGGGTACGCCGGACTGCTGCTCGGCGACGGCGCGTCGGCGGCGCGCTTCGTGGAACGCACCCTCGGGCCGGTCATCCGGCACGACGAGCAGCGGTCCACCGCGCTGATGGAGACGCTCGGAACCTACTTCGCCACCGGGCAGAGCCTGGTCGCCAGCGCCAAACGGCTGCACATCCACCCGAACACCGTCACCCAGCGCCTCGACCGGGTCAGGCGCCTGCTCGGCATGGACTGGAACAGCCCGGACCACACGCTGGAAGTGCAGCTGGCGCTGCGGTTGCACCGGCTGCGCCGCGAGCTCCGCGAGCTCGACGACTGACGTGCCCGCAGACGGAAACGCCGGGGAAACAGCCGGTGGTGCATAAAGGAGCGGAACCGCCGAAGATCCGGCATGTGCGGCCTTCGCGGGCCCCGCCAGGTCGTCCCTCCGCCGAAAGGACCTCGATCAGTGAACCGTGCGACAGCGGCCCGCGGGCTGTTCTCGGGAGCCCTGCTGATGAGCTCCCTCACGGTCGGCGTGCCCGCCGCCGCCGACTCCAAGCCCAAGCCCTCATCCATCACCTGGCAGAAATGTCAGGAATTCTCGGACGAGGACCTCCGCAAGCAGGGCCTCAAGGAGGATCAGTTCGCCGAGTTCAGGCGGCTGCTCGCCCGTACGGACTGCGGCACGATCCGCGTCCCCCAGGACTACGGCGACCCGGACGGCAAGCAGATCACCGTGGCCCTGACCAGGCTGAAGGCCTCCGACCAGAAGAACCGCCTGGGCAGCATCGCGCTCAACCCGGGAGGGCCGGGCGGCTCCGGCTACCTGATGTCCATCAACCTCGCCATGAGGGGCGCCAAAGCGCTCAACGAGCGCTACGACCTGATAGGGATCGACCCGCGCGGCATCGACCGCAGCACCAAGGTCTCCTGTCCCGACATCCCGCGCGGCACGCCCGCGCCGGGACCGATCACCAAGGAGCACGCCAAGAAGGCCTACGCCGACATGGTCGCCTGGAGCAAGCAGTGCGTCCAGCGGGATCCCGCGTTCCTCAGGCAGCTCACCACCCCCAACGTGGCCCGTGACATCGACCGGATCCGCGCCGCCCTGGGCGAGCGGAAGATCAACTTCTTCGGCGTCTCCTGGGGCACGTGGCTCGGCGCCGTCATGCGGACCATGTACCCCACCAGGGTGGGCCGGATGTGGCTGGACAGCGTGACCCCGCCCGACATCTGGAAGGGCTTCTGGACGAAGACCCACACCGACGCCGTCGACCGCAACTTCGAGCGCATGGCCGCCTGGATGGCCGAACGCGACGACACCTACGGGCTCGGCACGTCGAAACGGCAGGTGGTCTCCGCGGTGGAGAACATGGTCAAGCGGTACGACGCCGAACCGCTGACCTTCACCGACATCGACCTCACCGTGGACGGCGGGCTGATCTCCCGGGCCGCGGGCCGGCCCAGCGGCCAGTGGCCCAGGATGGCCCAGGTGCTCAAGGAACTCGCCGACGCCAAGGGCCAGGCCGCGCCCCCGGCGGTCAAGGAGGCGTTCGGCAAGCCGGGCAAGGACGGGGGCGGGGACGGGGGGACTGACAGGACGGCCGGCCGCGCGTTCCACTGCAACGAGGATCCGACCGCGAGCACGTTCCAGCCGAACTGGAAGGCCTACCAGCAGCGTCTCAAGCACTATCCGGTGACCGGCCGGACGGGCAACTTCGTGCACAGCTGCGCGGGGTGGCCGTTGCCCGCGAAGACGCCGAAGGTGCGGCCCACCGGCGGCTCGCTGATGCTGTCGGGTCACCGCTACGAGACCGTGACACCGTACGAGTGGGCGCGCGCCATGCGCGCGGCCATCGGCGGAACCCTGGTGACCATCGACGACGACGTCCACGGCTCGGCCCCGCAGGTGCCCGGCTGTGCCGAGAAGATCGTCGCCTACTTCGAGACCGGCAGGCGCACCACCACGTGCCCGGGAAAGCCCGCCCCCACCACGACCGGCTGACACCCACCGCGGGGGGAGCGAATCTTGCCCTGAAGCTCGCACGGCCATGAGGCTCGCTTGGCACGCGTCCGGGCACGTGCATCGTGAATGCGGCCGCTCCGGAAGACAGCGTGTGGAACAGACGTCAGGCGAACGGGTGACGGGTGCGGCCCTGCGGCCGGCACGCGCGCTCGGCGTGCTGTCGCTGCTCGCCATGATGACCATGCAGGTGGCGTCCGGGCTGGACGCGCGGCCGGAGCGGTACACCGGGCTGATCGTGGTGCTGCTGGCGGCGTGTGCCGTGGCCTTCGCGGCCGGCACGTGGGGGACGGCCAGGGCGGTGGCCGCGTTCGGCGCGGCGGTGCTCACCGGGTACGCGGCCGAGGTGGCCGGGGTGCTGACCGGATTCCCGTTCGGCGTCTACCGCTACAGCGACGTGCTGTGGCCGCAGGTCGGCGGCGTCCCCGTCGTGGTGGCGCTGGCCTGGGGCGGCATGGGGCTGGCGGCGTACGCGGTGGCGGCCGCCGTCGCGCCGGCGGGGAGGTGGGCGCGGGCCGTCGCGGGCGCGGGCGCGCTGACCGCGTGGGACCTGTTCCTCGACCCGCAGATGGTCCGGCTCGGGATGTGGACGTGGGCCGACGGCGGCTCGTACCGCGGCATCCCGCTGAGCAACTTCGCGGGCTGGCTGCTGGTGTCGGCGCTGGTCATGCTGGTCGTCGGACGCGTGTGCGGCGACGCCGGGCCAGGGCGGGGGCTGCTCGCGCTCTACACGGTCATGGCGGTGATGGAGACGGTCGCCTTCGCGGCGGTGTTCGAGCCCACCGACCCGCTGGTGGCGGCGACCGGAGGGATCACGATGGGCGCGTTCGCCGCGCTGGCCTGGAGGCGGTCATGGCAGAGGTGACGGTGATCGGCGGCGGCGTCGGCGGCATGGTGTGCGCGCTGCTGCTGGCCAGGCAGGGGCACGAGGTCCGGCTGTACGAGCGGTCCGCGCGGCTGGGCGGCAAGCTGGCCGAGCACCGCCGGGACGGGTTCGCCTTCTCCCTCGGGCCTTCGCTGCTCACCATGCCGGAGCTGTTCCGCGAGCTGGGGCTGCGGCGCGAGCTCGTCGAACCGGAGCTGCTGTGCCGCTACCGGTTCGCCGACGGCACGGTGCTGGACGCGCCGCGGGACCCGGAACGGATGGCAGCCGAGGTGGAGCGGCTGGCCCCGGGGGAGGGACCGAGCTGGCGCGCCTTCCACGGCTGGGCGCGGGGCTGCCTGCGGGCCGCGCACCGGACGGTGTTCGCCGGGCCGCTGATCCGCCCGCCCGGCCAGGCCAGGCTGTCCGACCTGCTGGCCGTGGCGCCCGCGCGTACGCTGGACGGGCTGGCCCGCCGCTACTTCCGTGACGCCCGCCTGCGCCAGTACACCGGCCGCTACGCCACCTACGCCGGGTCGAGCCCCTACCTCGCGCCCGCCGCGCTGGGGTGCGTGCCGGCGCTGGAGCACGGGCAGGGTGTCTGGTACACGCCCGGTGGCCTGGCCCGGCTGGCCGACGACCTGGCCCTGCTGCTGAAGACGGCAGGTGTGCAGGTGTTCCTGTCGGAGCCGGTCGCCGCCGTCGAGGCCGGCGGTTCCCGCGTCACGGGGGTACGGCTGGCGAGCGGGGAGCGCGTGCGCTCCGACGTCGTGGTGGCGAACACCGACGCCGCCGCCCTGTACGCGCGCCTGCTGCCGGACCGCCGGCGGCTGCGCCGCATCGCGCGGCTGGGACGCTCGTCGTCCGCGCTGCTGCTGCTGGCCGGGGTGGAGGGGCGCACGCCGGGGCTGCCGCATCACTCGGTGCTGTTCTCGGCCGGCTACGAGCGGGAGTTCGCCGACATCTTCGAACGCGGGAGCCCGCCGCGCGACCCGACGATCTACGTCGGCTGCTCGGCCGTGGACGACCCCTCCCAGGCCCCGCGCGGCGCCGAGAACTGGACCGTGCTGGTCAACGTGCCCGCCCGCGACCCCGGCCGATGGCCGATCGGGGTGCGGGCGTACCGGGATCTCGTGCTGGAACGGCTGGCCGAGCGCGGTCACGACCTGGCGGGCCGGCTGCGTTTCGTCGACGTCTTCACCCCGGCCGATCTGCGGGAGCGCTACGGGTCCTGGGGCGGCGCCATCTACGGCAGCGCCTGCCGGGGCAGGCTGGCGCCCTTCCTGCGCCCGGGCAACCGGGGGCCGCGCCACGGCCTGTACCTGGTGGGCGGCTCGGTGCACCCGGGCGGCGGGCTGCCGATGGTGGCTCTGGGCGCGCGCATCGTGGCCGGGCTGGTGGCACGGGACTTCCCTGGGGGCGCGCGGTGAGGCCGCTCACCGCGGCGCAGGCCGTCGCGGCCGCTGTCGTCGTCGCCAGGCTCGCGCGCGGCCGGCGGCGGCTGCCGCGGCTGCGGCCCCGCCTGGACGCCGGCATGACGATCTCCGTGGTGATCCCCGCCCGCGACGAGGCGGCCAGGATCGGGCCGTGCCTGCGGGCCGTGCCGGCGGCCCCCGCCGTGACCGAGGTGATCGTCGTCGACGACGGATCCCGCGACGGCACGGCACAGGTGGCCGCGTCGCTGGGCGCCAAGGTCGTCACCGCGGGACCGCTGCCCCCGGGGTGGGTGGGCAAGCAGTGGGCGCTGCACCAGGGGACGGCCGCCGCCACCGGCGAGGTCGTGGTGACGCTCGACGCCGACGCCCGGCCCGCGCCCGGCCTGTTCGGCGCTCTGGCGGCCGCCTTGGAGCGGTACGACCTGGTGAGCGCCGGTCCGCGGTTCGTCTGCGACGGCGTGCTGGAGCAGGCCCTGCACGCTTCCATGCTGGCCACGCTGGTCTACCGGTTCGGGCCCATCGGCCCGCCGAGCCCGCCGCCGCCGCGCCGCGTCGTCGCCAACGGCCAGTGCATGGCCTTCCGGCGGGCCCGGATGGCCGAAGCGGAGGGGTTCGCACTCGTACGTGATCGCATGACCGACGATGTGGCGCTGGCCCGCTGCCTGGCCGGGCGAGGCTGGACGGTGGGCTTCCTGGACGCGGGCGGCCTGCTGGAGGTGGACATGCACGACTCGGTCCGCGAGCTGTGGCGGGAGTGGGGCCGTTCGCTGCCGCTGCGGGACGTGACCGGGCCCGGCCGGCAGGCGGCCGACCTGGCCGTCCTCTGGCTGACCGGGGCGCTGCCCGTGCTCCGGCTGGCCGCCGGCCGTCCGGCCGCGCTGGACGTGGCGCTGCTGGGGATGAGGCTGCTGCTGGCCAGGGCGTTGCGGGGCAACTACCGTGAACCGGGCGCGGGCGTGCTGCTGTCGCCGCTGCTCGATCCGGCGTCCGCGTTCCGGCTGACCCAGGCCACGCTCCGACCCGTCCGCACGTGGCGTGGCCGTACGTACCCGGACGGCGGCGGCACGTGGCGTGGCCGTACGCACCAGGGCGTCAGCGTCGGCGGGCGGCCAGCGCGGCCAGGCAGAAGCGCAGCCCGATGAGGCACATCAGCCCGCCGGTGGCCGCCACCACCTCCACGGGCGCGAACAGCAGTTGCAGCACCGGCACCGCGAACACCGCCAGGCGCGCCCCCACGGCGAACGAACGCAGCGCCAGCGCCGTCACGACCAGCACGGCCACCGCCAGCACGAACGCCGGCGGGCAGATGACCGCGACGCCGCCGGCGAAGGTGAGGACCGAGCGGCCGCCACGGAAGCCGGCGAAGACCGGCCACGCGTGCCCGGCCATGGCCGCCGCCACCGCGAGGTACACCGGCACCACGCTCCCACCCGTCACCACGCCGAGCCCGGTGGTGTGGCCGCCGCTGACCACCAGGCCCGCCAGGGCCGCCAGCGTGCCCTTCAGCGTGTCGCCGGCGAACACCGGCACGGCCGCCCGCCGCCCGAGCTGCTCCTGGACGTTCCAGTACCCCGGGTTGCGGTCGCCGACGGCACGCGGATCGACGCCGTGCCCGCCCGCCACCACGACCGCGACCGGCACCGAGCCGAGCAGGTAGCCGGCGGTGACCGCCACGAGCACCTCGACCATCGCCTCGTTCCACCTCGTCCGGTACGGCAGCGCGGGCGCCATGAAGCACATGGCCTTCGACCGGCCGCTGCTGCGGGGCGCCGGCGGGCTGCTGTTCTGGCGGCTGCTCGGCACCGGCCGGGGCCGCTCCATGTCGCTGGGAGCCGATCTGCGCCGGTGGGCGCTGTTCGCGGTCTGGCGCGGCGAGGACGACCTGGAGGAGTTCCTGCGCGCCTCGCCGATCGCCGCCCGCTGGCGTGCGGAGGCGTACGAGAGCTGGCACGTGCGGCTGGCCCCGTTGGCGTCGCGCGGCGCCTGGGCCGGGCGCGACCCGTTCGACGGCATGGCGGCCCGCCACGACGGCGGGAGAGGGCCGGTGGCGGTGCTCACCAGGGCGTCCATCCGGCCCGGCCGCCTGGTCGCCTTCTACCGGTCGGTGCCGCCGGTCGACGACCTGCTCAGGCGGCAGGACGGCTGCCTGCGCTCGATCGGCATGGGGGAGTGGCCGCTGGCCCGGCAGGCGACGTTCTCGCTGTGGCGGGACCAGGAGGCGGTGCGCGCCTTCGCCTACCGGGACGGGGCCCATCAGCGGGTCATCCGGCAGGTACGGGCGCACGACTGGTACGCCGAGGAGCTGTTCGCCCGCTTCACCCCCTACGCCAGCGAAGGAACCTGGAATGGCGCCGACCCACTGCGCTGAGCGGGTCATGTCGCCCGCTCCGCCGCCGCCTCGATGCCGGTCGCCGGTCCCGGCCCCGCCAGCGCGTACGCCACCACGCACGCCCGGGCGATCGTGGCGGCCGTCGAGGAGCCGTGCGCGACGACGACGGTACCGCGCAGGCCGAGCAGGGCGGCGCCGCCATGGGTCTCCGGGTCGTAGCGGCGGGCCACCTCCGCGAGCTGTTGCGGGGAGGCGATGCCGGCCTGGGCGACCATGGTCAGCGTCGTGCGTACGCACCCCTCGACGTTCTTCAGCACGACGTTGCCGGTGAACCCGTCGGTGACGATCACGTCCACGGTGCCGGCCAGCACGTCATGGCCCTCGACGTTGCCGTGGAAGCGCAGCGGCAGAGCGGCGAGCAGTTCCCCGGCCTGGCGGGTCAGCCGGTTGCCCTTGCCCGGCTCCGACCCGATCGACAACAGCCCCACGACCGGGTCGGGGCGGCCGAGCACGGCTCGCGCGTACCCGGCGCCCAGCAGCGCGAACTCGGCCATCATGGCCGGGCTCGGATCGGCTGTCGCGCCGGCGTCCACCAGCACGCTCGCGCCACCCCGCAGCGACGGCAGCGCCACGGCCAGCGCGGGCCGCCGCACGCCGGTCCGGCCGATGCCGCGCACCGCGCAGGCGACCACCGCCCCGGTGGATCCCGCGGACACCAGCGCCCCGCCGCGGCCCCGGCCGACCAGCTCGCAGCCGACCGCGAGACTGGAGGTCGCCAGCGCCGTGGCGGCGGGGCCGCGCTCGGCCATCGGGACGGCGTCGTCGGCGTGCACCACCTCGAGCTCGCCCGTCGCGCCGTGCCTGCGCAGCTCCCCGGTCATGCGCGGTTCGTCGCCGACCAGGATGACCGGCACCTTGTGCGCGCGCCACGCCGCCACCGCACCGGCGACCGTCTCCGCCGGTCCGTGGTCGCCGCCCATCGCGTCCAGGACCACAGGCCGCACGGTTGTCACGGGAGTTCCACGCGGACGCGGCGCTCGGTCCTGCCCGCCTCGGCGGAGGCCAGCAGGTGGCGGGCGAACACGGCCGCCCGCCGCCGGCGCGGCACCCGTACGCGGCCGGCCAGGACCTCGAACCCGCCGCGCTCGATCTCGTCGAGGATGCCGCCGTAGAGATCGACGGCGGCGCGTACGCACGGCCGTGACGAGGCGACCAGCAGGCCGATGCCGCCGGCGGCGGCGCGGTAGTGCTCACGGGCGCGCCCGGCCTCGAAGGCCAGCAGGTGCCGTACGGCCCGCCCGGTGCGGGCGGCGCCCAGCTCGCCCGGCTCGACGCCGAACCTGCCGAGGTCCTCCATCGGCAGGTAGATCCGGCCGCGGGCGAAGTCCTCGCCGACGTCACGCAGGAAATTGGTGAGCTGGAAGGCCAGGCCGAGCTGGCGGGCGGGCTCGCGGGCCGCCGCTTCGCGGCCTGGCGCCGGCTCCAGCACCGGCAGCGTCATCGTGCCGATGGCGGCGGCCGATCCGGCCATGTAGCCGAGCAGGTCGTCGTAGGTGGCGTACCGGGTCACCGACAGGTCCGCGCGCATCGAGGCGAGGAAGGCGCCGATGTCGTCGTGGTCGATGCCGAAGGAGTTCACGGTGTGCAGCAGCGCCGGCAGCACCGGATCGTCCGGTCTGGCCCCGGCGAGCCCGGCCTCGACCCTGGCGCACAGGCCGTCGAGCGCTCGGGACCGGTCGGCGGTCATGGTGAACGAGTCGACGATCTCGTCGGCGTAGCGGGCGAAACCGTACAGCGCGTGCACGTGCCGCCGCTTCCACTGCGGCAGCAGCCGGGTGGCGAGATAGTAGGAGCGGCCGTACCGGGCGTGGAGCCGCCGGCACCGTTCGTAGCTGGCGGTGAGCGTCAACGGGCCTCCTTGAGGATGCGTTCGGCGGCGAGCCGGCCGGAGATCAGCACCGTGGGCACCCCGACACCGGGCGCGGTGTACATGCCGGCGAAGTGCAGCCCCGGCACCCGCCGGGCGACGGCGGAGGGGCGCAGCCACGCCGTCTGGGTGAGGCGGTGGTCCAGCGCGAACGGCGTGCCCGCGCTGTGCCCGCGCGCCGCCCAGGCGGGCGGGTCCACCACCAGCCGGGGCGCACCCGCGAGGTCGCCGTAGCCGAGCGTGGCCAGGCGGCCGAGCAGCCGCGCCTCCAGCTCCGGGCGCAGCCGGCCCCAGTCGGCCCGCCGCAGGTTGGGCGCCGGTTCGAGGACGCTGAGCGTGGCGTGCCCGCCGGGCGCCGTTTCGCCGTCCGGCTCGGGGCAGGTGACCAGCAGGCTCGGGTCCGGCTGCGGCCGGCCCGCCGCCAGCGCGGCGAACGTCTCCTCCCAGGTCCGCCCGAAGTGCAGCGTGTGGTGCGCCTGGCCGGCCGGGGGGCGGTCCAGGCCGGCGTGCATCACCAGGCAGGAGGGGGAGTGGCGAGGACGGCGCAGCCGCCAGTCGTCCGCCCGGGCGGGCAGCAGCCTCCGGGCCGCCAGCCGGTCGCAGGCCACGACCACCTGCCTGGCGGGCAGCCGTTCGCCGTCCTCCAGCCGCACCCCGGTGACGCCGCCGCCGTCCGTCTCGACCTCGCGAGCGCGCACGCCGTAGCGGATGCCCGTGCCCAGCTTCTCCAGCAGCGCCGCCATGGCGGCCGGTATGGCGTGCATGCCGCCGCGCTCAGGGAAGAACACGCCGCCGACGGTGTCCATGTGCGCGATCACGGCGTAGATGCCCAGCGCGTGCTGCGGCGACAGGCCCACGTACAGCGCCTGGAACGTGTGCGCCCTGATCAGCCGCGGGTCCGTCAGGTGGCGGGCCGCCAGGCGATCCAGCCGGCGAAAGCCGCCGAGCCCGGCCAGCCGGAGCAGCGCGGCCGGCCGGGCCAGGCCGCGCAACCTGGTCATGTCGGCGTTGATGAACGTCGGCCACTCGATCCGGAAGAGCTCGCCGAGCAGCCGCCGGTAACGCTCGTAGCGCGCCGCCTCCGCGGGCCCGCACACCATCCGCACCTGCTCGGCCATCGCCTCGCGCTCCGGCAGCACGTCCAGCCGCGACCCGTCGTCGAAGACGAGCCGGTACGACGGTTCGAGGCGGCGCAGCGGCAACCAGCGCCGCAGCTCCTCCCCCGCCGCACCGAAGACCTCGGCGAGCACGCCGGGCATGGTCAGCACGGACGGGCCGGTGTCGAACCGGTACGCCCCGACGCGGGCGGTGCCGCAGCAGCCCCCGGGCTCGTCGAGAGCCTCGACCACGGTGACCTCGCGGCCGGCCGCGGCCAGGTGGACGGCCGCCGCCAGGCCGCCCAGACCGGCTCCGACGACCACGACAGGACTCGGGCTCATGCCGGGGCTCATTCGGGGGCTCCCGCGGCGCACAGGGCCGCCAGCTCGACCAGAGCCTGTCTGGCCTCGGGAGGGATGCCGGGCGGCTCATCCAGCGCCGCGACCGCCTCGCCCGCGAGAGCGGCGATGCGCTGCTCCGCCGCGTCCAGCGCGCCGCACTCGACGATCAGCCTGCGCGCCGCCGCCACGCCGCGCTGATCGGTGACGTCGTCCAGGATCGGGCTCCCGGTCCGCCGGCGGGCGGCGGCGAGCAGGTAGGTCGCCTTGCCCTGGAGCAGGTCGGCCCCGGCGGGCTTGCCGGTCGCGTCCGGGTCGCCGAACACGCCGTTGACGTCGTCCCTGAGCTGGAACGCCTCCCCCAGCGGCAGCGCGTACGCGCTCAGCAGCCGCAGCGTGCGCGGGCAGCC
Organism: Nonomuraea sp. B1E8; assembly: GCF_039871515.1. NCBI lineage: Bacteria > Bacillati > Actinomycetota > Actinomycetes > Streptosporangiales > Streptosporangiaceae > Nonomuraea > Nonomuraea sp. B1E8. The sequence goes on along the minus strand of NZ_JBDPLS010000001.1, from coordinate 1,513,767 downwards.
GCCCGCGACGGCGTGCCCGAGGTGCAGGGGCCGCTCCACGGTGTACTTGCCCGACTTGTAGAGGGAGATGAGCCTGGCCTGCTCGTCGTCGCCTTCGCCGCCGGGTGTGCGGGCCAGGTCGAGGTACTGCCCGCCGATCGCTTCCACCCGCAGCCGGGTGAGGACGTCGAGCGCGGCACCCAGCCGCGGACCCGTCTCAAGCAGGACCGCATCGGCCCAGCTCAGGGCCAGCAGCGCCAGCAACGTCGCAGCCGACTCGCCGAACCGGGCGGCGTCGCCCCGCCGTCCCGACCGCCGGTGCAGGCCGGCCAGCGCGACGTGCGCCGTCGTCCGGCCGCGCCGCGTGCCCGCCTCGTCCATCACGTCGTCGAGCAGCAGCGCCGCGGCGTGTACGAGCTCCATGGCGCACGCCGCGGGCAGCACCTCCTCAGGCCGCCCGCCACCGGCGGCCCGGTAACCCCAGTAGACGAACGCGGGCCGCAACCGCTTGCCGCCCTCCAGGACGAACGCCACCAGGAGTTCGCGCACCAGGTCGACGTCCGGGCCGTCCAGGAAGTCGAGCCGCCCTACCTGCTCGTCCAGCAGTCGCGCCAGGTGCCGGTCGATCAGCTCGCGCACCTGGCCGGCCTGCGAGGTCACCGTGTCCACGCACGCAGCTCCTTCTGTCGCCATACAAGCTTTCGCAGGAGGAGCGGACCTGGTTGCACGATCCGGAATGCATCTTCACGGTAACCACCGGACACCGGTTCCCAAACGGGACACGCCCAGGGCTTCAAACGTTGCTGTCCAGCCATGCGACGATGCCGCGCACGTACACGTCGATGTTGATCAGCGGGCGGCCGTCGAAAACCCCGACGGGATGCCCGACGCTGAGTGGTCAACGCTGCTCCGGTCACCGGCACCCGGTACGCGCGCAGATGTCGTTCAGGGCGGCCGCCAGCCGGTCCACGTCGCCGGCGGAGGTGAACAGGGCGGGTGTGACGCGGACGGCGTCGCCGCCGCTCATGCCGCTGCGGGCGACGGTGAAGATCCGATGCCTGGTCATGAGGTCATCGGCGATGGCGACGTTGTCGACCTTGGAGGTCCGGCCGTGGAGCCGGAAGGCGGTGATGGCGCCGTACATGCCGGGTTCGTCCGGGGTGAGGATCTGCACGGAACCGAGCTCGCGCGCCTGCCGCACCCAGCGGTCACGCAGGAAACGCAGGCGGGCCTGCTTGACCTTCGCGCCGAGGGTCTCGTGGAAGTCGAGGGCGGTGTCCACGGTCAGGTGCGGCGCGACGTTCATGGTGCCGGAGTGCACCCGGGAGCGGACGTCGGAGGCCGGGTAGGTCTCGTCGTTGTAGAGGAGGTCGATGTCGGCCAGGCGGCCGTCGCGGATGTAGAGGAACCCGGCGCCCAGGGGCACGCCCATCCACTTGTGCAGGGAGAAGGCGGCGAAGTCGGCGTCGAGGTCGGTGAGGGTGAAGTCGAGCTGGCCCCAGGAGTGGGCGGCGTCAACGATGACGTCGACGCCTCGCCGGCGGGCCATGGCGACGATCTCGCGGACCGGCGTGACCAGGCCGGTGCGGTTGTTCATGTGGCTGAGCAGGAGCAGCCGCACCTTGGGGCGGCGGTGCAGCGCGCGCTCGTACGTGTCGAGCACGGTCTGGCGGGTGGCGGGCTCGGGGATGACGATGCGCTCGACGTGGACGCCTCGCCGGGCCGGGAGCCAGTTCATGACGTACTGGGCGCTGTGGTAGTCGAGGTCGGCGTACATGATCGCGTCCCCGGGACGCAGGCGGTTGTAGCCGGCGATGAGGTTCTGCAGGGCCTCGGTGCCGCCCCGGGTCAGCGCGATCTCGTTCCCGGTGACGCCGAGCAGGGCGGCGATGCGCTCGCGTACCTCGTCGGCGCGCGGCTTGTACTCGGTGCGCAGCAGGTGCGAGCTGCGTTCGTTGAGGTGGTCGACGTTGCGGTGGTAGGCCCGCCGTACCGCGTCGGGCATGATCCCGTAGTAGCCGTTCTCCAGGTTGACGAAGTCGGGGCTCACCTGGAACTGCCTGGCGACCGTGCCCCAGAAGCGCTCGTCGCGGGCCAGAAGCTCGGGGCTGACACCCTGCGGCACGGTCAGCGCCCCGGCCGCGGCGGGACGGATCGCGGCACCGGCCGCCAGCGCGCCGAACCCGGCCACCATCCGGCGTCTGGACAAAGTCATAACGGGCTCCACCTGATATCAGCGAAATTCACGGACGGCGAACGCGGCCGATATTCCGCGCGCGGCACGATGTTTTCTTCTCCCGTGCCGGCGAGACACGGCGCAAATGGCAGGACACTCAAGAGGATGAACACGTAGGGCTGCACGATCTTCATGTGACGCGCGCCGCACGTCGCATGAAGGCGAGAGCTTTACTTGAACCTTTGCTGCTGCTGGGCGCGTCAAACCGCCTCGCGGGCACTATCACCCAGTGATGCTCGCGACACGATCTGCCCGATCTCGCCGCCCGGCCGCATGCGGAGCCGGTCGGCTGATGGCGCATGTGGTGCTCGCGATCACCTTGGTCGTCAGCGTGGTGTTCGCCCACGGCGGCGCATGCGCGGCCGTGGAACTGTCGGAAGGGCCCGCCCACAGCGCTCACCTGCCCGGCGCCGACCGCGCACACGCCGAGCACGACGCGCGGTGCCTGCACCGCGAACTGCCGGCACGCCACCGGCACGGAACGGAAGCGGACTGCTCGGTGACCAGTCCCGCGGGCGCGCCGGCTCCCGTGGCGCTGCCCGCGTCCGCGTCCCTCTCTCCTGCCCGGCCCGCCGGAGAGGCTCCTTACGCGCGGGCGGATCTGGACTGCCTTTCCGCACCCCATTTGGCGGACCTCTGTGTGATGCGCATATAGGACTCGCGGCGTTCGTCAGCCGTCCACTGTCCGTTCACATCGCGGGCGTTCTGTTCCGCGAGTCGCGCTCTTCACATCGGGGTTTTCAACAATGTCATCGCAAACGACTTTCGCGCGCCCGCAAGAGGCGCCGTCCGCCGGTTATTCGGCGCTTTCTCTTACCGTCGGGAACACGCCGCTGGCCTTCATCTCCCAGCCGTTCGTGCCGGGCGGCGGAGGTTTCTGGGCCAAGCTGGAGGGCTTCAACCCGGGCGGGATCAAGGACCGTCCCGCCCTGCACATGGTCCGCAGGGCACGGGCTCGGGGAGACCTCCTGCCGGGCGCGACCATCATCGAGTCGACCAGCGGCACCCTGGGGCTCGGTCTGGCGCTGGCCGGGATCGTCTTCGGCCACCCGGTCGTGCTGGTGGGCGACCCTGGCATGGAGCCGCTCATGTGCCGGTTGCTGGCCTCCTACGGGGTACGCCTGGAGATCGTCACCGAACCGCATCCCGTCGGCGGCTGGCAGCAGGCCCGCCGCGAGCGGGTGCAGCGTCTGCTGGCCGAGATCGGCGGCTCCTACTGCCCCGACCAGTACAACAACCCCGACAACGTCGAGGCCTACGCCGGGCTGGCTCACGAGTTGCTGGCCCGGCTCCCGCACATCGACGTGCTGGTGTGCTCGGTCGGCACGGGCGGGCACAGCGCGGGCATTTTCAACGTGCTGCGCCGCCACTTCCCCGACGTGAGGCTGGTCGGCGTCGACACGGTCGGCTCGACCATCTTCGGGCAACCCGCACGCCCTCGGCTGATGCGCGGTCTCGGCTCCAGCATCCACCCGCGCAACGTCGCCTACGACGCCTTCAGCGAGGTGCACTGGGTCAGCCCCGCCGAGGCGGTGTGGGCCTGCCGTTCGCTGGCCGGCGGTCACTACATCTCCGGCGGCTGGAGCACCGGCGCCGTGGCGCTGGCGGCCCGCTGGCTGGCCCGCGTGCACCCCGGCCAGACGATCGTGGCGATCTTCCCTGACGGGCCCTGGCGCTATTACGGCACCGTCTACGACGACGTCTACTGCGGCGCCCACAACCTGCTCGCGGGCCCTCCGGCCGATGAGCCCGATCTGCTGGCCTCCGCCGCCTCGCGCGAGGTGCACCGCTGGAGCCGCTGCACCACGGTGACCGACCCGCTGGGCGGCACCCGGTGAAGGACACCCTGCGGCAGTTCCGCTCCTTCGACCGGCCCATCCAGCTCCTGCAGATCAACCAGCTCGGCATCAACCTCGGCTTCTACATGCTCATGCCCTACCTCGCCCGCCACCTGGCCGACGACGTGGGCCTGGCGGCCTGGACGATCGGACTGATCCTGGGCCTGCGCAACGCCAGCCAGCAGGGCCTGTTCCTCATCGGCGGCACCCTGGCCGACCGGCTCGGCCACAAGCCGCTGATCATGGCCGGATGCGCGCTGCGCACCCTCGGGTTCGCGGCGTTCGGGCTGAGCACCTCCCTGCCGCTCCTCGTCGGCGCCGCGGTCGTGACCGGGCTGGCCGGGGCGCTGTTCAACCCGGCGGCGCGCGCCTATCTCGCCGCCGAAGCCGGCGAGCGCAAGGTGGCCGCCTTCGCCGTGTTCAACGTCTTCTACCAGGGCGGCATCCTGCTCGGCCCGCTGCTCGGCCTCGTGCTGCTGGGCGGCGGGTTCACCGTCGTGTGCCTGAGCGCGGCGGCCATCTTCGCGGCGCTGACCCTCCTGCAGGCCCGATACCTCCCCCGCCGCGGCGCGGCCCCGGCCGGCGAGCGGCCGCCGGTGCTGAGCGAATGGCGGCAGGCGTTCGGTGACCGGGCCTTCGTCGCCTTCGCCACGGCGATGATCGCCTCGTACGCGCTGTCGTACCAGATGTATCTGGGCCTGCCGCTGGAAGTGGCGCGCATCGGCGGCGGCGACGCCGGCGTGATGGCCCTGTACGCGCTGTCCGCGCTGCTCGGCATCGCCGGGCAGGTGCGCGTCACCGCCTGGTGCGCCGCCCGCTGGACCCGCGGTCAGGCGATCGCGCGGGGCCTGGCCCTGCTCGGGCTGGCCTTCGTCCCGCTCGCGGCCACAGCGCCGCTGCCGCTGCCGCCGCCGTGGGCGATGACGGCGGTGATCGCCTGTACGACCCTGCTCACCCTCGGCACGCTCGTCGCCTTCCCGTTCGAGATGGCCACCATCGCCGACATGGCAGGAAACCGGCTGGTCGGCACCTACTACGGCCTGTACAACCTGCTCTCCGGCATCGGCATCCTGGCCGGGAATCTGGTGGCAGGCGCCCTGGTGGACGTGGCCCGCTCCTCCGGCATGGTGAGCCTGCCGTGGCTGCTGCTGGCCGTCGCCGGTCTGGTCTCCGCGGTCGCGGTCGCACGGCTGGAACGCCGCGACCGGATCCCGGCCACCAGCCCGCTGCAGGCCACCGCCTGAGGGTCCCGGCCCAGCCCGCTGCAGGCCACCGTCCGAACGTCCCGGCACCGCCTGGGCCCTCCGGACGGAAGCCCGAGGGGCCACCCGCTCCTCGGGCGAGGCGCATTCGTGCTATGGCATGCCGATTTCGGGCTATCATCGTCATATGGCGATCAATCAGGAATCCGGCCTGTGCGTCAGCGCCGACATCGCCGCCGGCGTCCCTCCGGCGGCGGCGCTGTTCCACTCCCTGGGTGACGAGACCCGGCTGCGTATCGTGGCGCGACTCGCCCGCGGCGAGGCCCGCGTGGTCGACCTGACCGCCGAGCTCGGGCTGGCGCAGTCCACGGTGTCCAAGCACCTGGCCTGCCTGCGCGGCTGCGGCCTGATCGACTATCGCGCCGAAGGGCGGCAGTCGTTCTACTCCCTGACCCGGCCCGAGCTGATGGACCTGCTGGCCTCGGCCGAGCAGTTGCTGGCAGCCACCGGCCACGCGGTGACGCTCCGCCCCGCTCCCGGTGCCGCGCTCGACGCAGGGGACGTCATGGCATGACGGCGCTCAACCCGCCCGCCCCTGACCGGCGGACGTCGCTGCGGCGCCGCATCCGCCTGCTGGTCGCGGCCACCATCACCTACAACGTGATCGAAGCCGCCGTGGCCATCACCGCCGGCAGCATCGCCTCCTCGGCCGCGCTGATCGGGTTCGGCCTCGACTCCGTCGTCGAAGTCGCCTCCGCCGCCGCCGTGGCCTGGCAGTTCTCCGCCACCGACCACGAGGCGCGGGAGAAGACGGCGCTGCGCGTGATCGCGATCTCGTTCTTCGCCCTGGCCGCCTACGTCACCTTCGACGCCGTACGGGCGCTGCTGGGCGCCGGCGAGGCCGAGCACTCCACCCCCGGCCTGATCCTGGCCGCCCTCTCGCTCGTGATCATGCCCTTCCTGTCGTACGCGCAGCGCCACGCCGGCCGTGAACTCGGGTCCGCCTCCGCGGTGGCCGACTCCAAGCAGACCCTGCTGTGCACCTACCTGTCGGCGGTGCTGCTGGCGGGCCTGGCGCTCAACAGCCTGTTCGGCTGGTCCTGGGCCGACCCGATCGCCGCGCTGGTGATCGCCGCCGTCGCGGTCAAGGAAGGCCGCGAAGCGTGGCGCGGTGACGCCTGCTGCCCGCACCCCCTGGCCGACGAGGTCGACACCACGGAGAACTGCTGCCCGCCGGCGCCCGCCGCAGGACGGTCAGGGCTGCCCCGAGCCGGGTGGGGCCAGGCCGGTCAGCCGGGCCAGGGCGGCGAAGCCGTCGTCGGTGCCCGGCCAGTGCCGGCGTACGACGTCGATCCCGGCACGGCGCACCACCGACCGGAGCACGGCGACCACGATGATGGCGTCGTCGGCGTAGCCCAGGACCGGGATGAAGTCCGGCACCACGTCGATGGGAAGGGCCAGGTAGGCCAGCAGCAGCGCGAGCCGGACACGGACGCCGCGGGGCAGGGCACGGTCGGCGGCCAGGCGCCGGATCAGGCGTAGCACGTCGGGCAGCAGCCGCAGCGCCTCACGCAGCAGGGCGCCGCGCGGCCGGACGACGGCCAGGGCCGCGACCAACACCGACCAGGTGACCAGCAACGCAACGGCGACCCCGATCAGCAGATCCCAACCCCAGACCCCCATCACGAAAGGCTATCTGGCGCGCCAGGGGCCGGATCGGCGTTGGAGGGAGACGCAGGTCACATCGGGTTGGCCGTGACATCTCGCCGGACTGCTTCGTCGGTGGGGGTGTAACAGCCAACACGGCAAGGAGAACAGCATGGACACCCGTCTCGACTTCGTCGGCAGCCCGATCGCGGCGAAGCTCCTGAAGCACATCCTGTCCGCGGGCAGGGTCATCAACGATTCGGCCCTGCCGGCCGCGACGCAGGAGCTGGTGGCGCTGCGCGTCAGCCAGATCAACGGCTGCAGCGTGTGCGTCGACATGCACACCAAGGAGGCCGCGCACCGCGGGGAGACCTCCGTACGCCTCAACCTGGTCGCGGCGTGGCGGGAGGCGACGGTCTTCACCGACGCCGAGCGGGCCGCCCTGGAGCTGGCCGAGCAGGGCACCCGCGTCGCCGACGCCGCCGGCGGCGTCACCGACGAGGTCTGGGCGAACGCCGCCAAGCACTACGACGAGGACCAGCTCGCCGTCCTGGTGGGCCTCATCGCCATCATGAACACCGTCAACCGCCTGAACATCATCACCCAGCAGCCCGCCGGCGCCTACCAGCCCGGCCAGCACGGATAGCGGCGTTGTCTCGGTGAGGGCGGTTGCGGCCAAGGGAGTCGGGCGAACGTCATGAGCACCCCATCCGATCCAGGTGACGGCCGGTTCGATCCGGGGCTGAGCGCGATCATGAGCGAGCGGCGTCAGCTGATCAATCTCGCCTACCGGATGCTCGGCTCTCTGGCCGATGCCGAGGACGTCGTCCAGGAGACCTACACCCGCTGGTACGCCATGACCCGGCGACAGCAGGAGGCCATCGAATCGCCGGGCGCCTGGCTCACCACGGTCGCCAGCCGCGTCTGCCTCGACCTGCTCGGCTCGGCGCGGGCCCGGCGCGAGCGCTATGTGGGCGAGTGGATTCCTGAGCCGCTGCCCGATCGTACGGAATGGAGCGACGGCCGGCCGGCCGATCCGGCCGACCGGGTCACCCTCGACGAGTCGATCAACATGGCCTTCCTCGTCGTGCTCGAAGCGATGAACCCGGCCGAGCGGGTCGCGTTCATCCTGCACGACGTCTTCCGCTACTCCTTCGCCGAGGTGGCCGAGATCGTCGGCCGTACGCCGGCGGCGTGTCGCCAGCTGGCGTGGCTGGCCCGCCGCCGGATTCGCGCGTCTCAGGTGACCGCTGCTCCGGCGGCCCGGCAGGCCGGGATCGTCAGGGACTTCAAGAGGGCATGGGAAGCCAAGGACATCGACGCTCTCATCAGCCTCCTCGACCCTGAGGCCACGGGGACCGCCGACGGTGGCGGCCTGGTCAGCGCCATGCTCCGCCCGATGGAAGGCGGCGAGCGGATCGCGCGCGCCTTCGTCACCGTCGCCGGCCTGGCGCCCGGCCTGACGATCCTGGAGCGTACGGTCAACGGTCAGCCCGGTCTCGTGGCCCAGCAGGACGGCGTCACCGTGGTGGTGCTGGCCTTCGATGTCGCAGGCGACCGGATCAAGCGCATCTGGTCGGTGCTGAATCCCGACAAGCTCCGTACCTGGACGACGGGCTGACGTGCCCTGTCGCCAGGGACGAGTCGCTGACGTCTCGTGTTCGACCAGAGGAAAGGAAACACCTGATGACGGAGCAAGGGAGGTTCTCCCTGGCGGGGAGGGTCGCGGTCGTGACCGGGGCGGGGTCCGGAATCGGCGCGGCGACCGCGGTGACGCTGGCGGCCCTGGGAGCGCGGGTGTGCTGCGCCGGGCGTACCCTCGAGAAGGTTGAGCGGACGGCCGGAGAGATCGTGGCGGCCGGCGGCGAGGCGTTCGGGTTGCGGGTCGACGTGGCGTCGCCGGAGGACAACGATGCGATGGTCCGCGAGACGGTCGCCCGTTACGGGGCGGTGCACATCGCGCATCTCAACGCCGCAACGGGACACTGGGCCGGTCTTCTGGACTACCCGCTGGAGGAGTGGGACCGCACGATGGCGGTGAATTTGCGGGGTGTGATGCTCGGTCTGCAGGCGGCGGGCCGGTCGATGCGCGACGCGGGTGGGGGCTCGGTCGTGGTCACCTCGTCGGCCGCCGGGCTCACCGGAGTTCGGATGTCGGCTGCGTACGCGGCGTCGAAGCATGGTGTGCTCGGTCTGGTCAAGTCGGCGGCGCTGGAGCTGGGGCCGGTCGGGATCCGGGTCAACGCCGTCTGCCCTGGATACATCGCCAGCAACGATCTCATGCGGAGGCTGGGCGAGGAACTCGGCGTCGCCAGCCGGTTTCCGCTGGGCCGGCCGGGGCGCACCGAGGAGGTCGCCAACCTGGTCGCGTTCCTGGCCAGTGAGAACGCGTCGTTCATCACCGGCAGCGTGCTCACCATCGATGGCGGCTGGCTGGCCGGCGGTATCGACCTCGGACATGACGCCGAGGACCGTGTAACCGCCGCCCATGCGTACTCCCAGAACCCGTAGGGGGTCGTCAAGGTCGCGCTGCTGCACGAGCCGCCCCTTTCCGCCACCCTGCACAGTCGGGCGAGAAGCCGCTCAGGTTCCCTACGATCGGCGCGAGCATGGGCGTGGCGCTCCCAGGAGTACCGCGGCCTTCTCCCGCACCCCAGCCCTCGTCGAGGGTAGGCCGCATGAGCGACGCGCCCACCGTGGTCACCTCCACACCGAAGGCCGCCCGCCGCTGGTGGCTCCTGCCGGCGGCCGTGTTGGCCGCCGGCCTCGCGATCCTTTCGGTACGCCCGCATCCGACCGGCGCCCCCGCAGCCGGTACGGCCTCACGAGGAGCACAGCCGATGGCAGGAAACGATGCCTCCGATGCCCTGGTGGTGATCGACGCCACGGTCCACGTCACACCGTCACGGACGGTCCGTGGAGACCTGTGGGCCGAGGGCGGGAGGATCACGCACGTCGGCCCGCGCGGGAAGGAGTCCCGTCCGGCCCGGGCCCGGGTGATCGAGGCGGACGGCGCGTTCGTCGTACCGCTGCTGGTGGACACCGCGATGCGCGCCCGCGCCGAGGACCGGCGCGGCGTCTACGACCTGGCCCCGGGCAACCCGGCGACCTTCGCCGTCACACGAGAGCGCGTGAGCGAGTCGCGGATCGGGCAGATGCTGGTCCTCCGGCCGTACGACCTGCTCGCCGTCGTCGTGTCAGGACGTGTCGAGGCGTGGCAGGGCGAACCCACCCGTCCCGCCGGAACCCCCGCCCCAGAGCTCCGGAGATGGCACGGCGTCTGGGTCGACGAAGCGCATGAACTGGAACAACACCTGCTCCTCGACGGCAGGTACACCGAGACGCGCCACGGCCGGATCGATGCCTACACAGGCAGATACTGGGTCCGCGACGACCGCGTCACCTACCTCGACGACACCGGGTTCTGGGCCTTCGGAGAGCTGGTCGACGGGGTGCTCCACCACGCCGGGTTCGTCATGCGCAAACGCCTCACCCCTGGTTGACCGTCCCCGGCATGTGCTGCCGCGCCCACTCCTCGAAGCCGGTGAGCGGGAGGCCGAGGTCTCTGGCGTACTGCGGGCGGGCCGGTTGACCGGCCACGTTCAACCACTCGTGCGAGGCGCCCATCGGCGGCATCCCGGCGGCGAGCGCCTGCTCCTCGGTCATGTCCGGCGCGGACAGGGGCGTGCCCAGCGTGCGGGAGAGGATCTCGGCGATCGCCGACATCGGCAGGTAGCCGCTCGCCAGCTCCAACTCCAGCCCGTCGAAGCGCGCCGGGTCGGCGATGGCCGCGGCGGCCGCCGTGCCGACGTCGTCCACCGCGGCGAGGGACAGCCGGGTCCCGGGCTTCACCACGCTCACCAGGCCGCCCTCGACGCCCCGAGGGAACAGGAACGCCATGGACGGCAGGAAGTTCTCCATGAAGAAACCCGGCTTGATGATCGTCCAGTGGGGGAAGCCGGCCGCGCGGACCCGGTCCTCGATCGTGGCCTTGGCCCCCAGGCTGTCGTCCAGCGTGCCCCAGCGGCCTGCCACCCAGCCGGGCGTCCCGGTGTGCCCGCCCGCGCCGCTGGTGGACGTCTGCACGAACTGCGGCACCCCCGCGGCCTTCGCGCCCTCGATGAGGTTGACGGCCTGGGCCACCTCTCCGTCGAAATCGAAGCCCGCGGCGGTCAGCGCGGCCATCTGTACGGAGAACGCCCAGACGCACCGGCTGGATACGCCTACGCTGATACATGCGAGGGGGGATGTTCGCCTACAGCATTCCGTATGTATGATCGCAGGCGAAGTGGAGGGGAGTACTCCTTCGCGGCCACGTCGTCATCACGGACCCTCCTAGGGACCCGGCGCGGTCGGTCCGCGACGCCGCGGGCGGAGAAGACCTCCGACGGACGTGTCAACGCCTAAGTCGGAGGAGCTTTCATGCCCCCACCCATGCCCGTGCCCGCCTGGCTGTGGGCGGCCACCATCGCCGCCCTTCTCGGACTCATCCTCCTCGACCTGATCATCGTCAACAGGAGGCCCCACAAGGTCACGATCGCCGAGTCGGCGCGGTGGATCGCCTTCTACATCGCCTGTGCCGTCGCTTTCGGCGCGGGAGTGTGGATCTTCGGTGGCGATGACCAGGCGGCCGCCTACATCACCGGCTACATCACCGAGTACACGCTCAGCGTCGACAACCTGTTCATCTTCATGCTCATCATGGCGAACTTCGCCGTGCCCGCGATCTACCAGCACCGCGTCCTGCTCATCGGGATCGTGATGGCGCTGGTCATGCGCGGGATCTTCATCGCCGTGGGCGCGCAGGCCGTACAGCGTTTCAGCTGGGTGTTCTGGATCTTCGGCGGCATCCTCATCTACACCGCGTGGAAATTCGCCTTCAACCACAACGATGACGACGAGTACGACCCCAACGGCGGCGTCGTACGGCTGGTGCGCAAGTTGTTCCCGGTCACCGACTCCTACCACGGCTCACGGATGACCGTCCGGCAGGACGGCCGCCGCCTGCTGACCCCGATGTTCATCGTCATCATCGCCATCGGCGGCGCGGACCTGGTGTTCGCCGTCGACTCCATCCCCGCGATCTTCGGCATCACCCAGGACGCCTACCTGGTCTTCGCGGCCAACGCGTTCGCGCTGATGGGGCTGAGACAGCTGTACTTCCTGCTCGGCGGGCTGGTGGAGAAACTCGTCTACCTCACCTACGGGCTGGCGGTCATCCTCGGCTTCATCGGCGTGAAACTCGTCCTGCACGCCCTGCACGAGAACGAGCTGCCGTTCATCAACGGCGGCGAGCACGTCACCTGGGTCCCTGAGATCAACAACTGGCTCTCGTTGTCCGTCATCGTCACCGTGCTCACCATCACGACGGTGGCCAGCCTGCTCAAGTCCAGGCGCGACACCCGCCAGGCGGCCGAGCAGGCCGTGTCCGAGCCCGCCGACCGCGCTCGCAACTGAGAAAGACGGCAGGCTCGCCGGCCGGTGGCGAGCCTGCCCTCACCACACCGGTATGGCGCCCGTCCATGGACGGACTCAGACATGCGGGGTGGGCCGGTAGATGAGCTCCTGGATGTCGCCGTCGAGCGTCCGGCTCTCGATCAGCTCGAGGTCGAAGTCGGCCGCGCCCTGGAAGATCGGGTCAAGCCCGGTCTGGCCGGTGATCACGGGGAAGAGCGTCACCTGCACGCGGTCGACCAGGCCGGCGGCCATCAGCGCCCGGTTCATCGACAGGCTGCCGTGCGAGCGCAACGGCACCTCGGACTCCTCCTTGAGCCGGGCGACGACGTCGACGGCGTCACCGCTCACGAGAGTCGCGTCCGGCCAGTCGAGGGGCCCTTCCAGCGTGGTCGACACCACCGTTGCCGGCAGGTTCCTCATCCGGGTGACCCATGGGTCACGCACCTCGGAATCCTCGGTGCTCGTGGCCAGCATCTGCGCGAACGCCCGGTACGTGTGGGCCCCGAAGACCATCCGCTGCTCCTCGCCGTACAGGGCGAGACGGTGGTTCAGGAGCTCGGGGCCTTGCTTGCCCCAGTAGCCGGTCCAGTCGCCGCCGGCGGCGCCGAAGCCGTCGAGGCTGGAGAAGACGTCGAAGGTGTAGGTGGCGGTCACGCTGCTCTCCTCGAGTGCGGTGGATCGGGTGTGTGTGGATACAGACCGGGCGCCTCGGCGAAACTCATCGCCGTCGCGCACCTTCACCGACGAGACGATCGTTCACCCGGCCAGATGCCGAGGACCATGCGGATGACGTCGCCCACCTCCGCCGCCACCGGCTCGTCCACCTGCACCTCCGGAAGCTGGGATCTTCGGGAGTTCAGGCACGTACCCGCCGCTGTCGAGCGCGCACGGAACGCTACATACCTGGAGCAGGTGGACGACACCGAAGGTGCGTCATCCGCGGGAGGAGGCGACCTCGTCCGCGGCGGGTGCGGTGGCGCGGGTCCGCAGGGTGGTGGCGGCGACCAGGACGCCCGCGAGGGCGATGGCGGCGGCGCCGATGAAGGCGGCGGAGAAGCCGCTGGTCAGCGCGGGCAGGTCACCGAGCCGGCCGGAGCCGTTGGCGGCGGCGACGGCGGTCATCGCGGCCAGGCCGAGCGCGGAGCCGACCTGGTAGCTGGTGTTGACGATGCCGGAGGCCAGTCCGCCCTCTTCCGGGCGGGCGGATGAGATGGCGGTGCCGAGGGAGGGGATGAAGGCCAGCGACATGCCGAGGGCGGCGACGAGGCTGGCGGGCAGGACGTCGGCGGCGAAGCTGCCGTCCGGGCTGATCAGCGAGAGCCAGGCCATGCCCGCGGTGAGGAGGACCAGGCCGGTGACCGTGGTCGCCTTGGGACCGATGCGGTTGATGGCGCGGGGCGCCAGGACGATCATGCCGATCATGATGAGGACGGTCATCGGGAGCAGGGCGGCGCCGCTGGGGAAGGCGCTGTAGCCGAGGACCTGCTGCAGGTAGAGGTTGAGGAAGAACCACATCGGGATCCAGGCTCCGCCGAGCAGCAGCTGGGTGAGGTTGGCGGCGGCGAGGTTCGGCGTGCGGAAGATCGACAGGCGCATCAGCGGCTCGCGGCGGCGGGCCTGGATGGCGACGAACGCGGCGAGCAGTGCTGCGGCGACGGCGAGGACGATCCACGTCTCAGCGGAGCCCCAGCCGGCTTCCGGTGCGCGGACGATGGCGTAGACGGCGGCGCCGAGGCCGAGGGTGACGGTCACCGTGCCGAGGACGTCGATGGATCCGCGCCGGGGTTGGGCGGCGGGCATCAGCGGGCCGGTGGCGAGGAGCGCGATGAGGGCGATGGGGATGTTGATGTAGAAGACCCACGGCCAGCTCAGGTATTCGGTGATGACGCCGCCGAGGAAGACGCCGGCGGTGCCGCCCGCGGGGGCGGCGGCGCCGTACAGGGCGAGGGCCTTGGTCAGTTCCTTGGGGTCGTGACCGAACAACATCATCAGGAGGGTGAGGGCCGATGGGGCGATCAGGGCCGCGCCGACTCCTTGCACGGCGCGGCCGGTCAGCTCGACCCACACTTCCGGGGCGATGCCGGCGAGAAGTGAGCCGGCGAGCAGGATCAGCCAGCCGGTGCTGAAGAGCCGCCGGGCGCCGAACAGGTCGGACAGGCGGCCGCCCAGGAGCAGGAGACCGCCGAAGGCGACGACGTAGGCGTTGAAGACCCAGGACAGGTTCTCCTGGGAGAAGCCCAGGTCCTGCTGGATGCGGGGAAGGGCCACACCGATGATCGATGTGTCCATGATCACGATGAACTGGGCGGTGGCGATCAGGGCCAGAGCGGCCCAGCGCCGAGGTGATGGCGCGGACATGAGTTCCTCCAGAACTCTTCTCATACCCGGAGGGGGTATGCAACGGGCTCTCCTATACCCCTCAGAGGTATGTAGGGGCAGAGGTCAATCAATACCACTGGGGGGTATATGTCAAGTCCACTGGGTTCAGCGTCCGGCTTCCTGGTGCCGTCGCGGCATCATGAGAAAGATCAGCTGCGGCGGGGCCCGCCATTCACTCCCCGGACTGACCTGGTGCGGCGCCGGCACGGCTACCGTGAGGGCGCCGGCGTCTCGCGTTCCTGCAGATCGATGACCATGAAGGGCGGCCTTGCACTTAGAATTTGCGAAGTTTCGCAATCCATCGGACTATAATATTGCGAAGTGGGTCGATCGTTCGGCTCCTGTAGCGCACGGCTGTGGCGTAACGGATCAGAAGACATGTGAGGACGGGTGTGGTTGAGGCATTTGCCGCGGCGATCCGCCGCCGGGCCGGTGAAGCGGCGGATGCGCTGCGCGCGGCCGAGCGGGATGGAGACGCCGAGGCGGCGCTGGCGGCGGCAGGGGCGCTGGACGAGATGCTGCGCATGGCACGCGCTCACGGGGTGAGCACCGATCCAGGCCACGAGACAGGCTCCGGCTTGCGCGCGATCGCGGATCCCGGCTCGCCGGACGTGGTGGCGGGGGAGGACGCACGTTGATGTCGGTGCCCTTGTACGAAGCCAAGGCCGAGTTGTTCCGGCTGCTGGGACATCCGGTGCGGATCCGCGTGCTGGAGCTGCTGCAGGACGGGCCGATGCCGGTGCGTGACCTCCTGGGCGAGATCGAGGTGGAGCCGACCGGGCTGTCGCAGCACCTGGCCGTGTTGCGCCGCTCGGAGCTGGTCACCGCGCGCCGTGACGGCTCCACCGTGGTGTACGCGTTGTCCGGTGGGGACGTGGCCGAGCTGCTGCGCGCGGCCCGCCACCTGCTGCAGGCCAAGTTGTCGGGCCGGCACGCGCTGCTGAACGAACTGCTCGAGTCGGAGGCCGGCGGCCGGTGACCTCTGTGCTCCTGGCGGGCTGGGCCCGCCTGCGCTCGGTCCTGCCCGCCCGCGCCGACCTCGCCGCCTTCAACCGCCATCCGCGCCGTGATCTGCTGGCCGGGTTGACGGTGGCGGTCGTCGCGCTGCCGCTGGCGCTCGGCTTCGGCATCTCCAGCGGGCTGGGCGCGGAAGCAGGGCTGGCCACCGCGGTGGTGGCCGGCGCGCTGGCCGCCGTTTTCGGCGGCTCCGCCTTGCAGGTGTCCGGGCCGACCGGGGCGATGACGGTGGTGCTGGTGCCGATCATGCACGCGCACGGCGCCACCGGCGTGCTGACCGTGGGTGTGCTGGCCGGGCTGCTGCTGCTCGGCCTCGCGTTGGCTCGGGTGGGCCGGTTCATGATGCTGGTGCCCGCGCCGGTGGTGGAGGGCTTCACCCTGGGCATCGCGTGCGTGATCGGCCTGCAGCAGGTGCCCGCCGCGCTCGGCGTTCCCACGCCTGAAGGCGACAAGGCGCCGGCCGTGGCCTGGCAGGCGGTGCTCGACTTCGCCGCCCGCCCCAACTGGGCCGCCATCGCCCTGACCGCGGCGGTGGCGGCGGTGATCCTGGCCGGAGGGCGCTGGCGGCCCGCGGTGCCGTTCTCGCTGGTGGCCGTCGTCGCCGCCACCCTCGCCGCCGAGCTGGCGGGCCTGCCGGTGGTGCGTATCGACGCCCTGCCCGCCGGGCTGCCCGCCCCGTCGCTCGGATTCGTGGATGTGTCCGCGCTGAGCTCCCTGATCGCTCCCGCGGTCGCGGTCGCCGCGCTGGCCGCGCTGGAATCGTTGTTGTCGGCCGCGGTCGCCGACGGCATGAGCGTCAACCACCAGCACGACCCCGACAAGGAGTTGTTCGGCCAAGGCCTGGCCAATCTGGTCGCCCCGCTCTTCGGCGGCGTCCCGGCCACGGGCGCGATCGCGCGCACCGCGGTCAACGTGCGTGCGGGTGCCTCTTCCCGGCTGGCCGCGCTCGCGCACGCCGTGATCCTGGGCGTGATCGTGTTCACCGCCGCCGACGTGGTGGCCCGCATCCCGCTGGCGGCCCTGGCCGGGGTGCTGCTGGCCACCGCCGTACGGATGGTCGAGGTCGGCTCGGTAACGGCGATGTTGCGCTCCACCCGGGCCGACGCCGTCGTCCTGGCGCTGACCGCGATCGCCACCCTCGCCCTGGACCTGGTCGCCGCCGTCATCCTCGGACTGATCGTCGCCGGCGCGCTCGCGCTGCGCGCCATCGCCAGGAACGTCCGTCTGGACACCGTGCCGCTGCAAGCGGACCTGCCGGGTGATCACGACGCCGAAGAGCGCGCGTTGCTGGCCGAGCACATCGTCGCCTACCGGCTGGACGGGCCGCTGTTCTTCGCCGCGGCGCACCGTTTCCTGCTGGAGCTGTCCGAGGTCGCCGACGTCTCGGTGGTCATCCTGCGCCTGTCGCGCATCACCACGATCGACGCCAGCGGCGCGCTGGTGCTCGGCGACGCGATCGCCCGCCTGCAACGACGCGGCATCACCGTGTACGTTTCCGGCATCCGCGACGGTCACCACCGGCCGCTGAACGCCCTGGGCGTGATCGCCCGGTTGGACGAGGCCGGACAGGTGTTCGCCTCGACCCCGGAGGCCATCGCGGCAGCCCGCCGCCATCTCCACCAGGCCGGCATCCTTCCCTCCTCCTCCGCCGGCCCGGCCCAGGCCGCCGGCTGACGTCCGGCGCGGGTTCCGGCGGTCAGCGGAGGCGGCGCAGCAGCGGTGAGGGCGGCGGCTCGCAGGGCGCCACCCTGATGCGCGCGTCCACCGTGGTCGCGCCGTCCGGGGTGACGATGACGGGGTTGAGGTCGAGCTCGGCCACCTGCGGCAGGTCGTCGAGCAGCTGGCCGACGCGTACGATCTGGTCGGCCAGGGCGCCGGCGTCGGTGGGGGGCGAGCCGCGGTAGCCGTGGAGCAGCGGGGCGCAGCGCAGCTCGCCGATCATGTCGGCGGCGTCGGTGACGGGTGGCACCCGGAAGGTACGGTCGGCCAGCAGGTCGGCCATCACCCCGCCCATCCCGGCCATGACCAGCGGCCCGAACGCGGGGTAGTTGACGCCGCCCACGATGATCTCGACGCCTTTCGCCAGCATGGGCTGGACGATCGCGCCGGTCATCTCCTGACCGATATGGGCCGACATTTCGTGATACGCCAGCCGTACGTCGTCGTCGGTTCGCAGGTCGAGCCGGACCCCGCCGACATCGCTCTTGTGCACGGGACCCACGGCCTTGAGCACCACGGGCAACCCGGCACGCGCGGCAGCCCTGGCGGCCGCCTCGGGGCCGTCCACGTCGATCGACTCCACCAGCTTCACGCCGTAGCAGCCGAGCAGCCGTGCGGTGGCCGTCGGCGACAGCCAGCCGCCGGCCGGGAAGGCGTCCAGCTCGGCATCGATGATCTCTCGTGCTGATCTCTCGTCCGCTGGGAGCGGTGCGGTGGGTGGGTCGATGGGGCGGCGTCGCCACTCGGCGTATCGCGCGACGCGGACGAGGGCTTCGACGGCCTGCTCGGGGAAGGCGTAGCTGGGGACCCGGCCGTCGATCAGGCCGTCGTGGCCCACGACGCAGGCCAGCACGGTCTTGTCCACATCCTTGGTGGCGTCCGCGATGGCCTGGCGGGTCGCCTCCAGGCCGTCGCCGAAGGGCGGCGTGTACACGACGAGGACCGCGTCCACCTCCGGCGAGGCGGCGAGCGCCGACACGGCGGCGCCCATCTCGGCGGCGGTGGCGTCCGCCGTCAGATCCACCGGATTGCCCAGCGCGGCGGAGGCACGGGCCTCCAGCAGGCCGGGCGGCAACTCGGGTACGACGAGGCCGCGGCGCTCGCAGGCGTCGGCGGCCATGGCCTGAGGGCCGCCCGAGTTGCCGACGATGGCCACCCGGCGTCCCTGAGGGAAGGGCTGGCCGGCCAGGAGCCTGGCGGTGTCGATCAGCTCATGGACGCTGTCGAGCCGGATGACGCCGGCGGCCTGTGCGAGCGCGTCCACCGCCACGTCAGGCGTGGCCGCGGCGGCTGTGTGCGAGCGCACCGCCCGGTCACCGGCTCCGCCACGCCCGCTTTTGACCAGCAGGATGGGCTTGCGCGCACCGACTCTTCGGGCGATGCGGGCGAACTTGCGCGGATTGCCGAACGACTCCAGGTACAACGCGATCACGTCGGTGTCGGGGTCGTCCTCCCAGTACTCGAGGAGGTCGTTGCCGCTGACGTCCGCCTTGTTGCCGACCGACACGAACGACGACACGTTGAGCCGCTGCAGCAGCGCCGCTCCCACCGCGCCGGACTGCGACATCAGTGCCACGTGCCCCTGGACAGGACGGTCGGGCAGGAAGCTGGCATTCAGCCGCGCCCCGGTGTTGATCACCCCCAGGCAGTTCGGGCCGATCAGCCGCATGCCGGCCGCGCGGCAGATCGCCAGCAGTTCCGTCTCCACGCCACGCTGCCCGGCTTCGGCGAAACCGGCGGTCAGCACGACCAGCCCGGCCACGCCGGCGATCGCGCAGTCGCGGGCCACCTCCAGTACGTGCCGGGCGGGCACCGCCACCACCGCCAGGTCGACCCCCTCAGGCACCTTCGCCCGGCAGGGCAGCCCGGCCACCAGCGTGGCGTTGGGGTTGACGGGGTGGATCGGCCCGGGGAAGCCGCCGTCGAGCAGGTTGCGCAGCACCTTGTGGCCGACGGCCCGTTCGTCGCGGCTCGCGCCGATCACCGCCACCGAGCGGGGCACGAGCAGCCGCGCCAGCGATGTCCGCCCTGCCTCGTGATCGCGGACCGCGATGGCCTCGTGCAGCCTGGACGTGGGCACCGCGGCGATGTCGAGGTGCAGCGTGCTCCCATCGAAGTGCTGGGACACGTCCAGGCCGAGATCCCGCAACACCCGCAACATGGGCCGGTTCTCGCCCAGCACGTCGGCCACCAGTTCGCTCACCCCGTGCGCCGCCGCGTCCAGCGCGACGTGCTCGAGCAGCAAGGTGCCCAGGCCGTGCCCGTGGACGGCATCGTCCAGGAGAATGCCCAGGTCGGCCCGGCCCTCGTTGAGGGGGATGTACTCGGCGACCGCGACCAGCCGGCCTTTCAGGTGGGCCACCAGCGCGCGCCCGCGATACTCCTCGCCGGTGATGTGGTCCATGTAGGAGTGCGCGGTGTTGCGGCCGCCGGTGAAGAAGCGCAGGTACGCCGAGCGTTCCGACGCCCGCTCCACCAGTTCGTGCAGTGCCTCGCGGTCGGCGGGACGCAGCGGGCGCACGTGGGCGATCCCGCCGTCGCGCAGCAACACGTCGTAACCCTCAGACATGCGTCATCCCTGATCAGCCATTCAGTCGGGTTCGATCCGAGGTCGCTGGAACCGCCAGGACACGTTCAGCTCGGGCGGATGAACGGCGTCGAGCGCGCGGGCCAGCGTCTGCTCCAGGGCGGTTCCCGTGTCGATCTCGATCGCGTCAGGCCACGGCGCCATGGCCGCGGCCATGGCGGAGCGTACGGCCTCGTCCGCGTCGGAGAGCTCGTGTCCCCGGGCGGTGAGCCTCGCGGCGGCGATCTGCGGCATGACGGTGCACCGTAGCGGGATCAGGGTGCTCGAGGTCCGGCCGGCCACGTCCGCGGCCATCGCCCGGTGCCGCTCGTCGCCCCAGGACGCGTCCAGGACGACCGACTCCCCCTGCCCGAGCAAGCGTTCGGCGCGTGACAGCAGCTCGGCGTACGTGTCGGCGGTGTGTCCCGGGTCGTAGATGCCCTGCTGGTAAGGCGCGCTCGCGGCCTGCAGAGGGTCGAGCCCGGCCAGTTCCTTGCGGATGCGGTCAGTACGCAGCAGCGTGTAACCGAGCCGGTCGGCCAGCGCGTCGCCGAGCGTCGTCTTCCCGCTACCGGGCGGCCCGCCGACCAGCACCAGAACGACCGCTCCGACCCGGAGATGACGTAGCGCGAGCTCGGCCAGTCGCCGCGCCTCCCACCCGGAGTCCACGTCGCCCTGCCAGTGGCGCAGGCAGGCCACCTTGGCGCGGACGAAGGCCCGGTACGCGACGTAGTGGTGCCACAGTGCCGTCGGCGCCGGATCACCGCTGAACTCCACGTACCGGCGGAGGAACAGCTCAGCCAGCCGCGGCGCGCCGAGCCGTTCCAGGTCCATGGCGAGGAAGGCGGCGTCGTCCAGCCCGTCGAGGAAGCGCAGGCGCTCGTCGAACTCCAGGCAGTCCAGGATCCGCGGCCCGTCGTCCAGGCAGAAGATGTCCTCGGCCAGCAGGTCGCCGTGTCCGTCGACGATGCGGCCCTCGGCGACGCGTGTTTCGAGCAGGGGCTCCCTGCCGTCCAGGAACCGCAGCGTGAGACGCTCGATCTCGTCCAGGACGCCGGGCTCGATCGTGTGGCCGGGTAGGGCGCGTACCTGTTCGAAGCCGGCCGTCCAGCGGGCGCGCAGCGCCTGCGGGGCGCCCTCCTGGTCGATCCGCGGGCCGTGCGGGGCCCTGGCGTGCAACCCGGCGATCTGGCGCGCGATCGCCCGCATGTGCTCGTCAACGGATCTCCCCTCGCTGACCATGGTGGCCAGGCGCCGTTCGCGGGGCATGCGGCGCATCACGACGAGATGCTCGCAGACCTCGCCGTCCGGGCCGGTCACATGCGCCACGCCCTCGTAGACGTCGGGGGCGAGCCTGCGGTTGAGCTCCACCTCCCGACGGCAGGCCGCCTCCCTGGCACGCAGGGTGCTGAAGTCGAGGAAGCCGAGGTTCACGGGCTTCTTGACCTTGTACGCGTGCTCACCCAGCAGGAACACCACGGCGGTATGCGTCTCCTTCGTCGTGGCGAACATGACACCCACCTCCTCTTCCCGTTCAGATCCGGTGCTTGGCCGGTGCGGGTGCGCATCGTGGTCGGCGGCACAGCCGCAGGCCCTGGTCAGGGTCTGTCTCACACCACCGCGACAGGGCCGGGCGCGTGTTGGAGGAGGAAGTTCGCGGTGCCGAAATGCGCGGCTTGGCTGCGTCCGACGACCGTGAGGGTCGCGCGCTCGTGAGCATCGCCCCGCTGGACCCGGATGCCCGGGTGGCGCGCCGCCCAGGCGGTCAGATCCGCCTGTGCGGCGACGGGTACCTGGCGTATGGCAGCCTCGCCGAACGCGAACGCGAGGACGGGCGCGTCGGGTTCCTTGTCGGCCACGACGATCGGCCCGGGATTCGCCGACGCGGGCAGCGGTCCAGGGCCGCGTACGATGATCACCGGGCATGCGGCGTGGGCGGCGACATAGCCGGCCACCGAACCGACGACCACTCTGGGCAGCGCGCTCAGGCCGCGGGAGCCGACGATGACGAGCTCGGCGCCGCCGGAGAGCTCAACGAGGCGCTGGGCTGCGGGCCCTTGGTAGAGGTCGGTTTCGACGCGTACCCCCGAGCTGCTGGCGCGAGCGCAGTCGGCCCCATGCCACAACACGTGCTCGGCCGCCTTGCGCAGGTGTGCTTTGGCCTCCTCGTCCGCTTCGCCGTAGGGCCATTGCCAGGCGTGCGAAACGGTCAGGGGGAGTTTTCTCAGCTCTGCCTCGTCGAGTGCCCAGTCCAGGGCCTGCATCGCGAAGTCCGAGCCGTCGTAGCCGAGGACGATGTGCTTCATGTCAGTGGCCTCCCTGCACCCAGTCTTCGCTCCGGCCGCTCCAACTCGTAGGGCTGAGCGGCCCTGGCCTCGCAGGACCTTGGTCCCGCGCCGCGCGTACAGGCCGGCGCGCCGGGCACGCACGAGCGGGGGGTCATGACTTCCGCCTCGCCCGCCACGCCTTGTGAACGGCGTCGGCGCCGACCACGGCAGGGATCGCCAGCGCGGCCATCACCCAGCCCATAGCCGAGGGAAACGCGCCACCCAGGAGGCGGGCCAGCGGCGGGAAGCCCACGAAGGCCAGCAGCATGATCGTTTCGATCACCACGGCCCAGAGCAGAAGCCGGTTGCCCAGCAGCGGCACTCGCCCGGCCCAGCGGGTTTCACTGCGGCATGCGAAGGCGTTGGCGAGCTGTCCGAGGACCACCGCGGCGAAGGCGGCGCCCGAGGCCGTGGCCAGCAGTGCGGCGGATGGCTCGGCGCCGAGCGCCCAGCCGCCCAACGACAGCACGGTGAAGAAGGCGGCCATCTCCACCACGGCCTCGGTGGCCCCCAGCACGCCGAAGACGCGGAGAAGGAGCCGCCGCTCGATCAGCGCGCCGGTTCGGGCGGGGCCGTGCATGGTGCGGGGGTTGGCGGGCTCGGCGCCGAGGGCCAGCGCGGGCAGCAGGTCGGTGCCGATGTCCAGGGCGAGCACCTGGAGCACGCTGAGCGCGAGGGGGAGCGTACCGCCACTCAGGGCCCAGACGAGGAAGGGAGTGAGTTCGGCGACGTTGTCGGTGAGGTGGTAGGTGAGGAAGCGCCGGATGTTGGCGTAGGTGGCGCGGCCCAGCTCGATCGCGGTGACGATGGTGGCGAAGTGGTCGTCGAGGAGCACCAGGTCGGCGGCCTCACGGGCGACGTCGGTGCCTGAGGCGCCCATGGCCACGCCGATGTCGGCCTCGCGCAGCGCGGGCCCGTCGTTGACCCCGTCGCCCGTCATCGCCACCACATGGCCCCGTCCTCTGAGGGCTCGGGCGATGCGCAGCTTGTCCTGCGGAGTCACTCTGGCCACGACCACGCCGTCGTGATCGAGCAGCTCACCCAACGCGGCGTCGTCGGCGGGCAGCTCACGCCCGGTGAGTACGAGCGGTTCCCGTCCCAGCAGTCCGACCTTCTCGGCGATCGCCCGCGCGGTTCCCGGATGGTCGCCGGTGATCATGGCCAGCCTGATGCCGGCCTCGCGGCATGTGATGATCGCGTCAGCGACGCCGTCACGGGGCGGATCCTCCAGGCCGACCAGGCCGAGCAGCGTCAGCCCCTGTTCGACCTGCTCCGCGGTGCCCGTGCCGGGGTTGTCGCGCCGGGCCACGGCGAGGACGCGCAGGCCGCTCGCGCTCATCTCCTCCAGGGCCCGCGCAGCCTCCGGCACGTCGCCGCACAGCGGCAGGACCGCGTCCGGCGCCCCCTTGAGATGCAGCCGGCCGCCGGCCACCGCTGAGGATCGGCGTCGGACCGGATCGAACGGGTAGCGCCGGGTGACGGCCGCGTCCTCGCCGGCCCCGGCGCGCAGGGCCAGCGCGTGCATCGCCACCTCCGTCGGGTCGCCGACACTCTTGACGCCGCCGTCGGTGTGGACCAGCCGCCCGGTCGAGCACAGGACCGCCGAGCGCATGATCTCCGCGGCGGTGGCGGGAGCGGCCAGATCGAGCGGTCCGTCCGGGGTCCAGATCCGCACGACCGTCATCTCGTTGCGGGTGATCGTGCCGGTCTTGTCGGTGCAGATGAACGTGGCCGCCCCCAGGGTCTCCACCGCCTCCAGGTGCCGGACCAGGGCCTTGCATCTCGCCATCTGCCGGGCAGCGCGCGCCAGCGACAGGGTGACCGTCGGAAGCAGCCCTTCCGGGACGAGGGCGACGGTGACGCCGAGTGCGAGCAGGAAGCCGTCGGAGGGCGACATGCCGAGCAGCAGCGTGAGCCCGAAGAACACGACTCCGACACCGAGCGCGCTCACCGCGATGACCTTGATGACCTTGCTCAGCTGGCGGGCGAGCGGGCTGGGCGGCCTGCTCGCCATCCCGGTGAGCGTGGCGATGGCGGCCAGCCTGGTGCGTGCTCCTGTGGCCGTCACCACGGCCTCTGCCTGGCCCTCGACGACGAAGGTGCCGGCGAAGAGGGTTTCCCGCTCCCGCGGCCTCACAGGAACGCTTTCGCCCGTCAGGGCGGACTGGTTGACCGCCAGGGAATGGGCCTCGGTGAGCTCGAGGTCCGCAGAAATTCGGTCACCCGCTTCCAGCAGCACCACATCCCCTCTGACCAGAGCAGCGGCGCTCACCACCGCGCGGCGGCCGTCGCGGCGGACCGTCGCGTCGGAGGGGAGGAGCTCGCGAAGCCGCTTGCTCGCCCGGTCGGCACGGTATTCCTGGGCGAAGGCGAAGCCGCCGTTCAGGAGCACGACCACGGCGATGGCGACGGCCAGCTGCGGCATCCCGGCCAGCAGCGCCAGCCCGGTCGCCGCCCAGAGCATCAGCGCGAAGAAGTGCACGAGTTCCCGGAACAACAGGAGCGCCGCAGGGCTGCGCTTGCCCTCTGGCAGCCGGTTGGGGCCGTCGGCGGCCAGGCGTCGGGCGGCCTCGGCCGAACTGAGCCCTTCTCGCGGCGGCACAGGTGCGGAGCCCTCAGAAGGAGGGCCGGTCATCGCGCACCTCCTCCGCTAACCGGCAGGCACCCTTCAGCCTGCACGTACGCAAGTCGTCAGCTGGACGCGGCATCGGAGAAGTTACGCTTCACGGGCGGAGATTTGGGTGGTTTGCGAGGACCATGTGATCTTTCTGCACTGACGCGGGAACGCTCGAGTCCTGACACGGACTTCCTGGACCAGCGGGCTCGCCGGCGTCGTTTCGTCGATGCCCGGCCAAAGTTCGGGCGAGAGAATGCGAAAGCTTCCAATTCGGACAAGTGTGTCCTGTCCTCCTGCGGTGCGATCTGCCGAGAGTGGACAGGTGAACGAGACACTGGGCGTGGTCGGCGGCTATGACGGCTCCGACCACTCGATGCAGGCGCTGGACTGGGCGATGGACGAGGCCGAGCTGCGAAGGTTGCCGCTCACCGTCTGTCACGCGTGGCAGTGGCCGTACGGTGACGGGGATCCGGCGGCCCGCGAGTCGCTGCGTCGCGCGGCCGAGCACGTGTTGTGGCACGGCGCCGACTGCGCACGAGCCAGTTCGAGCGGCCTGCAGGTGCGAACGGACCTGTACGAGGGCTCGACGACCAGGCGTCTGGAGGAGTTGTCGGCCGATGCCGCACTGCTCGTGGTCGGCTCCCGCGGACTGGGCACGATGGCCAGGACGGTCATCGGGTCCGTGGCGGCGCACGCGGCGTCCCACGCCCGGTGCCCGGTCATCGTCGTCCGTGGCCTGGGTGCTCTGCCGCGTAAGCCTCACCCGGGCCCGATCGTGGTGGGTGTGGCGACCGACGGCAAGGCCGACGCGGTGCTCGGATTCGCCCTCACGGAAGCGGCCATGCGCGGCCTTCCCCTGGTGGTCGTGCACGCCTGGCGCCAGCCTCCGGTGGCCTGGGGAGGGATGACGTTCCCGGTCATGGATCCGCTGGCCGTTCAGAACGCGGCCGAGAGCTGGTTGGCGGAGACCCTCGCGCCATGGAGGCAGAAGCAGCCGAAGGTCGCCATCGAGGCGCATACGCCGCAGGAACGCGCGGGCGAGGCGCTCGCCGCCGTCTCCGACGCGACTCTGGTGGTGGTCGGCAGCCCGCACGGACGGTTCGGCTCGGTGGCGGCGGCCATGCTGCGCAAGGCGCCCTGCCCGGTCGCGATCGTCCGCTGAGAACCCGGGGAGGCGATGATGGGACGGCCCGTACTGGTCGGCTACGACGAGTCACCCGCGAGCGCGCTGGCGTTGCGCTGGGCGGTCGAGGAGGCGCGGCTGCGTGAGTCCTCGGTCCTGGTGTGCCATGCCTGGCACTGGCCGTATCCGCGCCGGCCCGTGGATCATGAGGTCCTGGCCCAGGTCGAGCGGGTCGCCGCCCAGGTCGTGGACGAGGGCGTACACCGTGCTCGTGGCCTGGCCCCCGACGTGGACGTCCGGCCGCGTCTGGAGAGAGGGACGGCCTCCACGGTGCTCCTGCGGGTCGCGCGCGAGGCCGAGCTGACGGTGCTCGGATTGCGGGGGCAGGGTGGTTTCGACGAGTTGCGGGTGGGATCGGCCGCCGTGCAGGTGCCCGCGCACAGTGCCCGGCCGGTCGTCGTCGTCCGGCCTGACGCGATGCCGGCCGGCGGCGCAACACGGATCGTGGTCGGTGTCGACGGCTCGCCTGCCAGTCTGGCGGCATTGGGGTTCGGGCTGGAGGAGGCCGCGCTCCGCGACTGCGCCGTGACCGCCATCTGCTGCTGGCGAGATCACGGGCCACTGGCGGGGCCGGACTGGCAGCCGTTCGTCGACTCCCAGGCGATCCGCAGCGGGGCGGAGGTTCGCTTCCGCGACGTGACGTCCCATCTGACGTCCAGACACCCCACGGTTTCCGTCACCACGGAATTCGTGGCCGAGCGACCAGAACGGGCGCTGATCGACGCGACGAAGGACGCGACCCTCCTCGTGCTCGGCGCCCGGGGGAACGATTCACCCCCTCGCCTTCTGCTGGGACCGGTGACTCAGATCGCGCTGGCCGAAGCCCGATGCCCGGTGGCGGTGACTCCGCCGCCCTGATCCGCCCCCCTGATCCGACGCCGCGACGCCACCTCGCGACACCGGTGCACCCCCGAAGATTCGGGCTGTGCCGGCCTTGATTTCGGTGTGTCCGATAACTGTTAAGCGGGCATGACAAATCTGTGAAGCAGCCCTTTCGATGGATTCCGCGCCCTCGCTGAACGGCGCGGACGGCCAGGCGCCCGGCTGGTCGAGGCACTCGCCGTCGCTGCCGCGGAGCATGCGGAACCGCCGGAAAGATGGGCGCCCGAGGTGGCCCGGCGGTTCGGACTGCCCGCGGCGGCCGGGCTCGGTCCCGCGACCTTCTACGCGGATCTGGCGGTCCCGCACGGGCGTCGCCACGTGCGGGTCTGCGGCGCGACGGCGTGTTTCGCGGCCCAGGAGGGCCGCCACCTGAGCGCCGTCGAGAGCGTGCTCGGCGTCAGGGCCGACGATGATCGCGAGCCGGACCCTGAGGTGTCCCTGCAGACCGTCCGCTGTCTCGGCTACTGCTACGGAGGGCCGGCCGCCCTGGACGGTACGACGCCCTGCGCGGGACCGGACGTCGTCGATCAGGTGGCGGGGCGCGTGCGACCGCACGCGCCGCCCATACCCGTGGCCGATGCCACGAACGATCCGGTGGTGCTCGCCGGAATCGCGGCCGGTGAACCCCCGTGGCGGACATGGGTGGAAACCGTCGGCCGGCGGACTCCGGAGCTGGTCCGGTCCGAGGTGGCGGCCTCCGAACTGCGCGGCAGGGGCGGCGCGGGTTTCCCCGTCGCGGCCAAGTGGGCGACGGCGAGTGGTTCCCCGGACACCGTGGTGATCGCCAACGGCGACGAGGGGGATCCGGGTTCCTTCGCCGACCGGCTGCTGATGGAGGCCGACCCGGCGCGGGTGCTGGAAGGGCTGGCACTCGCCTGCTTCGCCTGCGGGGCGCGTCGCGGTCTGGTGCTGGTGCGCTCGGAGTATCCGCTGGCGCTCGCGCGGATGCGGGAGGCGGTGGAGCGGGCGCACGCGGACGGTCACCTCGGCCGAGGGGTGCATGGCAGCGGCACCGACCTGGAAATCGAGGTGGTGGCGGGTGCCGGCTCGTACGTCGCGGGCGAGGAGACGGCGTTGATCGCGGGGCTGGAGGGCGGCCGGGGCTGCGCGCGGGCGCGCCCGCCGTACCCGACCGACCGGGGGTTGTGGGACGCCCCGACCGTGGTCAACAACGTCGAGACACTGGCCGCTGTGCCGTGGATCGTCAGCCGTGGCGGCGCGGCCTACGCGCGCCGCGGCGCGCCCGGCGAGGCCGGCACGAAGCTGGTCTGCCTGTCGGAGCGTTTCGCCCGTCCCGGCTGCTACGAGGTCGAGCTCGGCACCCCGGTACGCCGGATCGTCTCGGAGCTGGGCGGCGGACTGCGGGACGGGGCAGAGCTGGGCGTCCTGCAGGTCGGTGGCCCGCTGGGCGGGTTCCTGCCGGAGCAGGAGCTGGACGTGCCCCTGACGGAAGCGGGTCTGGCCCGCCATGGTGCGGCGCTCGGCCATGCCGGGTTGGTGGCCGTCGAGAAGCGGACAGAGCCGCTGGAGGTGCTGCGGCACGTGTGGGCGTTCGCCGCCGCGGAGAGCTGCGGTGCCTGCTCGCCCTGCCGCGTCGGCTCCCGCCGCGGGCTGGAGCAGGCCAGGACCGGTGAGCCGCCCGGCGACGCCTACGCCCGGATGTTGCGCGTGATGAGCGAGGCCAGCCTGTGCGCGTTCGGCCGCCGGCTGCCGCCCGCCGTCCGGAGCCTGGCCCGCGCATACGGAGACCGTCTGCGGGGGTGGGGCGGATGAGGGTCACCGTGGACGGCGTGCCCGTCGACCTGCCGGAAGGGGCGACCCTGCTGTCCGCCGTACGCGCCGCCGGCCTCGACGTGCCCACGCTCTGCCACGACGACCGGCTGACACCCGTCGGCTCCTGCCGCGCCTGCCTGGTACGGGTCGACGGGCGCCTGGCGGCGGCCTGCGTGACCCCTGCGGCGGAGGGCACGCACGTGCGCGTCGAACAGGACGATCTGCGCGAGTTGCGGCGAGACGCCGTGGAAGTGATCGTCTCAGCGCTTCCGCCCTACGCACTGGAAGGGGACGGTGAGCTGGCGCGGCTCTGCCAGGAACTCGCCATCGAACCGGAAGCCGCTGAAGGAGGAGCTGGAAGGGGCCGCGACGACAGCCATCCGTTCGTCCGGCTCGACCGGGACCTGTGCATCGCCTGCGGCCGATGCGTGCGCATGTGCGCCGAGGTGCAGGGCACGTTCGCGCTCACACTGGTAGGACGGGGCTCCGAGACCGTGGTCGCGCCGGGCACGGGCGGCCCCTGGGACGAATCCGATTGCGTCGCGTGCGGAGGATGCGTGGACACCTGCCCTACCGGCGCTCTCACCGAGCCGGGACTACCCGTCGGGACGCACCTGGCCACGCTCACCCGCACGCGCACCACCTGCGGGTACTGCGGCGTCGGCTGCACCCTGGACGTGCTGGTCCGTGACGGCGAGGTCGCCGGGGTACGGCCGGCCAAGGACGGCCCGGTCAACCGTGGCCACGCCTGCGTCAAGGGCCGTTTCGCCCACGGATACCTCCGTTCGCCGGAGCGCCTCACCCAGCCCCTGCTGCGCCGCCGTTCCGGCCTGGAGCCCGTGAGCTGGGCCGAAGCACTTGACCATGTCGCCCGCAGGCTACGGGACGCCATAGCCGAGGCCGGCCCCGACGCGGTGGCGGCGATCTCCTCGGCCCGCGCCACCAACGAGGAGAACTATCTGATCCAGAAGTTCATGAGAGTGGTCGTCGGCACCAACAACGTCGACAACTGCTCGCGTCTGTGCCACTCCCCGTCGGCCGCCGGGCTGACCGCCGCGTTCGGCCTGTCGGGGGGCACCGACGCCTTCGACGACGTGGAGCGGGCCGACTGCCTGCTCGTCGTGGGCGCCAACCCCATCGAGGCACACCCGGTCGTCGGCGCACGCCTGCTCCAGCAGGTGTTGCACGGCACACGGCTGATCGTCGCCGACCCGCGCTCCGTCGGGCTCGCCGAACACGCCGACGTGCACCTGCGACCGCGACCGGGGACCAACGTCGCCCTGTTCAACGGGCTCGCCCACATCCTGTCCGCCGAAGGCATGGTCGACGGCGAGTTCCTGCGCCACCGCGCGACCGGGCTGCCCGAGCTCACCGCGACCCTCGAGGACTACACGCCTGACCGGGTCGCCGCGATCACCGGCGTGCCGGCGACGGATCTGGTCGCCGCCGCGCGGCTCTACGGGCGGGCCGAACGTCCCGCGATCGTCTACGGGCTCGGCGTGACCGAACACCGGCACGGCACCGACGGCGTACGCACACTGGCGAACCTGGCGATTCTGCGTGGCGCGGTCGGCACCGACCGCGGCTACGGCGTCAACCCGCTGCGCGGCCAGAACAACGTCCAGGGCGCCTCCGACATGGGCGCTCTGCCGGATCTGCTGCCCGGCTACGGAAAGGTCCGCGACCCGGTGGCGCGCGGCCGGGCCGAGCAGGTGTGGGGCGCCCGCCTGCCGGAGCACGACGGCCTGCGCATCCCGCAGATGTTCGCGGCGGCCCGCTCAGGACGCCTGCGCGTCCTGTGGATCGTCGGCGAAGACGTGGCCACCACCGACCCCGACGCCAACCGTGTCATCGAGGCCCTGGACGCCTGCCCCCTCGTCATCAGCCAGGAGCTCTTCCTCTCGGAGACCGCCCGCCGCGCCGACGTGGTGCTGCCCGCCGCGTCCTGGCTGGAGAAGGACGGCACTTTCGTCAACTTCGACCGTCGTTTCCAGCGGGTGCGCCCCGCGCTCGCCCCGCCCGGTCAGGCCCGGACCGACTTCGCCATCGTGCACGCGCTCGCCGACGCCTGTGGAGCCGACCTGGGCTGCGCGACACCAGCGGCGGCGCTCGCCGAGTGCGGGCGAGTGGCTCCCGTGTTCGCCGGGATCTCCCACGAGCGGCTGGACCGGGAAGGCGCCGTCCCCTGGCCGTGTCCCGATCCCCGCCGTCCAGGGCAGGCCAGGCTCTATCAGGACCGGTTCGCCACCGCGGACGGGCTGGCGCATCTCGCCGCCCGCCCCTACCTGCCCCCTGGCGAGAGCCCGGACGACGACTATCCACTGGTCCTGATCACGGGCCGCCGCTGGGCTCATTACAACTCCGGGAACATGACCCGGCGATCCGGCGCCATCGAACTCGACCCCGTGGATCGGCTGGACGTCCATCCCGCCGACGCCGCCCGCCTGGCCGTCCGCGACGGTGCCCCGGTGGTCGTGGAGAGCCGGCACGGGCAGGCCGTGCTGCCGGCGCGCATCACCGAGGAAGTCCCGCAAGGCCAGCTCTTCTGCGCCTTTCACTTCCCGGCCAGCCGGGTCAACACCCTCACCTCAAGCCACGCGGACACCGTCACCTCGTGCCCGGAATACAAGGTCACCGCCGTGCGGCTGCGCATCCGACCGGAGGCCCGGGAATAACGTGAACCCCGTCGCCCCGTGTCAGGCCCCGCCCCACACGGGCAGGTCAACGATGTCGTCGTGCTTCCAGCCGAGGTCGTCGTGCACGGCCACGACGCCGTCCAGGTTCTCCACCAGGCCGACGGCTTTGATGGCGTGGCTGTGCTCGTCGAGGGTCCCGGCCAGGGTGACCACGCCGTCGGCGACGGTGATGTCCACGTCGTCTCCGACGGCCTCCCGTACCTGGCGCTCGATGTCGGAGTCCGCGCGGAGGAAGACCTTGATCAGGTCGCGGCGGCTGACGATGCCGACCAGCCTGCCG
Source organism: Nonomuraea sp. B1E8 (assembly GCF_039871515.1). Lineage (NCBI taxonomy): Bacteria > Bacillati > Actinomycetota > Actinomycetes > Streptosporangiales > Streptosporangiaceae > Nonomuraea > Nonomuraea sp. B1E8. The sequence goes on along the minus strand of NZ_JBDPLS010000001.1, from coordinate 1,481,969 downwards.
TCGGCGTTCACCACGGGCAGGCGCTTGACGCCGTACTTGTCCATCAGTCGTGCGGCCAGCACGACCGGGGCGTCGGTGGTGGTCGTGCGGGCGGGCGAGGTCATCAGTTCGCCGGCGGTCTCGCCCAGAGCCTTGGAGTAACCGCTGCCCTCGCCGATTCGTGACTACGTCGTCTTCCACGCGGAATCGTCGTGTTTCCACGTCAGGTTGTTGATCACGTCGACGACGCCGTTGACGCGAGCGGTCATGCGGGCCGCGACCCTGGTTTCCGTGCGGCGGTCCATCCGGCCGGACAGCGTCACGACACCCTGGTGAACCTCCACTCGTACGCCGGAGGTGTCCACCCACAGGCTCTGGTCAAGGACGTCGTCGCGAACCTCGACGGCGATCTCCTCGTCGCCGCGCAGGAACACCTTGACGAGGTCGCGACGGCTGACGATGCCCTGCAGGCGGCCGTTGTGGTCGACGACTGCGAGCCGCTTGACGCCGTGGGCGTCCATGAGGCGGGCGGCCGAGACCGTCGACGCCTCGGGAGAGATGGTGATGGCGGGGCTGGTCATGAGGTCGGCGGCGGTGTCGCCCTCGGCCTTCCGCCGGCCCTTGGGATGGCGAAGCCGGGCACGCAGCGGGGGCCGGTAGCCCTCGCGGTAGAACTCCTCGCGGAACTCCTCCTTGCACAGCAGGTCGGCCTCCGACACCATGCCGATCACGTGGTTGTCGTCGTCTGTCACCGGGACGGCGCTGATGCCGCCGTCGATCAGCGTTTGGGCGATGTCCTTGAACGGGGTGGCGGCGGTGATGGAGACGACCTTGACGGTCATCACGTCCGCGACGGCCATGCGCATGGCGCTCAGCTCCTTACTGGCCCTCGTGCGGCGAGGCGCCTTCTCTGGTCGCTCTCATCGCACCTCGCGGGAAGGCGAGGTTGCAGGGCCGGAAGTCCCGAGCCGGGCAGTCGTTGGTCAGCGGACGCGACATGGCCGGCAGATGGATGGGACCAACGGCGCCATCGTTGAGGACTTCCGCCTCCGGCGGCCGGTTCCCCCGTTTCGCGAGAATGGAGCCAGGAACGCGCCCTCACGTAGGAGGAGTCATGAGGATCGAGTCACTCACGGCGCGGCAGGTGATGAGTCGCGTTCTGGTGGCGGTCAAGCAGGACGAGTCGCCGCTCATGGCCTGGGAGCTGATGCGCCGCGCCCAGGTCCACCATCTCCCCGTCCTGGACGGCGCCGACGTGCTCGGGATTCTCTCGCGGGAGGATCTGGCGGCGTCCTGGTCAGGCAGCCTGCGGGAGCAGTCGAACCGTCAGGTGCGCGAGCTGCTGACGGGGGAACGCCGGCCGCGCGTCCATCCGGACACGCCGCTGGAACACGTCGCGGAGGTCATGATCGACGCGGATTGTGATGCCCTGCCCGTGCTGTCCGGTGATGGCCTGGTCGGACTGATCACCGCCCGGGACGTGTTGCGGGCTGTGGCGGGCCACGTTCGGCTGGAGAAGCCGTCGGGCGAGGTCGTCACGGGGATGTTCCGCCTTGAGCCGGTGCTGCCGGTCCAGGGCTGACCTCGTCATGAGCGGCAGCGCCGGACACCGCCTTGGTGGGACCTTCGGCCCGGTCATCGGGGACGTTCGCCGCTGACCGGGTGGGCCGCTGTACGTGAGCCTTGGACGTGGAAGCGAGGTGGACATCATGTCGATCGAAGTCAAGGACATCATGGGACGCGTCGCCATCGCCGTGCTCGCGGACGCGTCGTTCGCCGACATCGTGGCCGCGATGAAGCGGTTCGCGGTCGGCGCGGTCACCGTGATCGACGCCGACCGGCGGCCGATGGGCGTGGTCTCCGAGGACGACCTGCTGCTCAAGGAGATCGAACCGGTACGTCACGGCGTGTCGATGTTCGAGTCCCGGCACCGGCGCCGCGAGCACGAGAAGGCCGCGAGAGCCACGGCATCCCAGTTGATGACCTCCCCGCCGATCACTGTGACGCCGGGCACCAGCGTGCGCGACGCGGCCCGGCTGATGCACGCCAAGCACATCAAGCAACTGCCCGTGATCGACGTGGTCACCGGGCGGATCATCGGCACCCTGCATCAGCGGGACGTGCTGCGAGTCTTCACCCGCCCGGCCGCCGAACTGGAGGCCGACATCCGGGCAGCGCTTCCTGCGGGCGGTCCGTTCACGATCGAGATCGACGCGGGCGTGGTGAAGGTCGGTGGACGGGTGCGGTCGAGGTCCCAGGCCATCGCCCTCACCGAGGCGGTCCGCAACGTCGAAGGCGTCGTGGACGTACTGTGCGAAGTGACCCCCGACGATGACGACCTCATCGTCGTCCCGCCCCTGCTGTAGCGCACCATGGACGGCTCCAGGGCCGCACTCGAGGCCGCCGGCCGGGCGGCGCGGGAGCCGATGCCAGGAAATCCCGGCGAGCATTCTGCAGGCACACACGTGAGATAGGGGGCGCTATGTGTAACTACTGTGGCTGCCGGGAGTTCCCTCTGATCGGACAGCTGACGCAGGAGCATGAGGAACTCGGAGAAGGCGCCGGGGCGCTGCGCCGGATGATCAACGCGGGCCGATACGGCGAGGCCACAATGCTCCTTGACACGTTGCTGGTCCAGCTGGGAGCGCACACCTCCACGGAGGAGAACGGGCTCTTCGCCGAGTTGCGCGACGAAGGATCGCTGACCGAGGAAGTCGACCGGCTCTGCGCGGAACATGACGACATCCATGGGGTGCTCGGCACGATCGACCGGAAGCACCCCGATTGGCCGGCCGTGATCGGGGCGCTGGACAAACTGCGTCGTCACATCGATCATGAGGAGCACGGCCTGTTTCCCGCATCGGTCATCATCTTGCCGATAGCGGCCTGGGACCGCATCACTCCCGGTCAGTCTCCGCGCCGGCAGGTGGAGCCCTTCACGACCGGATAGAGCGCCGCTCCGAGGCGAGAGCCTGCCGCGTACCCGACCGCAGGGTCGCCGCATGAACGGCGTCCAGCCGGGTACAGCGGTGCCCGCCGGCCACCCGGCGCGGCGGGGAACCCTCACGCGGATCTTTCACGAGGCTGGGGTACGACCATGACCGGCCTGTGGGCGCGATGCAGGGTCGCCATCGCCACACTGCCGGTGAGGATCTCCCGCACCGCAGAACGCCCCCGTGATCCGACGGCCAGCACGGCCGCGCCGCGGCTGTGGCCGTACCCGTCGAGCGCCTCGGCCACGGAGCGTCCGGGCGGGCCGTACCCGCTCGCGAGGTCCACCCGCTCCACGGTGAGGCCCTCGGCCGGCGGCGGGCTGTCCGCCGGTGACGCGATGTCCGCACCGTCCACGGACGCGACGATCAGGTTCCGTCCAGGAAACAGCCGCGCCGACGCTGTGCAGGCGGCTTCGGCTCCGGGCGAGCCGTCCCAGCCGATGAGGATCGGCCCGTCCGCCAGCGCCGCCTGCTCGGCGGTCAGCAGGGGGTCCGGCACGATCAGGACGGGGCGTGGCGAGTAGTGCACCACCATGTCCGAGACGCTGCCCAGGACCGCGTGGGCGCCGCCGAGGCCACGCGAGCCGAGCAGGACCAGGTCGGCGTCCAGCTCCTGCGCGAGTTGGGCGAAGACCAGTCCTTCGCCGCCGTAGGCGCGCCGCACCAGTGGCTCGGCGTTCCATCCGGCGGTGCGCGCGAGCCTGACGCCTCTGTCGGCGAGCCGGCGGGCCTCGGCCTCACCCTCGCGTTCGATCGCCTCGATGAAGGAGTTGAGGCCGGCGGTGCCCGTCCACAGCCGCCGGCGCAGGCTCTCGCTGGCGAACGGCGGGGTCCACAAATGGGTGATCCACACGTGTGCCTGCGGGAACAGCGCCGCACCGGCATCGATCGCCGCCGCCGCTATGGGCGACCCGTCATAGCCCACGATCACATTGATCGCCATCGCGTACCTCCTTGATATCCGTCGAAACCAGGTATGCCCCATCGGATCGACCACACCGCTTCACCGTCAGCCTCACCGGTGTCCGATGCGCGTGGACCCTGCCACGTTCGAGCAGGAGAGCCCACCGCACTACTCCCCAGGTCGTAGAGTGCCTGCCCGCTAAGACCGGCGAGGTAGCCGGGAGAGTCGTCTATGGGCCGACGACGGAGAGGAACCCGGCGCGGAAGCATTTCCACTGATGGACCCTCTCTTCGAAAGGACAAAGCGACGATGCTGTTCGTTGAGCTACTGGTGCCCAGGGGTGTTTTCGATGAGCAAGAGCGACGAAGCCTCGCCGGGCGGCTGACCGGGCGGCGCCTGTTGTCGGCCGTGGACGGGGAGCCGGCGGCTGCCGATCCCGGCGTGATCGACCTGTTCGACTCGCTCAGCCACGTGGTGGTGCGCGAGGAGGAGGTATGGAGCGCCGGCGGGCGGCTGCTCGACGCCTCACAGGGCCCCTGGTACGTGGTCAACGTGATCGCCGGGATGTGGGGAAGGGAGATGAGCGAGCACCTCATCTCCCGCATCACCGCGGAACTGGCGCAGGCGGAAGGCGATCCGGAGCCACGGGCCGTGGTGCACGTGATCAGCCTTCCCGAGGGTGGCTACGGCCTGCACGGGCGGGCCCAGCGCTCCTCCGACGTCCTGCAACTGATCGAGCGAGCCAAAACCGGCCCTGCCGCCCCAGTCCCGGACGACATGATCATCGATCCGGTCTGCGGCGCCACCGTCCCGCTCCAGGACGCTGTCATCCTGGAGCGCGGCGGGAAGACTTACGGGTTTTGCTGCACCCACTGCCGCGGGCACTTCGTCAAGCAGTTGAGCGATGCGGAGGCTGCCTCATGACGCTCGTGGCCAATGTCAGGCAGGAGGAGGCGTGGAACGGCGAGGAAGGCAGGACCTGGGCCGATCACTATCAACGTCTGGATCGCATGGCCGCACCTGCCAACGAGCACTTGTTCGCCGCCGCAGGCATCGGCGAGCGTGACCGGGTTCTGGACATCGGCTGCGGTACGGGCGACACCACTCGGATCGCCGCACGTCAGGCGGCCCGCGGGCATGCCGTCGGGATCGACCTGTCGACTCCGATGCTGGAGATCGCCCGACGCCTCTCCGCGGAGCAAGCGATCGGCAACATCACCTTCGAGCGCGGCGACGCCCAAGTCCACCCGCTGAGAGACGCGCACTTCGAGGTGGCCATCAGCCGCGCCGGGGTCATGTTCTTCGACGACCCCGTCGCCGCGTTCGCCAACATCAGACGGTCGCTCCGCCCCAAGGGCCGATTGGCGTTCCTGTGTCACCGCGCCGGTGATGACCAGACGGACGTGATCTTCGACACGCTGGCCCAGCATCTTCCCACCCCGGATCCCCAAGAACTCCTGGGAGGAGTCGCAGACTTCACCGACCCGGCGCACATCCGCGACGTGCTCAACGGCGCGGGCTTCACGGCCATTGCGACGTCCCCCGTGGAGTACCTCACCGAGTTGGGCAACGATGCCGCCCACGCTGCGGATTTCCTGCTCGACGTTCAGCTGGCCGGTTTCGTCTCTGGTGCTGAAGAGACCGCCATGGCAAGAGCCCGGTCCGCGCTGGCAGAAGAGTTGCGCCGTTATGAACGCGACAGCGCCGTACGACTGGTTGCCTCGGCCTGGATTGTCACGGCCCGAATCGAGTGACGCGCCGGCATGCGCTCGTCGCACTGCCCGGCGTGGACCAGTCGCGCGTCCTGCCGGAGGAGCACGACGAGGACATCGCCCGGCTGAGCGGCAGCCTCAGAGTCAGGACCGCCTCAGCGGAGTCCGTCCACCGTCGCCAGGTCCTCCACATCCCATGGCCGGTGATCGGGCCGGCCGGTGCGGGTGCAGGATCCGGTCGAGGCGGGCGGCGGCATAGCCGAGGACCGACAGCGCGCTGACGATCAGCAGATCGCCCAGGACGAGTGGTTCGGTGCCGAGCAACTCCTGGAGCAGCGGCAGGTACAACCCAGCGAGCTGCAGGGCGAGCGCACCGGCGACGGAGAGCAGCAGCAAGGGGTTGGCCCGCGAGCCGGGCCGGGTGCGGGAACCGAGCGCGACGCCGAGTTGCGTGGCGCCGAGGGCGAAGAAGGCCATGCTCTGCCAGGGGCGGCCGGTCTGGTGGGCCCAGACGGCGACGCCGAGGGTGACGGCCGTGAGGACGACGGCGATGCGGATCAGGCGCTGCCACAGTCCCGCGCCGAGGATGCTCTCGCCGGGCGGCCGCGGTGGACGGGTCATGGATCCGGGCACGGAGGGTTCGCCGCCGAGAGCCACGCCGGGCAGTCCATGGGTGAGCAGGTTGATCCACAGGATCTGCGCGGGGAGGAGCGGGACGGTGAGGCCGGCGAACGGTCCGAGCAACATCACGGCGATCTCGGCCGCTCCGCCGGACAGGCCGTAGACCAGGAACCGGCGGATGTTGGCGTAGACCCGGCGGCCCTCCTCGACGGCCGCGACCACGGTGTCCAGGTCGTCGTCGGCGAGCACGAGGTCGGCGGCCTGACGGGCGACTTCGGTCCCGCGCTTGCCCATGGCCACGCCGATGTCGGCGCGTCGCAGCGCGGGGCCGTCATTGACGCCGTCTCCGGTCATGGCCAGGGTCTCGCCGCGCGTCCGCAGATCCTCGATGATCTCGAGCTTCTGCCCGGGGGTGGCCCGGGCGTACACGCGGGCCTGGAGATGGTCGGGCGTACCGGGGTCCCGGAGGTCCACAACCGGATCGCCGGTGTCGATGATGCCCAGGTCGGTGGCGATGGCACGGGCGGTCCCAGGGTGATCGCCGGTGATGAGGAGCGGCCTGATGCCGGCCCGCTTGCAGTCCGCGACGGCGGTGGCCGCGGCCGGGCGCGGAGGGTCCAGGAGCGCGACCAGCCCGAGCAGGGACAGCCCGCTCTCCGGCGCCGTTTCCGGGACGGCGTCCAGGTCGCGGCCGGCCACCGCCAGGACTCGGTACCCCTCCCGGGCGAGTTGCTCGGCGCGCTCGGCGGCGCGGGCCGCCAACTCCCGGTCGCCGGCCAGAAAGGGCGGGCGGAGCAGCACCTCGGGGGCGCCCTTGCAGATCACCCGGCAACGTCCGCCGGGCAGGCGATGCACGGTGCTCATCCGCTTGCGTTCGCTGTCGAAGGGACGTTCGGCCAGCCGTGGAAAGCGCTCGTGCAGGTGCTCGCGGTCGAGGCCGAGCTTGGCGGCGGCGGCGAGGAGGGCCGCCTCGGTGGGATCGCCCAGCGCCGCCCACTCCCCGCCGTCGTCCTGCGGCGGCGACAACCTGGCGTCGTTGCAGAGCACGCTCGCCACGAGCAACTCGGTGAGGTGGGCGTTGTGGAGGGAGTCGTCGCGTACGATCTCGCCGTCGGGTGCGTATCCGGAGCCGGTGATCGTGGCTTCTCCCGAGGGAGTCCAGAGGCGCCGGGCGACCATCCTGCCTTCGGTGAGAGTGCCGGTCTTGTCGGTGGCGAGCACGGTCACCGCGCCCAGCGTCTCCACGGCGGGCAGCCTGCGTACGAGAGCGTTGCGCGCGGCCATCCGGCGGGCTCCCAGGGCCAGGCTCAGAGTCACCACCGCGGGAAGGGACTCGGGAACGGCCGCGACCACCAGGCTGATGGCGGTCACCACCATCAGTTCGACCGGTTGCCCGCGCACCAGGCCCAGCGCCAGCACCAGCGCCGACAGCGCCACCGCGACGCCGGCCAGCAGGCGGCCGACCCCCACCAGGCGGCGCTGCAACGGCGTCAGACCGGCTCCCCTGACCATCATGGACGCGATCCGGCCGCTCGTGCTCGCCGCGCCCACGGCGGTGACGATCGCCGCGCCACGTCCCCGTACCACGACGGTGCCGGAAGAGACCTGGTCGTCGACGGCCTTGTCCACCGGCACGGACTCTCCCGTCAACGACGACTCGTCGACGAGCAACGCGGCAGATTCCGCCACCGTGGCGTCGGCCACGACGATGTCGCCTTCCGCCAGGACCAGCAGGTCGCCGACGACCACGCCGGCCGACGGGATCTCCTTCTGCGAGCCGTCGCGGATCACACGCGCTGTCGGGGCGGTGAGCTGCGACAACGCCGTGATCGCCCGGTCGGCGCGCACCTCCTGCACGACCCCGACGGAGGTGTTGACGAGGACCACAAGCATGATCACGGCGGTGTCGGTCCAGTCGCCCGTGGCGACGGTCAACGCCGCCGCCACGAGCAGGACGATGATCAGTGGATCGCGCAGGTGGACGGCGACTCTCCGCCACAGGGGGACGGGCGGCTTCTCCGGGAGCAGGTTGGGCCCATCCCGCTCCAGACGCGCCTCCGCTTCTCCGGATGACAGTCCGGGGCGTGTGGGAACCACCACGTCGTCCTCCCTGCTCCCAGGTCATCTGATCGGCCGAACCGCCGCATCGTTTCGCATACCTGTTTTCGCAGGAAACGAACCCCCGGCCCAGGGGCGAAGGTCCCGGAAGGGGAAGCCGGACGGCAGGTGCGTGCGTGACCGGCCGCCGCCTTCAGCGGCGTATCGCCGTCTCGGCCGTGCCCTCACCGTTGTGGTCGCGTACCTGCGCGGCAGTGATGGCCACGGTGGTGACGATGTCGGCGACGGTGGCACCGCGGGACAGGTCGTTGACCGGCTTGCGCAGTCCTTGGAGCACCGGTCCCACCGCGACGGCGCCGGCGCTGCGCTGGACCGCCTTGTAGAGGTTGTTGCCGGTGTTGAGGTCGGGCACCACGAAGACGGTGGCGCGCCCGGCCACCTGGCTGCCGGGCATCTTGGTCCGCGCCACCGCGGGGTCGACGGCCGCGTCGTACTGGATCGGCCCTTCCGCCGGCAGGTCCGGCCGGCGCCGGTGGACCAGGTCGGTGGCGGTGCGGACCTTGTCGACATCGGCGCCGGCGCCCGAGGCGCCCGTCGAGTACGACAGCATGGCGATCCTGGGATCGACGCCGAACAGGACGGCGGTGCGGGCTGAGGAGATCGCGATGTCGGCGAGCTGCTCGGCGGTGGGATCGGGGTTGACCGCGCAGTCGCCGTACACCAGCACCCGATCGGCCAGGCACATGAAGAACACGCTGGAGACCAGCCCCAGGCGCAGGATTTCGAACGCCGGCCTGATGGTGTGGGCGGTGGTGTGCGCCGCGCCCGAGACCATGCCGTCGGCCATGCCCGTGTGCACCATCAGCGTCCCGAAGTAGGACACGTCGGTGACGGTGTCGCGGGCCAGCTCGACGGTCATCCCCCGGTGCTCCCGGACCCGGGCGTACTCGCGGGCGAACCGCTCGCGCAGCTCCGCGTCGAACGGGCTGAGCACCCTGGCCGCGTCCAGATCCAGGCCGAGCTGGGCGGCCTGCACCCTGATGCGCTCCTCGTCGCCGAGCAGGGTGAGCTCGGCCACGCCCCGGCGGAGCAGGACGTCGGCCGCCCGCAGGACGCGCGGCTCCTCACCTTCGGGCAGCACGATGTGCCGACGGCGGCCACGCGCCCGTTCCAGCAGCTCGTACTCGAACATCAGCGGTGTGACGACGTCGGTCTTGGCGATCGCCAGCCGATCGAGCAGCAACCGCCCGTCGACATGCTCGGCGAACAACCGCAGCGCCGTGTCGATCTTCCCGCCGGCCTCGGGGGTGAACTGGCCGTCCACGGCCGACAGACGGGTCGCGGTGTCGAAGGTGTCGTGGTCGGTGCCGATCACCGGCAGGGGAATGGCCATGCTGCGCAGCAGCCGGTCCACCGGGCCGGGCAGATCCGTGCCACCCGTCATGATCACCGCCGACAGGGCGGGAAAGCCCGGCGCCGCATGCGCCGCGATCAGCCCGGGCAGGAGCGCGGCGGCCCGATCAGACGGGATGATCACCGCGGCGCCTTCGGTGTAGCGGTCCAGAATGCCGGGCAACGACATCGCGCCCACCATCAGCGCGCTCGCCTCCCGGCCGAGCCCGTCGCGCTCACCGAGAAAGAGCCGGCCGTCGCAGGCGTTCAGCAGGTCGGCGACGGTGGGCGCGCGCAGGGAGGGGGTCTCGGGCAGCGTGAACACCGGTGTGGGGTGGTCGATCGCGATGGGCTCGGCAGCCGCCCGGGTCACCACGACCGCGAGCTCCCGGGCGTGGTGCTGCGCCAACTGCCGGGACGACAACTCGACCGCGGCGGCGATCTCCGGGGCCGTCCTGCCCCTCCCGCTCACCACGTTCAGCACCGGCGTTCCCAGATCCGCTGCGAGCCTGGCGTTGAACTCGAACTCGGTGGGCGCGCCCACATCGGTGTAGTCGGTCCCGACCACGACCACCGCGTCGCACCGCCTCGCGAGCGCGCGGTAGCGGGCCACGATGTCGCCGGCGGCACGATCGGCGTCGGCGTGCACCTCGTCGTAGGTGACGCCCGCGTACGTTTCGTACGGCATGGCGAGCTGGAACCTGCTCCGGATGGTGTTGATCAGATTGTCCTCGCGCCCCGCCCGCACGACCGGCCGGAACACGCCCACGGTCTCCACCTGCCGGGACAGCAGCTCGACCATGCCGAGGGCGACCGTGCCCTTGTTGCTTCCCGCCTCGCCCGCCGCGACGTACACCGCACGTGTCATGTTCACCATTGTCCGCAACCGCGGCAGCCCTCTCGCCGGGGGCGGACGTAGAGCAGCCAGTGGTCGCGGCGGCTGACGGTGCCGGCCTACCGTCGGCGTTCCGGACGGTCGCCGTGCCGCGCCGCCTGTCAGGAGATGGCAGCGAGGGCCTGGCGGGCGATCTCCCATTCCTCGTCGGTGGGGATGACCAGCACCGGCACCTCGGCGCCGGGAGGGGAGACAGCCCGTTCACCGGCTGAGCCCGTCTCGTTGAGCGCGGGATCCACGGTGATGCCCAGGCGGTCGAGGCCGGTCAGGGAGGCGGCGCGGGTGGCGGCGTCGTGCTCGCCCACGCCGCCGGTGAACACGATCGCGTCCACCCGGCCGAGCAGCGCGTAGTAGGCGCCGACGTACTTGCGGATGCGCCGGGTGTAGATGTCCAGGGCCAGCCGGGCCGCGTCGTCGTGGCGGCCGCGTACCTCACGCATGTCGAGGCTCCCGGCCAGGGCGAGCAGGCCGCCGCGGTGGGTGAGCGCATGCTCGGTCTGCTGGGCGTCGATGCCGTCCATCCGGGCGAGGTAACCGGCGATCGCGGGGTCGACGTCGCCGGAGCGCGTGCCCATGACCAGCCCCTCCAAGGGCGTCATGCCCATGGAGGTGTCGACGCTGCGGCCGCCGGAGATCGCCGTGGCGCTGGCGCCGTTGCCCAGGTGCAGCACGATCAGGTTGAGGCCGGCGAGGTCGCGGCCGAGTAAGGCGGCGGCGCGGCGGGAGACGTACGCGCAGGAGGTGCCGTGGAAGCCGAAGCGGCGCACGCCGAGCCGTTCGTGCCAGTCCCGGGGCACAGCGTAGGTGTACGCCTCGGGCGGCAACGTGCGGTGGAAGGCGGTGTCGAACACGGCCACCTGGGGCACGCCGGGGAACACCTCGCGCGCGAGCCGGATCCCGGCGAGGTTGACCGGGTTGTGCAGGGGAGCGAGCGGAGCGAGTTCCTCGATCGCGGCGATCACCTCGTCGTCGACGACCACGGCGTCGGCGAACCGGGTCCCGCCGTGCACGACCCGGTGCCCGACCGCGACGGGCGCCGGCTCTGGCCCTGCCGCGGCGAACGCCTCCATCATCGCCTCCAGCCCCTCGCCGTGCCCCGAGAAGCTCCGCTCCCTCACGTACGGCGGCCGGCCGCCGGTCCGGTGCGTGAGCCGTCCGATCTCCTCGCCGATGCGTTCGACCAGGCCGCGGGCCGGGCGTTCGCGGGTCTCGACGTCGATGAGCTCGTACTTGATCGAGGAGGATCCCGTGTTCAGGACGAGGATGCGGCCGGCCATGTCCATGAGCCTATCCAGGAGGTGCGTGCGCGTCTGGGCCGTGGCCGCCGGACCCGGCTCAGACACCGCGCTGCACGTGGTGCGGCCCTTTCCTGGAGGAACTCCCTGACCAAAGCCCAGGCACCAAGGACTTCCGTCCCTAGGGACCCGCGTCGGCAGGTGGTGCGATGGCCAGGAGAGACGGCCGGGAGAGACGGCCGGGAGCGGAAAGGAGAATCCGATGGTGCGCATCACCGTGAAAGACGTGATGACCACGTACGTGGCTTCGGTGCAGGCGGGGACGCCGTTCAAGGACGTCGCCGAACTCCTCGTGCGGCGCGGGGTCAGCGCCGTGCCCGTGCTGGAGGAGGACGGGCGGGTCGCCGGTGTCGTGTCGGAGGCGGATCTGCTGCGTAAGGAGGAGTTCCGGGAGGAGTACAGCGGCGAGGGCTACCGGCCGCCGCTGCGTGCCCGGTTGCGCCGCAGGCTGACCGGACGTGGCGGGGAGGGCAGCCAGAAGGCCGCGGGCGACACGGCGGCCGAACTGATGTCCGCGCCGGCGGTGACGGTCGGGCCGGACGTGTCCACCGTGACGGCCGCCCAGCTGATGGACGAGCATGAGGTCAAGCGGCTGGTCGTGGTGGACGGGGACGGCCGCCTGATCGGCATCGTCAGCAGGCGCGACCTGCTCAAGGCGTACGTCCGTGACGACGCGGAGCTGAAGCGCCGGGTCGAGAACGCGATCCCCGAGCAGGTGCGCTGGAACGACCGGACCGGGATCGCCGTACAGGTGCGGAACGGCATCGTGACGCTGTCCGGCCGCACCGCGACGCGAAGCGAGGCGGCGACGGCCGTGACGGTGGTCAAGGGGCTCGGCGGCGTCGTCGACGTCCGCGAGAATCTGGTCTGGGACCGGTATGACCGCTTCGAGCTTCCCCTGCTCTGGGACCGCTCATGAACGCCGTGGGACCTAGGGACGCCTGTTCCTCAGCGACTTCGCCGATGGGCGTGGTGACGGGGATCGTGCAGGAGTTCCCGTTCGGCCTGAACCGATGTCAGGTGACCCGGCGGCCGGAGACCTGCTCGGCGTCGACCACGATGTAGTGATCCCGGCTTCCCGGCGCCCATGGGCGAAGGGGGAGCGTGGCCAGCCGGGCGATCTCAGCGGGCTCGGTGGCGGCCCGCGCGTGCCCGACCGCTGTGACCGACCAGCCGGTGCGCATCCCGGGATCGAACTCGTCGGCTTCGAACGCCACCACGGCCCGGCGGGTGGCGGCGGCCAGTTTCGACCCGATGGAGGTGCGGATGACGATGCTCTCGCCGTCGAGGCAGAAGTTGACGGGCTGGACGGCCGGCAGGGCGCGATCGGTGAAGACGATCCGCCCGATCGGCGTGGACGACAGCAGGCGTAGACACTCCTCCCGGGAGAGCACCTGGAGTCCGGACGAATCGAGCTGCATGTCCACCAGCATCTCACTGCGTCTTCGCCGGCATCAGGGGCGAAAGTCCCGTCCGAAGGTCCCCCTCGGGCGGCCACGCCCCGCCGGACAACCTCGTGATCGTCAAGGAGAAAGACGCACATCATGCCTCTGGCGCTGTCTCGTCCCGCCCGGCGCCCACAGGGACCAAGGTCCTTGGCCGATCTCTCAGCGGCGACGTGCGTCTTTCTCGGCTCCGCGAGGTGAACGTCAGGTCAGGTAGCGCAACCAGAGGTACGGCGCGGTCAGCGTGATGGTCACCACGGTGACGACCAGGCCGTACTTGGTGAACTGCCAGAAGCTGATCGGGGTGCCGTTGCGGGCGGCGATGCCGAGGATGACGACGTTGGCCGCCGCGCCGACGGCGGTGGCGTTGCCGCCCAGGTCGGCGCCGAAGGCCAGCGCCCACCACAACACCTGGGCCTGGTCGTTGCCGCCGCCCGCCTGGACCAGTTCGGCGACGATGGGACTCATGGTGGCGACGTACGGGATGTTGTCGACGATGGCCGACAACCCGGCCGAGGCCCAGAGCAGGCCCATAGTGGTGAGCTCCATCCGGCCTTCGGTGGCGGCCGTCGCGGCCTGGGAGATCTGGCCGATCACGCCGGTCTCCACGAGCGCGCCGACCATGACGAACAGTCCGGCGAAGAACACCAGCGTCGGCCACTCCACCTCCTCGATCGCGTCCGCGGTGGTGACCTTCGTGGCGGCCACCAGGACGCCCGCGCCGAGGATGGCCACCACCGACGGCTCGTAGTGCAGCACGGGATGGAGCACGAACCCGATCATGACCAGGGCCAGCACGGTGAGGCTCTGCCAGAGCAGCCGCGGGTCGGCGATGGCCTCCCGCTCGTTGAGCGCCATGATCTCGGCCGCGCGGTCCGGGTCGTAGGTGAAGGACTTTCTGAACAGGATCCGGCACAACCCGATGAAGACGATCATCAGCACGATGACGAGGGGCGCCATGTGGACGAGGAAGTCGTTGAAGCTCAGGCCCGCGCGGCTGGCGATGATGATGTTCGGCGGGTCACCGACCAGGGTGGCGGCGCCGCCGATGTTGGAGGCCATGGCCTCGGCGATGAGGAACGGCGCCGCGTGCAGCGCGAGCCGTTCGCACACCAGGAAGGTCACCGGCGCGATCAGCAGCACGGTGGTGACGTTGTCCAGCAGCGCCGAGGCGACGGCGGTGATGACCACCAGCAGCACCATCAGCCGGTACGGATGGCCCTTGGCGCGTTTGGCCGCCCAGATCGCCAGATATTCGAAGATGCCGGTCTGTTTCAGCACGCCGACGATGACCATCATGCCGAGCAGCAGGAAGATGACGTTCCAGTCGATGCCGGTGTGCTCGTCGAAGAACGCTGCTCCGGCGTCGGTGGCGTGGATCAGCAGCATGAGGCCGGCGCCGCCGAGCGCGGCGGCGACGCGGTGGATCTTCTCGGTGGCGATCAGTGCGTACGCGCACAGGAAGACCGCCACGGCCAGCCATGCGGTGACGGTCACGCGGCCACCGCCCGGTCCAGCAGCGCCTGCAGCGTGACCGCGCCCAGCAAGCGCCCGTCGCTCACCACGGCTACGAGCGGGCTGTGCGTGCGCGCCATCAACGCGGCCAGCTCCAGGATGGTGGCGTCGGGGGCGCTGATCGGCAGTTCGCGCGGTTGTGCCGGTAGTGCCTCGCGGACGGTTCGGCCGGTCAGAGCGTGCAGGAACCGGTCAGCGTGTGGTTCGTCGACGACTCGCGCCAGCGCCGGATCGTCCTGGCAGTAGCCGGGCACAGCCAGCCGGAGCACCTGTGTGCCGGGCAGGATGGTGACGGGCAACCCGTGGTCGTCGACCACGATGAGGCCTGGCAGGTCCTGTTCGGCGAGGAGCAGGGCGGCGTCGTGCACGGATGTGTCCGCGGTGACGGTCGGAAAATCGCATGCAAGATCGCTTGCGCGCAACTTCGTGCCTCTTTCGTGATCGACGGTGAGAATCGCCGACCAGACTTCCCGGCACACCTGTCACCAACGTATCAACTATCCGCGAACGGTGGCGACCGGCCGCGTACGGGCACAGAACGGGCACGATCACGTCCCGCACGCGGATGCGAACCTTCTATTCTGTTCGGAACGCTCCGAACAGAATAGAATCTGTGCGTGACCGGTGTCGAGGAGTTCGTGGAGAGTGCCGGGCTCTACTTCGAACGTTTGGGACTCAGCCGTACGGCAGGCCGGGTCATCGGCGTGCTCCTGGCCGATCCGGACGATTCCGCCGACGCCCCCAAGTTGTGCGGGCAGCTCGGCGTGGCCAAGAGCAGCATGAGCGTCGCCCTGGGCCAGCTCGAACGAGGCGGGCTCGTCGAGCGCTTCCGCCCACCCCGGGAGCGCCGCGATCACTACCGGCTGACCGAGGACGTCTTCGGACGCGCGTTCAAGGCCAAGATGGCCGAGTTCACCGCGTTCGCACAGCTCGCCGAACAGGGCCTGGCCGCGGTCGGCCATAACCCCAAGAGCCGGGCCAGGCTGGAGCTCATGCGCGACATGTACGACTTCATGGGCCGCGAGTTCCCCAAGCTCCTCGACCAGTGGGACCGAGAGCGCCACTGACAGCCGGACAGCGCTTGACGGCACCCGAGCCCCTCCGCCGCGCCCGTCTTGACGCGTCCTGATAGGTTCCCTGCAGGTGCGCCGGGAAGTCTGGTCGGCAGTTTCTGCCGCCGATCGTGGAGAAGGGCTTGACGGGTCGCCATCCGGGCCGAGGTTGCTTTGCCGCAGTCAGCGTGGTGAGCCGACAGGTTCGGTCGGTGGCATTCGTCGGTGTTCGACACAAAGGAGAGGCCACCTGATGGGTGCGCTGTCACTCGCGTTCGCGGGCATGCTGATGCTGGCCGTGCTGCTGTCCAGCCTGGCCCACCGCACCATCCTGTCCACGGCGGCCCTGTTCCTGGTGGCCGGGTTCGTGCTCGGCGATGGCGCGCTGGGCGTGGTGTCACTGCGGCCCGGCGACGATCTGGTCGCCACGCTGGCGGAGCTGGCGCTGTTCGCCGTGCTGTTCACCGACGGCATGCGGGTCGGCTGGAAGGATCTGCGTGGCGCGTGGCGTCTGCCCGGCCGGGCACTGGGGTGGGGGCTGCCGCTCACGCTGATCATCACCGCGCTGGCCGCCCATTACCTGCTCGGTCTTGGGTGGGTCGAGTCGCTGCTGGTCGGCGCGATCCTGGCGCCGACCGACCCGGTGTTCGCCGCCGCGCTGGTCGGAAACGACAAGGTGCCGCCCCGGCTGCGGCAGCTGCTGAACGTGGAGTCGGGCGTCAATGACGGCCTGGCGCTGCCGTTCGTCATGGTGTTCCTGGCCGTCGCGGCCGGCTCGGACGACCTGCATCTGGGTGAGCTCAGTCTCGAACTCGGCCTCGGCATCGTGATCGGGGTGGCCATCCCGTGGCTGGCGATCAAACTGGAGCAGACCCGCTGGTTCTCCGCCTCCACCCAGTACGAACCACTCAACGGCCTGGCCATCGGCCTGCTGGTGCTGGCGGTGGGCAAGGCCACGCACGGCAACCTCTTCCTGGCGGCCTTCGCCGCCGGGATCACGGTCGCCACCTTCGGCGAGCGGCAGCGCGAGTCGTTCGAACATTTCGGCGAGCTCATCGCCGAGCTGTTGAAGCTGGCGGCGCTGTTGGTGTTCGGCGCGCTCATCACTCCCGCCCTGCTCGGCTCGGTCGGCTGGCAGGGCTGGCTGTTCGCGATCCTGGCACTGGTGCTGGCCCGGCCGGTGGCGATCTGGGTGTCGTTCCTCGGCTCCGGGCTCAGCGTGCGGGAGCAGGCCGCGGTGGCCTGGTTCGGCCCCAAGGGCTTCGCCTCCGTCGTCTACGGATTGATCGTCCTGGCCTCCGGCATCACCACGGCCCAGAGCGTCTTCCAGCTCGTCGCGGTGACCATCGTCCTGTCGATCATCCTGCACTCCTCCACCGACGTCGTGGTCGCCCGTGGCTTCGACGACGAGCGTGACGTGCCCGCCTGGTTCGGTATCACACGCCGGCTCCGCGGCCGCGCCCAGGAGGATGCCCCGTCATGAGCCGGTTCATCCCTCCTCTATTCGCACGGTCCCCGCGGCGCCGTCGATGGTGATGAGCTGCCCGGTTCTGATCTCGTGGGTGGCGTTGCGCACGCAGATGACGGCCGGGATGCCGTATTCCCTGGCGACGGTCGGGCCGTGCGCGACCGGGGAGCCGGTCTCGGTGACCAGGCCCGCCGTGGTCAGGAAGAGCGGCGTCCAGCCGGGGTCGGTGGTGGGCGCGACGAGGATCTCGCCGGGCTCGATGTGCGCGTCGGCCGGGTCGCGGATCACCCGCGCCCTTCCGGTCGCCCGACCCGCCGCCCCGGCCATGCCGGTGAGCACTCCGTCCTCCACGGGGCCTTGCGGCGCGAGCGCCTCCACGTCGGTGCCGTCCGACAGCAGGGCTCCGGGTACGGTGGGCCGTCGCAGCTCACGCTCGTACTCGGCCCGCCGCGCCGCGATCACGGGACGGAGATCCGCACCCTGAACGGCCTGGCGTGCCTCGACCAGGTCGAGGAACATGATGTCGTCCGGTCGCTCGAACAACTCCTCGCCGACCAGCAGCAGTTGCTCCCGCGCCGCCCGCAGCGGGATCAGCCAGGCGAACTTGCCGATCTCGCGCAGGCCGGTGAGCTCGCGCGACCTGCGCATGAGGAATGTCGCGATCCTGCCGCGGATCGGCCGCCTGCGTCGGGCGCGCCGCGCCAGCGTGGTGAGCATCCGCTCGGCTCTCGCCGCTGCCTGCTCGAACCGCCGGTCCGGTGCCTGGTCGGGGTCGTCCACGCGCAGGTAGTTGGCGATCGTGGAGAACAGCGGCGCCGGGTCTTCCGCCCACCGTGGCGTACCGACGTCGATCTCGGCGGCGGCGCGCATGCCGTACGTGTCCAGGAACGCAGCCATGCCGATGTCGGGCAGGTCGCCTTCTCGGTAGCGGGCGGCAAGCTCATCCGAGGGGGTTTCCCCGAACAGGCCGCGGTGCTCGCGCGCCTTCACCGCGAGTCCCCACAGGGCCAGGTCCATCTCCGTGGTCACGTTGTACGGCATGCCGCCGAGGACGGTGTCCAGCTCCTCCTCGGTGGCCACGCCCTGAAGCAGGGCGGCCGGGGCGGTGCCCGCCATGATGCCGGCGACCAGCGGCCACATGATCCCCTGCATGTCCAGGGTCATGACCGCCTTGTGTGAGTCCTCCGCCGCCCAGCGCAGCCGCTCGGCGGCGGTCGCGTTCTTCCCGGGCGGCACGGTCAGCCGCCTGATCTTCTCGACGCCACGACGGGCCTTGACCCGTGCGGCCTCCGGCCGGGCCAGGGCGGAGACGAGCCCGGCGACGGCCCGGGGCGTGATGAGCGCCGTCGCCTTGATGACCGTGCGCATCCTGAACGGCAGGCCGGGCCGCGGGGCGAAGCGCGGATCGTGCATCATCCGCTGCACGGCGCCCTGCACGCGCGGACCGTACACCTCCAGCGAAGCTCCCAGCCGCCTGCGGATCGCCTTGTTGCGCAGGAAGTCGGTCAGGTCGAAATAGAGCCTGCCGCCGATCGGAACCATCCGGGGCAACGGATCACGCTGATCGAGCTTCGCGCCGGCAGCTTCGAACCACGGGGCGGCGCCGGCCTTGAGCATCGACACCCCCATCGGGGTCATCGGCCGCAGCATGCCCTGGATGTGCCCGAACTCCAGGTAGAGCCGGGTCTCGCCGGTCGCAGGTGGCGCCGGGAACAGCGTCGTGATCGGGCGGGACTGCAGTAACCACAACGCGCCGTCCCGATCGACGGCCCACTCGATGTCCTGCGGCGACCCGAAGTGCTCCCGCAGCCGCAGTCCTGCCGTACGCAGGTCCTCCAGCCAGCCGTCCTGGGCGGCATCGTCGTCGAACTCGTGGTGGTCGGGCACCACGGCGCCGTCGACGATCGCGGTGCCGAGTCCTTCCGCGGCGTCGACGACCATCTGATTGCGCCGCCCGGTGATCGGGTTGGCCGTGAACAGCACACCGGCCCGTTCGGGGTCGACCATCCGCTGCACCACGACGGCCATCGCCGCGTCCTCGATGCCGGCGTTGGCCCGGTAGGCCACGGCGCGCTCGGTGTGCAGGGAGTCCCAGCAGCGGCGGACGGCGTCGATCAGCGCTTGTCTGCCCTCGACGTTGAGGTAGGTGTCCTGCTGCCCGGCGAAACTGGCCTGAGGCAGGTCCTCGGCGGTGGCACTTGAGCGCACCGCCACCTTGCCGCCGCCGAGACGCTCGTAGGCGTCGACCAGCTCCGTCTCCGGGACGTCTCCTGTGACATAGGCTTCGACGGTCACGCAGAAGCCGTCGGGGACCCGCTCACCGGCCCTGATCATCTCCCCCAGCCCGGCAGCCTTACCGCCCACCAGGTCGATCATCGAAGCGTCGATCTGAGACAGCTGGATCAGCTTCATCCCGTACCCTCCTCGCAGCCTTGGCGAAAAGCTCCAGCGCCTGGAGCACGATCTGCTGCTCCTGCTCGGTGAAGTGCTCCCAGAGCCGCATCTGCGCATCGACCCTGAGCCGGCGAATCCGTCGCAGCAACGCGGTGCCCTGCTCACTCACCCGGATCCTGCGGGCGCGGCGATCCCGCTCGTCCTCGTACCGCTCCACGAGCCCGCGCCGCACCAGCCCGTCGACGATCCGGCTGGTCCGCGAGTCGGAACGGCCGATCAAGGCGGCCAGTTCCTTGACCGTGGGCTCCTCGCCACGGTCGAGCACCTGCAGCATGACGTTGTCGATCAGCCGCAGGTCGTCGTCTTCATGGACGTGCAACAGCGAGGGCAGCAGGTCGCGCTGCATCGAGGCGAGCAGTTGCTCTATGTGGTCACGCCTATTCATCTGCTTTCCCGCATTAGATGCCAACTAGCAGACAAACTAGCGCGGGCGCGGGCGCCCGTCCACCCTCCGGCTGGGGCGGTGGCCGTCCCCCTCGCCGGCCGCACGCAGCGGGGCGTCCCCGCGTTCGCGGCGCGCGGCCGGCTGGAGTCACAGAGCCAGATCGCGGCGGCGGAGCCCGTACAGGCCTGCCGCAGCGAAGCCGGCGGCCACGAGCGTGAGCCCGATCAGCGTGCCCGGGCCGGGGCTGGCCAGCGTGGAGTAATGGACGTGCGCGAACGGGGAGACCATGAAGAACGAGTCGCTCACCAGCCCGACCTCCCAGCCGACCTCCACAGCGATGGCCAGCAGGAGTGCCGTCCACCCCACGACCGCCCCGGCCCGCCGGAACAGCCCGAACGCCGCCACGGCGATCCCGGCCATCACCCAGACACCGGGCAGGAGGGTCGTGGTGATGGCCAGGCCACCGGCGAAGTCCCCGTCGCCGAGGCCCAGCGTGAGGCCGGCGAGCACCAGAACGGCGACAGGCACCGCCACCGCGAACACGAGCTGGCTGACCACCCAGCGCGTCCGGCTGACGGGATGGGACAGGAAGAGTTCGGTGGCCTCCTCGCCGCGCAGGCGGAGCACCGTCATGATCGCGTACAGGGAGACGGAGTACATCGCCAGCTTGTACACGACGAGGCGGAAGAAGATCTCCGTGGGATCGTCGGTCCCCGTCCGCTCGGCCCAGAAGTCCAGCGCGCCGCTCTGGCCGAACGTCTCGATGGCGGTCTGCCCGCCCAGCCCGACCGCCGTACCGATGAAGGCGGCACCCGCGACCCACGCCAGCGCCATGCCACGGTGCATCCGCCACGCCAGCCCGAGCGGCCCGCGCAGGCCGTTCGGCGCATGGGCAGGACCGAGCCGCGGCGGCAGGAGGCCGGCGCCGATGTCCCGGCGGGCCGACAGCGCGTAGGCCACCCCGACCAAGGCCGCGGCGAACGCCGCGACCAGCAGGAACACCCACCACCGCTCGCCGCCGAAGGCGCGGGCGCGCAGGATCCAGCCGCTCGGCATGAGCCAGCCCAGCCATTCCATGCCCGGGCCGCCCACGTCGCTGACGCCGCGGACCAGGTACGCCCCGAAGAACACGGTGAAGGCCGTGGCTCCGGCCACCCGAGCGCTCTGAGTCACCTGCACGGCCACCGCGGCCAGCGCGGCCCCGGTCCAGCCACCCGACGCGGCCATCAGCCCCCAGGCGAGGGACCCGGCCAGGGGAAGCCCGGCGCTCACGCCGACCACGGTGATCAGTACGGCCAGCACCAGGTTCGCGCCCAGCACGACGGCGAGAGCAGCGGTCAGCGGCGCGTGCCGCCCCACGGCGGCCGAGCCGACCAGCTCACGTCGCCCCTGCTCCTCGTCGGAGCGGGTGTGCTTGACCAGCAGGATGACACTGGCCAGGGCAGCGAAGATCATGGTGGCGGCCCCCCGCTGCTGAGCGGCGGCCGCGCCCAGGCTGTCGCCGTACGCCGGCCCCTGCATCAGCAGGATCACGGGGTTGGCCGCGATCTCGTTGACGTAGTGCAGGCGCGCCTCGGGAGTCGGGAGCAACTGGCGGATGGTGGCCACCGTGGTGGTGACGAAGAGCGCGACCAGCAGGAGCCACAGCGGCTGCCAGACGCGGTCGCGGCGCAGGATCAGCCTGATCAGTGCCGGCGTGTTCATCGGTAGTGCCTCATGAACAGCTCTTCGAGGGTGGGGGGCTGGGCGGAGATGTCGCGCACGCCGTGCTGCGCCAGCCGGGCCAGCACCTCGCCGATGTGGTCGGTGTCGGCCTGGAACTGCACGCGGCCACCGTCCAGGCGGAGGTCGTGAACATGGGGCAGGCCGCCCTCCGGCACCGTGTCCAGCTCCGCCGTGACCGAGATGCGCGTGAGATGGCGCAACTGCGCGAGCGTGCCGGCCTCCACGATCCGGCCGTCCCGGATGATGCTCACCCGGTCGCAGAGCGCCTCGACCTCGGCGAGGATGTGGCTGGAGAGCAGGACCGTACGGCCGGCGCGCCGCTCCTCGGTGATGACCTCGCGGAAGACCGCCTCCATCAGCGGGTCGAGACCGGAGGTCGGCTCGTCCAGCAGCAGTAACTCGACCTCGGATGCGAGTGCGGCGATCAGCGCGACCTTCTGCCGGTTGCCCTTGGAATAGGTCCGTGCCTTCTTGCGCGGATCCAGGGCGAAGCGCTCGACCAGCTCGTCGCGCCGCTTGGCGTCGGTGCCGCCGCGCAGGCGGCCGAGCAGGTCGATCACCTCGCCGCCGGACAGGCTCGGCCACAGGGTGACGTCGCCGGGGACGTACGCGAGCCGCCGGTGCAACTCGACGGCCTCGGCCCAGGGATCCCCGCCCAGCAGCCGGACCTCGCCGGCGTCCTTGCGCAGCATGCCGAGCAGGATGCGCAGGGTCGTGGACTTGCCGGCGCCGTTGGGGCCGAGGAACCCGTGCACCTCTCCTTCCCGCACGGTCATGTCCAGGCCGTCCAGCGCGCGGACCCGGCCGAAGCCCTTGACCAGTCGACGGACTTCGATCACATCAGGCATCGGGGTGCTCCTTCTTGTGAAACTCGGTGACGGCCTGACGGAGCCGGCTTCCCTGCTCGGCGGCGAACCACTCACCCATGTGCGCGTAGACATCGGCCAGGGCGATGCCGATCAGGCTGGAGTTCGCGCGCTGCAACACGTCGATGCCGAGCCGCCGGGACAGATGATCGTGCAGCACGATCGTGCTCAGATGCATCGCCGCCATCACGACGGCCCGTTCGCGAACCTTCGCTTCGCCGGGAGGGAACTCATCGGGCCAGGTGGCCGTGAAGAACCGCTCCGCGGCCTCGGCGCCTTCGTCGAACAACGCGGCCGCCACCGGCGAGTCCTCGACCAGGGCCCGCGCGAGATAGCGGACGCTGAGCTCGCTCGCCTCGTACATCCCCCGCAGGAATTCGGGGTTGACGTCGGCCCCCTCCTGGACCTGGTCGGCGGCACCCAGGATGACGTCGCGGACATGCTGGTCGCAGGCCTCCCGCAGCCCGTCCTTGGAGCCGAAATGGTGCTGCACCAGGCCGACGGAGACGCCCGCGGCGTCGGCGATGTTCTTCAACGTGGTGGCCTTGACGCCCCCGGCGGCGAACTGGGCCAGTGCGGCGTCGCGGATGCGGGCACGCGCGGTCAGGTCTTCCGGCGGACGATCCCCGGCACTCGACGGTATCGACATACCGCAAACAATATGCTCATATTGTCGGCCATATCAAGATATTGGCCGAAGGCATGCTGCTCCGTGTACACGTGCCGCTGCACGAGCAGCCGAGACCTCACCAGACCAGGTATCGGCGGAACGTCGTTGCTGCTGTCACGGGCGGACGGCGCCGAGGAGGCGGTTGCGCCAGTAGCCGTCGAGATCGCTCACCTTGATGACGTCCCCGGTCTGCGGTGCGTGGACCATTTTCCCGCCGCCGGCGTACATCCCCATGTGTCCCAGGCCCTTGCTGAAGAGCAGGTCGCCGGGCTGCAGCGCGTCGAGGGGAACACGACGGTCGGCGCCCCAGCTCCATTGGGTGTACGTGGTGCGAGGGAGTTCGACCCCTGTGGCGCGCCAGGCCGCCTGGGTCAGGCCGGAGCAGTCGTACGAGCCCGGTCCGGTGCCGCCGTACTGGTAGGGCTTGCCGATCTGGGAGAAGGCGAACTGCAGTGCCGTCCGCGCGTTGCCGGAGGCGGGGCCGGTGTACGGGATGCCGGGGCTGTTGGGGTCGCCGGTCTGGAAGGCGCCGAGCCGGCGAAGGAGCTTGGTCTGCTCGGTGACGAGTTCGTCGACCTTCGTCTTCTCGCCGCGTACCTTGTCGCGGGCGGTCTTGGCCTCGGCCAGGGCCCGTTCGGCCGCGGCGCGCCGGTCGCGCAGCTTCTTGGTGGTCGCCTCGAAGACCCTGACTTTCGCGGCCCTGGCCCGCACCAGTTGATCCAGGGTGGCCATGCTGCTCAGAAAGGTCTCGGTGCCGCCCCCGGTGGTGAACCTGGCCCAGCCGGTGAGCGGCCCTGACTGATAGTCCCCCACTGCCGCGGTGACGAGATCTCTCCGCAGGGCCGTCGCCTGCGCGTCCATGCGCCTGGCGTCGGCGTTGAGAGCGTCGTACCTCTTCTTGGCCGCCTTGTACGTCTCGGCGGCCTGGTTGTACTTCTCGACGAGCTGGTCGGCCTGTTCGTTCAGCTTCACGAGCTTGGCCCTGGCCTGGGCCGGCGACGGATCCGCGGTGGCATTGCCCGGCGTGGAAAGCATCACAGCCAAGGCCAGCGCTGTGGCCACTGCTGATCGCCCGAGCCATGTCGGCACTGCCACTACGATGCCTCCTCGTAATCCTGAATCTGGGGCGACATAGTACAGAAGGTGGGAGGTCTGGCTGGCCAGTTCACGGCGACTTTCCACGGTCCATGAGACGTACTATGCGAAATAGCCGTGTCTCCCTGGATCGTTGGATCGGCATCGTCATCAGCGAGGGATGGCTGACGCCTTGCACGGGATGTCGATGTGGGCGGGCACCCGGATGGGGACGACGACGCTGTTGATCCTCGTGTCCCGCGCATCTGCAGGGAACGTCAGCCGCTGGCCGGGCGGAAGACGGTGGTGAAGTTCGTGCCTCCGTTCGTGGACTCGTACACGGTGCCGTCCTCGGCCGCGGCGAAAAGGTGTTGCCGGTCGACGGCGGTGAACGCCACGGCGGGAGCCGGGAGCCGGCCGCTCGTCCGCCACGTCTCGCCGGCGTCGACGCTCATATGCACGTGACCGTCGGCGTCCGACCCGATCAGGAGGTCGGCAGCAGGGGCCTCGATCTGGCCGAGCGGAGGTGCGTCCTTCATCGGCTCGAAGTCCATGCCGCCGTTCCCGCTCACCTGCACGCCACTGGTTGTGGTCGCATAGACGCGTTCTGGCTGCGTGGCATGGGCGGCGAAGTCGATGACCTCTTCATCGGCACCCTGCCGCCAGGTTGCACCGCCGTCGACGCTGGCCCGAACGCGGCTGGTCTGGCTGTCGTAGCCGTAGAGTGTCGACCCTGCTTGTTGCAGGGCGTGGAAGTCGGCGACTCCGCGCTCGGAGACGGTCTTCCACGTCGCGCCGGCATCAGTGGTACGGATCAGACCGAGATGGGGCGGGGAGCCGGTGTCGGCTTCGCCGGGGTGACCGCTGGCGAGGAAGGTCTTGGGGCCGACCACTGTGAATCCCATATGGTCCTGGACGCGCCCTGCCACCCGATGGGCGGTGTTCGCGGACGTGACCCTGAAGAGGCCGTAGTGCCCGGCAAGATAGAGAGCGCCGTCGGACGGATCCACGCCGAGGCCGTGAATGTGCCCGACGCCTGGATCGCCGGCCTGGGCGGCCTTATCGGACTGCCCGCACGACGCCAATGAGAGCACCACGATCGCCGAAACGGCAGCACGAATCCCTCGCATGACGCGGAGTCTACTAAGCAGCGAGCGCAGTACTATCAGCCTTAGTCGCTGGGCTCAGGTGAAACTCACGCCCGGTCGTGAGCGCATGAGAGGTAACTGGGAGGGGGGCAATGGGTAGACGGGCCCGACGACTGCACCCCTCTCGGCTGCGATGGTTGTTGCCACTGATGCTCGTTCTGGGTGTCTGGGGGATGCACACGCTCGGTCATCTCGCCTCGCACCACGGTGAGAGCACCGAGATGGCCTCGTACGAGATGAGACCTCCGGAGGCGTCACACGGTGGCATGCCGCCGGAGCGGCAGGGTGCGTTCCCCGAGCAGGTGATGTCCGCCGGCGTGTTCAGCGGATCCTCACTCGTCTCCGGCGCCTCGCATTGGCTCGACCCGACCGATGTGTGCCTGGCCGTGCTGCCCTCGCTTCTCATCCTGTTGATCGCGGCGATGCGGTTCGGGTCGCGACTCCGGCATGGCGGAAAGGCCGCCAACGCGCTGGGGGCGGGTGGGGTGGCGAGGTCGCCACCACGTCGCTTCGCTCCCACCTTCGTCGAGCTCTCGGTGATGCGTACATAGGCCGACCATCAGGGGGCGGCTTCCTGGTCGTCCCAGATGTCGGCTCACGTACCCCGATCACAGAGAAGACCACCACATGTTCACGAAGACCAGGGAATTCGCTGCTGCCGTCGTCCTGTCGGGCGCCGCGCTCACCTTTTTGAGCGCGTGCGGTGGCACGGACAGCGGCTCCATGGCTGGACACGAGATGTCTGCCATGTCCAGCAGCGCGCCTGCCGCTACGACGGCCGGCACCCAGCCGAGCGCCGATTTCAACGACGCGGACGTGATGTTCGCGCAGATGATGATCCCGCATCACCAGCAGGCGGTCGAGATGGCCGAGCTCGCGGAGACCCGGGCGTCGGACAAGGAGATCAAGGAGCTGGCGGCAAAGATCAAGGCTGCGCAGGATCCGGAGATCAAGACCATGCGGGGCTGGCTCGCCGCCTGGGGTAAGCCGATGTCCAGCGGCGGCATGGGCCATGACATGGCCGGAATGATGTCCGAAGAGGACATGACGAAGCTGGAAGGGGCCAAGGGGGCCGCGTTCGGCCGGCAGTTCGTCGACATGATGATCGCTCACCACAACGGTGCGATCGAGATGGCGCGCACCGAGCAGTCACAGGGTGCGAACCCTGAGGCGAAGGCACTGGCGAAGACCATCGAGACCGCTCAGCAGGCCGAGGTGGAGCAGCTGCAGGAGATCCTCGAAAGGCTCTAGAAGAGAGGTCGGCTGCCCGCCCGCCGGGCAGCCGACCCGGCCTGTCGCCCGGCCGGCCGGAGCGAGCCGCTCGGGCGGCCCGACCACCTTTCGTGCCTCCTTCCGAGGAGGGCTTCGGCGAAGGTCTGTTGGAATACCCCCTATGGGTATATCGTTCATGGCAGACAAGGAGGATTCATGAGACGTCTTCAAGCACTCGATCCGGCCGACGCGCCTGCGAAGTCCCGCGAGCTACTAAGCGACATCGTTGCCCGGCATGGTGGAGTGGGTGACATGGTGGCCACGATGGCCCACTCGCCCGCCCTGCTCCAGGGCTATCTGGACTTCTCCCGAGCGATGAAGCGGGTGAAGATCCCGCGCCCACTGAGCGAGAAGATCTCCCTGGCCGTGCAGGAGTGGATCGGTTGCGCGATGTGCCTGTCGGCGCACACCGAAGCAGCGCGGGCGGCGGGCTTGAGCGAAGCCGACATCGCGATGGCGCGGCAGGGCACGTCCACCGACGCGCGGGAGGCCGCCTTGATCGCCCTGGCCGTGCGTGTGCTGGCCGAACCCTCGTCCATCACTGACGAGGATGTGGCGGAGCTGCGTGCCCTTGGATGGAGCGACCGGGTGATAGCCGAGATCGTCGGCCTGGTCTCGCTCAACCTGTTGACCGGTGCCTTCAATCTCCTCATAGGCCTCGAGCCCCAGGAGATCTCATAGCGCTCAGTGGCCGTGGTGGTACTGGTGCATTACCGCATGACCCTTGCCCCGGGAGATCAGCCACTTGTTCACCGGTGTCGTCACCACGAAGGCCACCACGAACGCTCCAGCCAGCGCCACCCAGAACAGCCAACTGGCCAAGCCGGCGTCCATGGCGCCGGGCACGGTCAGCATGACCGCGTTGTCCACGATCTCCATGACCGCGATGGAGATGGTGTCCGCGGCCAGCGCGACCTTCAACGCGGTGCGGAAGTCCACTCCGGTACGGAGGACCCCGCGCATCGTCAGCGCGTAGCCGAACACGAAGGCCAGCGCCACCGCGAGCGCGACTGTGGCCATGTTGGACATGCCGGTGGCGGTGCCGATGACCATGCCCAGCACTTCGCCGATGGCGCAGCCGGTCAGGCAGTGCAGCGTCGCCTGCGCGGCCATGCCCCATGTGGCTGAGGACGGGGTGCCGGCGTGATGCCCGGCGTGTTCGGCGTGCTCGTGCTCGCTGGACTCGGTTGGTCGTGAGCTCGCGTGATGGTGACCGCTGTGGTCCAAAATGATCCTCCTTAGTCGCGAAGTTTTACACTATACGGGTAGGAGGTGTACAAAGATTGGGGGGTGTGACCAGCACAATGGCTTCAGTCTGCGCCTCGTGAGGGTTGAGCCAGAGCCGGCTCCATGGCTCAGTGACTATAGGGCATAGTAGAGATGTCCACTGGACGACGTTTCTGCTCACGGGGCTCGTGGTCGCGTGTCGCGGAGCACGGCCCACGCGCTTTGGCTTCCCGAACGGGGTGACGGCGAGTAACTGATCACAACCGGGCGAGCCGGGTCAATCTTCCGAGGCGACAGGGCGTGGCAGGCGAAGGCCCTTGAGGGTGAGCGCGTTGACAGCGACGATGAAGCTCGATCCGGACATCGAGAGTGCGGCGATCTCGGGCCGCAGAACCAGCCCGAAGGCAGGTTCGAAGACGCCGGCCGCGATCGGCAGCGCGATCGCGTTGTAGCCGATCGCCCAGCCGAGATTCTGGCGCATCTTGCGCAACGTCCCGCGACCGATGGTCAGGGCGGTGGGTACGTCGAGCGGGTCCGAGCGCATGAGCACCACGTCGGCGGTCTCGATGGCGACATCGGTCCCGGCGCCGATGGCGATGCCCAGGTCGGCTTGGGCGAGTGCCGGGGCGTCGTTGACACCGTCGCCGACCATCGCGATCTTACGCCCGCCACGCTGCAGTTCCGCGATCTTCGCCGCCTTGTCGCCGGGTAGCACCTCGGCGATGACCGTGTCGATGCCCAGTTGGTCGGCGATGCGCCGGGCGGTGGCTTCATTGTCACCGGTCAGCATGATGACCTCGACTCCGGCCTCGTGAAGTGCGGCCACCGCGGCGGCCGACGTGTCGCGGGGCGCATCGGCGATACCGATCAGCCCGGCCGCGCGCCCGTCCACGGCGGCGATCACCGCGGTACGCCCGCCTGCGGCCAGTGCCTCGCGTCGAGCGGCCAGCCGGCCCAGGTCCAGGCCCTCGGCCAGCATCAACTTCGTGTTGCCCACCACGACCCGATGCCCGTCCACCTCGGCCTTGGCGCCGTGGCCGGGGACGTTCTCGAAATAGCGCGCCTGCCCGCCGCCCGGGGCACGTGTGTCGGCATACCGGACCACGGCCTCGGCCAGGGGGTGCTCGGACTCGCGCTCCACGGCGGCGACCAGTCGCAGCAGTTCGGATTCCGCCATCCCTTCGACGATCACGTCCGTGACCTCCGGCTCACCCTTTGTCAGCGTGCCTGTCTTGTCCATGACGACGGCCTGGATGCGGGCCGATGTCTCCAGCGCCATGGCGTTCTTGAACAGCACGCCACGTTTGGCGCCCAGACCCGTGCCGACCATGATCGCAGTGGGTGTGGCCAGCCCGAGCGCGTCCGGGCAGGTGATCACGACGACGGTGATGGCGAACAGCATCGCCGTAGCGGCAGTCGCCCCCGCGAGCAGCCAGGCCGCCAGCGTGAGCGCGCCGCCGATGAGCGCGACGAAGACCAGCCAGAACGCGGCCCGATCGGCCAGCCGTTGTCCCGGGGCTTTGGAGTTCTGGGCCTGCTGGACGAGCTTGACGATCTGGGCCAGCGCGGTGTCGGCGCCGACCTTGGTGGTGCGCACCCGAAGCGTGCCGTTCTTGTTGATGGTCGCGCCGACGACCTCGGAGCCTGGGGCCTTGTGCGCGGGCAGGCTCTCGCCGGTGACCATCGACTCGTCGACTTCGCTTTCGCCCTCGATGACCTCGCCGTCGACGGCGATCTTCGAGCCGGGGCGAACCAGCAGCACATCACCGACCACGACCTCGGCCGTGGGGATCTCCACCTGTTCGCCGTCGCGGATCACCACCGCCTTGGGCGGTGCCAGGTCGAGCAGTGCTCGGATCGCGTCGTTGGCGCCGCCCCTGGCCCGCATCTCGAACCAGTGCCCCAGCAGCACGAACGCCGCGAGCACGGTGGCCGCTTCGTAGAACACCTCGCCGCCACCGGTCAGCGTGATGTAGAGCGAGTACAGCCAGCCTGCGCCGATCGCCACGGCGACCAGCACCATCATGTCCAGCGTGCGTGCGCGCAACGCCCGTACGGCGCCGTCGAAGAAGATCCACGAGGAGTAGAAGATCACCGGCAGACTGAGGATCAACGCCCACACGTCCTCGCGTAGCCCGAACGGCACCGGGACCTCAAGGCCGAACACTTCCCGGCCGATCGGCGACCAGATCAGGATGGGGACGGACAGCACGGCCGCCACCAGGAACCGGTTGCGCATGTCGGCGACCATGGCCTCCATGGACATGGCGCCGTGCCCCATCGTCTCGCGGGGTTCCGGCCCGGTTTCCGGCTCCGCACGGGGCGGCTCGCGCACCGCCTGCGCGGCGTGGTGGTCGGCGTGCTCACCTGATGGGTCGGGCTCTGCCATGGGATCGCAGACGTGCGATGGTACGGACTGCCCCGCGCAGTGGTAGCCGCACTCCTCCACCCAGCGGCGCAGCTCGGCCATGGACGTGACGCGGGGATCGAACACCACGGTGGCGGCCTGGCCGACCGGGTTGACCTCGACCTCGACGACCCCTGGGCGTCGGCTCAGCACGGCGCGGACCACGTTCTGCTCCGTAGCCCACTGCAGCCCGCTCACGTCGAGAACTGCCGTACTGCGATCCTTGCTGACCTCGGCGTTCATGATGTCCCCATACCCGCCCCGTGCATTTCATGGCGACCGTGGGGTGAGTACGGCCGGGCTGGGACTGGTTGAGCCCGCCCCGCCGCTCGATCCGGGCGGGCAAGGGCGCGTTCACCACCAGGTCAGAAGGAGAGGAGCGAGTGGCAGTGGTGGGCCAGGAAGGAGCTGATGCCTGGCACCAGCGCAATGGTGGCGGGCCCGCCCAGCAGTACGGCGACGGTGAGCAGTCCCGTCAGGCGTTCACGGCGGCCGAGCGGCGCTTCCGGATTGAGCATGCGGCGTACGCGGGTGAGGGCTGTCTCGCCACCCGCGCCCAGCGTGAACGCCGGCGCGCGGCCGGTCGCCAGCCGGACCAGCGCGGCGGCGATCTGCGTGCGCGGGTGGCGGCGGGCGGCGACGTCGTCGGCGAGGAGTTCGACCAGCCGCGCGATCTCCGTCCTGGCCCGCTCGAACAGCGGGACTCCGGGGAACGCCCTGGCCACGGCCTCGCCTGCGGCCAGCACGAGGTGATGCCGTCCGCGCAGATGCGCCTGCTCGTGCTCCAGCACCGCGGCCACCTGCTCAGGGGCCAGGCTGCGCAGTGCTCCCGTGGTGATGACCATCTGGGAATGCCGGCCCGGCACGCAGTAGGCCAGCCGCTCGTCATGGTCGATCACGACGGCGCCGAGATCGGTGTCACGCTGACCCAGCAGACTGAGCAGCGCCGCGTGATCCCTCCGTTCCGCAGCCGCTCTGTAGAGGACGGCTGCGCCGCAGTAGGCCACCCTGACCAGCACCGAGCCGGCCGCCACCAAGGCTGCGACACCCCCGGCAGTCAGACCCCCGCCGTCGCTGAGCATGTCGGCACAGGCCTCGAACAGCCCGGCGAGGCCGTGGCCCACGACATCGGCGGGCACGGCGAACGCCAGGGCTGCCAGCACGGCGGATGCGACCACGGAGGCGACCGCCGCCTGCCAGACGACGATCGCGAGCCGCGGCGCCCGTTCGGCCCAGCCCGCGGCTCGCCGTCCGAGCTCCGGCAGCCAGATGGCGGCGACGACCGTGTAGAGCGCCAGGACCCCGGCTGCGATCATGCCGATCCGCCCCTTGGCGAGATGACCTGGAGCGCGGCTTCCAGCGCCGCGGCCTCCTCCAGCGTGAGCCGTTCCAAGAAATGCACGAGAGTGGCGGCCTGGTTGCCGCTGACCGCCAACGCACTGCGCATCAGGTCGGCGGTGTACGCCTCCTTCGAGGCCACCGGCTCGTAGAGGTAGGCCCGGCCGGCGGACCGCCGCTTGAGCAGGCCCTTGGTGTGGAGGTTGTCCATCACGGTCATCACGGTGGTGTAGGCGATCGTCCTGTCCTGCCGGAGATCTTCGAGCACGTCTCGGACGGTGGCCGGTCGCCGTCGGGCCCACATCCGATCCATGATCGTTGATTCGAGCTCGCCGAGGCCGCGCATCATGACGTCATGGTACCGGCGAACGTGGTCAGGACGTCTGGCGTGCCGTGATCGCCCGCTTGAGCCTGATCAGCTCCTTGGGGAGGTTGACGGCGACGGCACCCACGGGCACGCCGTTCCGCGTGAAGCTGACGGCGAAGCGGTCTTCGCCGGGGCTGCCCGCGACGATGCTCGCCTCGTCGGCCAAGTGCGGTAGCCCGGCCGTCTGGATGCGGGCGCCGTGCACGTGCGTGGCGAAGTTCGGCGTATCTGCGAAGGGCTGGGCGTTCTCCGGGCCGGCCAGCAGGTTGCGGGCGGCGACGGCGCCTTGCTCGTTCGCGTTGGACCAATGCTCGACGCGTACGAACGCCCCGTCGTACAGGCCGTGCCGCCAGCGGGCCACGTCACCGGCCGCCACGATGTCCGTCGAACCGAGGGCGAACAGCGTCGGCTCGCACAACACGCCGTCGTCCACGCTCAGGCCGCTGTCGTCCAGCCATTCGGTGTTGGGCACGACGCCCATGCCTCCGATGACAAGTTCCGCGGTGAGAGAACGACCGTCGCTGAGGTGTACCTGGCCTCCGTCCACGCCTGTGACACGGACGTTCGTGATGAGGTCGACGCCGTGGCGCTCGTGGTGCGCGGCCAGCCAGCGCGCCGCCTCCTCGCCCAGTCCTGTGTGCATGGGGTACGGGGAGGAATCGACGAGAGTGACTTTCCGGCCGAGCTGACGTGCCGTGGAAGCCACCTCGCCACCGATGAAACCGCCGCCGATGACAAGGACATGTTCGTGCCCGGACGCCAGCTCCGCCCGGAGTGCGAGCGCGTCCTCGATGGTGCGCAGCGTGTGGACGCCGTCCAACTGCCGGGGTCGGGCGCCGGTGGCGATGACGAGGCCGTCGTAGGCGAGTTCGGTCCCGTCGTCGAGGGTGACAGTCCTGCTCGCAGCGTCCAGTTGTACGGCATGCCTGCCTCGTAGCCACCGGTCGTCGAGCTCCTCGGATCCTGGGAGCGTGACGTCGTCGTCACCGTGCAGCACGCTCTTCGACAGCGGCGGGCGGTTGTACGGGGCATGTTTCTCGGCGCCGACCAGCGTGATCTCGCCCTCGAAACCCTCGCGGCGCAGCGCTTGCACGGCCCGAAGTCCTGCCAGCGAAGCACCGACAACAACGATCTTGTGGAGTCTCCTCATGCCTGGAAAGATACCTATAGGGGGTACCAGTGGCGCAATGTGACAGATGTCTCATATACCCCTAGCCCGTATAACTTGCCTCGGCGCGTCACCGGGCATACCTTCTCTCGGGAAGATACCCATCAGGGGTATCCAGGAAGGGGAAGCAGCGATGAGCACGAACACGTACAAGGTGTCCGGGATGACCTGTGGCGGGTGCGCCGGCAAGGTCAAGGCCGAGATCGGCAAGGTCGCCGGAGTCTCCTCGGTCGAGGTCGAGCTGGCGACCGGACAGGTGACCGTGGCTTCGCCCGAGCCCCTCGATGACGCCGAGATCAGGAACGTCGTGGAAGAGCTGGGCTACGAAGTGGTCGCCGCCTGACCGCGACATCCGCCACCTGCGGCCGGGGATGATGCTGCCGGGCGGGATCCCCGGCCGGGTCATCGGCGCCCGCGTCATCGTCACCGTCTTGGGGTGGCAACCGAGCATGTCGGGCTCGCTGGATGGGCGTCCGGCATCCGTGAGCCGTCGTGGCACCATCAAAACGATCAACGCGGCGGGGCTTGCCAGGGGAATACCATAGGGGGGTATGGTGTTAACGAGGAACCGACGAGGAAAGGGGTGAACATGGCCGGATACGCCGGAAGCAAGCAGGACCATGCCATGCGGCTGCGCCGTATCGAGGGGCAGGTCCGCGGGCTGCAGCGGATGGTCGAAGACGACAAATACTGCATCGACATCTTGACTCAGGTGTCGGCGGCGACCAGCGCGCTGAAGTCGTTCTCCCTGTCGATGCTCGAACAGCACCTGGCCCACTGCGTCGCCGAGGCCACCCTGAAGGGCGGGCCAGAGGCTGACGCCAAGGTCCAGGAGGCCTCCGAGGCGATCGCCAGACTTGTACGTTCCTGACCCGACCGATGTGAAGGAGAGACCGATATGAGCACCACAGCCACCTACACCGTCAAGGGCATGACCTGCGGCCACTGCGTCAGTTCGGTCAAGGAAGAGGTCACCGAAGTGGCCGGGGTCGCCAACGTCGAGGTGGACCTGGCGACCGGGCTGCTGACCGTGGACAGCGACGGCCCCATTGACCCGGCGAAGATCATCGCCGCCGTTGAAGAGGCCGGTTACGAAGTGGCGAACCAGTGAACACCGCAGTCAAGCTCGGCTCCTACGTCCTGGGCCTGGCCGTCGTTTTCGGCGGCGCCCTGGGCGTGGGCAAGGTGGTGGGGCCGGTGGGGACCCCCCCGGCCGAGGACCACGCCGCCATGACGGCGCCGACCGCCGGCGCGAGTGCGGGACACGGGGAGCACGCCACCGAGCAGGTGAAGGACGATACCCCTGGGGGGCTCCAAGTGTCCGACAATGGCTACACCCTCAACCCGCTCACCGCGACGATCAAGCCCGATGAGCCGACCGACTTCCGCTTCTCCGTGACCCGGCCTGACGGTGAGCCGGTCACCGACTACCAGGTCGAGCACGGCAAGAAGCTCCACTTCATCGTCGTGTCCCGCGACCTGAGCACCTTCCAGCATCTCCACCCCACCGAAGCAGGTGACGGCGTCTGGTCGGTCAAGCTCACCCTGCCCAGCGCGGGTGCGTACCGCGCTTTCGCCGACTTCGTCCCCACCGGCGGCGATGCTCTGACGTTGGGCACCGACCTGCTCGTCGCCGGCGATTTCGAGCCGAAGGCGCTGCCGAAGGCCAGCCGTACGGCCGACGTCGACGGATACGCGGTCACCCTCGACGGCGAGCTGACGCCCGGCCAGTCGAGCAAGCTCACCCTCAAGGTCAGCAAGGACGGCAAGCCGGTCACTGACCTGCAGCCTTACCTCGGCGCCTACGGCCACCTCGTGGCCCTGCGCGCCAGGGACCTCGCCTACTTGCACGTCCACCCCGACGGCGAGCCCGGTGACGGCAAGACCAGCGCCGGGCCGGAAATCGTCTTCTACGCCGAAGTGCCCAGCACCGGCGACTACCGGTTGTTCCTCGACTTCCAGCACGAGGGTAAGGTCCGCACCGCGGACTTCACCCTCGGCGCGGGGGAGCGGCCGGCGATCCCGACCCCCACACCGACGCCCACATCGACCGGCCACGCCGACGACGGCCACGGCCACTGAGCGAGAGACAGGAGAACGGTGATGACCCAGGTCACCGATGACCGGCAGAACGCGGTCGAACTCTCGATCGGCGGCATGACCTGCGCCTCGTGCGCCAACCGCATCGAGCGCAAGCTGAACAAGATGGACGGCGTCACCGCGACGGTCAACTACGCGACGGAGAAGGCGAAGGTCACCTTCCCCGAGGACGTCGACCCGCAGCAGCTCATCGCGGAGGTGGAAAAGGCCGGATACACAGCCGAGTTGCCCGCCCCGCCCGAGACTGAGGCGGCCGAGCAGAAGCCGGAGGACGAACTCCAGCCGCTACGCCACCGCCTCATCACTTCCGTGGTGCTGTCGGTGCCGGTGGTGGCCATGGCGATGATCCCGCCCCTGCAGTTCACGAACTGGCAGTGGTTGTCACTGGTGCTGGCCGCTCCAGTGGTGGCGTATGCGGGCTGGCCCTTCCACAAGGCAGCCTGGACCAACCTGCGTCACGGCGCGGCCACCATGGACACGCTGATCTCGGTCGGCACGCTGGCCGCGCTGGGCTGGTCGTTGTGGGCGCTGTTCGTCGGCACCGCCGGCACGCCCGGCATGACGCACCCGTTCACGTTCACCATCGAGCGCACCGACGGCTCCGGCAACATCTACCTGGAGACGGCCGCTGCGGTGACGGCGTTCATCCTGGCCGGGCGCTACTTCGAGGCCCGCTCCAAGCGGCGCGCAGGCGCTGCGCTGCGGGCGTTGCTGGAGCTGGGCGCCAAGGACGTGGAGCTGGCCGACGGCCGGCGCGTCCCCGTCGAGCAGCTCACGGCGGGCGACCGGTTCGTGGTCCGGCCGGGCGAGAAGATCGCTACCGACGGCGTGGTCGAGGAAGGCTCCTCGGCCGTGGACGCCTCGATGCTCACCGGCGAATCCGTCCCGGTCGAGGTCGGCGTGGGCGACGCGGTCACCGGCGCCACCGTGAACGCGGGCGGCAGGCTCATCGTCCGGGCAACCCGGGTCGGCGCCGACACCCAACTGGCCCAGATGGCCAAGCTGGTCGAGGAGGCGCAGACAGGCAAGGCGCAGGTGCAGCGGCTGGCCGACCGCATCTCCGGCGTCTTCGTGCCGATCGTGATCGCACTCGCCCTCGGCACGCTGGGCTTCTGGCTCGGCACCGGCGACGGTGTCGGGGCGGCCTTCACAGCGGCGGTAGCGGTGCTGATCATCGCCTGCCCGTGCGCCCTCGGCCTGGCCACTCCGACTGCGTTGCTGGTCGGGACCGGCCGAGGCGCGCAGCTCGGCATCCTGATCAAGGGGCCGGAGGTGCTGGAGTCCACCCGCAAGATCAATACGGTGGTGCTGGACAAGACCGGCACGGTCACCGAGGGCAGGATGACCCTCACGGCCGTCCACGTGGCCGAGGGGACGGACGAGGAAGAGGTGCTGCGCCTGGCCGGTGCGCTGGAATACGCCTCCGAGCACCCGATCGCCCAGGCCATCGCCAAGGGTGCCGCTGCCCGCGTCGGCGAACTGCCCGCGCCGGAGGATTTCGCCAACGTCGAAGGGCTCGGCGTTCAGGGCATCGTCGACGGCCACGCGGTGCTGGTCGGCCGCCCCCGGCTGCTGGAGGAATGGTCCCAGCACCTTCCGGCCGACCTGGAACGGGACCTTCACGAGGCCCAGGCCGGTGGCCGCACCGCGGTCGCGGTCGGCTGGGACGGCCAGGCGCGGGCGGTGCTCGTGGTGGCCGACGTGGTCAAGCCGACCAGCAAGGAGGCCATCGCTCAGCTCCGGGCCCTCGGTCTCACACCGGTGCTGCTGACCGGCGACAACGAGGCCGTGGCCAAGACCGTCGCGGCCGAGGTGGGCATCGACGAGGTGATCGCCGAGGTGCTGCCCGCCGACAAGGTCGACGTGGTCAAGCGCCTGCAGTCCGAGGGCAAGGTCGTGGCCATGGTCGGTGACGGGGTCAACGACGCCGCCGCGCTGGCCCAGGCCGACCTGGGGCTGGCCATGGGCACCGGCACCGACGCCGCCATAGAGGCGAGCGACCTCACACTGGTACGGGGCGACCTGCGGGTGGCCGCCGACGCCATCCGGCTGTCCCGTAAGACGCTCAGCACGATCAAGGGCAATCTGTTCTGGGCCTTCGCCTACAACGTGGCCGCCCTGCCGCTCGCGGCGCTCGGCCTGCTCAACCCGATGATCGCAGGGGCGGCGATGGCGTTCTCCAGCGTGTTCGTGGTCAGCAACAGCCTGCGGCTGCGGCGCTTCAAGTGACAGAGCCGGGATGGCTCCACGTCGAACGGCGTGGAGCCATCCCGGTACAGCCGGCTCACGTGGCGGTGTGTTGCGGGATCGCTGGCTACGATGCGCTGAGATCACGTCACTGACCTCCATTACGCAATCCGGGCATGCCACAGCCGAATCTCACTCAGAAGACGCCGAAGCATGAATACGCCACCATCGTCGCCTGGAGTTGAGCGGGCTGATCCGCAGAAGGCCGCGGCGGCCGTCGATGAACTGGCTCGCCTGGGCGTGGCCGCCTTGGCAGGGGAGTATCACAGCGTCGTCGCGCGCGCCGCCGCCACCAGGGCCGACGCCCTCGGCCTGCCGTTCCTGTGCTCGTCAGCGGTTCTCGACGCGCTCACCGAACAGCCGACGGAACGGATCGCGCGCCTCGCCCCCGCGCAGTCCCATGGCTGGCGGATCTACGCGGACTTCCTCTTCGGCGCGGGCCACCGCCGGATCGCCGTAGCAGCCCAGCCGATCGAAATCCGCCAGCACCGGGCGATGTCGGTCATCGTCAAACTGCCGCCCGGACGCGTGCCGGCCGTCAGGTCGGCGCACGTACGCCCTGATCTTGTGATGCCGCAGTAGTTGACCTTGACTGCACTCCAGCTGCCAGACTCGTCGTAATCTGACGAAAGGCCGAAACATGGCACAGGTGAAGATCGCTCTCGGGACGATGTACTTCGGCAGCCGGGTGGAGGAGCGGACCGCGTTCGCCTTGTTGGACCGGTTCGTCGACGCGGGCGGCACACTGATCGACACGGCGAACTGCTACACGTTCTGGGCCGATCCGGACGGCGCCGGCGGGCACAGCGAGCGGGTCATCGGCGCATGGCTGGCCAGGAATCCCGGCATGCGCGAGCGGGTACGGCTGAGCACGAAGGCAGGCGCCCAGCCGGTCGGCGGCGGCGAGTGGCCGGCCAACCGGGAAGGGCTCTCGGCCGTAGCGCTCAAGGCGGCCCTCGAAGGAAGCCTCACCCGCCTGGGCACCGATCACGTCGAGATGTTCTGGACCCACATGGATGATCGGTCGGTGCCGCTGGAGGAGACGGTCCAGGCGCTGAGGCTGTTCGTCGAATCGGGGGCGGCGGGCCGCCTCGGCGCGTCCAACCACGCCCTCTGGCGGGTGGAGCGCGCCCGCCGCATCGCTGAGGCCAACGGATGGCCTGGATACTCGGCCCTGCAGCTACGCCATTCCTATGTCAGCCCGCGCCCCGGCGCGGTCGTGCCCGACCAGAGCCACCGCTTCGGGTGGGTGACGGACGAGGTCCTCGACTACGTCAGTTCGGAGCCCGAGGTCGCCCTCTGGGCCTACACCCCGCTCCTCAACGGCTCCTACACGCGAGACGACCGCCCCTTGGCCGAAGCGTACGACCATCCAGGTACGACCCGGCGGCTGGCCGTGTTGAGCGAGGTGGCCGACGAACTCGGCGTCACGCGCAACCAGGTCGTGCTCGCCTGGCTGATCGGCGGTTCCCCCGCCGTGATCCCGGTCGTCGGCGTCAGCAGCGCCGCGCAGGTGGACGAGGCCCTGGCCGGCGCCGCCCTCGTACTCCCCGCGGAACTGCGCGCCCGGCTGGACGCAAGCGCGTGAGCTCGTAGGCCGGCCTCGGCCTGCAGGCCGGCAGGGGCCGCACGGCCGGGCAGAACCCGGGGCCGAGTCCGCCGTGGCGACGCCCGAGGAGCAGACACCCTTCGCTTGCTCCAGGAACGGGCCCTTGGCAGGGGGGTGTGACCCATGTTCACTCGGTTGCGTCTTGACGTGGGGATCTGCCGCGGCTCCGGCGATAGCTCACCGACCTGGAACTACGTCACCGCCGCCGGGCCCGCGCCGAAGACCGCATCCGCTGCGCCAAGGACACCGGCCTGGCCAACCTGCTTTTGCACACCTCGCCCGCAACCAGATCTGGTGCGAACTCGTCGCCCTGGCTTGCGAACCCTGCCAGCCCCGCCCTGACCAGCAACAACCCGACCCCAGGACTCATTAGGACACCCACGGGACCGTGGAACCCCGCCCACCCGGCGCGACAGCCGGGCCGGCGAACTGGCCACCACCCGCAATCAACCTCTCAGCCGGACCTCTCAGCCGACCAATCCTTGGTCATGAAAGATCGAGGCTGACCGCGCACCCACGGAATGATCACTGGAGAGCCCGTTGCGGGGAAATCTCGCACGGCGGGTTCGGGAGGAGGCCGTCGGAAAAGGAGCCCACCATGGGCACGTCAACGGCCCTGTAGTTCAAGAGTCGCAAAAAAGACCGAGTTGTCGGTGGGAACAACATCCACGAGTTCCCATCCTGCTTCGGCGGCGAAGGTGGCCAATTCTTCCGGAGCGCAGCACAAGTACTCGAACCATGGGGTTGCCAGGTCGCGATAACGGATACGCAGAGTTCGTTGACCTGCGACACGTCCACGGCGCAGGTTATCCTCGTTATAGGCGAGATGGAGCGGGTCATTGGAAGCGGTGAGGTTTCTACCCTGCCCGACCACTCTGGCGCCGGGTGCCGCCATCGTGGCAAGCGCCGTGAGAAATCTTGGCGCGTTCTCCCGGCTCTCCAATAGCCCGAGATTGCCACCAAAGAGCAGGAACGTATCATATCGCGCACGGGTCGTGGCCGCGTGCTCGTAAACGGTCGTGCACATGGCGGACGCAAAACCCTGTGTCTTGCAGACCTCGACCGCACCTGGCGAAATGTCGATCGGCACCACGTCCAATCCTCGGTCGGTCAATGCCCGAGCGGCGCGCCCCGCCCCCGCACCGATGTCCAGCACACGGCCCGCGACCATGTCGAGTAGAGGACGGTCCCGCTCTGGCCATTGATCAACCGAAGCGAACCACGGCGCGATCGGCGCGGACAACACCAGGCCGTCATCGCGCTCCATCACCTCGTGGATCGTAGCGATCGTACCGTCCCTCAACCCTTTCTGACCGGCGCGGAGCACCTCGCCGATCGCATCGCCGACACGAGGGCCCTTCGCCCGTTCTTTATTCATCATATGAACCATCACAGACCGCGAAACGACACGCGGAATGTCGCCACGCCAGAAACGAATGTCCAACATCGGGGATGAAGAGAAGAAGGCCCGGGTCGACCGGTCATCCGGACGGATCGACCCGGGCCCGTTGATCAGCCCCAACCACTGGTGCGCTTCATGCCTTCCTCCTTTTTCGTCACGACGCCAAACATTGTCGATAAAAGGCTCTCGCGGCAAGTTGATTTGGCATAATGATGTGATTCTCGGCTCGGCGACACGAGTGATAATCGACATTACGCTCGGGCGTCGGCCGCCCGGACAACGCAAGCGAGCACCTCAACGCTCTCCGTCCGCCCATGAAGTCCTCCCGCGACCGAGCCTCCGGCTCGCGCGACTGTCTTCCTTACGACAACCCTCAATTGAGGGGAGTGCTCCCGGAAGCAGCACCGTCCCAGATCTCGCTTGACTTCTGCCACGGGAGCCCGAGAGCACGCGAAAGCGGTAAGTGTCAGAACAGTGCTCGCGGCTGCTGTCCTGTCGTGCAGGAGACGCACCTCGAGTGCGGTCGCATGTTTACACCTGTTGTTTGTTCCAGCCGGTGATACGCATGTCGCCCCCTCTCGCTTCGAGGTCGATCAGACCCAAAGATATGAGAATTGCCCGTCCGTTGTCATTAGCATGGGATCGACAGATTCTTCGCATGGCATGCATACCGAGAATTCAAAACTCGGCTCTCACGAAGCCGTATCCTCGCCTGGGCTCACGGGATCTGACTCCGAAGCAATCGGACAGCCGGCTCCTTCTTGCCCAGGCACATGCACCAACACCTTCAACGGTAAGCATTCACGTCCAGCGCATTTCGAGTTGCGGTGATCGCGCTGTGTGATCACCTGGAGGCGTGCGGGAGTACGACTGCTGCGCGTAGCGTCAGGCCGTGGAACTCCTGGACGTCGCGCCATTCGGGCGCGTTCCCCACCGTGCCGCGCCCGGACCTGGCCAGGGCGTCGCGGTGGGAGTCCTCGTCGATCCACTCCGCGTAGTTGAGCACCTTGCGGCCGGCAGGTGCTTTACATCGTCGTTCCGCCCGATACGTCCAGGCGGTGTCCGGTGATGTAGCGGCTGTCGTCGGAGGCCAAGAAGGCGACGGCGTCGGCGATATCCTGCGGCGTGCCCAGTCGCCCGAGGGGCGTCTGCGACACCAGCCACTCCAGGGCCTGGCCAACCAGACGGCCCTGGTGCATGTCGGTGTCGACGACGCCGGGGGCCACGAGGTTGACCGTGATGCCACGCGGCCCGAGCTGCTTGGCCAGAGCGGTGGTGAGGACGTCGAGCGCGGCCTTGGACATGGCGTAGCCGATGGCCTGGGGCATGGCCGCTCCTCTGGTCAGCATGGTGCCCACGGAGATGATCCGCCCACCGTCGCGCAGCCGGGGCAGAACCTGTTGGGTGATGAAAAACGGGGCGGTGGTGTTGACCGCGTACAGGTGCTCGAGCCCTTCGCGCGCTCGCCACGCAGCGTGCCGGTGCCGGCGACTACTCCGTGTACGCCTGCACCTTGCGGCCCCGAGACCGAGCGCCGTCAACAGTGGGCTCTGTGGCAATAGCTGTGATCTCTGTGCTTGGCTCCGCACCGCTCCCGGCACAGGAACCCGTGGTGGTGTCGCTGCCCTCCGACCGGAAGGGCAGCTAGTCACTCAGAGACAAGAGAGGCCGCTTCCGATCTTCGGAAGCGGCCTTCTACCTGCGGCAACTCTGTCGGGGTGGCGGGATTTGAACCCACGACCTCTTCGTCCCGAACGAAGCGCGCTGCCAAGCTGCGCTACACCCCGGTCGCACGCCGTCGTGCACGTGCTTGGAAAAGTCTAGCGGACTCCCAAGGTGGTTGTGACCGCCTTTATCGTCGGGGGACCAGTGTCAGGAGCGTCGCTTCCGGGAAGCAGGCGAACCGGGCCGGTGCGTACGGCGAGGTGCCGAGACCGGCGGACACGTGCAGCCAGGCCGAATCGTGGCGGCTCAGCCCTTTCACCCTGGCCCGGTCGATGCCGCAGTTGGTGACCAGGGCGCCGTAGAACGGGATGCAGAGCTGGCCCCCGTGGGTGTGGCCGGCCAGCAGGAGTTGGTAGCCGTCGTCGGCGAAGCGGGTCATGTTGCGCGGCTCGGGGGAGTGCATGACGCCCAGTCGCAGGTCGGCGTCCGCGGGAGCGGGGCCGGCCACGAGGTCGTAGCGGTCACGGGAGATGTGGGAGTCGTGGATGCCCGCCACAGCCACGTCGAGGTCGGCCACCTTGATGCGGGCCGTGGTGTTGTTCATGTCGAGCCAGCCCTCGGACGCCATGCCCGCGCCGAGCTCTTCCCACGGCAGGTTGGGGACGTGCTGGCGGCGTTCGTTCCTGGACGTGCGCCACAGGTAGCGGGCCGGGTTTTTCGGCTGGGGGGCGTAGAGGTCGTTGGAGCCGTAGACGAACAGGCCCGGGCGGGACAGCAGGGGCTCGAGGGCGTGCAGGAGGGCAGGGACGGCCTCGGGGTGCGCGATCGAGTCGCCGGTGTTGATGACCAGGTCGGGCTCCAGGGCACCGAGGGAGCGCACCCACTTGATGAGCATCGAGCGCCCAGGCGTCAGGTGCAGGTCGGACAGGTGGAGGATGCGCACGGGACGGTGGCCGCGCTCCAGCACGGGCACGTCGAAACGGCGCAGGCGGAACCAGTTGCGCTCCACCACGGAGGCGTAACCCAGTCCGGCCAGGCCGAGACCGAGCATGGACAGTGGCACTGCGACGGCTTTCCTCACCCATTCATGATGCCCGACATCCGGCGCGGGGCGTTCGCGCAGGCGGCAAGATGGTGCGCATGAGCGCATTGAAAGACAAGCTGAAGGCCGATCTGACGGCTTCGCTGAAGAGCCGGGACGAAGTACGCCTCCGGACGATTCGCATGGCCCTGGCGGCGGTGAACGTCGAGGAGGTCTCCGGCAAGGAGGCCAGGGAGCTGACCGATGACGAGATCATCAAGGTGCTGACCAAGGAGGCCAAGAAGCGGCGCGAGGCGGCGGAGGCGTTCGGCAACGCGGGGCGGGCCGAGCAGGCGCAGGCGGAGCTCGACGAGCAGGCGGTGCTGGAGGCATACCTGCCCGCTCAGTTGTCGGACGACGAGCTGGCGGCGCTGGTCGATGCCGCCATCGCCGAGACGGGCGCGTCGGGGCCGCAGGCGATGGGGCAGGTCATGAAGGCCGTCAACCCGAAGGTGGCCGGGCGGGCCGAAGGTGGCCGGGTCGCGGCCACGGTGCGCGCGAGGCTGGCGGGCAAGTAGTTTCGGGGGCGGAATCGCCGTACAGCGTCTTCAGCCGCCCTCTGCGGCAGCCTGGCACGGCTGTCATGGCCGGGGCCTCCTCTCGGACGGGCGGAGGCCTCAGCCCGGCGCTCTGTCGGCCTGAGACCCGCGCCCGCGCAAACCAGCCCGTGCGAGTAGGCACGCGCCCGCGCCAAGCAGCCCGCGCCCGCGTGAGGACCGCGTCTGTTCAGCCGCGGCCGCGCCAGCCCCCGGGCCGTCCGTCGCCGCCGCGCCCCTCCCAGGCGGGCCTGTCGCCGT
This sequence comes from Nonomuraea sp. B1E8, assembly GCF_039871515.1. Taxonomy (NCBI): domain Bacteria; kingdom Bacillati; phylum Actinomycetota; class Actinomycetes; order Streptosporangiales; family Streptosporangiaceae; genus Nonomuraea; species Nonomuraea sp. B1E8. Next base: position 1,437,638 of record NZ_JBDPLS010000001.1, on the reverse strand, counting down.
CACCGGGCCAGTCGCGGTTGCCCGGGTCGAAGATGTCGAGCGGGCCCCTGTCGCCTCGCCGGTCGTCGCGCTTCTTCTTGGGCTTGGGCGCGCAGTTGTCGGTGCACCCGCCGAACCGCGACTTGTCGACCGCCGTGAAGTGCCGCGGCTCGACCCCCTTCAGAGCGGAGAGCATCGAGTCTTTCCAGATCCGTCCGGAGATGGAGGACCCGTACACGTACGGGTAGTAAGTGCCGCCGATCGTGATGCCGATCAGCTTGTGCGCCGAGGTGCCGCGCGGGTCGCCGAGGCTGACCGCGGAGGCCAGGTTAGGCGTGTAACCGGCGAACCACGCCGACATGTAGTTGTCGGTCGTGCCGGTCTTGCCGGCCGCGTCCCTGCCGATGCCGCCCACGCCGCTCATCGTGCCCTTGGTGAAGACGCCCTCCAGGATGCCGTTGACCGCGTCGGCGACCTCTTCGTCGATCACCTGGGAGCACTTCGGTTCGTACTGCTTCGTCGCGCCGTTACGGTCGGTGATCTCGGTGATGGCCAGCGGCTTGCAATACTTTCCGCGCGCCGCGAACACCGCGTACGAGTTGGCGATCGTGACGGGGTCGACCTCGTTGACCCCCAGCGTGAACGTCTCCACCTCGGAGAGCTTCTGGCCGTCGGCCCGCTTGACCCCGAGGCGCTTGGCCATCTTGACGACCTTGCAGAGGCCGACGTCCTGCGACAGCTTGACGAAGAAGGTGTTGACCGACCCCCACGTGCCGGTCTGCAGGGTCTTGAAGCCGCCGCCGCCCTCGCTGGAGTTGCGCACGGTGTGGCTCGGGTCGCCGACGTTCTTGCCGTCGCAGTTCTTGAAAGAGCTGTAGCTGCCGGCCTTGTAGCCGGAGGGCGAGGGGAAGCCGTCGCTGTACTTCATGCCCTCTTCCAGGGCGGCGGCCAGCGTGTAGACCTTGGCCGTCGAGCCCTGCTGGAAGCCGCGCCCGCCACCGTGCGCCGCGTCGGCCACGATGTTGTAGCTCATCTCGTTCTTCTTCTTGCTGCCGCCGAACTTGCGGGAGGCGGCCATGGCCTTGATCTCGCCGGTGCCGGGCACGATCATGGCCTGCGAGGCGACCGGCTTGTCCTTGGTGCTGACGTACTTCTTGATGGCCTTCTCGGCGGCGGCCTGCATCTTGGGGTCGATCGTGGTCTTGATCTTCATGCCGCCGCGCTGGAGCAGCTTGCGGCGCTCGTCCTGGTTCTTGCCGAAGTCTTCGTTGTTGAGGATCTCGTACTGGACGTAGAGGCAGAAGTACGGGAACTTGCTGGACTCGCAGCCGCCGGACATCTTGACGTCCTCGTAGCCCAGCTTCTTCTTCTTGGCCTCGGCGGCGTCCTTCGGCGTGATCTTGCCGATCTGGGCCATCCGGTCGAGCACGACGTTGCGCCGCTCCAGCAGCCGCTTGCGGGAGTCGGAGTCGACGTTGGGGTCGGTGCGCGCGGGGTTCTGCACGGCGCCGGCCAGCGTGGCGGCCTCGGCGAGGTCGAGCTCGGAGGCCGGCTTGTCGAAGAAGCGTTTGGCCGCGGCCTGGATGCCGTGGGCGCCGGCGCCGAAGTAGGCGATGTTCAGATATTTCTCGAGAATCTGGTCCTTGGTGTACTTCTTCTCGATCGCCATCGCGTAGCGCAGCTCGGTCAGCTTGCGGGAGAGGGTGGGCGCGATCGCCGCCTGGTATTCCTCCGGCGTCTCCGCCTTGTTGACCAGCACCTGCTTGACGTACTGCTGGGTGATGGACGAGCCGCCCTGTGTCACGCCGCCGCTGGTGAAATTCTTCATCAGCGCTCTGGCCGTTCCTTCCACATCGATCGGTCCGTGCTGGTAGAAACGGAAGTCCTCGATCGAGATGAGCGCCGTCCGCATGATCGGCGCGACCTTGTCGAGGGGCACGGACTGACGGTTTTCGAAGTAGAACCAGGCGATCTTCTTGCCGTTGGCATCGAGCAGCTCGGTCCGCTCGGGCAGAGGAGGCTCATCGAGGTTTTCGGGCTTGAGGTTGAGCCCTTCGACGGCGCTCTTCGTGGACATCCCGGCTCCGCCGACCGCCGGCAGCGCCACGGCGGCCGCGAGCACCCCGGCCGCCGATCCGGCGATGATCAGTCGCAGGATGTTGAGAACGGGGTTGGAGCGATCTTTGCCGCGAGCTTGCACGCTACCTAGCGTACGTCGAAACGGTGACCGAACCGGTAGTGCGACACCATTTCGCCTTGACTGACGGGGGTGACTAGTCATTCCCGGTCAAGATCACGCTCGAGAAATTGGTCCTCTGGGGTCTGTCGGCCCGAACGTCTCGTTGCGTACGTTCTCCCTGCGGCAACTGAATACGGAGGCTCGGCGCCCGCGCCCGTCGGCCCCAAATGACGACTGACCACCTAAGGGGAGTGGGGTCGAAAAATGTGGATCACGGATTGGACCTCCCGTGCCGCCTGTAAGGGTGCGGATCCGGATGCCCTGTTCGTGCAGGGCGCCGCGCAGAACAGGGCGAAGCTCATCTGCCGGGGTTGCCCGGTCCGCACGGAGTGCCTCGCCGATGCGCTGGACAACCGCATCGAGTTCGGGGTGTGGGGCGGCATGACAGAACGAGAACGGCGTGCACTGCTTCGTCGGCGTCCTGACGTCGACTCGTGGCGAGACTTGCTCGAGTCGGCCAAGGAAGAGTACGAACGAACCAACGAGCTGATCGCGGGCTGATCAGGCCCACGAGCGAGTACGGCCGGCGCCGTCCGCCGGCCGTACTTTCTCTTTGTCAGGCGGTCGCCAGCAGGTCACCGATCTGTCGCAGACCTGTGAGATCGTGGACGTCCTCGGACATGGCGCGGACCCGCACCACGGGCACCGTGGGGTGGGCCGAGGCGAAGTGCTCCTGCTCGCGGCTCTCGCGGGCGGTGAGCTGCATCCGACCGGCGTGCAGCCGCAGCACGGCGGCGGTCAGCTCATGCTCGCTCCTCGACTCCAGGTCTTCCGCGGCCGCGGCGCTGCGGGCGGCTGAGAGCGCCGGGGCGGGCGACACGTGCACGCGGTTGACCACGAGACCGGCCAGGGGCATGCGCTCCTCGGCCAGGCGCTCGACGAAATAGGACGCCTCGCGCATCGCGTCGCGCTCGGGCGCGGCCACCACGAGGAAGGCCGTGCCGGGGGCCTGCAGCAGCTGGTACGTCATCTCGGCCCGCTGCCTGAACCCGCCGAACACGGCGTCGAGCGCGGACACGAACGTCTGCAGATCCTTGATCACCTGGGCGCCGAGCAGTTTCGTCATCGCGCCCGCCATCAACCCGAACCCGGCGTTGAGCAGCCGGAACGCGCTGCGCCCCCCGGCCTTGGCCGGAGCCGTCAGCAGCCTGATGAACCGGCCGTCGAGGAAGCGCCCGAGGCGCTCGGGAGCGTCGAGGAAGTCGAGCGCGTTCCGCGAGGGCGGGGTGTCCACGATGATCAGGTCCCACTCGTCGGAGCGGCGTAGCTGGCCCAGCTTCTCCATGGCCATGTATTCCTGTGTGCCGGAGAAGCTGGACGACAGGGACTGGTAGAAGGGGTTCGACAAGATCTGCCGGGCCCGCTCGGGATCGGCGTGCGCCTCGATGATCTCGTCGAACGTGCGCTTCATGTCGAGCATCATGGCGAACAGCTGGCCGCCGCCCTCGGGGGAGCTGACGAGGCGCGGCGTGTTGTCCAGCTCGGTCAGCCCCATCGACTGGGCGAGGCGCCTGGCGGGGTCGACGGTCAGCACGACCACGCACCTGCCGCGCTCCGCGGCGCGCAGCCCGAGCGCCGCCGCGGTCGTGGTCTTGCCCACGCCGCCGGCGCCGCAGCAGACGATGATCCGGGTGCCCTGGTCGTCGAGGATCGCGTCGATGTCGAGGGTGGCGGGCTTCTTCACGCTGCTCCCTGGGTGCGCATGCTCTCCGCGAGTTCGTACAGGCCGGCCAGGTCGACGCCGTCGGCCAGCAGCGGCAGTTCGTAGCTCTTCAGGCCCGCCTCGGCCAGCGACTCGCGCTCGGCCTTCTCCAGCTCGGTGCGGTGGGCGTGCTCGACGAGCTCCTCGGCGAGCGCCTCGGCCATCGCCGTGGCCTCGGCGCCGTCGGCCACGCCCGCGGCCTTGAGCCCCAGCACGAGCTCACCGGCGTCGAAACGGCCCTTGACGGCCGTGTCAAGGGTGGCCTGGGGCAGCAGCGACTCGCGGACCATGTTCACGAAGATGCCGCCGGCGGGCAGGCCCGCGGCGTGGAGCTCGGCGATGCCGTCGAGCGTCTCCTGGACCGGCATCTCCTCCAGCAGCGTGACGAAGTGCACGGCGGTCTCGGGGGATTTCACCACGTTGTTGACCAGCTCGGAGTGGTTCTTGATGGGCCCGACCTTGGCCAGGCCCGCCACTTCCTGGGTGACGTTGAGGAACCGCGCGATGCGGCCGGTCGGTGGAGCGTCCAGGACGACGGCGTCGTAGATCCGGCGGCCGTTCCTGCCCCGCCGGCGTACGGCCTCGGTCGTCTTGCCGGTGACGAGGACGTCGCGGAAACCCGGCGCCACGGTGGTGGCGAAGTCGACGATGCCCATCTTGGTCAGCGCCCGGCCCGCGCTGCGCATCCCGTAGAACATCTCCATGTACTCGAGCATGGCCGCTTCCGGGTCGATGGACAGCGCGAAGACGTCGCCGCCCGAGGGGGCCACCGCGATCTTGCGCTCTTCGTACGGCAGCGGCGGCAGGTCGAAGATCTGCGCGATGCCCTGCCGGCCCTCCACCTCCACGAGCAGCACCTTTCGGCCGCCGGAGGCGAGAGCGAGAGCGAGAGCGGCGGCCACGGTCGTCTTGCCGGTGCCGCCCTTGCCGGTGACCACGTGCAGTCGCACGCCGGCCCAGTCCGTGTCCGGAGAGTCCACGATTCGAGGCTACCGAACGGTCACTTGTCGAAAGCCGACGACCACCCTTTGAGATTGCTCACACTGGGGCCGCGTCGGTGGCAGGTGGTGATGACGGTTCTTGTGAGACGCTGACAGCCATGAAGAAATGGGAATACCTCACGGCCCCGGTGTTGATCCACAACACCAAGATGATCCTCGACAACTTCGGCGCCGACGGCTGGGAGCTGGTGCAGATCCTGCAGGGCGCCACGCCCGAGCAGCTCGTCGCCTACTTCAAGCGGGAGAAGCAGTGACGCCTGAGCAGCGGATCGAAGAGCTGGGCCTGACGTTGCCGCCGCCCGTCGCGCCGGTGGGCTCCTACGTCGCCACCGTACGCACGGGCGACCTGGTCTACACCTCGGGCCAGGTGCCGATGCTGGAGGGCAGGCTGCACCAGACCGGCAAGCTCGGCGTCGACCTGGGCGTCGACGAGGGCCGGGCGCAGGCCCGCATCTGCGCGCTCAACGCCGTCGCGGCGCTCAAGGGCGAGCTGGGCGAGCTGTCCAGGGTGCGGCGGATCGTCAAGGCCGTGGTGTTCGTGGCCAGCGCGCCCGACTTCACCGAGCAGGCGCAGGTGGCCAACGGCGCCAGCGATCTGCTCGCGGAGGTCTTCGGGGAGCAGGGCAAGCACGCCCGCAGCGCGGTGGGCGTCGCCGTGCTCCCGCTGGACGCGCCCGTGGAAGTGGAGCTGATCGCCGAAGTAGCCTGAATCGGGATATGTCACCATGACCGAGTGATGTTCTAAGGAGGTCGGGTGACCGGAATTCCGCTTCCAGCCGAGCTCGCCGCGCGGGCGCGGGACGTTCTCGCCGGACGGGTCGAGCCGGTGCCCGCGCGGGACGCCGCCACCGTGGTGTTGCTGCGCGAGGGCCCCGAGGTCTACCTGCTCCGTCGCAAGTCCACGATGGCCTTCGCGGCGGGCGCGTACGTCTTCCCCGGCGGCTCCGTGGACGAGCGCGACGCCGACCAGGCGGTCGCCTGGGCCGGGCCGTCTCCCGCGGAGTGGGGCGCGGTGTTCAAGGCGAGCGAGCGGCTGGCGCGGGCGCTGGTGTGCGCGGCCGTACGCGAGACGTTCGAGGAGTCGGGCGTGCTGCTGGCGGGGCCAGGGCCCGGCTCCGTGGTCGCCGACACGACCGGCGACGACTGGGAGGCCGACCGGCTCGCCCTCATCGACAGGAGCCTGGCCTTCGCCGACTTCCTCGCCCGGCGCGGCCTGGTGCTCCGCTCCGACCTGCTCAAGCCGTGGGCGCACTGGATCACGCCGGAGATCGAGCGCAAGCGCTTCGACACGCGCTTCTTCGCCGCCGTGCTGCCCGACGGGCAGCGCACCCGTGACGTGGGCGGGGAGGCCGACCAGGTCGTGTGGCAGCGCCCGGCCGAGGCGGTCGAGCTGGCGCGCCAGGGGGAGATCTTCCTCATGCCGCCCACGCACCGTACGCTCACCGAGCTGGCGGCCTGCGACAGCGTGGGCGACGTCCTGGCGACGCCCAGGGAGATCGTGCGCATCATGCCGAGGGCGGTCGAGATCGAGGGCGAGATGCGGCTGGTGATGGCCCCGTGAGCGGTCTGCGCATCCCGATCGGCACGCCCGACGGATCCCGTACGGAGCACGCCGAGAACCTGCTGGCCCCCAATCCCTCCGCCATGACGCTCGACGGCACCAACACGTGGGTGATCGGCGCGGGCGAGGAGGTGGTGGTCGTCGATCCGGGGCCCGAGGACGAGTCACACCTTCAGCGCGTACGCGACCATCTCGGCGAGCGCCGCGTCACCGAGATCCTGCTCACCCACGGCCATTTCGACCACAGCGGCGGCGCCAGGCGCTTCGCCCGGATGGTGAACGCGCCTGTGCGGGCCCTCGACCCGCGCCACCGGCTGGGCGACGAGGGCCTCGCCGACGGCGACGTGGTGACCGTGGCGGGGCTGGAGCTCCACGTGTACGGAACGCCCGGCCACTCGTTCGACTCGTTGTGCTTCTGGCTGCCCGCCGACAGGGCGATGCTGACCGGGGACACGGTGCTCGGCAGGGGCACCACGATCGTCGCCCGCGACGGCGGCCTGGCCGACTATCTCCGCAGCCTCGACCGGCTGAGGGCGGCGGCGGAGAGCCTGGAGGCGCGGGCGTTGCTACCGGGCCACGGGCCGGTGCTCCCCGACCCGATCGGCGCGCTCGACGGCTATATCGCGCACCGGCGCGAGCGGCTCGACCAGATCAGGGCGGCGCGCGAGCAGGGCGCGCGCACGGCACGCCAGATCGTCAAGATCGTGTACGCCGACGTCGACCGGTCGCTCTGGCCGGCGGCGGAGATGTCGGTGCTGGCCCAGCTGGACTATCTCGACGCCTCATGACCTATCTGGACCGGTTGTAGAGCCGGTCGATGTCGAGGATGACCACGGCCTTGGCCTCGATGCGCAGCCAGCCGCGCTGGGCGAAGTCGGCCAGCGCCTTGTTGACCGTCTCGCGGGAGGCGCCGACGAGCTGGGCCAGCTCTTCCTGGGTCAGGTCGTGGTGCACCCGGACGCCGTCGTCGGTCTTGATGCCGAACCGCTCGGCCAGGTCGAGCAGCTGCTTGGCCACTCGTCCGGGCACGTCGGTGAACACCAGGTCGGCCAGCACGTCGTTGGTGCGGCGCAGCCGCTGGGCGAGCGCGCGCAGCAGGTGCAGGGCCACCTCGGGCCGGCCGGTCAGCCAGGGCCGCAGGTCGTCGTGGCCGAGCCCGGCCAGGCGCACCTCGGTCAGCGCCGTCGCCGTGGCCGTGCGCGGCCTCGGGTCGAACAGCGACAGCTCACCGAACATCTCGCTCGGCCCCAGCACGCTGAGCAGGTTCTCCCGCCCGTCCGGCGACGTGCGGGACAGTTTGATCTTGCCGTCGAGCACGACGTAGAGGCGGTCGCCCGTCTCGTTCTCGTGGAAGAGCGTCTGGCCCTTGGGCAACTGGACCTCGGTGATGCTGGTGCGCAACGCCGCGGCGCTCTCGCGGTCCAGCGCGGCGAACAGGGGGGCCTTGCCCAGCACGTCTTCGGTGTTCACACTGCCTCCTCTGCTGCCATTGTGACTCACCCCACTTCGGGCGGCACACACAGGTTATGGGAATGCCGGGGTGTTCCGGGCATGCCCGTGTTGATCGGGTTTACCGGATTCCGGGAGGAAAGTTACCGGACGCCCCTCTGGGTGCCCGACAGGAGGCCGCCCGCTGCGGTTGTCGCGGGTCCAACCGTTTGCCAGAGCTTCTACTCTTGCGACATGGCCACGAACGCGGCGGGGCGCAAGCCGGAGACCCAGCTCGCACGAGTGCGGCGGGCGCGCAAGATGAACCGCATCCTCGCGGAGACCTATCCTGACGCTCATTGCGAGCTCGACTTCACCAACCCCCTTGAGCTGCTGGTGGCGACCATCCTGTCCGCGCAGTGCACGGACAAGCGGGTCAACATGGTCACGCCCATCCTGTTCGCGAAATATCCGTCGGTGGCCGACTACGCCGCCGCCGACCGGTCCGAGATGGAAGAGATCATCCGTTCGACCGGCTTCTTCCGCGCCAAGACCAACAGCATCATCGGCATGGCGCAGGCGATCTGCGAGCGCCACGGCGGCGAGGTGCCCGGCCGGTTGACGGACCTGGTCAAGCTGCCCGGCGTGGGCCGCAAGACGGCCAACGTGGTGCTGGGCAACGCGTTCGACGTGCCGGGGCTCACCGTCGACACCCACTTCCAGCGGCTGGTGCGCCGCTTCGGCTGGACCGACGAGACCGACCCGGTCAAGATCGAGCACATCGTGGGCGAGCTGCTGCCCAAGCGCGAGTGGACGATCTTCTCCCACCGGGTGATCTGGCACGGCCGCCGCATCTGCCACGCCCGGCGCCCCGCGTGCGGCGTCTGCCCGCTGGCCGCCCTCTGCCCCTCGTACGGCACCGGCCCCACGGCCGCCGCCGAGGCGGCGAAGCTTGTCAGGAACGGCCCCTTCTCCTGAACGGGGGAAGTGATCGACGCCACGGCGTGTTGGAGGATGCGTGACTCAAGTGCCCGACTGGCTCGACACCCTGGCAGCGCAGGCACAGCGGGCCCGAGTGCCCTTAGCACTGCGGCCACCAGTGACAGGCGGGAGGGAGGCGGCGGTGCTCATGTTGTTCGGCGACGGGCCGTTCGGGCCCGACGTGCTGCTCATCCAGCGCAGCAACCGCGGGCGCAGGCACCCCGGTCAGCCTGCGTTCCCCGGCGGCGGCGTCGACCCCGAGGACGCCGGTCCCGTCGAGGCGGCGCTGCGCGAGGCCGAGGAGGAGACCGGGGTCGACCCCGCCGGCATCCACGTGCTGGGCACGATGCCCGAGCTCTACCTGAGCTTCAGCGACAACCGGGTCACGCCCGTGATCGCCTGGTGGCGCGAGCCGTCCGCGGTGCACGCCGCCTCACCCGACGAGGTCGACTCCGTCGAGCGGGTGCCCATCGCCGAGCTGGTCGATCCCGTCAACCGCATCTCCCTGCGGCACCCCCGGGGCATGGTCGGGCCGGCGTTCCGGGTGCGCGGGATGCTGGTGTGGGGGTTCACCGCGATGGTGCTCGACTCCGTGCTGCGCGAGGCAGGGCTCGACCGGCCGTGGGACCCCGCGCAGGTGGAGGACCTGCCGCCGCTGGCGGCCCGCGACTAGCCGCTCCTCAGGGAGCCGTACGCAGGGCCACGCCGAGCGAGGCCCAGCCGGCCACGTCGGCGTCGCTGTCGGCGGCCAGCGCGCGCAGCGTCTCCAGCCCCGCGCGGTCGGGTGGTTCGCCGAGCACGTGCTGCAGCGCGTACGCGGCCCCGTACCTCACTCTGGCGTCGCCGTGGCCGGCCAGGTCGATCACGGACGGCAGCGAGCGCGGATCGGCCAGGTGGCCGAACGCGATCAGCACCGAATAGAGCACCATGGCGTCGTCCTCACTGGCGGCCAGATAGCGCAGCACCGGCAGCGTCCGGTCCACGAACGGCTGCAACATGCCCATGATGTCCACGCCCAGCAGCCGCTCGGAGACCGTGTCTCCAGCGCACAACCGGCGTGCCTCGACGAACGACTCGAGATCGCTCCGCTGGCGCAGAATGGAGATCACATGCCAGCGCAGCGGGCCGTCCGGATCGGTGTCGTGCAGAGCTGCCTCGATGAGATCGCGCACTGTTACCTCGGCCGGCGGCATAGCGCCCAAGATAGTCAGCAGGGTGACACCGTCCTGGCCGAACACGTTCACACTTGACCGTATCGCTGGCTACCTTTGAAGCGTGCGCGGTGATCTGCTTGACCTCATACTGATCGGCCTCGTGATCGCCTTCGGCATCTCGGGATACCGGCAGGGGTTCATCATCGGAGCGATGAGCTTCGTGGGGTTCGTGGGCGGGGCCGTGCTCGGCGTCTTCATCGCGCCTCCCATCTCCAAGGCCGTCGTCGACGGTGACACGCCGCAGGCGCTGCTCGCCATCGTGATCGTCTTCCTGGCCGCCACCATCGGCCAGTTCGCCTCCTCGACGCTCGGCGCCGTCGTGCGCAGCCACGTCACGTGGGAGCCCGCCAGGGTGGCCGACGCCGTCGGAGGCACGTTCGCCAGCGCCCTGTCCGTGCTGGTCATCGCCTGGCTGATCGGGTCGCTGATCGTCTCCACCGCGTTCACCCCGCTGGTCGACCAGGTGAAGAACTCCGCGCTGCTGACCACCGTCGACGACGCGATCCCGCAGGCGGCGCGCAACTGGCAGGCGCCGTTCAAGAAGTTCATCGACCGCTCGGAGTTCCCGCCCGTCTTCGACGCCATCGGCGCCGGCACGATCATCGACGTGCCGCCGCCCGACCAGAGCGTGTTGAAGGGCGGCGAAGGCCTCGAAAGGGCGCGCAGGTCGATCGTCAAGGTGCAGGGCAACGCGGAGAGCTGCAACAAGCACATCGAGGGCACCGGCTTCGTCTACGCGCCCGGCCGCATCATGACCAACGCCCACGTGGTCGCCGGCGTGACCCGAGACCTCCAGATCATCGACTCGACCAACACGCGGCACAAGGCCACCGTGGTGCGCTACAACCCGCGGCGCGACATCGCCATCCTCTACGTCCCCGGGCTCAACCTGCCGCAGCTCGCCTTCGACGGCGACGGCGGGCGCGGCGACGACGCGATCGTGGCCGGCTTCCCCAAGGGCCAGGGCTTCACCGCCGTGTCGGCCAGGATCGGCGGCCAGCTCGACGCCGAGGGCCCCGACATCTACCGCGAGAGGACGGTCACGCGCAAGGTCTACGCGATCCGCGGCCAGGTGCTGCCGGGCAACTCCGGCGGGCCGCTGCTCACGCCCGAGGGCCGCGTCTACGGCGTGATCTTCGCCGCCGCGATCAACGAAGAGGAGACGGGCTACGTCCTGACGGCCGAAGAGGTCGCCCCCGACGCCGCCAGGGGCCGCAACGACACCACGCGGGACAGCACGCAGGAGTGCGACTGACCCCTCAGCCCGGCAGCGTGGCCAGGATCAGGGCGATGGCCTCGCCGGGGTCGCTGTCCTGGCTCAGGCTGGAGGCGGCCTTGCCGACCGCGTCGTACGCGCCTCCGTACGACTGCGCCTTGGCGGCGCCGCGGCTGAGCAGGGTCAGCGCGCCGCGCCCGTTGCCGCGTTGGAGATGCGTGAGCCCTACGCAGATCTGCGCGAGCCCCTGCCACAGCTCGCGCTCGTCCTCCGGCGCGCACTTCCAGCGGCCCTCGAACACCTCGTGGGCGTTGAACGGCAGGCCGTCGCGCAGGAAACGGCGGCCGTCCGCCAGCGCCTGCTCGGTGGTGGGCGCGTAGTCGTCGGGCACCCGGGGCATGCCGGGCGAACCATAGGGGAGCGGCCTGCCGTACGCGTCGCGCGGCCTGGCGCTGCGCGGCCGGCCCTCGGGGTCACGGTCTCTCATCGGTCGGGCTCCGGGTCGGCCAGCCAGCCGAGCAGCTCCTGGTTGAACACGTCGGGAATCTCCTCGTGGGGGAAGTGCCCCGCACCTTCGAGCAGCCGCCACCGGTAGGGGGCCGCCACGTGACGGCTCGAACCCTGCGCCGTACGCGGGAGCACCCGCGGGTCGAGCGCCCCGTGCACCTGCAGCGTGGGCGCCTCGATCTCGGCGCGCATGACCCTGGCGTAGCGCCGGCCGTCGGGGCGGAGCTGGGAGCGGCCGAACCAGCGGTGGTATTCCAGCGCGCAGTGCGCCACGGTGGGGATGCGGAACGCCTCCCGGTAGGTGCGCGCGGTCTCCGGCTCCGGCCAGCCGGGGCGCGACCACTCGTCGAGGTAGCGGCCGACGCGCCTCCCGTCGCGGCGGGTGAGCAGGTGCTCCGGCAGCAGCGGCAGCTGGAAGCCGAGGGCCTGGATGCTCGCCTTGAGCTGCCCGAACGGGTCGGTCGCCAGGGCGCCGCGCAGCCGCAGCGGATGCGGGGCCGACACGGTGACGAGCCGGCGTACGCACTTCGGCTCCAGCACGGCCATCGTCCAGGCCAGCAGCCCGCCCCAGTCGTGCCCCACCACGATCGCCCCGGACTCGCCGAGCGCCCGGATCAGCCCCGTCGCGTCGGCCGCCAGCGTCGGCAGGTCGTAGCCGCGCGGTGGCTTGTCGCTGCCGCCGTAGCCGCGCAGGTCGACCGCGACCGCCCGGTAGCCGGCGGCGGGCAGCGCTTCGAGCTGGTGGCGCCACGTCCACCAGAACTGCGGGAACCCGTGCAGCAGCATCACCAGAGGCCCGTGCCCCGCCTCCACGACGTGGAAGCGGGTGCCGCCCGCGTGCACCGAGCGGTGCGTCCAGGGCCCCTCGATCTGAACGACCGACTCGTCAGGCGCCATCACGCGTCACCGGCTCGCGATCAGGCTTGAGCGCGGGCAGCGTCTGGTCCTCCGGGGTGGCGATCTCCCGCAGGCCCTTGATCGACCTGGTGGTGCGCTTCATCCCGGCCAGGCCCTTGAGCCGGCGGATCCCGATGAACACCAGCAGACCCGCGACCAGCAGGTAGAACACGGTCACGATGAGGAAGGCCGCCCACTGAGGCATCCACTGCGCCAGCACGTAGGCGATCGTGAACGAGGCGAGGATCAGGCACAGGTGAGCCATGAAGGCGGCGGCGGCGAACATGCCACCCGCCATGCCGACCCGCTTGGCGTCGAACCTGAACTCGGCCTTGGCCAGCTTGATCTCTGAACGGACGAGGTCGGAGATGTGATCGCTCGCCCGGGCGATCAGCGAGCCCAGGGATTCTTCCTCGGGAGTCTGCGGCATGAACGTCTCCTATCGAGGCCTGGTGGCCGTGTCAAACATCATCCAGCGACGCGCTGGGGGCGAGCCTCGCCATCACTCCCAGAACTACCCGATCAGCCAAGATAACGCTTGTGCCGCTTGGGCGTACGCAGAGGGCGCATGCTTCCGTCACGGAAACATGCGCCCCTGCTTTTACCTCAGTCCTCGGACTTCGCGGACGGGAGCTTCTCCGAGATCAGGTCCATCACCGTGCTGTCGGCCAGCGTGGTGACGTCGCCGATGCTGCGGTTCTCGGCGACGTCGCGCAGGAGACGGCGCATGATCTTGCCGGACCGCGTCTTGGGCAGCTCGGGGACGACCAGGATCTGGCGCGGCTTGGCGATCGGGCCGAGCGTCTTGGCCACGTGGTTGCGCAACTCGGTGGCGATGTCGTCGTTCTCCTCCGCGGCGCCGCGCAGGATCACGAACGACACGATGGCCTGCCCGGTCACCGGGTCGGTCGCGCCGACCACGGCCGCCTCGGCCACCTTCGGGTGGCTGACCAGCGCGCTCTCCACCTCGGTGGTGGAGATGTTGTGGCCGGAGACGAGCATGACGTCGTCCACACGGCCGAGCAGCCACAGGTCGCCGTCGTCGTCCTTCTTGGCGCCGTCGCCGGGGAAGTACATTCCCTCGAACCGGCTCCAGTAGGTGTCGATGTAGCGCTGGTCGTCGCCCCAGATCGTCCGGAGCATCGCCGGCCACGGCTCGCGCACCACCAGGAAGCCGCCGCCTCCGTTGGGGACGCTGGTGCCCTGGTCGTCGACCACGTCGGCGACCACGCCCGGCAGCGGGCGCATCGCGGCGCCCGGCTTGGCCGAGGTCACGCCCGGCAGCGGGCTGATCATGATGGCGCCGGTCTCCGTCTGCCACCAGGTGTCCACGACGGGGCAGCGGTCGCGGCCGATGTGCTCGCGGTACCAGACGTACGCCTCGGGGTTGATCGGCTCGCCGACGGAGCCCAGCACCCGCAGGCTGGACATGTCGTACTTGGCGGGGATGTCGTCGCCCCACTTCATGAACGTCCGGATCGCCGTGGGCGCCGTGTAGAGAATCGTGATCTTGTACTTCTGCACGATCTCCCAGAAGCGGCCGCGGTGCGGGGTGTCGGGGGTGCCCTCGTAGATGACGCTGGTCGCGCCGTTGGCGAGGGGGCCGTACACGATGTAGGAGTGGCCGGTCACCCAGCCGATGTCGGCCGTGCACCAGTAGATGTCGGTCTCGGGCTTGAGGTCGAAGACCGCGTGGTGCGTCCAGGCGGTCTGCGCGAGATAGCCGCCCGAGGTGTGCAGGATCCCCTTGGGCCTGCCCGTGGTGCCGCTGGTGTAGAGGATGTACAGCGGGTCTTCGGCGCCGTGGGGCTCGGCGGTGTGCTGGTCGCTCTGGCGGTCGACCACGTCGTGCCACCACAGGTCCTTGTCGGAGACGGCGACGTCCTGGCCTGTGCGGCGTACGACGAGGACGTTCTCGACCTGCGGGCACTCGGCGACGGCCTCGTCCACGATGGGCTTGAGCGCGCTCGGCTTGCCGCGGCGGTAGCCGCCGTCGGCGGTGATCACGAGCTTGGCGTCCGCGTCGTCGATGCGGCTCTTGAGCGCGCTGGCCGAGAACCCGCCGAACACGACCGAGTGCACGGCCCCGATGCGGGCGCAGGCCAGCATCGCGATCGGCAGCTCGGGGATCATCGGCATGTAGATGGCGACCCGGTCGCCCTTGCGCACTCCGAGCTCGTGGAGGGCGTTGGCGGCCTTGCTGACCTCGGTCTTCAGGTCGTTGTAGGTGAGCGTGCGGGTGTCGCCCTCGGGCTCGCCCTCCCAGTGGTAGGCGACCCTGTCGCCGCGTCCCTCTTCGACGTGCCGGTCGACGCAGTTGTAGGCCACATTGAGCTCGCCGCCCACGAACCACTTGGCGAACGGCGCGTTCCACTCGAGTGTCTTGTCCCACCTCTTGGCCCAGGTCAGCCGCTCGGCTGTGCCCTCCCAGAAGGCGAGGCGGTCGGCGGCGGCCTCGTCATATGCGGCGGCGGTCACGTTCGCGGCCGCCGCCAGGTCGGCCGGAGGTGCGAACCGGCGGTTCTCCTGCAGCAGGTTGGACAGCGCCTGGGATTCGTTGCCAGGGGTCTCCGGGGCCACCTCGTGCTCCTTCTATGGCCAGATTGGATAGGTCGTGTCCCACTTCACCAGCTCACGACCTCCGTACACAAGAGGTCTAGACAGGTCTGTACCGTCCGGCTCCATGGGCGTTCGTACTTACCCACTTGCATGACAAACGCAATTGAAACGTTGTCATCCTGAAATCTGAAGAATACGCGCCGGCGCGATTGCTCGGGTGCGGTGGGGGGTGGTTCGGGGGTTTATAGGCCCCCTGGAACCGTGCTGCTGCCGGGGCTTTCTCTCCTTGCGGTCGTCACGCCGTCCGGTCGCGAGCACGCTCGGTCACCGTGCCGCGGTGGCGGGGCGCGCATTACCCGCAGGTAGGGTCGGGTTCCGTGAGTGACCCCCTGACCGTCATCGCGCGGTTCCCCGGCGTTCCCGAGGCGGTGGACGAGGCGCGCAAGGCCGTCGACCGGCTCTATCGCCACCGCGTCCTGCGCCGGGCGAGCCCCGCCGTGTCCGCGGAGTCGTCGCTGCGCGGGGCGCGCGCGTCGGCCGCGCTCGAAGGCGTGGACGTGTCCCTCGACGCCCTGCGCCGTGACGAGGTGCACGACCCCCTCGTCCAGGGGGCGCTGCGCGCGTCCGCGGAGCTGGGCCGCATGGGCCCGACCTGGCGGAAGGCGCCCCGGCAGGTGCTGGCACGGCTGCACACCGTGGCGGCCGCCGGTCTCGCGCCGGAAGCCGCTCTCGGCCGGCCGCGCACCTTCGACACGGTCCCCGACCCTCTGGGCCTGGGTGCGGCGCCGAACGCCGGTGAGACGACGACCCGCATGGAGGCCCTGCTGGGCCTGCTCGAACGGCCCACGAGCGCACCCGCGATCGTGCTGGCCGCCGTGATCCACGCGGAGCTGGCCGTGCTGCGGCCCTTCGGCACGGCCGACGGGGTCGTGGCACGTGCGGCCGAACGGCTGACGCTGGTCGAATTCGGGCTCGACCCCAAGTCTTTGGTGGCCGTCGAGGTGGGGCGGCTGGAGTTGCCGTACGCGGAAGGGCTGCGGGCGTACCTGAGCGGCACGCCGGAGGGCGTGAGCCGGTGGGTACAACAATGTGCCTCCGCGGTAACCCTCGGAGCGCGCGAGACCACGGCCATCTGTGAGGCCATGCAGAGAGGTTGACGGGTTCGTGCGGAGACGCTTGGGGAGAAGCTTTGGGGCGAATCCGACATAGCTGACGGCGTCTCGGTCAAGAGACGCCGCCGCCGGTGCATCACACCGGGTTACCAAGCGTGCACCTATATCCGTCGGAGCGGGTAAAGCCCGTCACGACGCGCCTCCCGCGGCTGGTCGCGCGTGGGTACCCGGCTGATGCACCCGGACAAGATGGTCCGTAACCCCTTTCTACGACGGATGTGCCCTGATGGGAACCCCTTGGACCAAGACCTTTGCCCGGCGATGGGCGCGTCGCGGGCGTACCGCGCCGATCCGGTTACCGAGTCGTGATGATCACGGAGAGTGATTGTCTTTATGTGATCGTTATGTCGCAGCGAAAAAACTTGGCGAAAATGCAGGATTGCTCCTCGACGAAACTCGAGTCGATCGGGCAGCATACGGTGGTATCACCAGAAACTGGGGAGGCCGTGCATGCCGCGCGTTTGCAAGTGCCTTGCCAGGTGCTGGTGAAGTGATGAAAGCTTTCTTCTGAAACGGGACCGGCTCTACCCCCCCGGAGCCGGACCGGTCAGGCGACCCCCGCTCTCCCCCCCGGCGGGGGTCGCCCCTTTTCCTGCCTCCGACCGCAGCCCGGGCCTCGGGCACGCGGCTCTGTCCACAGGCCTGTGGGCCCGCGGCGCCTCCATCCACAGAATCGCGTTCGCCCGGCCGGCGCCCGCGCCGCCTCCAGCAAGGTGGGCCTCCCACCCACGCAGGAGGCCCCCGATGCACCGTCCCCTGGTCATCACCGAAGACCACGCTCTGCTCGACGACCTGGTCCGCATCGCGGCCGCGGCCGGCGCCCAGCTCGACGTGGCCCACGTCCCGGCCCACGCCCGCCCCTACTGGAACCTCGCACCGCTGATCGCGGTGGGCGCCGACCAGGCGGACGCGGTGGCCGCGGCCTCACTCCCGGCCCGTGACCAGATCCTGCTCGTGACACGAGACCCGGACGATCCCGACACCTGGCGAAAATGCGTCGCCGTGGGCGCCCAGTCCGTCGTGGCCCTCCCCAACGACGAACGCCATCTGGTGGAGCGGCTGGCCGACGCCATGGAGCCCGACCCCCGTTCCGGGGCGTTGATCTGCGTGATCGGCGGGCGCGGCGGAGCGGGCGCGAGCGTGCTTTCTGCCTGCCTGGCCCTGCGCGCCTCGGGCGATCACCTCCGCACGCTGCTGGTCGACGCCGACCCGCTGGGCGGCGGCATCGACGCGCTGCTCGGCCACGAGGAGGCGCCGGGCGCACGCTGGGGAGACCTCGTCGCCAGGGAGGGCCGCATCAGCTCCAGCGCGCTGCAGGCCGCGCTGCCGTCATTCGGCGACCTGGCGGTCCTCTCCTTTCACAGAGGCGAGGTGGCGGAGATCCCGGCCCAGGCCATGCGCTCGGTCCTGGAAGCGGGCAGGCGCGGCTTCGACCTCATCGTCGCCGACCTTCCCCGCCACCTCGACCCGGCCGCGATCGAGGCCCTCACCAGGGCGAAGACCACACTGCTCGTGGCCACGGCCGACGTGCGCGGCGTCCTCTCCGCGGCCCAGGTGCTGGGCGAGGCCCGCAAGCACACCTCGGATCTGCGGGCCGTCCTGCGCCCGGGAGTTCTGGACGGCGACATGGCCACCGGATCCCTCGGCATCCCCGCCGCCGGCAGCCTGCCCGACCAGCCGCGCCTCACCGCCACACTCAACCGGGGCGAGCTGCCCAGACTCGGCCCCCGCACCGTGCTCGGCGCCCTGTGCTCCTCGCTGCTGCGCGACCTCCTCCCGGCATGACGCCCCTGGTCTCGCCCGAGCTGGTGGAGGCGGTTCGTGTACGCCTGGCCCGCACGGGCGCCGAGCCCAGCGCCGCCCAGGTGGCGGTTGCGCTCAGAGCGGAGAAGGCCGTCTACGGCGACGCGGAGATCCTCGCCGTGGCCAGAGCCCTCTGCGCCGACCTGATGGGCGCGGGCCCGCTGGAGCCGCTCCTGGCCCGGCCCGAGGTGACCGACGTCCTGGTCAACGGCCCGCGCGAGGTGTGGGTCGACGAGGGCGGCGGCCTGCGCCGCACGTCGGTCACGTTCTCCGACGACGGCGCCGTACGCAGGCTGGCCCAGCGCCTGGCAGCCGCCGCCGGGAGACGCCTCGACGACGCCTGCCCTCACGTCGACGCCCGGCTCGCGGGCGGCGTACGCCTCCACGCGGTGCTCCCGCCCGTGGCGTCCGGCGGCACCTGCATCTCGCTACGCCTGCCGCCCCGGCGCACGTTCACCCTGTCCGACCTCGTCGCAGCCGGCACCATCACCCCACCCGCGATCCCCGTGCTGTCCGCCATGGTGACCGCAAGGCTCGCCTTCCTCGTGACCGGCGGCACGGGCACAGGAAAAACCACGCTTTTGTCGGCCCTGCTCTCCCTGGCCGACCCGGGCGAGCGCCTCCTGCTGGTGGAGGACTCTGCCGAACTGCGCCCGGTCCACCCGCACGTGGTTCGCCTGGAGACCCGCCCGGCCAACCTGGAGGGCGCGGGCGGTGTGGGCCTGCGCGATCTCGTACGCCAGGCGCTGCGGATGCGTCCTGACCGCCTGGTGGTCGGTGAAGTGCGCGGATCGGAGGTGGTGGATCTGCTGGCGGCCCTGAACACCGGGCACGAGGGCGGCTGCGGCACGCTCCACGCCAACACCGCGGCCGACGTACCACCCCGGCTTGAGGCGCTGGGTTGTGCGGCGGGCCTGAGCAGGGACGCCGTGCACAGCCAGCTGGCGGCCGCGCTCGACGCGGTCGTCCACCTGACCCGCGACCGCCCCGACGGACGCCGGCGCATCGCCGAGATCTGCCTGCTCACCAGGACCCCGACCGGCCTCGTCGAGTCGATCCCCGCCCTGACCTTCGACGCCGACGGCCACACCCACGCCGGCCCCGGCCACGAGGCCCTGGCCAGGAGGGCTCTGACATGAGCAGCGCGCTGATCGTCGCCGCTGTGTGCACGGCGTGCGCCGTGTGGATGTGGACCGGCCCAGACCTCGCCACGACCCGCCTGAGCAGGCTGACCGAGGGCCCGGCCGGGCCGCGGTGGCGCTCGCTCGGCCGGCTGCTGACCCGTACCCACCCGGCCCGGCGCGCCGACGCCTGGCGCAGAGCGTCCATCGAGCTGTGCCAGGCCCTGTCGGCCGAGCTGTCCGCCGGCCGCACCCCCGGAGAGGCCCTGACCAGGGCCCTGGCATCGGTCGACTTCCCCGACCCGGAGACCCTGCGCCCGGTCGTGGCCGCGGCGCGGGACGGCGGCGACGTCCCCGCGGCACTGATCGCCGCGGCCCCGCCGCAAGGAGGCGAGGGGCTGCGCCGGCTTGCCGCCTGCTGGGAGGTCGGTGTCACGGTGGGCGCCGGCCTGTCCGCCCTGGTCGACCGGGTGGCGAGCACGTTACGCGCGGCACACGCCCACCGTCAGGACGTCGCCGCGCAACTCGCCGGGCCTCGCACGACGGCGAAGATGCTGGCCGCGCTCCCGGCCCTGGGTCTTCTCATGGCGGCGACCCTCGGCATGCGCCCCCTCGCCTTCCTGCTCGGCAGCCTGCCGGGCCTGATGTGCCTGGTGGCGGGGGCAGCCCTCGACGTGTGCGGCCTGTGGTGGACCAACCGCATGGCCACGCGAGCACAGAGCTGAGCTCGGTGTCCTCCTGAGCATGCCTGGGCTTGGCCCCGCTGTGTTCTCGGGTCGCCTGGGCCGGGTCCGGGTGTGCTCGTGGGCAGGCCCCGGGCTGAGTCCTGCGCCCTCTCGCTCGTACACGACCGAACGGATCTCACCGATGTTTCCGCTGCTGTCCGCCCTGTCCGCCGGCCTGGCCGCGTGGTTGTGGCTCTCCCCGATGACCCCGGCCGGGCGCCTGACCCGGCTACGCCCTCCCGACGAACGTCCCGGCAGCCAGGCCCAAGACGCGCCGGCCTGGCTCGACCCCTCCCACGATCCCCCGAAACGGATGACCCGCAAGACCGCCGTCACCGCCACCTGCGCGGGGTTGATGGCCACCCTCCTGTTCGGGGTCGGAGCCACTGGAATCACCGCCGGCCTGCTGACCACCGCCGCGGTCGCGGTGTTCCTGCACAGGCAGGAGCCGCCGCAGGCGCGGCAGGACCGCGAGCGAATGGCCGCCGACCTGCCTTTCGCCGCCGACCTGATGACCGCGTGCCTGCTCGCCGGCCGCCCGGTGAGCGCGGCCACCGAGATCGCAGGCCGTACGATCGGCGGCCCCCTCGGCCGGAGGCTGGGCTGGGTGAGCAGCCGGCTGCGCCTGGGCGCCGACCCGGAAACCACGTGGGCGGCCCTCGCCGGAGACCCCGCGATGGGCGGGCTCTGCCGGGCGATGGGCCGGGCGGCTCAAAGCGGCGCGCCGGTGGCCGATGTCCTGACCCGCCTGGCCGACGACGCCCGAGAGGCCGCCAGAGCCGGATCCGTCGCCTCGGCCAGGCAGGTCGGCGTCAAGGCCGTGGCACCGCTGGGTCTCTGCTTCCTGCCGGCGTTCGTCCTGCTCGGGATCATCCCGGTGATCGCCGGCTTGGCATCCGCAATCGTCCTGCCTTGACGTACAGCTCCCGGCATAGGCGAGCGGCGTCAGGACCGGTTATCCACAGGCCCACCTCTAAGTGGCCCTTGTCCACAGAACCGCGCTCGGTCCACTGGCCACAGAGCCCTTCGGCGAACCTTGGACTCCCGCCGGACAAGACCCCGGCTCCGACCCACCTGGAGGCCCGATGCATAATTCCACCCTCACGCCGGCAGCGACCGCACCACGCCCCCACACCCCGCCGGGAGCCCACCCGGCCCGCAGCACTCCCGCCACCGGCCACACACCTTTTACCGGCCACGCAGCCGGCACCACACGCGGCGACGCATCCACACCCGTCAGCCCGGACCCGAGCACCTCGCCGACGCTCGTCAGCGCCCCCTTGGACACCCAGCCGAGGCCCGCCGACACCGCATCAGGCAACTCGCCGGCTTCCTCCGTCAGGGAAGCCGCAGGAGCGCGCTCGCGGTGGCGATCCAACAGATGGCTTCACCACGCACTGGCCAACCGCGAACGAGGAATGTCCACGGCCGAATACGCGGTGGGCACTATCGCGGCCTGCGCCTTCGCCGCGCTCCTGTTCAAGGTCGTGAGCAGTCCGGAAGTGCAGGAGATGCTGACCTCCCTCATCGACCGGGCACTCAAGACGACCGGCAAATGAGCCGCCGCCCCGGGCGGATCGCCGTGGGCGGGAGACGGCCGGCATCGCGAGGCTCGGTGACGGCCGAGACCGCCGCGATGTTGCCCGCTCTCATGGTCGTCCTGGCTGCCGCGCTGTGGGCCATCCAAGCGGTCAGCGCCCAGCTCGAATGCGTGGACGCTGCCCGCGCGGCCGCCCGGGCAGCGGCCAGAGGCGAACCACTGAGCCAGGTCCGCGATCGCGCCAGGTCGGCCACCCGTGCCGACGCGCGGATAGCCGTGTCCCGTGACATCGATCTGACCAAGGTGCAGATCACCGTCGAGGTGCGCCCGGCATGGGGCGCGTCACTGCCCGCCGTCCAGGTGTCCGCCACGGCCACGGCCGACACCGAACCGCAACGTTCAGTCCCCTGAGCGGAGCCGTGCAGGCATCAGACCAGCTACGCCGAGGAGGAAAGATCAATAACAGGGAACGCGGCTCGGCCACGCTGTGGGGCGTCGCACTCATGGGTCTTCTGATGGCCGTCGCCACGGCGTTCGCCACTGTGGGCTCCGTACGCGTGGCCGGCCACCGGGTCAGCAGCGCCGCGGACCTCAGCGCTCTTGCGGCGGCCGAGATGGCACTGACCGACCCGGAGGGCGCCTGTTTGCGGGCGTCGGCCATCGCTGCACGGAACGGCGCGAAACTGACCCGCTGCGAGATCCGGGACGAGATCGCCGACGTCTGGACCACGGTGTCGATCCCTCTGCCGATCGCCGGCACCCGCACCCTGACCGGCAGGTCCCGCGCAGGCTCCGCGACGGTGGCTCCGGCCGGCCCCTCCCATGTGACTGATATGGATGACCTGTCCTGACTTAAGTGATGAGTCGTAATTATAGCTGTTTGCACAAATATGCGTGAGTGAGCAAATGGGTGCCTTTGCTGCTAAGTGGTGAGCGTGGCTTACGGGAGCAATGTCGCAATCCCGTTACGACTTCTTAGACGCAGTGTCCAAGAGTTGCGCAGTTCCCGTAAGGTCCCGCTTACCCTCGGTTCATGCCATATGCGGCAGGGCTCTGTGACAGCTCTGATCAAGTCGCTAGGGTGCGGTCCGGGGGCGGCCGGTGACCGTGTCGGCCGGGCGGACTGCACTTCCGGTCGTCGCGTGAACGCCCCAAGGGCGGTCGGGCGACGCGAGGCTCTCGATGGAGGGAAGCGCCGTGACGGTGGTCGGCAAAGTGGTGGCCGTAGGAACGATCGTGGCGGTGTCCGTCGCGCTGGGCGGGTCCGCGCGGGCCGCCTCCGCGACCTGGCAGGCCGGCACGTCCGCGCGGGCCGACACGTCCGGGCAGATCACCTCGCCCGCCGACGGTCAGGTGGTCTCGGGCTCGTCCGTCACTGTCTCCGCCCGTACGGGGATGATCCAGCTCAACATGGGCCTGTACGTCGAAGGTCCGGCCACCCCCCGTCAGAAGGTCGCCGGAGGCGGCGCCAACCAGACGCTCTCCGGGACGTTCGACGCCGGGGACGCCCCCAACGGCCCTTTTACCGTGACTCTCAAGGGAGAGCTCACCGGGAGGGAGTACGCCACCAGCACGTTCAAGCTGCGACGGCCAGCCGGGACTCCGGGCAACGTGAACGTGGCGAGGCAGGGCGCCGACAAGGTTCTCGTCACCTGGACCAAGGGTTCCGAGCCGGATCTGCAGTCCTACGAGGTCTCCAACACGCTGACGGGCATCGTCGGGAGGCTGCCCGCCGACGGCGCGTGCGCGGGCTCCTCGTGCAGGGCGGCGCTCGCGGTGCCCGCCAAGGCGGAAGGGCAGCGGGTGGGGTTCACCGTCAAGGCCTTCAGGGGCGACGGCGAAGGAGGCTCGATCGGGTCGGACCCGTCGGCCTCCGCTTACCTCGCTTTCCCCGCCAAACCCACAGCTAAGCCGAAAAAGACCACCAAACAGACGCCGAAGAACCGAGACGGCAAGAACGTCGACGCGCTGCCGACCCTGCCCGCCAAGAGGCAGCCACTGCCTGCGGACGAGCCGACGACCCGTAACCCGACGACCTCCAAGTTGCCAGACATTCCCGACACCGACGCTGACGGCAACCTGCCCATCCCGACAGCCGACGACGAGTCGGGCGGGCTTGTCCCGTCCGGCGCCAGGGACGGCAGCGACACCGCGCCCGTGACGACCGGCGGCGTGAGGGCGCAGTCGAGCGAGTCGCCGCTGGGGAACGTCGGACAGTACGGCCTCTACGTGGCGGCCGGCCTCCTGTTGCTACTGCTCGGCGCGCACGCGGGCGCGTGGGCGCGGCGGCGGGCGCTTGCCGGTGACGGGGCCGCAGCCACACCCGCGCAGGTGACCGCGGCCACGCGCGCCGGCCCTGCTTTCGCCGGAGGCGGTACGCAGGCCGCGGAGAGCGATGACGGCATCCAGCCTGCCGCGACGCCGCTCCGGCGGCGGCCCACGGTGATCCTGGCCGTGGCGAAGACGCGCATGCCCGATCATTCCCGGACCGGGCAGCCCGCAGAGCATCAGCATCCGGCGAAGCCGGAACGATCTCGGGACACGCCCGGGGAGCGGGCCGCCGCGTTCCCCCGATCCGATCCGGCGCGCAAGGAGATATCCGTCCAGATCGAGGTGGACGACGTTCGGGGAGGTCGCGACACGGAAGGCACCCGTCAAGGGCCCATGCGGATCGCCCTGCCTAGTTCGGCCGTGACAGACGTGCCCGAGGGCTCGGCCTCCATCACCCCGCCCGCCGCCCGTATCGAAGAACACTGGGACGACTACCTCCCGCCGTCGCCCAAGGCCATGGAGGACAGCGGGTTCTGGGAACGCCCGCAGCCGGGATCCGCCGACTTCTGGGCCGCTGACGACGGCGACGACGACGAGAATGAGCGCGCTTTCGCTGGTCGCAGGCACAGGGGCGGCGACAGCTAAGCCCAGTCGAGCAAGATCGTCATTGCCTGTCACGCCGCTGCCCGTCGTGGCCGGGTGCCGGACCCGTCGGCCGCCTGCGCCCCGAGCCGGCGCATGGCCATGCCGGGTTGGTGCGGGTGGTGCGGGCGGAGGGGTGCCGCTCCATCGCCGGCTCACGGATGGGTGCCGCTCTCTTGCCGGGTCAGCAGGGTGTCGAGTGCTGGGTCAGCAGGGTGTCGAGGAGGCGGATCGCGCCTCGTTTGTCCAAGGGTTCGTTGCCGTTGCCGCACTTCGGGGACTGGATGCAGGAAGGGCAGCCACGGTCGCATTCGCATGAGGTGATGGCCTCGCGCGTCGCCGTCAGCCAGTCCGTCGCGCGGGCGTAGCCGCGTTCGGCGAAGCCCGCTCCGCCCTCGTGGCCGTCGTACACGAAGACCGTGAGCAGGCCCGTGTCGGCGTGAAGCTCGGTGGAGACGCCGCCGATGTCCCAGCGGTCGCAGGTGGCGAACAGGGGGAGCAGGCCGATCGAGGCGTGCTCGGCGGCGTGGGCGGCTCCGCCGAGGTCGATGCCGGCTTCGGCGAGCGGGGCCACCGCGGACGCGGGCAACGTCCACCAGACCGCACGGGTGCGAAGGGTCCTGGGTGGCAGGTCGAGGGGCTCGTCGCCGAGCATCTCGCCCGACTGCAGGCGTCTCTTGAGGTAGGAGACGACCTGCCGGGTCACCTCCACCTCGCCGAAGTGCAGGGTGCCCGGGCCCAGGGCATGGGAGCGTTGGGTGCCAAGGATGGAAATGTCAGTGATGTCCCGGGCGAACGTGGTGTAGTCGGGGCTGGCGCTGGAGACCAGGGCGACCCCGGCCTCCAGATCGAGCACCTCCACCAGGAAGGTCTCGCCCTGGTGGAGGTAGACCGCGCCGGTGTGCACCGCGGTGTGGGCGGATGGCTCGTCCACGCTGCCCAGCAGACGGCCGGTCGACGACTCCACGACCTGGATGGGGGCGCCTCCGCCGCCGCGGATGTCGGCGAGGTCGGTGGCGCGCTCGCGCCTGGTCCAGAACCAACCCGCCGGACGCTTCCTGAGCAGCCCCTGGGCGACCAGGTCTTCCAGGACGGCCGGGGTCGTGTCGCCGAAAACGGGCAGGTCGTCCTCGGCCAGCGGGATCTCGGCGGCCGCAGCACAGAGGTGCGGGCCCAGCACGTACGGGTTGTCCGGGTCGAGGACGATCGCTTCCACGGGCCGGCCGAACAGGGCATCAGGGTGGTGCACCAGGTAGGTGTCGAGGGGATCGTCCCTGGCGATCAGTACGGCGAGCGCGTCCCGGCCGTCCCGGCCCGCCCGGCCCGCCTGTTGCCAGAGCGAGGCCCTGGTGCCCGGCCAGCCGGCGATCAGCACGGCGTCGAGACCGGAGACGTCCACGCCGAGTTCGAGGGCGTTCGTGGTGGCCAGGCCCATGATCGTGCCCGCGCGGAGAGCCTTCTCGAGGAGCCTGCGGTCTTCGGCGAGATAGCCGGCCCGGTAGGCCGCGATCTTGTCGGGAAGACTGGCCCAGTCGGAGGTGTCCGGGATCGACCAGCCGAGCGAACCCCTGTCGGACAGATCCCCCTCATCCGCCACGCCCTCGTCCACAGGCTCTCCAGGGGTGGCGAGGCTCGCCGCCAGGCTGGGGGTGTGGTGGTCGGGATTGTTGG
This sequence comes from Nonomuraea sp. B1E8, assembly GCF_039871515.1. NCBI lineage: Bacteria > Bacillati > Actinomycetota > Actinomycetes > Streptosporangiales > Streptosporangiaceae > Nonomuraea > Nonomuraea sp. B1E8. The sequence continues at coordinate 1,411,409 of NZ_JBDPLS010000001.1, read as the reverse complement.
GTGAGCTCAGCGTTGGGGTGTGGTCGGGATTGTTGGCTGAGCGCGGTGTGGGGATGTGGTGGCCCGGTTTGCTGGGCGGGCCGGGTGTGGAGGTGTGGTGGTCGGGGTCGTTGGGTGCCCCGGGTGCGGGGTTGTGCTGGTTGGTCGTGGTGGATGAGCCGGGCGCGAGAGGGCGGTGGCCGGTGGGTGTGGTGAGGGAGAAGGCGACGTCGGCGAGTTTGGCCCGGGCGGACAGCGCCACCGTTTCCGCGCCGCGGCGCGAGCGGACGAAGGCGAGCGTGCGGATGTCGGCGAGGACGAGGTCCGCCAGCAGGTCGGCCGCCTCCGCCGTGGCCGTGCGCCGTACGGGTGCCCCTCCCTCGCCTCGCAGATCCGTCAGAGGCGGCTCCCACAATGCGATGGTCGTCGACCCCTTGGGCGAGGCGTCTACGGTCACCTCGTGCATCTCAAGCCCCGCCAGCCTCTTCGCGAAGGCCCCCGGTTCGCTGGCCGTCGCCGAGGCGAGCAGGAACGTGGGGTCGGAGCCGTATCGTGCGCACACCCGGCGAAGGCGGCGCAGGATCTGGGCGACGTGGGAGCCGAAGACGCCGCGGTAGCCGTGGCATTCGTCCACGACGATCATGCGCAGCCTGCGGAAGAACGACGACCACTGGGCATGGCGGGGCAGGATGCCACGGTGCAGCATGTCGGGGTTCGTCAGTACGTAGTTGGCGTGTTGGCGTACCCACTTCCGCTCCTCGAACGGAGTGTCACCGTCGAACGTGGCGGCCCGCACCTTGGTGATGCGCAGCTCGCGCAGAGTGCGCAGCTGGTCGGCGGCCAGGGCCTTGGTCGGCGTCAGGTACAGGATCGTCCCGCCGTCCAGGCACGCCGTGACCGCGGGAGTGAGGTACGCCAGCGACTTCCCGGACGCCGTTCCCGTCGAAATGATCACGTTTCGGCCACGGAATGCCAGGTCGGCGGCCTCGTACTGGTGTGGCCAGAGTCCTGTCACCCCGCGGTTCGCCAAGCGCGTAACAAGGACTTCAGACGTCCATTTGGGCCATCGGGCTTGACCCGCCTGACGTGCTGGAACATGCTCCACATGAGTGACGCGCTCATGACGTGCGGGAACACCAAGCAGGTGGTGGAGGAGTGGACCTGCCTGTTCTGGGGAGGATGCGGTGGAAGTCACTGTTTCCAGTCTTGCATCGGTGGGCAAAGTCGCCGGGAATCGTGATTTCGTATAGACACAAGCCAGGCACGTGGTTGAATGCCGCGCGTCAGGGTCGGACAGTCTGGGGCCACGCTCCAGATTGCCAGGCCCGTAAGACTACTTTCGCAGGCGAGGCGCTGGAGGATCTGTGGATCTGAAGTTGGATCACCGCACCGAAGACCGACTCACCATCGTGGAGGTCGAGGGTGAGATCGATGTCTACACGGCGCCGAGATTGCGTGAGCTCCTCATCGACCTGGTGAACAAGGGCAACTTCCACCTTCTCGTCAACATGGAGAAGGTCGACTTCCTTGACTCCACAGGGCTGGGCGTCCTGGTCGGTGGGCTCAAGCGGGTTCGCGCGCACGACGGCTCGCTCGAGCTGGTCTGCACGCAGGAGCGCATCCTCAAGATCTTCCGGATCACCGGACTGACCAAGGTCTTCGGGATTTACGCTTCGGTCGACGAGGCCAAGGAAGCTCACGGCAAAGACAAGTAGCATGGCTACCGTCGAGCTGACGTTCAGCGCTCTCCCCGCGCATGTGCGGACCGCACGGCTGGTGGCCACGGCGATCGCCCGCCGCACCGGCGTGGAGGAGTCCCTGCTGGACGAGGTCAGGCTCGCCGTGGGTGAGGCATGCTCCCGGGCGGTCGAGGTGCATCGCGCCCACTGTCCGGGCGAACCCATCCGCATCGAGCTGCGTGACGACTCCGGACGCTTCGAGGTCACGGTCAGCGATCACGCCCCCAGCGATGAGATCAAGCCGGAACAACCCTTCGACCTGGGCATGCTTTCTGACTCGTTCATGTCGGGCTTCGGCATAGCGGTCATCGAAGGCCTGGCCGACGACGTCGAGGTCTTCCCCGGCCCGAAGGGCACCAACATCCGGATGAGCTGGCCTGCCGCCAACGGCGCGTGATCGGTTCCGTGCGGGTGCCTTGCGCCGCCTGGCGCTGGGCGCCTTTCTGGCGCCCAGCAACAAACCTTCCATCCTGTACGGCAAGCCAACGAGACCCACCCGCCGACCATGGCTGAGGGCCTCCAGGGAGACGCCGACTGACCCGCACGGGGTGCCCCGCCGTCACGGCGCACGGTCACCATGGCTTCCGTCCATGCCTGCCCATGTCCACCAGGCCATGGCGCCATGACCGCCTCCCGCGCGCCAGGCCACCGCCGCCCCCCACGGTGACTGCTTGAGCAGCGGCACTCCGGCATGCTTCGGGTTCGGAGGGCTGGGGCCGTACACGGACATTTGACTCCCGAGGCCGAGCGCCTGCCTGACCCTCTTGACACCATGGCGCGGCCCCCAGGCCCATCCCGCCGACGCCCGACGCCCGACGCCCGACGCCCGACGCCCGACGCCCGACGCCCGACGCCCGACGCCCGACGCCCGACGCCCGACGCCGGCGGCGGTTCCGGTGCTTCGCGGGTGATCGTCCACAGCCTGTGGACGAGGTCCCTCCCACCCCCGCACCTCCGGGTTTCGGTCGGCACGTATCATGGCCTTGTCATGACCGTAAACCAGGAGAAATTTCGCCTGTCAGACCCCAAACCAGGTCGCTGGCAGGGATTTACTGGACGCTTGCACAATTAGCGGCCTTCAGAGCCTTCATATCCGTGGAGTGCCTGCGTAGACTCCCGGCACCGGCCAAGGTGATCCGGCGGAACGCGGATTCAACCGGAAGCGGCACCCACAACCCGGATGGTGCCGCAACACCCGCCGAGGAAAAGTGCAGCACCGCCCGGGCAGGACGACCGGTCTTGCCGAGGAGAACGATGAGCAGGCACATGCTGGCACTGGAGCCAGCGTCCAATCTGGCCCTGAGCGGAAACAATCTCACCATCGTGATCGTGGTCGCCGCGGTCGCACTTATCGCCCTAGCCGTCGCCGGCGGCCTGGTACGCGAAGTGCTGTCCGCCGGCCAGGGCACCGAACGCATGCAGAACATCGCGCGCGCCGTGCAAGAAGGCGCCGCGGCCTACCTAGCCCGCCAATTCCGCACGCTGGCGATCTTCGTCGTCGTGATTCCCTTCCTGCTGCTCCTCCTGCCCGGAGAGATGGACGTCCGCATCGGGCGATCGATCTTCTTCGTGGTCGGGGCGGTGTTCTCCGCGCTGACCGGGTTCATCGGCATGTGGCTGGCCGTGCGCGGAAACGTGCGCGTCGCCGCCGCGGCCAACGACTCGGGCGAGAAGCGCGCCATGCGCATCGCGTTCCGCACCGGCGGCGTGGCCGGGATGTTCACCGTGGGCCTCGGCCTGCTCGGCGCGGCCGTGGTCGTGTTCATCTACCAGGGCAACGCGCCCGGCGTGCTCGAAGGCTTCGGCTTCGGCGCGGCGCTGCTGGCGATGTTCATGCGAGTCGGCGGCGGCATCTTCACCAAGGCCGCCGACGTCGGCGCCGACCTGGTCGGCAAGGTAGAGCAGGGCATCCCCGAGGACGACCCGCGCAACGCCGCCACCATCGCCGACAACGTGGGCGACAACGTCGGCGACTGCGCCGGCATGGCGGCCGACCTGTTCGAGTCGTACGCCGTCATGCTGGTCGCCAGCCTCATCCTGGGCCGCGTGGCCTTCGGCGAGGAGGGGCTCGTCTTCCCCCTCATCGTCCCGATGATCGGTGTGGTCACCGCGATCATCGGCATCTTCGTCACCGGGATGCGCGACCGCGACCGCAACGGCATGGCGGCGATCAACCGCAGCTTCTTCATCTCGGCCGCCATCTCGGCGGTGCTCGTCACGGCGGCCGCGTTCTGGTACCTGCCCAGCAGCTTCAGTGGCCTGACCGGCGCAGCCGTCGAGTCCACCGCCGACCCGCGGCTCATCGCCATCGGCGCGGTCCTCATCGGCCTGGTGCTCGCGAGCGCCATCCAGCTGCTGACCGGCTACTTCACCGAGACCAACCGGCGTCCCGTGCGCGAGATCGGCGAGAGCTCGGCCACCGGCCCGGCCACCGTCATCCTGGCCGGCATCAGCGTCGGCCTGGAGTCGGCCGTCTATTCCGCCCTGATCATCGGCGGCGCGGTCTACGGCGCGTTCCTGCTCGGCTTCGGCAACGTGACGATCGCGCTGTTCGCGGTGGCCCTGGCGGGCACCGGCCTGCTGACCACGGTCGGCGTCATCGTGTCGATGGACACCTTCGGCCCGGTCTCCGACAACGCCCAGGGCATCGCCGAGATGTCCGGTGACGTCGAGGGAGAGGGCGCCCGCGTGCTCACCAGCCTGGACGCCGTCGGCAACACCACCAAGGCCATCACCAAGGGCATCGCGATCGCCACGGCCGTGCTGGCGGCGACCGCGCTCTTCGGCGCCTTCCGTACGGCGGTCGAGACCGAGCTGACCGCGGCGAGCGCGGCGGTCAAGGAGACGCTCGGCACGTTCGCCTCGTTCAGCCTCAGCATCGACCAGCCCAACGTGCTCGTCGGCCTGATCATCGGCGCCGCGGTCGTGTTCCTCTTCTCGGGGCTCGCGATCTCGGCGGTCGGCCGGGCCGCGATGCGCGTGGTCTTCGAGGTACGCGACCAGTTCCGCAACAAGCCGGGCATCATGGACGGCACCGAGAAGCCGGAGTACGGCCGGGTGGTCGACATCTGCACCCGCGACTCGCTGCGCGAGCTGGCCACGCCCGGCCTGCTGGCGGTCATGACCCCGATCGCGGTCGGGTTCGCCCTCGGTTATGCGCCGCTGGGCGCGTTCCTGGCCGGAGCCATCGCCTGCGGCACCCTGATGGCCGTCTTCCTGTCCAACTCGGGTGGGGCCTGGGACAACGCCAAGAAGCTGGTGGAGGACGGTCACTACGGCGGCAAGGGCTCGGAGGCCCACGCCGCCACGGTCATCGGCGACACGGTCGGCGACCCGTTCAAGGACACCGCGGGCCCGGCCATCAACCCGCTGATCAAGGTGATGAACCTGGTGGCGCTGCTGGTCGCCCCGGCGGTGGTCCTCTACGCGGGCAGCCCGGCGATCCGCATCGGCATCACCGTGATCGCCGTGGGCGTGGTGGTCGCGGCCATCATCGTGTCCAAGCGGCGGTCGGTGACGAGCGAGCCGGCCAACGACAACAACCGCGACAAGGAAACCGTCGCGTCGTAACCGGCTGAACCAGCGAACGCCCGCTCCCCTCACGGGGGCGGGCGTTCCGCTTCCCCGGGGTCCCGCCTCCCAGGGCCCGGCTTCCCCGCGGTCCCGACTTCTCCGGGCTCGGCTTTTCGAGGTCCTGCCCTTCCCGGGGCAACGCCCGCTTCACCAGGAAGCTCCCAGGGGAACGTCTTCCACAGGAAGTCCGGGGTAGATCCGGATGTCCAGGGGAGTCGAGGGACCTGAGCATCCCGATGGGAGACTGGGCACGTGAACGATGACAAGCGGCCGAGCGGAGGCAAGGCCCTGGGCTTGATCCTGCTGGCGATGCTGGTCGTCCTGGCCGTGCTCGTCGGGCTGGCCACCTGGGCGACGAGGAATGGATGACCGGTGCGGACCTTGATTGTGCTGCGTCACGCGAAGGCCGCCCAGATCGCCGGCCTGCTCGACCGCGAGCGGCCGCTGACCGACCGGGGCGAGCGCGACGCCGAGCGGGCCGGCGACGAGATCAGGGCCGCCGGGTTCACCCCCGAGGTGGTGCTCTGCTCGCCGGCGCTGCGGACCAGGCGCACGGCGGAGCTCGCCTTCCCCGGCGCTGAGATCAGCTACGAGCGCGACATCTACGAGGCGTACCCGGACGAGCTGCTGGAGCTGGTGCGCCGGTGTGATCCCGGGCTGGGCACGGTGGTGTTGTGCGGGCACAACCCGGGCGTGCACGAGCTGGCGCTGGGGCTGGCGGGCGGCGACTACGTGTTCAGGCCCGGGGCCTTCGCGGCGATCGGGGTCGAGTCGCCGTGGGCGGAGCTTTCGCCGGGTGAGGGCCGCCTGGTCACCCGCTGGGACCCCAAGGAGGGCTGATTCAGCCCGCCGTGAGCACGCCGTCCTCGGCGTCGGCCGCCTCCACCTCGTCGCGCGAGATGCCCAGCAGGTAGAGGATGGAGTCGAGGTAGGGGGTGTTGACCGCGGTGTCGGCCGCCTGGCGTACGACGGGCTTGGCGTTGAAGGCGATGCCCAGCCCGGCCGCCGCGATCATGTCGAGGTCGTTGGCGCCGTCGCCGATGGCCACCGTCTGCGAGATCGGCAGGCCGGCCTCGTGGGCGAACCTCTCCAGCGCCCGCGCCTTGCCAGGACGGTCGACGACCTCCCCGACCACGCGGCCGGTCAGCCGGCCGTCGATCACTTCGAGCACGTTCGCCGCGGAGTAGTCGATGCCGAGCTCCTCCACCAGGCCGTCGGTGATCTGCGTGAACCCGCCGCTGACGATGGCGAAGCGGTAGTCGAGCCGTTTGAGCGTGCGGACCAGCGTGCGGGCGCCCGGCGTGAGCACGACCTCTTTGCGTACGTGGTCGATCACCTCGGCGGGCAGCCCTTCGAGCAGCGCCACCCGCCGCCGCAGGGACTCGGCGAAGTCGAGCTCGCCGCGCATGGCCTCCTCGGTGACTCTGGCCACCTCGTCGAGGCAGCCCGCGTGCGCGGCCAGCAGCTCGATGACCTCGCCCTGGATGAGGGTGGAGTCGACGTCCATGACGATCAGGCGCTTGGCCCGCCGCGACAGGCCGGTGCGCTGCACGGCCACGTCGACCTCCTGGGCGGCGGCCTCGGCGGCCAGCTCGACCCGCAACGACGTGGGGTCGGCTCCGGAGACCGACAGCTCGATGCACGTGACGGGCCACTGGGCGAGGCGTTCGATGCGGTCGATGTTGGCTCCGGCGGCGGCGATGCGGCCGGCGATGCCCGCGATGGCGGCCGGCTGCAGGGTGGCGCCGAGCACGCTGACCGACAGGCGGCCGCGGCGGCGCTGCTCCTTGGCCTGGGAGCCGGTGGACAGCTCCACCTCCATGCCGAGGTCTTCGGCCACCCGCTCGACGGCGGTCCACATGGCGCCGAGTGTCGTGCCGGTGCCGGTGGAGGGGCCGCCGGCGTAGGCGACGAGCACGCCGAGCGTGAGCCGGCCTCGGATGACGACCTGTTCGATGTCCGCAACGGTCACCGGAAAGCCGGACAGAACGGAAAAAAGCCGTGAAGTAACGCCCGGGCGGTCAGGGCCGTTCAACGTGATCAGGAGGGTGCGCTGGTCCACATCCAGTCACGGTACTGCGCCCGCTCGGATGCTCGCGAAGCAGGATGGGCTTTGGGACGCGGGCGTGACCATCGGAGTACGCCGTCCACCGGCCCGCCGCTGCCCGGCAAAATGTCGGCAAAGGCCGGGGATGTCGGCGTCGGCGAGGAGCAGCGAGGCCAGCAAGGGCCCGGTGACGGCAGCGAGGGCCGTCGGCCACAGGCTAGCTCCGCAGGATCAGGTGGGTGTCGCCGAACTCGTGCCACAGATACCGCTCCCGCAGCGCCGCCTCGTACGCGCGGGCCAGCACGTTCTCGCCCGCGATCGCGCTCAGCATGAGCAGGTGGCTGGAGCGCGGCTCGTGCAACCCGGTGATCAGCCCCGTGACGGCCCGCACGCCGAGCTCGGGCGTGACGACGTGCCGGGTCCAGCCCGCCGACGCGGCCACGCGCCCGTCCGCTCCGGCGGCCGTCTCCAGAGCGCGTACGACGGTCGTGCCCGCGGCCACCACCCGGTTGCCGTTCTCCCTGGCCAGGTTCACCAGCCGCGCCGTCGGTCCGGGCACGTCGTACCGCTCCGCGTAGGGCGGCTCGTCCTTCTCCGGCGAGGCCACGCCCGTGTGCAGGGTGATCGGCGCGATCCCGATCCCGTGCGCCACGAGCGCCGCCACCAGGTCGGCGGTGAACGGCCGGGCCGCGCTCGGCATCTCGGCGCTGCCCGGCACGGTCGCGAACACCGTCTGGTAGTCCTCGATCGGCCAGTCCCGCTCCACGTACGAGTAGCGGATCGGCACCCCGTGACCGCGCAGGTACCGCTTCACGTCCCGGTCGAGCGTGGCCCGCCACAGGCGCGGCGTCTCCCGCTCGATCAGCCGCAACGTGGCCCGCCCCGGCAGCGGCAGCCACTCGCCGGGCTCGCCGCCGCCGTAGGGCTCGGACGCCTTCGAGGTACGGCGGCGCAGCTCCACCAGCCACGTGCCGTCCTCCCGCGCGGTCGAGAAGTGCACGGCCAGCCGGTCCAGCCGGACCGCCGCCGGCAGGGTCGCCGAGTTGTTCACCACGATCAGGTCGCCGGGGTCGAGCAGCTTCGGCAGGTCGGCGAAGCGGTGGTGGAGGGGGTCCAGGTCGCCGCGCGAGACCATCAGGCGTACCGCGTCCCTGGCCGTCCCCCTCGCCTCCGGCGGCTCGTGGGCGGACAGGCCGGGCGGCAGCGAGAAGTCCAGCGCGCCGGTCAGCGACGCGGTCATTGGAGGCTCACCTTGCCGCTGGCCGGGCGGGCGCCGACCAGGTCGTGCAGCGCCGCGGCGACCTTGGCGGGATCGGCCGCCGCGCCGGCCTCCTCGGCGCCCACGGCGTCGGCCAGCATGCGGGTGTTCATCTCGCCCGGGTCCACCCACCAGACGCGCAACTCGGGCTCCTCGGCGGCCAGCACGTTGGACAGCTGCTCCAGCGCCGCCTTGGTGGCCCCGTAGCCGCCCCAGCCCTCGTACGGGCCCGTGGCCGCGTCGGAGGTGACGTTCACGACCGCGCCCTGGGCCGCCCGCAACGCGGGCAGTGTGGCCTGGATGAGGGCGAGGGGAGCGGTCACGTTCGTCTCCAGCAGCGCCCTGAACGCCTCCAGCGGGTAGGCCGCGAGCGGCGGCAACGGGGTCACGCCCAGGTCGCTGGCGTTGTTGACCAGCAGATCCAGCTCGGGAGCGGCCCCGGCGAGCCGCCGGACGTGCGCGGGGTCCCGCACGTCGCCGGGTATGGCGGTGGCGCCCAGCTCGGCGGCGACCCGTTCCAGGTCGTCCGCGCCGCGGGCGGTGAGCACGAGGTTCCATCCCGCTCCTGCCAGGGACCTCGCCAGGGCGAGGCCGAGGCCGCGGGACGCGCCGGTGATGAGTGCGGTGTTCGTCATGCCCACGACGTTAGGAACGCGATGTGCGGCGGACATCGGGCTGAGGACCGGACCGGCCCTGGGAACATGGTCCTAGGACCTTAAGGTAGGTGACGTGGCCACCGACCGAGACGCAGTCCTGCAGGCGGTGAGCTCCGCGGTGCTCGCGGTAACCCGCCACCTGTCGGTCCGCGAGGTGCTGCAGGTCATCGTCCGCTCGGCGCAGCGGCTGCTCGACGCCCGCTACGCCGCGCTCGGCGTGCCCGACGACGACGGATCGTTCGCCGAGTTCGTCGCCGAGGGCATCACCGACAAGCAGTGGGACGCGATCGGGCCGCTGCCGAGGCAGCACGGCATGCTGGGGGCGATGCTCCGCGACGGCGTCCCCGCGCGGCTGCCCGACCTGCGCGAGGACCCGCGGTTCGAGTGGTGGCCCAAGGCGCACCCGGTCATGAAGGACTTCCTCGGCGTCCCGATCCGCGACGGCGACGAGGTGCTCGGCATCATCTTCCTGGCCAACAAGCGCACCCCCGGCGGCTTCACGCAGGAGGACCAGGACCTCCTCACGCTCTTCGCCGCGCACGCCGCGATCGCGCTGACCAACGCCCGCCTCTACGAACGCGGCCGCGAGCTGGCCATGCTGGAGGAGCGCAACCGGGTCGCCCAGGAGCTGCACGACGCGGTCACGCAGAAGTTGTTCTCGCTCAGGCTGACCGCCCAGGCGGCGCAGGCCATGCTCGACAAGGCCCCCGGCAAGGTCGCCCCTGAGCTCGAACGCGTCCAGCGGCTGGCCGGCGAGGCCCTGACCGAGTTGCGTGCCGTGATCGTCGAGCTGCGCCCGGCCGAGCTCGACCGGCACGGACTGCCGGAGACGCTGCGCAAGCACGTGCGCATGCTCGACCGGCTCCACCCGTCCCTGGTGGTGTTCGAGTGCGGCGAGTTGCCGTCGCTGGACCCGGCGGTCGAGGTGGCGGCGCTCAGGGTGGCCCAGGAGGCGCTGCACAACGCGCTCAGGCACTCCGAGGCGTCCCGCGTCTCGGTGCGCCTGGCATACGAGGAGGGCAAGCTGGTGTTGACCGTCGAAGACGACGGCAGAGGTTTCGAGCAGGCCGACTCGCGTGGGCTTGGCCTGGCGTCGATGCGTGACAGGGCCGAGTCCGTCGGAGGCGTCATGACCGTCGAGTCGGCCTCGGGCAGGGGGACCGTGGTGCGCGTGGAGGTGGGCGCGTGATCCGGGTGCTGATCGCCGACGATCACCCGGTGGTGCGTCAGGGGCTGCGTACGTTCCTCGACCTCCAGGACGACATCACCGTGGTCGCCGAGGCGGGCGACGGGGCCCAGGCGGTCGAGCTGGTCGGCGAGCTCCGCCCCGACGTGCTGCTGCTGGATCTGAAGATGCCCGTGCTCGACGGCCTCGGCGCGCTGGAGCGGCTGACCGGCACGGCGACCAGGATCGTCGTGCTGACGTCGGTGAGCGACCGGTCCGACGTGGGCCCCGCGATGCGCGCGGGAGCGTCCGGGTTCCTCTACAAGGACGTCGATCCGTCCGCGCTGGTCCAGGCGGTGCGCGCGGTGCACGGCGGCCAGGTGCTGCTCGCGCCCGAGGCGGCGGAGGCGATGCTGGCCCCGCCCAACGGCGCGTCCGGCGTGCCGGGGCCGGTGCCGCTGACCGAGCGGGAGCGGGAGGTGTTGTCGCTCATCGCGGCCGGCCGGTCCAACAGGGAGATCGCGCGGAGCCTGGCCGTGGCGGAGAAGACGGTCAAGACCCACGTGTCCAACGTGCTGATGAAGCTCGGCGTGCAGGACCGCACCCAGGCCGCGCTCTACGCCGTGCGGCACGGCCTCGGCTGAGCCGGCTACTGGTTCCTGATCGGCTCGAAGATCGCGTGGTGGGCCGCCACGAGCGCGCGGCGTACCGCACGGTCGAGCTCGCGCAGCGCCGCTCCGCGCGCCGCGACCTGCGCGACGGTGAGGCCGCGGTCGTCGGCCAGGCGCAGCACGGTGGCCAGCCGCGTGGCGAGGGTGGCCACGCGGTGCGCGCGAGCCGGATAACCCGGCGCCAGCTCCCCGCCGCGCTGCCCCAGCCGGTCGGGACGGTCGGCCACCGGGCCGTCGACGGAGGTCAGCGCCTCGGTGGCCGACCGCATCGCGTCGGACAGGTCGCGCTCGGCCTCGGCGAGCGAGGGCAGGTCATGGCGTACGGGGCCGGAGTCGTGCACTTCCAGACGCACACCGACATAGGACGATCCGCGGTGGTCCGGAAGGGGCAGCAGGCCGATGTTCCGGCTGTCGGCCACGGCGATCGCGGCCTGGCCGACGTCGACCGCGGCCGAGTTGAACGACGCCGGGCCCGACAGGCCCAGCGGGTCGCCGGGCGCCGGCAGGGCGAGCCGCAGCTCGCGCAGGCCGCCCACGCGGAGATCTGCGAGGTATTTACGCAACGGAACGTCGCCCGCGACGACGGGACCGCCGGCGGCTTCCACGTGGTCAGCCGCCTCGTCGAGGCCGACGTGACCGGCGAGCCAGGCGTTGCCCCAGGCGACCAGGGAGGGACAGACAGGCGATTCAGGGCGCACCGATCCACGATAAGCGCTCGCCCTGCAATAGGTTTGTCCCGTGGGTGACTCCTGAAGGAGGGATCGGGGATGGGTGGTCAGGTGCTGCGGCTCCAGGACGTCGCCGTCAGGCGCGACGGAGCGGCCCTGCTGCGCGGCATCGACTGGACGGTCAACGAGGACGAGCGTTGGGTGGTCATCGGCCCCAATGGCGCAGGTAAGACCACGTTGCTGCAGGTCGCTGCCACGTTGCTCTATCCGAGTGAGGGCCTGGTCGAGGTGCTGGGCGAGCGGTTGGGGCAGGCGGACGTCTTCGATCTGCGGCCGCGGATCGGGCTGGCGAGCGCCGCGCTGGCCGAGCGCATCCCGCCCGAGGAGAAGGTCATCGACCTCGTGCTGACCGCGTCGTACGCGATCATGGGCCGCTGGACGGAGGAGTACGACTCCAACGACGTCACCAGGGCCGTCGAGTTGATCGACATGATGGGCGCGGCCCATCTGATCAGGCGGCGGTTCGGCACGCTGTCCGAGGGCGAGCGCAAGCGGGTGCAGATCGCCCGCGCGCTCATGCCGGACCCGGAGATGTTGTTGCTCGACGAGCCGGCCGCCGGGCTCGACCTGGGCGGGCGCGAAGACCTGGTGCGCCGTCTGTCGCTGCTGGCGGGCGACTACCGCTCGCCGACGCTGGTGCTGGTGACGCACCACGTGGAGGAGGTGCCGACGGGGTTCACGCACGGGCTGCTGCTCCGGCACGGCTCCGTGGTGGCTCAGGGGCCGCTGGAGCACGTGATGACGTCCGACAATCTCTCCCACACGTTCGGCGTGCCGCTCTCGCTGGAGCGGAGCGGTGAGGGCCGCTGGTACGCGCGTCCGCATTAGCTCGCCATTGATGCCGATAGAAGTCGCTCGCCACTGAGTGGCCGCTGCGGATAGCGGAAACCAAATAAGATCTACGGAGTCGGTCCCCTCGACTTCGGAGCGTCGCCATGTCCATCGAGCAGCTCATCGTCGCCCTTGTCGTGGTCGCGGCGGTGGGTTTCGCGGTGGCTCGCACGATCCGCATCATCCCGCAGGCCACGGCGGCCATCATCGAGCGCCTCGGCCGCTACCACCGCACGCTGACGCCGGGGCTCAACCTGGTGGTGCCGTTCATCGACCGCATCAAGGACCTGATCGACCTGCGCGAGCAGGTGGTGTCGTTCCCGCCGCAGCCCGTGATCACCTCCGACAACCTGGTCGTCTCGATCGACACCGTCATCTACTTCCAGGTCACCAACCCCAAGGCGGCCACCTACGAGATCGCCAACTTCCTGACCGGCGTCGAGCAGCTCACGGTCACGACGCTGCGCAACGTCGTCGGCGGCATGGACCTCGAGCGCACGCTGACCTCGCGCGAGGACATCAACACCGCGCTGCGCGGCGTTCTCGACGAGGCCACCGGCAAGTGGGGCATCCGGGTCAACCGGGTCGAGCTCAAGGCCATCGACCCCCCGGCCTCCATCCAGGACTCGATGGAGAAGCAGATGCGCGCCGACCGCGACAAGCGCGCCGCGGTGCTGGCCGCCGAGGGGCAGCGCCAGGCCTCCATCCTCGCGGCCGAGGGCGACAAGCAGGCCTCGGTGTTGCGGGCACGCGGCGAGGCGGAGGCGGCCGTGCTGCGCGCCCAGGCGGACGCCGAGGCCCAGGCCATGCGCGCCAAGGGCCAGGCCGACGCGATCGGCATGGTCTTCAAGGCCATCCACGAGGGAAAGCCCGACCAGCAGCTGCTCGCCTACCAATACCTGCAGACCCTGCCGGAGATCGCCAAGGGCGAGGCCAATAAGATCTGGATCGTGCCGTCGGAGATGGGCAAGGCGCTGGAGAATCTCGGCGGTCTTTTCACACCCCCCAAAAACTCGGACACCCAGTGAGCGACCCGCTGCGAGGGCCATCGCCCCGGCCGTAGGCATGGCCGGACGGCGGTCCGGCGAGCGGGTTTCTCGGGTCAGGGAGGGTCTGTGACGGGGTGGGAGCTGGCTGCGGTCTGCGTGGCCGGGGTGATGGCGGGCGCCATCAACGCGGTCGTCGGGTCGGGGTCGCTGATCACGTTCCCCACGCTGGTGGCGGTGGGCGTCGATCCCGTCACCGCCAACGTGTCCAACACGATCGGGCTGGTGCCGGGCTCCTTCACGGCCGCCTACGGCTACCGCGTGGAGCTGCAGGGCCAGCGCGACCGCCTGGTGCGCCTGGGTGCGGCCTCGGCGCTCGGCGCGCTGATCGGCGGCATCCTGCTGCTGTTCCTCGACCCCGACGTGTTCGAGGTGGTCGTCGTCGCGCTGATCGCGCTGGCCTGCCTGCTGGTCCTGGTGCAGCCCAGGCTCAACGCCTGGCTGGCCGAGCGGCGGGGGCGGGCGCATCCGCACGGCGGCCTGGCGTTGTGGCTGGGCGTGCTGGCCTCGGGCATCTACGGCGGCTATTTCGGGGCGGCCCAGGGGGTGTTGCTGATCGGGCTGATCGGCATCTTCCTCGACGACGGCCTCCAGCGGGTGAACGCCGCCAAGAACGTGCTCGCGCTGCTGGTCAACGCCGTGGCCGCGGTGCTGTTCACGGTGGTCGCGGACGTCGACTGGCAGGCCGTGGCCGGGGTGGCGCTGGGCGCGATGGCCGGCGGCTTCCTGGGGGCCAGGCTGGGCCGGCGCATCCCGGCGCCCGTGCTGCGCGGGGTCATCGTCTGCGTGGGAATCGCGGCCATTATCGTACTGGTGTACGGATAAATTTCTGGCTATCTGGGTATGAATCTGTACATGAAGGGTGATTGGGTGGAGATCGTCATTGACGCGGGAGGGTCACCGCGTACCTACGAGATCACGGCCACCCGCGCCGGCCGGCGGGTCGAGGTGAACACGCGGCGGGGGCTCGTCGAGGTCAGCGAGGTCACCAGGACCGGCACCCCGGTGCGTACGGCCCGGTTCATGTCCAGCCGCATCCTCGCCCTCGTCGAGCACCCCGCCGACGAGGTCAGCTGAAGTCCGCCGCGCGGTCCTCCGCCCACCGGCGGAACGTCAGCGGAGGGCGCCCGAGCAGCCGTTCCACGGTGTCGGTGACCCGCTCGGGGCGGGCCACGAACGCTTCCCACCCCTGCAACGCCAGGTCCACGAAGGACGGGTCGCCCCAGGCCGCCAGGAGCTGCTCACGGGCCTTGTCCACAGGGAGTTCCTCCCAGCGCACCTCGCGGCCGAGCACCTCGCCGATGATGCGCACCTGCTCGGCCTGGGTGAGCTGCTCGGGGCCGGTGAGCGCGTATTTCGCGCCGCTGTGCCCGGCCGAGGTGAGCACGTGCACGGCCACGGCCGCGATGTCCTTCTCGTGGATCAGCGACCTGGCGGCCTGTCCGAACGGCCAGCGTACGACGCCCTGCCTGATCTGGTCGGCCCACATGAGCGTGTTGGCCGCGAATCCGCCGGGCCGCAGGAACGTCCAGGCGATTCCCGAGTGCCGGATCAGCCGCTCCACCCCCTGGTGGAAGTACGACGGCTCCTCGTCGTCCGCCAACTCCTCGACGTCCGCCGACAGGTAGACCACGCGCCGCGCGTGCTTGGCGATCGCCGTGATCGTGCCCGCGGCGCTCTCGGCCGAGTATCCGGGCCAGAGCAGGAACACACTTTCCACGCCGTCGAGCGCCGGCTCCAGGGTCTCGGGGGCGGTCAGGTCGCCGCGTACGGTCTCGACGGGCAGGTGCGCCCGTTCGGGATCCCTGGCGAGCGCCCGGACCTCCAGCCCGGCCTTCGCGAGCCGGGTCACCACATGCCTGCCAACGTTGCCGGTCGCGCCGGTCACCAGAATCTTTCCCATGTGGCGACCGTAGGACCTCAAGTTAAGTTCAGGTCAACCCCGGGCGCACCTGGAGCGTGCCGTCGCGCCTCACGCGCGTCTCGAACATGGGCGCGGGGGCGGTCGCGGGGCCGTGTTTCACCGAGCCGTCGGCCAGCCGGAACGTGCTGCTGTGCCACGGGCAGACCACGCACGCCTCGCCGTCCTCCATGACGAGCCTGCCCTGGTGCAGCGGCCCGGCCAGATGGGGGCAGCGGTCGCCGAGCACGGTCACGGCCTCGCCCTGGCGCAACACGAAGAGCTGGATGTATCCGAGCCTGCGCGCCACGGGACGGCCGTCGGGCAGGTCTTTCAGCGCGCACAGGTCGTGCCAGCCCAGCGGCACCAGATGGGTGACCTGCGGGGCGTGGTTGGCCCCTGCCGCCTGCCGGTAGGCCAGGTGGCCGCCGAGATAGGCGCCGAGGCTGCCCACGCCGAGCCCGGCGAACGACAACCACCGGCCGGGACGCTCGTGCCCGCGCATCCGTGCCAGCAGCGAGGCGGAGAACAGGCCGAGGGCGGCCACGTTCGACGCCATGTGCACGAGACCCACCCGCTGCTGCTCGCGGTGGAGGGACGACCAGTCGGTCAGTCCGGCCGCGGCCGTCGGCAGGGCGTTGGCGATGCCGGTGGCCAGCAGCAGGCGCGAGGCCCGGGGATCGGCGCGCGCCAGGTCCAGCACGGCGGCCGACATCCAGCAGCCGAGGCTCACCGTGGCGAGCGGCGGGTGCAGTGGCTTGCCGGTGGGCACGCCGTGCAGCAGGTCGCGGAGCCGTCCTTGGGGGATGCGCCGGCGTACGGCCTTCGCCAGCGCCATGACGGCTTTGTCCATGGCTCTCGACTTCTCGAGCCGATCGGCGAGGGTGACCGGCCCGGCGAAACCCCTTAGCTGCCGACGCTTCGCTCGCACTTCCTCTTTCACGACAAGTCCCCTACCCCGGCCATGAGGGCATCACTCGGACAGGTGGCCTCTCGCCACGGAAAGCTCAACCAGCTCCGACGCGTACGAACCGAGTGAGGGCGAGCCCTCCTCGATGATCCGCACCTTCTCCCTGACCTGGGCGGCCGTCACCTTGAACAGCGGCCAGGTGCCGCCCTCGGTGTGGTGGTTGGCCAGGATCGGGGCGAAACGATCGAGCGCCTTGGCGAACTTCGCCTCCGGCGTCTTCCTGGCCTCGAACTCGTCCCACAACTCCCGCATCCACCCTGCCTGGTCGGCGGGCAGCAGGCCGAAGATGCGGTCGGCGGCGGCCCGCTCGGCCTCGGCCTGGGCCGAGACGGCCACCGGATCGTAGACGAAGGTGTCACCGGCGTCGATCTCCACCAGGTCGTGCACCAGGAGCATGGCCACCACCCGTTGGAGGTCGGTCCCCGGTGGGGCGTGCTCGCCGAGGACCATCGCCAACGTGCCCACGTACCAGGAGTGCTCTGCGGTGTTCTCCCGTCGCGAACCGTCGATGAGATGGTTGCGGCGGATGATCCGCTTCAACTTGTCGATCTCGATGGCGAAGGCGATCTGGGTGTTCAGGCGGTCCTCTTCTGGTGCGATAGTCACGCGCGACACCCTAATGTGCGGTGATCACCCGGGATGGTGAAATCCTGGCCGGATCTCCGTTGAACAGTGCGTGACCACTCGGAACGTCGAGCGCATGGGGAAGTCCCGGAGCCCCCGCGGTCTCCGGGACTTGTGCCCTGGGGTAGGCGCGGTCCCCCAGGTCTAGTGGCCGGCCCGTGCCAGCGTCACGTCCGCGCGGAGATCAGGCGGCTCCTCGAAGTCGGGCCGCAGCGGGATCCACGCTCGCCGGCCGTACAACCTGTCCAGGCCGGGGGAGGCCGCGCCCGGCACCTCGTCGCGCCGGACGATCTCCACGATCAGGAACTGCGACCGCGTGCGGTGCCGGTAGACGTTCGCGCTCCTGGCCCAGCAGGCTGCGGCGATCTCCTCGCTGTACGCCTCGAACTCCTCGGCGCAGATCCCGGCCCTCGTCAGGATCAGCGCCTTCTCGCCCCTGGACGTGGGCGTGATCCACAGCACCAGCGGGATCCGCCCCGCCCTGGTGTGCATCGTGGTCTCCAGGCAGACCCGCTGCAGGCGGTGCCGGGAGATCACGCACCAGACGTGGGAGGTGACCCAGTTGCGGCCGGTCCTGGTGACGGCCGGCACCGAGATGGCGCTGCTCAGCAGGATGAAGGGCATCCACCGGCCCTCCTGGGTGGCGCCGAGCAACGACAGCGTGAACAGCGTCAGCGCCGCCGCGAGCAGCAGCTCCGTACGGATCCGCCAGAGCCTGACGAGCCGGCCGCTCCGTCCTGCGGCGGGCAGGTCCTCGTGGCCGGGGTAGATCTGGTTGCGCGGGTTCCTCGGCACGTCAAGACACCTCCTCCGTCACGCGGTGCGGGAGGCGGAGCTGGTCGAAGCGCGGGTCGCGGTAGCGGCGGGCGCCGAGTCCCACCCGTTCGACGGTCCAGCCCATGCGGTGCGCGAACTCGTCGGGCTCCATGCAGATTTCCCGGTCGGCCCACGCGATGAGTTCCCGGATCCGGGACTTGATTCGGCTGAGTCCCTTGGTACCTTGTGAGTACATAGAAGACCCCTTTCGCGGCATTTTGAGGTGGCTTCTTTGCCGGTCCGACGGCTGATGGCCGGTCTCGTCGCAGGGTGGCAGCCCATATGCGGCGAGTCGGATATCGGCCTCGGACCGGCTTTTTGCGTGCTCGAATGAGCGGACTCTCGCTGCGCGGTCAGGCGATGAATCGGTCCTTCCGGCAAGTGGCCTCCCTGGGGCGGATTCTCAGTTCCGGGACGGCGACGTTGCCGGCGAGGCGGCCCGCGTGAGGGCGCGCGATCGTGGGCTGAGGGCCTGATGCGTACGGCCGTGTGGTCATATCGGCCTCCTCACCATCCAAGGTCCCTCCTGAGATCGATCGTCCCCCTAGGTCAGCGATGCTGCAAGACTTTAGGCAAGGGAAGATTTAAGTTTCTTCGCGACTTGCTTCACGGCTTGCGATGCAACTTGCACGAGAAGAGTCAGAGGTCGGTCGACCTGGCACGAACTCCGGCTTCGCCGCCCCCTACCGAGCTTGTCTTGCCCCTACGCTCTCCCCGTGAAAGCCTTCATGGCAAGGCCGTACGCGACTATCCATGCAAGTTGCATGTACGATTGGCCCGTACGGCCCACAAAGCCGGGCCCCAAACGACCCCTTCCGGCTACACCTTCATTCCCGACAAGGAGAGTGGACGGTGCCATCGCAGCAGGGCAGTCCCACAGTACGCAGGCTCCGGCTAGGGCAGGAGTTGCGCCTCCTCCGGGAGCGAAGGAAACTCACCGGCGCCAGGGCCGCCCGCGAGCTCGGCTGGTCGGCGAGCAAGGTCAGCCGCATCGAGGCGGCCAAGACCATGCCCGTCGCCGACGACATCAAGGCCCTGGCCGAGCTCTACCGCGTCGACGGGGCGAAACTTGACGAGCTCTTCGGCCTGTTGCGGGATGCGGAGCAGCGCGGGTGGTGGGAAGATTACGAAGACACTCTTCCTGAGGAATACACGAGATTCCTCGGGCTTGAGGCGGAGGCGACATTCCAGCGCGACTGGGAACCCCAGGTTGTGCCGGGCCTGTTGCAAACTGAGGACTATGCCAGGGAAGTAATCCTGGCAACCCGAGGTATCGCGCGCATCACGCACAGTGGTGTCAGGAGCCGGGTCGAGGCTCGTCTCGACAGGCAGCAGCGAGTGCTCCACAGGGCCGATCCCTGCTCTGTTGTCGCGGTGCTCGATGAGTCGGTGTTGATGCGCCGTTTCGGCGAGCCCGCCGTGATGCGGGAGCAGATGGAGCATCTCCTGGAGATCTCGATGTTGCCGCACGTCAGTGTCCGGATCCTCCCGTTGGATGCACTTCATCCGGTTAATACAGGTGCCTTCATTCATTTGAACTTTTCGGCGTTTGATGATGTTGTGTACCTTGAGCAGCTGTACACGGCTGACTTTGTCGAGGATCTCGAACGAGTAGCTGGCTACGAAATAGCGTTCGATCACATCCAATCGGAGGCTCTGAGTGAGGATGAATCCCGTGTCCTGATTCAGCGTAAAATCATGTTCTGGCGACGGTAGTAAAAAGCCATAAGAGGGCGATGGGGCCCTTTTGTGTATTTGGAGAGAATATGTACATCCATACTAAGAAGGAAGCGTGGCGGAAGAGCACCTTCTGCAACGGTGCAGGAGCCTGTGTCGAGGTTGCGCCCTTGGCCGATGGCAATGTGGCGCTGAGGGACAGCAAGACGCAGGACGGGCCCGTGCTGGTCTTCACGCCAGGCGAGTGGGAAGCCTTCACGGCAGGTGTTCGCCAGGGTGAGTTCGACCTGACCGCACGAGGGGCGAGCGCATGACGAACGGCCCTGGCAAGTTGGTGGCACAACTTGCAGGGCCGTTCGGGTGGAGGCATGGCACGCCTCCGGACTTCCCGCACTTCCGCAGTATGGAGCAGAGAAGACCTGCACATCATGGCACATCTGCGGCTGTGATGATCAATCATCGGCGCGCATCCTTTTGGTTCGGCTCAACCATGTGATCCCGACTCCGACCAGCGCGGTCACCGCAGCGGCACTGAGCGCGGCAAGCAGGCTCCTCTGGGCTTTCTGGACGCTCTGACGTGGTGGCTGAGTGCCCTGCGTCTCCACCGTCTGACGCCAGGCGCGGTCGATCACTGTGACGAATTGCTTGCTGCGGCGGTCCTTGGCCAGGGCGAGTCGACGGCCTCGCGTGCCCTCCCAGAAACGCCTGCCAACTTCCGTGCCGAGGAAGTCGTGGCGCGCATACTCTTGCAGCACCGGCTCATGCATCTGGCCCACCCTGAAAAGCATCTCCCAATAGGAGAGCACAAGATTGAGGTAGAGGTGCAGTCTCGGGTCCAGCCCGCTATCCGCTCGGTGCATTGCGCCGCTCAGTACGGGATTTTCTATCTGCAGCTGCAGGAGCTGGAAATGGTGGGCCCGCTCCGCTTCTTCGCGTGAGAATTTCATTTCCCTGGCTTGCAGGAAAAGAGAAGCGCCGATGGCGATGAGCGCCAAAGCGGAGAGCACGGCGGATGCGGCGCCGTAGGTCTCGCCGATGTCACTCAACTGCGGCCAATGTGAGCTGGCGGGCAGGAGGAGACTCAGCAGCAGCGGCGAGAGCAATGTCGCCGCAAGTGCTCCAAGCGCGATCGTCGTGAGAAGGAACGCCGACGAGCGCGACGGGCGCCGAGGGTGACGGGGGCCATAGGCACAAGGTGTCATACGAACGACTCGCGCCTTAGAAGCAGCGCGTGCCGGCTCCTGTGCCGAGCACGACCAGTCTCACGGCCTTTCCCAAGCCCTGGATGATCGCTGGCACGTCGAAGGATGACGAGACGCGCCACGAAGTGTCCGATTTGTTGTCAAACGTGTGGACTGCACGGTAACCGCCCTGCATGGCATGCTCGATCCCTGGAAGACAGGATTCGAGTGGAAGTGGCGGTAGATGAGACTCCCCCATGCCCTCCCGGTGCTCGCTGTCGTCGTGTCCCTGGCGGCATGCTCGTCGCCGCCGGAAAGGGAGCCGCAACGCGGGCAGGTGGAGCAGCAGCGGGCACCCTCCACGCCCTCGGCCACGCCCTCGGCGAAGCCGACGCCGCAGCGGCGGCCGTACACGATCGCCTTCGGCGGGGACGTGCACTTCGAGGGGATGTTGCGCCCCCGGCTCTCCAGCCCGCGCACGGCTCTGGGGCCGATCGCGAGCGTGTTGCGCAAGGCGGATTTATCCATGGTGAACCTGGAGACGGCCATCACCACCGGAGGTACGCCGGCGCCGGGCAAGGAGTTCACGTTCAGGGCCCCGCCCAGCGCGTTGAGCGCGTTGAAGGCCTCCGGGGTCGACGTGGCGTCCATGGCCAACAACCACGGCATGGACTACATGGACGACGGGCTGGCCGACACGTTGGCGGCGATCAAGCGCAGCAAGTTCCCCGTGGTGGGGATCGGGAAGGACGCGGCGCAGGCGTACCGGCCGTACCGGAAGACCGTGAACGGCAACCGGGTGGCGATCATCGGGGCCACCCAGGTCATGGACGCGGAGTTCATCCAGTCGTGGACGGCCACGTCCGGCAAGGGCGGGCTGGCCTCGGCCAAGGACGAGGCGAGTCTGCTCCGGGCCGTACGCAAGGCGCGCAAGAACTCCGACACGGTGATCGTCCACCTGCACTGGGGGACCGAGATGGAGCAGTGTCCCAACCCGGCGCAGCGCTCGCTCGCCCCCAAGCTGGTCAAGGCGGGCGCCGACGTGGTGGTCGGCGGGCACGCCCACATCCTGCTCGGGTCGGGATATCTCAAGAACGCGTACGTCAACTACGGCATGGGCAACTTCGTCTTCTACAACTCCAACCCGGCGACCACGGGCAGGACCGGGGTGCTGACGTTGACGATCAACGGGCGGAAGGTGCTGAAGGACACCTGGACGCCGGCCACGATCCAGGGCGGCGTCCCGGTGCCGATGAAGGGGTCGTCCAGGACGCGGGCGGTCGCGGACTGGAAGGAGTTGCGCTCCTGCACGGGCCTGTCGGCCCGGCCCGGCGAATGATCCCTCCCGTTGGTATTCTGCTGGACAGTGCGTCCAATAGGAGGTCGCGATGCGGTGGGTCGAGTCCGGTGACGTACGCCTGGCGCTGTTCGAGGAGGGCGACCCCGACCGGCCGACGATCGTTCTCCTCCACGGCTATCCCGACACCCACCGCGTCTGGGACGAGGTGGCCGCGCTCCTGCGCGACCGCTTCCACGTGGTGCGCTACGACGTGCGCGGGGCGGGCGACTCCTCGGCCCCGCGCGACCGGCGCGCCTACGACTTCGACCACCTGATCGCCGATCTCGCCGCCGTGCTCGACGCCGTGGGCAAGCCCAGGGTCCACCTCGTGGGGCACGACTGGGGATCGCTGCAGGGCTGGGAGGCCGTCGCGCGGGAGGGGATCCGTGATCGGGTGGCCTCGTTCACCAGCCTGGGCGGGCCAGGGCTGCGGCAGATGCGGCATTTCATGCGGTACGGGCGGCGGCGTGACGTCGCGGCGCAGCGGATGAGGTCGTGGTACATCGGCGCCTTTCTGCTGCCCGCGCTGCCCGAACTGGCCTGGGGCTCCGTCATGCCGCGGATCGTCACCCGCACCCTGCTCGGCGAGGGCGTCACGCCACGGCCGGGGCATCCGGCGCCCACCCTGGCCGAGGACGGGCGCAACGGGCTCTGGCTCTACCGGCGCAACATGGCCGCCACATTCGGCGACCCCGGCCTCGACCCGCGCGTCTCCGACGTGCCCGTACAGGTCATCGAGGCCACGCGGGACCGGTTCGTGACGCCCGCGCTGCCGGCCTCGTTCGACCGGTGGGTGAACGGGCTGTGGCGCCGCAGGCTCGCGGCCGGGCACTGGGCCCACCGCAGCCGTCCCGGCGCCGTCGCCGGGATGATCGCCGAGTTCGCCGGCCATGTCGAGGGCGCCCGGGCCGGCACGGCGTTGCGGCGGGCGCGGGTGGGGAGCGGGCGGAGGGCGTTCGGCGGGCGGCTGGTGGTGGTGACGGGGGCCGGGTCGGGGATCGGGCTGGCGACGTCGCGGGCGTTCGCGGCGCACGGCGCCGAGGTGGTCTGCGCGGACATCGATCTCGCCGCCGCCCGGCGGGTCGCCGAGATGATCGGGAAGGATCTCGGGGGTACGGCACACGCGGCGCGGGTCGATGTCTCGGATATGGAGGAGATGGAGAATTTCTCGCGAAATATCATCGCCCAATATGGAGTGCCGGACATTGTGGTGAACAATGCCGGGATCGCGGTCGTCGGATCGTTTCTCGACCACACCGTGGACGACTGGCGCAGGACCGTCGACATCAATCTGTGGGGCGTCGTGCACGGATGCCGCCTGTTCGCCGCCGCCATGGTCGAGCGCGGCCAGGGCGGCCACATCGTCAACGTCGCCTCCCTGGCCGCCTTCGCGCCCTCACGGCTGCTGCCCGCGTACTCCGCCTCTAAGGCCGCGGTGAAGATGCTCAGCGACTGCCTGCGAGCCGAGCTGGCCGGGCACGACATCGGGGTCAGCGCCATCTGCCCGGGCTTCGTCTCCACGGCCATCGCGCGCAACGCCACGTACACCGGTGCGGACCTGCACGACGACGCCGTACGCGGCCTGGCGCGACGCGGATATCCACCCGAGCGCGTGGCTGCGCACGTTCTGCGTGCGGTGCACAGAAATCAGGCGGTCGTTCCGGTCAACCTGGAAGGAAAAATCGGATACGCCCTATCGCGGATTTCGCCACGGGCGATGCGCGGGCTGGCACGGTTGACCGGAACCACGGCGGTATCCAGAAATCGCGGGTAACGATCGCACGTACGGGAGAAGATGATTCCGTGTCCTCGCCGCACATTGATGAAGACTGCAGCCAGCCCAAAGCACTCAGGCGGCAACCCGCACAGCGCCGCAGCGCCCGGCGCGTCGAGCGCATGCTCGACGCCTGCGCCGAACTGCTCGACGAGACCGGGTACGAAGCCCTGTCCACCACCCGCATAGCCGAGCGGGCGGGCGTGGCGATCGGGTCGGTCTACCAGTTCTTTCCCGACAAGCGGGCGATCACGCAGGAACTCACCCGGCGCAACGTCGAGGAGTTCGTCCGCCGGGTCGACCGCAAGTTCCTGGAGGAGGACCACCGGGGGTGGTGGGAGGCGGTCGACGCGATCATCGACGAATACGTCGACATGCACCGCACGGTCGCCGGCTTCAAGAGCCTGCACTTCGGTGACGTCGTCGACCTCAACCTGCTCGACTCCGACTCCGACAACAACACCGTGATCGCCGGGCGGCTGCGCGGGTTGTTCCTGAAGGAGTTCGGCCTGGCCGACAGCCCCGAGCTCGACCTCGCGGTGCTGGTGGCGGTCGAGGCGGGCGACGCGGTGCTGAAACTCGCCTTCCGCCGCGATCCCGACGGGGAGCCGGAGATCATCGAGGCGGCCAAACACCTGATCCGCGGCTTTCTCTCCCGCCAGCTGCGTTCATGGTCGCCGCACGACTGAGCGCTCAGTGGCCGCCCGCGTACGGCGGCTCCGTCACCAGGCCGGGCAGCCAGGCGGTCACGTCGTCCGGCTGCCAGTGCCGCCGCTGGCCGAGCGCGGCCGCCGGCACCTCCTCGTAGCCCGGCGCGGCAGGCGTGCGCAGGCACGGCCCCGGATAGGAGACGGGACGCGCGTCCCTGGCCTCCCGGATGTGCAGCCGGGTCTCCAGGGCGCGCAGGCTGCGCTCCGCCGACTCGATGGCCTCGAGACGGGCCGACAGATAACCCGCGAGGCCGGGGATGAGGGCCGACAGTACGACAGCGCAGGCCAGCGTGAAGGTCATCTGCTTGGACACGCCCATCACGGCCCCCTTCGCTCGCTTGACAGCGGAGCATCTGCTATATGCCCGTGACCTGCACGAACACGCTCAGGAGGCGCAGAGTTGGGCGAGTCGTTACCGATTTGTGAGTGTGTGGATTGACCAGGCAAACGGCCGGGCGGCTCGGTAGTCTCGCGGTGTGGCGCATGTGACCCGTGAGCACCTTGATCGTCTGCTTGAGCAGGCTCTATTGGCCGACGACCACGATTCCCTGGCCAGTCGGCTCTACGACGTCGCGCTCGACTATTCCTCGGGCGACGTCTCCCGGGCTTCCATCTTGGTCCTCGCCGCCGAGGAGTGGCGAGCGGCGGGCCAGCCCGCGCGCGCGATGGAGTGTTTCCAGCGCGCGGTCGAAGACGGTGGCGAGGCGGGTTTCGACCCGCGTGCCGGCATCGCCGACACGCTCTTCGAGCTCGACAGGCCCGATGAGGCGAGGGAGGTCATCGAGACGATACGCGCTGAGGGCGACGTCTCCACGGCGACCGCCCACACGATCGCCGAGACGCTCGTCGCCTACGGAGATCTCCGGGGTGGGCTCGAATGGGCCACCCAGGCGGTCCTCGACTGCGACGAGAACGACCCCGAGCAGGTGGCGCTGCTGCGCACCCGCTACCGCATCAGGGTCGATCTCGGGCTCCCCGAGGACGAGCTCGACGAGATGGTCTCCTGACCCGATCGCCCTCGCGCGACGTCGCGGCCCGCCCTCGGGAGGGGCCGCCGGTGGCCGGAGTCCACTGCGCCATGCTCGCATAAAGGGCGAAGGGGCCGCGGCCGGACGGCCGCGGCCCCTTCGGTTATGGAGATCCGGGCGCGGCAGGCACGTTCCGCGCCCGGACGAGATGGCCGGCGGACGGTGTGCTCACCGCAGGCCGAGGCCGTCGGTGAGCCCCGTGACGCCCGGCACCGCGGACCGGCCGCCGGTCAGCATCGAGGTGCCCTCGACGCTCTCCACCGCCTTCGGCAGCAGCACGCCGATGACGTCCTCGCCGACCTCGCGGACGGGCTTGTCCAGGTCCTTCGGCGACCGGATGCGGGAGCCCGCGATGCGGTTGTCGTGGGAGGCCTGGCCGAGCGACATCTCCACCGGCAGCTTGGCCAGCAGCGGCGTCTCGGGCAGGGACGGCAGGGAGGGCAGCGCCGGCACGCTGGTCAGGGTCGACATGTCCGTCATGCCGGCCCGGCCCGGCACCGTGGGGAACACCACAGGCGAGGCGGAGGTCAGCATCGGCATGCCCCAGGTCGCCGCGACCCCGCCGATGTCGGCGCCGCCCAGCGCCGACTTTCCGGTGGCCAGGCCCGTCAGGCCCAGCTGCCTGGCCAGCCGCCCGGTCGCCATGGCCAGCTTGCCCGACTCCTCGGCGACCATCCGGCTGCCGCCCGAGCCGCCGTCGTTGATGTTCACCCTCGACTGCTCGTGGCAGAAGGACAGGGCCGAGTCCGGCGACAACACGACCGGCTTGGTGTTCGAGCAGGAGTCAGCCGTCGAGGGGGTCGCGGCCCACCACGTGACACCAGCGGTCACCGCCGCCACCGCGAGGATGCTTCGGACTTTCTGGGATGACACTGCACGTCCCCCTGATCGGTTTCGCTGATCTGACGAACGCTGAACGTAGCCAGCCGGCCGGCCGGGGGAGCGCGGCTTGTCCGAAGTGTGGGGCGAACCTTACCCAGCTCCGTGCCGCATGACCGCGGCATGACACGCCGGAGCCCGCGGAGCCCGCGGAGCTCGCGGAGCTCGCGGAGCTCGGAAACCGCTCGGGTCTCCGGGCTCCGGGCCGGGCCTCAGCCGCGCTGGATGAGCAGCTCGTCGTCGCCGAGCTCCACCATGACCTTGTCGCCGTCGGCGATCTCGCCCGACAACACCGCCTTGGCCAGCTTGTCGCCGATGGCCGACTGGACCAGGCGGCGCAGCGGGCGGGCGCCGTACATCGGGTCGTAGCCCGTCAGCGCCAGCCACTCGCGGGCCGCCGGCGTGACCTCCAGCGTCAGCCTGCGGTCGGCCAGGCGCTGCGCCAGGCGGTCGACCTGCAGGTCGACGATGCGCGCCAGTTCCTCGGAGCCGAGCGCGTCGAAGAGGATCACGTCGTCGAGCCGGTTGAGGAACTCCGGCTTGAACGAGTTGCGCACCGCCCCCATGACGGCCTCGCGTTTGGCGCCGTTCTCCAGCTTGGGATCGACGAGGAACTGCGAGCCGATGTTGGAGGTGAGGATCAGGATCGTGTTGCGGAAGTCGACCGTGCGGCCCTGGCCGTCGGTCAGCCGCCCGTCGTCGAGCACCTGCAGCAGGATGTCGAACACCTCGGGGTGGGCCTTCTCCACCTCGTCGAGCAGCACCACGGTGTACGGGCGCCGCCTGACGGCCTCGGTGAGCTGGCCGCCCTCCTCGTAGCCGACGTAGCCGGGAGGCGCGCCGACGAGCCTGGCCACGCTGTGCTTCTCGGAGTATTCGCTCATGTCGATGCGGGTCATCGCCCGCTCGTCGTCGAACAGGAACTCCGCCAGCGCCTTGGCCAGCTCGGTCTTGCCCACACCGGTCGGCCCGAGGAACACGAACGAGCCCGTCGGCCTGTCGGGGTCGGCGATGCCGGCCCGGCTGCGGCGTACGGCGTCGGAAACGGCCTGTACGGCCTGCTGCTGGCCGATGAGCCGCCTGCCCAGCTCCTCCTCCATGCGCAGCAGCTTGGCCGTCTCCGCCTCCAGGAGCCGCCCCGCGGGGATGCCGGTCCACGACGAGATCACCTCGGCGATGTCGTCGGCCCCGACCTCCTCCTTGACCATCGTGTTGTCGGGCTGCGCGGCCTCGGACGCGGACTTCAGCGCCTGCTCCAGCCGCGGCACCTCGGCGTACATGAGCCGGGACGCGGCCTCGAAGTCGCCGTCGCGCTGGGCCCGCTCGGCGGCGCTCCTGGCCTCGTCGAGCTGCTTCTTCAGCTCACCGACCTTGTTGAGCCCGGCCTTCTCGTGCTCCCAGCGGCCGACGAGGGCGTTGAGCTCCTCCTGGCGGTCGGCCAGCTCCTGGCGCAGGCGTTCGAGCCGCTGGACGGAGGCCTCGTCGGTCTCCTTCGACAGCGCCAGTTCCTCCATCTTCATCCGGTCGACGTTGCGCTGGAGCTGGTCGATCTCCACGGGGCGGGAGTCGATCTCCATGCGCAGCCGCGAGGCGGCCTCGTCGACCAGGTCGATGGCCTTGTCGGGGAGGAAGCGGTTGGTGATGTAGCGGTCGGACAGCGCGGCGGCGGCCACCAGCGCGCTGTCGGCGATCTGGACCTGGTGGTGGGCTTCGTAGCGGCCCTTGAGCCCGCGCAGGATCGCGATCGTGTCCGGGACCGTGGGCTCACCCACGTAGACCTGCTGGAAGCGGCGCTCCAGCGCGGGGTCCTTCTCGATGCGCTCGCGGTATTCGTCGAGCGTGGTCGCGCCGATCATGCGCAGCTCGCCGCGGGCCAGCATGGGCTTGAGCATGTTGCCGGCGTCCATCGCGCCCTCGGCGGCCCCCGCGCCGACGACGGTGTGCAGCTCGTCGATGAACGTCACGATCTGCCCGTCGCTCTCCTTGATTTCGGAGAGCACGGCCTTGAGCCGTTCCTCGAACTCGCCGCGGTATTTCGCTCCCGCCACCATCGCGCCCAGGTCGAGCGAGATCAGCCGCTTGTTGCGTAGTGATTCGGGCACGTCGCCGGCCACGATGCGCTGGGCCAGCCCTTCGACGACGGCGGTCTTGCCGACGCCCGGCTCGCCGATGAGCACCGGGTTGTTCTTGGTGCGGCGGCTGAGCACCTGGACGACGCGGCGGATCTCGGAGTCGCGGCCGATGACCGGGTCGAGCTTGCCGCCCCTCGCGTGCTCGGTCAGGTCGACGCCGTACTTCTCCAGCGCCTGGTAGGTGTCCTCAGGGGTCTCGCTGGTGACGCGGGCGTGGCCGCGTACTTTCTCGAAGGCGTCGAGCAGCGCCTGCGGCATCGCGCCCTGCGCCTTCAGCAGGTCGGCCACGGGTCCGCCGTCGGCGGCCAGGCCCACCAGCAGGTGCTCGGTCGAGACGTAGAGGTCTTCGAGCCGGTTGGCGTGCTGGGCGGCGGTGTTCATCACGGTCAGGAGGTGGCGCGAGCTCGACGGCGCCCCCACGGTCGCGCCCTGCGCCTTCGGCAGCGTCGCCAGCTGCTCCTCCGCCCGCGCCCGCAGCGTGCGCCAGTCGGCGCCGACGGCTTCGAGCAGCGGCACGGCGGTGCCGCCGGTCTGGGAGAGCAGCGTGGTCAGCAGGTGAACGGGGGCGATCTCGGGGTTGCCCTCGGCGGCGGCACGCCGCATGGCACCCGAGAGCGCCTCCTGGCTCTTCTGGGTGAGCTTGTAGTCCATCGTTCTAGGCCCCCGGTGGCAGCTCGTAGCGGATCAGCGCTCGGACCATCCGCATCTCGGCACGTAGGCGGTGAACCTCCTCCCGCAGCCGCAGCGCTTCGTTCTCGAGCTCGAGAATCCGCTTGATGCCCGCGAGGTTGATGCCCTCCTCCTGGGAGAGCCGCTGCACCTCGCGGAGCTGGATGATGTCGCGTGTCGAGTAGAGGCGGCCGCGCCCCGCGGTGCGGCCGGGGCTGACCAGCCCCAGCCGGTCGTACTGGCGCAGGGTCTGGGGATGCAGCCCCGACAACTGCGCGGCCACCGAGATCACATAGACGGGTGTGTCATCTGACAGGTCGAAATAGTTGGCGTCCATCGGCTACTCGCTTCTGGCTCGCTGAATGAGCTCAGCGCGTGGGTCCTCACTGGCGTTCGCGGTGTTGTACTCGGTGAGGAGCTCGCGCGACTTGTCGTCGAGCGTCTTCGGCACCACCACTTCGACCGTCGCGAGCAGGTCGGCCCTGGTGCCGTCTTTGCGGGTGACGCCCCTGCCGCGCACGCGGAACGTGCGGCCGTTGGGCGTGCCCGGGGGGATGCGCAGCGTCACCGGCATGCCCTTGAGGGTGGGCACCTTGATCTCGGCGCCCAGAGCGGCCTCCGTGAACGTCACGGGGACGGTGATCGTCAGGTTGTCGCCCGACCTGCCGAACACGGCATGCGGTTTGACGTGCGTCTGGATGTAGAGGTCGCCGGCGGGCCCGCCGTTCTCGCCCGGGGCGCCCTTGCCCTTGAGCCTGACCCGCTGGCCGTCGGCCACGCCCGCGGGGATGCGGGCCTGGATGGTGCGGGTGCTCTTGGCCCGGCCGCTGCCCTCGCACACGGGGCAGGGGTCGTCGACGAGCAGCCCGCGGCCCTTGCAGTCGCGGCAGGGTTCGGAGAAGGCGAAGTTGCCCAGGTTGCGGCTGGCCGCCCCGGTGCCCTCACAGGTGGGGCAGACCCTGGGGGTCGTGCCCGCCCTGGCGCCCGTGCCGGTGCACGCGGCGCAGGCGGCCGAACTCGTGAGCCTGAGCGACACCGTGGTGCCCTCGGCCGCTTCGGTGAACGTCAGCGTCACCTCGGACTCGACGTCCTGGCCGCGCCGCGGCCTGGACGTGGTCGAGGTGCGGGTGGAGCCGCCCCGGTTGAACAGCCCGCCGAACAGGTCGCCGAGCCGGTCACCCGCGCCTCCGCCGGAACCCGGCTGCGCCGTGCCGCCGAACAGGTCGCCGAAGTCGAACGGGAACCCGCCACCGCCGGCCCGCTGGCCGCCCACCCCGGACCCGAACAGCGTGCGCGCCTCGTCATATTCCTTGCGGCGCTTGTTGTCGGACAGGACGTCGTAAGCCTCGGAGACCTCCTTGAACTTGGTCTCCTTGGTCGCGTCGCCCTTGTTGGTGTCGGGGTGGTACTGCCTGGCCAGCTTCCGGTAGGCCTTTTTGATCTCGTCGGCGGTGGCGGTCTTGGGCACACCAAGGACGGCGTAGTAGTCCTTCTCCAAGTAGTCCTTGGTGCTCATCTACGGCCCTTCGTCCTCGTGTCAGTTGTCGTCGTCATCGGACGCGGGGGTGGCGTCCTCGGGCTCGGCGACGGCCACCCGCGCCGGGCGCAGCACCCTGTCGCCCATCCGGTAGCCGAGTTGCAGCACCTCGATGGCGGTCGGCTCGGTCACCTCGGTCGAGTAGCTGTGCATCAGCGCCTCATGGACCGTCGGGTCGAACGGTTCGCCCTTCTGCCCGAAGGGACTGAGCCCCAGCTTGGTGAGCACTGCTTCCAGGGACTCCGCCACCTTCGCGAAGCCTCCGGTCAGCTCGCCGTGGTCGCGGGCCCTTCCGATGTCGTCGAGCACGGGAAGGAGCTCTGTCAGCGCCCCCGCGACCGCCTGCTCGCGGACCGCCACCCGGTCGCGCTCGACCCGCCTGCGGTAGTTGGTGTATTCGGCCTGGAGCCGCTGCAGGTCGGCGGTCCGCTCGGCGAGCTGGGCCGCCAGCTCGCCGTTCTGCGCCTGCGGCGCCTCGGCGGGCGCCTCCTGCTCGTCGGCCGGGGCCTCGCGCACCTGGCCCGTCTCGGGGTCGATCTTGCGGTTGTCGCGGATCACTGGCTCCTCGTGCCCGTTCTCACGCGGCGGCATCACTTGTCCTTCTTCGGCTGGTCTTCGTCGACGATCTCGGCTTCGACCACGTCGTCATCGGCCTTCTGGCCCTCCTGACCGGACGCGGCGTCCTGCGGGGCGCCCTCGCCGCCGGCCTGCTGGCCCTGGCTCTGGGCGTAGATCGCCGAACCCATCTTCTGGCTGACGGTGGCGAGCTTCTCCGCAGAGGTGCGGATGACGTCGGTGTCGGTGCCCTCCAGAGCCTTCTTCAGCTCGGCCAGGGCGTCGTTGACCTCGGTCTTGATCTCGCCGGGGACCTTGTCGTCGTTCTCGCGGAGGAACTTCTCCGTCTGGTAGGCGAGCCCGTCGGCGTTGTTGCGGACCTCGGCCTCCTCGCGGCGCTTCTTGTCCTCCTCGGCGTACGACTCGGCCTCGCGCATCATCCGCTCGATGTCGTCCTTCGGCAGCGCGGAGCCGCCGGTGATCGTCATCGTCTGCTCCTTGCCCGTGCCCAGGTCCTTGGCGGAGACGTTGACGATGCCGTTGGCGTCGATGTCGAAGGTGACCTCGATCTGCGGGATGCCGCGCGGCGCCGGCGCGATGCCGGTCAGCTCGAACGTGGCCAGCTTCTTGTTGTAGGAGGCGATCTCGCGCTCGCCCTGGTAGACCTGGATCTGCACCGACGGCTGGTTGTCCTCGGCCGTGGTGAAGACCTCGGAGCGCTTGGTCGGGATCGTCGTGTTGCGCTCGATGATCTTGGTGAAGATGCCGCCCTTGGTCTCGATGCCCAGCGACAGCGGGGTCACGTCGAGCAGCAGGACGTCCTTGACCTCGCCCTTGAGCACGCCGGCCTGCAGGGCGGCGCCGATGGCGACGACCTCGTCGGGGTTGACGCCCTTGTTGGGCTCCTTGCCGCCGGTCAGCTCCTTGACGAGCTCGGAGACGGCGGGCATGCGGGTCGAGCCGCCGACGAGCACCACGTGGGCGATGTCGGCCACCTTGATGCCGGCGTCCTTGATGACCTGGTTGAACGGGCCCTTGGTCCGCTCGAGCAGGTCGGCCGTCAGCCGCTGGAACTCGGAGCGCGTCAGCTTCTCGTCGAGGTGCAGCGGGCCCTCGGCCGAGGCCGTGATGTAGGGCAGGTTGATGTTGGTCTCGGACTGGCTGGACAGCTCGATCTTGGCCTTCTCCGCCGCCTCGCGC
This sequence comes from Nonomuraea sp. B1E8, assembly GCF_039871515.1. Lineage (NCBI taxonomy): Bacteria > Bacillati > Actinomycetota > Actinomycetes > Streptosporangiales > Streptosporangiaceae > Nonomuraea > Nonomuraea sp. B1E8. Next base: position 1,378,725 of record NZ_JBDPLS010000001.1, on the reverse strand, counting down.
AGGCGCTGCAGGGCCATCTTGTCCTTGGCCAGGTCGACGCCGTGGGCGTTCTGGAAGCGCTTGACGAGCTCGTCGACGACGCGCTGGTCCCAGTCGTCGCCACCGAGGTGGTTGTCACCGGAGGTGGCCTTGACCTCGACGAAGCCGTGGCCGTCCTCCTGGCCGACGTCGAGCAGGGACACGTCGAAGGTGCCGCCGCCGAGGTCGAAGACCAGGATGGTCTGGTCCTGCTCCTTGTCGAGCCCGTAGGCGAGGGCCGCGGCGGTCGGCTCGTTGATGATGCGGAGCACGTTGAGGCCCGCGACCGTACCGGCCTCCTTGGTGGCCTGGCGCTGGGCGTCGTTGAAGTAGGCGGGGACGGTGACCACCGCGTCGGTGATCTTCTCGCCCAGGTAGGCCTCGGCGTCCTGCTTGAGCTTCTGCAGGACGAAGGCGCTGATCTGCTGCGGCGAGAACTTCTTGCCGTCGATCTCCTGGGACCAGGTGGTGCCCATCTCCCGCTTGACCGACCGGATCGTCCGGTCCACGTTGGTGACCGCCTGGCGCTTGGCGACCTCGCCGACCAGGACCTCGCCGTTCTTCGCGAAGGCGACCACGGACGGCGTGGTCCGCGAGCCCTGCGCGTTCGCGATGACGGTGGGCTCACCGCCCTCGAGGATCGAGACGACGGAGTTGGTCGTCCCAAGGTCGATACCTACCGCACGTGCCATGAGTGAGTCCTTGTGGTCAAAGTTGAGTCTGGCAGACTCAAGCTAACGGATGTGTGTCGTCTTTGGCAAACGACTTGAGCCTACTCGACTCAACCCTCATGAGCGCCGAGACATTCCCGCAATAAAGGCCACATCACGAGCAACGGGGCAGCAGGGCCGGGGGTTCCGCGCACAGCGAACCCCCGGCGCCGTGGGTGCGTCGCCGGGGGTTCGCGGGCCGGGCTGCTCGCGTTACGGCTTGGCGCCGTCCACCACCTTCCGCTCGCCGAGCGGCTTCTTGAGCTTGACCGTGGTGGTCTTCTCGATCGCGATCATGATGCAGGAGACGTTCCTGGCCTTGGGGGACGTGCCCTCATACAGGGTGACCGTGACGCGCTTGGACGTCTCCTTGACCTTGACGCGGTCCAGCACCGTGCAGGGCTCCACCCCCGACTCCCACGTCAGCTGGAGCTTCTTGCCCTTGGCGACCGGCTTGGCCTTGGCCCAGCGGGCCTTGTGCACGTTGATGGCGTCGCCCGTCGGCTTGACCTGCTTGGGGCCCTTCGGGGGCGCCTTGCTGGGCACGGTGCCGACCGGGTTGGACACGACGGGCGGCTTGTCCTGGCTGGGGGAGGAGACCCGCTCAGCAGGCTGGGCCGTGCCGCAACTCGTCGCCAGCATCAGACATCCGGCCAGAAGGGGCGCTGTCATTGTCCGCATACCCCTACCACGGATCCCGCCGGCCGCCGGTTCACCATAGTCTGGTCATGTGCTCCGTCAGGCATTGCTCGCTGTCTCCAAGAGCCGGCGCGCCGAGCGCGTCATCGCCGCGTCGCCGCTGACCAGGGATGTGGTCAGGCGCTATGTCGCCGACGACGTCGGCGCCGCGGTCGACGAGCTGTCCCGCAGGGGGTTGCGCGTCTCCGTCGACCACCTCGGCGAGGATGTGACCGGCCGGGCCCAGGCCGAGGAGACCGTGACCGCCTACCTGTCGCTGCTCCGCCTGCTGCCGGCGGGCGCCGACGTTTCGGTCAAGCTCACGGCGCTCGGGCTGCGGCTGTCTGAGGAGCTCGCGTTCGACCATGCCGCGGCCGTCTGCAGGGCCGCCGCGGCCAGAGACGTCACGGTGACGCTCGACGCGGAGGAGCACGACACGATCGCCATGCTGCACGCCGTGCACGCCGCGCTGCGCAAGGAGCACCCCGACGTGGGCGTGGTGGTGCAGGCCTACCTGCCCGACTCGCTCGACCGCTGCGAGCAGCTCGGCGACGCCAGGGTGCGGTTGTGCAAGGGCGCCTACACCGCTCCCGGCGCCTACACCTCGACCGCCGACATCGACCGCTCGTTCGTACGCTGCCTGAAGGTGCTGATGGCCGGCGCCGGCTATCCCATGGTCGCCACCCACGACCCCAGGCTGGTGCGCATCGCCTCGACGCTCGCCGTGCTCGACGGCCGCGACCCGGCCGGCTTCGAATATCAGATGTTGTACGGCGTGCGCCCCGACGAGCAGGCCCGCCTGGCGGCCCTCGGCTTCACGATGCGCGTCTACGTCCCCTACGGCGCCGACTGGTATCCCTACCTGATGCGCCGCCTGGCCGAGCGCCCCCGCAACCTGGCCTTCTTCCTGCGCTCCCTGCTGTCACGAGGCTAGTCCGCGATGCCAGGGACGGGCCGGTAAGCTGCATCAGCGTCTATTCCTCGAGGGGCGGAAATGATCGCGATTCTGGGCACGGGCAAGATGGGCGAGGCGCTGCTGTCAGGGCTGCTGCGCGCCGGCTTCATGCCCGGCGACGTCATGGCGACCACCCGCAGGGCCGAGCGGGCGCAGGCGCTGCGCGAGACCTACGGCGTGCGCACCGTCACCAACTCCGAGGCGGCCAAGGCGGCCGACACGCTGATCCTCGCCGTCAAGCCCCAGGACATGGCGACGCTGCTGGCCGAGATCGCCCCCTACGTGCCCGCCGACCGCCTGGTGATCACCGCCGCGGCCGGCATCACGACGTCGTTCGTGGAGCAGCGGCTCGGCGTCGAGGTGCCGGTGGTCAGGGTGATGTCCAACACGCCCATCAAGTTCGACGAGGCGATGAGCGTGATCTCGGCGGGCGCCCACGCGGGCGAGGAGCACCTCAAGCTCACCGAGGCGCTGCTCAGCCCCGTCGGCAAGGTGCTGCGCATCCCCGAGTCGCAGCAGGACGCCGCCACCGCGCTCTCCGGCAGCGGCCCCGCCTACTTCTTCTACCTCGTCGAGGCCATGGTCGACGCGGGCATCCTGCTCGGCATGCCGCGGGCGGCCGCGCTCGACATGGTCACCCAGTCCATCGTCGGCGCCGCCGTGATGTTGCGCGACTCGGGCGAGCACCCGGTGATCCTGCGCGAGGCCGTCACCTCTCCTGGCGGCACCACGATCGCGGCCATCGCCGAGCTCGAGCGCCACAGCGTGCGGGCCGCGTTCCTGGCCGCCATCGAGGCGGCCCGCGACCGCGGCCGCGAGCTCGCCTCCGGCTGATCGCTCAGGCGTCGCGCCGCCGCAGCAACACGGCGCCGACGATCATGGTCACGGCGATCCAGACGAGATAGACGCCGAAGCCGCTCCACGGGCCGAGCGAGGCGTTGCGGACCAGCGGGACGGCCACCTGCATGCCCGCGTTGGTGGTGAAGTGGTCGGCCACCGTCCGGCTCATCTGGCCCGGCAGCATGCCGGTGATCTGGGGCAGCACCAGCATCAGCGCGATGGCCGAGACGATCGCGCCGGGCGTGTGGCGTACGAGCGTGCCCAGCGCCAGCCCGAACAGGCCGCACGCGGTGAGGTAGAGGCCGCAGCCCACCACCGCCCGCACGGCCTCCGCCATGTCGAGCGAGGGCGGCTGGGTGATGGCGACGCCCACGGCGAGCGAGGCGGCCGACGCGAGCGTGCACACGACCAGGGAGGTGACCGTGAACACCACGACCTTGCCGGTCAGCAGGCTCATCCGCTTGGGCACGGCCATCAGCGACGTGCGGATGCCGCCCGTACGGTATTCGCTGGAGATCACCAGCACGCCCAGCGTGGCGATGGACAGCGACGCGAACATGATGCCGGTCAGGCTCAGCATGACGGTCTGGGCGCCGGGGATGACGTCCTCGGTCGAGCCCCTGGCCGCGGAGGCGATGAGCGCGCCGATGCCCAGCATCAGCCCGGCGGTGACGGCCAGCGTCCACATCGTGGAGCGGACCGAGCGGATCTTGGTCCATTCGGACCTGAGAATGTCGATCATGAGGTGAACTCCAGGCTGTCCTTGGTCAGCTCCATGTACGCCGCTTCCAGCGAGGGCTGCACGAACGTCAGCTCCGCCAGCGGGATCCCGGCCCGCGCGGTGAGCGTGCCGATCTCGACCGGGCTCATCGCGGTCACCCGCAGGTGGTCGTGGTGGAGCTCGCCCACCTTGATCAGCTCGGCGACCTCGGCCAGCCGCGGCGAGCGCACCCGTACGTAGCCCTGCGAGCTGCGCCCGATGAACTCCTCCACGCTCGTGTCGGCGATCAGCGTGCCCTTACCGATCACGATCAGATGGTCGGCGGTCTGCGCCATCTCGCTCATCAGATGGCTGGAGACGAACACCGTGCGGCCCTCGGCCGCCAGTTCGCGCATGAACGTGCGGATCCACAGGATGCCGTCGGGGTCGAGCCCGTTGACGGGCTCGTCGAACAGCAGGATCTCCGGGTCGCCGAGCAGCGCGGCGGCGATGCCCAGGCGCTGCGACATGCCCAGCGAGAACCCGCCGATCCGGCGCCCGGCCACCTCGCGCAGGCCCACGGCCTCCAGCACCTCGTCCACGCGGCCGTTCTGGATGCCGTTGCTCTGCGCGATGGCCAGCAGGTGGTTGCGGGCGCTGCGCCCGCCGTGCACGGCCTTGGCGTCCAGCAGCGCGCCCACCTTGCGCAGCGGGTGTCGCAGCTCGGCGTACGGCAGCCCGTCCACGAGCGCCGTGCCGTCCGACGGCCGGTCGAGCCCCAGGATCATCCGCATGGTCGTGGACTTCCCCGCGCCGTTGGGGCCGAGGAAACCGGTCACCCGGCCGGGCTCGACGTCGAACGACAGGTCCGACACGGCGACGGTCTTGCCGTAGCGCTTGCTCAGGTTCGTTGCCCGTATCGCGGTCATGATCCCAGCGTGCCGTCGCGGGAGGTCGTGTGCCTCCTGCGCGGGAACCGCTTCCCGCGCGGAGGTCTGGGAGCCTGGTCCTACTCTCCCGGGTGGACGAGCGCCGCCTCGTAGGCGACGATCACCGCCTGCGCCCGGTCCCTGACGCCGATCTTGGCGAACAGGTTCGTCACGTGGTTCTTGACGGTCGAGGGGGAGACGGACAGGGCCGTGGCGATCTCGGCGTTCGACCGGCCGCGGGCGATCAGCACGAGGATCTCCCGCTCGCGCTCCGTCAGACCGGCCACCTCGGCGGGCACCGGGCGCCGAGGGCCGGCGTCCAGGGCTCCGGCGGCCCGTACGAACGTGCCGATCAGCCTGGTGAGCAGGCGCGGAGCGACGGCGGACTCGCCGCGGTGCACCACGCGCACGCCCTCGATCAGCTCCTCGGGGGAGACGTCCTTGGGCAGGAACCCGCCGGCTCCCGCCCTGAGCGCCGCGACCACGTTCTCGTCCAGGTCGAACGTGCTCAGCGCGAGCACCCGGACGTCCGGCAGCTCCGACGTGATCAGCTCGGTCGCGCGAACCCCGTCGAGGCCCGGCATGTGCAGGTCCATCAGCACCACGTCGGGGCGCAGCCGCCGGCTCAGGTCCACCGCCCGCGCGCCGTCGCCGGCCTCGCCCACGACACACATGTCCGGCTGGGCGTCGAGCATCAGTTTGAAGCCCACGCGCACCAGCGCATGGTCGTCGGCCAGCAGCACTTTGATCACGGTGTCTCCAGGGGGATGCGGGCGTGTACGCGGAAACCTCCTTGCGGGGCGCGGGGCCCTGTGGAGAGCTGGCCGCCGCACAGCGCCACCCGCTCGGCCATGCCTCCGAGCCCGAACCCCGGCGACCCGGTTCCCTTCGTGCTGCCGTCGTCGACCACCTCGACCTCGACGGCGTCCGGTTCGTACGCGAGCCGCACGCTCGCCCGCGCCCCGGGTGCGTGCTTGCGCGTGTTGGTCAGCGCCTCCTGCACGATCCGGTACACCGCGTGGTCCACGACGGCGGGCAGCGCGACGGGCTCTCCCTTGACGGTCAGGTGCGCGGGCAGCCCCGCCGACCTGGCCTCCTTGATCAGCGCAGGCAGTCGCTCGGCCCCCACCCCCGTGGCGGCGTCCGGCCCCTCGTGGCCGTCGGCTCTGAGCACGTCGAGCAGGCGGCGCATCTCGGACATCGCCTGGCGGGCGGTCTGCTCGGCGCTCTCCAGAGCGTCCCTGGTGACCTCCTGCTCTGCTGGGAGCGTGGCCCTGGCGCCGCCGACCAGGGCGTTGATCACGGTGATGTGGTGGGCGACCACGTCGTGCAGTTCCCTGGCGATGCGCCGCCGCTCGGCGCGGACCGCGGCGTCGGCGGCGTCCCGCCTGCCGCGTTCGTTCAGCTCGGTCCTGAGCCGGACGAGCTGCCCGACCCCGACGGGCACGCCGATGTTGAACAGGGCCGCGACCCAGCCGCCGTTGACCTGGTCCAGCTCCAGCACTGTCGCGTAGGCGACGACCGCCGCCGCCGAGGCGATCGCGGTCGTGCGGCCGGCGGTGTAGCGGCCCAGGCTGTAGTAGGCGACGAGCGTGGGGGCGTTGCTGGACGGCACGACGTCCGCCGCCACGCCGACCGCGTTGATCGCGGTGACCAGCGCGGTGACCAGGACCGGCCGGTGGCGCCGCATGAGCAGGAGCATGACGGCGACCAGGTAGGGCAGCGCGGTCAGGGCGAGCGCGGTGTTCCCCATGACGAGCATGACGGGGATCCCGATGATCGCGGGAAACCCGAACACGATCACCAGCGTCCTGTCGAAGACCTTGGGACGCCGGAAGAAGCGGATGAGCCTGAGTAAGGACCGTGCTGGGCGCACGCTAAGACACTAAGTCACGAATCGGCGAGGTCGCGGGGAGATGTCCACCGGATGAACCCGGGCTACAACGCGGTGTCTGCGCTGCGGTAACGTCGGCGGGACAGGGCGATCGCGGAGGGGTGGCATGAGCCGGTCGACACAGGTGATCTGGGACGACGCTCTCATCTCCTACGACTTCGGCCCTGGCCATCCGCTCGCCCCCGTGCGGGTCGAGCTGACCATGGCGCTCGCCCGCGAGCTCGGCGTCCTCGACAAGGTCGAGGTGGCCGGATGCGTGCCCGCCACCGACGACGAGCTGGCCATGGTCCACGAGCGCGACTACATCGAGGCAGTCAGGCGCGTGTCCGCCGACGGCCGGCCCGATCTCGGCGCCGGGCTCGGCACCACCGACAACCCCGCGTTCAAGGGGGTGCACGACGCCTCCGCGCTGATCGCCGGCGCCTCGCTGGCCGCCGCCCGCGCGGTCTGGGAGGGCTCGGCCGAGCACGCCGTCAACATCGCGGGCGGGCTGCATCACGCGATGCCCGCCACGGCCAGTGGGTTCTGCGTCTACAACGATCCCGCGCTGGCGATCGCGTGGCTGCTGCGCCAGGGTGCGAGCCGCATCGCGTACGTCGACGTGGACGTGCACCACGGCGACGGCGTGCAGGCGGTGTTCTACGACGACCCGAGGGTCCTGACGATCAGCCTGCACGAGAGCCCGCGCACGTTGTTCCCCGGCACCGGGTTCCCCCACGAGACCGGCGCCGACGGCACCGCCGTCAACGTGGCGCTCCCCGCCGGCTGCGGCGACCCCGGCTGGCTGCGGGCCTTCGGCGCGGTCGTGCCGCCGCTGCTGCGCGAGTTCGGGCCGGAGATCCTGGTGACGCAGCACGGTTGCGACAGTCACGCGCTCGACCCGCTGGCCAACCTGATGCTCAGCCTCGACGGCCAGCGCACCGCCTACTCCGCCCTGCACCGCCTGGCTCACGAGACGGCGGGCGGCCGGTGGATCGCGACGGGCGGCGGCGGTTACGAGCTGGTGCAGGTGGTGCCGCGGGCGTGGACGCATCTCATCGCGGAGCTGGCGGGCCATCCGATCGATCCGGCCACGCCGACGGGCGACGAGTGGCGCCAGTTCGTACGCGATCGCACCGGCGAGACGGCGCCGCTGACCATGACCGACGGTCGTCATCCGGAATTCAACGACCTTTCCGGTGGTTATGACCCATCTGACCCCATTGACCGTGCGATCATGGCGACCCGAAACGCGGTCTTCCCCCTGCACGGGCTCGACCCCCTGCCCTGACGAGGAAGAAAAGCAGTGCTGAGCCGCGACGAACTCCGAGAGCACCTTGTCCAGAGCCGCATCGCCGGCGATGTCGCGACCTCCCGCGAGAACAACCTCGACCACTACAGTTCCCTGGCCAACGGCGACCCCTACTACATGCTGGGGCTCACGTTCGACCAGCCGTGGTCCTACCGCGACATCCTGGCGCTGATGGCGAAGTCCGCCGGCGTGGTCTCCGACCCGTCGCACCGCTGGGGCCAGGACACCATCGACCCCGACCTGACGATCGACGCGGTCGACGCCATGGCCGAGCGCGTCGCCGCCGTGCTGTCGCGGCCCGGCCCGTCCGTGTTGTTCGCCACCGGGCACCCGACCGGCCTGCTCGCCGTCCACCTGCCGCTGGCCAGGCTCTGCGCCGAGCGCGGCGCGCGGCTGCTGACCCCCGGGGAGGGCTGGACGTACTCCGGGTCCGGGTTCGCCCGGCCGCGGCAGATCCGCTATCTGCAGGGTGTCGCGATGCTCGACGACAAGGGCGGGTTCGTGCACACCCACGACGCCGACCCGATGCGCCACATGCTCTCCGAGCTCGACGGCGAGTGGCCCGACCTGGTTATCGCCGACCACGGCTGGGCAGGAGCGGCGGGAGAGGCAGGTGCGCCCACTGTGGGGTTCGCCGACAGCAATGACCCGGGATTGTTCGTCGGTGAGGCTGAAGGGAAGATTGACGTAGTAGTGCCACTTGACGACAATGTGCTACCCCGATATTACGCTCCGTTGACGGAGCGGCTCGTCACTCTGGTCTCACGAGCCCTTCAGGTCTAATTCGGTCATCCCCATACCGTCTTTTCGCGCCTGCATTCCAAGAGGCTCGCCGTCCCTTTGCCAACTTTTGGCACCGCTCCGGCGACTCTTATGTGTGGCAACTTGGACAGTTCCAACGTCCGGGTGAGGTGCTCGGCCCGGCTGCTGGCCAGCGACTTTGCTGGTTCGGCTGACAGGTGGCTCCGTTGACTGAGAAAATAGGGGGTTTGCGCACTCGGAGTCCCGACTTACGCTGACGGCAGTACACGTGCGTGAGCAATGGCACCAGTGGGGATAACCCGTAAACACGTGCGGAAGAGGCGTCCGATGGGTGCAGGCGAAAGACCTCTCAGTGAGGTGAAGTTCCTGACCGTTGCTGAAGTGGCCACGGTCATGAGGGTGTCCAAGATGACGGTGTACCGGCTCGTCCACTCTGGCGAGCTGCCGGCCATCCGAGTCGGCCGGTCGTTCAGGGTCCCTGAGCAGGCGGTACACGACTATCTGCGTGAGGCCTACATCGAGGCTGGTTAGCGTAGCGACGTGGACGACCATGTCGTGAGTGCTGTCGCGGGAGAGGCCCGGTCGCCATAAGACGCGACCGGGTGCTCGCCCCCCGATGGGCGATCTACCGTCGATCGCCGGTAGTCTGTGAGCCGGTGTGCGCTCGCACTCCGTTCAGACTTAGTCACGACCTGGGGGTCCCGTGGGCTCTGTGATCAAGAAGCGCCGCAAGCGGATGGCGAAGAAGAAGCACCGCAAGCTGCTCAAGAAGACCCGCATCCAGCGGCGCAACAAGAAGTAACACCGACGCAGCTGCGAGGCGCTGATGACCCACACTGTGCTCGTCACCGGGGTCTCGCGCCACATAGGCGCCCGGGTGGCGAGCGAGCTTGCCGCCGACCCGGACATCGGCCGTGTCATCGGAGTGGACACCGTGCCGCCCCCCTCGCTGACGCGAGACGGTGGCATGTCGCTCGGCCGGACGGAGTTCGTCCGGGTGGATCTGCGCAGCCCCGACATCGCCCAGGTGATCGCGGCCGCGGACATCGGCACCGTTGTGCACATGAGCCTGGTCAGCGCTCCGTCAAGGAGCGGCGGCAGGGCCGCCATGAAAGAGCACAACGTCATCGGCACCATGCAACTGCTCGGTGCCTGCCAGCGGTCGGCGACCGTGCGGCGCGTGGTGGTCCGCTCCACCACCGCCGTCTACGGCTCGTCGCCGCGCGATCCTGCGGTGTTCACCGAGGACCTGGAGCCGCACGACGGCCCCAGCCACGGCTATGCCAAAGACGCGGTCGAGGTCGAGGGCTACGTGCGGGGTTTCGCGCGGCGCCGTCCTGACGTGACGGTGTCGCTGCTGCGCTTCGCCAACTTCATGGGTCCCGGCGTCGACTCGCCGTTGACGCGCTACTTCACCCAACCGGTGTTGCCGACCGTGCTCGGCTTCGACCCCCGGCTGCAGTTCGTCCACGAGGACGACGCGGTCGAGGTGCTGCGGCGGATGGCGACAGAGGATCACCCCGGCACGTTCAACGTGGCCGGGGTGGGCGTGTTGCTCCTGTCGCAGTGCACGAGAAGGGCGGGGCGGCCGTCGCTGCCGCTGCCCGCGCCCGCCTTCACGACGCTCGGCAGCGCCGCGCGCGGGCTCGGCCTGGTCGAATACTCGCCCGAGCAGCTCAGGCTGATGAGCCACGGCCGGGCGGTCGACACCTCCAGGCTGGAGAACGAGCTCGGGTGGAGGCCCAAGTTCACGACCGCGGCGGCCTTCGACGACTTCCTGCGCTCGCGCCGGCTGCAGCCGTTCGGAGGTGTGCGGAGTTGAGCGTTCCCGACGAGGACGACGCTCGCGTCATCCCCATCAGCGCGGCGCCGTCCTACACCGGCGAGCCCGAGCCCGAGCCTCTGGCGAAGCTCCTGGCCTTCCTGCGCAGGCGCATCAGCGGCGACTACGACGTCGACGAGTTCGGCTACGACGCCGAGTTGACCGACAAGGTCGTCCTGGAGCTGATCAGGCCCCTCTACCACCACTGGTTCAGGGTGGAGACGGCCGAGCTGAAGAACATCCCGGACGAGGGCGGCGCGCTCGTCGTCGCCAACCACTCCGGCACGCTGCCCGTCGACGCGCTGATGTTGCAGGTCGCCCTGCACGACGAGGCGGGCAGGGCGCTGCGGCTGCTCGGCGCCGACCTGGTCTACCAGCTGCCGCTGCTCAGCCACCTGTCCCGCAAGACGGGCCACACGCTGGCCTGCCGCGAGGACGCCGACCGGCTGCTGCGCAAGGGTGAGCTGGTCGGCGTGTTCCCCGAGGGGTTCAAGGGCGTCGGCAAGCCGTTCTCCGAGCGCTACAAACTGCAGCGGTTCGGCCGTGGCGGCTTCGTGGCCTCGGCCATCCGTGCCGGGGTGCCGATCGTGCCCACCGCGATCGTCGGGGCCGAGGAGATCTATCCCAAACTCGGCGACCTGAGGTTCCTGGCCCGGCTGCTCGGCCTGCCCTACCTGCCGATCACGCCGTTCTTCCCGCTGCTCGGGCCGCTCGGCCTGGTGCCGCTGCCGTCGAAGTGGGTGATCGAGTTCGGCGAGCCGATCCGCACCGACGACTACGAGCCGTCGGCCGCCGACGATCCCATGCTGGTGTTCAACCTCACCGACCACGTGCGCGAGGTCATCCAGCAACTGCTCAACGAGCTGCGGCTGCGGCGCGGGCCGGCTTTCCCGCTCTTTCTCTGACGGCCCAGACCTCGCACGGCGAGGGCGCCCACGTGGTGGCCGGCTCGCGACCGGGTTGTGGCGAGCGCCTTCGGCTGGAACAGGGCGTCAGCCCTGTGTGCGGTAGTGCCTGCGCAGGGCGATGCCCGCGGCGACGCCGCCCGCCACGGCGCCCACGCCCGCGGCGATGGGCAGCGCCGTCAGCGTGGCCTTGCGGCCGGTCCTGAAGTCTCTGATCGGCCAGTCGTGCTTCTTGGCGTATTCGCGCAGCTCGCTGTCGGGGTTGATGGCCACGGCCCGCCCGACCAGCGACAACATCGGCAGGTCGTTGGCGGAGTCGCTGTAGGCCGTGCACTGGGTCAGGTCGAGCCCCTCCCTGCGCGCCAGCGCCCTGACCGCCTCCGCCTTGGCCGGGCCGTGGAGCAGGTCGCCGACCAGGCGCCCGGTGTAGACGCCGTTGCTCGACTCGGCGACCGTGCCGAGCGCGCCCGTCAGCCCGAGCCGCTGCGCGATGACCCTGGCCAGCTCGACGGGGGTGGCGGTGACCAGCCAGACCCGCTGGCCCGCGTCGAGGTGGCTCTGGGCGAGCGCCCGCGTGCCGCCCCAGATGCGGTCGGCCATGACCTCGTCGTAGATCTCCTCGCCGAGGCGTACGACGTCGTCGACCTTGGCGCCGGCGACGAACGCGAGCGCGGTCTCCCTGGCCACCGCGATGTGCTCGGGGTTCTCGTTGCCGCGCAGCCGGAACACCGCCTGCCCCACCGCGAACTTGAACAGGTCGGACGTGGTGAACAATCCCCGGGTGGCCAGCCCGCGGGCGAAGTGGTAGATCGAGGCGCCGCGCATCATCGTGTTGTCGACGTCGAAGAAGGCCGCCGACTGGAGGTCGGGCTCGACCGGCGCGACGGTGACCGCTGCCTGTGCCGCGGCCTCGCCGGCGGCCTGGGGCTCCGTTTCGTGTCGTCGTCGCATTAGCCGCCACATGCGCTTCAGCTTATCGACCTACCCGGGGGCGACCAGACCCTTGATGTAGTCGAGGTAGCCCTCGGCCTGGGCCAGCTGGTCCCGCTTGAGCTGCCGCAACATCGGCCCGACGACCTCCTGCTGGTGGCGGGCGAATTTTTTGATCTTCGGCGAGCGCGGTTCGGCCCGCCTCAGCCTGCTGATCCCCGCGCGTGTCGATTCCTCCATGTCCTTCAGCGTCCTGCCGACCAGCGGGCCGCCGTTGGACGAGCCGAGCAGGCTGGCGACCTCCTCCGCGCGGGCCTTGGCCGAACGGAGCTCGCGCTCGCCGCGCGCGGCCTCGTTGGTGCTGAGCCTGACGAGAGCGCTCTCCGCGGCGCGCTTGAGAGGGTAGAGGGAGTCACCGGGGACCGCCTGGTAGGTGGCGAAGGACGCGACCATCATGGCCGCCGACAGCCCGACGGCGGCCAGCTGCGACAGCAGCGGCCTCGGGTGCGCGGGCCGGCGGCGGGCGTGTCTGGGGCGGGCCGGCCTCTCGGGCAGGAGTTCGCCGGTGATCGGCCCATTGATCGGCCCGGTGATCGGCCCGGTGATCGGCCCGGTGATCGGCCCGGTGATCGGCCCGGTGATCGGCCCGGTGATCGGCCCGGTGATCGGCTCCGAGAGCAGTTCGGCACGGAGCCGGTCGCGGAAGGCGGGGTCAGGGGCGCCGCCGAGAGGCAGCCTGGGCAGGTCCGTCAGTTGCTCGAGCACGCGCTCCCGCCGATCGCGTGCCCTACCCATGACGGCTCCCTTACGGATCCTGCTGTGACATTTGCCTAACGAGGTGCGGATGGTGGAGGTTACGCCAGGTCGTGCTTGAGAGCCCTGGCCAGCGCCCGGACGGCCCGGAACTGCAGCGCTTTGATCGCTCCGCTCTTCTTTCCCATGATGAGCGCGGTCTCCGCGAGCGACAGGCCGTGCAGGAAGCGCAGGACCACGCATTCCTGCTGTTCGGGATTGAGATCCCGGACGGCACGCAGCACCCGGTCGTTGATGATGGCCGTGACCACGGCGTTCTCCGGGATGTGCGAGCCGTCGAGCGGGACATCGATCACCTCTCCTGTCGGCACCTCGAGCCGGTAGCGGCCGGACTTGAAATGGTCGGTCACCAGGTTTCGCGCGATGGTCACGAGCCAGGCGCCGAAGTCGCGGCCCTGCCAGGTGAAGTCGGCGATTCTGCGCAGCGCGCGCAGGAAGGTCTCGCTGGTCAGATCCTCGGCGAGGGGGTGGGAGCCCACCCGGAAATAGATGTAGCGGTAGACGAGGTCCACGTAGCGGTCGTAGAGCGTGCCAAACGACTCCGTGCAGCCGCTCTTGGCATGAAGCACCAGCGTACGTACGTCATCGGGCACTTCTTCGTGCACGGCGAGCTCGCCCGTCAGGGCAGGCGCGGCGCCCGCAGGCGCAAGCAGCCCGGCGAACGGCGACGAGTCAGGCATCCGGTATCCCTGGGGGTAAGGGGTGCGGCTGCTCGAACACTCTAGAAATCAACCGGAAATTCCACAATCCACAGCATGCTTGCATGACTAGGCGTAATCGGAAGATACCGTGTTATCGCGAACCCCCGCCGCCTGCGGCGCGCATCTCGCTGCCCGTGGCCCCCAAGGGAGGCCCGAGCAGGCACGTTTCGTCTACGGCTACCGGCTGGGAGGCATAGTCCGGCAGCATTGGAGTCACCATGGAGATCCTCGTTGCTGTCATAGCCCTTGCCGGTGCGCTGCTGGCCGCGTTCGCGGCGGGCGCCCTGATCCAACGCCTGAGGGACGAGCCGGACGGGTGGTTGATCGCCTGGACCGTCGCGGTGGCGGCGCTCGCGCTGTCACTGGGCGTGATCGCCATCGGCTCCTTCTTCGGGTTCGGCAGCGTCACGTTCCGGATCTACCAGGTGACGGGGTCGTTGCTGGCCCCGCTCTGGCTGGCCGTCGGCATGGTGCAGCTGCTGGCGGAGAAGGCGCCGCCGAGATTCCTGGCCTGGTTGTTCGGCATCGCGCTCACCGTCGTGTCCGTCGCGATCATGATCTTCGACCCGCTCCGCGTCGAGCAGATGGGCCAGGCGCTGCCGTCGGGCTCGGCCGTCTGGGCGATCATCCCCAGCTACCTGCTGACCGGCGTGCACGCCATCGACGCGCTGGTGATGCTGGCCATGCTCGTGGTCGCCGGGCTCAGGTGGCGCGACGGCGACGAGTACGACACCGACAACCTGCACGCCTCGGCCGTCATCGTCCCGTCAGGGCTGGCGCTCGTGGGCGCGATGCGGTTCTCGGTGCCCGCGGTGTTCACCACGGCGCTGCTCGCCGTCGCCGCGGCGGCCGTCTGGTACACCGTGCTGCGGCCCCTGGCGCCGTACGAGGACGACGAGGACGACTTCGCCCCCCAGCGCGACGAGCGCCCGCCGCGCGGTGACGATCGCTCTCAGCGCCGCGACGTACGGGCACAGCACCGCGAGGAGCGGCCGGCGCCCGCGGTCCCGGCAGGGGAGCGCCCGATGTTCCGCGACGAGCAGCCGGTTCACCGGGGCAGGCCGGAGAGCGTGCCCGCCGCCGAACCGCCGCGCAGATCGTCGGGGCTGGGCGATCTGGTGGCCGAATATCGCGCGGGCGACCAGGAGGTCGACTACGCCGCCCGCATGGCGCCGCCGCCCGACGCCGGGCCCTCGACCGGCTACATCATGAACGGCGCGCCGCCCGCCGGCGCGCCGTCCCAGCGCCCCGACTCCGCCATGCCGGGCACGGGGTCGGTCTTTCCCGGCGCCGACGTGTTCACCCCGGCACAGCAGCAGGCCGGCGGCAAGCCCTCGCCCAACATCTACGGCCTGCTCACCGTCTTCACGATCATGGACGGCGCGGGCGACGCGTTCGACATGCTGGCCGAGGCCACGGTCGAGGCGGTGCGCCGCGGCGAGCCCGACACGCTCGTCTACGCCTGCCACGCGGTCAAGTCGGCGCCCCTGCAGCGCATCGTCTACGAGCTCTATCGCGACGAGATCGCCTACCGCGACCACCAGCGGCAGCCGCACGTCGAGAGGTTCATCAACGAGCGGCAGGCGATGGTGCTGGCCACCAACGTCATCGAGCTCAACGTCAACGCCGCCAAGGTGGTGCCACTGCCGACGGTGATGTTCTAGGCGCTGAGCGCGGCGCGCAGGCGGGTCTCGTCGACCCGCCAGAAGTCGTGCTGCACGCCGTCGATCAGCGTGACCGGGATCATCTCCCAGTATTTCTCCTTGAGCTCCTCGGAGGAGTCGATGCTGAGCTCCTCCCACGGCACGCCGAGCTCGCCGGCCACTCGGGCGATGACCTCGCGCGCGTCGTCACACAGGTGGCAGCCGGGCTTGCCGAGCAGGGTGATGCGATGCATGAGGCCAACGGTATGCGAGACGTCCGCCACTCCGCGCCCGTGACTTTGTGCATCGGTTCACAAAGGGATTAACCTGAAAGACGGTTCGATTCCGTTCACCGCGGTCCCCAAGCCGCCTGTTCCCTGGAGCTCCGGCACGTGAAGAGCCCGTCCCAACCCCGTGACCGCGGCATCCCCGAGGCGACGGTCGCCAGGCTCCCGTTGTACCTGCGGGCGCTGCACGGGATGGCCGAGCGAGGCATCGCGACCGTCAGCTCCGAGGATCTGGCGGGGGCCGCCGGGGTCAACTCCGCGAAGCTCCGCAAGGATTTGTCACATCTCGGTTCGTACGGCACGCGTGGCGTAGGCTATGAAGTCGAATACCTCGTCTACCAGATCTCGCGCGAGCTCGGCCTGACGCAAGACTGGGCGGTCGCCATCGTGGGAGTCGGCAACCTCGGGCGCGCGTTGGCCAACTACGGCGGCTTCGTCTCCAGGGGCTTCCGGGTCGCGGCGCTTGTCGACGCCGACCCCGAAGTCGTGGGCGACACCATCGCGGGATTGAATGTGGAGCACATCGACGACCTGGAAGCCGTGATCGTTCAGCGTGGAGTCTCGATCGTGGTTCTGGCGACACCTGCGGCGGCGGCGCAGAAGGTGTGTGATCGCGTGACAGCCGTGGGAGTGACCAGCATCTTGAATTTCGCCCCAGTTGTGCTTTCGGTTCCGGACGGCGTCGATGTCCGTAAAGTCGACCTATCAATCGAACTGCAGATTCTCGCGTTCCACGAGCAACGCAAGGCTGGGGGGCCACTCATGGCGATGGACAGTCAATGAGTGTTCTGGCTATCGGACTCAGCCACCGGACGGCGCCGGTGGCCCTGCTCGAGCGCGTCTCGGTGACGGGTGACGCGCTCGCCAAGCTCCTGCACGACGTGCAGGGCGACCCCTGCGTGGCTGAGGCCATGGTCGTCTCGACCTGCAACCGGGTCGAGGTCTACGTCACGGTCGACCGCTTCCACGCCGCCGTCACCGCCGTCAGCCGCCTGCTGGGCGTGCACTCGGGTGTCCCCGTCGAGGAGCTCACGCCACACCTCTACGTGCACTACGAAGAGCGGGCCGTCGAGCACCTGTTCTCCGTGGTGTGCGGCCTCGACTCCATGGCCGTCGGCGAGGGTCAGATCCTCGGCCAGGTCCGCCGCTCCCTCAAGCTGGCGCAGCGCCGCGGCACCGTCGGCGCCACCCTCAACGAGCTGGTCCAGCAGGCGCTGCGGGTGGGCAAGCGGGCCCACCACGAGACCGGCATCGACCAGGCAGGCGCCTCCCTCGTCACCGCGGGCCTCACGCTGGCCGGTGACCTGGCCGGGCGGCGGGCGCTGGTGGTCGGCGCGGGTTCCATGAGCTCGCTGGCCGCCGCCACGCTGGCACGGGCCGGGGTCACCGACATCGTCGTGGCCAACCGCACCTACGACCGCGGCGCCCGGCTGGCCGAGTCGGTCGGCGGCCGGGCGGTCGAGTTCTCCGCCGTGGCCGACGAGCTGGCCGGCGCCGACCTCGTCATCACCTGCACAGGCGCGGGCCGCCACGTCATCACGCCCGGCATGCTGACCCGTCCCGTGTTCCTGCTCGACCTGGCGCTGCCGCACGACATCGACCCCGCCGTACGCGCCGTGCCCGGCGTCACGCTGGTCGACCTGGAGACGATCCAGGACTCCGGCGTCGGCGCGCGCGAGGGCGACGCGGTCGAGTCCGTACGCGCCCTCGTCGCCGAAGAACTGCGGGCCTACCTCGACGCCGAGCGGGCCTCCAGGGTCACGCCGACCGTGGTGGCGCTGAGGAGCAAGGCGGCCGACGTCGTCGAGTCGGAGCTCGGCCGCCTCCTGATGCGGATGCCCGACCTGGACGAGCGGGCGCGCGACGAGGTCGCCATGACCGTGCAGCGGGTCGTCGACAAGCTGCTCCACGAGCCGACCGTGCGTGTCAAGCGGCTCGCCACCTGCCCAGGCGGCGATCATTATGCCGAAGCGCTGCGCGAGCTGTTCGGCCTGGATCCGAAGATGCCCGAGGCCGTGAGGGAGGTGGAGCTGTGACCTCGCTCCCGCGCGCGTTGCGGCTGGGCACCCGCCGCAGCCTCATGGCGACCACGCAGTCCCAGATGGTGGCCGACGCCTACATGGGGCGCACCGGCCGCGCGATCGAGCTGGTCGGCATCACGACCTTCGGCGACGTGACCAAGGCCCACCTCGCGCAGCTCGGCGGCACGGGCGTGTTCGTCAGCGCGCTGCGCGACAAGCTGATCGACGACGAGGTCGACTTCGCCGTCCACTCGCTGAAGGACCTGCCCACCACCCAGGACCCCCGCTTCACGCTGGCCGCGCTCCCCGCCCGCCACGACCACCGCGACGCGCTGGTCGGGCCGCGCAAGTTCGCCGATCTCGCCCCCGGAGCCAGGGTCGGCACCGGCTCCCCCCGCCGGGTCGCCATGCTGAGCGCCCTGCGGCCCGACCTCGAATACGTCCCGATCCGCGGCAACGCCGACACGCGCATCGGCAAGGTCACCTCCGGCGAGCTCGACGCCGTCGTGCTCGCCTCCGCCGGCCTGAACAGGATCGGCCGCGACGCGGAGGTCGCGCAGATCTTCGAGATCGAGGAGCTGCTGCCGGCGCCCGGGCAGGGCGCGCTGGCGGTGGAGTGCCGCGCCGACCGCGCCGACCTGGTCGAATTCCTCGGCGTGCTCGACGACCCGCGCACCCGCTCCGCTGTGACGGCCGAGCGCGCCGTGCTGAACGCGCTCGAGGCCGGATGCTCGGCACCGGTGGGTGCGTTCGCGGCCGATGACGGGCACACTCTGAACCTGACCGCAGTGGTCGTCTCGCTCGACGGCCGCGAGGCGGTCCGCAAGTCCGCCGCCGGCTCTCCTTCGGAGGCTGCTAACCTGGGCCGCCTCCTGGCGGCCGAGATGATCTCCGAAGGGGCCGACAGATTGATGGGGGAGCAGTCCCATTGAGCTCCGATAGTCCAACCTCCGGTCTCGTCGCGTTCGTGGGCGCGGGACCCGGCGATCCCAAGCTGCTCACGCTCCGCGCCGCCGAGTTGCTCGGCAAGGCCGGCGTGGTGGTGCTCGACACGGAAACGCACGGCCCGCTGCTGGGGCACTGCCGCGAAGGCGTCGAGGTCGTCGAGGACGACCTCCAGTCCGCCGTCAAGCGCGCCGCGCGTGGGGAAGTCGTGGTCCGCCTGTGCGAGGGCGACCCGACGCTGTTCTCGTCGATCACCGAGGAGGTCGCGGCCTGCGCCGCGGCGGGGGTGGACTTCGAGATCGTGCCCGGCGTGCCGCCCGCGACAGCCGTGCTCGACTACGCCGGCATCCCGGCGGCCACCGAGGTGCCGGAGTTCAGGGTCGTCGACGCGGCCCAGGACCAGGACTGGGCCGTCCACGCCGCCTGCCGCGGCACGCTGGTGATCTACCACGGCATCGGCGACGCCGTGGCCATCGGCAAGGCGCTCATTGCCGGCGGCAAGCCCGACACCACCCCCGTCGCGGTGACCAGCGGCGGCACCACCACCGAGCAGTACACCGTGGTGTCCTCGCTCGGCCGGCTCCAGGCCGACCTCAAGCACGCCGGGTTCGCCGAGCCGGCCCTCATCGTGGTCGGCGACGCCGTGGAGGCGCGCGACAGGCTCTCGTGGTTCGAGACCAAGCCGCTGTTCGGGTGGCGGGTGCTGGTGCCGCGTACGAAGGAGCAGTCCCGCAGCCTGTCGGAGCAGCTCATCTCGTACGGCGCGGTGCCCGAGGAGGTGCCGACCATCTCGGTCGAGCCGCCCCGCACCCCGCAGCAGATGGACCGCGCCATCAAGGGCCTGGTCACCGGCCGCTACGAATGGGTGGCCTTCACCAGCGCCAACGCGGTCAAGGCCGTGCGCGAGAAGTTCGAGGAATACGGCCTCGACGCGCGCGCGTTCGCCGGGCTCAAGGTGGCCGCGGTGGGTGACGCGACCGCGCGGGCCCTGGTCGAGTTCGGGGTCAAGCCCGACCTGCTGCCGTCGGGCGAGCAGTCGTCCGAGGGGCTGGTGGCCGAGTGGCCGCCCTACGACTCGATGCTCGACCCGATCAACCGCGTGCTGCTGCCGAGGGCCGACATCTCCACCGACACGCTCGTGGCCGGGCTCACCGAGCTGGGCTGGGAGTGCGACGACGTCACCGCCTACCGCACCGTGCGGGCCGCGCCGCCGCCCGCGCCCATCCGCGAGGCCATCAAGGGCGGCGGCTTCGACGCCGTGCTCTTCACGTCGTCGTCCACCGTGCGCAACCTCGTGGGCATCGCGGGCAAGCCGCACAACGTCACCGTGATCGCGGTCATCGGGCCGCAGACGGCCAAGACCGCCGAGGAGTTCGGGCTCCGGGTCGACGTCATGGCCGGCAAACCGTCCGCGTCCGCCCTGGCCACCGCGTTGGCCGAGTTCGGAACAAAGCAGCGCCAGGCGGCCGTGGCCGCCGGCGACACCCCGCGCCGGCCCTCGCAGAACCGCCGCGGCGCCAGGAGGAGAGCCAGATGAGCGCGCGATTCCCCGTCGCCCGTCCCCGCAGGCTGCGCAGGAGCCCAGCCCTGCGCCGCATGGTGGCCGGCACCAGGCTGCACCCCGCCGACCTGATCCTGCCCGCGTTCGTCAAGGAGGGCATCGCCGAGCCGCAGCCCGTGGCCTCGATGCCGGGCGTGGTCCAGCACACCCGCGACTCGTTGCGCAAGGCGGCCCACGAGGCCGCGCAGGCGGGTGTGGGCGGGCTGATCCTGTTCGGCATCCCGGCCGTGAAAGACGCGCGCGGCTCGGCCGCCGACGACCCCGACGGCATCCTGCAGGTCGCGCTGCGCGAGGTGAACGCCGAGGTCGGCGACGCCATCGTGGTGATGGCCGACACGTGTCTCGACGAGTTCACCGACCACGGACACTGCGGCATCCTCACCTCCTCTGGCGACGTCGACAACGACGCCACCCTGGAGCGGTACGCCTCGATCGCGGTCGCCCAGGCGGCGGCCGGGTCGCAGATGGTGGCGCCGAGCGGGATGATGGACGGCCAGGTGGGGGCGATCCGGGCGGCGCTCGACGGCGCCGGCCACGGCGAGGTCCCGATCCTGGCCTACACCGCGAAATACGCTTCGGCCTTCTTCGGACCGTTCCGCGAGGCCGCCGAGTGCGCGCCGCAGTTCGGCGACCGCAGCACCCACCAGCAGGATCCCGCGGGCCGGCAGGAGGAGGCGCTGCGCGAGCTCCGCCTCGACCTCGCCGAGGGCGCCGACGCGGTCATGGTCAAGCCGGCCATGGCCTACCTCGACGTCATCACCCGCTTCCGCGACGAGGCCGACGTGCCCGTGGCGGCCTACCAGGTGAGCGGCGAATACGCCATGATCGAGGCCGCCGCGGCCAACGGCTGGGTCGACCGCGACCGGACGATCATGGAGTCACTGGTCGCGATCAAGCGTGCGGGGGCCGACCTGATCCTCACCTACTGGGCCACCGAAGTGGCGCGGCGGCTCTAACCGAGGGGTTCCCGTCAACGCGTGAGGCTCGTGCGTTAGAGTGCGAGCAGACGAGAAAGTTGTTACACGGCTGCCGCTACGGCCTCGACCTGGCACGCACATGAGCAGGTTCTCGTCAGGCAACCAAGTGCCGGTGTGTCCCGCGTGTGCGTACGGCCCGGAGCCGGGACCTCCTCAGGCGCTGGACTCGACGGGAGACACCAATGGTGGGGGTACCACTGGCTCGGCGTACCAGAAAACGTTCGCGGCCTACACGCATCGATCTCGTGCTCGAATACGCCGCGATGGGCTGGCCCGTGGTGCCAGGGGCGTTCCCGCTGCGACAGGGCCCGCGCGCGTGTTCGTGTGACCGTCTCGGCTGTCCCGACCCCGGCGCCCATCCGCTCTCGCCCGCCTGGCACCTGCAGGCCACGACCGACGCGGCGCTGCTCACGCGCTGGTGGCAGGCCGAGCCGGAAGCCAATGTGATTCTTCCCACCGGCCGCGTGTTCGACGTCTTCGACGTGCCGCTCGCGATCGGCCTCTCCGCCCTCACCCGCATCGACAACGCCGGAGCGCACTCAGGCCCGGTCGCCGCCAAAGGCGACCGGGTCTTGTTCTACGTGGCCACACGGGGCAACCCGGAGGACGAGGACGAGTGGTGGTCGTGCCACCTCGACTGCGATCCCGCGACGATCGACGACACGCCTGGGCTGCGCTGGCACTGCCGTGACAGCTACGTCGTCGCGCCGCCCTCCACTCTGCCGGCCGGCCAGCCGGTCTCCTGGCTGCGGCCGCCCGACGGCCTGCCCCTGCCCGACCCGCTGCGCATCCTGGAGTGGCTGGCCGACTGAGTCACGCTGCCTCGTCGAACTCGCCACGCTCTGCCCGGGCGGCCAGCTTCTCCAGGGCCTCGATCCGTCACCATGGCGAGGTCGTCCCGCGACGAGGGGCGAGGGGCCCCGCGGCTAACCTGGGTCGGGTGAGCCGTACACAGAACTCCGAGGACCTGTTCGCCCGCGCCCGCCGGCTCGTGCCCGGGGGCGTCAACTCTCCGGTGCGCGCGTTCGGCGCGGTGGGCGGCACGCCCCGCTTCATGGCCTCGGCGCAGGGCCCCTACCTCACCGACGTCGACGGCAACCGCTACGTCGACCTGGTCTGTTCCTGGGGCCCGATGATCCTCGGCCACCGTCATCCCGCGGTCGTCGAGGCCGTGTCCGAGGCGGCCGCCCACGGTTTCTCCTACGGCACGGCCACGCCCGGCGAGGTCGAGCTGGCCGAGGAGATCGTCGGCAGGGTGGCGCCCGTCGAGAAGGTGCGCCTGGTCAGTTCCGGCACCGAGGCGACGATGAGCGCCGTGCGGCTGGCGCGCGGCTTCACCGGGCGGTCCAAGGTGATCAAGTTCGCCGGGTGCTACCACGGGCACGTCGACGCGCTGCTGGCCGCGGCCGGGTCGGGGGTGGCGACGTTCGGGCTGCCGGACACGCCGGGCGTGACCGGGGCGGCGGCGGCCGACACGATCGTGTTGCCGTACAACTCGATCGAGGCCGTCGAGCAGGCGTTCGCCGCCGGCGACGTCGCGTGCGTGATCACCGAGGCGTGCCCGGCGAACATGGGGGTGGTCCCGCCGCGCGACGGCTTCAACGCGCGGCTGCGCGAGTTGTGCACGGCCCACGGCGCGCTGCTCGTCGTCGACGAGGTGCTGACGGGCTTCAGAGTCTCGCGCTCCGGCTGGTACGGCCTCGACCCGGTCGACGCCGACCTGATGACGTTCGGCAAGGTCATGGGCGGCGGGCTGCCGGCGGCGGCGTTCGGCGGACGGGCCGACGTCATGGCCCACCTGGCTCCTGAGGGCCCCGTCTATCAGGCGGGCACGTTGTCCGGCAATCCGCTGGCCTGCGCGGCGGGGCTGGCCACGCTCCGGGCGCTCGACGACGACGCCTACGCGCGCGTGGACGCCGCGGCGTCCCAGGTGGGCGGCGCGGCGTCCGAGGCGCTCGCCGCGGCGGGGGTGCCGCACCGGCTGCAGCGGGCGGGCAGCCTGTTCTCGATCTTCTTCACGGAGTCGGAGGTCACGAGCTTCGAGGAGGCCAGGACACAGGACACCGCCGCGTTCACCGCGTTCTTCCACGCGATGCTGGAGCAGGGCGTCTACCTGCCGCCGTCGGCGTACGAAGCGTGGTTCCTGTCGGCCTCGCACGACGACGAGGCGCTCAACCGCGTCGCCGACGCGCTCCCGGCGGCGGCGAAGGCGGCCGCGGCCGCCGCCTAGTGCGCCCCCCGGCCTCCCCGCGAACAGCGGGGCGGGGAACGCCGCCAGGGCGAACCTGAGTCCGGCGTACTGCAGGGGTGGGAAGTGGCGCAGGCCGGTCTGCATCACGAGGAAGTTGAAGCCTCAGACCAAGCGCAGGAACTCGCCGCGAGAGAGCGACGTAGGAGCCAACGCGTGGCGAAGCGGGCGCGACCATGAGCACGCGGCTGTGCCGACGGCGAGGGCGAGGTGGTGGGGGCTCGCTCAGCGTGCGGGCTTCTGGTAGCGGATGCGCTGCTCGCGGGCCTGCTCGGCGAGGACCTTGAGGTACGAGACGGTGTCGGGACGTTGCCTCTTCAGCTTGATGATTCTCATGCATCTATTTTCGTCTGCTACACAATCAACGACAAGCGAGACTTTCTACGCTAAACCATTTAGACTGGCTTACATGTTGGACCTGAACCGGCTCAAGGCTCTTCACGCTGTGCACGTCTACGGGTCGGTCGGTGCCGCCGCCGACGCGCTGATGGTGACGCCGTCGGCGGTGTCCCAGCAGATCGCCAAGCTGGAGCGGGAGACCGGCGCCAAGCTCATGGAGCGCAACGGCCGCGGCGTGCGGCTGACGGACGCGGCCGGCCTGCTCGCCGAGCACGCCGAGCGCATCCTCGCCCTGGTCGAGACCGCGGAGGCCGACTTCGAGGCGCTGCGCGGCGAGGTCGTCGGCCGGCTCAACGCCGCCGCCTTCCCCACCGCCGTGCGCGGCGTCATGCCCGCCGCCCTCGTCGCGCTCAGGAAGCGCCACCCCGACCTGTGGGTGCAGCTGCACGAGCGCGAGCCCGAGCGCGTCGTGCGCGACGTGGCCAGGGGCGAGCTCGACCTGGGAGTGATCCAGGACTGGCTCAACAGGCCCATGGCCATCCCCGACGGCCTGTCCAGGGCCACGCTGCTCGACGACATCGCCGACGTCGCCATCCCCGCCGGCCACCCGCTGGCGGGCAGGAAGGAGGTGGAGCTGGCCCAGCTGCACGGCGAGCGGTGGATCAGCGGCTCGCCCGGCACCGTCTGCCACGACTGGCTGGTGTTCACGTTGCGCAGCGCCTCGATCGAGCCGGTGATCGCCTGCATGGCCGATGAATATCCGACCCAGCTCGCGCTCGTGGCCGCCGGGCTGGGCTGCGCGATCGTCCCCCGTCTCGGCCGGGACTGCGTGCCCGACGGCGTGAGCCTCGTCCCCCTCAGGCCGCGCCAGTCACGCCGCATCTACGCGATCTGGCGCTCCGACGCCGCCCGCCGCCCCGCGATCAGGGCCATGGTGGAGGCGCTCGCCGAGGCCAGCAGGACGCAGGAGAACGCCTGGGCGGTCAGCTGAGCGTGACGGCCACGATGCCGCCGACGATCACGCCCGCCGCCAGCAGCCTGCGCCGCAGGTCGCCCTCGGCCAGCAGCCGCCCGCCGAGCAGGACCCCGATCAGCACGCTGACCTCCCGGGCCGGCGCCACCACGCTCACCGGCGCCATCGTGAAGGCGAACAACACCAGCACGTACGAAACGAAGATCAGCACAGCCGTCCCCACGATCCGGAACCGGTGCTCCCGCCACACGGGCAGCACCAGCTCCCGCCTCGTGCCCAGCACGACGGGCGCGAGCACGAGGGCACGGGCGGCCTCGCCGAGGTAGTTGAGCATGAGCGGCGCCACCGCGAACGCGGTCACCACCTGCGAGTCCCACACCGTGTAACCCGCGATGAACACCCCCGTGGCCAGCCCGGGCGCCACCGCCTTGAGCCCGGCCCTCGCGTTGCCGCCGCTGAGCATGAACACGCCGATCCCGACCAGCACGATCCCCGCCACACCGGCCGGCGACGGCCGCTCGCCGAGGAACAGCACGGCGAAGAGGCTGGCCAGCATCGGCCCGGTGCCGCGCGCGACCGGATAGACGACCGACAGGTCCGCGGTGCCGTACCCCCGCTGGAGCAGCACGAAGTAGCCGAGGTGCAGGGCCATGCTGCCGCTGATCACGGCGAGGTCCTGCCAGGTCGGGAGGTCCGCCGTGACGATCAGGTATCCGGCGAACAACGGCGCCCACACGACCGCGGCCGCGACGGCGACGAGCCAGACGAAGACGAGGCCGTCGGCCTGGGAGGCCTTCTTGCTGAGGATGTTCCACGAGGCGTGGGCGACGGCGGCGACCAGAACGAGGACGAGTGCCCATGGACTCAACGCGGCGCCTCCCCTCGGGGGCGACTTTATCGTCGCGTGAACGCCGGGCCGACGCGGGCTCCAGTGGCTCGGCGCGTGGCTTGGCGCGGCCGAGCGGATAGGCTGTGCCACACCATGGCTGAAATGACCGTCGTCCACCTTCTGCGCCACGGTGAGGTGCACAACCCCAAAGGCATTCTCTACGGCAGGCTGCCCGGCTACCACCTGTCGGAGACCGGCCGGCTCATGGCCGAGACGGTCGCCAAGGCGGTCGGCGGCCGTGACATCGTCGCCGTCTACAGCTCGCCGCTCGAGCGGGCGATGGAGACGGCGACGCCGCTCGCCGACAAGCTGGGCCTCGAGATCACGCAGGACATCCGGCTGATCGAGGCCGGCAACCTGCTGGAGGGCCGTACGGCGGGGCCCGGCCTGGCGCTGCTGCGCAACCCGCGCAACTACCGCTATTTCTGGAATCCGCTCCGCCCGTCATGGGGCGAGTCCTATCCGGCCATCGTCCAGCGCATGCGCTCGATGATCGACGACGCCAGAGCGGCGGCGCGCGGGCACGAGACGGTGCTCGTCAGCCACCAGCTCCCCATCTGGGCGATCAGGATGGCCGCCGAGCGGCGCAGGCTCTGGCACGATCCCCGGCGCAGGCAGTGCGCGCTGGCCAGCCTCACCACGTTCACGTTCGACGGAGATCGTCTGGTCAGCGTGGGCTACAGCGAGCCGGCCGGTTCGCTCGATCCCGGCCCTTCCGTCCCCGGAGCCTGAGGCGCTCCCCGATGTCCGGGGCGGGCGGCGTCGCCGGTAGAGTTGCAAGCTCTACCGGTTGTAGTACAAGGAGATCTTCCTCCGTGCGCACCAAGTCCATCCTTCTCGTTCTCCTGGCTGCGACGGTCGCCGGCTGCGCGGGCAACCAGAGCGGCCAGCCGCAGGCGGGTGACACCCGTTTCGTCGCGGGCGACGGGAAGATGCAGGTGTTCGAGGCGGGCGAGCGAAAGCCGGCGCCCACGATCGAGGGCCCCACGCTCGACGGGGGCACCGCATCGCTCGCCGCGCACAAGGGCAAGGTCGTGGTGCTCAACTTCTGGGCCTCGTGGTGCGGCCCGTGCCGGGCCGAAGCGCCCGTGCTCAAGGAGGTCGCCGCCAAGACCAAGGACAGCGGGGTCGAGTTTCTCGGCGTCGACTTCAAGGACCGCCAGGCCGACGCGCTGGCGTTCGAGCGCACCGAGAAGACCGGCTACCCCCACATCTTCGACCAGCCCGGCAAGGTCGCGCTGGCCTTCCAGGGCACGGTGCCGCCGGCCGCCATCCCGTCCACGCTGATCATCGACGAGCAGGGCCGGATCGCGGCCAGGGCGCTGGGCGCGGTGAAATACACCGACCTGCTCAACGCGGTGACCAAGGTGCGCGATGAATGACGTCGTCGCCTCGGGCTCGCTGCTGCTCGCGGTGCCGATCGCGGTGCTCGCCGGGGTGGTGTCGTTCCTGTCGCCGTGCGTGCTGCCGCTGGTGCCCGGCTACCTGTCCTACGTGACCGGCATGAGCGCCGACCCAAGACGCGGGCGGCTGGTGCTCGGCACGGTCCTGTTCGTGGCCGGGTTCGGGCTGGTCTTCGTGCTCAGCGGGGCGCTGTTCGGCGGGCTCGGGTCGGTCATGCTCGGCAACTCCGAGATCATCACGCGGGTGCTCGGCGTGCTCACCATCCTGCTGGGGCTCGCGTTCCTGGGCGTCGTGCCCGGCCTGATGCGCGACGTGCGCATCCACCGGGTGCCGTCCGCGGGGCTGGCGGGCGCGCCGCTGCTCGGGGTGGTGTTCGGGCTCGGGTGGACGCCGTGCATCGGGCCCACGCTGGCCGTCGTGCTGGCGCTCGGGCTCAACGAGGGCAGCGCCGGGCGCGGAGCGCTGCTCGCGGTCGCGTACGCACTCGGGCTCGGGCTGCCCTTCGTGGGGGCGGCGCTCGCCTACAGCAAAGCCCTGCGTACGTTCCGTGCCATCCGCAAACACTCGCGCCTGATCACCAGGATCGGCGGCGGCATGATGGTGGCCGTCGGCGTGCTGCTCGTGACCGGGCTCTGGGGAGAGATGATCGCGGCCATGCAGGGTCTGATCGGCGCCTTCGAGCCGGTGATCTGATGAGCGTCCAGGAGCTGGAGAAGCCGCGCACGCCCGGACCGGCCGGGTTCGGGCCGGTGGGCTGGCTGCGCTGGGGATGGCGCACCCTCACCTCGATGCGGACGGCGCTGATCCTGCTGTTCCTGCTGGCCCTCGCCAGCGTGCCCGGCTCGGTGGTGCCGCAGCGCGGCGTCGAGCCCGGCAAGGTGGCCACGCTCTACGAGCAGAA
Organism: Nonomuraea sp. B1E8; assembly: GCF_039871515.1. Taxonomy (NCBI): domain Bacteria; kingdom Bacillati; phylum Actinomycetota; class Actinomycetes; order Streptosporangiales; family Streptosporangiaceae; genus Nonomuraea; species Nonomuraea sp. B1E8. Next base: position 1,350,589 of record NZ_JBDPLS010000001.1, on the reverse strand, counting down.
CCCGGCCCTGGCCGAGTGGTACGACAGGTTCCAGCTCTTCGACGTGTTCGGCTCGACCTGGTTCGCCGCCGTCTACCTGCTGCTGTTCACCTCGCTCATCGGCTGCATCGTCCCGCGCACCACGACCTACCTGCGCGAGTTGCGACGCAAGCCGCCCGCCGCGCCGAAACGGCCGTCCAGGCTGCCCCACTCCGCCACGTTCGACGGCGACCTCACGGTCGAGCAGGCCGCCCGGCGGCTACGCAGGATGCGTTTCCGCGTCGCCACCGGCGACGGCTGGGTGTCGGCGGAGAAGGGCTACCTGCGCGAGACGGGCAACCTGTTCTTCCACGTCGCCCTGCTCGGCATCCTGGTCGCGATCGGCGCCGGCTCGCTCTTCGGCTACCGCGGCAACGTCCTGGTCGTCGAGGGCGACGGGTTCGCCAACACGGTGGCCGCCTACGACCGGTTCATGCCCGGCAGCCAGGTGTCGGCCGAGTCGCTGGAGCCGTTCTCCTTCCAGCTGGCCGACCTCAAGGTCTCCTACCAGGTCACGGGCGAGAGGAAGGGCCAGGTGCTCGACTACGCGGCCCGCCTGAAGGTCAACGACTCGCCCGAGGCGCCCGCCCGCGACTACGAGCTCAAGGTCAACGAGCCCCTCGACGTCGGCGGCACCCAGACCTATCTGATCGGCAACGGCTACGCCCCCGTCTTCAAGGTGACCGACGGCAAGGGTCAGGTGGCCTTTGAAGGGCCCGTCCCGTGCCTCATCGAGGACAAGGCCACGATGACCTCGGGATGCGTGGTCAAGGCGCCCGACGCGCAGCCGGAGCAGCTGGGCTTCCTGCTGCGGTTCCTGCCCACGAGCGTGCCGCTGACCGACGGCAGCCACGCCTCCGCCTTCCCCGGCGAGCTCAACCCCGAGGTGCAGGTGCTCGGAGCGTTCTCCGGTGACCTGGGCGTGCGCTCGGGACGGCCCCAGTCGGTCTACGAGCTGGCGCCGCCCGAGGTGATGAAGAAGCTCAACCCGCTGCTCATGGCCTCCGACACGCCCAAGCCGCTGGCCGTGGGCCAGTCGGTCGACCTGCCGGGTGGCGTGGGCACCATCGAGTTCACCGGCGTCAAGGAGTGGATCACGCTCCAGACGGCCTACGACCCCGGCCGCATCCCCGCGCTGGTGGCGGGCGGCACCGCCGTCGTCGCCATCGCCCTGTCGCTGATGATCAGGCGGCGCAGGGTGTTCGTCAGGATCGAGGGCGGCAAGGTCGAGGTGGGCGGCCTGACCCGCACAGAGGGCTCCGCGGCGGGCTTCGCCGAGGAGTTCGCCGACATCGTCAAGGATCTATCAGCAGGAGAAAAGGATGTCCGCTGAGCAACTCGCCGAGCTGAGCGACCTTTTCGTCGTCGCCGCCGTCCTGCTCTACCTCGTCGCCATGATCGGGTTCGCGATCGAGCTCGCCTTCGGCCGGGCCCGTCCCGGCATGGCCGCGCGGTCCGCGGCCGGCTCGCTCGCCGCCAGGAAGCCGGTCGCGGTCGGCGCCCCGAGCGGCGCCAGGGCCGGTGCCCCGGTCGGTGACACGAACGGCGACGGAGAGCCGGGCCGTGACGCGGTCACAGGGCTCCCCGGCGACCACGTGGACGCGGGCGGCGACGCGACGGCGCCCGGAGGAGACGTCGCCGCGGCGGCTCTGGACGACGGCGCGCCGCAGTCGAGAACCGCGGTCAGGGCCGGCACTGCCGCCCTGGCGCTCGCCTGGCTCGGCTGGGCCGCCAACCTCGGCGCCATCGCCACCCGCGGCCTGGCCGCCGACCGGTGGCCCTGGGGCAACATGTACGAGTTCGTGGTGGCCATCTGCTTCGCCGCCGTGACCGCGTTCCTGGTCACCCAGCTGCGCACCAACGTGCGCTTCCTCGGCTCCTTCGTCATGGTCACCGTCGCGCTCGGTCTCGGCCTCGCGGTGAAGGCCTTCTACACCACGGCGGGGCCGGTGGTGCCGGCGCTCGACACGTACTGGATCGCCATCCACGTCTCCGCCGCGATCGTCGCCAGCGGCCTGTTCATGATCGCGGGAGTGTCAGGCGTGCTCTACCTGCTGCGCGGCGACGGGCTTTCGCGGCTGCCGGCCCGCGCCGACCTGGAGCGGGTGGCGCACCGGGCGATCGTGTTCGCCTTCCCGGTGTGGACGTTCGCCGTCATCGCGGGCGCCCTCTGGGCCGACCGCGCGTGGGGCCGCTACTGGGGCTGGGACCCCAAGGAGGTGTGGGCGTTCATCACATGGGTCGCCTACGCCGCCTACCTGCATGCCAGGGTGACGGCCGGTTGGCGGGGGAGGTCGGCGACGATCGTGCAGTTGGTGGCGTTCGGTTGCCTCCTGTTCAACCTGATCGGGGTCAACATCTTCTTCGAGGGCCTGCACAGCTACGCCGACGTGGACTAGCTGACGTCGTCACCGCGCATGCGGCGGTCGAGATCGCGGAGGAAGTCGGGGTCGTCGTCCGGTCCCTTCGGCGTGCCGGGGCCCGGGGGGACGGGCCATGCCGCCCGCGGGGCCCGCGGACGGCCACGGGCCATCCACACCAGGCCGCCGAGCAGCGGGATCAGCACGACGATCAGGATCCAGAGCGCCTTTGGTACGTTCCTAACTTCGTCTTCCGGCGTGGTCACCACGTCGAAGAGGGAGAAGAGCCAGAAGGCGAGCAGCCCAAGGCCGATAAGAACACCTGCCATGCCCGAACTGTAAGCCATCCTCAGCGTGATCGTGCCGCTTGATGTCCCATTTCGGGTGACTAGGGGAAGATCGACGTCGTACGGTGGAACCCGATGTGCCGGTCTGCATGGGCTTCACGGCGTTGAGAGGTGCGATGGCCTTTTCTCATGACAAGGGCCGGCATCGACGCGGTCGTTGGTGGCGGCGCGGTTCCTACCTCTTCTCCCGGCGCGGCGAGGCGCCGCCCGACTCCGAGCGCTCGTTCTGGTCCAACGCCCGTGAAAGGCGCAGGGAGGCTCGCGCGGCGGCCAGAGAACGCGAGGGCACGGACCGCCGGCGTCCGGCGGGCAGCGGCAAGCTCAGCGGCCGCCAGGAGCGGTCGGCCTGGCCCGGCGCGGGCCAGCCGGACCGCCGGTCCTGGCCGGGGCCCGACCAGCCGGACCGCAGGTCGTGGTCGGGAGCCGACCAGCCGGACCGCAGGTCGTGGCCGGGAGCCGACCAGCGGGAGCACGGAGTCTGGCCGATCGCCGGGCAGCCGGAGCGGGGATGGCCGGGCGGTGACCGTCCGGAGCGCGGGGCCCGGCCTGGCGGGGAGGCGGGGACGCCGCCGGGCCGTCGCGAGCGCCAGGTGACGTGGGACGCCTTCACGGTGCGCGAGCGCCGCGCGCGGCTGCCCGCCGCCGTGGCCGAGCGCCCTCGCTACACCTGGTACGACTTCGAGCTCAACGAGGAGCCGCCCAGAGCGCAGCCGAACCGGCCCGACGTGCCCTCGATGGGCGACGGTTTACGCCACTGCGGCAAGCTGGAGCAGATCCTGCACCGGCAGTGGGACGTCCGGAGAGGGCCGCCGTCCCCCGAGGTCGTCCACGCGGTGGAGAGCCTGGCCCGGCTGCCCGACGGGCTCAAGGACAAGCTCGCGGCCGGCCTCGAAGGCATCTACGTCGGCCAGGGAGGCGTGCCCGATCTCGACGACATGGGCTACTTACGCGGCGCCCCCTTACCGTCTGGCCGCGCGACCTGGGACATCTGCGCGGGTGCGTACGGCGACCGCAAGATCGTGGTGGGCGACCGCCCCTCGCCCACTCCTGACGTGATGATGCACGAGGTGGGCCACGCCATCGACGACGTCGACTCGGCGCACGGCGAGTGGGTCTCGGACTCGCCCGAGTTCATGCAGCTCTACGAGACGGCCATGCCGGTGCTGGCCTCGACGTTCCACCGCCAGGGAGGCGGGCTGGGACGCAAGGAGTTCTTCGCCGACGCCTTCGCCGCCATCGCCTCCCGCCAGCGTCCCGCCCTGGTGGACATGCTCGGGGGCGACACGCGGATGGCGCTCGACGTCATGCTGTTCTTCAACCGGCGCTACGGAATCTAGGTGGTCCACCATGTACGTCATCCGGCTCGCGGACGGGACGCTACGCGTGCCGCAGAGCCTGACCAGCGAGGACGGTCGGCTGATCGGTAACGCGTACGTGGAGCTCCAGCCCGATGATCCCGATTACGAGACGTTCCTGCCCGAGTCGTTGACGGAGGAGGAGGCGTCCGAGCGCCGCCGGCGCTGGGAAGAGGAGAACGACGATCTGGAACGCGAGTTCCTGGCCTTCAAGGCCGAGCAGGAAGGCGCCTGAGGGGGAAAGGACGGACAGGCGCCAGCCACGGTCGGCGGATGGCGCCGTCCCGTGCTCACCGTACGGAAGTGTGGCCGGGAAGCACGCAACAAGTCGATCCCGTCCGCGGTGATCCTGGCGGACAGGATCACCGACTGGACGGAACGTCAGACGCGCGGGGACTCACCTGCCGGCCTGTCGGCCGTGAGAACGTCCTCGCCTCGGAGAAGGGCGTGGACTTCCGACTCGCGGAAGCGCCGGTGCCCTCCGGGGGTGCGGATACTGCTGATGCGGCCTGCCGCAGCCCAGCGCGTAACCGTCTTTGGGTCTACCCGGAAGAGGGCGGCAACCTCTCCTGGGGTCAGCAGACGCTCGCTGCTACTCTCCACCAATCTCTCCCCCTCGCATCCCGCTTCCTGCCAGCGGGCGGACAGGTAACCAGTGTGTCGAGCGAAGCCTGATTTATCCGTGGTTTTCTGCAAAGATCACGGGTTGTTATCAGCTGACTGCCCGATTGTTATATGATAGAGCCTCTTTGGGGCTCTCGTGGGTGTTTCTTTACGAAACTCCCTGACTGGGACAGTAGCAGTGCTCGCGTCTGATGCGAAGAGCGACCGCGCCACGGGTCCGAGTAACCTCGAACCCGTGCGTCCCGTTCTCGTTTACACCGCGTCGCGGATCGGCCTGTTTCTGGTGACCCTGGGTGTGCTGTGGCTGCTCGGACTGAGTAACCCGCTGGTGCTGATCGTCTGCTCATTCTTGATCAGCGGCATAGCCAGCTACGTCCTGCTCTCCAGGCAGCGTGATGCCGTGAGTGCCCGCATCAGCGACAGGGTCGACCGGCCGAAGCCGCACGACGACTAGGGCAGGGGGAACATGCCAATCCGGGCATGGTACTCCCGTCCGAGTCTCGTTGTGTCGCTACCGACAAGTAGTCCGGTGGGATGCGCGTAAAACGCCTTCACGCCGATCCCGCGCTCGCGCGTCGGATTCCAACTCAGGGCCTTTCCCGTACGCGGATGAATGGCGCCGATGCCGGGCCGTGACACCGCTCCAGGGCCGGCGGAGTCGCGGCCCCGCGGATTGTCCAGCCAGCGCAGGTGCCCGCCCACATAGACCGCCGCCCCCGTCACCGAGACCGCGTAGAGCGAATCGCCCCCCGTGCTGTTGACCCAGGTCGGCTTGATGCGCGAGCCCTTGGCGTAGGTCTCGAATCTGGCGGTCGTGTCGCACATGCCGGCCCTCGGGCCTCCCGTGGTGACCACCGCGAAATAGCGGCCGTCGGGGGAGAAGTCGAGGCCGCGCACGTACGACGGGAACGCGGCCATGCACGTGCGCGCGTACACGTCGGTCCGCCACGGAGTGACCCTGGCCACGCGCCCGCTGACGTCGATCAGCCCGAGTTGCGGCCTGGACGCGCCGTCGAGCGTGGTGAACGTGCCGTCCACGGCGAGCCTGTCGCGCGAGACGGCCAGTGCGTAGACCTTCACCTGCCTGGTCAGCGGCTTGCCTGGCGTGATGGCGAAGTCGGGGTCGGCCGCGCCGGTGACCGCGTCGAGCCTGGCCAGCGCGGTGCGCGGGCTGACGAAGTCGCCGCCGACGTACAGCTTGGAACCCTGGCGGGCCAGTGTGGTCACCGTGCCGCCGCCGATGCGCGGTGCGAAGCCGGGCACCAGAGCGCCGTCGGAGAGGCGGAGCTTGGCCAGCGCCCTGGACGGCCCGTTGTTGACGCCGTGGAACCGGCCGCCCACGTAGACGGTGCCGCGCTCGCCCGCGGCCAGGCCGTGGACCGCGCCGGGGACGACGGGCGCGAAGTCCTCCAGGACCCGGCCGGTGGCCAGGTCGTAGGCGAACACGTTGGAGCGCGGATAGGTGGTGGTGCGGGCGGCGTCGGCGACCTCGCTGAACGCGCCGCCGACCACGACGGTGCGGCCCACGACGGCGATGGCGTTGACGATGCCGTCGAGCACGTGGGGAGTGCTGTCGATCGGGTCGGCCAGCACGACACGAGGGTGCGCGGTGGGGGCCGAGGCGATGATCGCCGCGAGGGCGAGACGGGCAAGCATTCGCCAATTTCTAGCAGACGTTGCGTAATGAAGTGGATACTTTCCGTTGAATGTTGCGATGGCCATATGGTGTGGGCATGACGCGCGCTCAGTTGGACAAACAGCCGGACGAGGTCGCCGCGATGTTCGATCGCACCGCCCGGCGTTACGATCTGGTCAACGATGTGATCTCCCTCGGGCAGGTCAGGCTCTGGCGCAAGGCGGTGGCCGCCGCGGTCGACGCGGGGCCCGGGGAGATCGTCCTTGACCTCGGGGCGGGCACGGGCACCTCCACCGACGCGTTCACCTCGCTGGGCGCTCGGGCGATCGCCTCCGACTTCTCGCTCGGCATGCTCCGCACCGGCGTGCGCCGCCACGGCGGCAACGCGTTGACGGGGCAGGGGGTGCCGTTCGTCGCGGGTGACGCGCTGCGGTTGCCGTTCGCCGACGACTCCTTCGACGCGGTGACGATCTCGGTGGCGCTGCGCAACGTGCACGACACCACGGGGGCACTGAAGGAGATGTTGCGGGTGACGAGGCCGGGCGGGCGCCTGGTGATCCTCGAATTCTCGCACGTCACTTTCGCCCCGTTCGACCTGGTCTACCGCGAATATCTGATGAAGTTGCTGCCCAAGGTGGCCAAGGTGTTCGGGTCCAATGACGACTCCTACGAATATCTGGCGGAGTCGATCCGCGACTGGCCCGACCAGCCGACGCTGGCGCGCATGATCCAGGACGCCGGCTGGGAACGGGTGGCCTGGCGCGATCTCACGATGGGGATCGTCGCCATGCACAGGGGATTCAAGCCCGCCTGAGCTCGATGGTGATCAGGTGGCCCAGCGGTGGTGCCGCTTCGGGATGCGGCGCGGCTACGGGGCGGATGGGGTTCCGGCCATCCGCCCATTCGCGCACCCGAAAGTCCCGGATGTGCCCCTCCCTTCTTCCCCCGCATTCCTTCGTGGCGGGCTACCCTGAGGGTGTGTCCCGCGGGGATGGCGGCAGGGCCTCTTTCTGGGACGAAAGCGAACCTTCCCGGCGAGGATTGCCCAGTAGTTGAAATGGGCATAATCAGTTAATTCCCTGGGAGGAGCCGAGTGGTCGGAGAAATCAATCCGACACTCCGCCGCCGGAAGCTCGCCGCCGAGCCGCGGCGGCTTCGCGAGGAGGCGGGGCTCCACGGCGTGCAGGTCGCGCGGTTCGGCTTCCCCTCCGTGCCCGTGCTAGGGAGCATCTCCGGCGAGGTCGTCTACTACGAGAACTATCCCTCCTTTACGCTGTCGGACGATGAGGAAACGGTCCTGCAGTACTCGCTGGTCATCAACGAGCTGGAGGAGGCGGCCATGAGCGAGGAGGAGTCGCGCGGGTTCATCTGCGCGCTCGCAGGCCTTGAGTAACCACTTCGCCAAGCAATCGTCACCGATCGGTTATTTTGCGTGCCGAAAATGCCTTCAGCAGTAGTGTGGCTGCAGTGACGCGTGAGGCTAGGGGGCGCCGTCCGATGAACGGTCCTGTCCTGTCGGATGGCTGGCGGAAGAGCTCGTTCAGCGCAGCGGCAGGTGAGTGTGTCGAGTTCGCCAGGAGCGAGTCCAGGAGATCGTGATCCGTGACTCCAAGGACCCCTCAGGGCCGGCCCTGGTCTTCACCCCTGGCGAGTGGCGGGCCTTCGTCAAGGGGGTCCGGAACGACGAGTTCGACGTTTGACGGCGCCTGGCACGCAGGTAATGGCCCTTCGTCAGGACGAAGGGCCTTCTCGTGTCCCGGAAGCGCCCCCCGACTGCCACTATGTGTACGAAAAGCAGTAGACTTCGGGCCGACAAGTTTGTGAAGGGGTTCACAAAGGAACGAAGGCGCGACACCCCAAGGCCTTCGAGCGTGTAGGACAGGACAGTCCAGTGACCGTGCCAGCAGCCCGACCTCAAGCGCAGGAGCTCATCCCGAGAGAGCGAAGCCGACAGAGTGGCGCTGACGCGACCAGGGGCACAGCCGACGCTGATGTCATCGTCGTCGGCGCCGGCCCGGCCGGCTCCGCAGCCGCCTTCTACCTCGCCCAGGCCGGCCTCGACGTGCTGCTCCTGGAGAAGACCAGGTTCCCCCGCGAGAAGGTCTGCGGCGACGGCCTGACGCCGCGGGCGGTCAAGCAGCTGCTCAACATGGGGGTCGACATCGACGCCCCCGGCTGGGTCAGGAACAAGGGCCTGCGCGTCGTGGGCGGTGGCCTGCGGTTCGAGCTCGACTGGCCCCGGCTGGAGCGGTTCCCCGACTTCGGGCTCGTACGCACCCGGCAGGATTTCGACCAGATCGTCGCGGCCACCGCGGTGAAGATGGGCGCGCGCCTCATGGAGGGCGTCACCGTCACCGGCCCGGTGCTCGACGACCGCAGCGGCCACATCGTCGGCGTGACCACCAAGGACGGCCGGACGTTCCGGTCGCGCGTGGTCGTGGCCGCCGACGGCAACAGCACCCGCCTCGCCCTCGGCATGGGCCTGCACAAGCGCGAGGACCGCCCGATGGGCGTGGCCGTGCGCACCTACTTCGAGAGCCCCCGCCACGACGACGACTACCTGGAGACGTGGCTGGAGTTGTGGGACGGCGACACGCTGCTGCCCGGCTACGGCTGGGTGTTCGGCGTCGGCGACGGCACCGCCAACGTGGGGCTCGGCCTGCTCAACACCAGCGCCCAGTTCAAGAACATCGACTACCGCGACCTGCTCAGGCGCTGGTGCCGGTCGATGCCGGCCGACTGGGGCTTCACCGAGGAGAACATGACGGCGCCCATCCGCGGCGCCGCGCTCCCGATGGCCTTCAACAGGCAGCCGCACTACACGCGCGGCCTGATGCTGGTGGGCGACTCCGGCGGCTCGATCAACCCGTTCAACGGCGAGGGCATCGCGTACGCCATGGAGACCGGCGAGATCGCCGCCGAGATCATCGCAAAGGCCCTCAGGGGCACCACTCCCGCGCAGCGCGAGCGGACCCTGCGGACTTACCCCCGCGTGCTGAAAGACGCATACGGTGGTTACTTCACTCTCGGCAGATGGTTCGTCGAGGCGATCGGGAAGCCGGGCGTGATGCGCTTCGGCACCAGGCACGGGCTTCCCCACCCGAGGCTGATGCGCTTCGCGCTCAAACTCCTTGGTAATCTCACCGACCGGCGAGGCGATGCGTCGGACAAGATCATAAACGCACTCTCGAAGGTCGCGCCACCAGCATGAATCTCACAACTGACAGATCCGGCTGCGCGCCCGCGCGCGCGGCGACTCCAGAGGAGGCGTAGCGATGGACCTTTACGTGCCCATCCTGGTGCTCGCCGTTCTCGCGGGGGGCTTCGCGATCTTCTCGGTCGCCATCGCTCCCTTCACCGGCCCCAAGCGCTGGAACCGCGCCAAGCTTGACGCCTACGAATGCGGCATCGAGCCGACGCCCCAGCCGGTCGGTGGCGGACGGTTCCCGCTCAAGTACATGGTCACCGCGATGCTCTTCATCGTGTTCGACATCGAGATCATCTTCCTCTATCCGTGGGCGGTCTCGTTCGCGCCGGAGCTGAACGACGCGGGCCAGGCGATCGCCCCGGGCCTGGGGCTGTTCGCCCTGGTGGAGATGCTGCTGTTCATCGTCACCGTGCTCGCCGCCTACGCGTACGTGTGGCGCCGCAAGGGTCTGGACTGGGACTGAAAATGGGACTTGAAGAGAAACTCCCCAGCGGGTTCATCCTCAGCACCGTCGAGGCGGCCGCCGGATGGGCGCGTAAGAGCTCCGTGTGGCCGGCCACGTTCGGCCTCGCCTGCTGCGCCATCGAGCTGATGGCCACCGGTGGCCCCCACTACGACCTGGCGCGCTTCGGCATGGAGCGCGCTTCGGCGTCTCCTCGCCAGGCCGACCTCATGATCGTCGCCGGGCGGGTCTCGCAGAAGATGGCTCCCGTGCTGCGCCAGATCTACGACCAGATGGCCGAGCCCAAGTGGGTCATCTCCATGGGCGTGTGCGCCTCCAGCGGCGGCATGTTCAACAACTACGCCATCGTGCAGGGCGTCGACCACATCGTTCCGGTCGACATCTACCTGCCCGGCTGCCCGCCGCGGCCCGAGATGCTGATCGACGCGATCGTGAAGCTGCACGACAAGATCCAGAACATGAAGTTCGGCGCGCACCGCGCCAAGCAGATCGACGAGCTCGAACTGCAGGCGCTGCGTACGCTGCCGCTGATCGACCAGGGGGCATCGAAGTGACCTCGCCCGACAACCTCCCTGGCAGCCCGGACAGCGGGCAGACGCCTGAGGCCCAGGTCCCCGCGGTGCCCGAGACGCCCGTCGCCAGGCGCGGCATGTTCGGGGCCGCGGACTCCGGCGACACCTCCGGCTACGGCGGCCTCGTCGTACGCCGGCAGCCCCAGATCTCGACGCCCCGCCCGTACGGCGGCTACTTCGACGAGATCGTCGACGCGCTCGCGCTCGACGACGCGATCGAGCGGGTCGTCGTCGACCGCGGCGAGCTCACCCTGCACGTCAAGCGGGAGCGGCTGGTCGAGGTGTGCCAGAAGCTGCGTGACGACCCGGCGCTGCGCTTCGAGCTCTCGCTCGGCGTGTCCGGCGTGCACTACCCGCACCTGACGGGCGAGGAACTGCACTCGGTCATCCACCTGTGCTCGATCACCCACAACAGGCGCGTACGCGTCGAGGCCGCCTGCCCCGACGACGACCCGCACATTCCATCCACCGTAGGCGTTTACCCTGGTCATGACTGGCATGAGCGGGAGACGTACGACTTCTTCGGCATCATCTATGACGGCCATCCGGGCCTGACCCGGATCATGATGCCGGACGACTGGGACGGCCACCCGCAGCGCAAGGACTACCCGCTGGGCGGCATCCCCGTGGAATACCGGGGCGCCACCATTCCCTCGCCCGATCACAGGAGGTCGTACGCGTGAGCACGGCTTATGACGAGGCGACCGAGGGCAAGGTCTACTCGGTCACCGGGGCCGACTGGGACCAGGTCGTGTCCGGCGTGCGCGACTCGCAGGACGAGCGCCTGGTCGTCAACATGGGCCCGCAGCACCCGTCCACGCACGGCGTGCTGCGGCTGGTCCTGACCCTCGACGGTGAGACGGTCACCGAGGCGCGCGGCGTCATCGGCTACCTGCACACCGGCATCGAGAAGAACATGGAATACCGGACGTGGACGCAGGGCACCACGTTCGTGACCCGCATGGACTACCTCTCGCCGATCTTCAACGAGACCGCCTACTGCCTGGGCGTGGAGAAGCTGCTCGGCGTCGAGGACCGCATCCCTGACCGGGCGCAGGCCATCCGCGTGATGATGATGGAGCTCAACCGCATCGCCTCGCACCTGGTGGCCATGGGCACGTTCGGCATGGAGCTGGGCGCGACCACGCCGTTCCTGTTCGGCTACCGTGACCGCGAAATGGTCATGGACCTGTTCGAGTACATCACCGGCCTGCGCATGAACCACGCCTACATCCGGCCGGGCGGCGTGAGCGTCGACCTGCCCGCGGGCGCGGTCGACAAGGTCGGCGAGTTCCTCAAGGAGATGCCCAAGCGGATCAAGGACATCCGCAAGCTCCTCGACGAGAACCCGGTCTACGTTCGCCGCACCCAGGACGTCGCCTACCTCGACCTGACCGGCTGCATGGCGCTGGGCATCACCGGCCCGATCCTGCGCGCCGCGGGCCTGCCGTGGGACCTGCGCAAGTCGCAGCCCTACTGCGGCTACGAGACGTACGAGTTCGACGTCCCCACCGAGCGTGGGTGCGACGTCTACTCGCGCTATCTCGTCCGGATGAAGGAGATGGAGGAGTCCCTCAAGATCGTCGAGCAGGCGCTCGACCGCATCGCGGGGCCGCTCAAGGGCGACCCGGTGATGATCGAGGACAAGAAGATCGGCTGGCCCGCGCAGCTCGCGCTCGGCCCCGACGGGTTCGGTAACTCGCCCGACCACATCGCCCACATCATGGGCACCTCGATGGAGGCCCTCATCCACCACTTCAAGCTGGTGACCGAGGGCTTCAGGGTGCCGGCCGGGCAGGCGTACGCCAGCATCGAGTCGCCCAAGGGCGAGCTCGGCGCGCACGTGGTCAGCGACGGCGGCACGCGCCCCTACCGCGTGCACTTCCGCGAGCCGTCCTTCTGCAACCTGCAGGGCTTCCCCGCGATGGCCGAGGGCGGCCAGGTCGCCGACGTGATCGCCGCGGTGGCGTCTATCGACCCTGTCATGGGAGGTGTGGACAGGTGAGTGAGCGCAGCGAACGAACAATGGGACACAGCACGTATGTCACGTGTCCGACGGAGGAGGACGCGTGACGTATTCACCGGATGTCCGTGAGCGTCTCGAACGGGACGCCAAGGAGATCATCGGGCGCTACCCGAAGACGCGGTCGGCGCTGCTGCCGCTGCTCCACCTCGTGCAGTCGGAGGACGGCTACGTCTCCGACCACGGGCAGGAGTTCTGTGCCGAGATGCTCGGCATCAGCAAGGCCGAGGTCACCGGCGTCGCGACCTTCTACACCATGTACAAGCGCAAGCCGGCCGGCGACTATCACGTCGGCGTCTGCATCAACGCGCTGTGCGCGGTCATGGGCGGCGACCAGATCTGGGAGGAGCTCTCGGAGCACGTCGGCGTCGGCCACGACGAGGCGACTCCCGACGGCAAGGTCTCGCTGGAGCGTCTCGAGTGCAACGCGGCCTGCGACTTCGCCCCCGTCATGATGGTCAACTGGGAGTTCTTCGACAACCAGACGCCCGAGTCGGCCAAGCAGCTCGTCGACGACCTGCGCGACGGCAAGGACGTGCGGCCCACGCGCGGCCCGAAGAAGCTCTGCACCTTCAAGGAAGCCTCGCGCGTGCTCGCGGGCCTGCCCGACGATCTGGCCGGTGACGGCCCGTCGGCCGCCGGCCCCTCGCTGGAGGGCCTGAAGGTCGCCAAGGCCAACGGATGGAAGGCCCCTGAGGCATGAGCGTCACTCTCACCCCGGTCCTGACCGCGAAATGGGACCAGCCCGACTCTTTCACCCTCGACGGCTACGGCGAATATGAGGCGGCCAAGAAGGCGCTGGGCATGGAGCCCGACGCCGTCATCCAGGCCGTCAAGGACTCCGGGCTGCGCGGCCGCGGCGGCGCGGGCTTCCCGACCGGCATGAAGTGGGGGTTCATCCCGCAGGGGGACGGCAAGCCGCACTATCTCGTCGTCAACGCCGACGAGTCGGAGCCGGGCACCTGCAAGGACATCCCGCTGATGATGGCCAACCCCCACGCGCTGGTCGAGGGCGTCATCATCACGTCGTACGCGATCCGGGCCAACCACGCCTTCATCTATGTGCGCGGCGAGGTGCTGCACGTGATCAGGCGGGTGCAGGCGGCCGTGCGGGAGGCGTACGCGAAGGGATATCTCGGCGCCGACATCCTCGGCTCCGGATATGACCTGGAGCTGGTCGTGCACAGCGGCGCGGGCGCCTACATCTGCGGCGAGGAGACGGCGCTGCTCGACTCGCTCGAGGGCTTCAGGGGTCAACCGCGGCTCAAGCCTCCGTTCCCGGCCGTGGCGGGCCTCTACGCCTCGCCCACTGTGGTGAACAACGTGGAGTCGATCGCCAGTGTTCCCTCCATCATCGGCAACGGCGCCGACTGGTTCGCCGGGATGGGCACCGAGAAGTCCAAGGGCTTCGGCATCTTCTCGCTGAGCGGCCACGTCACCCGGCCCGGCCAGTACGAAGCGCCGCTCGGCATCACGCTGCGCGAGCTCCTCAGCATGGCCGGCGGCATCCGCGCCGGGCACCGGATCAAGTTCTGGACCCCGGGCGGCTCCTCCACGCCGATCTTCACCGACGAGCACCTCGACGTGCCGCTCGACTTCGAGGCGGTCGGCGCCAAGGGCTCGATGCTCGGCACCCGCGCCCTGCAGATCTTCGACGAGACCACCTGCGTGGTCCGTACGGTGCTGCGCTGGACGGAGTTCTACGCCCACGAGTCGTGCGGCAAGTGCACGCCGTGCCGCGAGGGCACCTACTGGCTCAAGCAGGTGCTCAAGCGGCTGGAGGCGGGCCAGGGCACCGAGGACGACCTGGCCACGATCACCGACATCGCGGACAACATCCTGGGCCGGTCGTTCTGCGCGCTGGGGGACGGCGCCACCAGCCCGATCCACTCCTCGGTGAAGTACTTCCGCGATGAGTACCTCAAGCACTTCGAGATCGGCGGCTGCCCGTTCGACCCGAAGAAGTCCACTCTCTGGGGTGAGCAGTGACCGTCGTAGAGACCGAAACGAACCTGGTGACCCTGACCATCGACGGGTTCCAGGTCAGTGTCCCCAAGGGCACTCTGATCATCAGGGCCGCCGAGCTGCTGGGCATCCAGATCCCGCGGTTCTGCGACCACCCGCTGCTCGATCCGGCGGCCAACTGCCGGCAGTGCCTGGTCGACATCCCCGACGCGGGCAACGGCCGCGGCTTCCCCAAGCCGCAGCCGTCGTGCGCGATCGAGGTCGCCGAGGGCATGGTGGTGCAGACGCAGCTCACCTCGCCGGTGGCCGAGAAGGCGCAGCGCGCGGCCATGGAGTTCCTGCTGCTGAACCACCCGCTCGACTGCCCGGTCTGCGACAAGGGCGGTGAGTGCCCGCTGCAGAACCAGGCCATGTCCAACGGCCGCGGCGAGTCCCGGTTCCAGGAGCAGAAGCGCACCTTCCCCAAGCCGCTGCCGCTGTCGACGCAGGTGCTGCTCGACCGCGAGCGCTGTGTGCAGTGCGCGCGCTGCATCCGCTTCTCCGACCAGATCGCCGGTGACCCGCTCATCGAGTTCTTCGAGCGCGGCGCCAAGGAGCAGGTGCGCACGGCCGACGGCAAGCCGTTCAACTCCTACTTCTCCGGCAACACGGTGCAGATCTGCCCGGTCGGCGCGCTGACCGGCGCCGCCTACCGGTTCAGGGCCCGCCCGTTCGACCTGGTGTCCACGCCGAGCGCGTGCGAGCACTGCGCCTCCGGCTGCAGCATGCGCACCGACCACCGGCGCGGCCGGGTCACCCGCCGCCTGGCGGGCAACGACCCGCAGGTGAACGAGGAGTGGAACTGCGACAAGGGCCGCTGGGCGTTCACCTACGCGCAGCAGCCCGACCGGCTGAAGACGCCGCTGGTCCGCAACGAGGAGGGCGTGCTCGTGCCCGCCTCGTGGCCCGAGGCGCTGTCGGTGGCCGCCGAGGGCCTGGCCAGGGCACGCGGCAGGGCCGGCGTGCTGGTCGGCGGCCGGGCCACGGTCGAGGACGCCTACGCCTACGCCAAGTTCGCCAGGATCGCCCTGAACAGCAACGACATCGACTTCCGCGCCAGGCCGCACTCCGCCGAGGAGGCGCAGTTCCTGGCCCACGCGGTGGCCGGCAAGGGCATCGAGATCAAGTACGCCGACCTCGAGAACGCCCCGCACGTGCTGCTCGTCGGGTTCGAGCCCGAGGAGGAGTCGCCGATCGTCTTCCTGCGCCTGCGCAAGGCGTGGATGAAGAAGGGGCTCAAGGTCACCGCGATCGCGCCGTTCGCGTCGCCCGGCCTGGCCAAGATGGGCGGCAGGCTCATCCGCACCGCTCCCGGCGCCGAGGCCGACGCCATCGGGGACCTGCTCGGCACGCTGGCCGCGGGCACGATCGTGCTCGCGGGCGAGCGCCTGGCCACCGTGCCCGGCGCGTTCTCCGCCCTGATCCGGCTGGCCAACGTCTCCGACGCCCGGCTCGCCTGGGTCCCGCGCAGGGCCGGCGAGCGCGGCGCGGTCGAGGCGGGCGCGCTGCCCAACCTGCTGCCGATCGGCCGCCCGGCCGACGACGAGACGGCCAGGGCCGAGGTCGCCAGGGCGTGGAACGTGGCCTCGCTGCCCGCCGGGCCGGGCCGCGACACCGCCGGCATCCTCGCCGCCGCCCACGAGGGCGAGCTGGACGCGCTGGTCGTCGGCGGCGTCGACCCCTACGACCTGCCCGACCCCGCGGCGGCGCTCGACGCGCTCGAGCGCACGCCGTTCATCGTCAGCCTGGAGATCCGCGCCAGCGCCGTCACCGACCGCGCCGACGTGGTGCTGCCCGTCGCCGCCGTCCAGGAGAAGGGCGGCACGTTCGTCAACTGGGAGGGCAGGGGCCGCTCGTTCGAGGCGCCGCTCAAGGTGCCCGGACTGCAGTCCGACCTCGCGGTGATCGGCAACCTGGCCGACCGGATGGACGTGCACCTCGGCCTGCCCGACGCCAAGGCCGTGCGGCGGGAGCTGTCGGGGCTGGGCGCCTGGCGCGGCAGCCGCGTCACCGCCCCGCACACCGCCACCCGCGCCCAGGTCGCCCCCGCGGCCGGTGAGGCCCTGCTGGCCACCTGGCACCTGCTGCTCGACGAGGGCAGGCTGCAGGACGGCGAGCCCTACCTCGCGGGCACCGCCCGCGAGGCCGAGGCGCTGGTCAGCGCGGTCACCGCCGCCGAGATCGGCGTCGCCGACGGCGACAAGCTCGTCATCGGCGGCACGGGCGCCGACACCGTCACGCTGCCGGTGCGCGTCGCCGACCTGCCGGAACGCGTGGTCTGGGTGCCGGCCAACTCCGGCGGCTGCTCGGTCACGCGTGACCTGCGAGCGGTGGCCGGCGACATCGTCACGATCGGGAGCGCCTCATGATGCACCTTCTCGCGGCCGATCCCACCCTCGCCGACTTCGGCAAGGACCCGCTGTGGATCACCATCATCAAGGCCGTGATGCTGTTCGTCTTCCTGATGCTGAGCGTCCTGTTCGGCGTCTGGTACGAGCGCAAGCTGATCTCGCGGATGCAGCACCGCTACGGCCCCAACCGGGCCGGCAAGTTCGGTCTGCTGCAGACCGTGGCCGACGGCCTGAAGATGGGACTGAAGGAGGACCTCTTCCCGCGGACCGTCGACAAGGTCCTCTACCTGCTGGCGCCGGTCATCATGGTGGTGCCCGCGTTCCTGGCCTTCTCGATCGTGCCGTTCGCGCCGATGGTCAACCTGTTCGGCGTGCAGACGCCGCTGCAGCTGGTCGACCTGCCGGTGGCGGTGTTGTTCATGCTCGCCATGGGCGCGGTCTCGGTCTACGGCGTGGTGCTGGCCGGGTGGTCGTCGCGCTCGCCGTACGCGCTGCTGGGCGGGCTGCGGTCGGCGGCCCAGGTGGTCTCGTACGAGATCGCCATGGGGTTGTCGTTCGTGGCCATCTTCCTGTTCGCGGGCACGCTGTCGACGTCGGAGATCGTCGCGGCGCAGGAGCAGACGTGGTTCGCGGTGCTGCTGATCCCGTCGTTCCTGATCTACGTGGTCTGCATGTTCGGCGAGGCCGCGCGCATCCCGTTCGACCTGCCCGAGGGCGAGGGCGAGCTGGTCGGCGGCTTCCAGACCGAATATTCCTCGTCGCTGAAGTTCGCCCTCATCATGATGGGCGAATATCTGCACACGTTCACCGCCTCCGGCATCGCGGTGACGTTGTTCCTGGGCGGCTGGCGGGCCCCGTGGCCGATCTCGCTGTGGGACGGCGCGAACGTCGGCTGGCTGCCGGTGTTGTGGTTCTTCATCAAGTTCGTGCTGACCTTCAGCTTCATCGTGTGGGTGCGTGCCTCGCTGCCGCGCGTCCGGTACGACCAGCTCATGGCGTTGGGCTGGAAGGTGCTGATCCCGGTGAACCTGGCGTGGATCCTGCTGGTGGCCGCGGTGCGCAACGTCGTGATCAACGAGGGCGACCGGATGATCGGCATCGGGCTCGGCGCGGTGATCGTGATCGGGGCGCTGGCCATCTGGATGCGGTTCGACACCGTCAACCAGCGGCGCAGGGAGGCCAGGAAGGCCCAGGTGGAGGCCGAGTTCGAGGAACTGTCCAAGGAGCCGGTGGCGGGCGGCTTCCCGGTGCCGCCGCTCGATCTGCCGCACTACCACGGGGTGCAGCACAAGGAGATTCCCAGTGGGACTAACTGATTGGCTGAACCCCGTCAAGGGCTTCGGGGTCACCTTCCATACGATGTTCAAGAAGCCCGTCACGACGAACTACCCGGAGGAGAAGAAGCCGACGGCTCCGCGCTTCCACGGGCGTCACCAGCTCAACCGCTGGCCTGACGGGCTGGAGAAGTGCATTGGGTGCGAGCTGTGCGCCTGGGCGTGTCCGGCCGACGCGATCTACGTCGAGGGCGCGGACAACACCGACGAGGAGCGCTTCTCGCCGGGCGAGCGTTACGGGCGCACGTACCAGATCAACTATCTGCGGTGCATCCTGTGCGGCCTGTGCATCGAGGCCTGCCCGACCCGCGCGCTCACCATGACGAACGAGTACGAACTCGCCGACAGCAGCCGCGAGAGCCTCATCTACACCAAGGAGATGCTCCTCGCGCCGCTGACCCAGGGCATGGAGCAGCCTCCGCACCCGATGCGGCTCGGCGAGACCGAAGAGGACTACTACCGCCTGGGACGGACCAATGGGTGAGACCATCACTTTCTGGGTGCTCGCCGTCGTCTCCGTCGGCGCCGCGCTCGGCGTGGTCTTCAACCGGAAGGCCGTCTACTCCGCGCTGATGCTCGGCACCGTGATGCTCTGCCTGGCCGTCCTGTACGCCGTGCAGGACGCGCCCTTCCTGGCCGCGGTGCAGATCATCGTCTACACCGGCGCGATCATGATGCTGTTCCTGTTCGTGCTCATGCTCGTCGGCGTGGACTCGTCCGACTCCTTCGTCGAGACGCTGAAGGGCCAGCGTTTCTGGGCCTCCATCGCGGCGCTCGGATTCGTGACGCTGATCATCCTCGCCATCGGCAACGCGTTCTTCGGCGACCAGGTCGGGCTGGCGCAGGCCACGGCGCAGGGCGGCTACATCCGCTCCATCGCGCTGCTGCTGTTCACCAAGTACGTCTTCGCGTTCGAGATCACCTCGGCGCTGCTGATCACCGCCGCGCTCGGCGCGATGGTGCTGGCGCACCGCGAACAGCTCACCGAGAAGGCCACGCAGAAAGACCTGTCCCGCGCCCGGTTCCAGGGCGACCGCCCGTCGCCGCTGCCCGGCCCCGGCACCTACGCCAGGAACAACGCCATCGACATGCCCGCGCTGCTGCCGGACGGGTCGGTCGCGGAGTCCTCGGTCAACCGCTACATCGCGCGCTACGACGTCGAGCACGGCCACCTGCCCGATGACCCCAAACTCGCCGCGGCCATCAAGCACCGGGCCGATGACGACGGCGCGGACACCGACGCCGACGAGAGCAACGGGGTGACCAAGTGACCACGCACTACCTGATCCTTTCCGGGTTGTTGTTCGCCATCGGCGCGATGGGCGTGCTCATCCGGCGCAACGCGATCGTGGTGTTCATGTGCGTGGAGCTCATGCTCAACGCCTGCAACCTCGCCTTCGTCACCTTCTCCAGGCAGGTCGGCAACCTGGAAGGCCAGATCATCGCGTTCTTCGTGATGGTGGTGGCCGCGGCCGAGGTCGTCGTCGGCCTGGCCATCATCGTGACGATCTTCCGAACCCGCAGGTCCGCGTCCGTCGACGACGCCAACCTGCTGAAGTACTAAGAGGTGACTGGTGGAATCTCATATCGCTGAGATCGCCCAGCACACCGGCGGCGTGATCGGACTGTCCTGGCTGATGATCGCCTTCCCGCTCGTCGGGGCGTTCATCCTGCTGGCGTTCGGCCGGTTCACGAACCGCTGGGGCCATCTGCTGGGCGTGGCCATGTCCCTCGCCTCGTTCGCCGTGGCGGTGCTGGGGTTCTTCGAGCTGATCGGGTTCGGGGAGGAGGAGCGCCGGCGGGCCGTGCACCTCTACGAGTTCATCCCCGGCATGGTCGACATGGGGCTGCTGATCGACCCGCTGTCGATCAGCTTCGCCCTGTTGATCACCGGTGTGGGCTCGCTGATCCACATCTACTCCATCGGCTACATGTCGCATGACGAGCACCGGCGCAGGTTCTTCGCCTACCTCAACCTGTTCGTCTCCGCGATGCTCCTGCTGGTGCTGGCCGACAACTACGTCGGCCTGTTCATCGGCTGGGAGGGCGTGGGCCTGGCCTCGTACCTGCTGATCGGGTTCTGGCAGTTCAAGCCGTCGGCGGCCACCGCGGCGAAGAAGGCGTTCGTCGTCAACCGCGTCGGCGACTTCGGCCTGCTGGTCGGCATGTTCGTCATCTGGACCACGTTCGGGACGCTCACGTTCCAGGGCCTCGGCGAGCAGATCACGCCCGGCACCGAGAACGGCACCATGCTGGCCATCGGCCTGCTGCTGCTCCTCGGCGCGTGCGGCAAGTCGGCGCAGTTGCCGCTGCAGTCCTGGTTGCTCGACGCCATGGAGGGCCCGACCCCCGTGTCGGCCCTGATCCACGCCGCGACCATGGTCACCGCCGGCGTCTACCTCGTGGTGCGCTCGGGGGCGTTCTTCTTCCCCGAGGGCTCGGGGGCCGCGCTCGCCGTGGCCGTCGTCGGCGCGGCCACGCTGCTGGCCGGTGCGATCATCGGTTGCGCGAAGGACGACATCAAGAAGGGCCTGGCCGGCTCGACGATGTCGCAGATCGGCTACATGATGCTCGGCGCGGGCCTCGGCCCCGCGGGCTACGCGTTCGCGATCGGCCACCTGATCACGCACGGCTTCTTCAAGGCCGACCTGTTCCTCGGCGCCGGCTCGGTCATGCACGGCATGAACGACGAAGTCGACATGCGGAAGTACGGCGGGCTGCGCAAGTTCATGCCCATCACCTTCGCCACGTTCTTCATCGGCTACCTGGCGATCATCGGGTTCCCGCTGCTGTCCGGCTACTTCACCAAGGACGGCATCATCGAGACCGCGGTGCACCACCAGCCGATCCTCGGCTGGCTGGCCGTGCTCGGCGCGGGCATCACCGGCTTCTACATGTCGCGGATGGTCTTCATGACCTTCTTCGGCCAGAAGCGCTGGGCCGACGACGCCCACCCGCACGAGTCGCCGTCCGTCATGACCATCCCGCTGATGGTCCTGTCGCTCGGCGCGCTCGGCCTGGGCGCCTACCTCGTCCTGAGCAACCGGCTGATGTTGTTCCTGGCCCCGGCGGTCGGCCGGCCCGAGGAACTGCCCGCCTTCCACTTCACCAGCACCCCCGGCCTGGCGACCCTGGCGCTCGTCGCGGTCGGCGCGGCCTTCGCGTGGATGAGGTACGGCCGGGCCGAGGTTCCGTCCGTGCAGCCGCGCGGCTCCTTCCTCACCACGTTCGCCCGGCGCGACCTGTACGGTGACGCGCTCAACGAGTCGCTCTTCATGCGTCCCGGCCAGTGGCTGACCCGCTTCGCGGTGTTCTTCGACAACCGCGGCATCGACGGGCTGGTCAACGGTCTGGCGGCGGGCATCGGCGGCAGCTCCGGGCGCCTGCGGCGGATCCAGACGGGCTTCGCCAGAACGTACGCGCTGTCCATCCTGATCGGTGCCGCCCTGCTGACCGGCGCCCTGCTCCTCGTTGGGACCATCTGATGTCACCCTGGCTTCCGATACTCATGGCGGTGCCCGTGCTGGGCGCCATCGTGGTGGCCCTGCTTCCCAAGGGCAGAGACAAGCTGGCCAAGCAGGTCACGCTGCTGGTCTCGCTGGCGGTGCTGGTCCTGACGGGCGTCGTGGCCGCCGGGTTCAAGCCGTCGGGCGAGCGCTTCCAGTTCGTCGCCGAGTACGACTGGATCCCGAGCTTCGGCGTGAAGTTCGGGGTCGGCGTCGACGGCGTCGCGCTCGTGCTGATCGCGCTCTCCGCGGTGCTGGTGCCGATCGTGGTGCTGGCCTCGTGGCACGACGCCGACGGCGTCAAGACCGCCGACGGCACGCTCATCACGCCCAAGCGGTCGGTGAAGACGTACTTCTCGCTGCTGCTGGTGCTGGAGACGATGATGATCGGCGTCTTCGCGGCGACCGACATCTTCCTGTTCTACGTCTTCTTCGAAGCCATGCTGATCCCGATGTACTTCATGATCGGCTCGTACGGCGGCGCCCAGCGGTCCTACGCGGCCGTGAAGTTCCTGCTGTACTCGTTGTTCGGCGGCCTGCTCATGCTGGTCGCGGTCATCGGGCTCTACGTGGTCGCGGGCAAGCAGACGTTCATGTTCCCCGAACTCGTCGGCGCCATCCAGGACCCGACGATGCAGAAGTGGCTCTTCGGCGGGTTCTTCATCGCGTTCGCGATCAAGGCGCCGCTGTGGCCGGTGCACACGTGGCTGCCCGACGCGGCCGCGCAGGCTCCGGCCGGAGCCGCCGTGCTGCTGGTCGGCGTCCTGGACAAGGTCGGCACGTTCGGCATGCTCCGCTTCTGCCTGGAGCTGTTCCCCGACGCGGCCAAGACGTTCACGGTGCCGATCATCGTGCTGGCGGTCATCAGCATCATCTACGGCGCCATCGTGGCCATCGGGCAGACCGACATGAAGCGGCTCATCGCGTACACGTCGATCTCGCACTTCGGGTTCATCGTCATGGGCGTGTTCGCCATGTCGTCGGTCGCCCAGTCCGGCGCGGCCCTCTACATGGTCAACCACGGCTTCGCCACCGGCGCGCTGTTCCTGGCCGCCGGGTTCCTGATCGCCAGGCGCGGCTCGCCGTTCATCGGCGACTACGGAGGCGTGCAGAAGGTCGCGCCGGTGCTCGCGGGCTTCTTCCTCGTCGCCGGTCTGGCCGGGCTCTCGCTGCCGGGCCTGTCGTCCTTCGTGAGCGAGTTCATGGTCATGATCGGCACGTACTCGAGCCAGGCCCACGGCTCGGGGGCGCTGACGGCGGCCGCGATCGTCTCCGCGGTGGCCGTGATCCTGGCGGCCGTCTACATCCTGTGGATGGTGCAGCGGACCCTGAACGGCCCGACCGCCGAGCCGGTCAAGCCGTTCAAGGACCTGAACGCCCGCGAGGTCTGGGTGCTGGCTCCGCTGGTCGCCCTGATCATCGGGTTCGGGTTCTTCCCCAAGCCGCTGCTCGACGTGATCAATCCGTCAGTGCAACAGACGCTGACCAACGTGGGCGTACCCACCTCCACCATCGCTGAGAAGGGGACAGGTCAGTGAACTCCATCCCAGCGCCGACGATCGAATACGGCACGCTCGCGCCGCTGCTGGTGGTCTTCGGCGCGGCCATCATCGGCGTGCTCGTCGAGGCCTTCGTGCCGCGCTACCTGCGCAAGGCGATCCACGTGCCGCTCACCCTGCTCAGCCTGGCCGGCGCGTTCGCGCTGGTCCTCGTGCAGGTCCTGCGCGGCCAGGTGCCCACCACGGCCTCCGCCGTGGGCGCGCTCGCGGTGGACGGGCCCTCGCTGTTCATCTGGGGCGTCATCCTCGTCCTGTCGTTCGTCTGCGTGCTGCTCATCAACGACGAGGGCCACTTCGTCGCCTCGGCCGCGGCCGTGCCGGGCAGCGCCGACGAGGAGGAGGCCGAGTCCGCGGGCGGCGGCCACACCGAGGTCTATCCGCTGGTCCTGTTCGCCGTGGGCGGCATGCTGCTGTTCCCGGCCTCGCACGACCTGCTGATGATGTTCGTGGCCCTTGAGGTCATGTCGCTGCCGCTCTACCTGCTATGCGGCCTGGCCCGCCGGCGCCGCCTGCTGTCGCAGGAGGCGTCCATGAAGTACTTCCTGCTGGGCGCGTTCTCCTCGGCGTTCTTCCTGTACGGCGCCGCCATGATCTACGGCTTCGCGGGCACCGTCTCGCTGCCGGGCATCAACCAGGCCCTGGCCGGCGGCGGCGCGCTCGACCCGCTGCTGATGATCGGGCTCGCGATGCTCGGCGTCGGCCTGATGTTCAAGATCGGCGCGGCTCCGTTCCAGGCCTGGAAGCCCGACGTCTACCAGGGCGCTCCCACGCCGATCACCGCTCTGATGGCCTCCGGCACGCTCGTCGCGGCCGTGGGCGCCGTGCTGCGGGTGTTCTGGGTGGGTCTGGGCAACCTCGACTGGAACTGGCGGCCGGTCATCTGGGGTGTCGCCGCGCTCACCATGATCGTCGGTTCGATCCTGGCGATCACGCAGACCGACATCAAGCGCATGCTGGCCTACTCGTCCATCGCGCACGCGGGCTTCCTGCTCGTCGGTGTGATGGCCACGTTCGGCACCGCCGCCCAGAACGCGGCTTCGCTGAAGGCGATCCTGTTCTACCTGGCGGTCTACGGCATCACCACGGTCGGCGCGTTCGCGGTGGTCACGCTCGTCCGCGACCCGGGCGGCGAGGCGGGGCACCTGTCGCGCTGGGCCGGGCTCGGCAAGCGTGCGCCGATGCTGGCCGGGGTGTTCGCCTTCTTCCTGCTGGCCTTCGCCGGCATTCCGCTGACCAGCGGCTTCTTCGGCAAATACGCCGTGTTCGCGGCCGCGCTGGACAGCGGCACGCAGCCCGGCGACTCGATGGGCGGCTGGATGGCGGCGCTCGTGGTCGTGGGCGTCGTGGCTTCGGCTATCGCGGCGTTCTTCTACGTCCGCGTGATCGTGCTGATGTTCTTCAGCGAGCCCTCGGCCGACGGACCGGCGATCGCGGTGCCCAGTATGGGAACCGTGGCGGTCATCGCCGTCTCCCTGCTGGTTACCGTAGGGGTGGGGCTCTACCCGGAGTCCGTGCTCGGTGTTGCTGACGACGCTGCTCGCAGCCTGTTCATTAGATAAGGGGATCCCGTATGTCCGCGCCTCCCGTGGTTGACCTTCCCATTGAGGACGAGCGGTTGGCGCAGGACGTGGCCAACGGACTGGCCGCGGTCGAGAAGCTGCTGCGCTCGTCCGTGGAGAACGAGGACGCCTTCGTCACGGAGGCGTCCAAGCATCTCATCGAGGCCGGTGGCAAGCGGTTCAGGACGCTGATGGTGTTGCTGGCCGCGCAGTTCGGCGACCCGTCCGCGCCGGGTGTGGTGCCCGGCGCGGTCGTGATCGAGCTGACCCATCTGGGCTCGCTCTACCACGACGACGTCATGGACGAGGCCCCGGTGCGCCGGGGCACGCCCTCCGCCAACGCCCGGTGGGACAACACCGTGGCGATCCTCACCGGCGACTACCTGTTCGCGCAGGCCTCCGACATCCTGGCCGACCTGGGTCCCGAGCTGATCCGCATCCAGGCCCAGACGTTCTCCCGCCTCGTCCAGGGGCAGATCCGCGAGACCATCGGCCCGCGCGACGACGAGGACCCGGTCGGCCACTACCTCAGCGTGCTGGCCGACAAGACGGGCTCGCTGATCGCCGCCTCGGGCCGCTTCGGCGCGCTGTTGTCCGGGGCTCCCGCGGACGTGGAGGAGCGGCTCAGCCGCGCGTGCGAGGCCATCGGGGTGGCCTGGCAGCTCGGCGACGACCTGCTCGACGTGGCCTCCACCGGGGCGGAGTCGGGCAAGACGCCGGGCACCGACCTGCGCGAGGGCGTCAGGACCCTTCCGGTCCTGTACGCGCTGGCCTCGGGGGAGACGTCCCGGCTGACCTCGCTGTTGTCGGGGCCGGTCGCCGAGGAAGAGGTCGAGGAGGCGCTGACGCTGCTGCGGGCGCACCCGGGGATGGCTCGGGCACGGGCGGAGCTGGAGTCGTGGGTGGACCAGGCCCGTGCCGACATTTTCGGCCTTCCCGACATCCCCGCCAAGAACGCATTTTTGGCGCTATGTGACTACGTGGTGGAGCGCAGCGGCTGATCGCCCGCTGGGCCGCCCGCCGGTTCGCCCGCCGGTTCGCCCGCTAGGGCGGCCGATCTCCTCACCCGGGCGGCCGCACGCGCCGTCCTGAGACTGTCGTACGTGAAGACCGCCAGCGCCACCCAGACGATCGCGAAGCCGATCCACCTGCTGGGCGGCATGACCTCCTGCACGATCAGCACGCCGCACGCGAACTGCAGGATCGGCGCGATGTACTGCAGCAGCCCGATGGTGCTCAACGGCACCCGGATGGCCGCCGCCCCGAAGCAGATCAGCGGTACCGCCGTGACCAGCCCCGCGCTCGCCAGCAGCGCCGCGTGCCCGACCCCTTCGGTCCCGAACGTCGCCGCGCCGGTGCCCTGCAGGAAGAGCAGGTAGCCGAGGGCCGGCAGGAGCAGGACCAGCGTCTCCACGGCCAGGCTCTCGGTCGCGGCCACGTTGGCCCGCTTCTTGACCAGCCCGTACGCGCCGAAGCTCATCCCCAGCGTCAGGGCGATCCACGGCGGGCGCCCGTAGTCGACCGTCAGCACGAACACGGCCAGCGTCCCGAACCCGACCGCGGCCCACTGCAACGGCCGCAGCCGCTCCCGCAGCAGCACCACCCCGAACAGCACGTTGACGAGAGGGCTGATGAAGTACCCCAGGGCGCTTTCGACCACGTGCCCGGTGTTCACCGCGTAGATGTAGGTGCCCCAGTTGATGGTGATCACGGCGGCGGCGAGGCTCAGCAGGCCGAGCTTGCCCGGCCGGCGGGCCAGCTCCCTGAACCACGACCAGTGCCTGCGCACGGCCAGCACGGCGGCGACGGCCACCAGCGACCACACCATCCGGTGCCCCAGGATCTCCACGGCGCCCGAGGGCTTCAGCAGGGGCCAGTAGAGCGGGAACAGGCCCCACATGGTGTAGGCGGCGATGCCGAACAGTACGCCGCGCCGAAGGTCAGGCATGTACCCCAGTTTCGGGCATTACCACCTTTAAACACAAACGTGTTTCTCTATAAGGAATTATTCAGGAGCTCTTAAGTGTTGGCGGGTATGTAGGCTGAGGGAAGACCTCTGGAGGTGCATGATGGGCTGGCTGTTCGGCGGCAACAAAACATCGATGGTCCGACCGGAGGACGCCCTGCCGGGGCGCGCGGAGCCCATGCCCGTGCCCGGCCGCCACGCCGTCCTCGACGCTCCCCTCGCCCCGCCGTACGCACCGGGGCTGGAGGTCGCCGACTTCGGCCTCGGCTGCTTCTGGGGCGCCGAGCGCATCTTCTGGCAGACCCCGGGCGTCGTCACGACGGCCGCCGGCTACCAGGGCGGCCACACCCCCAACCCGACGTACGACGAGGTCTGCAGCGGCCTCACCGGACACGCCGAGGTCGTCAGGGTCGTCTTCGACCCGGCGAAGGTGTCGTACGAAGAGCTCCTGAAGGTCTTCTGGGAGGCTCACGACCCGACGCAGGGCATGCGCCAGGGCAACGACGTCGGCACCCAATACCGTTCGGCCATCTACTACCACTCCCCGGAGCAGCAGAAGGCCGCCGAGGCGTCGCGCGACGCCTACCAGAAGGTGCTCAAGCAGGCCGGCTACGGCGACATCACGACCGAACTCGCCCCCGCGGGGCCCTTCTACTTCGCCGAGGACTATCACCAGCAATACCTGTACAAAGTGCCCAATGGGTACTGCGGGATCGGCGGGACGGGCGTCGCCTGCCCGATCGGCCTGACTACTGGCGAGGCGTAGACCTGCGGAGATAGCTAGTTCCTGGCCCATGGTCGCTCGGTACATCCGGAGTCGTTCATGGGCCAGAGCCGTCTTCGGCGACAACCTTCCTCACAGGTTCAAGGGCGTGCCGCCTGCGGCGGTCCGCCGCGCGTCGGGCGGTCGCCGGCCGCGACAGTCCGCAGTTCCAGCCGGTCCTGGAGGCCATCCGGGCGTCTCGGATCGGTCCCGGCCGGCCGCGGTCCCGGCCGGACAAGGTCCGGGCGGATAAGGCCTACGGCTCTCGCGAGAACCGCGTCTACCTGCGCCGACGCGGCATCGGCTGCACGATCCCGGAGAAGGCCGACCAGGTCCGCAACCGCAAGAAGCGCGGTTCGCGAGGTGGCAGGCCGCCGAAGTTCGACAAGATCGACTACCGCGAGCGCCATGCGGTGGAGTGCGGGATCAACCGGCTAAAGAGGCACCGGGCCGTGGCCACGAGATTCGACAAGTTGGCTGCCGCTACGGGCGACCGTGCTGGTCGCTGCCATCAACGAGTGGTTGTGACCAAGCACTCTCGCGACAGACCCTCTAGTGGTCGGCTGTTCGTGGTACCCCGGAGTCGGGGTCCAAGCCCTTTTTCCAGCGTCTTTGTCTTTCGAGCCAATGCACGTAGCGCGGCGGGGCATCGCGCAGGTCGATGCTGAGGGGGTAGGGGTTGTACTCGTCCAGAAGCAGCCTGCGGAAAAATTCGACCATGCCACAGGGGAAGAGTGTGAAGTCCTCGGGGGTATGTCGGCCGCAGACCAGGACGGGCCACTGGTCGGGGTCGGGGTTGGTGGTCAGCCAGCACAGGATGTCGGGGCCCGAGGTGATGCCCCAGGCGAGGATGTGGTTCGGGTCGATGTCGAGGCCTTCTTGACCGCCCAGCATCTCCCAGGTGTCTCGGGCGTGCTCCGTCTCCTCCTCGAAGGTCCCGGGGTCCCACTGGATGTACTCCTTGGGCAACGGCATGAGGATGCCGACCTCGGCGAACGAGCCGGCGCCGTAGATGGACATGAAGGCCATGTAGTCGCGCGGGAACCGCGTGCCCCACCGCGCCTCTGCTGCTGACCAGTCGATTTCCTCGTCCGCGCCGAGATCTGGAGGTAGGATCTTGGCCAGCGCTGCGATACCCGTCGAGTTTTCCACGGCAATCCCTTCGACTACGTGGCCGAGAGCCTACGAGGTCGCACTGCCGTTGAGGGTGAACTCGCGCACTGCGGTGAACTGCGCCTCGATGCGGTTCAACCACGAGGAGTTGGTGGGTGTGTAGGCGATCTCGACGTTGTTCGCCCTAGAGGTCGATGACGACCTTGCCGTGCACGTGCCGGCCGGCCTGGAACTCGGTCGCGCGGCGGATCTGCT
Source organism: Nonomuraea sp. B1E8 (assembly GCF_039871515.1). Taxonomy (NCBI): domain Bacteria; kingdom Bacillati; phylum Actinomycetota; class Actinomycetes; order Streptosporangiales; family Streptosporangiaceae; genus Nonomuraea; species Nonomuraea sp. B1E8. The sequence continues at coordinate 1,321,573 of NZ_JBDPLS010000001.1, read as the reverse complement.
CGATCGGGAAGCTCGCCGCGATGGGCACCCCCAGCCGGCCCGCCGCGACCAGGCGGGCGAGCTCTTCCAGGGCGCCCGGGGCGGCGTTCGCGCCGTTGGCCGCCGGCACGCCGTCGACTTGCGCGGCGATGGTGCAGATGCGGCCGTCCGGGACGCCGAGTTCCCTTGCGGCGTGCACTGTCTCCGTCCCGTGCAGGTCGATGGCGGCGGTGACGCCGCCGGGAGCGAGGGTTCGGACCCGGTCGGCCAGGCCGTCGCCGTAGGCGACCGGCTCGGCTCCGAGATCGCGCAGGAAATCGGATGATGTCGCCGATCCCGTCCCGATCACGTGCGCTCCTGCGATCCGGGCCAGTTGGACAGCGAACACCCCGACCCCGCCCGCCGCGCCGCCGATCAGCACTGTGTCGTCCGGGCCGGGGTCGACCGTGGCGAGGGCGGCGGATGCCGTGCGGCCGGCGATCGCGAGGGTGGCGGCGGTGCGGTCGTCGACGCCGTCGGGAGTGTGATGGACCTCGTTCGCCGCGATCCCCCCGGCCGGGTCGATCACCACAAAGTCGGCGACCGCGCGGGACAGGGCGCCCCCGAACACCCGGTCGCCGGGCGCGAAGCCGGTCACCCCGTCACCGGCCTGGTCGACCAGTCCCGCGTAGTCGGTCCCGAACCCGGCCGGGAGGCTCAGGCCGAACCGGGCGGCGGTCTCCGCGTCGGCGGTCATGATCCAGTCCATCGGGTTCAGACCGGCCGCGGTGACCCGCACGCGGATCTGTCCCGGGCCGGCCTGCGGAGCCGGAACCTCACGGACGTCCAGGACTTCGGGGCCGCCGAACGAATCGAGCCGGACCGCCCTGCTCCTGGCCGCCGGCGGTTGATCGCTCTGTTGCTGCATGTACGCCTGTCTCCTTGGAGGGAACGCCTTGAAGCGGACTATGCTCCGTTTCCATGGACGACCCTAACACAACCGGAGCGTGATCCGCTTTGACTGAGGGGGGGATGCGCGCGCCCCGGGCGGACGCAGCCCGTAACCGCGACCAGTTGCTCGCGGTGGCGACCCGCATGTTCATGTCGGCTGACACCGAGCCGTCGATGCGTGCGATCGCCCGCGAGGCCGGAGTCGGCATCGCCACGCTCTACCGGCACTTCCCGACCCGCGAGTCGCTGGTCGATGCGGTCTACCGGGACCAGGTCGCGCGGCTGACGACCGGCGCGCGCGAACTGCTCGGTCGGCTGCCTCCGGCTGCGGCGATGCGGCGCTGGATGGACTTGTTCGGGGACTGGATCGCGACCAAGAACGGCATGCTCGACACGCTGCTCGCGATGATCGAGTCGGGCGAGATCGCCCATGCACAGACCCGGAGCGAGCTGCTGGCGGCCATCACCACGATTCTCGACGCCGGTCGCGCGGCGGGCGACCTCCGCTCCGACGTCACCGCCGAAGACATCGCCGCCTCCCTCATCGGCATCTTCACCGTGGCCCCCCGGCGCGATCATGAAGCCAAGGCCGGTCGCCTGCTGGACCTCCTGATGGACGGTCTCCGGCCCGCCGCCCGGCCGGCCTGAGCCCGGATCGAGGCGGCTAGTACTGCGGCATCGGCGGGACGGGCGTCGCCTGCCCGGTGGGCCTGACCTCCGGAGAGGCGTGAGCCGATGCTCGGCCTGGGGCACTGCGCTTGTATATAGAAAGATGTACAGTTGATGTATGACTGTTCTGCACGACGCTACTGAGCTGAGCGTCACGGAGGCGGCCCAGCGAGGCGTTGCCCGCCTGGTGGCTGACGCGGAGCAGGGGACCGATCTGGTGGTCACCCGTCGGCATCAGCCGGTGGCGGCCGTCGTGAGCATTCGCCGGCTCAATGAGTTGGAGGAAGCGGCGGCTGATCTTCGTGATCTGGCGCTGGTGCTTGCCCGGTCGGTCACGGATGCGGGGGAGCGGATCTCGCTCGATGAGGTGCTTGCCGCTTTCGGGCATACCCGCGAATCGCTGTCCGCCATCCCGGACGATGAGTGAATCGTGTCCGACGTCGTCTTCACGGCGCCGGCGGTCGACGACCTCCGGCGCATCGGCCCAGACGCGGTGCCCAAGGTGCTCAAGAAGATCCTGCTCCTGGTGGACAACCCTGAGGCCGGCTACCCGCTGGGCGGGGAACTGAGCGGTTTCCGGAAGCTGGTGGTCGGTCGCAACACCTGGCGTGTCGTCTACCGCACCACCGAGGACAAGTCGGTGGAGATCTGCGAGGTGTGGGCTGTCGGTGAGCGGGCCGACGCGGAAGTGTACGCGGAGGCGACAGCGAGGGTTCGCGAGGTGGGTGCGGACCGTCCCGAGATCATTAAGCTCGGCCAGGTGATCGAACGCCTCGGTGCGCTGGCCGATCACATTCGAGTGGAGAAAGCCCCTCCTAGAGAACCGGTTCCAGATTGGCTCGCGGACCGGTTGATCTACACAGTCGGGATGGCGCGTGAGGATGTTGCCGCCCTTGATCTTCAAGAGGCGGTCGACGCGTGGGCTGAGTACCGATCCAAGCCTCATTAGGTCGCTCATCTATTGCCTGGCGCACATCGGGGACCGGTATTTTGCTACTTCGATGACGGCGTTCGTACGAGAGGCGCAGGACAACGATTTCAGGGTTGTGGTCAGCGCCATGACACCGATCGAGGCGCAGGACGTTCGCGTCGAAGGCGATCGTCTCAGGTGGTATCTGTCCCGGTTGAAGATCGAGCCGGTTACCGAGGACATCTCGTCGCGCGCGATCGAACTTCTTCGAGAGGCCCGCCTGCATGGTCACGACGCCATCGATGCTGTGGTCGCGGCAACCGCACTGCGCTCGGTGCGCCCTGCCATCGTTCTGACGTCCGACGAGGACGACATGAGCAAGCTGTGCGGGAAAGCAGTGCAGGTGGTTCCTGTCTGAGACGGCTTCCGGCGGAGTCCTGGAACCACCGGACGGCACCGCTTGGCTGCAGACCGGGGCTGCTCGGTGGTCCCAGGCCACATGCGTCAGCCGGTGAAGTCGGCCCGATGGTCGGCCGCCCATTGGGCGTAGGTGCGCGCGGGGTGCCCGGTGACGTGTTCGATGACGCCGTTGACCGGCGCGGGCTTGCCGACCGCCTGCGCCATGAGACCGAACAGCGCCGCCAGGAACTCGTGGTCCATGAACCGGCTCATCTGCTGCAGCACGGGTTCCGGGTCGACGTCCTCGACGGTGAGCGGACGTTCCAGCGTCTCGCTGAGGATGCGGACCTGCTGTGCCTGGGTCACCGACTCGGGGCCGGTCAGGTCGTGGGCCTGCCCCGCGTGCCCGCCGTCGACCAGGATCCGCGCGGCCACCTCGGCCACGTCCCTTTCGTGCACCGCGCTGAAGGCCGCTTCCATGTACGGCGCGCGGATGACGTCACCGCCCTGGAGTTGCATCGCGAACGTCAACGAGTTGATGGCGGGGAACAGCAGCCGCAGGAACGTCCACTCGATCCCGGACGCCTCGACGGCCCGCTCGACGTCGCGGTGATACTGGGCGATCACGTTGGGCTGCCGCTCGGCGCCCGGGACGACCGCACCGGAGGACAGCAGCACCAGCCGTCGTACCCCGGCCTGGGCCGCGGCCTCCAGCAACGGAGCGAAGTCCAGCCCGTACTGCGGAACCAGGAAGACGGCTTCGACGCCGGCCAGCGCGGTGGGCAGGGTCTCGGGCTTGGTCAGATCGCCCCGGACGACCTCGGCCTGCGGGGGAAGCCCGGCCAGCTCCGGAGTGCGGGTAAGCGCCCGCACCGGCGCGTTCGCGGCGACCAGTTCCTCGACCGTCTGACGTCCGAAGTGGGCGGTGGCGCCGATGACGAGATACATGAGGGGTTCCTTTTCGTAGGAGGACAGTGGAGGACAGTGGGTTGGCCGAGGTGTCAGCGCACCTTGCGGAAGAACCGCCGGAGGTCGCCGACGAGGAGGTCGGGCGCGTCGTGCGCGGCGAAGTGGCCGCCCCGGTCGTAGACGTTCCAGGAAATGATGTTCTTGTGGTCGCGGTCGGCGAACGTCCGGATCGACTGGTAGTCCCAGGCGAAATTGGCCAGTCCGAGAGGCACGGTGGTCGGCTCGGGCACGGTGGTTCCCCTGCCGTTGGACTTCTGCCGGGCGGGGGCCGTCGCCGCGTCCTCGTAGTAGAACCGGGCGGCGGAGGCGGCGGTGTTGGTCAGCCAGTACATCATCACGTTGGTGAGCACGAAGTCCGGGTCGAGCGAAGCGCCGAGGAGCTGGGCGTGCCAGCCCAGCAGGCCGGTCGGGGAGTCGGCCAGGGCGTGCGCCAGGCTCTGCGGCTCGGTGGAGTGGAGCTTGTCGTAGGCGCCCCGGTTCTGGGTGAACCACTCGGCGAACGCGAGCTTGCCGCGCTCCTCCTCGCTGAGTTCGTCCAGCTCGGCGGGGTCGCCCGAGGGGAATGAGAAGACCTGCGTCACGTGCACGCCGCAGACGTGCTCGGGGTCGGCTCGGCCCACCTCCGGCGAGATCAGCGATCCGCCGTCGTTGCCGGCCGCGCCGTAGCGGTCGTATCCGAGCCGGCGCATCAGCTCGGCCCAGGCCCTGGCCACCCGGTACCGGTCCCAGCCGCGTTCCAGGGTCGGCCCGGAGAAGGCGAAGCCCGGCACCGACGGAATGACGAGGTGGAACGCGTCCGCCGGGTCGCCGCCATGGGCCCCCGGGTCGGTGAGCGGGCCGATCACGTCCAGCCATTCGACCGGCGAGGTCGGCCAGCCGTGGGTCAGGATCAGTGGTGTCGCGTCCGGCTCCGGCGACCGCACGTGCAGGAAGTGAATGTTCTGGCCGTCGATCCCTGTGGTGAACTGCGGGTACGCGTTCAGCTTGGCCTCCCAGGCACGCCAGTCGTACCCCGTGCGCCACCGCTCGACCAGCTGCTTGACGTAGCCCACCGGGACGCCGTACTCCCAGCCGGGCGGCACCGGGCCGGCCGGTGCCGGCTCGCCGGCGGGCAGTTCCTCGGCCCACCGGGTCCGGGCCAGCCGCTGCTGGAGATCGTCGAGGTCGGCCTGGGGGATCTCGATCCGGAACGGGGTGATCGTGCTGTCGTTCGTCATGGCTCTAACATAGGAACCGAATAGGCAAGCTTCGTTCCTAATGAAGGTGCAGGCTCCGAAGGATGTTGGAAACCTCGGCGCGGCTGCTGCGCCTGCTCTCGCTCCTGCAGACACCCCGCGACTGGACCGGCGCCGAACTGGCCGAGCGGCTGTCGGTCAGCACCCGGACCGTCCGCAATGACGTGGAACGCCTGCGAAACCTCGGCTACCCGGTGCACGGCACGCGAGGTGCTGTCGGCGGCTACCGGCTCGGCGCCGGGGCCGCGCTGCCGCCCCTGTTGCTCGATGACGAGGAGGCGGTCGCGGTGGCGATCGGGCTCCGCACGGCCGCCGGAGGCACGATCACCGGAGTCGAGGAGACCTCGCTGCGCGCGCTGGCGAAACTGGAGCAGGTGCTGCCGGCCCGTCTCCGCCGCCGCGTCAGCGCCCTCCAGCGGTACGCCGTCGCGGTACCCCGGGACGATCAGGGCCCGCGGGTGGACGCGGACACGCTGAGCGTCCTCGCCGCCGCCTGCCGCGACCACGAGCGCCTGCGATTCGACTACCGAAGCCACGACGATTCGGCGAGCCGGCGCGAGGTGGAACCGTACAGGCTCGTCAACTGGGGACGACGGTGGTACCTCGTCGCGTTCGACGTCGAGAGGGCCGATTGGCGTACGTTCCGGGTCGACCGGCTCCACCCGCGCACCCCGACGGGTCCCCGGTTCGCCCCCCGCGAACTCCCCGAGGAAGCCGTCGACCAGGTACGCCGGGGTGTGTCGTCGGCCGCCTGGCGACACCGGGCCCGGGTCGTCGTGCACGTACCGGCCGAACGGCTCGCCGAGCGGATCAACGCCGCCATCGGGGCGATCACGCCGGTCGACGACACCCGCTGCCTGCTGGACACCGGCGCGGACAGCATCGAGGCGCTCGCCGTTCATCTCGGCCTGCTCGGCGTCGACTTCACCGTGACGGAACCCGCGGAACTCGTCGAACTCGTGCGTGAACTCGCCGGCCGCTACCACCGCGCCACGGCCTCGGAAGATCCGGACGAGTAACGCGCCGGGCGAGGCGGGCAACCGTTCAAGCGCGTGGAACGGGCCGGCGTCCTGCCCGAGCCGAGAGGATCCGGGTTGATCGATTCCTTGGGGTCACATACATCAGAACGTGATCTGACATACGCTATTGGGGTGAGCACCAGCCATGCCAACGCAGTGACCTTCTCCGATCTGTCGAGGAATCCGCGAGCGGTTGCCGAGCGTGCGGCACGCGTTGGACGGGTACGCGTCACGCACCGGGACGCTCCGGATTTCTACCTGACTGCAGCGGACCGGGAAGAAGATCGCGACCGGACGCTGACTACCGCGTCGCGTCTGTTCCTTGCGATGCTCAGGCACGATTCCACCGCGCGTGCTCTTGTCATCGCCATGCCGGAGGTCTTCCCCTGGGTTCGGCATCTGTCTTCGGTCGAGCTGCGTGCCTTCACACTCGAACTGGTCGAGGCGCTCTCCGACGCGGCCGAGCTGGATGTCGATGCCACTACCCAGGAGGTCATAGCGGGCTGGCGGGCCACTGCCAGGATCAAGGCAGATCCTGCTCACCACGCCGGGGCTCTCAAGGCCGCGGAGGGTGATCTCGGGCCGGTGCGGGTCTCCGTATGAGCCCGAAGCGCGGAGACCGTGGCTCGGGTCGCGTCCGGTCCTGGACGGCGTGATGAAGGGCCGGTGCGACCGCGTCACCTCGTCGTACGGGTGAGCACGCCCAGCGGGTCGGCCAGCAGGTCGGAGAAGCCGAGCTCGGCGGCGCCGACCAGGGTGGCGTCGTCGCCCAGCGCCGAGGTGCGCAGTCTCACCCGTTCGCGGGCGACGGGCAGCACGTTGGCGGCGATGCGGGCGCGCACCCGGCCCGCCGCGCCCGGATACATGTCGCGCAGCATGCCGCCGAAGACGACCATGCCGGGGTTGAACAGGTTGATGAGGTTGGCCACGCCGATGCCGAGCCAGTCGCCGACCTGGTGCAGCGCCTTCTGGGCTGCGGGATCGCCACGGTCGGCGTCGTCCACCACGGCGCGTACGGCGTCGCGGCCGAACAGGTCGGCGGGCCGGCCCGCGGCGTCGAGGAGCGCCCGCTCGCCGGCCTCCGCCTCCAGGCAACCATGGGAGCCGCATCCGCAGGGGCGCCCGTTGTACGGGTTAACCACCATGTGCCCAAGTTCGCACCCGTAGCCGCCGTCGCCGTCCAGCAGCTTGCCGCCCACGATGATGCCGCCGCCCACGCCGACGTCCCCGTGGAGATAGATCAGGTTCTGGAAGCCGACGCCCGCTCCGCGTTGCTGTTCGGCCAGCGCGCCGAGGTGCGCCTCGTTGCCCACGGACACCGGCAGGCCGAGGCCCAGCCGGCGGCCGAGCTCGGTGCCGAACGCCTGGTCCACCCAGCCCATGTCGGGCCCGAAGCGCACCATGCCGTCGCCGGGCCGGATCATGCCGCAGTAGGACGCGCCGACGCCGACGCACACGGAGTCCGGGGGCGCCGTACGGTGCAGCCGGCGGCCGAAGCGGGCGAGCACCTCGACCACCCGGTCGAGGTCGGCTCCGGCGCGCGGGCGGACCGCCTCCCTGCGGTCCAGCATGATCCCGCCGAGCGCCACCCGGGCGGCGACCAGCCGGTCCACGGCGACGTCGAAGGCGAGCACGTAGACCTGGCCGGAGTGGGGGCGGACCACCAGCGACGGTCGTCCCGCCCGGCCGGTGTCGGCGGGCAGTTCCTCGCGGACCAGGCCTGCCGTGGCGAGCTCGGTGGTCAGCGCCATGATGGTGCTGCGGTTCAGCCTCATCCGCTCGGCCAGCGCCGTGCGGGAGACCGCGCCGCCCAGGTGCACGTGCCGGAGCAGGGTGCCGGCGTTGTGCCGGCGGATCTCCTCCTGGGCCAACCTGACCTCCGGGATCGTCCCGTTGCCTCAAGTATCTGATCTGGACGATACCCGGACAACGACTCCCTGGGCTGCGGGCGTCAGGCGCAGGTGTAGCCGGAGGGAAGGGCGGTGTCGCCGTCCGGGCGGCTCACCTGGAAGCCGACGCCGCCGGCCCCGGGGGCGAGGGTGCCGTTGTGGCCGGCGTTCCTGATGGTCACGGTCTGCCCGCTGACGGTGGTGGCGCCGTTCCACGAGCCGGTCAGCGTGTGTCCGGCCGGCAGGGTGAAGGTGACGGTCCAGCCGTTGATCGTCGTGGTGCCCCGCCTGAGGTCGCCCCGCCGGAGGCTGCCGCGGCGGTGCTGCCGGCTCCGTGCCGCGGCCCGGCGGGAAACTCGCTCGACGCCGGGCCCGTGGGCTGCCTACTGTTGATCGCCTGAGAACGGCACGAAGAGCGGATGGGATGTACGGCATGACGAGGGCTGAGCCGGAATTCGTCCAGGAGCGCATCTGGGACGCTGACGCCGCCCAGCGTTATGACACGCCGGGCACCGGCATGTTCGCGCCCGAGGTGCTGGAGCCGACCGTAAGCCGCCTCGCCGAGCTCGCGGGCGACGGGCGGGCGCTCGAGTTCGCCATCGGGACCGGCCGCGTGGCCGTGCCGCTCGCCGAGCGTGGGGTGCCTGTCACGGGCATCGAGCTGTCCAGGCCGATGATCGAGCGGCTGCGTACGAAGGTGGACGAGGCGACGATCCCGGTGGTCACCGGCGACATGGCGACCGCCTCCGCGCCAGGGACGTACTCGCTGGTCTATCTCGTCTTCAACACCATCTCCAACCTGCTCTCCCAGGCCGAACAGGTCGCGTGCTTCCGCAACGCCGCCCGCCATCTCGAGCCCGGCGGCCGGTTCGTGATCGAGTTGTGGGTGCCTGAGCTGCGCAAGCTGCCCCCTGGCCAGCCGGCGACGGTCTTCACCGCCGAGCCCGGCTACATCGGCCTGGACACCTACGACGTGCTGCGCCAGCTGGTCGTGTCGCACCACTTCGAGTTCGACGAGAGCAGGCAGGCGCAGCTGTTCCGCAGCCCGCACCGCTACATCTGGCCGGCCGAGCTCGATCTCATGGCCCAGCTGGCCGGGTTCGAGCTGGAGTCCAGGCACGCCGACTGGGCCGGAGCGGAGTTCACCGCGGAGTCCCGTTCGCACGTGTCCGTCTACCGCCTCCCGCTCGGCCGGCCCTGAGGGGTGAATCCTCTCGCGGTGTGGGCGCCTCTCATGGAGGACGGCCATGCCGGGGAGGAGACGCCGGTGAACGATCTCCTTCAGGCGGCCTCCCGACGGGAGGGACCCGATCGGGCGCGTGCGCGTGACGGCCGGCCACCTGCCATCCCGTCATGATGAATCCGAAACCCTGCGTCTATTATTGGCCCCGGTGGCGATGATCTCCATCACACCCTCATTGTGGGCAGGAATGTCGCGGCCGGCTCAACCGTGCAGGTCATCACCGCTAACTTGACGTTAACCACGTGTTTCGCGGAGGCGGAAATTCGTTGGCGGCTGGTTCTGCAGGTGGACAAGGAGCGGTGGGCGGCAGATATTGGAGCAGGAGGTTTTCATGGATGTGCGCCTTGACCATCTCGTCTGCTGGGTTGCCGACCAGCGCAGGTCCCTGCATTTCTACGAGCAGGTGCTCGGGCTGCCCGGGGTACGGACGGAGGAGTTTCGCGATGGAAAGGCGGCCTTTCCCAGCGTGCGGATCTCGGCTGAGACGATCCTCGATCTCATCGCGTACGACGCCTTAAAAGGGGTCGACGAGCACACGGGGGTGAAGGGTAGTTCCGGACATCCGATCAATCATTTCTGTCTGTCGGTAGGCAGGGAGGATTTCGACGCTCTCCAGGTCCGGTTGAAACAGCACGGAGTGGAGATCTCCGGCACCGCGACCAACACCTTCGGCGCCCAGGGCATCGCTCCCGAGGCGATTTACTTTCCTGATCCCGATGGCAACGTGCTGGAAGTGCGCTATTACGATTGATCGTTTCGGGGAGGCGGCCGGCACGTGCGTCCGCTGAGGGCCCCGGAAGTGTCGGCCGCGTCTGGTACACAGGCGGGCATGGGTGTGAGCGTCGATGATTTCCTCGAGTTGCTGAACGAGCTGCCCGAGGTCCGGATGAGCCACGGCGGCGAGTGGGTCGGGCTCAAGGTGCGTGACAAGGGCTTCGCCTACCTGTGGGAGGCGACCGAGACCGTCGGGCTCAAGGCCACGATCGAGGAGCAGATCGCCCTCGTGGCCGAGCGGCCCGAGGTGTTCGAGGTGCAGTTCACGGCAGGGCGGTTCGGCTGGGTGGTGGTCCACCTCGACAAGATCGACTCTGACGAGCTGTTCGAGCTGGTGGCCGAGGCGTGGTGCCTGACCGCGCCGAAGCAGCTGGTGGCCGATTTCGAAGCCACCCACCAGATCGGGCAACAGGTGCAGTCTGGGTAATCTCGGGCAGCGTGACCCATGTGAACATGCGGCTGCGGGAGTGGCGCGCCGACGACGCCCCGGCCGTGCTGCGCGCCTTCCAGTCCCCCGATCTGCGGCACCAGGCGCCGTGGCCCGTCGTCACCCTTCAGGACGCCATGGGGTGGATCGCCGCCTGGCCGGGGGCCGGTCACGCCTTCGCCGTGACGGTCGGCGAGCGGGTCGTGGGAAACGTCGCGGTCGCCGGGATCGACGAGCACGACAACGGGTGGGTGTCCTACTGGGTCGTGCCCGAGTTCAGGGGGCGGGGCATCGCGGCGGCGGCCACCGCCGAGCTGGCCCGATGGGCGTTCGGCGAGCGTGGCCTCCACCGGCTGCAGCTGGGGCACCGCACGAACAATCCGGCGTCGTGCCGGGTCGCCACCAAAGCGGGCTTCCGGCCCGAGGGGATCGAGCGGGGCAAGCTCTGCCACGAGGGCGTGCGCTACGACATCGAGCGTCACGTCCGGCTCGCGACCGATCGCAGAGCTTTGACACGATCGCGCGCCTGAATCCGGCGTGGGTGGCCACGGACCGAGAACAGGGTCTTGCGACTGGTCAAACGTTCGTTTAGCCTCACACGTACCAACAGCGGATTTCGACGATGTGGCCTGCCGAGCAGGATGCTCAAGCCACCCACATCAGAGTCGGACCCTCTCCCTTGGCAGGCGTCGCCCACGCGCCGCCGTTCGTCGCCGCCGGTCCCCGGCGTCGCCGAGGGAGTGATCATGTCCCTTCATGCTTCCGGTGCCGAGGTGCGAGAGCAGCTCGCCGACATGGGCACCACGTCGTTCGTCACCAAAGCGGTGTACGGCAACGCCGCGTCGTTGATGATCGCGACGCGGCCGCCCGGCTACCACTCCAAGCCGCACACCCACGATTGCGAGCAGCTGAACTGGCTGCAGGCCGGGCAGGTCTGGATATTTGTCGAGAACCGAGCGTTCCAGCTTGAAGCGGGTGACTTCCTGCGGATCCCGGCGGGCGCGGTGCACTGGGCCTGGAACAGGTCCGAGCAGCCCTGCACGATGGTGGAGGTCCACGCCCCCGGGCTCCAGAGTGACTCGACGCTCGCCGCGCATGCGGTCGGCCTGTTCGACGCCGGCGAGACGCCCCGGCCCGTGGCCGAGCCGACCACCACGTTCGTCGACTTCGACGCCGCCGAGGTCGAGAAGCTGACGGAGCGGGCCCCATGACGGCCTCGCTGACCGAGCGGTGGCACACTGCCGCTATGGGTGCGCGTGCAAGCCTGATCGTGGTGGGATACGCCAGGGTGCCGCGGACCTCCGCGGTCCACGGCGCCAGCGAGTTCCTGACGGTCAGCCTGCGCATCGACCGCGTGACCGGCGTGATCATAGAGGTCGACTCGACCGCCATCGCCGGCATGGTCCGCGACTGGGTGTCCGAACTCCTGGTGGGAGTGAACTTCGCCGACGACATCGGTCCCGTCCTGGCCGAGATCGACGCGCACTTCCTCAGCAACGCGGCCGGCTCGCTCAAGCAGGCGATCTCTGATGCCTGGCGGCGCTACGCGGCCTACCGGTCCAGCTGACCGCCCAGTCCATCCCCACACCACGACCGTGCGTGTGGCTGAAGGAGCATGCATGTCACCGTCCAGGCTTCGCGCGGCGCTGCGCGACCGCCCACTTCTCATACCGGGCTGTCACGACCCGCTGAGCGCCAGGATGGCCTCCTCCGCCGGCGCCCGGGCGGTCTTCGTCTCCGGCGGCGCGGTCGGTCGCGCGCTGTTCGACGAGCCGATGATCCCGCGCTGGGGCGCGGACACCTACGTGTCCTACGTACGCCAGATCTGCCGGAGCTCACCCATCCCCGTGATCGTGGACGGCGAGGACGGCTTCGGCGAGCCGATCGAGCTGTGTGCCGAGTTGTCGGCCGCCGGCGCCGGGGCGGTGGTGATCGGCGACTCGCGGCCCGATGGGACCCTGCTGCCCGCCACGGCGTTCGCGGATCTGATCAGCGAGGCCCGCAGCCGCTTCGAGCTGCTGTTCGTGGCCAGGGCCGACGGGTTGGAACACGGCCGCGCCGACACCGCGGATCGGCTCGGCCGCTACCACGAGGCCGGTGCCGAGCTCACCATGCCCCTGCTGAACTCCGTCCTTCGAGCAGGGGTCGCCGACCGCCTGCTCGGCACCGTCACCGAGCTGGCCGCCGCCGCCCAGGGGGCGTTGGCCGTGCATTCCAGACTCGGCCACGAGTTGCCGCCGACCGCTCGACTACCGAGGGGAGTCGCCGCCGTACTTGTGACGGCGATCTCCGTACCGCCGTCTACGGACCATCTCAGACGGCTTCTGACTCAGCGCTGACGTCCGGCAGGACGCCGGCGGGCCGCGGGGACACCCGCTGGCCGCGCAGAAAGGTCGACTCAATGACAACGGCCCCGATGGACATCCGGACCAGGACGCTACGCAAGGTCATGTGGCGCTTTCTGCCACTGCTGGGAATCTGCTACTTCGCCCTCTACCTCGACCGGCTCAACGTCTCGGTCGCCGCGCTGACGATGAACGAGGAACTCGGCATCACCCCGGCCGTCTACGGGCTCGTCGCCGGGATCTTCTTCTGGACCTACTCCCTCTTCGAGATCCCGAGCAACTACATCGTCTCCCGGGTCGGGGTGCGGGTGTGGGTCTCCCGCATCGTCATCAGCTGGGGCCTGGTGACGATGGCGACCGCGGCCGCCCAGGGCGAAATCAGCCTCATGCTGTTGCGCCTGCTGCTCGGCATCGCCGAGGCCGGCTTCTCCCCGGCCATGTTGTTCTTCGTCGCGTGCTGGTTCCCACCGGCCCAGCGCGCGGCGGCCATCTCGCTGATGGTGATCGCGGTCCCGCTGTCCGGGTTCGGCACGCCGATCTCCGCGCACATCATGACCGGGATGGACGGCCTGCTCGGCCTGCCCGGCTGGCGGTGGATGTTCCTCGTCACAGGCTTGCCGCCCGTGATCCTCGGCTTCGTGTTCTACCTGGTGATCCGCAACCGGCCCGCGGACGCGACCTTCCTGGACCCGGACGAGAAGGCCTGGCTCACCGCGGAGCTGGCCAAGGAGAGCGAGGGCCTCGGCGGCCACGCGGCGCACCCGTTCAGGCGCGGCGTGCTCAACTCCCGCGTCGCGGTGCTGGTCGTCATCTACATCCTGTTCGCGTTCAGCCTGTTCGGATACCAGTTCTTCATCCCGCAGATCCTGCGCCAGTTCGGGCTGGACACCAACGCCATCGGCTGGGTTGCGGCCCTGCCGCCGGTCCTTGCCGTCGTCCCGATGGTGTGGTGGTCCCGGCATTCCGACCGCACCCAGGAGCGGATCCGGCACTTCGCCGCAGCCGCGGCCACGGCCAGCGTCGGCTTCCTGGCCGCCGGCCTGCTCATCGAGCAGCCGGTGCTCGCCATCGCCGGCTTCTGCGTGGCAGGCGTCGGGCTCTACTGCTGCATCCCGATCCAGTTGTCCATCCCCTCCACCTTCCTGGCGGGCTCGGCGCTCGCGGCCGGCCTGGCCACCATCAACGGTCTCGGAAACATCGGCGGCTACATCGGCCCTCAGATCACGGGCATCATCCGCGAGGCGACCGGCGACTTCACGCTCGCCGTGCTGGTGCTGGGAGCCGGCATCCTGACTTCGTCCGCGCTCGCCCTGGCGCTCGACCACCATATACGGCGTACCGAAACGTCCGCGGGTCGCGGGGCGGTACTCGATGCCCGGTGACGGCCCGCATCTGCGCCATGATCGAGCCGTATCCCCGTCGAGCCGTGACGTGAAGGAGACCAGATGCCAAGCGGATCGCTGACAGGCAAGGTGGCGGTGGTCACCGGGGCGGCGAGCGGGATCGGCGCGGCGAGCGCGCGGCGCCTGTCCGCCGAAGGAGCGAACGTGGTCGTCGTGGACGTCGACGGCGAGGGAGCGCAACGGGTCGCCGCGGAACTGCCGGCACCCGCGCTCGCCGTGGCGGCCGACGTGTCCCGGGAGGACGAGGTGGAGGGGTACGTCACCGCCGCGGTTGAGGCGTTCGGCCAGTTGCATCTGCACCACCTGAACGCCGGCATCGCCGGCAGCCTTGCCCCGCTCACCGACGTCGGCGTCGAGGAGTTCGACCGCGTCGTCGCAGTCAACCTGCGGGGACCCTTCCTCGGCGTACGCGCCGCCTTCCGCCAGTACGAACGGCAGGGCGGCGGCGGGGCCATCGTGGTCACCTCGTCGATCGCGGGGCTACGGGCCAGCCACGACCTGCTGCCCTACCAAGCCTCCAAACATGGAGTGCTCGGCGTGGTCCGAGGCGCGGCCGTGTACGGCGGGCCGAAGGGGGTGCGGGTCAACGCGGTCGCTCCCGGTCTGGTGCCCACAGGCCCGGCCGCCGCGTCGCCCGCCGCCGAGGCCGACATGCTCCGACGCGGGACCACGGTGCCGCAACGGCGAACAGGAACGCCGGAGGAGGTCGCCGCGGTGGTGGCGTTCCTCCTCAGCGACGACGCGGGCTACGTCAATGGCGAAGTGCTCTCCGTCGATGGGGGAGCCGCCTGGGTGAGCACCGTTCGCGCCTCCGGCGGTGCGGGCGCGTGGGACCCTCGTGCCATCGATGGTCACTAGGGTGTGACCGCTGATGCCGCAGGCCCGGCCCGGGTTGCCGTCCGCGCCGTCCTGCCGGGAGACTCGCCTCCGGCCCCGATCACCGGGTGACGTCCTCGTACAGGGCCGGTTGGGCGGGGTGGCAGAGGGTTCCGGGCGTTCCTGGTCACCGACCGGCGCGCTGATCTACCCTTTGCACGTGGACAGCGGGAGTCTGGCGGCGGCCGGGCTGCTGGCGGCCCTGAACCGGGCGTCGGAGATCCTCGCGGACTTACGCCATCCCTTCGTGAGAAGCGAGCGCTTCTCCTACTTCTTCCCTCCCGCGGGCGCCAGGACAGGCGCCACCTTCATCCTGCCCGACGGTCGCGAGGTGCGGTTCGAGGTGTCCATCGCCGTCTCGGGCGGCGCCTTCCACGTGGCGGGCGCGATCACGGCGGAGGGTGAGTCCCTGCTCGACCTGCCGCGCAAGAGCCTGACCGGAGTCTCCGACGCTCTCGCCGTGCTCGACGACTACGCGGGGGAGGTGGCGGCCCCGGCGGGACGGCTGATCGACCGGCTCCTGGACGGAGTTGTCTGATTGTCAGACAGTAAGGCACAATGGCGAGCATGAGGAAGGGACCGCTCGCCGTCGTCGGCGCGTCCGTGCTCTGGGGCACGGCGGGCACGGCCGGGCTGCTCGTCTCCGCCGACTCCGTGGCGCTGGCCGCCGCGCGGCTCGTCATCGGGGGCACGGCGCTCGCGCTCCACGCCGGAGCCGGCCTCAGGAGCGCGTTCAGGCCGGGGCTCCTGCCCGCCGCCGCGGCGGTGGCCGCCTACCAGCTCTGCTTCTTCGCCGCGGTCGGCCGCACCGGTGTGGCCATCGGGACGGTGGTCGCGATCGGCAGCGGGCCCATCTTCACCGGGCTGCTCTCCTGGCTCCTGCACGGCGGCAGGCCGAGCGGGCGCTGGACCGTCGCCACCACGGCGGCCATCTGCGGGTCCGCCGCGCTGATCGTCGGCGGCGGGGCGCAGGCGGGTGGGGAGGTGGTGTCGGGGGTGCTGTTCGCGCTGCTGGGCGGGCTGCTGTACGCCTTCTACGCCGTCATGGCGGCCCGCGAGATCGGCCGGGGGGTCAGACCGGACGCCGTGATGGGGGTGATGTTCGGCGGGTCGGCGGTGATCATGTTGCCGATCCTGATGGCGAACGGGGTCTCCTGGCTGGGGGAGCCGCGCGGGCTGGCCGCCGTGCTCTATCTCGGGCTCGGCACCACCGCCCTGTCCTACTTCCTGTACGGCCGAGGGCTGCGCACCACCCCCGTGGCCACGGCCGCCACGCTGGCGCTGGCCGAGCCGGCCGTCGCGGCGCTGCTCGGCCTGGTCGTGCTGGGCGAGCGGCTCGCCCCGGTGTCCGTCGCCGGGCTCGTCCTGCTGGCCCTGAGCCTCGTCGCGGTGGCCGTACCGGAAAGAAGGCAGGAAAGGGCGTTAGAGTCGCAGCCGTGACGTTGCCGCTCAGACCCGTCTCCACCGTGGGCGCGCTCGCCGACGCCCTGCGCAGCAGGGTGCTCTCCGGCGAGATCGCGCCCGGCACCCCGCTGCCCGAGCAGGAGATCGCCGCGTCCTACGGCGTGGCCAGGCCGACCGTACGGGAGGCGCTGGCGACGCTGGTGCACGAGGGCCTGCTCAGGCGCGAGCGCAACCGCAGCGCCTACGTTCCGGAAGTGACGCTTTCCGATCTCGACGATCTCATGTACGTCCGGCGGCCGCTGGAGGACCTGATGGCCCAGGCGGTGGCCGGGCGCCGGGTGCCGGAGGCCGACGCGGCCCTGCACCGGATGGCCGCGCTCCCGGCCACGGCGCCGTGGTCGGAGAGCGTGGCCGAGCACATGGCGCTGCACGAGGCGCTGATCGAGGCGGTGGGAAGCCCTCGGCTCGAACGCCTCTACGGCGCCCTGGCCGCCGAGACCAGGCTCGGGCTGGTCCGGCTGCGCGAGGTCTACGAGGACAGGGAGGTGCTGGTGCGCGAGCACCGCGAGCTGCTCGACACGATCGCCGAAGGGCCGCGGGACGCGGCGCGGGCGGCGGTGGCGGCGCATCTCGGCCACTCGTGGGGCGGCCGCCACCGCTGAGGCGTTCAGGGGCGGCGAATGCGTGCCCGGCAAACGCCCTCCATTGCGGACGAACCCTTGCGGGACCACCCCTGAACTCGCAAGAATCGCGCCCATGCACGGCAACCCGATGCCGGACTCCTACGTGTACGTCACGGAAGAGGGCGTCACCCGTCACTACGCTGACGGCAGCGTCGAGGCTCTCGCCTGGGAGGACGTCGTCGAGGTCCGTGTCGCCACGGAAGCCGGCGCGGACGTCCTCTACATCCTGCTCGACCGCGACGGAGAGGGTTGCGTCGTGCCGCGTTCCGCCACGGACGCCGGCTTTCTCGCCCGCCTGCGCTACCTGCCGGACTTCGACCTCGACCGGCTCGCCCTGGCCGCCGACTCCACGCGTGACGGGGTGGTGGTCGTGTGGCGCAGCCCGGATCCGCCGTCGGCGCTGCCGGACCTGGAGTACGACTAGCGCGACCGGCTGGACAATTCACGAATTTGTCGCCGTATTTCATCGTTCACTGCCACTTCTGGACCGTTCCGTCAAGCCCTCATGCGGCTCGGCAATCGTCCGATTGTGGACATATACCGTTATTCCCCCTACTCGAATCGATCTTTAATCTTTAGTGGGGGCCGCCGCCCTTGATTGTTCGAGGGACTTGTCAACCCGTGTGGTGCAAGGAACGTCAAGTCCCGATCGGAAAACCTGCTGAACGGACCGCCGCCACGGCCTGACCGGAGGAGGCGCCGGTGCGGTGGTCGATGAGCAGGTCTCCTGTCGGGAACAGCGGTGCATCGAGTATCAGGTGGTGTTATGAGGGTGGGGACTGGGGAGTCCGCTGTCGTGCTCCTCGAGGCCGTACCACGTCGTGCGTCGAGCATCTGGACGCGGGCGTACCTGCGGCTCCTGTTATCCGGCGACACGATGTGCGTGCTGCTCGCGTGCGTCTGCGTGCTGGGTGTCCGGCTCGTCGCCGGCGTGTACATTCCGCCGGCCGAATATCTGCTGGGTTCCGGCCTCGTCGTCGCCTGGCCCGTCGCGCTCATGATGGGCGGCGCCTACCGCCAGCGCGCCAACGGCGAGGGCACCGACGAGTTCAAGGCCGTCTTCAACGGCGGCGCCGGGCTGATGGCCACGGTCGCCATCATGGCCTATGCCACGCAGACCACGATCGCGCGCAGTTTCGTCATGGCGATGTTGCCGCTCGCGCTGCTCGCCACGCTCTATTTCCGTTATCGCATGCGTAAACGTCTGCACCGGAGAAGAGCGGTGGGCGAGTACATGCGCCAGGTGGTCGCGGTCGGGCACCGGGAGTCGATTCTCGACCTCGTGCTGCAGTTCAGGCGCCAGCCCTATCACGGGATGCGCGTGGTGGGGGCCTGCCTTCCCGAGGGCCACATGGACGTCGACCTGGACGGTGTTCCGGTGCTGGGCTCGTTCGGCGACGTGGCGAGCGTGGTGGAGCGCGAGAAGGCCGACGCCGTGGCCGTCCTGGCCTGCCCGGAGCTGGACGGGGCGGCGCTGCGCAGGCTGGCCTGGAGCCTGGAGACCGCGCGTACCGACCTCTTCGTCGCGCCCGCGCTCCTTGACGTGGCCGGGCCGCGCATCAGCATCAGGCCGGTGGCCGGGATGCCGCTGCTGCACGTGGAGCATCCGGAGTTCGACGGCACGAAGCAGCTCGTCAAGAGCATGTTCGACCGGCTCGTGGCCGGGGCCGCGCTGCTGCTGCTCGCCCTGCCGCTGCTGGCGATCGCGCTGGTGATCCGGCTGACGAGCCCGGGGCCCGCGCTGTTCTTCCAGGTCAGGGTCGGCAAAGGCGGCGAAGAATTCCGCGTCGTGAAATTTCGTACGATGGTGGTGGATGCGGAGCAGCGCAAGCGTGCACTCCTCGACGCGAACGAGTTCGACGGAGTGCTCTTCAAGATGAGGAACGATCCAAGGATCACCCGGGTAGGCGCCTACCTGCGCAAATACTCGCTCGACGAGCTGCCCCAGCTCCTCAACGTCATCCGCGGCGAGATGTCCCTCGTCGGCCCGCGCCCGCCGCTGCCGGAAGAGGTCGGCAAGTACGGGGCCGACGTCCGCCGCCGCCTGGTGGTCAAACCGGGCATGACCGGGCTCTGGCAGGTAAGCGGCCGCTCCGACCTGACGTGGGAGGAGTCCGTACGCCTCGACCTGCGGTACGTGGAGAATTGGTCGCTCATCCTCGACCTGCAGATTCTCTGGAAGACCTGGTCCGTCGTCACCCGCGGAGAAGGGGCCTACTAGCTGTGAAAGCACTCGTGCTCGCCGGAGGGTCGGGCACACGGCTGCGGCCCATCACGCACACCTCGGCCAAGCAACTCGTGCCGGTCGCCGGCAAACCTGTCCTGTTCTACGGCCTGGAGGCGATCGCGGCGGCGGGGATCACCGAGCTCGGCATGGTGGTCGGCGACACCCAGGCCGAGATCGAGGCGGCCGTGGGCGACGGGTCGGCGTTCGGGCTGCAGGTGACGTACCTGCGGCAGGAGGCGCCGCTCGGGCTGGCCCACGGCGTGCTGATCGCCCGCGACTTCCTGGGCGACGACGACTTCGTCATGTACCTGGGCGACAACTTCATCGTGGGCGGCATCACCGACCTGGTCGCCCGGTTCGCCCGCGAGCGGCCCGCCGCCCAGATCATGCTCACCGAAGTCGGCGACCCGCGCCAGTTCGGCGTGGCCGAGCTCGACGGCGCGGGGCGGGTCGTCGGCCTGGAGGAGAAGCCCGCGCGGCCCAAGAGCGATCTGGCGCTGGTCGGCGTCTACCTGTTCAACCCGGCGGTGCACACGGCGGTGGCGGAGCTGAAGCCGTCGTGGCGGGGCGAGCTGGAGATCACCGACGCCATCCAGTGGCTCATCGAGGCGGGACTGCGCGTCGAGTCATCCGTGATCACCGGCTACTGGAAGGACACCGGCAACGTCACCGACATGCTGGAGGTCAACCGGCTGGTGCTGGAGTCGGTGGAGCCGCGCGTGAGCGGGCACGTGGACGCGGCCAGCGACCTGGTGGGCCGGGTCGTGGTCGAGCCGGGCGCGGTGGTCGAGCGCTCGCGCGTGGTCGGCCCGGCGATCATCGGCGGCGGCGCGCGGATCCGCGACAGCTACGTCGGCCCGTTCACCTCCATCGGCGCGTCGTGCACGATCACCGGCAGCGAGATCGAGTATTCGATCGTGTTGCCCAGGGCCTCCATCGAGGGCGTGGGCCGGATCGAGTGGTCGCTGATCGGCCACGACGTCGAGGTCACCCCCGCGCCCCACACACCCAGAGCCCACCGTCTCGTGCTGGGCGATCACAGCAAGGTGCAAATCAGTTCATGAGAATTCTGGTGACGGGTGGCGCGGGGTTCATCGGCTCCCACTTCGTGCACGGCCTCGACGGTGCGGACGTGACCGTGCTGGACAAGCTCACGTACGCGGGAAGCCGGGCCAATCTCGGCGGGGCGCGGCACACGTTCGTGCACGGCGACGTCTGCGACGCCGGCCTGCTGGCCGAGGTCGTGCCCGGCCACGACGTGGTGGTGAACTTCGCCGCCGAGTCCCACGTGGACCGGTCGATCGAGGGGGCGGCCGCGTTCGTGCGCACCAACGTGCTGGGCACGCAGACGCTGTTGCAGGCGTGCCTGGAGGCCGGGGTGGCCAAGGTGGTGCAGGTGTCGACCGACGAGGTGTACGGCACGATCGAGTCCGGCTCCTGGACCGAGGACGCGCCACTGGCGCCGCGCTCGCCGTACGCGGCCTCCAAGGCGGGCGCCGACCTGATCGCCCGCTCCTACGCGATCACCCACGGAATGGACGTCTCCATCACCCGGTGCGGCAACAACTACGGGCCCCGGCAGTACCCCGAGAAGATCATCCCGCTGTTCGTCACGCGGCTGCTGCGCGGCGCGACCGTCCCGCTGTACGGCGACGGCGGCAACGTGCGCGACTGGATCCACGTCCAGGACCACTGCGCGGGCATCCGCCTGGTGATGCACAAGGGCGAGCCCGGCGAGGTCTACCACATCGCGGGCACGGCCGAGCTGACCAACCTGGAGCTGACCGGCCGCCTGCTGGAGGCCTGCGGCCGGGACTGGGACCTGGTCGAGCACGTCGAGGACCGCAAGGGCCACGACCGCCGATACTCGCTCGACGACGCGAAGCTGCGCGCCCTGGGCTACCGGCCGGAGATCCCGTTCGAGCAGGGGCTGAAGGACACCGTGCGCTGGTACGCCGAGCACCGGGGCTGGTGGGCGGCTTGACAGGAGGCGTCATGAGATGGCTCATCACGGGCGCGGGCGGCATGCTGGCCACCGACGTGCTCGACCGTACGGCGCTGACCGGCGACCCGGTGGTGGCGCTCGCCCGCAGCGAGCTGGATCTGCGCGACCGGCGCGCGGTGCGCGACTTCGTGTGCGCCTACCGCCCCCGAGCGGTGATCAACTGCGCGGGGTGGACCGCCGTGGACGAGGCCGAGTCGCGCGAGGCGGAGGCGCTGGCGGTCAACGGGCACGCGGTGCGCTGGCTGGCCGAGGCGTGCGACCAGGCCGGGGCGCGGCTGGTGCACGTGTCGACCGACTACGTCTTCGACGGCGCGAGCGCGGCGCCGTACCGCGAGGACGCGGCCACCGGGCCGGTCAACGCCTACGGGCGCACCAAGCTGGCGGGGGAGCGCGCGGCGCTGGAGCACGGCCATTACGTCGTGCGGACCGCCTGGTTGTACGGCACGGCCGGCACCGACTTCGTCCGGACCATGATCAGGCTGGCCGGTGAGCGGCCGTTCGTGGACGTGGTCGACGACCAGCGCGGGCAGCCGACGTGGGCGGCCGACCTGGCCGACTTCCTCGTACGGCTGGCGCAGTCGGATCTGCCGCCCGGCGTCTACCACGGCGCCTGTTCGGGCGAGACGACGTGGTACGGCCTGGCCAAGGAGGTCTTCACGCTGCTCGGCGCGGACCCCGGGCGGGTGCGGCCGGTGACCAGCGCCGACTGCCCGCGCCCCGCGCGGCGTCCGGCCGGCAGCGTGCTGGCCTGCACCAGAGCGGAGCCGCTGCGCCACTGGCGGGCGGCGCTGCACGCGGCCTGGCCGGTCATCGCCGCGAATGCGGGGCCTCAATGCAACGTGGCGTAGAACTCCTGGCACGCACGATAGTCCGGCAGCAGCCCGGCCGCGAGCGCCTCGTCGAGCGAGGGAGCCGCGGCGTCCTTCTCCGACAGCACGGGCTCCACCTCGGGCGGCCAGCCGATCGCGAGCGCCGGGTCGAGCGGGTGGACCCCGTGCTCCCGGCCCGGCGCGTACGGCTGCGAGCACAGGTAGACGACCGTGGCCTGCTCGCTGAGCGCCATGAAGGCGTGCCCGAGCCCTTCGGCGACGAGCATGCCGCGCCGCGTGCGGTCGTCGAGCGTCCGCGCCTCCCAGCGGCCGAACGTGGGCGAGCCGGCCCGCAGGTCGGCGACCACGTCGAGAACGCTGCCGGACACGCACATCACGTACTTCGCCTGGCCGGGCGGCACGTCGGCGAAGTGCACGCCCCGCAGCACCCCGCGGCCGGACACCGAGCAGTTGACCTGGGCGAGGTCGAACCGCCGCGGCAGGTCGGCCGCGCGGAACGCCTCGAGGAACGAGCCACGGGGGTCGGTGTGGACGCGCGGCGTGTGCACCCACGCGCCGTCGATGCCGAGGGGATCCATGGGGCGCACAGTACCAATGAGAAACACCCATCTTCCGGAGCGTGCGAATGACCTCTTGCCGTTTATGCGGCTCCACCGACATGACCGGCGTCGTGGACCTGGGGGCGACGCCCCCGTGCGAGCGGGTCCTCACCGCCGGCCAGCTCGACGAGCCGGAGCTCACCTTTCCGCTGCATCTGCGCGTGTGCACGTCGTGCTGGCTGGCGCAGATCCCGCCGCTGATCTCCCCCGAGGAGACCTTCACCGACTACGCCTACTACTCCTCCTACTCCACCTCGTGGGTGGAGCACGCCCGCTCCTTCGTGGCCGGGCTCGACCTCGGGCCCGGCTCCTTCGTGGTCGAGGTGGCCAGCAACGACGGCTACCTGCTGCGCCACGTGGTCGATCGGGGGGTGCGCTGCCTGGGCGTCGAGCCGTCGGTGAACGTGGGCGCGGCGGCGAGGGAGCGTGGCGTGCCGACGGTGACGGCGTTCCTGACGCCGGAGAGCGCGCGGGAGATCGTGCGGGAGCACGGGCGCGCCGGCCACGTCGTGGCCAACAACGTCTACGCGCACATCCCCGACGTGATCGGCTTCACCGAGGGGCTGCGCACGCTGGTCGCCGACGACGGGCTGGTCTCCATCGAGGTGCAGCACCTGCTCACGCTGATCGAGCGCAACCAGTACGACACGATCTACCACGAGCACTTCCAGTACTACACCGTCGCCTCGGCGCAGCGGGCGCTGGCGAGCGGCGGCCTGGCGGTGGTGGACGTCGAGCTGCTGGACACCCACGGCGGCTCCATCCGGTTGTGGGCCAGGCCCGTGGAGGCCGGCGTCGCGCCGTCGCCGCGCGTGGCCGACGTCCTGGCCCTGGAGAAGGCGGCCGGGCTGCACGAGATCGCGGGCTACGCCGAGTTCGCGGGGCGGGTGGCGCGGGTCCGGCGTGACCTGCTGCGCTTCCTGGTCGGCGCCGCGGACGCGGGCCGGACGGTGGTCGGGTACGGGGCTCCCGGCAAGGGCAACACCCTGCTCAACCACTGCGGTGTCCGGCCCGACCTGCTCGCGTACACGGTGGACCGCAACCCGTACAAGCACGGCAAGTTCACGCCGGGCGCCCGTATCCCGATCTTCCCGCCGGACCGGATCGCCGCCGACCGGCCGGACTACGTGCTCGTCCTGCCGTGGAACCTGCGCGACGAGCTGGTCGAGCAGCTCGCGTACGTCCATGACTGGGGTGGCCGGCTGGTCTTCCCCATCCCCATGTTGGAGGTCGTGTGAAGGTCGTCCTCTTCTGCGGCGGGTACGGCACGCGGATGCGCACCGGGGCGCCGGGCGACGTGCCCAAGCCCATGCAGCTCGTCGGCCCGAGGCCGCTGCTCTGGCACGTCATGCGCTATTACGCGCACTTCGGTCACAAGGACTTCGTGCTCTGCCTCGGCTACGGCGCGGAGCACATCAAGAGCTTCTTCCTCACGTACGAGGAGACCGCCTCCAACGACTTCGTGCTGCGCGGCGGCGACATCGAGCTGCTGGGCAGCGACATCTCCGACTGGACGGTCTCCTTCGTGCACACCGGGATCGAGTCGTCGATCGGCGAGCGGCTGCGCCGCGTGCGCGACCACCTCGGCGGGGACGAGATGTTCCTGGCGAACTACGCGGACGTGCTCACGGACGCGCCGCTGCCGGAGATCATCGACAGGTTCGCCGGGTCGGACGCGGGCGGCTCGCTGATGGCCGTGCCGCCGCCGGGGACCTTCCACTGCGTGGGGATCACCCCGGACGGGCTGGTCGACCAGATCACGGCGGTCACCGAGATGCCGTTATGGGTCAACGGCGGATATTTCGTGTTACGCCAGGAAATCTTCGACCACATCCCGGAGAACGGCGACCTGCTCGTCGACGGGTGCAAGGAGCTTGCCAAACGCGGACGGCTGCTCGCCTACCCCTACCGCGGCTACTGGCGGCCCACCGACACCGTCAACCAGCGGATCGAGCTCGACCGCGCCTACGCGCGCGGCGACCGCCCGTGGGCCCTGTGGGAGCGTACGACGTGAACCGGCTCGTGCCCGCGGGGCTGCGCCGGGTCGCCGCGCTGGCCGCGCACTGCGACGACATCGCCATCGGCGCGGGCGGCACCCTGCTCGCCATCTGCACGTCGCACCCCGGCGTGCAGGTCGACGTCCTGGTGTTGTCGGGCGGCGGCACCGAGCGCGAGCACGAGGAGCGCGCGGCGCTGGCCGCCTTCTGTCCCGGCGCGGACCTGCGGATCACCGTGGCCAAGGTGCCCGACGGGCGGCTGCCGGCCCACTGGGACGAGGCCAAGACGGCGGTCGAGGAGCTGCGCCTGCGCACCGAGCCCGACCTGATCCTCGCGCCCCACGCCGGCGACGCCCACCAGGACCACAGAGGGCTGGCGCGACTGGTGCCCACCGCCTTCCGCGACCACCTCACGCTCGGCTACGAGATCCTCAAATGGGACGGCGATCTCGGCCGGCCCAACGCGTACCAGCCGCTCGACCTCGCGCTCGCCGAGCGCAAGGTCGCCCTGCTGCAGGAGCACTATCCGTCGCAGCGCCGGCGCACCTGGTTCGACAGGGAGGCGTTCCTCGGTCTCGCCAGGATCCGCGGCGTCCAATGCCACGCACGCTACGCCGAGGCCTTCTACCTCGACAAACTCTCGCTCGACCTAGCAGGAGGCTGAAACGACATGCGTGTTCTGCTCACCGGGCACCAGGGCTACCTCGGCACCGTCATGGCCCGGCGACTCGCCGCGGCGGGCCACGACGTGACCGGCCTGGACTCCGGGCTGTTCGCCACCTGCGTGCTCGGCCCGGAGCCCGCCGACCCGCCCGGCCACCGCCTCGACCTGCGCGACGTACGAGCCGAGCTGCTGGAAGGCGTCGACGCGGTCATCCACCTGGCCGCGCTCTCCAACGACCCGCTCGGCGCGCTCGCGCCCGAGCTGACCCACGCCATCAACCACCACGCCTCCGTACGGCTGGCCAGACTGGCCCGCGACGCCGGCGTACGCCGCTTCCTGTACGCCTCCACGTGCTCGGTGTACGGCGCATCAGGCGGGGACGAGCTGCTCGGCGAGGACGCCCCGCTCCGGCCCGTCACCCCCTACGCCGAGTCGAAGGTCCGGGTCGAGGACGAGCTGGTGGAACTGGCCGACGACCGCTTCACCCCGGTGTTCCTGCGCAACGCGACCGCGTTCGGGTTCTCGCCGCGGCTGCGCGCCGACATCGTGCTCAACAACCTCGTCGGCCACGCCCACCTGACCGGCGAGGTGCGGGTGTTGTCCGACGGCACCCCGTGGCGGCCGCTCGTGCACGTGGCCGACATCGCCGACGCCTTCGCCGCCATGCTCGACGCCCCTCGCGAGGCCGTGCACGCCAGGGCGTTCAACGTCGGCGGCGAGCAGAACAACCTCACCGTGGCCGACATCGCCGGGCACGTCGTGGAGGCGGTGCCCGGCTCGCGGCTGCTCATCACGGGCGAGACCGGGGCCGACCCGCGCTCGTACCGGGTGGACTTCTCCCGGATCAGGCAGGCGCTGCCCGGCTTCCACGCCCGCTGGACGGTGAAGGCGGGCGCGGTCGAACTGGCCGAGGCCTACCGGGCCCACGGGCTGACCGAGGCCGGCTTCCAGCGGCGCTTCACCCGGCTCGCCTGGCTGGCCGAGCGGCGGGCCGCCGGCACGGTCTCCGCGGAGCTGCGGCCGTGACGGGAGAGGAGATGCACGCCCTCGTGGCGCGGCTCTACCCGCTGTGCCGCTCCATAACGGGCGACGGGGTGCGCGCCACGCTCGCCATCCTCGGCGAGCACCTGGACCTGGACGTCCACGAGGTGCCGACCGGCACGCCGGTGCTCGACTGGACGGTCCCCAAGGAGTGGAACATCCGCGACGCGTACGTCATGGACGCGGCCGGCCACAGGGTCGTCGACTTCCGGCGCTCCAACCTGCACGTCGTCGGCTACAGCGTCCCCGTGTCGGCCACGATGACGCTGGCGGAGCTGCGGCCCCACCTGCACACGCTGCCCGAGCAGCCCGACCTGGTCCCCTACCGGACCGGCTACTACGCCGAGACGTGGGGGTTCTGCCTCAGTCAGCGCACGCTCGAAGGCCTCGGCGAGGGGCCGTACACGGTGGTGATCGACTCGACGCTGGCCGACGGACACCTGACGTACGCCGAGCACGTGGTGCGCGGGCGCACGACGGACGAGGTGCTCATCTCGTGCCACACGTGCCACCCGTCGCTGGCCAACGACAATCTCGCCGCCATCGCCGTGGCGACCGCGCTGGCCTCCCGGCTGGAGCGGCCGCGCCTGACGTACCGCTTCGTGTTCGCGCCGGGCACGATCGGCGCCATCACCTGGCTGGCGCGCAACCGCGAGCGCGTCTCCAGGATCAGGCATGGGCTCACGCTGGCCTGCGCGGGCGACCGCGGCCCGCTGACCTACAAACGCAGCAGGCGCGGGGACGCCGGGATCGACCGGGTGATGGCGCACGTGCTGCGGGACCGGCCGCACACGATCACGGACTTCTCGCCGTACGGCTACGACGAGCGCCAATACTGCTCGCCCGGCTTCGACCTGCCCGTCGGCAGCCTCACCAGGACGCCGTACGCGGGCTATCCGGAATACCACACCTCGGGCGACGACCTGGGCTTCGTCTCGCCGGAGTCCATGGCGGGGACGCTGGAGGCGCTGTGGTCGGCCGTGCAGGTGCTGGAGGGCGACGGCCGCTACCTCAACCTGAGCCCGTACGGCGAGCCGCAGCTCGGCAGGCGCGGCCTGTACGGATCACTCGGCGGGCGGAGCGACACGAAACAGGCGCAGCTGGCGATGCTCTGGGTGCTGAACCTGTCGGACGGCGCGCACAGCCTGCTGGACGTCGCCGACCGGTCAGGGCTGCCCTTCGGCGTGGTGGCCGAGGCGGCGGGGGCTCTGGAGGCGGCAGGGCTGCTGAAGAGGGAGGACGCGTGAACCTGCGGGTGGGCGATCTCGTCGAGGTGCGCAGCGAGGCGGAGATCCTGGCCACGCTGGACGAGCGGGGCGAGCTGGAGAGCCTGCCGTTCATGCCGGAGATGGCGCGCTTCTGCGGCCGGCGGATGACGGTGCACAAGGTCGCGCACAAGCTCTGCGACACGATCAGCCGTAGCGGCATGCGCCGGATGGAAAGGGCCGTGCACCTGACCGGAGCACGCTGCGACGGCGGGGCGCACGGCGGTTGCCAGACGGCCTGCTCGCTGTACTGGAAGGAGGCCTGGCTCAAACGGGTGGAACCGGACGAACCGCAGGCCCCGTCCAGGCCCGAGCCGGAGCTGCTGCCGCTCCTGCGGATCAACACCCGCAAGGACGCCGGCCACTACTCCTGCCAGGCCACCGAGCTGCTCAGGGCGGCGCCGTCCTGCCTGCCGTTCCGCGACCTCGGCCAGTACGTCACCGACGTGCGCAGCGGCAACGCCAGGGTGGCGGCGGTGGCGCGCGCGTTCCTCGTCGGGCTGTTCAACCGGTTCCAGGAGCTCAGCAAGAAGGTCCTGCCGCGACGCCTGTGGATCAGGCGCGGGCTGCGCTGGGGCTTCGTCGAGGGACGGGCCGGCCGGGTCACTCCGACAGAGGAACTCGACCTGAAGCCGGGCGAGCTGGTCAGGATCCGGTCGAAGGAGGAGATCCTCGGCACCCTCAACGCCGACCTGCTCAACCGCGGTCTGGGCTTCGAGGAGGAGATGGCCCGCTACTGCGGCAGGACGGCACGGGTGCGCGCCCGGGTCGAGCGCTGCCTGGACGAGCGGACCGGCCGCATGCTCAGCATGAAGAGCCCGTGCATCGTCCTCGACGACCTCGTCTGCGAAGGCGTCTACAACGCCAACTGCCCGCGCGAGTTCGTGCCGTTCTGGCGGGAGATCTGGCTGGAGAGGCTGCCGCCGGACGACGGGGACGCCCCATGAGCGCCGGGCGACGGGGACGCCCATGAGCGAGGCCGGCGAGATCGGCAGGCAAGCGGGGCGCGGTCTGCGCTGGAGCCTGCTCGGCAACCTGGTCATGAAGGCGGGCTCGTTCGTGATGAGCCTGGTCCTGGCCAGGCTGCTGGTGCCCGAGGACTTCGGCGTGTTCGCCATCGCCCTGGCCGCCGGCCAGTTCGTCATCTACGTCAACGACGCCGGGGTGATCTCCGCGATCGTGCAGTGGCGCGGCAGGCTGGAGGAGGTCGCGCCCACGGCCACGGTGGTGGCCATCCTGTCCAGCGCCGGCCTGTACGCGCTGTTCTGGGTCATCGCGCCGTTCTACGCCCGGCTGGCCGGCAGCGAGGACGCCACCTGGGTGATCCGCATCCTCATGGCCACCAACCTCGTCTACGGGCTGACCGCGGTCCGCAGCGCCGCACTGATGCGCACGTTCCGGCAGGACAGGCTGGCCTGGGCCAACCTCGCCGGGTTCGCCGCCAACGCCGGCGTCTCCATCACCCTGGCCGCGAACGGCGCCGGCGCCTACAGCTTCGCCTGGGGCCAGCTCAGCGGGGCGGTGCTCACCGGAGTGCTGGTCGCCGTCCTGGCCGGGGTGAGGTTCGAGCTCGGCTTCGACCGCGCGGTGGCCGGCAGGCTGCTGCGCTTCGGGCTGCCGCTCTGCGCCGGCCTCGGCATCGAGGGGCTGCTGCTCAACGTCGACGCGGTCATCGTCGGCGACATGCTCGGGCCCGCGCTGCTCGGCTTCTACCTGCTGGCCTTCAACATCTCCAGCTGGGTCCCCGGGCTCGTCGGCACGGCCATCCGCTACGTCGCGCTGCCCAGCTTCTCGCGCCTGGCCGAAGAGGGCGCCGAGCCGTTGCGGGCCGGCGTGCGGCAGGCGGTGCCGCTGCTGGCGACACTGGTGCTGCCGGTCGCCGTGCTCATGGGCACGCTCGCTCCCGCCATCGTGGAATTCCTCTACGGCGCCCGCTGGTCGCCGTCGGCCGAGGTGCTGCGCTTCCTCGCGGTCGTCATGGCCGTGCGCATGCTGACCCTGCTGATCACCGACGTGCTGGCCGCGACCGGCTCGACCAGGTCGCCCATGTGGGTGAACCTGGCCTGGGCGCTCGCGCTCGTGCCCGCGCTCATGGCCGGAGCCCGGCTCGGCGGCATCGCGGGCGCCGCCGTGGCGCACGCGGTCATCGCCGTGGTGGTGGCGCTGCCGCTGCTGGGGGTGGCGCTGCACCGGTCCGGCGTGCCGCTGCGGCTCTTCGGCGCGGGGCTGGCCCGCCCGCTCGCGGCCGCCGTGCCGGCCGGACTCGTCATGGCCGGGCTGTCCGCGCTCGTCGACGGCGCGTTCGCCGAGTTGTGCCTGGCGGGCGGCGCGGGGCTGCTGGTCTTCGTGCTCGTGGCGGTGCCGCGTGCCGTGCTGGAGCGACTCGTACGTCAAGGGAGAGCACATGCCGGAACCTGAACTCGTCTCGATCGCCCTGCCCGTGCGCAACGGCGCCGACCGGCTCGAAGGCGTGATCGGTTCGGTGCTGGCCCAGGACTATCCGCGCATCGAGCTGGTCGTCTCCGACAACGCCTCCACGGACGGCACCGAGGAGCTCTGCCGCGACCTGGCGGCCGGCGACCCCAGGATCGTCTACCACCGGCATCCGCACGACGTCGGCCTGCTCGCCAACTTCACGCACGCGGCGCGGATCTCGCGCGGCGCGTACGTCCGGTGGATCGGCGACGACGACCGGCTGGAGCCCGCCTGCGTCTCGCGCGCCATGGCGGCGTTCGCGGCCGACGAGCGGATCATCCTGGTCACCAACCAGGTCTCCTACAGCCGGCCGGACGGCACGCTCACCACCACCGCCTATGAAGGCAGGGGCCTGGGCTCCGACGACCCGGTGGAACGGTTCACCGAGATGCTCAGGCTGCTCAACGAGAGCCCGTTCCTCATCGATCCGCTCTACGGCCTGCTGCGCCGCGCGCCGGCGGTCGGCATCCCGCGCAGGAACATGCTGCGCGAGGATGAGGTGTTCGCCGCCAAGCTGGCGCTGGCCGGGCCTTGGGCGCACGTGCCCGAGGTGCTGTCGCACCGCAACTGGCGGCTCGAACGCATCTCGGGCCTGGCCCGCCGCCTCGACGTGCCGTCCTGGCAGTCGCACGCGGCGAACACGCTGCAGTGCGGGGAACTGCTCCGATGGGTGCGCGACGCCGGCCTCACCGGCGACGAGCGCCGCCGGGCGCGCTCCGCGGTGCTGCGCATGTACGTCCGCCGCCAGCGCCGGACGATCTCCCACCGGAGCCGCAAGCTGCTGTCCATGGCCCGGTTGGTGTAACGGCGTTCGTGAAAAGGGCGATTTCCACTTTGCAACGGTACAAAAGTCGACGGGGGCGGAAATAGTGCGCTTCTGGACAACCGTCTGGAGTCTGGCCAGGAAGAAGATGATCGGGCCGCCTGTCGCCGTCGTGGCTATCGGGCTCGCCCTGGCCGCGTACTTCCTGGTCCCGAGCCGCTACGTCTCCACGGCCTCCATGGTGCTCACCGTGCCCGCCACGGGCGGGACGCTGGAGACCGGCCCCCAGCAGCGGCCCGGGCTGACCAACCCGCTGCTGCAGTTCAACGACGCCCTGCGGACGACCGCCGGCATTCTCATCCTGTCCACCAACACGCCCGAGGTCGCCGCCGAGCTGGGCGTGACGGAGGACGGCCCGACCGTCCTGACCGTCAACGACGGGCGTACCAACCCGGACCTGCTCGGCATCAGCACCAACGGGCCGTTCGTCTACGTCGAGGTGGAGAGCACCTCTCCGGCCGTGGTCAGGGAGGTCATGCGCAAGGCGCGGCTGCGCATCAGGGTGGAGCTGGCCAGGCGGCAGACGGCGCTCGGCGCGCCGGTGAGCACGCACATCGGGATCCTCGACGTGATGCCCGCCTCGGTGCCCCGGCTCGTCGTGACGGACCGCCTGCTGGGCGCGGCCTCGGGCGGCCTGCTCGGGGTGGTGGCGGGGCTGGGCGTGGCCTACGGCGTCCAGCGCCTGCGCGCCGCCCGCCGCGCCGCCGAGCCCGGCCCTCCGCAGCCCGTCGCCGAGCACACGTCTGAGCCCGTCACCGAACCCGTCCCTGAAATCGAGCGGGAGGACGCTCAGGTCGACTCGACGACCTGAGCACACCGCCGGATCGCGGCCATCCTGGCCTCGTGCGGGGTGCGTGACTTGGCGGAGATCATCATGCCCACCGCGTCAGGGGGCAGCCGGTCGGCGAAGGCGACCGCCTGGGCCTCGTCCCACGGCTCGTGGTGGTAGCTGAGGTGGCAGATCGTCGTGTTGACGGGCGGCGACGCCTTCAGCACCTCGTCGACGAACACGCCGTACAACACGAACTCCGAGACGTGCAGCCGCCCGTTGAACGCGTCGAGCCAGTCGCGGCCGGTGACCTCGGTGACGCGGCGCCGCATGGCGAGCACGATGTGCGGGTCCCAGAACGTCAGCGCGGTCACGTAGTCGGGCAGCGGCGGGGGCGGCGGAGGCGGCAGTCCGAGCAGTTCGCGGGCGACCCGGTGCCACAGGAGGTGCCGCTCCATGTCGGCGGTCACGGCGTTCTCGACCCGGTGGAGGCAGAGCCGCCCGTCCACGCTGAACGACTCGGCCGTGGTCGGGCGGACGAGTACGGCGTCGGAGTCGACGATGAGCAGGGCGTCGGCGTCGATCAGGCCGGCGGAGGCGATCTTGACGGTCTGCTGCATGACCCAGCCGCGCAGCGGGGGCCACGGGCGGCGGCAGTTGACGTGCACGTCGGTGAAGGGCACGCGGACGTACCTGCGGGGCAGCAGCTCCGAGCGCAGCCACAGGCGGCAGCGCGGGCCCTCGAACCCGGCGAAGGCCCGCCGGTCGCGGGCGGGCACGAAGACGTGGTGGACGGTGTCGTCCGAGGTGTGGCGGAGCACGGACCGGTGCAGGTCGGCGAAGAGGGCGGCGTCGGGGGCGTAGGAGGGCGTGATGACCGCCAGCTTGCTCACGGGCCGACTCCCATCGTGAAACGCCTCTGCCTTCCCTTATCGGGCAGCCAGAGGCGGTGTTACACGGTTATGTAACGCTCCACCCCATTCGCGGCGACATCCATGAGGCAGGACTCGCAGGGAGGGCACGTGGATTTCTGGGGGACCGTCCTCGTCCTGGCGCGACGCCGGCTCGTCGCGATCCCGGCCTTCCTGCTGGCCGTCGGCGCCGCGTTCTACGCCTACTCCACGATCCCCGTCACCTACACCGTCTCCGCGGTCCTCGTGCTCACCGCGCCGACCAGCGGCGGGACCGTGCCACCCGACCCCGGCCAGCCCGTCCCGCAGGTCAACCCGCTGCTCAACTTCGGCCACGGGCTCGACGTCGCCGCATCGATGCTGATCAACGTCATGAGCACGCCGGACATGGTGGCCGAGATGGGCGTGCGCCCCGACGGCGACACCACCTACGCCGTCACCAACGGCACCAACAACCTGGAGTCGCTGGCGACGGGCCCCCTGGTCTTCGTCGAGGGTGAGAGCCGTACGCCCGAGGCGGCCACGCGGATGGCCCGCGCCGTCATCGAGCGGGTCCGGCAGGAGCTGGACGTGCGCCAGCGGCAGGTGCAGGCGCCACCCGAGACCTACATCACGATCAGCGAGACGGTGCCGCCCACCACGCCTGTGCCGCAGCAGGGCAGGAAGCTGCGCTCCGCCGCCGCGGCGCTCGGTCTGGGGATGATCGCCGCCCTGTGCGCCGCGTTCGCCGCGGAAAGCCTTTCAGCGGCGCGCAGGGCAGGTTTCCCCCGGTTGCCGGGAGCCCGCCGCGAACGGGACCCCGAACCGGCCGGCGGCGGGCAGGAACCGGTCACGGCCAGGAAGCCGGGGTCGTAGCCGGTGGCCGCCGCGACCTCCGGCGCCCCGCCGCTGCCGGGGCGCGCCGACGGCGCCACCGTCGCCGCCGTCTTCACCGTGGTCCTGCTGGTCGTGCCCGCCCGGCTGGTGCTCAAGTATCTGCCGCTCTCCCTCACCCCCGCGAACGTGGTCAGCATCGCGGCGGCGCTGCTGTGGTTGTGCGCGCAGCTCACGCTCACCCTGGGCGTCGCGAAAGGGCGCAACCCCGTGCGCACGGTCCTGTTCGCCTACTTCACCGCGATGCTGGCGACCTTCGGGTTCACCACGTACGGGCACATGGACTCCGACGAGCTGAACCTGAGCGACCACTCCTTCGTTCTGGTGATCGCGACCGTCGGCATCGCGCTCACGGTCTGCGACGGCGTGCGGGGCCTGCGCCGGCTCGACTTCGTGCTGAAGACGCTGGTGGTGGCCGGCGCGGTGATCTCGGTGATCGGCGCCTTCCAGTTCCTGTTCTCGGTGGACCTGACCAGGTTCATGGAGCTGCCTATCCTGCGCTACAGCACAGAGGGCGACTCGTTCGTCCTGGAGCGGGCCGACCTGCGCCGCGTCGCGGCCACCACCGGCCACCCCATCGAGTTCGGCGTCACCTGCGCCATGCTGCTCCCGCTGGCCGCCCACCTCGCCGTCAAGGCGCGCCTGCGCGGTGAGCCGGCGTTGCGCTGGTGGGCGTGCACGCTCCTCATCGGGCTCGGCCTGATGTTCTCCGTGTCGCGCTCCGCCATGCTGAGCCTGTTCGTGGCCGGCGTGGTGCTGTTCATCGGCTGGCCCGCGCGGCAGCGGCTGCGGGCGCTGCTGGCGGGCGCCGGGTTCGTGGCGGTCATCTGGATCGCGGTGCCCGGCCTGCTCGGGGCCATCGCCGGGCTGTTCACCGACCTCGGCAACGACGAGAGCATCCAGTACAGGACCCACGACTACGCCGTCGCCGGCCAGGAGATCGGCCGGCACTTCTGGCTCGGCCGCGGCCTGGGCACGTGGTACGCCCCCAAGCACCAGATCTTCGACAACCAGTACATCCTGTCGATGGTGGAGACCGGGCTGATCGGAACCGTGGCGTACGCGTCGGTGTTCGTGGTGGCCTGCTACGCGGCGCTGCGGGCCCGGCACCTGAGCGCCGACCCCGGCGACCGCGACCTCGGGCTCACCGTCGCCGCCTGCCTGCTCGTGCCGCTCGCCGGGTCGTTCACCTTCGACCTGCTGTCGTTCGCGACCGTGACCGGGATCGCGTTCGTGCTCGTCGGCGCGGCCGGCGCGCTGCTGCGGGCCGCGCGGGCCGATCAGCTCTCACCCTCGCAGGCCAGCGGGCCGACGATCGAGGTGACCCGATAGCTCTCGTCGATGGTGACCAGCTCGTTGCCGGACCACTCCGTCCTGCCGCACTCGGAGTCGACCGGCCCGTACACCCACGACTTGTCGACCAGCTTGTTGCCGCGTACGACCTGCTTGCCGCGGGCGTTGCGCACCTGGAGGCTGAACGTGCCGCCCATGATGAGATTGTCGGTGACGACCACGTGCTGCGACTTCTCGTCGACCAGGAAGACGGGCGCGGTGATGTGCTTCGCCTCGCGCTGGTCGACGGTGTTGTGGTAGAACAACAACCCCTTGCCGCCGTTGTAGGCCTGGATGCCGTCGGAGTGGTCGCCGGGGTTCGAGCAGAGCTTCACGAACGAGTCGCGGATCTCGACGTCGTC
This sequence comes from Nonomuraea sp. B1E8, assembly GCF_039871515.1. Lineage (NCBI taxonomy): Bacteria > Bacillati > Actinomycetota > Actinomycetes > Streptosporangiales > Streptosporangiaceae > Nonomuraea > Nonomuraea sp. B1E8. Next base: position 1,286,246 of record NZ_JBDPLS010000001.1, on the reverse strand, counting down.
GCCGGAGACCCGGAAGCCGTCGCTGTGCCCCTGCACCAGGACCCTGGTCGCCGTGTACTTGTCGTAGCCGATCCCGGGCAGCGGCTCGCACTTGTCCGTGGTGCCCACCGTGGTGTCGGCGATGGCGAACCGGAACGACTCGGGGCCGTCGGAGTTGATCACGTCACCGTCGATCACGCTGTTCCTGACGGTCACGTCGTCGGCGTGGATCAGCAGGTGGCCGGGCACGTGGACGCCGTCGAGCACGGTGCCGGGCTTTCTGACGCGGTAGGCGACGTTCTCCGTGTCGAGCCGCATCCTGGTCAGCTTGATCCCGCGGGGCGCGCCCGTGCAGGCCGGGGTGGGATGGTCGGGGCAGGACGAGCCGTCGGACCTGGTGATGCTCGGCGTGGGGGTGGGGCTCGGCGGCGGCTCGGCGGGTGCGGCCTGGCAGGCCGTGGCGAGCACGATCACGGCCGGCACGATCACGGCCAGCGGCAGGCGGAGAGCTTTGCGCATCGCTCAGCCGCCCAGCCGCCGCAGCAGGCCGGCCCACGAGCCCGCCTCCTGGTCGCGCCGGCTGACCTCGGTGACGGGCAGCGGCCAGGCGATCCGCAGATCCGGGTCGTCGTAGCGGACCGCCAGGTCCTCGGTGGGATCGTGCGGCCTGTCGATGCGGTAGCAGGTGTCGGCGGGCTCGGTGAGCGCCTGGAAACCGTGCAGCAGGCCCGGGGGCACGTACAGCGTGACGAAGTCCTCGTCGTCGAGCCGCACCGCCATGCTGCGCCCGAACGTCGGCGAATGCGGCCTGATGTCCACCAGCACGTCGTGGACCGCGCCGCGGGCGCACCTGACGAGCTTCGCCTCACCCTGGCCCGACCGCCCGTGCAGGCCGCGTACGGTGCCGCGCCGCGAGCGCGACTGGCTGTCCTGGACGAAGGTCTCGGGGGCCAGGCCGGCCCCGGCGGCGACGGCCGCGTCGAAGGTCCTGGTGAACAGGCCGCGGCTGTCGTGGTGCGGCGTCGGCCTGAACAGCACGACTCCGTCGAGCTCGCCCTGCTCTGCTTTCATGTGTCGACCTTCCTGGAGGCGGTCCGATGAAGCCGGTGGTCAGCGTCGTCATTCCGGCGCACAACGAGGAGCCGGTCATCGCGGAAGGGCTGGACCTGCTGCTCGCCGGGACCGCGCCCGGCGAGTTCGACGTCGTCGTGGTGGCCAACGCCTGCACCGACCGCACCGCGCGGGCCGCGGCCCGGCCGGGCGTGCGGGTCCTGGAGACCGCGACCCCAGGCAAGGCCCACGCGCTGCGGCTGGGCGACGCGGCGTGCGCGACCTTCCCGCGCGTCTACCTCGACGCGGACGTGCGGATCGACGCCGGCTCCGTGCGGGCGCTCGCCGCCGCGGCCGCCCGGCCGGGCATGCTCGCCTGCGCGCCCGCGCCGGAGTGGGACCTGACCGGTACGGGCCCCGTGGTCCGTCGCGTGCACCGGGTGCACGACCGGCTCATCGCGCCGGCCAGGGCGCTCGCGGGCGTCGGCGTCTACGTGCTGAACGAGCGCGGGCACGCGAGAGCCTTCCCGCTGCCCGACGTGATCTCCGACGACGGCTGGGTGGACGGCTGCTTCACCGGCGACGAACGGGTCGTGGTGGCGCGGGCACGCTCCGTCGTGCGTCCCGCCCGCACGGTCCGCGCCCACCTGCGCCGGCGGGTCAGGGTCAGGCAGGGCAACCGGCAACTCGCCGGGCTGGGCGTGCCCGCCCGCCCGCTGCGCCCGCGTGCCCTGGGCGCGTTGCTGGCCTCGCGTACGGTCGGCCCGCTCGACGCCGCCTGCTATCTGGCCGTCCTGGCCCTGGACCGGCTGCTCACCAGGCTCCGCGGCGGCAGGACGAGCTGGGGCACCGACGCCGGCAGCCGTCACCGCGACCCCACGGCGGCCTCGTAGGCCGCCAGTAACGCCGCCTTCGAGTGCTGCCAGGACAGCGGGCCCGCGACCCTGGCACGGCCGATCTCGCCCATCCGCCGCCGCTCGTCCGGGTCGTCGAGCAGGCGCGCGATCAGCTTGGCGAACTCCGACTCGTCGTTCGCGGGCGCGTACAGGGCCGCCTCGCCCGCCGACACCCGCGCCTCGCGCAGCTCGAACGAGACGATGGGCCTGGCCATGGCCATGTACTCCATGATCTTGTTCATGGTCGAGACGTCGTTGAGCGGGTTGAGCGGGTCGGGCGACAGGCACACGTCGGCCGTGGACAGATAACGCAGCAGGTCCTCGTCGGGGATCCTGCCGGTGAACTCGACGGCGTCCGCCAGGCCCAGCTCGCGGGAGAGCGCCACCATCGCGTCGAAGGTGTCGCCGCCGCCGACGAACACCGCGTGCCAGTCCGTACGCCCGTGCTCGTCGCGCAGCCGCGCCAGGCTGCGCAGCGCGTAGTCCACGCCGTCCTGCGGCCCCATCACGCCCAGGTAGCACAGCAGGTACGGCTTGCCGCGCCGCAGGCTCTCGTCGGGCGGCACCTGGCGGAACCGCTCGACCGCCGGGGCGCTGCGCACCACGAAGACGTCCTCGGGACGTTTGCCGCCCCGCGACAGGGCCACCTGCTTGTAGCTCTCGTTGGTCGCGATCACCACGTGCGCGGCCCGGTACGTCATCCGCTCCAGCCGGCGCACCGCCCGGTACAGCAGGTCCTCGCCCCGGTCGAAGCGGGACAGGTAGAGCTCGGGCACCAGGTCGTGCTGGTCGAAGACGAACCGCGTGCCCTTGCCCCGCATGGCCCGTGCCACCAGGAAGAACAGGTCAGGCGGGTTGCAGCCGTGCACCACGTCGAACGTGCCGAGCCGCCTGGCCAGGCGGACGGTGTGCCACAGCGCCGAGCCGTATTCACGCAGGTAGCCGAGGGGGCCGCCGGTGGCGGCGCGCAGCGGGTAGCGGTGGATGTGGACGCCGTCGATGACGGCCTCGGGCTCGGTGTCCTGCTTGACGCCCCGCGGGCAGACGACGTGCACCTCCCAGCCGGCCTGGTGCAGGGCCGTGCACTCCTGCCAGACGCGCCGGTCCATCGGTACGGACAGATTCTCGACGAGGATGAGCGCTCTACCACGCAATGCCTGTGTAGTCCCTTCTGCCCCGCTGGGTCTCCGCGTCAGGAACGCGTACGAGATCGACGATCCTTCGCTCGCCCGCGCGGCTCAGCGCGTCGAGCACCGTGGGGTCCGCACATCCGATCACGCACACCTCGGCGTGCCGGAGCACCTCGTCCACCGAGTCGGCGAGCAGCTCGCCCAGGTGGGGAAGGCGTTCGGCGATGTAGGCGCGGTTGGCGCCCACCAGCCGCGACAGGGTCACGTTGGCGTCGTAGATGCGCAGGTCGTAGCCCTTGCCGAGGAGCCGTTCCGCGAGTTCGACGAGAGGGCTCTCGCGCAGGTCGTCCGTGCCGGGTTTGAATGACAGCCCGAACAGGCCGATCCTGCGCCGGCCGGCGGCGATGACCAGGTCGAAGGCGCGCTGGAGGTGCGCCTCGTTGGCGGGGAGCACGTGGGAGAGCAGCGGGACGGACACGTCTGCCTTGCGGGCCGCGTAGACGAGGCCGCGCAGGTCCTTGGGCAGGCAGGAGCCGCCGAAGGCGAAGCCGGGCCGCAGGTAGGCGGGGCTGATGTTGAGCTTGCGGTCGGCCAGGAACACGTCCATCACGCGGTGCGAGTCGAGGTCCATGGCCTGGCAGATCGCGCCCAGCTCGTTGGCGAAGCCAATCTTCACCGCGTGGAAGGCGTTGTCCGCATATTTGGCCATTTCGGCGACAGGGATCGGCACCCTGAAGACGTCGCCGGGCAGCCCGTCGTACAGCGCGGCGACCACGTCGCCCGCGGCCTCGTCCGACTCGCCGATCACCGTCTTGGGCGGAGCGAAGAAGTCGCGCACGCTGGTGCCCTCGCGCAGGAACTCGGGGTTGACCGCCACCCCGAAGTCCACTCCCGCCCGCAGCCCCGACGACAGCTCCAGGATCGGGACGAGCAGGTCGGCGCAGGTGCCCGGCAGCATGGTGCTGCGGAAGACCACCACGTGACCCGGGGCCAGCGAGCGGCCGATCTGCTCGGCCACCCGCTCCAGGAAGGTCGTCGACAGGCTGCCGTTGGGCGCCGACGGGGTGCCCACGCAGACCAGCGACACCTCGCTGTCCCTGACGGCCTGGGCGGCGTCCGTGGTGGCGCGCAGCGCGCCGCCGGCGACGGACGTCGCGACCAGCTCCCCGATGCGCTCCTCGACGATCGGCGCGCGGCCGTCGTTGATGAGATCGACCTTGGCCTGGTTGACGTCGACGCCCACGACCTGGTGTCCCATGGAGGCCAGGCAGGCCGCCGAGACGCATCCGACGTAACCGAGTCCGAAGACACTAATTCGCACAGCCGCCTCCGTTTGGGACCGTCTGCTGTGGACCGCCGTCTGGAGGGCAGCGCGCGATTTCCCCCGCCTCCACCGATATGTCGGGCATGTCCGTTGGAACGTTACGGTTTTCTCCGCGACCTGACCGATCGTGCGATCGATCTCGCCTCCGACAGCGCCGACGCGACGGCTCGGCGTACCGGATTCCTCGTGACGACGCCCTGGCAGACCACGCTCTCGCCGGTCTTCGCCCGCCGTTTGTACTCGTCCTCGCCCCTGCCGAGATCGATGCGGGCGACGCCGAGCGCCGGGGCGGCGGCCACCAGCTCGCGCAGCAGGATCCAGCCGGGCGACAGCCGGGCGAAGGCCGGGTCGTAGACCGGGAACCACCAGTGCAGCACCCCACCCGACCTGAGCCCGAAGTGCGCCGCGAGCAGGTGCTCCCCGGCGTGCAGCGTCGACAGCACGCCGCAGAAACCGGGGTCTCGGGCGCGCAGCAGGCAGTCGAGCAGCCGCACCCGGTCCGGCTCGGCGAAGTAGTCCTTGGCGCCGGTCGCGGCGTACTGCGCCCGTTTGAGCTCGACCACCCGCGCCAGCGCCCTGGCGTCAGACGAGGCCGCCACGAACCGCAGCTCCCCGAGCTCACGCCCCGCCTTCGCGGCCCGCCGCCTGGCCTGCCCCATGTTCTCCTTGCCGCTGCGCGAGGCCCGGCCCAGATAGCCCGCCAGCCCGCCGGTCACGTCCAGGTACGGTGACGGCCTGCGGGAGACCACCCACCGCTCGAACCCGGGAGCCTCCTCCACCAGGTGGTCGAACGCGAAAGCGGCGGCCCCGTTCCCGAGCAGGTCGAGCGGCCGGAACCCGGTGCCGGCGGCCAGGATCGGGCCCTGGAAATCCGCGCCCGGCCAGCCCACCGGGCGCAGCAGCCGCCCCTCGCGGTGGTGCGGCAGGAACGCGACGGGCGTGCCGCCGCCGCGCGCGACCGCCACGTGGACGGGCCGCCCGGCGGCGTGCACGGCCGCCGCGAAACCCGGATGGAAGTAGGGGCTGTCCAGGGCCGGGTTGGCCGCCCGCAGCGCGTGCCAGGACTCCAGCTCGGCCGGGGTGAGCGCGGTGAACGGCGCCACGCGCAGCCCGCTCATTGCGGCAGCGCCGTCATCCGGCGTGACGGCCGCAGCAGGGCCGCCACGCAGGCCCGCGACGTGCGCCGCCCGGCCAGCGCCCGCACCGCCTCACCGGCCAGCACGGCCAGATAGTACGCGGCCCCCGACGCCGGCCCGTGGCGCCGCCGGTACAGGCGCACCTTGTTCACGACGAGCAGCGCCGCCAGCGCCGGATTCACGCCCGAGTCGCCGCCGATGTGCTCGATCACCGACGCGGGCTCGTACCACGTCGTCCATCCCAGGTCGGCGGCGCGCAGGCAGTAGTCCGTCTCCTCGCTGTAGAGCAGGAACGACTCGTCCCACGCGCCCACCTCGCGGATGACCCGCGGCGCGAGCAGCATGGCCGCACCGGTCGCCCAGGCGTACGCGCCGGGCCGCGCGTAGTCGCGCGGATCGGTCACCAGCTCGCCCAGTCCGCCGACGCGCCCGGCCAGCGTTCCGCCGACCAGCGCCTCGGCCAGCGCTCTGCCCACGGTCGGCCTCCTGCGCAGCGACGGCTGGAGCGTGCCGTCGGGGTTGACCATGTAGGGGACCGCGATGCCCCGGCCGGGCTCGCGCAGGCAGCCGAGCAGCGGCGCGATCGATCCGGGGCGCAGCCGGCAGTCGGGGTTGAGCACGTAGACGCCGTCGAGCCCGTCGAGGTCGAGCACGGCGGTCCCGGCGTTGATCGCGGCGGCGTACCCGGCGTTCCTGCCGACCTGGACCACCGTGACCCCGGCCCGCTCGGCGACGGCGACGGAGTCGTCCTTGGAGGCGTTGTCGGCCACCACCACGTCCGCCAGTTCGACCCCTTCCGCGCCGCGCGCCAGCGAGTCGAGGCAGCCTCCGAGCACGGAGGCGCTGTTGTAGGTGACGATCACGACGGCGACCCGGCTCATCAGCGCACCCGCTTGTACAGGCGCATGCCGAGCTTGCCCGCGCGCCGGGCGAGCGGCGCCCTGCCGTCGAGCACCCGCCCGATCCAGGCGCCGTCGAGGTCGTGCCTGAGGCTGGTACGGGCCTGGAGCCAGGAGCCCGGTCTGGCCCGGCCGCCGTCGCTGGTGTAGGCACGGGTCACCCCGGCCATCCGCAGCCGGCGCAGGACCCGGCGGTCGTAGGAGCCGAACGGGATGGCCACCCGCGACACCGGCGCGCCGGCGAGCCCGGAGAGCACGGCCCTGGACCGGGTGAGCTCCTCGGCCACCTGCGGGCCGTCCAGCGTGCGCCAGTCGCGGTGCGCCCAGCCGTGCGAGCCGACCCGCATGCCGGCGCCGGCCAGTTCGCGCACGCCGTCGGCGTCGAGCCTGCCGGGCTCGCCGAGCCGCCCGGCCAGGACGAAGAACTCCGCCCGCAGTCCCCGCTCCACCAGCCGGGGAAGGGCTATCTCGACATCGGAGGCGTTCCCGTCGTCGAACGTGAGCCGTACGTCGGGGCGGCCGGCCACCGCGTCGACCACCTGCTCGAACTGCTCGATCGTCACCCACGTGGCGTCCTCGCCGCGTTCGAGCGCGCGGGCCGTCTCGCCGATGCCGTGCACGGTCAGGTTGGTTACCGCACGCATCCTGCCCCCTGGTCAGAAGGTCACCAGGAGAGTTATCGCGCCCCAAGTTGGACCGTTACATCCGTTTTGCGTACCAGGCGACGGTCTGGCGCAGCCCCGCTTCGAGCGTGGTGGCCGGCCGCCAGCCCAGCACGCGCTCGGCGGGCCCGATGTCGGAGCGCTGCGTACGGTCGAGCGGCCTGGCCGTGACGGCCCCGAACTCGGGTCTGGCCGCCCCGCCCACGACGCGGGCCAGCAACTCCACCGTGTCGCGGATGGAGACCGGCAGCGGCGTGCCGATGTCGAGGACGTGCCCGGCCGCCCCGCCGCCCGCCCCCGCCAGGACGAACGCGTCCACCACGTCTTCGACGTACACCCAGGTGACCAGCCTGGCGCCGGACGTGAGCCGGGGCGGCTCCCCGTTCAGCAGCGACGTGGTCACGTACGGCACGAGCCTGGCCGCGTTCGGATCCCCTGGCCCGTAGACCATCGCCACGCGCAGCACCGAGACCGGGACCTGCCACAGGGCGTGGAACATCCGGGCGTACCCCGTCGCCGCGGCCTTCGCCGCCGCGTACGGCGAGCCCGGAGCCTGCCCGTCGCGCGGCTCCTCCACCGAGCCCGCCAGCACCACGCTGCGGACGGGGACGGCGGCCACGGCGGTCAGCAGGTTGACGGCGGCGCCCAGGTTGCCCGCCAGCGTCGGCGCCACCGTCTCCGGCTCGCGGGCGCCGGTGACCTCGCCGGCCAGGTGGAAGACCACCTCCGGCCGGACCGCGGCCACCAGGGCGGCCGTCGCGGCGGCGTCGCGCAGGTCGGCCGCGTGCCAGCGCTCGCCGTGCCCGGTGGTCGCCGGCGGGCGGCGGCTGACCGCGTGCACTCGCGAGCCCAGCCAGGACAGGCGGCGGACCAGGTGGGAGCCGATGAATCCGGTGGCGCCGGTGACCAGCGTGCGCGTCCCCTGCCAGGCTGACATACGGCCTCCGGTCAGTCGTGTTGTTCCGGTGACGGGATGGGGTCGCCCGTGTCGTGCCAGACGTTGCCGCCCTTGGCGGCGAGCTCGGCGCGGGTGCTCAGCAGGATCGGGCAGTCGTGCGCGGAGCCTCGCCCGAACCGGTTGCCGGTGACGCGCTGCCCGGTCAGCGGGCGCTCCAGCGGTGTGTGGTCGATGTTGACGATGCAGCCGCCGCCGTCGAGGTAGTTGTCCTCCACCCGCAACTCGTCGGCCGAGGACTGGACGGCCGCGTTCGGGTCGCGCGTGGTGGACAGGTCGATCGTGTTGTGCCGCAGCGTGACGCCGCTCTGGTCGGCGAAGGCCTGGACGCCGTCGTTGTGGGTGGGCCCGCCGCCCTGGTCGGGGTCGTGGGCGAACCAGCTCAGGTCGTGGATGTAGGAGTCCTGGACCAGGGTGGCGGTGTGGGCCTTGACGCCGTCCACCGTGCCGCGGAACTCCGAGCGGTAGATCTTCGTCGAGGCCGCCCAGATGCCGTCGATGGAGGGCGAGGGATGGGCGGGGCGGAACTCGGAGTCCTCCACCACCGTGTCCTTGCCGTGCTCGGTGTCGAGCAGCGGCCGCACGTCGGTGGTCACCGCGCCGCGGAAGACGCACTTGCGGAACGTGACACCACGCGCGGTCACCACCACGAAGCCGTCGAAGATCTTGCCTTCGACGACCTCGCCGTCCTTGGCGAAGGTCTGGTCACCGGTGACGACGGTGAGCGCGGTGCCTGGCGGGACACCCGTGGAGGCCGCGTCGGGGAAGCCGGGAGGGCCTGGCCCGCCGGTCTCCGGGGGCGGGCTCCCGGGCGTGACCGGGTTTTCCGAAGCCTGGCCCGCGGGCTCGCCGAGTTGCTGGGCGACCGTGACGGCCAGGGCCAGGGCGGCGACCGCGGCTATGACATACGACCACGTCTTCGCCACCCTGGCATATTCGCGAAAAATCAGCCGATGCGCCAGGTGTCGCCACCCAGCAGCAGCTCGCTCAGGTCGCCGGCCCCCGTGCGGGCCGCGGCCTCGTCGAGCTGCTCGGCCATGAGCGTGTCGTAGGCCGGGCGGGCGACCTGCCGGAAGATGCCGATCGGCACGTGCTCGAACGCCGGCTCGTCGAGCCTGCTGAGCGCGAAGGCCACCGACGGGTCGGGGTTGTGCGCGTCGTGCACGAGGATCTGGTCGTCGCTCACGCTGTCGCGGGCCACCACCTCGATGCCCCCGCTCGCGGCGCGTACGACGGCCTTCGAGGCGCTCGCGATGGGCTGACCGTGCTCCAGCCGCACCGTGATGTCGTCGCGGACCTCGGGGTCCTTGAGCTGCTCGAAGGCGTTGTCGTTGAAAATGTTGCAATTCTGGTAGATCTCGACCAGCGACGTGCCGTGGTGCGCGGTCGCCTCGCGCAACACCGACTGCAGGTGCTTGCGGTCGGAGTCGATGGTCCTGGCCACGAAGGACGCCTCGGCGCCGATGGCCAGGGAGATCGGGTTGAACGGCTTGTCCAGCGACCCCATCGGCGTCGACTTGGTGATCTTGCCGACCTCGCTCGTGGGGGAGTACTGGCCCTTGGTCAGACCGTAGATCCGGTTGTTGAACAGCAGGATGTTGAGGTTGACGTTGCGGCGCAGCGCGTGGATCAGGTGGTTGCCGCCGATCGACAGCGCGTCGCCGTCACCGGTGATCACCCACACCGACAGGTCGGGACGCGAGGCGGCCAGCCCGGTCGCGATCGCCGGCGCCCGGCCGTGGATGGAGTGGAACCCGTAGGTGTTGAGGTAGTACGGGAACCGCGACGAGCACCCGATGCCGGAGACGAACACGATGTTCTCGCGCTTGAGCCCCAGCTCGGGCAGGAAGCTCTGCACGGCGGCCAGGATCGCGTAGTCGCCGCAGCCCGGGCACCAGCGCACCTCCTGGTCGGACTTGAAGTCCTTCAGGGTCTGCTTCACGTCGGTCTTGGGAACGAGCGAGAGGCCCTTCCCGTTGACTAGCTCAGTCACTGTCGATCACGTCCTGGATGACTCCGGCCAGCTCCTCCGCCTTGAACGGGAGCCCGCGCACGCGGTTGTAGCTGATCACGTCGACGAGGTAGCGGGCCCGCAGCAGCAGGGCCAGCTGGCCCAGGTTGATCTCGGGCAGCAGCACCTTGTCGTAGCGCTTGAGGATCTCGCCGGTGTTGGCGGGCAGCGGGTTGAGGTGGCGCAGGTGGGTCTGGGCGACCTTGCCGCCGCCCTTCCTGATGCGCCGCACGGCGGCGGCGATCGGGCCGTACGTCGAGCCCCACCCGATGACGAGCACCCTGGCGTCGCCGTCGGGGTCGTCGACCTCGAGGTCGGGCACGTCGATGCCGGCGACCTTGGCGGCCCGGGTGCGGACCATCAGGTCGTGGTTGGCGGGGTCGTAGGAGATGTTGCCGGTGCCGTCGGCCTTCTCGATGCCGCCGATGCGGTGTTCGAGGCCGGGAGTGCCGGGGATGGCCCACGGGCGGGCGAGGGTCTCGGTGTCACGCTTGAAGGGCAGGAACGTGCCGTCCTCGCCGTTCGGGGTGGTGGTGAATTCCTGCGAGATGTCCGGCAAATCGGAAATTTCGGGCAGGCGCCAGGGCTCCGAGCCGTTGGCCAGGTAGCCGTCCGACAACAACATGACCGGCGTGCGATATTTGACGGCGATCCTGGCCGCCTCGATGGCCGCGTCGAAGCAGTCGCTCGGCGACATCGGCGCCACCACTGGCACCGGCGACTCGCCGTTGCGGCCGAACAGGGCCATCAGCAGGTCGGTCTGCTCGGTCTTGGTCGGCATGCCGGTGCTCGGCCCCGCGCGCTGCACGTCGACGACGATCAGCGGCAGCTCGGTGGTGACCGCCAGGCCGACGGTCTCGGCCTTCAGCGCCACGCCGGGACCCGACGTGGTGGTCACGCCCAGCGACCCGCCGAACGCGGCCCCGAGCGCCGCGCCGACACCGGCGATCTCGTCCTCGGCCTGGAAGGTGCGGATCCCGAAGCGCTTGTGCTTGGACAACTCGTGCAGGATGTCGCTCGCCGGGGTGATCGGATAGGACCCCAGGAAGAGCGGCAACTTCGACTGCACGCTGGCGGCGATCAGGCCGTAGGCGAGCGCCTGGTTGCCGGAGATGTTGCGATAGACGCCCGGAGCCAGCGGCGCGGGCTTGACCTCGTAGCTCACCGAGAAGCCCTCGGTCGTCTCGCCGTAGTTCCAGCCCGCCTGGAAGGCGGCGATGTTGGCCTTGGCGATGTCGGGCTTCTTGGCGAACTTCTGCTCGAGGAACTTGATGGTGTGCTCGGTCGGCCGGTGGTAGAGCCAGGACAGCAGGCCGAGGGCGAACATGTTCTTCGACCGCTCGGCGTCCTTCTTCGACAGGTCGAAGTCTTCGAGCGCCTTGACGGTCAGCGAGGTCAGCGGGACCGCGTGCACGCGCCACTCGCTCAGGGAGTCGTCCTCGAGCGGGCTGGCGGCGTAGCCGACCTTCTGCAGGTTGCGCTTGGTGAACTCGTCGGTGTTCGCGATGATGTCGGAGCCCTTGGGCAGGTCGCCCAGGTTGGCCTTGAGCGCGGCGGGGTTCATCGCCACGAGCACGTTCGGCGCGTCGCCGGGCGTGAGGATGTCGTGGTCGGCGAAGTGCAGCTGGAAGCTCGAGACGCCGGGCAGCGTGCCCGCGGGCGCGCGGATCTCGGCGGGGAAGTTGGGCAGGGTCGACAGGTCGTTGCCGAACTCCGCCGTGCCCGCCGTGAAACGGTCGCCGGTGAGCTGCATGCCGTCGCCGGAGTCTCCGGCGAATCTGATGATCACGCGGTCGAGTTGCTGGACCTGCTTCGTCACAGCTCAGTCCTCCTCGACGCGCCAAGGCGCGGTTGATGTAGGCGCGTTCTCTGTTTCCATGCTAGATCCTCGGAAGGTCACGCGTTTGCGGGCCGCGGGAGCGGGTAGCGCGGCCGGGGTCAGGGTGAGGTGGGAGAACGACGACACAGCCCGGATGCGAGCCTGCAGAGGTCCACATGCAGGCGGGCGAACAGGACGGTTCGGGTCACGTGCGCCAACTATACGTCCCCCTACACGCGCGCTATGTCAGGGGCTGCTCGCTCCTGACCTGTACATGCGTCCGGCCTGCATCCCCGCAGCGCCGTACAACTCAGGAACGGTGACAAAGCTGTAACCCTTCCCGCGCAACCTTTGGAGGATGTCCGGAACCGCATCGACGGTTTCCCGATGGATGTCGTGCATGAGAATGATCGCACCTGGATGCGCCGCACGCACCGCTCGTTCGGCGATGTCGGCAGATTTCCCGCCTTTGTGGTCGTGGGTGTCGACGTCCCAGGTGACCAGAGACACGCCCTGCTCGGCCGCGACGGCGCGCAACCGCGGGCCCACGGCCCCGTACGGCGGCCGCACGAGCGTCGGCGTCCGCCCGGTCGCGGCGGAGATCGCGTTCCCGGCCTGCCTCAGCGAGTCGGCGATCTTGCTGGTGGGCAGGTCGGAAAGGTTCCTGTGCGTCCAACCGTGGGTCCCGACCAGGTGCCCCTCGGCGCTCATCCGCAGCACCAGCGAGGGGTCGGCGGCGGCGTTCGCGCCGAGCGGGAAGAACGTGGCCCGCGCCCGGCCCTCCTGGAGCTTGTCGAGCAGCGCGCCGGTGTGGGGACCGGGACCGTCGTCGAACGTCAGCGCCACGCACTTGGTCTCGGCGCAGTCGGTGGTCACGGCCAGGTTCCTGACGGCCTCGGTGTTGTCCGTGGGCGGGGGGCCGTTCCACTCCTTCGCGGCCTTCCGCGCCGCCGCCCTGACGCCGTCCTGCGCCCGCGCCCCCAGGCCGGACAGCAGCGGCGTCACGTCGTCCGCCGGGACGGCCGCCGCCACCCGGCCCAGCCGGCACGGCCCGGCCTGGCAGTCGTCGAACTCGACCACCAGGTCCCCGTCGCGGTTGAAGGCCATCGAGTCGAACCGGTCGGCGTCCGCGACGATCCCGCCCGCCGCGATCTGCGACCCGCGCTCCTGGATCAGGTGCCGCTTGACCAGCACGCCCAGCCTGCGCAGCGCGTCCTCGCCCGCGAGCAGCGCGGAGGAGCGGACCGCCCTGCCGTCGCTCGGGTCGAACCAGTACGTCCGCGTGGAGTAGTGCCAGCCCGCCTTCAGCTTCTCGCCGGTGCGCATCCGCACGGCGACCGCCTCGGGGGAGGCGGCGGCGAGCTGCCAGTTCACGTTCAGCTCGGCCCGCGGGCCGGCCGCCCTCGTCTTCGCGCGCTCGCGGAAGGCGCGCAACTGCGCGCGTGCCCGCTCGCGCAGCGTCCGGGTGAGCGCGGGGGCCTCGTCCAGCTCGGGGTAGGTGATGTGCGCGTATGTGCCGCTGCCGGAGTCGCCGTCGGTGAGCGTTCTGGTGGACAGGCCGACCACGGTCGTGGGGTCGACGAAGTCGATCGACGTCGGCTCTGCCGGGACCACGATGTCCCTGTCGGGCACGGTGGCGGCCATGCCGCAACCGGACACCGAGAGGGCCAGCAGAGCGATTCCTGGAGAGAATCGCTTTTTGCGCATGAATGTCAGGGTATGTGGGCGATCTTCCCATTTACCCTGATTTGGGATGATCAGGTGCTGACTTTTGACCGTCTCCCGGTTTGCGTCTCCCCTGAGTTACCATCCCGTCATGGACGGCTATTTCGGGTCGTACGTGCTCGTCGCCGCGCTGCTCGCCATCGGCGTCGCCATCGTGGCCGGCGCCCTGCTCGCCAACCGGCTGCTCCGCCCGTCCAGGCCCACGCCCGACAAGCTGACCACGTACGAGTGCGGGGTCGACCCGGTGGGCGAGGGCTGGGCGCAGTCCCAGGTCCGCTACTACGTCTTCACGTACCTCTACGTGGTGTTCGCGGTGGACGCCGTCTTCCTGTTCCCCTGGGCGACCGTCTTCGACGCCCCCGGCTACGGGCTGGCCACGCTCGTCGAGATGTTCGTGTTCCTGGGGTTCATCGCCCTCGGCATCGTCTACGCCTGGCGCAAGCGCGTACTCACCTGGACGTGAGGATGGGGCGCGTTCGCCGAGCTCGACGCGGCGGCGAGCCGCGTGGCACGGGCCATCAGGGAGAACGCGCAATCAGCCCTCTACCACTGACCGCGCGGGGGCATCAGGCTCAGCCCAACGGCTGTCCACGCCAGGGAAGATCTCTTTGCGTTCCCCCTGATGCGCGTAAGAATGGGCATATGGCAGCAACGGACCTCCCGATGCCCACAGTGGGGCCGATCTCCAGATTGGCCCCCAAACCCATGCGCTTCGTGCTCAACTGGGGCAGGCGCTATTCGCTGTGGGTGTTCAACTTCGGGCTGGCCTGCTGCGCCATCGAGTTCATCGCGACGTCGGCGAGCCGCCACGACTTCATCCGCTTCGGCGTCATCCCGTTCGCGAACGGCCCCAGGCAGGCCGACCTCATGATCGTCTCCGGCACGGTCACCGACAAGATGGCCCCCGCCGTCAAGCGCCTCTACGAGCAGATGCCCGACCCGAAATACGTGATCTCGTTCGGCGCCTGCTCCAACAGTGGAGGCCCCTACTGGGACTCCTACTGCGTGACCAACGGCGTCGACCAGATCATCCCCGTGGACATCTACGTCCCCGGCTGCCCGCCCAGGCCGGAGGCGCTCCTCTACGGCATCACCAAGCTCCAGGAGAAGATCGCCGGGGAGAAGCTCAGCGACCGCTACGTCTGGTCACGCGCCCATTCGCCGGAGGAGGCGTGACCACCCGGATCGCCGAACGGTTCGGCGAGCGCGCGGAGATCACCGAGTCGTACGGCGACGTCACCGTCGACGTCGCCCCCGCCGACTGGATCGAGCTGCTGACGTTCGTCCGCGACGCACTCGGCCACACCTTCTTCGACTGGCTGACCGGCGTCGACGACCCGCCGGACACGTTCCAGATCGTGGCCCACGTCTGCAACCCCGACGCCCGCACCCGCCTGCTGCTGCGCACCCGGGTCCCGCGCGCCGACCCCCACCTGCCCAGCGCCGTCGACGTCTACAGGGGCGCCAACTGGCACGAGCGCGAGACGTACGAGATGTTCGGGGTGATCTTCGACGGTCACCCCCACCTCGTGCCGCTGCTGCTGCCCGACGGCTTCGAAGGCCATCCGTTGCGTAAGGACTTCGTCCTGGCCGCCCGCGTGGCCAAGGCGTGGCCCGGCGCCAAGGAACCCGGCGAGTCGGGGCACGGCGCCCCGAGCCGCCGCAAGACGCTTCCGCCAGGAGTTCCAGCCGACTGGGGGCCGCCCGATGCTTGACGTGGTGCTGAGCTTCGCCGTCATCCTCCTCGTGTTCCTGGTGCTGCCGCTGATCGTGGGGCAGACCGAGCACAAGGTCATGGCGCACATGCAGTCGCGGCTGGGCCCGATGTACGCGGGCGGCTTCCACGGCTGGGCGCAGCTCATCGCCGACGGGGTGAAGTTCGCGCAGAAGGAGGACGTCGTCCCGGCCGCGGCCGACCGCCGCATCTTCATGATCGCCCCCGGTGTGGCGCTCGTGCCCTACCTTCTCGTGCTGATCGTCATCCCCCTCGACCGCGGCCTCGTGGCCGTCGACCTCGACCTCGGCCTCTTCTTCGTGCTCGCCGTCATGGGTGTGGGCGTGCTGGGCGCGATCATGGCCGGGTGGGCCTCGGCCAACAAGTACTCCGTACTCGGCGGCATGCGCTCGGCGGCCCAGCTCATGGCGTACGAGCTGCCCCTCGTGCTGGCCGCCTCGTCGGTGGCGATGGCCGCGGGCACCCTGTCGATCCCCGGCATCGTCGAGGCGTGGCAGTGGTGGTGGTTGCCATGGCAGGCCATCGGGGGCGTCGTCTTCTTCGTGGCCGGGCTCGCGGAGCTGCGGCGCCCGCCGTTCGACATGCCGATCGCCGAGTCCGAGATCATCATGGGCCCGATGACGGAGTACACCGGCATGCGCTTCGCGCTGTTCATGCTCTCCGAATATGTCGGGATCGTGGTCCTGTCGTTCCTCACCACCGTCCTGTTCCTGGGCGGCTGGCACGGGCCGTTCCTGCCCGGCTGGTTGTGGACCCTGGTCAAGGTGTTCGCGCTGGCGTTCGTGGTGATCTGGCTGCGGGTGACCTATCCGCGGTTGCGCGAGGACCAGCTGCAGAAGCTCGCCTGGGCCGGGCTGGTCCCGCTGGCGCTCGTGCAACTGGCGCTCACCGGGGTCGTCAAGGTCATCGTCTGACGCCCCCTGACCGCTGCTCAGCCCTCGAGGCGGGCCAGGCGCCGCAGCCGGTTCTTCTGGATCTTCCCTGAGCCCGTCTTCGGCAGGTCGTCCGTGACGTCGAAACAGCTGGGAATCTTGTACTTGGCCAGGCGAGGGACGAGGAAGTCGCGCAGTTCGGCCGCGGTGACACTCGCGCCGGGGCGCAGGACCACGAACGCGCGGCCGACCTCGCCCCATTCGGCGTCGGGCACGCCGAGCACGGCGACCTCGGCGACGGCCGGATGCTCGAAGATCGCCGCCTCGACCTCGGCCGGGTAGACGTTCTCCCCGCCTGAGATGTACATGTCCTTGACCCGGTCGACGACGTACAGGTGGCCGTCCTCGTCCAGGACGGCGACGTCGCCGGAGCGGAACCAGCCGTCGTCGGCGAACGCGGCGGCGGTCGCCTCCGGGTCACGCCAGTAGCCAGGGGTCACGTTCGGCCCCTGGATGAGGACCTCGCCCGGCTGGCCCGCCGCCGCGTCCGTGCCGTCGGGCTGGACGACCCGCACGTTGGCGAAGAACACGGGCACGCCCGCCGAGCCCACCTTGCGCACGCTCTGACCGGCCTCCAGAAAGGTGGCTCCGGGAGCGGTCTCGGTGAGCCCGTACCCCTGGCAGAACACCAGCCCCCGTTCCTGGTACGTGCGGATCAGGGCTGCGGGGATCGCCGCGCCGCCGGCCATGAGATGGCGCAACGATGACAGGGCCGCGCCCGCCCATCGGGGCGACCGGGCGAACGCGGCGAACATCGTGGTGACGCCGAACATCC
This sequence comes from Nonomuraea sp. B1E8, assembly GCF_039871515.1. Taxonomy (NCBI): domain Bacteria; kingdom Bacillati; phylum Actinomycetota; class Actinomycetes; order Streptosporangiales; family Streptosporangiaceae; genus Nonomuraea; species Nonomuraea sp. B1E8. The sequence goes on along the minus strand of NZ_JBDPLS010000001.1, from coordinate 1,269,218 downwards.
AGGTGACCCCGTACGTCTCCATGAGGTCGTAACACTCGTCCACGTCCCACGACGGCATGATCACCGAGCAGCCGCCCTTGAGGAAGGTCGGCAGCAGGGTCTGGTCCAGGGCCGCGACGTGGAACAGCGGCGCGCTGATCAGCGTCACCTCGTCGCTGGCGACGTCGACGCCGAGCAGGAGGTTGAAGCAGTTCCACACGAGGTTGCCGTGGGTGAGCATCGCGCCCTTGGGCCGCCCGGTCGTCCCCGAGGTGTAGAGGATGAGCGCCGTGTCCTCCAGCCGCACGGGCGTGTCGATCGGGGCGGGATCGCCCTGCGCGAGCCAGGTCTCGTAGTGCCGCTCTCCCGGTCCCGGAGCGCCGAGGGCGACGATCTCCCGGAGGTGGGCCGCGGTGCCCGGCAGGGCCCGGACCGCCTCGGTGCACTCGGGCGCGTAGATCAGGACGCCGGCCCCCGAGTGGTCCAGCATGTATCCGATCTCGGGCGCGGCCAGACGGAAGTTCAGCGGCACGAAGATCGCTCCGAGCAGGTGCGCGGCGAACATCGTCTCGACGAGGGCGACGTGGTTGCGGCCGAGGTAGGCGACCCGGTCACCGGCCCGCACCCCCGACGCGCGCAACCGCGACGCCAGCCGCGTCGTCCGCTCATGGACCTCGGCGTAGGTGACGGGCCGGTCCGCGAAGACGAACGCGGTCCGGTCCGGTGTCATCCGGGCCCTGCGGGCGGGCCACCCTCCCAGTCCGGCGTTGCGCATCGGTGTTCGGCCTCCTGTCAGCCGGGGGGTCAGGGAAGCAGGTACGGCAGCACGAACCGGGACGTCAGGCGTAGTGCCGGTAGATGGCGCGGGCGACGCAGGCCGGCTTGTCCGCCCCCTCGATCTCGACAACGAAGTCGAGGTGCATCTGCACGCCGTCGCTGGGCACGTCCTCGACCGAGGCGACGGTGGCGGCCAGGCGGATCCGCGCGCCCACCTTGACCGGGCTGGGGAATCGCAGCTTGTCCAGGCCGTAGTTGATGCTCATCTTGACGCCCTGGATGTCGAGCAGCTCGTTGAACAGCGGGATGACCAGGGACAACGTCAGGTAACCGTGGGCGATCGTGCCGCCGAACGGCCCGCCCGCGGCCCTGCCGGGGTCGACGTGGATCCACTGGTGGTCGCCGGTGGCGTCGGCGAAGGTGTTCACCCGGTCCTGGGCGATCTCCAGCCAGCCGCTGTGGCCGAGGGACTCGCCGGCCAGCGCCCTGATCTCGTCGAGCCCGTACGCCGTGGTGGTCATGCGTCTGCCGTCCTCTCCTGGGTGCCGAGCCCGAGCAGGCGTACGGCGTTGTCCTTCAGAATCTTCGGGCGGACCTCGGGCTTGATCTCGAGCTTGTCGAAGTCGGCCAGCCAGCGGTCCGGGGTGATCACGGGGTAGTCGGAGCCGAAGAGCACCTTGTCCTTGAGCAGCGTGTTGGCGTACCTCACGAGCTGCGGCGGGAAGTATTTCGGCGACCAGCCCGACAGGTCGATGTGGACGTACGGCTTGTGGGTGGCCACGGCCAGCGCCTCGTCCTGCCACGGGAACGACGGATGGGCGAGGATGATCCGCAGCTCGGGGAAGTCCACGGCCACGTCGTCCACCAGCATCGGATTGCCATATTTGAGCCGGATGCCGCCCCCGCCGGGGACACCCGCGCCGATGCCGGTCTGCCCGGTGTGGAACAACGCCGGGACGCCCAGCTCCTCGATCGCCTCGTACAACGGGTAGGCCACGGGGTCGTTGGGGGCGATGCCCTGGATGCTCGGGTGGAACTTGAACCCGCGCACCCCGTGCTCCTCGACCAGCCGCCGCGCCTCGCGCGCGCCCGCCCTGCCCTTCCAGGGGTCGACGCTGGCGAACGGGATCAGCACGTCGGCGTGCTCGGCACAGCTCTCCGCGACCTCCTCGTTCGAGATGCGCGGGTGCCCGGTGGCGTGCTCGGCGTCCACGGTGAACACCACCGCGGCCATCTTCCGCTCCCGGTAGTACGCGGCCATCTCCGGGATGGCCGGCTGCCGGTGCCCGTGGGCCTTGAAGTAGTCCTCCGAGGCGCCGAACAGCTCCGGGCTCAGCGAGCCGTGCCCGTCCTTGGAGATCTCCGCGTGGGTGTGCACGTCGACCGCGACCAGCTCGGCGACGTTCATGGCCGCCACGTCAGGCCCCCTGCCCGTCCGAGGCGGGGACCTTGGGCGCGGGCACCCCGTACGTCTCCGGCTCGGCGCCGACACCCGAGTGCCAGGAGGCGGCGATGGCCTCGGCCGTCCACCCCCCGTCGGCGAGGGCGACGGCCTTCTCGCCGGGGTGCGACCACAGGGCGAGGCGGTCGCCGCCGATCCCGATCGCCTGGCCGGTCACCTCCGCGGAGGCGTCGGAGGCGAGGAACACGACGAGCCCCGCCACGTCCTCGACCGTGCCCAGACCCTCGTCCTTGCGCAGCCAGCCGGGCAGCGGACGGCCGGTCCGCTCGGACTCCTCGATGATCGGCGCGAACACGGGAATGGTCTTGGTCATCTCCGTCGCCGCCACCGGCACGACCGCGTTCACCGTGATCTTCGCCCTGGCCAGCTCCATCGCCCAGGTCCTGGCCATCGCCACGATGCCGGCCTTGGCCGCCGCGTAGTTGGTCTGCCCGAAGTTCCCGCGCTGGCCCGCCGGCGAGGAGATCAGGATCAGCCGGCCGCCGGTGCCCTGCTCGCGCATCTGGACCGCCGCGGCCCGCGCGCAGGTGAACGTGCCGCGCAGGTGCACGTCGATCACCGCGTCGAAGTCGTCGTCCGACATCTTCCACAGGACCCGGTCGCGCAGGATGCCGGCGTTGGTGACCATCACGTCCAGCCGGCCGAACTCCTTGACCGCCGTGGCGACCAGCCGGTCGGCCACCTCGGCGGAGCCGACGGCGGCCTCGACGCTGCGTGCGCGGCCGCCGCTCCCGGTGATGGCCGCGACGACCTGCGCCGCCGCTGCGGCGTCCACGTCGTTGACGATCACCGCCGCTCCGGCCGCGGCCAGCGCCTCGGCGTATGCGCGGCCGAGCCCGCGGCCCGCACCTGTGACAACGGCGACCTTGCCGGACAGGTCCATGAATTCCCCCTGAAGTGTGAGGCGGATGAGTGCGAATGTGTGTCGGTAGATCCTCGACACCTCGGCGTACGGCATGACCCGCGGTGACGGGTCTTCACCCAGGTCACGCCATGACGACGTCCTCCAGCCACTGACCGACGCGCACGACCACGTCGTCGGCGAAGGTGCGGGTGTCGACGTTGTCGGCATGGATCTCGAGCACGGGAAACCCGGCCGCCTCCAGCGCCCTGGCGGTGAAGTAGCTCCCCCGGGGGTCGTCGGAGACCAGATGCACCACGCCGTCGATGCCGTGCGAGCGGGCCTCCTTCACGTACCACTCACTCGACCACGGCGGGGTGTAGAGCTGGTCGCTGAAAGCGGCGAAACGCGCCGCCAGCGCCCTCATCGGGTCGTCGCCGTAACGGATGTAACCGTCGGCGGCGATGGCGAGGTACATCGACCAGACGAAGACCGCACCGTGCTCCTCCTGGAAGCGCTGGTAGAAGCCCATGTCGTACCAGAGGCCGCGGCCGATCCACATCAGCCGGGCCCGCTCGCCCGGGCACGCGGCCTGACCCGCGTCGACCCGGTCGCGCACCTCCTCGTAGAAGCGCCTGGCGAGGTCGCGGGCCCACTCGGTGCCGCGGTGCCACTGCGGGAGCATGACGCTGGGGATGCTGTCGACGACGCTGAGCGGCGCGGGCCTGGCGCGGGCGATGAGGGCACGCGCCTTCCTGTTCCACTCCTCCTGCTCGTTGGCCAGGGCCATCACCTCACGGAAGCGCGACTCGTCGAACCGCCTGCCGGTGGTGGTCTCCAGGAACCTGACGAGGTTCTCCAGCTCCGCGGTGAGCAGGTCCAGCCTGGCCGGGCCGACGGCCTCCTCCCACCGGTGCGGCATGAGCTCCCACCAGTTGGCGGGGACCTCGTTCTCGGCGGCGCTCTCCAGGGGGTAGAAGGTGACCCCCGGCTCGTGACCCCAGATGTCGAAGATCTTGCGGGTGACGTCGCCGGAGGCGTCGCCGACGACGATGTCCGGCCTGGGCAGGCCGCCCCATGGGCCCGCCTCCGGCTCCGGGTCGAACGCGGAGCCGAGGGTGACCGCGTTGTACTGCTCGGAGTAGTCGGGGTAACCGCGCTGCCGCACCAACTCCAGGTAGTGTCCCGACCGTTGCTTGGCGGTCACCAGAGAAGCCCACCACTGGCTGACCGCGTACGGGATGTCCATCGTGCGGAAGATCTCGTGGGGGACGTCCGCGTTCAGCAGGGCGAACGGCTCGCCGGCGGCGACCCGCCCGCGCAGGTCGGCGAACCACTCGCGCTGGTGCCTGCCCGCCTCGGCCGCCGTGCCGAGGGATTTCACACTGCGCGATCTCACGTCGGGCATGGATGTTCCTTCCGCAGGGCGGTCAGATCGGCACGCCCGTACTCCTGGCGCTCCAGCAGCACGGCGGGGATGTCCAGCGCCGCGCGCTGCGCGGGGAAGTCCCAGGCGGGGGCCTCGTCCCCGGCTCTGCAGTAGGCGACGAAGAGTTCGGCCCGGCAGTGTCGTACGGCAGCCGCCGCGTGCGCGGCGCGCTCGCCCGCCGTGGCCCGGTGGGCGGTCGGACCGCTGCGGTGGTAGCGCTCGGCCAGCGCGTCGAGGCCGCCCGCGCCGACCGGCTCGTTCATGAAGAGGCCGCCGAAGGAGTGGTCCTCGCCGACGATCACCTGGCCCTCGGACTCGATGGCCTCGTACACGTGCGGCGTGTCGTGGTCGCTGCCGCTCAGGAAGACGCGCCGCCCCGTGTGCTCCGCGAGCTGATCCGCCTCGGCCAGCAGCCGTTCCAGCAGCGCGACGTGCTCGTCGGCGGGCAGGACCGCATTGGCCACCGCGAGGAACTGCCGCCCCGTGAGGCGGGCGGGCACGGCCGTGCGCAGCTCGGCGGCGGCGGCCAGCAGCCGGCGCCGCTCGTCGTGCGCCGCCACCGCCCCGGCCAGGTCGAGAGGGCGGCCGGTCCAGGCTTCGAGCCGGGCGGCGAACTCGCCGATCCTGCGCCGGTTGTACCGGGCGGTCGTGCGGTGCGGCAGGTGCAGGATGTCCACCAGGTACGCTTCTGGCACTCCCGAGCCCGGCTCCACGCGGCCCAGCTCGCGCAGCGCGTAGAACAGCCGCAGGGACGCCTCGCAGTCGTGCGAGACCACGATGCGATCCAGGTCGCCGAAGGACCCGGCGAGCAGCCGGGCGAGCACCGAACGGGCCACCGGGTCCACCCCGCGGCCCAGGTATCGGTCGCCGAGCGCGAAGCCGGACTCCGGGTCGCCCGTGAGGCGGAACGCGCGCACTCCCGCGGCGGTCAGCAGCTCGACCGGCACGTCCGCCCCGACGTAGCCGACGACCGGGCCGACGACCGGGCCGACGACCGGGGCCCGGGCGTCGGCCCGGTCCTTCGAGCCGCGCCGGGTGTACGCCTCCTCCAGCGCCGCCAGCGCCGTAGGCACGTCAGATCACCCCTTCCGCGGCCAGCGCCTGAAGCTCGGCGCCGGAGTAGCCGAGCAGCCCGCCGTAGATCTCGGCGTTGTGCTCGCCGAGGCCGGGCGCCGGCCGGTCGAGCGCCGCCTCCGAGGCGGAGAAGCGGATCGGCACGCCGGTCCCGTACAGGTCCGCGTGGCGGCCGTGGCGCGGATGCTCCAGGGGCACGACCTCCTCGCGCTCCAGCACGAGCGGGTCGCGTACGGCGTCGCCGGGCTCACGCACCTCGGCGGCGGGCACGCCGTGCCGGGTGAGCAGGTCGAGGACCACGGCGAGCGGCCGGTCCGCCGCCCACGAGCCCACCAGCTCGTGCAGCTCTGCGGAGTTGGCCACGCGCGCGTCCCGGGAGGCGAAGCGCGGGTCCGCGGCCAGGTCGTCGCGTCCCATCGCCGCGAACAGGCCGCGGGCGAAGGCGTCGGTCGGGCCGCACAGCGCGAACCAGCCGTCCGCGGCGGGGAACGTGCCGAACGGCGCCAGCCTGGGCACGGTCGTCCCCGTGCGCATGGGCAGGCCCAGCTTCTCGTAGGCGTCGAAGGGCTCGCACGCGACCAGCGAGGTGAGCGCCCCGAGCATGGACACGTCCACGTGCTGGCCCTGGCCGGTCGCGTCGGCCCGCAGGACCGCGGCGAGCGTGCCGATCACCGCGTACAGCGGCGCGACCAGGTCGCCCACCGGCAGCCCGAAGCGGACAGGCGGTTCGCCGGGCGCGCCCGCGGTCATCATCACGCCGCTGAGCGCCTGGATGATGGTGTCCATCGCCTTGCCAGAGCCGGGACCGCCCTGCGCGCCGAAACCGCTGATCGACGTGCACACGATGCGGGGGTTGATCGTGCTCGCCCAGTCGTGGCCGATGCCGAGCCGCTCCGTGACGCCGGCGCTGTAATTGTCGATCATGATGTCCGACACCCGGACCAGCCCGGCCAGCAGGTCGCGGGCCCGGGGATGCTTCAGGTTGAGCGTGACGCTCTGCTTGTTACGGCCCCGCAGGAGCATCGACACGGACATGTCGTCGTCCCCGCCGCGGGCCAGGGCCAGCCCGTCGGCACCGAGATAGGGGGCGTTGTTGCGGGAGCTGTCGCCGCCGGTCAGCGGATTCTCCACCTTGATCACGCGGGCGCCGAGCCCGGCCAGCAACAGGGTCGCGTACGGGCCGGACAGCGCGGTGGTCAGATCGATCACCGTACGGCCGGCGAGCGGGCGTTCAGCCACGCAGCACCACCTCGTCCCCCTCCCAGCCGAACTCCGTCTCCAGGCCCGCCTGCCGCGTGATGCGCTCGATGTACGCCACGACCCGCCGTCCCTCCTCGTCGTCGCCGAGCGGCACCGGCCGGCCGGCGCCGTCGATCCAGCAGGGCACGAGACCGGCCGAGACCAGGCCGTCGCGGTCGAAGCGGCAGAGCGCGATCGCGGTGTTCCGGCTCTCGGGATGAAAGGGGTAGTACGGCATGTCCGGGTCCGGGGCGAAGCCGTACAGCTCGACTCTGCGGCGCGCCCACGCGGCCCGTTCGCCTTCGTCGCCTGTCGCGGGCGTCAACGCGTGGGTGACGGTCACGAAGTTGCCCAGCCCGTGGTAGATCGGCCTGCCGCGGTACATCTCGACGCCTCGCATGATGTGGGCGTGGTGGGCGAACACGGCGTGCGCTCCGGCGTCGACGGCGGCATGGGCGACGGGCCGCTCGTACATCGCCAGCACGGCGGGCGTGTGGCCGACGCCCTTGTGCAGCGACACCAGCACGACGTCGGCCTCGGCGGCCAGGGCCGCCACGTCGGCGGCCAGCCGTTCCAGGGAGGCGGGGTCGGCGAAGGTGTAGACGGCGGGCGGTCCGCCGGGGCTGGCGTGGTCGAGTTCGTAGTGGGTCAGCACCTTGACGTACGCGCAGCCCGGCTTGCGGCTGGTCGCCCAGGACTCGCGCGGGCCGACGCAGTTGTAGCTCAGCACGCCGATCCGCAGCCCGTCGTGTTCCATGACCGCGGGGCGGCGGGCCGCGCCGAGGGTCAGGCCGGCGCCGGCGGTGGTTAGCCCGGCGTCGGTCGCGTACCTGATCGTGTCGGCCACTCCCTGGTCGCCGGCGTCGTAGACGTGGTTGCCCGCGAGCGTCACCACGTGGAAGCCGGCCCCGGCGACCGCGGAGAGCGCGGCGGGGTCGGCGGGCGGCGCGGGCACGTCGGTGCTGACCTGAGCGGTGGACGTGCTGTGGGGCACCTCGATGTGGCCGATCACCACATCGCCCCGGCCCAGCGTCTCCCGTGCCGGGACGAAGAAGGACGCGGGGTCGGGCTCGTCGACGACGAGGTCGCCGACGGCCATTACCGTGCAGGTCACGAGGTGGTCTCCTCCTCGAGCGCGCGTTCGTCAGGGGTCGGCGCCGCGCGTCCGGAGAAGCGCGACAGGAAGGCTCGAAGACGGGGTGAGGCGGGGTTGTCGAAGATCTCCTCGGGAGTGCCGGTCTCGACCACCCGGCCCTCCTCCATGAAGACGCAGCGATCGGCCACCTCGCGGGCGAAGCTCATCTCGTGCGTCACGATGATCATGGTCATGCCGCCCCGGGCCAGATCGAGCACGACGCTCAGCACCTCGTCCACCAACTCGGGATCGAGCGCGCTGGTGGGTTCGTCGAAGAGCATGATCCTCGGATGCGTGGCCAGGGCCCTGGCGATGGCGACGCGCTGCTGCTGGCCGCCGGAGAGCATCCGGGGATGGGCGTCCGCCCTGCCGGCGAGCCCCACCCGCTCCAGCAACCGCAGCGCCTCCGCACGCGCCTCCTCCTGCCCGAGGCCGTGGACCGCCACCTGCGCCTCGACGACGTTGCGCAACACGCTCCAGTGCGGGAACAGGTTGAACTGCTGGAAGACCATGCCCATGCGGCCGCGCTGGGCGGCCACGCGGCGGTCCGGCAGGGGGCGCAGGTGGCCCCTGTGCATCTCGTGGCCGAGCAGTTCCCCGTCGAGGTACATCGCCCCGCCGTCGATGCTCTCCAACTGGTGGACGCAGCGGACCAGGGTGGACTTGCCCGACCCGGACGGGCCGATGACGGTGACGACCTCGCCCTCGTGCACGTCCAGGTCGACCCCGTCGAGCGCCAGGTGGTCGCCGAACCGCTTGCGCACGCCACGGACGTGCAGGACCGGGGTGTCGCTCACCGCTGCCCCCTTCCGAAGTGCTGCTCCAGGCGCCGCTGGCCGAGCGACAGCACGGTGACCACCACCAGGTACCAGACGCAGGCGACGATCAGCAGCGGCACGATCTCGTAGGTCCTGTTGTAGATCACCTGCACCGAGTACAGCAGGTCGGCCATCGCGATCACGCTGACCAGGGAGGTGCCCTTGAGCAGGCTGATGAACTGGCTGCCGGTGGGCGGGACGATCACCCGCATCGCCTGCGGAAGAACGACCTTGACGAAGCTCTGCCTGGACGTGAAGCCCATCGCGCGGGCCGCGTCACGCTGCCCGCCGTCCACGGCCAGGATGCCGGCCCTGACGATCTCGGCCATGTACGCCGCCTCGTGCAGGGTGAGCCCGATGACGGCGGCGGTCAGCGAGCTGATCACGGAGTTGGTCGGCCACGAGACGAAGGTCGGTCCGAACGGCACGCCCAGCGAGATCCGCGGCAGGAGGTAACCGAGGTTGAACCAGAAGATCAGCTGGACCAGGGGTGGTATGCCGCGGAAGACCGCGACGTAGACGCCGCAGGCCCAGGACACCGGCTTGAAGCCGCTCAGCCTGCCCGACGCGAGAAGCACCCCGAGCAGGCTGCCCAGCACCATCCCGATGACGGTGAGCAGCAGCGACATGCCCAGACCGCGCAGGATGTTCGGGTCGAACAGGTAGGTGCCGACCACTGGCCAAGCGAACCGCGGGTTGGTCACGAGGAACCAGGCGAACTGCGCGACGAGCACGAGCAGCACGGCTCCGACCACCCAGCGCAGGGGGCGGATGCGAGGACGGGCCGAGGCGACGTCCACGACCTGCGGTGCCGAGCTCATTGCCCCGCCGCTGTGTTCATCTCGGGCTCCTCCACCGCCACCTTCTGGAGCCCGTACTTGTCCATGATCTTCTTGTACTCGCCGTTCTTGAAGATCTCCTTGAACGCGTCGAGCATGACCGGGCCGAGACCGCTGGACTTGGGCACGAGCATCGCCAGCCGGTCGACGCCGGCGCCCTGCTCGTCGGTCTGCGTGACGTACGTGAAGGCGTCCTTCTGCTTCGCCAGCACGTCGAGGGCCGCGCTCTCGGTCATGCCCGCGGCGTCGGCCCGGCCGGACGTGGCGGCGAGGATGGTGCCGTTCGTGTCGGCGAAGCCGATGAAGTCGATCTGCGGCTTGCCCTGCTTGGCGCACCATTCGGTCAGGCGCCTGGCCTGGTCCTCGACGATGCTGCCCGCGGTGCCGGCGACCCGCTTGCCGCACAGGTCGCCCGAGCTCTTGATGGCCGCGGACCCGGCCTTGGGGATGAGGTAGGAGGTCCGGGTGACCATCCACACGATCGCGTCGAACTGCTTCTCACGCTCGGCGGTGTCCTTGACCGGGCCGTTGAAGGCGTCGTACCGGGAGGCGAGCATGCCGGAGAGCGCCGCGGGCAGGCCGCTGACGATCGAGATCTCGGTGCGGACCCCCAGCGCCTTGCCGAGGGCGTCCTGCAACTCCTTGTCGATGCCCGTGACGGTCTTGCCGTCGTTGGCGACGATCCGGTAGGGCGGGTGGGAGTCTCCGGCAAATCGGATGACGCCCGTTTCCTTGATGGCATCGGGTAGGGCGTCGTACAGAGCCGTCGCGCCGGCCGGCCGCTGTGTCTCACCGCCGCCTCCGCCGCCGCAAGCTGCGGCGCTGGCGAGAGTCAGAACCGCCGCACTCGCGAGGATGGTCCTGGGCAGTCTCATGGTGGTCCTCCCGCGACCGGCTAATGCTGCAGTTTGTTGTGCGGTCGTTGGGCCAAGTGTCACATGTAAGGGTGCACACCTGTCAAGAGGTGGCTGTGCGGCGGGGAGGATCAGGTGGGCGCGAGGGTGAAACTGGTCCGGTGGTGGGCGACCAGCCCGGCCAGCCCGGGCTCGAACTCCGCGACGATCTGCCTGACGCGGAACTCGGCGAGCGGCCCCAGGGTGTCGTAGATCTCCACGAAGAGATCCCTGGCCGCGGCGCGCGGCCAGTCGGCGGGCAGCAGCTCCGCCGGCAGGTCGGGGTCGTGGTTGGGGAACGTCCGCCAGGTGTCCATGATCCCCGAACGCGCCACCAGCGCCTCGGACGCGCCGACCGCGCCCTTGCGGACGCGTTCCAGGAGAGGCGCGTACCGGGCCACGAACTCCTCGTAGGTGCGCCGGAGCTGATCGAAGTCCCACGCCTCCTGCGGGGTGCGCATGCCCGGGAGATCCAGGGCCTCGGCGCGGAAGACCGTCGCCATCGGGATCTCCAGCTCGGTGAGCACCGCCGCCGCACTGTCGGCGTTCGCCCGCGGCGAGACCCAAAGCCCGTCGTAGAGCGGGGCGAAGCCGAGCCAGCGCAGCCTCGCGCGCAGCGCGTGGCGCAGGTCGCGCTGTTCCTCGGAGATGGAGAAGGCCGCCATCACCCATCTGCCGTCCCAGGCGCCCTGCTCCAGGCCGAAGGACATGATCCGCTGCCTGCCCTCCAGCATCACCGCGGCGGCCCGGTCGGTCAGCCGGTAATAGGTGCGCCGCCCGGACTTGGACGACTCCAGCAGATCCCGTTTGGTCAGGCGGCTGAGCGCGGCCCTGGCCGCCACCGCGGAGACCCCGAACTCCTCGGCCAGCCGCACCAGGGCCGCGGACGGCAGCTGCTCGGGCCGGCTGATCCAGTAGTCCCCGAGCAGCGTCGTGATCAGGTGCTGCGGTGGTGCGCCGACCTGGAAGCGCGGAAAGTCGACGTCCCCTGCCTCGGACAGCTCACTATCATTCACAGCAGGAGTATATTGACAACGCTTGAACATGCGCTCGTTATAGGAATGTCATGCTTCTTGGGGTGGCCCTCGATGCGTGCTGTCAGCGGGCTCCGCCGTCTTCCTGCCACGCGCCGGCCAGGTCGCCGCCGGCGAGGAGGTCGAGGCGGTCGCGGTCGGTCGTCTCGTCGAAGCTCGTGTGACGGCGGGTCACCGGCGACTCCAGGCCGGACACCTGGGTGAAGGTGTGGTGCGCGGCCAGCCCGGCCAGTTCGGGGTCGAACCCGGCGAGGATCTCGCGGAACCGCCGCTCCGCCGGCTCCCCGAGCGAGTCGTAGATCTGCACGCACAGCCGCCTGGCCTCGTCGCGTGGCCAGCCGGCGGGGAGCAGCTCGGCGGGGAGGTCGGGGTCGAGCGTGGGGAACACCCGCCAGTCGGTCATGATCGCGGTCCGCAGCCGCAGCGCCTCGGTGGGGCACGGCCCGGACCTCGCCAGCCGCTCGGCGACCGGCCGGTGGGTGTCGATGAAACGCACGTAGCGTTCGCGCAGCGCGGTGACGTCGAAAGCGCGGGCCGGCACCGGGTCAAGGTCGTCGTCGGCGACCTTGCGGGCCCGGAACACGACCACCCCGCGCACGCCCAGCCTTCGCGCGAGCGCGACGACGTCGTCCGTCCTGTCGTGCGGGGACACCCACACCGCGTCGAAGACCATGCCGAAGTGCAGCAGGCGCAGCCCGTCGCGCAGCGCGCGGCGGGTGTCCCGCTGGTCCTCGGGCACCGAGAACGTGACGACCGTCCACTCCCCGTCCCAGCGCGGCGTGACGGCGCCGAACGTCAGCAGCCGGCGCATGTGCGCCACGATCACGTCGTTGGCCCGGGGCGGCAGCCCGTACGCGGTGGTGCGACCGTTGCGGGAGCTGGTCAGCAGCCCCCGCGAGGTGAGCCGCCGCAGGGCGGCGCGGGCGCTGGCCGCGGTGATGCCGAACTCCTTCAGCAACCGCACCAGCGCCGCCGACGGGATGTGCTCCTGCCGCCAGAACCAGTAGTCGCCCAGCAGCGTGGTCAGCAGCCGCTGTGGCTCGGCCCCCTGTCGGGCCCTGGGCAGGGAGCCGGGCTCCGGCGACGCGGCCACCTGGCGTCCCTCCATCGTCAGACTCCTCAGCCGGTGTGGGGCCCCAGCCGGCCACGTCCGGATCACGGGCGGGCGTACCGGGCTCGACCTGGATGAATTTTACGGCGTACGGGCTCTTCCCGGCGTGGCCCGGCCCGGGGCCGACGACCGCGTGACATGTCTGCTTCACCGCGGCACGTGGGGGCGCAGGAACCGGCCGGGGGAGTAGCGGACGAACTCCGCGCCGCCCAGGGCCGGGTCCTCGGCGGCCAGGCGTGCGGCGAGCCTGTTGAGCTGACGGGCGTCGACGCCCGTCCAGCGGCCGGTGGTGACCCGGCTCCGCAGGGTCCGCACCGCGGCGACGAACTCGGCTCCGGTGTAGCGGCAGTGGCCCGGCCGGTCGACGAACGCCTGGCGCAACATCGCCCCGTTCCCGGCGCGCCGCACCACGTCGGAGTAGGCGCGGGCCTGGGTGACGGTGGGGTAGTTGTCACCGCGTTCATGCATCGTCAGCACGGGGACGCCGATCGTGCCGCGCGGGGTGAAGTAGTCCTCCATGTAGGTGACGGCGCCGGGGTCGGCGGAGACGCGCGGCGCCGCCGCCAGGGCCGCGAGGTCGGCGTGGAGGTCCAGGCCCGCGCTGTCGTAGAGGGCGCGCACCTGTTCCATGCGCCCCGACTGCCGTAGCCGGCGGTGGTAGTCCACGCCCGTGTTCCAGGAGAAGTTGCCGCCCGCCCGCTGTTCCAGCGGATGGCGGGGAGAGAAGACGGTCGCCATGAACGCCGCGTACTGCTGGGCCTGCTGCGCGGCCCAGTCGCGCGCCGCGGGTTCGGCGGTGCCGGGCACCGACCAGGTGGAGACCTGGGCGAAGGCCGCGGCCAGGGCGATGCGGGCCCGGCCGGCCGGAGTCTGCTGAGCGGCGTCCAGGACGGCACGGGCGGCCGTGGTGCTCCGTGCCTCCTCCTCCGCCGAGGCCAGGCGGACGAGCTTGACCGCGTCGTCGCCGGGGGCCAGCAGCGTCTTGAACACGAAGGCCGCGTCGAACGACTGGTTGAGCATCGCCACCGGCCCGGCGACCGAGGCGCAGTACGGCAGCGCGCCGTCGATCAGGTCGGGCCGGCGTTCGGCCAGGCCGGCCGCGATGGCGCCACCCATCGAGGCTCCCCACGCCAGGGTGACCGCAGGCTTCCCCGCGACTTGGGCGAACGTGGCGAGCGTGTCGGCGGAGGCACGCAAGGTCTCCTCGACGGCCCAGCCGTCCCCGTAGGGCCGGGTGCCGGCCAGGGCGTACCCGTGGGCCAGCAGCCGGTTCCGCGCGGCGGTGTCGCCGCCGAGGTCGGCCGGCAGGTGCTGCGGGCCGGCTCCCTGTCCGTAGCCCGGGCTGAACGCCAGCACGGTGCCGTTCCAGTCGCGCGGCACCTCGATCGCGTAGGTGGCGCCGCTCGGGTGGACGCCCGTGACGCTGATGGGACCGGCCCGGCCGGGCGTCGCCGAGGCGTGCCCGGCGGCCGGCGGGAGGGCGAGGGCGAAGGCCGTGGCCGTGAGCACCGTCACGGCACGGGTCGCCCGATTCATCACTGAACGGGGATTGATGTCCGCCTCCATGGGTGGGAAGCTGCTGCGGTCAAGATAGCCAACAGTTAGTTGGACGATCGTCGAGATTTAGCCGCTCATTATGTTAGACAGTAATCCTACGGTCGTCACAGAACCGTTGACAATGCTCGTGGACCTGCTTACTTTGGCCCGACCACCTGCATGTGAGGAGCCGCGATGTTCCGAAAGTCAGCTCTGGGCGTCATCGCGGCGGGTGCCGCGATCGCACTCCTGCCCGCCTGTGGTGCCGGTCCAGGAAGCACCCGCAGCGCATCCGCCGACGGTGGCAGCCCCGGCGAGCTGGTCTTCGCCGCCATCCCGTCGGAGCAGAGCGACAACCTGGAGGCGTCGTTCGCCCCGATCGTCTCCGCGCTGCGGAAGGACCTCGGCGTACCGGTGCGGTTCCAGGCCGTCACCAGCAACGCCGCCGTCGTCGAGGCCCAGGTCGCCAAGCGGGTGGACGTCGCCGTCTACGGAGCCTTCAGCTACTACCTGGCGCGCAGCCGCGCCGACGTCGAGCCCGTCGCCGTCCCGCTGGCCGTCCCGGACGGCGACCCCGGCGCGCACGCCTACGGAGTGACACGCGGCGACGACAAGAGCATCGCCTCGCTCAAGGACGTCGCCGGCAAGGACGTCTGCTTCACCGACCCCGGCTCCACCACCGGCTATCTCCAGCCCCTCGCCTCGTTGCGGGAAGCCGGCGTCGATGTGGACAACGACGTCAAGACGGTGTTCACCCACGGGCACGACACGGCGGTCGCCTCGCTGCTGGCCGGCGACTGCGACATCGCCTTCGTCGGCGACGTGTTCATCGACCAGCTGCTGCCCGCCCGCGGCCAGCTCAAGCCGGGGCAGGTCACCAAGGTGTGGACCTCGCCGCTCATCCCCGGGCCGCCGATCGTGGTCGGCACGTGGCTTCCGCGGGACGTCCGCGACAAGATCTCCAAGACGGTGACCGGCCTGACCGCAACCGGCGCGGCCTCCGCCGGGCTGTGCAAGGGCAACGAGATCAAGGGGCCGAAGAACTGGGGCCAGTACGCCGACGCCACGGCCTGCACCCTCGGGACCTCCACCGCCTGGACGTTCGTCAAGGCCACCGACGCCACCTACCAGCCGATCACGCGCATCTGCGAGATCACCAAGGCCGAGGTATGCACGTCCGGTGGCTGAGGAACCCGCCGTGATCGGCGACCCCGTGCTGCGGCTGTCGGAGGTCGGCAAGGGCTTCCACGGCGTCACCGTGCTCGACGACATCTCGCTGGACGTCCCGCGGAGTCAGTTCGTCGCCCTGGTCGGCCCCTCCGGAGCCGGCAAGTCCACCCTGCTGCGGCTGGTCAACGGCATGCACCTGCCGGACACCGGCACCGTGCGCACCCTGGGCGAGAACCCGGCCGCCTGCTCCCGCAGCCGGCTGCGCGCCCTGCGAGCCGGAGTCGGGTTCGTCTTCCAGCAGTTCGGCCTCGTCGGGCGGCTGTCCGCGCTCGAGAACGTGCTGATGGGGTCGCTGGCCACCCTGCGGCTGCCCAGGTACGGGGTGATGAGCTACCCGCGCGCGCTGCGGGTCCGCGCCGTGGAGCACCTGGACCGGGTCGGGCTGGCCGACCTGCGGTTCCAGCGCTGTGACACGCTCTCCGGCGGGCAGCAGCAGCGGGTCGCGGTGGCCAGGACCCTGCTGCAGAGTCCCGAGCTGATCCTCGCCGACGAGCCGGTCGCCTCGCTGGACCCGGCGGCGAGCGTACTGGTGCTGGAGATCCTCCGAAGGATCAGCGCCGAGGACGGCATCTCCGTCGTGTGCAGCCTGCACCAGGTCGAGTTCGCGCTCTCCACCGCCGACCGGGTCGTGGCCCTGCGCGGCGGCCGGCTGGTGCTGGACGAGCCGGCCGCCGGCCTCACCGCCGAGCGGCTGCGGGAGATCTACGACCCGGCGGCGGCTTCCCGGGAGTCCGGCTGATGACCAGCACCACCTCCGCCACGCACGCCCCGGCCGCGGCGGACCCGGGCCCGCTGCGGCCACCGTGGAGCGCCCGCGCCCTGGTCGCGGCGGGGCTGCTCGTCGCGGCCGTGGCCGTGACCTGGCTGACGTTCTGGTGGATCGGCCTGTCCCCGGCCACTCTGGCCGCAGGGCTGGACGACACCGCGCGGCTGCTGCGCCGGATGTGGCCGCCCGACCTGTCCGGCGCCGGCGACGTCGCCTGGATGATCGTCGAGACGCTGCTCATCGCCGTGGCGGGCACCGGCCTGGCGGTGCTGGCCTCGGTGCCGCTGGCCTTCACCGCCGCGCGCACCTACCGCGGGCCCCGCTGGCTGCGGCCGGCCGCCCGGGTGGCCGTCGTGCTGACCAGGGCCGTGCCGACGCTGGCCTTCGCGATCCTGTTCGTACGGATCTTCGGCCTGGGTCCGCTGGCCGGCGCGCTCGCCGTCGCCGTGCACTCGGTGGGCATGATCGCCAAGCTGCTGGCCGACGCCGTCGAGGAGGCCGACCCCGTCCCCGCCGAGGCCGCCCGCGCGTGCGGGGCCGGCGAGGTGCAGGTGGCCGTCTCCACCGTCCTGCCCCGCGTGTTCCCCGCGCTGACCGCCATCGTGCTGTACCGCCTGGACATCAACATCCGGACGTCGGCCGTGCTCGGCGTCGTCGGGGCCGGCGGCATCGGTGTGGCGCTGCAGACCGCGCTGGGCAGCCTCAACTACCACCGGGCGGCGGGCATCATCTGCGTGATCATCGCCCTGGTGCTGCTGCTGGAGTTGCTGTCGGTGGCGGTGCGCCGCCGCACCAGAGCCGGCCGGTCCGCCGGGGGCTCGACGGGTACGGCCGCGCTGCCCGCCGGGCGTGCCCCGCACGACGTCGGCTGGGACCGCGGCCGGGTGCTGCGGGTGGCCGGCACGGTCGCCACCGGGGTGGTCTTTCTCGTGTCGCTGTGGTCTCTGAACCCCGACCTGAGCCGGCTGTCCGGAGCCTGGACGAACCTGCGCGGCGTCCTCGCCGGCATGTGGCCGCCCGCGTTCTCCGGCGAGCTGCTCATGGCGGTGCTGGAAAGCCTGCTCATGGCGCTGGGCGCCGCCGCGGTGGGCGCGGCGTGCGGGCTGGTGCTGGCCCTGCTCACCGCCGTCAACACCACCCCTTGGCGGCCGCTGTCCGTGGTGGTCCGGGTGCTGCTGGTGGTGGTCCGGGGCATCCCCGACCTGGTGTACGCGCTGCTGTTCGTGGCCGCGCTGGGGCTCGGCCCGTTCGCCGGCTTCCTGGCCCTGTGGATCTCCTGCACCGCGCTGGCGGCCAAGTTCTTCGCCGACTCACTCGAACAGCTCGACCCGCTGCCGCACGAGGCGTTGACCTCGGTCGGCGCCCGCCGGTGGCAGGCGTTCGCCGCCGGGATCTGGCCGCAGTTCGTGCCGTCGTTCACCGGCAACGGCCTGTTCGTGGCCGACCTGGCGCTGCGCGAGTCGATCGTGCTCGGCATCGCCGGCGCGGGCGGCGTCGGCTACCTCATGCAGGAGTCGATCGCCACGCTGAGGTACGACACCACCGCCGCGATCGTCATCGCGATCGCCGTCGTCGTGTACGCCATCGAGACGCTCGCCCGGATCGCGCGCAGGCATCTGCTGTGAACGAAGGGAATTCACCATGACGACCACCGGCCTCGGACGCGCCTCCGACTGGGACCCCACCGCACCGGAGACCTTCGACAGCTCGCACGAGGTCTACGCCGAGCTGCGGCGGCGCTGCCCGGTGCCGTGGAGCGACGCCTTCGGCGGCTTCTGGGCCGCCACCCGCTACGCGGAGGTGGTGCGGGTGGCCAGGGACAGCCAGACGTTCAGCACCGCGGTGCAGAACGTCGTCCCGCACGTGCCGCGCGTCCAGCGCCGGCCGCCGCTGCACTTCGACCCGCCCGAGCACGGGATCTACCGCGCCCCGATGGACCGGGTGCTGCGCCGCGGCGTGGTACGGCGTCTCGAACCGGCCTTCGCGCGGGCGGCACGCGAACTGCTGGAGCCGCTGCTGGCCCGCGGCGGCGGCGACTACTCCCAGGAGTTCGCGCTGCCGTACGCGGCGCAGTGCTTCGCGATCTTCCTCGGCCTGCCGGTCGACCAGGTGCTGGAGATCCGCCGGATCGGCGTCGAGTACAGCTTCGCCATCCAGGCGATGGACCGGGCCCGGATCATGGCGGCCAGTGACGCGTTGTACGCCATCGCCCGGGCCATCGTCGAGAACCGCCGGGCCGACCCCCGTGACCCGGACGAGGACCTGGTGAGCAGCCTGCTGCGGGCGTCCGGCGACCCGGAGCGGCCGATCCCGCACGACCTGGTCGTGGCCACCGTACGGCAGACCGTCGTGGCCGGCATCGGGGCGCCGCACGCCGTGCTGGGCAGCGCGGCCGTCCACCTGTCCCGCGACCCCTACCTCCAGGACCGGCTGCGCGCCGACCCCGGGCTGCTGCCGGCGACGATCGAGGAACTCCTGCGGTTGTACGCCCCCTACCGGGTGTTCGCCCGCACCGCCACCCGGGACGTCGAACTCGGCGGCCGCACGGTGCACGCCGGCGAGGCCATCGCGATGATCTTCCCTTCGGCGAACCGGGACGAGGCGGTGTTCGACGACGCCGACCGGCTCGACCTTGAGCGGCGGCCCAACCGGCACCTCGCGTTCGGCCGGGGCGCGCACCGCTGCCCCGGTGCGGCGATGGCCCGGCTGGAAATGACGGCCGCGCTGGGCGAGCTGCTCGCCGGCACCACCCGCGTCGAACCCGACGGCGAGGTGGAGATGTTCAACTGGCTGGAGTTCGGGCCGAGATCGGCACCGCTACGCCTGGTCCCCCGGGGCTGAGCCCGTTTCCTGGGCCGCCGTCCGGCGGGCCCTCAACACCCCTTCCCCGTCCATCAACCGTGGAGGAAACGCAACATGTTCGCCCGCTCCATGACCGCGCGGACCCTGCTGGCGGTGACCGTGGCGGCAGCCGTCCTCACCGTCCCCGGCCCCGCCGCAGTGTCGTCCGCCGAAGCGTCGTTCGCTCAGAGTCCGCCACCACGGATGCCCTCCACGGCCGGCGGCTCGACGCCGGCCGTGCTGCCCACGGTCAGGGAGGCCGCCGACGGGTTACCCGGGCACACCGTCTACCGCCCGGCCGATCTCCAAGCGTTGCGCAAGGGCAGCTTGCCGGTCATCGTGCACGGCAACGGCGCCTGCGCGACGAGCAACCTCGAAGGGATCACGTTCCTCACCGGTCTGGCCTCCCAGGGATACATCGTCGTGGCCAACGGCGGGGTGGACGAGTTCCCCGTCCCCAGCACCCCCGACCAGACGACGGCGCACCCCGAGGCGCTCCTCGCGGCCGCCCGCTGGGCCACCGAGTCGAAGCGGGCCCGCAAGCAGTTCGACGGACGGGTGGACACGACGCGGGTCGGCGTGCTCGGCCACAGCTGCGGCGGCATCGAGGCCCTCGCCGCCGGGACCGACCCCATGATCGACGCGGTCGCCGGATTCAACACCGGCTACTTCGCGGAGCCGAGCTTCGGCGGCTACGGGCGGGACCGTCTCGCCGACCTGCACACCCCCACGCTCCTGGTCAACGGCGGTCCGGACGACGTCGCCCATCAGAACAGCATCGAGAACTACGCCCTGCTCGACGTTCCCGCCGTCCTGGCCAGTGACGCGGCGGCCGGCCACGTCGGCCTGATCGCGGGACTGCAGGCGACCATGGGCTGGCAGGTGGCCGCGGACTGGTTCGACTACGTCCTGCGCGGGGACCGGGCTGCCGGGGCACGCTTCGTCGGCCCCGACTGCGGACTGTGCACCGAGGACGGCTGGACGATCGAGTCGAAGGGACTGCCGCTGTGACCCGCCGCCGAACGCTCGCACGCCTGGCCGTCGTGGCGACCGTCGCCACGGCGACCACCGTCGGGAGCGGAACCATTGTCGGGAGCGGAACCGCCGTCGCGGCGGCGACCACCGTCAGCGGTGGAGCCGCTGACGCGGTGACGGCCGCCGCGGGGGGCGGAACTGCCGGCACGACGGCGGCCGCCGGCGGGAGCGAAACCGCCGGCGCCGCCTCCGCCAGGCCCTCCGGCGGCACACCGTGCCTGCCGGACTCTCCCGCCCGCCCCAGCTGCGTCAGCGGCACCCTCGCTGACGGTACGCCCTACGAGTTCGTCGTCCCGGCCCGCTGGAACGGCACCGTGGTGGTCGCCCTCGACTTCGCCGGTTCGGGCCCGGACGAGCCCCTGACCGCGCGGTTGCTGGCCGACGGCGTGGCCCGCGGCGGGACGAGCCGGGCGATCACCGGCTGGGACATCCGATCCGCCATCGACAACCAGGCCGAAGCGCTGGCCCGTTTCGAGCAGGCCTACGGCCCGGCCCGTGAGGCGATCGCCTCCGGGACCTCGATGGGAGGTTTCGTCGCCGCAGGCGCCGCGCAGGTCCACCCCCACGCCTTCGACGCGGCTGTCCCGATGTGCGGCGGACTGGGCGGATCCGTCGCTCAGTGGAACCAGAAGCTCGACACGCTCTTCGTGCTCGAGCGCCTGATCGCACCGGGGCTGCCGGTCATCGACATCCCGGAGGACATCGAGTCGGCCAGGAAGGCGTGGATCGACGCCCTCGCCGCGGCACAGCAGACTCCCGAGGGCCGGGCCCGGATCGCACTGGCCGCCGCTATCGGCCAGCTGCCCGCCTGGGGCCGGAACCCCGACGGGTCCACGCCGCCGCCTCCGGACAGCAGGGACGCGGGCGCGCTGGAGCAGGGCGCCTACCTCGCGCTCGCCGGTGGGCCCCTGCCCTACGTCGGGCAGGCCATGAGCAGCCGGCGCCAGATCATGGCGGTGGTCGGCGGAAACCCGTCCTGGAACACCGGCGTGGACTACACGAAGCAGCTGCGTCTGGCCGATCCAGCCCTCCGGCATGCCGTCGGCGCACTGTACAGGGCGGCAGGCCTGGAACTCGCGGCCGACCTGAAGAACCTGGCCGCCGCACCTCGCATCGCGGCGGACCCGGACGCCGTCATGCGGTTCTCCCGCGGCATCGTCCTGGACGGCGAACTGCGGATGCCCGTGCTGACCCTGTCCGGCACCGGTGACCAGATCTCCACCGTCGCCCAGCAGCAGTCCTACGGAGAGAAGGTGCGCCGGGCAGGCGCGAACTCCCTGCTGCGCCAGACGTACACGGAGACCGTCGGCCACTGCGACTTCTCGCCGGCGGAGCAGCAGGCCGCGCTGACGACGATGCTCGACCGGCTGCGGAGCGGTCACTGGCCCGCGACGTCCGCCCGGGCGATGAATGCCCGTGCGGCGGCGCTGGGATCCGACCCCGCCCCTCGGTATGTCTCGTTCCGCCCACCCCGCTTCAACCGGCCCTACCCGCGCTGAGCCGCACGGTCCGCTGCCCGAGCGTCAGTGAACGATGGCCAGCATCACGTCGGAGGCCGAGGGGCGTTCGTCCGGGCGCTTGTTGAGGCACGCGCCCACGATCCCTCGTAAGGCGGGCGGCAGCGGCGACAGATCAGGGTGAATCGTGAGCACCCGGTTGAACACGGCAGGCACCGTGTCCTCCCCGAACGCGGGCCGGCCCGTGGCCGCGAAGATGATCGTCGATGCCCAGCTGAACACGTCGGAGGCCGGCCCCACGGTCTCTCCGGAGAGCTGCTCGGGCGACATGTAGGGCGGCGTGCCGACCATCTTCCCCGTCGTCATGGTCACCTGGTCGAGCGCCTTGGCGATGCCGAAGTCGATCACCCGGGGGCCGTCGTGCCCGATCAGCACGTTGCTCGGCTTGAAGTCGCGATGGACGATGCCCGCCTTGTGGATGGCCGCCAGCGCCCCGGCCGTGGCCAGCGCCAGCCGGGTCAGCCCGTCCTCGTCGCGCGGCCCATGCTTCTTGACCAGCTGCTCGAGCGACGGGCCCTCGACGTATTCGCTGACGATGTAGGGGTGCTGGCCGGAGATGTTCACATCGAGCAGGCGGGCCGTGGAGAACGTCGCCACCCGCCGGGCCGCGTCCACCTCTCGCGCGAACCTCTTCCGCGCCGTCTCGTCGACCAGGTCATGCAGCACCTTCACCGCCACCCGCGTCCCGTTGGGCGCCGTCGCCAGGTAGACCGCCCCCTGCCCGCCCCGCCCGAGCTCCCGGAGCACCCGGTAGTGGCCGACCCACTCGGGCTGCCCACGACGCTGCCGGTGCGGCGGGCTGGGGGAGGTGGTGCGCTTGTGCACGTCCATCGGCCGGTGTGGAGGAAGGGGTGTCGCTCTGAGGCGGGCGCGCACCATCTGGGGCACGAGGATGCCCGCATGGATGACCCCTCCGCCCCAGCTGAGCAGCAGCCCCAGCGTGACCATGACGGCCAGGGGCTGCGGGACGTCCTCGAAGTCGGCGTACGCGAGGGCCGAGATCGTGAACGAGCCGATGCCGACGAGGTAGACGCACGCGGCGACGAAGTGCCAGACGTTCCGCAACCAGTAAGCCGCGAACCCGATGCTGAACGGGGTCGCCAGACCGCAGGTGAACAGGGGCAGGCAGGCCCACAAGACGGCGGCCGCCCACCTCCCGCCACTGGGACGGACTGCATGGCTGTGGTGCATGGCGGAGAGACTATCGTTCAAGTACCGGTTCATATCGGGCGAGTGCACAGGTTGTGGATAACCGCCTCTCAGCCTGTGGATAGCTGTGGAAAAACTGGGGACAATGCTCTGGCTCATTCACCTGCGAGGCCAAGTGCGTCATGATGTTGAACATGGGGCGGATACCGGGAGTCGGACTGGCAAAAGGGCTGTCCATCACCCTTCGCCACATGCTGCGTAAATCGGTCACGCAGCAGTATCCCGAGGTCAAGCCTGCTCTACCGCCGCGGAGCCGGGGCGTTATCGCCCTGGTTGAGGAAAACTGCACCTCTTGCATGCTCTGTGCCCGAGAATGCCCAGATTGGTGCATCTACATCGACTCGCACAAGGAGACGATCCCGGCACCCGAGGGCGGCCGCGCCCGCCAGCGCAACGTCCTCGACCGCTTCGCCATCGACTTCTCCCTGTGCATGTACTGCGGCATCTGCATCGAGGTGTGCCCGTTCGACGCCCTCTTCTGGTCGCCGGAGTTCGAGTACGCCGAGGGCGACATCCGCAACCTCCTCCACGAGAAGGACAAGCTGGCCGCCTGGACCCAGACCGTACCGCCGCCTCCCGCCCACGACCCCGGCGCCGAGCCACCGAAGGAACGCACGGCCGCTCCGCGCCGCCCGGCCGCCGACCGCGCCTCCCGCACCACACCGTCCGGCAGGCAGCCCACCGCACCGAAACCCGCGTCCGGCACCGCGCCAAGCGACCAGGCCGGGCGTACGACCGCTACGCCCGGCTCCAGAGCCGGCACCCCGGCGGGCACAACGGTTCCTGAGGGCGCAGCGGACCCCGCGACCGCACCCGATCCCGAAGGCACAGCGGATCCCGCGCCCGCCGGGGGGCGCGAGCGTCCCCGCCGGTCAGTGGCCGACGTACGGGCCATCCGCCCCCCTGGAGCCCTTCCGTCCGGCGCTCGGAGCGACGCGCCGGCCGAAGGCCGTGACCCGGCGGACACCGGCGGACCGGCGGCTCCCCCGACCGGCCCTGAGGACTCCGAGCCGGAATCGGCGGAGGACACCGGACGCTCAACAGACCGCTCCGAGGAGTCGGAAGCTCACCCTCGGGGACCGGCTTCATCCACAGGCCGGCCGTCGCCGGACACGTTGTCCACAGCTTCGAGTCAGCCGCAACCCGAGCCCGGCTCGCCGGAGCAGACTTCACCCGCGAGCCCCCGCAAGCGGAGGATGGCCGACCCACGGTCCATCCGTCCGCCAGGGCGGCTCGGTCCTGACGACACAGGGGAGTCCGAGGAGGAGTCGTGACCGAGGCGGTGCCCTCCTACCTGTCACCCACCGGGCAAGAGATCGTCTTCTTGCTGCTGGGCGCGGTGGCAGTCGGATCGGCGCTGCTCGTCGTCACGACCAGGCAACTCGTTCACGCCGCCCTCTGGCTGGTGGTCTGCTTCGGCGCGCTGGCCGGTGGCTATCTCGTGCTGACGGCGGAGTTCGTGGCATGGGTCCAGGTCCTCATCTATGTCGGCGCGGTGGTCGTGCTGATGTTGTTCGGCATCATGCTCACCCGCGCTCCCATCGGCCCCTCCGCGGATCTCGACAGCGGCAACCGGGTGGTCGCCGCCGTGGTGGCGGTGGCGACGGCGGCCCTCCTGGTCACCGTGGTGATCGACGGCTTCCGCACCGCCTACGCCCCGCTGCACCCCGGCAAGGGAGCCGCCAAAGAGCTGGGCGCCAGCGTGTTCGCCACCTGGGTGCTGCCTTTCGAGGCGCTGTCCGTGCTGCTGCTCGCCGCGTTGATCGGCGCGATCGTGTTGTCCCGCACCGACATCCCCGGCGGCCCACCCGCCGAGCCCGCGAGCGCTCAGCCCTCCGGCCGGCCAGGAAACTCCCCGCCTCCGAGCAGCCCCCCGGCCGGGTCTGAGAACACTTCGCCGTCCGGCCAGACCACGGGCAGCACGCCACCCGAGCAGACCGGGGGTCATTAGTGCACATCGTCTACCCGGCGGTCGTCTCCGCGCTCCTGTTCTCCGTGGGCGTCTACGGCGTGCTCGCCCGGCGCAACACGATCCTGGTGCTGATGTCGGTCGAGCTGATGCTCAACGCCGTCAACCTCAACCTCGTCGCGTTCGACGTGTGGCTGGGCGACCGCCTGCACAGCGGTCAGGTGCTCACCCTCTTCGTCATCGTCATCGCCGCCGCGGAGGTGGGCCTGGGCCTGGCCATCATCCTGGCGCTCTACCGCAACCGCCGCACCGTCGACATCGACCACCTCCGCGACCTCGCCGAGCCCGCCGACGACCCCGAGCGCCCGCAGACCGTGCCGGCCACGCCCACCGACGGCCCGCAGGCCGCGCCGGGCATGCCCACCGGCGACGCACTACGGACTGCGCCACGCACGTCCACCGACCCGCGAGGGGGCAGGCGATGACGACGTTCCCCCTGCTGGCGGTCCTGCTGCCGTTCCTCGCCGCCTTCGCGGGCCTGCTGCTCTCCCGCCTGCCCCACAACCGAGGACCGGCAACCGAAGCCCTCAGGGCAGGAGCGGCGGGCGCGCGGGCGAACACCAGGGCGGCCTGGATCGCCGTCCTGCCCACGGCCGCCTCCGCCGTCCTGGCCATCGGGCTGGCCTGGGGCCCCGGGTTCGCCTTCCTCGACGGCGAAGGCGCCACCCCATCGCCGCCCACCGGCCAGACCTACGGCACGATCGTCACCGGCGGCGTGCCGATCTCGCTCACCCTGCAGGCCGACAACCTGTCGGGCATCCTCGGCGTCCTGGTGACCCTCGTCGCCCTGGCCGTACAGATCTACTCGGTCGGCTACCTCAAAGACGACCCGCGCTACCCCTCCTACAGCGCGTTCATCAGCCTCTTCACCAGCGCGATGTTGCTGGTCGTCTACGCGGGCGACCTCCTGGTCCTCTACGTGGGCTGGGAGATCATGGGCCTCTGCTCCTACCTGCTCATCGGCCACTGGTGGGAAGACCGCGGCAATTCGCGCGCGGCGGTCAAGGCGTTCCTCGTCACCCGCCTGGGCGACGTCGGCTTCCTCTTCGGCATCTTCGTGCTGGGCCTGGCCGCGGGCAGCTTCCGCGTCGCCGACGTGCTGGCGAAGGTGCCGGAGATGTCGCCGGCCACCCTGGTGACGGCCACGATGTTGCTGCTGGCCGGGGTGGCGGGCAAGAGCGCCCAGGTGCCGTTGCACACCTGGCTGCCCGACGCGATGGCCGGTCCGACGCCGATCAGCGCCCTCATCCACGCCGCGACCATGGTCGCAGCCGGGATCTTCATCGTGGCCCGGCTCTTCCCCGCGTTCCTGGCCGCCCGGCCCACGCTCGACGTGCTGGCCGTCATCGCCGCGCTGGGCATGCTGGGCGCCGCGCTGGCCGCGCTGGCGCAGGACGACCTGAAACGTGTGCTCGCCTACTCCACGGTCAGCCAGCTCGCCTACATGGCCGGCGGGCTCGCCGCGGGCTCCGACACGTCGGCCGTCTTCCACCTGGTGACGCACGGAGCGTTCAAGGCGCTGCTGTTCCTCTGCGCTGGCGTGGTCATCCACCACGTCGGCTCCAACCTGATGTCGCGTATGGGCGGTCTGCGCCGGGAGTTGCCGGTCACGTTCGTGGCGACGACGATCGGGTTCGCCGCGCTGATGGGCCTCCCGCCGGCCAGCGGCTTCTTCAGCAAGGACAGCCTTCTCGTGGCGATGGACGGCGCGCTCACGACCGGGGTGCTCACCGACGCGGCCGCACTGCTCCTGTACGCGTGCGCACTCGCGACCGTGGCCGTCACCGGCGCGTACGCCACCAGGGCCTGGCTCCGTACGTTCTTCGGCGAGGCGACACCCGCGGCGCTCCCCGAGCCCGAGCCCGGCACCGCCCACGTCGTGGACGGCAGGGAGGCCCCGCGCTCGATGCTCGTGCCCGTCGCCCTGCTCGCCCTTCCCGCCCTGCTGCTGGGCTTCGCCGTCGAGCCGCACCTCGCCCTGGGCGTGGCGGCGACCAGCGTCGTGCTCGCCCTGCTCGGGGCGGGGGTGGTCTACGCGTTCTGGCGCATCGACCCCGGCGCCGACCCGGCCCGCCTGCTGGGGCCGTTCCGGGTGCCGTGCGAGCAGGCGTTCTACGTGGACGGCCTCTACGCCGCGCTCCTCGTACGCCCGGTCATGGCGCTGGCCAGGCTCGTGGTCAGCACCGACGACCGGATCGTGGACGGCGCGGTGCGCGGGTCGGGCAGGTCGGCGCGTGGCCTGTCAGGAGCGCTGAGATTCGCCCAGAACGGCAACGTGCAGCTCTACGTGAGCGGGCTGCTGGCCGGTGTCCTGCTGATCGCGGTCGGGGCGGTGGTGTTCACATGATGGGCTGGCTTCCCGTCGCGCTGCTGGCCGTGCCGCTGCTCGGCGCGCTCCTGCTGCTCCTCGCGCCGCGTGCGCTCCGTCCCCGTCTTCGCGCGTACGGGCTGGTCCTGTCCGGCGTCACGCTGGCGCTGGCCGTGCTGCTGGTGGCGGCGTTCGACTACGGCCAGGCGGCGCGCCCGCAGTTCGAGATCGACCAGCCGTGGATCGCCGGGCTGGGGCTCCGCTTCCACCTCGGCGTCGACGGGATCTCGCTGCCGCTGGTCGCGCTGACGGCTCTGCTGACGTTCCTGTGCTTCGTCTACCTCTGCTGGGGCCGCGCGCGGGCCGGCGAGCAGCTCATGAGTGCGCGGCCGAGAGCGCTCGTGTTCACGCTGCTCGTGCTCGAAGTCGGCATGATCGGCACGTTCCTCGCCCTCGACCTGCTGCTCTTCTTCGTGTTCTTCGAAGTCGTGCTCATCCCGATGTACTTCCTGATCGGCATCTGGGGCGGCGAGGGGCGCGGAGCGGCGTCGGTCAAGTTCATCCTGTACACCCTGCTCGGCTCGGTCGTGATGCTGCTCGGCCTGCTGCTCGTGTGGGCGCAGACCGGCACGCTCGACATCGAGGCGCTGGCCGCGGCCCACGGCGCCGGCATGGCGAGGTCCGTACAGATCCTGGCGTTCGTGGCGATCGGGGTGGGCCTGGCGGTCAAGACACCCATGTGGCCGCTGCACACCTGGCTGCCCGACGCCCACACCGAGGCTCCCACCGTGGGTTCCGTGCTGCTCGCCGGGGTGCTGCTCAAGATGGGCACGTACGGCTTCGCGAGGATCGCCGTCCCCATCCTTCCCGAGGGGGCCGTGGCCGTGGCGCCGTGGCTCGGAGCGTTCGCCGTCGTCGGCATCGTCTACGGCGCCCTCGCCTGCCTGGCGCAGCGCGACCTCAAACGCATGATCGCCTACAGCTCGGTCGGCCACATGGGCTTCGTCCTGCTGGGCTTCGCCACGCTGACCCCCGTGGGCATCAACGGCGCCCTCTTCGCCAACGTCGCCCACGGCCTGATCACCGGCCTGCTGTTCTTCCTGGCCGGGGCGGTCAAAGACCGCTACCACACCGCCGACATGCCGTCGCTGGGCGGCGGCCTGCTGGCCGCGGTGCCCCGGCTGGGTTCGGTGCTCACGTTCGCGTCGATCGCCTCGCTCGGGCTGCCGGGCCTGGCCGGGTTCTGGGGGGAGATGCTGGCGCTGCTCGGCGCCTTCCAGCCGGCGAACGTCCTGCCGCGCCCGCTGTTCCTCACCTATATGGTGATCGGCGGCCTGGGCGCGGTGCTGACGGCGGCGTACTTCCTGGTCATGTTGTCCCGCGTCACCCACGGCCGCCCCGCCCGCCCGGCGGAGCGGGTCCTCCAGGGGGCGGGCGGTCCGTCACCGGGGGCGGGCACTCCTGACGCACCGGATGGCGACGCCCATGACACCCCCGACGAGCGCCCGGTGGCGCCGCTCGACGCCGGCGGCCGACCGGCCGCGATCAGGGATCAGCCGGACGACGTCCGCACCCACGAGCTGCTGGCCTGGACGCCGCTCGTGGTGCTGATCCTGCTCTTCGGGCTCTGGCCGGGCCTCCTGCTGTCGCTCACCACCCCGGCCGTGCAGATCCTGCTGGGAGGCGCCTCGTGATCCAGCAGATCGACTATTTCGTCATCGCACCCCCGCTGGTCCTCGCGCTGGCGGCCGGCCTGGTGCTGCTGCTCGACGCGTTCCTCCCGGCCCGCCCGCGCACGCGGGGCGTGCTGGGGCTCGTCACCCTGACGGGCGTGCTGGTCTCCCTGGGCTTCGTGGTCGCCCAGGCGGCCGGGGGCGGCACGCCGCGGTCGACGTTCTGCGTCCCGCCGAGCCTCGCGGACCCGGCGACGGCGCAGTGTTCGTTCGTGGCCGACCGGTTCACGCTGGTGTTCGCGGGCATGGTGCTGGTCGCGGCCGTGGTCGTCGTGCTGCTGTCGATGACCGAGCTGGCCGGCGGCGGCATCCCGGTGGGCGAGTGGTACTTCCTGCTCCTGTGCACGTTCGCCGGCGCGGTCACCCTGCCGGCCTCCCGCGATCTGATCATGCTCGTGGTGGCGCTGGAGCTGGTGTCGCTCCCGGTCTTCGCCCTCACCGCGCTCAAACGCTACGACGGCCGCTCCTCCGAGGCCGCGGTGAAGCTGTTCGTCGTGTCGGTGGTGTCGACCGCCGTCATGCTGTTCGGGGTCTCCCTGCTGTACGGCATCGCGGGCACGGTCTTCCTGTCCCGCCTGGAGGCCGTCTTCGGCGGCCAGGCCCAGGCGCCCGGCGTGGCGCTCGTGCAGGGCGAGCTGCCCGCGGTCGGCACGGTCGGCGTCGTCCTCGTCATGGCGGGATTCGCGTTCAAGATCGCCGCCGTGCCGTTCCACTCGTGGGCGGCGGACGTCTACCAGGGCGCGCCCGTGCCCGTGGCCGCGCTGCTCTCGGTCATCTCCAAGGCCGCCGGGTTCGCGGGCCTGATCCTCGTCCTGGTGGCCGCGCTGTCCGGGCAGGCCGCCACGTGGGTCCCGATCGTCGCGGTCCTCGCCGCGCTGACCATGACCGCGGGCAACCTGCTCGCCCTGCGCCAGCGCTCGGCCGTGCGCCTGCTGGCCTGGTCGTCGGTGGCGCAGTCCGGCTACATCCTGGCCCCGCTCGCCGTGACGGTCACCGCCGACGGCGTCACCGCGATCGGCGCGTCCATGGCCTACCTCGTGATCTATGCCGCGATGAATCTGGGCGCGTTCGCGGTCGTCATGCTCGTCTCGAAGACCACCCCCCGCAACGAGCTCGACGACTACCGCGGGCTGGTGTTCCGCCGTCCCGCCGCCGGGCTCGCGCTGGCGTTCTGCCTGATCTGCCTGGCGGGGCTCCCGCCGGGGCTGGCCGGGCTCTTCGCGAAGGTGTTCGTCTTCCGCGAGCTCGTCGAGGGCGGCTCCGGCTGGCTGGCGCTGGTCATGGCGGTCAACACCGTGATCGGCCTCTACTACTACGCCGTCTGGACGGCCCGCCTGTTCGCCCCGGCCCCAGAGCCGGTCCCAGAGCCGGAGCCCGCGTCGCGGCGCACGTTCCCGGCGACCCTGCCGGCCATCGGGATCGCCGTGGCGGTCGCCGTGCTGTTCTCGGTCGCGCCGCAGCTGGTTCTCGACGTCACCGCTCTGTCCGCGTTCGGTTGACGCGCGATGACACGCGGGTGAAAGGTCGCGCTCTGCCTTCAGCTGAGCACGCCGGGGAACGAAGAACCGGGTCTTCATCGTTGGACTGAGGTGAACCCAGGCACGAAAGGGGGAGCCTTGCACCACAACGGTCTGCGCACCGCCGTTCTGCTCGGCGGATTGTCGGCGTTCATTGTGGCGGTGGGCGCGTGGTTGGGCGGCGGCACCGGTGTGCGGATGGCGCTGGTGCTCGCCCTGGCGACCAACGGCGTCGCCTACTTCTTCTCCGACCGCATCGCCCTGTCGGCCATGCGTGCCCGGCCGGTCGGCGAGGTCGAGCACCCCACGCTCTACCGGATCGTGCGCGAGCTGTCGACGCAGGCCAGGCAGCCGATGCCGCGCCTGTACATCTCGCCGACCGTGCAGCCCAACGCGTTCGCGACGGGTCGGAGCCCGCGCAAGGCCGCGGTGTGCGTGACGTACGGACTGACCCAGCTGCTCGATGAGGCGGAGCTGCGCGGTGTGATCGGGCACGAGCTGTCACACGTGTACAACCGCGACATTCTCGTCTCCTCGGTGGCCGGGGCGCTGGCCACGATGATCACCTGGCTCAGCTATGTGGCCGTGTTCTTCGGCGGGTCGGATGACGACGAGGGGCCGGGTTTCCTCGGCGCTCTGCTGATGATGGTGCTCGGGCCGGTCGCGGCCGGAATGGTGCAGATGGCGATCTCGCGCGCGAGGGAGTTCCAGGCCGACGAGTCGGGCGCCCGGCTCACAGGCGACCCGCTCGCGCTGGCCTCGGCGCTCCGCAAGATCGAGCTCGGCGCCCGCCGACTCCCACTTCCCGAGAACAGCCGCCTCACCTCGGCCTCCCACATGATGATCGCCAACCCGTTCAGCGGCTCAGGCTTCGGCCGCCTGTTCTCCACCCACCCGCCCACCTCCGAGCGAGTTGCCCGACTTGAGCGCATGGCCGGATATCGTCGTTGACGATGGGCCGATTTCCACGATTGACCAAGGCGGAGCGCAAGCTCTGGGACGCCTTCCCCACGGGCCGGCTCGTCGAGCTGAGCCCATTGGAGATCAGTGCCGGCCGCCCGGCGGGGGCGAACGCGCCCGCCGACGGCCACACCTGGGGCCCCGACCGTACGATCAGGGCCGAGGTGATCACCCGGCTGCTGCTCGGCGCCCGTGACGACGGCGGGGGCGCCGCGCCGGCCCTGCGCCTGCGCGGCGCCAGGATCACCGGCCGGCTGTCGATCGTCGGCGGCACGATCCCGTACGAACTCATCCTGAGCGGCTGCCATCTGGACGAACCCATCCAGCTCACCGGCTCCGCCACCCGCACCATCCGCCTGACCGACTGCCACTTCCCGGGCCTCAGCGGCGGCGGCATGCGGGTCGCAGGACACCTCAGCCTCTCGGGCTCCCACATCACCGGCACCGTCCGCGTGAGCCGGGCCCAGTTCGAGAGCGGCCTGTGGCTGGGCGGCACCAAGGTGGTGTCCGACGACGGCGAGTGGGCGCTCTACGCGAACTCCATCGTCGTCGACTCCGGCATGTACATGCGCAACGCCGACCTCACCGGCGGCGTCAGCCTGGTCGGTTCCCGCCTGAACGGGGGGTTCTTCCTCGACGGCGCCAATCTCCGCAACCCCGGCAAGGACGCCCTGACCGCCGACAACATGGTCGTCGAAGACAGCATGCGCTGCACCGGCGGATTCCAGGCATCCGGCTGCGTCCGGTTACGCGGCGCCCGCGTCAACGGCACGCTCGCGTTCGGCGGCGTCCTCAGCAGCCCCGACACCCGCTACGCACTCCACGCGAGCCACATGGAGGTGCGCGAGCTGTCACTCACACCGTCGGAGCCCATCGACGGCGTCGTCACCCTCGCCCACACCACGGTCGGCACCCTGCACGACAGCCCCGACACCTGGCCGGACAAGCTCCGCCTCAACGGCCTCACGTACGACCGTCTGCGCGGTTCCGGCGTGGCCCGGCGCATCGAGTGGGTGACGCGCGACCCGGAGGGGTTCCGGCCGCAGCCGTATGAACAACTGGCCGCCTGGTACCTCAGCGACGGCAACGACGCGCTCGCCCGCCGCGCCCAACTCGCCAAGCTGCGCGCCAGGCGGCAGACGCAGGGGCTGGGCGGCCGGACGTGGGGGCGGCTGCTCGACGCCGCCGTCGGGTACGGCTACCGGCCATGGCTGGCCGGCATGTGGTTCACGCTCCTGCTGGCCGTCGGAACGGCCGTCTTCGCACTCAACCCGCCCAGGGCCCTCAAACCCGCCGAGAGCCCCGATTTCAACTCGTTCGCCTACAGCTTCGACCTGTTACTCCCGCTCCCGGCGTTCGGGCAACGGGAGATGTTCGACCCGGCGGGCTGGACGCAGTGGCTCGCGTACGGGCTGATCGTCTGCGGCTGGATCCTGGCGACGGCGCTGATCGCGGGCGCTACGCGAGTCCTCCGCCCGCAGTGATCTTCCGCAGGATCTCCGCGAGATTCCCGGGGAAGAACACCTCGCGGGTGCCCTCGAGCTCCGCCACGCTCCACCACCGGTAGGCGGTCGTCGTGTCCTTCTCGATCTGCTCCATGTGCTCGAACGACACCGCCGCGTCGGATCCGACCCTGATCGCGAAGAACGTCTGATCCTGCGTGATGGCGTAGTCGGACCACTCGAACTCGATCACGCTGGATCCGTACGGACCGGTGAACTGACTCGCATCCGCCCGGATCCCGACCTCCTCGAACAACTCCCGCGCCGCCGCCTCCTGCAACGTCTCGCCCCCCTCGGCGGCCCCGCCGATCGTGAACCAGAACGGCTGATCAGGGCGAGCAGGATCGAAACCGTGAAGCAGCAGAACACGATCCTGGTCATCAAGGGGCAGGGCACGTGCCGTGAAGCGGCGCAGGGGGATCTTCGTCACGACAACCGAGCATAGGCGGGCCGGACCCGAGGCACAGGCGGGGCCACGTCGCCCTCGTACGAGAACGCCGCGCCCGGCCATGTGCCCCGGATGCCCCTCAGCCACCTCCCGAGCCGTCGCGCTTCCACGCCCGCGAACTAGCGGTAGTTCACGAACTGCAGGGCGATGTCCAGGTCCTTGCCCTTGAGCAGCGCGATGACGTCCTGAAGGTCATCCTTCTTCTTCGAACTGACCCGCAGCTCCTCACCCTGAATCTGCGCCTTGACCCCCTTCGGCCCCTCATCGCGGATCATCTTCGAAATCTTCTTGGCGTTCTCCTGGTCGATGCCCTCCTTCAGGGCGACCATCAGGCGATATTCCTTGCCCGACAGCTTGGGCTCGCCCGCATCGAGAATCTTCAGCGACAGGCCCCGCTTGACCACCTTGTCCTTGAACACGTCGAGTGCGGCGTTGGCCCGCTCCTCGCTGTTCGCCTTGACCTCGATGTTCTCCTGCCCGGACCAGCTGATGGCCGCCCCGGTGCCCTTGAAGTCGAAGCGGTGCCCGAGCTCCTTGACCGTCTGGTTCAGAGCGTTGTCGACCTCCTGCCGGTCGATCTTGCTGACGATGTCGAACGACGAATCAGCCAAAACACCCATCCTCTCAGCTGCGAAAGCACTCTGCAGATCCCGCCGGCACGGCGTACGCCAAGGCGCGGACCCAGCGCACGAGCCTAGCCAGCATCGGCCCGCCATGCAGGCCCCCAACCCGTAGCTCCCCACGCAGGTTCACGTGGCACGTCGCCACGGAGGTCCACGCCGCCGTGACCACGAAGGTTCATGCACTCGCAGCGACACTTTCCCCACCCTCTTGGGAACGTCCCCGCAGCCCTGCCGAAAAACATCCCGAGGCCCTTCGCGGAGCGCCGCGACGGCCTTCCCGGAGCATCCCGACACGACACGACCGCGTACGGAGGATGTTGCACGCGCCGAAGGACCGGCCAGCGCCGGTGTGGCACGCAACCAGGACCCGGCCCGGGACAAACCGGTGTCACGTACACCTCGGAAGTCCGCTATCCTTCTGTCTGTCGCCGCGAGAGCGGAAGACACGGCAGGTTGCCCGAGTGGCCAAAGGGAGCGGTCTGTAAAACCGTCGGCTCAGCCTACGCAAGTTCGAACCTTGCACCTGCCACACGCAGTTAGAGCAGCTCAGAGGCCCTCCGGGGCCTCTTCTGCGTTTCAGGGGTATGCAGCCGGATGCTGCCAAGAGCGCCCCGTTGTCGCTGGTCCACCGATTGCTGCGGTGCTGCTGGCTGATCAGGACCTCGGGGTAAAGCGATCTATCTGGGGAGCAGGGTGAGGGCCGGGACATGAGCCGGACGGACGACGGAGAAGTCGCGGACATCGATCGTCATCACTTCGGTAACCCGCATCCGCTCCGCCACGGCTACAACTGAGGCATCGGCGGCGCCCAAGGGAAGGTCGTGATACCGCTCGACGAGGACCGCGATTCTTGAAAGATCGGACTCAGCGAGGTCGACGAGCCGGAACCAGCCGGATTCAAGTAGCCGGAGGAACGCAGCCTCCGCCTTTGCGCCACCAAGCTTGCCGATCATGTAGCAGCTCTCACCGGCAACGAAGCTGGGGACGAGCAGCGGATGGCCGGCGTTGCGGAGCCGCATGAACTCTTGTACGCAGCGCTCGTGGTTCTTGTCGTCTCGGAAGGTCGCGGCCACGATCGGGCCGGTGTCGACTACGATCACGCTTCGTGACCGTAGCCCTCCTCAAGGATTTCTTCCACCCGTTCTGAGGCGTCGCTACGACCCGCTTGGAAGGCACCGAAGAGAGTCGGCAGGCCGTCGCGGCTGAGTTCCGGTTCCTCGGCGCGGGAGTGGACCAGCTGGAGGAGTCGCGCACGCTCTTCATGCACCTGATCTGGCCGTAGCTGGTCGACCAGCCGGTGAAGATCTTCGTATTCTTCCTGCGGTGCCGTCATGCTGTCGAGTTTACGACGCGATCGCGGACGGCAGGAGGTTGGCGGCGACCATCGATTCGGAGCTTCACGAGCCGGATGCAGTCGGTTCCCTACCGTGCAATATGCGTGTAATGATCTTCGTGGTCGCAGGCGAACGGGAGAGCTGATTCCCAGGCCAGTGGTGCGGAACAGCTGGGAAAGGTCACGCGCTGTAAAACCGTCGGCTCAGCCTACGCAAGTTCGAACCTTGCACCTGCCACTAGCAGAAAGTGCAGCTCAGAGGCCCTACGGGGCCTCTTCTGCATTTCAGGGGTGCAGCCAGATGCGGCTCTGAGCGGTCGTTCGTCGGTGGTCACGGGATATACGCGGGATGGATTCTGCGGTGTTTCTCCAGGTAGACGCCCATGATCCGGAGCATGCGCGGGATGACACGCCGCTGTAACGCCGAAAGGCCCCGGGGGAAGCCCGGAGCCCTTCGAGGAGTGGCGCTCGTGATCTCATGCGGTCAGTACGTCCGCGATCCGCTGGTTGACGATCTCCTCCTGACCGTCGATGCACTTGGCATAAACCCTGAGCAGGACGTTCACCTCATGACCGGCACGGCCCGCCACCTCTGGGGCCGGTACGCCGCTGTTGAGCCAGAGCGAGACGGCCGCATGCCGAAGGTCGTACGGTCGCCGCGCGCCCTTGAACGAGCCGCTGGCGTTCCGCTGATAGACGTTCTAGGCCCGGCTTCTACACCTTCGAGAGAAGACCATCGGCGCCGCGAGACTCACGCGAGCAAGGTCAGTTAAGCGAGATCCAGCCGGAACTCTTCGCAGTGCCCTTGCTGTTCATCGTGCGCAGCATGTACCTGAAGTGCTTCCTCGTTTGGTAGCCGCTCGTCACCCAGCTGGTCTGCCACCCGCCCCTGCATCCCTTGTCGTTCTTGCTCTGTCCGCCCGGCTCAACGTAGCCCTTAGGCCCATAGTTGTCACACTTCGTGTCCTTGGTGCTGAAGCTGATGTAGTCCTGGTCGTAGTAGGTCTTCCCGCCGGACTTCACCGTGCACCTGCGCTTGATCACGCCCTTCATCTCCGCGCCGGTGATCGCCTTCGCGAAGGAATAGCCCTTCGCCTTGCAATCCGACACCGTGGGCGCCGCGGACGCCGCCGGAGCATTGATTGCGAATCCCGTGAGAACCACCACGGCCCCCGCCGCGGCCGCCGCCATAGACCTGACCTTCATATTGTCGATCACTCCCTGTCTCGCACGATCTGATCCTTGCGCAGGCCCGACTGGGCACCCACGCAATCCGGGTCCGACCGTAGTGACTGCCGGTATGGAGCCGGTATATCGAGACGCCTAGGTGAGTGGCGCTTTTGATCTATCTCGCGTCGGTCTCGCCTGTTGTGCCAGGGTGATCGGTGTTGGTCGCCGGGCGTGGGGATGGGGCTGAGCGATAGCGGTGGGCCAGACTCCGATGCAGCCGGGGTTGCTGTCCTCCACGGTGAGTTTCGTCGAGGGTCGGCTGGCGCCGAACTCGATCTACGCGGTGCTGCACCGTGAATGCTCTCTGTGCACCGGGTGGCCGGTTGTCCAAGGACGCCTTCACCGTCGATGTGAGGGCCGGGCAGGTCACCTGCCCCGGCCAGGTCACGGTGGCGACCCGGCCGCAAGGCGACGGCAGCGCAGTGGCCCGGTTCGGCGCGGCCTGCGCCGGCTGTCCACTGCGTGAGCGGTGCACCACGGCCAGGGACGGCCGTGAGGTCAAGATCAGCCCGCATGAGGAGCAGCTGGCCCGAGGCCGGGAGCGCAGCAGCGATCCGGGCTGGCTGGCCCGCTACCGCGCGACCCGGCCCAAGGTCGAACGTAATCAGCGTGTGCCGGGCCAGCGCGAGACGGCTGCGTGTCGGAGGTCGTACGGGCGTCGGGCGAGCGGTGAGGCGACCTGGGCGGGCGTGAGCGCGAGGGTACGGGCTTCCTGCCTGACTTCGGTGTAAGCCGTCGAGGCTACCACGCCACCTCGCTCACTGCGGAACAACCGCCCGTCAGCCGGACACTCAGACCGGTCCGGCGTGCCCCGATCGGGTACAACTCGTTGTCGTCAATGCCGCCACTGTGGAGTCAGGCATCGAGAGCCACGCCGGAGGACCTCGGACGACACCCGGGGCTCTCCGGCGGCTGCCGGTTGTTCGGTCAGCTGACGGTGGCGGGTTGGGCGGACAGGAGGGTTTGGGTCCAGCCGCTGGCGTCGACGGCGCCCTGGCTGCTGAGGTCGTCGCCCTGGCCGTCGTAGGGGTTCCGGTCGTCGTAGCGGAAGAGGGAGCCTTCGCTCCGGTGGCCGTAGTACACGCCCCCGCCGGGCGACAGGAGATGGTCGAAGACCTGCCAGGTGGTGTCGCGAAGCTGGTACCTCTGCCAGGAGCCGGGGCCGTTGATCCGGTAAGAGATCAGCCTGCCGTCGGTCGTTGTGCCGAGAATCCAGCCAGGGCCGGTGGCGGTCAGGGTCTTGAGGGTGAAACCCTCGCCGATCTTGGTGTTGCCGCTGATATCGCTGATCGTGGGCTTGGCCGCGTTGATGGTGTAGCGGCGCAAAGTTCCGCCGGCGATGCCGAACAGGTGGCCGTTGCCGTCGTAGGCGAGGAGGTCGTGGGTGTAACCGCTGCCGAGATAGACCGGCCGATCGAAGGTGAGGCTGTCACTGTTGCTCTTGATATCGACCCGGTAGAGCCGGCCCCCCGGCCCGTCCTCGGTGACCAGGATGGTATTGAAGTCCAGCGTCGCCATCGCCTTGGGGGTGAATCCCAGAGTGGCTGTGGACACCACAGCGCCATGTGTGCGCCCTCCGGTAGCAGCATCGATGGCGGTGTAGGTCAACTTCCCGTCTGGCAGCGCCCCGTAAACCGAGGCGGTTTCCCTGGAGGAGGAGGCGGGGTTCTGCGCGTGGGTGAGGGTTTCCCAGCCCAGGAAGTGCGACGTCCCCATGGGACGCTTCTGCTCGACCCACTTGGCGGCGTAGGGGAAGTCGTTGTAGCCGAGGCGGTTGTGCAGCGCGTTGTAGCCGACCTCGTAGTGGTTGCCGAGGTCGGCCTTGACCTTGCCGCCGCACAGCCAACTTGGGACTGAGCCGCCGAGTTGTATCTTGGCGTGCAGGTCCATCGCGCGGCGCAGCCGGTGTTTGGCCGTCGAATACAGGTCCACGCCCTGGTGGTGGGCCGTCTCCGCGACATGGGAGATGGCTGCGAGGCCCCAGCCGGTGTGCCAGAAGTCGCGGCAGGTCTCCTGGGTCAGGCCGTCCACGAACTTGGTCTGGTCGTGCCAGTATTCGATGATCTCGGCCTTGGTGTTGTACTTGCTGCGCGGCGGAGCCTTGGGAATCGACCCGTCGGTGGTGAGGTAGATGTAGGCGGGCAGCCTGCCGCGCCAGGTTGCGACCGCCTTGTTGAAGGAGGTCCGGTCATCAAGATGTACAGCGATGCCGATGGCGGCATCGGTCATGATCAATTCCCAGTTGCCGTTGTTGTTGGGCCGTCCGGCGATCAGGGTCGGGAGGTACACGGTGCGGAGCTTGCTCGCGAACCGGCCGGCCTGGCTCCAGCCGCCGCCGTAGGTGTGCTTGATGAGCTCGGCCGCCCGGGAGAAGTTGGCGCCCGCCCAGCCGGTCTGCAGCGGCGCGTTGCTCCCGGTGTGCTTGGTGATCACGGCTGACCAGGCGTCCATGATCTGGATAGCCTTCTTGGCGTAGCGGGTGTCTCTGCTGAGGTACCACCGCAGGGCGTGCGTGTAGGCCGCCATCGCGTCCTTACGCTCGTCCGAGCAGCCGTTGTCGGGAATGGACTTCGCGCCGCAGTTCACGTCGGCGCGGGGCTTGGCCGTGTAGGACAGCGAGGCGAAGGAGCTGCTCTGCAGGGCGGCCCAGGCTGACTTCCAAGGCTCCTTGTCGAGGTTGGCCTTGACGAAGTCGAGCTGGGCACGGCTGACCAGGACACCGGGGTGCTTGAACCCGGCAGCCTGTGCGGGCTGCGGAACAGACAAAGCGGCGGCCACGAGCATGGTGGCAGCAACAGGACGAGCGAGACGCACGGGAGTCCTTCCCAAAGGGGGGCCTGCTGGACGGAGAATGGCGTAGCTGGGGCTTATGGGTGGTCGGAGTCAGACGGCCTTGGAGGTGACGAAGGCGCGCAGGGCGGGGACTTCCTGCGGGTGGCCGACGTTCGCGGCCCCTGACTCCTGGGCCAAGCTCATGAGCGCCTTGCATGGCATCCCGGTGCTGGCGTGCGGCGCGCCGGCACCACGCACGGAGCAGGTGCACCACCCGGATCCGCATCACGGCTTGCCACCAGAACAGCTCGATGTCCTGGGGCAGCCCCCTTCGGGTCATCGCAGACCACCGATCGCCCAGGACGCGACGCGGCGCGCGATCCCACGCATGCTTGTGATCACTTTCTCCCTGTGGCGGCGGTATCTGACCAGCAGCGGAAGCGGCAGTCCTTGGCGGAGCGATGGTAGTTCGGCCCGGTATGTCGGCGGTATGTCCTCGCTTCGCACAGCGCGTGGAGTTCGCCGCGCTGTAAGCGGCTGCGGCCGCCGCCGCGGCATAGGCTGTCGATGAACCCCAGGTACTTCCGCGTCAGCGTGAAAAACGGAAGCACCACCAGTTGAGAACCGTCGCGGCAAAGATCGTCAATCGCCCCGAGCGCCAACGTAACCACAAGCCGGCATCGCCGGCGGCCGCACGGACTACGTTCCAAGATCGGGGAGACCGTTCCGACTCAGGCGTCGGCGGTGAATGCTGCGGTGGAGCCGCGGCCGGGACCGCGATCCTCATGATCGGTGTGCGCGCCGCGGGCTGACGTAACGCCCTCCCGATCACCCACGCTGGCGCCGGCACTCTCCTCGAACGGTCTCAGCCTCAGACGCCGCCGACGTCTGCCACGAACTCTCGCAAGGGCCGGTAGCTGTCGGACCAGGAGTTCTCCTCTTCGAGTAGCCGTCTGCCCAGCAGAGCGGCAAGCGCCCGGCCCCTGTCGTATCGCTCGTCGCTCCACACGCGTAGCCGTTCCAGCGCACCCTGAACGATGTCGAAGTCGCCCGGGAACAGGTGCAACCCGATCTTGGTGAGCGACGGCTCGCTGTACTTGGTGAAGAACGCCGCGTTCTCGAAGAAGTCCCGCGTGAAGTACAGCTCACTCATGCGGCTGGCCTCCATCAGGTTGTCGACCACATCGAGCACGGACGTCCCAGCCAGTAGTTCACCGATCCGGACGCCGACCCAGGGCACCAGCCCTTCGGGACCCGTTCCGCGCGGGTGGGACCGCCAGAACGCGTCGCTCAGTACGTTCCCGGCCTCCTCCAGTTCGTTTCGCGCGATAAGGATGTGGCCCAGCAGGTGCCCGGCATACCCGGCGATCATGTTGTTGCCCGACCTCAGCGCCCGCGTCAGCGGCTCCTCCGCCGCCACCAGATCGCCGCTGACGATCAGCAAATTGCCGGACAGGACGGTGGCGAGTTCCTCGTCCGCCTCCGCATAGAGCGCCAGTGCTGCCTCCGCGTCCCCGGTGAGCTGCGCGGTGACCCCGCGTAGCAACGAGCGCCCGTCCTCTTTCGGCTCCAGCTCCGCGATCAGCACCCCAGCCAGCGGCCCCAGCCACGGGTCCTCGCCTTTTGCCACCTGCTCCAGCGCATCCCAGCAGGGCACACCCGCGTCGAGTTCGATCCCCGCCAGCGCCGCCGCCGCGTGCCCGGCCACGGCTGTGCGACCCTTCCCGGCGATCTCCCGTAATGCGTTCATCGCGTCGCGGAGGTCTCCGCTCCGGTACGCCTCCAACGCTGGCTCGACCTCCGCCGGCACCGGCTCGACCGGATCCAAGGGAAGCAGCGCGGGAAGCTCCAGATCCTTCAGCGGGTACAGGGTCCGCGGCTTGTCGTTCGCATCCATCCCGGGGCGTTTCCTTCCTTAGGGGAACACTGCCCCACACTCTGTCAAGAAAGCCCTTCCAGCTGATGGGTCTATGGAGTGCGCGAGGCACCGTTTTCCGTGGCCTCCTCCGCGGCGGATCGTTCGAAGGAACGCCCTGACGGCGCCAGTTCGCGCGTGGTGGAGCTCGTCACGGCCGGCTGGCTTTCAGGCCCCCCTTCCGCGGAGCCGGCGGGCTGTTCGGCGGCCTTCGCGGCCGGAGCGTTATTCACGGAGCGTTCGAAGAAGCGCAGTAGTTCCACGGGCACTGGCATGACCAGGGTGGAGGTCTTCTCGGCCGCGACTTCCACCATGGTCTGCAGCAGGCGCAGCTGGAGCGCGCCGGGGGCCTGGTTCATGATGGCCGAAGCGTCGGCGAGCCTCTGCGCGGCCTGGAACTCTCCGTCCGCGGTGATCACACGGGCCCTGCGCTCCCGTTCAGCCTCGGCCTGGCGGGCGATGGATCGCTTCATGCCATCGGGCAGATGGACATCCTTGATCTCCACGCGGTCGATGTGGATGCCCCAGCCGAGCGCGGGGCTGTCGATCATCAGCGCCAAACCCTTGTTCAGCTCCTCGCGGTTGGTGAGCAGGTCGTCCAGATCGCTCTTGCCGATGATCGAGCGCAGTGAGGTCTGCGCTACCTGCTCGATCGCGAAAAGGTAGTTCTGCACCGCGATGGCTGCCCGCATCGGCTCCTCGACCCGGAAGTACGCGACGGCGTCGACCTGGACGGAGACATTGTCACGGGTGATGCCTTCCTGCGTGGGCACCGGCATCGTGACGATCTGGATGTTCACCTTCTTCATGCGATCCACGACCGGGATGAGGAAGGTGAGTCCTGGCGGGCGGACCTCCCGCTGGGCCTTGCCGAAGCGGAAGACCACGCCTCGCTCGACCTGATTGACGACTCGGACGCTGGCCACCAGCCAGACCGTGAGCATGACTATCAGCGCGATCACGATATTGGTGATCATGGTATGCCCCTTCCAACTCAAGGTTAGATCCGGGCATCCGCCTGCGTCGGCAAGGAAGGCGTCAAGACCTGGTCAACCGCCGTACGACCGCGCCGGCATCCCCGCGCTGCGATGCGGCCTAAGGGCCGGTCCCGGGCGGACGTGGACGCCGCCCATCCCGAGACCACCCCGCCGCTGGTCGCGCTCTACCAGGTCACGGTGAACGTGCTGCGGGTCAAGCGGCAGTGGCCGTTCGCGCTCGACCTGATCGGGCCGGGCGGCGGCGAGCCGGCCCGCGTGTATGCCGACGTGGAGCGGCGCTGCGATCATCTGCTCAAAAGGGCCCAGGAGGGCGGCGTGCTGCGCGCGGACGCCGATCTCGCCTGGGTCAAATGGGTCTTCTACTCGCTGATCGGGGTGGCGGCGCGGATCCGCGAGTGCGAGCCCGACGCCGCCGCCACCCGCGTGGTCGACACGCTGCTGTGCGGCGTCGGCATCGGCCTGGGCCTTACCCGGACGGGGCCGGAGGTCAGCTGAAGTCGTGAGCTGCTCGCTCACGATGGGCAGGTGTGCCCCTGACGCGGGCGCTGTGCACGACCGGAGGCAGCAGCGGTATGGAAAGTTCCGAGTTCGGTGCCGACAACATCAACTCGTGGCTGGCTGCGTGGCAGCACAATCTGCTCTACGCGCAGGACCCTGGTCAGGGTGAGGCGCGGCGGATCTGGGCCAGGGTCGCCTTCGCGGCGCCTGGAGTGCGTCCACAGCAGGAGCATCCCGAACTCCGGGTCGAGGCGCCAGCCGTCGAAGTCGGATTCGAGGAGCAGGCGGCGCGTCTGAGGGGTGAGCCCGGCCTGTACGTGGCCCCCGTCGTCGGCGGTCGTCAGAAATCTCCTGTCAGCTGTACGAGCGGGACCAGCTCATTGTTCTCCGGCGTGAACGACCAGCCCTGGCTCGCGGCCAGATCGGTCATGGTCTTCACCCGGCGCCCGCGGACCCGGGGCACGATGACGGAAGCGATGATCAGCAAGATCACCCCCACCACGACGACCTTCATCACCACTTGCCCATGGTCTTCACGCCCCCTCGACGTTCGTACGCACAACTCGGCACCGTGAGCACCGACCTCTTAGAATCGGAGCCCGTCCGCCACGGGGTCCAGTCGTTTCGGCTCCAGCCGAAATGCGATATGGGCCCTATGTGTCAGCTAGGCTGGGCGACCGTCCCGCAGGAAACGGTGCACGAGGCGGGGTGCAGAACAATGCTGCGGCTTGTGTTCACGCCGGAAGATGTGGCACGCGTGCGGATCGCCGAACACCTCGATCCGATGTGGGAGATCGTGCTGAGTCTGCACCAGTTGGGTGCGCGTCATTCTTGTCAGGATCCCTACCGGAACTGGGCTGCTTGGATCCGGTCGATAGCGCGCGACAAAGTCGCTCCTGCGGCAGCCGAGTTGTATGAGATCGTGCCTCCGAAACGGTATTTTCCCGACTTCATGACTCCGGTGCTGGTAAGCGTCAGCCTCGACGAGGGCATCGACGCCGTGTTACACGTACGGCGGGCACGCCTGCGTGCGGAGATGGCCAGGGCGACCGGCACGGGCCGGCGGTCATCCTGGCTGGCCGGGGTCGCCGCCGGCCGGCCACGACACCTGCGCCGGCTGGCATCCGCCCTCCGTACGTATCACGAGCACGCGCTGGCGCCGTTCCGCGACCAGATCCTTCACCAGGCCGAGGCCCATCGCCGCACCGTCACCCAACGCCTGGCCGGTGGTGGCGTACACGCCCTGCTGGGGAACCTGGGCGCAGGCATCCGCTGGAATCCCCCCGTCCTGTCGGCCCCCTACCCCGCCGACCTCACCGTCGACCTCGCCGGCCGCGGCCTGACACTGATCCCCTCGTTCTTCTGCCGAAGCGCGCCGGTGACCCTGGCCAACGTCGAACTCGACCCGATCCTCGTCTATCCCCTGGATCCGCCGCAGCACTGGATGCAGCCGGACACCTGCGGCGACGGCATCGACCGGCACCTCGCCGCGCTCATCGGCAAACCGCGAACCGCTCTGTTGCGGGCGCTCACCTCCCCGGCGGGCACGTCGCAGTTGGCTGCCCGTACCGGAATGTCTCTTTCCTCGGCGAGCGAGCACACGACGATCCTGCGCAACTGCGGCCTGGTGGCCTCGACCAGGAACGGCAGGCACGTGGTTCACAGCCTGACCCCACTCGGCCGGCACGTCCTCGCCGGTGGCCTGCCCGGGGGGCAGGCGGAAAGCTGACGCCGAGGTGCGCTGTGCGGCGTACGGCTGCGACAGGAGAAAACCAGTACAGCGGGTGGGATTACCGTCACCCTAAGCCGAGAACTTCGACCCCGTGACGGCAACGGCCGCCTCAACGCAGGGTGGCGGCACGAGGAGAGGGAGTCGACCATGCCCAAATACCTGATCCAGGCGACCTATACCGCAGAGGGCCTCAAAGGCGTGTTGCGAGATGGCGGCACCGGACGTCGGCAGGCGGTGGAGCGCATGGCGGAAAGCGTCGGCGGCCGGGTCGAGCAGATGTATTTCGCGTTCGGGGATACGGACACGTATGTGATCCTCGACCTGCCGAGCAACGCGGCTT
Source organism: Nonomuraea sp. B1E8 (assembly GCF_039871515.1). NCBI lineage: Bacteria > Bacillati > Actinomycetota > Actinomycetes > Streptosporangiales > Streptosporangiaceae > Nonomuraea > Nonomuraea sp. B1E8. The sequence continues at coordinate 1,224,575 of NZ_JBDPLS010000001.1, read as the reverse complement.
CGGCCGCTGTGGGGCTCACCATATCGGCGACCGGGGCGGTACGCACGAAGACGGTCGTCCTGCTGGCGCCAGAGGAGGTCGACGATGCCACGCGGATGGACGTGGCGTACCAGCCTCCTGGCGCGTGACGGGTCGGGGCCTGCGGTCCGGAGTGGATCCGGCGCCAAGGAACTGTGCAGGCGCCGCTAAGGACAGCGTGTACGTGCTGCGGCATGCTGAAGCCAAGCCGGCGGGGGAATCGGCCCATGCCCATGCGGCGACCTCCGGAGGGCGGCTCCTGCCGGAGTAGATGTAGCCGTACTTGGGAGGACTTTTCATGTCTCGGACGTACCGGCGCATACTCGCGCGTACCGGTGTGGCTTGTGGCCTTGGGCTCGCCTCGATCATGTTCGTGGCCTCGCCCGCCTCGGCCCACACCCTGAGCCAGGCCGTCGTCAGCGAGCAGGGGTGCGGCTGGCCGAACGGCGCCTACACGGAACTCACCAGGGAGGATCTCTGGGACAACGGTAACAACATGCCCTTGGGTGAGGTCTACGTGTTGTGGAACGGCACCTATCAGGAGAACTGTGTGGTCACCCTGAGGGTCGGCCGGGCGGACGGCGTCGCCAGCTACACGGAGGCCGTCCTGGAGCGTCAGGGCATGAAGACCATCAAGGACGAGGGAAACTACGCCCACTACGCGGCGGCCAGCGGCAAAGCCGCCGGCACGTGCATCAGGTGGACGGGATCCATCAAGGCGATCTACGGCGGAGGGATCTACGGCACCACCTCCACCCAGTGGAAGTACTGCGACTGAGACCCGTTCGAGCTCATCGCGCCGCGGCCCCCGCGTGAGGGCGGCCGCGGCGGTCGCGAGCGCCGTACGGTCGCGGGGCCGCGGTGTGGTGTGCCGGCGGCTACGCGTCCCAGGTGACCGGGAGGCTCTTGACCCCGTAGATGTCGGCGGTCTCCGGGCGCAGGGCGACCTCTTCGGCCGGTACGGCCAGGCGCAGGGTGGGGAAGCGCGTGAGCAGCGCCGTGAAGGCGACCCGCATCTCCACCCGGGCCAGCTGCTGGCCCAGGCACTGGTGGATGCCGTGGCCGAAGGCCAGGTGCCCGCCGTCCTGCCGGCGGAGGTCGAGAGTGTGGGGGTCGGCGAAGCGTTCGGGGTCGCGGTTGGCGACGTTGTACTGCAGGATGACCGCCGTACCGGCCTTGATGGTGTGGCCGCCCAGCTCGACGTCCTCCAGTGCCGTGCGCATGAACATCTTGGCGACGCTCAGATACCGCAGCAGTTCCTCCACGGCCCGGTCGGCGAGCGCGGGGTCGGCGCGCAGCGCGGCCAGCTGCGCCGGGTTGCGCAGCAGTGCGAAAGTGCCCAGCGACAGCATGTTCGCGGTGGTGTCGAACCCGGCCGACAGCAGGATCAGGGCGATCCCCCGTAGCTCCTCATCGGTCAGGTCGCTGTCGGTCAGGTCGCTGAGCACGTCGTCGGTGGGGTCGGCGCGTTTGGCGGCGACCAGCTCCGCGAGGTACTGCTGGGTCGCGGTGTAGGCCGCGATCAGGTCCTCGTCACTGGCCTCCCCGCCGAGGAACTTGTCGATGTGCTCCTGGAAGGAGCCCCGGTCCTCGTACGGCACGCCCAGCAGCTCACAGATGATGACGGCGGGGATGGGTTTGGCGAAGGCGGTCACCAGGTCGGCCGGCGGCCCGGCCTGCTCCATGGCGTCCAGGTGCTCGGCGGTGACCTGCTGGACGCGCTCGGTGAGCAGCCGCATCCGCCGCACGGTGAACTTGCCCACCAGCGGTTTGCGGTAGCGGCTGTGCCGAGGCTCGTCCATGAGGAGGAACTCGCCGGGCGGCGCCGGAGGGACCTCGATGTCGCCGTAGTCGATGATCGGATGGTGGCGCATGAGCTCCTTGCGCGAGCTGAACCGCGAGTCGGCCAGGACCGACCGGACCAGGTCATAACCGGTGACCAGCCAGCCCTGGTGTCCGTCGGGGAAGGGGAAGCGGCTGATCGGGCCGTGCTCGCGGGCCTCGATCAGCGCTGCCGGCGGGTCGAAGGGACAGCCGGGCTGACGGGCGGTCGGCATGGTGGAGACGGTGTGTTCCATGGTCGTTCCTCTCAGGGGCAGGCCGCGCGTGCTGAACGTGTCCCACTCTCGCCGACCGCTCTGATACCGGGCTGTCGCCGTGCTGACACGGCCGCTGACAGGCCGCGGCCGACCGGCTCGGGAGGTCGTCGCGGTTCGGCAGAATGACTGGTGTGCGCGTCGACTTGCTGGGACCGTTCGCGGTGCGCGACCGCGACGGGGCCGTCGTGGAGGTTCCCGGCGTCCGGTTGCGCGCGCTGCTGGCCGCACTCGCCCTCCACCCCGGCCGGATCGTCACCCGGGCGAGGCTGGTGGACTGGATCTGGGGGCAACGGCCGCCCGCGGACGAGGTGAATGCTCTGCAGGCGCTGGTGTCCAGGCTGCGCAGGGCGTTGCCGGAGGGCGTGATCGAGGCGGAGTCCGGCGGCTACCGGCTGGCCGTGGCTCCCGACGCCGTGGACGTGTGCCGGTTCGAGCAACTGGTGGATCAGGCCCGTGCCGCCGAGCCCGCGGCGCGGGCCGAGCTGCTGCGCTCGGCCCTGGCGTTGTGGCGCGGCGCGCCCATGGCGGACATCGCCCTGCAGGGCGGCGACGCGTTCGACGCCGCCGTCGCGCGCCTGGACGAGCTCCACGTCGCCGCGCTCGGGGATCGGGTGGAAGCCGACCTCCGCCTCGGCCGTGGCTCGGAGCTGGTCTCCGAGCTGACCGGGTTGGTCGCCGCGTACCCGCTGCGGGAGGGGTTCGTGGCCGCCCTGATGCGAGCGCTCGCCGAGGCCGGGCGCGGGAACGAGGCGTTGACCCTCTACCAGCGCACCCGCGAGCGGCTCGCTGAGGAGCTGGGCACCGATCCGTCGGCCGAGCTCTCCGCGCTGCACACCGCGGTGTTGCGGGGCGAGCTGGGCGAGCGGGCGGAGCACCGCAGGACCAACCTGCGCGCCGAGCTGACGAGTTTCGTCGGCAGGGACGACGAGCTGTCCGCGGTCGCGGGGCTGGCCGCCAGGCACCGGCTGGTCACGTTGACGGGGGCGGGCGGCTCCGGCAAGACCAGGCTGGCCACGGAGACCGCGCGGACGATGCTCTCCGAGCTGCCGGACGGGGCGTGGCTGGTCGAGCTGGCCTCGGTACGCGCGGGTGGGGAGCTGGCGCAGGCCGCCCTCACCGCGATCGGCCTGCGTGAACAGCCGTTGCTCGGCGGTGCCCGGGGCGGGGAGGCGATGGACCGGCTCGTCACCGCGGTCCGCGAGCGCGCGATCCTGCTGGTCCTCGACAACTGCGAGCACGTGATCGAGGCGGCCGCGGCTTTCGCCGATCGGCTGCTGGGGGAGTGCCGGAGGGTGCGGATCCTGGCCACCAGCAGGGAGCCGCTCGGCATCACCGGGGAGGTGCTGTGGCAGGTCGAGCCGCTCGCGCTGCCCGCGAAGGATGCGGACCCGTCCGAGGCCGGCGCCTCTCCCTCGGTGCGGCTGTTGCGGGACCGCGCTGATCTGGTGCGCAAGGACATCGGCTCCGACGCGCGCACCCTGGCCGCCATGGCGCGGATCTGCCGGGCGCTCGACGGGGTGCCGCTGGCGATCGAACTGGCCGCGGCGCGGCTGCGGACGATGTCCGTCGACCAGCTGGCACGCCGGCTCGATGACCGGTTCCGCCTGTTGACCGGCGGCAGCCGTACGGCGCTGGCCCGGCACAGGACGCTGCGCGCGGTCGTGGACTGGAGCTGGGACCTGCTGACCGAGGCCGAGCGCGGCGTGCTGCGCCGGTTGTCGGTGTTCGCCGGCGGGGCGAGCCTGGAAGCGGCCGAACGGGTGTGCCGGGACGAGGCGGTCGCCGCAGAGCAGGTGCTCGAACTGCTGACCGCGCTGATCGAGAAGTCGCTGCTGCTCGCCGAGGACGGCGACGGTGAGGGCTCGCCGCGCTACCGCATGCTCGACACCATCAGGGAATACGCGGCGGACCGGCTCGCCGAGGCCGGCGAGAGCGAGGCGGCGCGCCGGGCGCACCTCGCCTACTTCACCGAGCTGGCCGAGACGGCCGATCCGCACCTGCGCCGGGCCGGGCAGCTGGAATGGTTGTCCGCGCTGGAGGCCGAGCACGACAACATCAGCGCGGCCCTGCGCGGGGCGATCGCCGCGGGATGGGCCGAGGAGGCGATGCGGCTGGCCGGGGCGGCGGGCTGGTACTACTTCCTCAGCGGGCACAGGGCCGAGGGCGCCGAGCTGGGCATCGCGGCGACCTCGCTGCCCGGTGAGGTCGCCGACGAGGTGCGGGCGCTGGCCTGCCTCGTCGTGTCCGTGTTCATGAGCTCCGGGGTCAGCGGCGACCAGTATCAGGCGCGGGAGTGGATCCACGAGGCGCACCGGTTCGCCCAGCGCAGCGGGTCGCGCCATCCGCTGCTCGCGTTCGCGAGGGTGCTGGAGCTGACGTTGCAGGGCCCGGCGGAGCTCCTCCCTGCTTTCGAGCCGCTCATCGCCGGTGACGATCCGTGGGTGCGGGCACAGGCCAGGCTCACTCGTGGCCGGTTCCGGCTCACGCTCGGCGGCGACGAGACCGACGTGGACACCGACGCCGGGCTCGCCCTCGCCGAGTTCCGCACGCTGGGCGACCGGATGGGGATCTCGCTGGCGCTGACCTTCCTGGCCGATCGGCTCGCCGCGCGCGGCGAGCTCGCACGCGCGTGTGAGCACTACGAAGAGGCGGTCGTGGCGCTGACCGAGGTGGGCGCGACCGAGGACGTGGTCGGCGTGCGGGCGCGGCTGGCCCAGCTCTACTGGCTGCTCGGCGACGAGCAGTCCAGCACGTCCGCCATGGCGGAGGCGCAGCGGTGCGCGGGCGGGATCGCCTGGCCGGACGCGCTCGCCGAGCTGGCGCTCTCGAAGGCGCAGCTGGCTCGCTGGCGCGGCGAGCCGGACGACGTGCGCGAGCACCTGGCCACGGTGCAGGCGGTGCTGGGCGACGCGGAGATGGCCGGCTCCGTCCGCGCCATGACCATGCACCTGTACGCCTACCTCACCGACGATCTCGAGCAGGCCCGCGCTTATCGGGCCGGGGCGTTGCGCGCGGCCCAGTCCATGGAGCACACCTATCCACCGACGATCGCCGAGATGTTGATCGGGATCGCGGATCTCGCGCTGCGCCAGGGACAGTACGAGCAGGCCGTGCGCCTGCTCGCGGCGAGCGACGGCGTGCGCGGTACACCGGATCGTTCGCAGCCGGACGTCTCCCGGATCGCCGCGGAGGCGCGGAACCGCCTCGGCGAGACCGTGTTCGCCGAGGCGACCCGTGACGGCAGGCGTCGGGACTGGCGCGAGCTGGCCGCGGTCACCCTCGCTTCGTGAACGACGCGCGCGATCAGCAGCGCGGCCCTGGACGGACATGACGCACTCGTCATGTCACACTTCACCGCGCTGCCGGCGGCCCACCGGGTTCACCTCTCGTTCGGGCTTCCGTACATTCGCGCACAATAGCCGGGAACGTTTTGTTCGCCGGGGGTTGCATCCGATACTCAGATACAGGTTTACCGTCGAGGCATGGCACAAGACATCGACCTGGTCTGGGCCCCTTCGGCGTGCACGCTGCCCACCGCGGAGCAGCCGCTACGCCTGGCCGAGTTCGACACCCTGTTCGCCGACGCGGTGCGGAGCGTGGCCCGGCCTGAGCCCACGCGGCTACGCCTGGACCTCGTCTTCAGCCCCGGCAACGCCTCACGGGCCGCCGAGCTGACGGCGCGGGAGAGCGACTGCTGCTCGTTCTTCACCTTCACCCTCACCATCGCGGGCGGCGGCCTGGCGCTGGACGTGACCGTACCGCCCGAGCACGTCGAGGTGCTGGACGCCCTGAGGGCACGCGCCGGCGCGGCAGGGCGGCCGGCGTGAAGCAGGACATCGACGGGCCGTCCTGCGCAGCGGCCAGGTGGCCGAGCGGGCCGGGGTCAACCTGCAGACCCTGCGCTACTACGAGCACCGCAGCCCTCCCGGCTCCAGCCCAGCCGCGGCCCGCCCCCATGCCGTTCAGGCCCGCTCGCGGGTCAAGAGATCACACCCGCCAGGTGCTGGTGCACTGGGCCGGGCTGCCACCGAGGCCGGGCTGCTTCGTGCAGGCCCTGTACAGCCAGTTGGCCTTGGCCCGGTGTGCCTGGCTGTAGGTCGTGTTCTTGATCGTCAGCAGGCCAGGCGAGCTCTGCCACTTCCTCTTCGAAGGGTCGTACACCGACAACCAGAGATTCTTGCCGTTAGCTCCCGAGTTCTTCGGGACGCGAGCCCAGATGTAGGTGTTCGCACCCCACTTACCTGAGCGAAGCTGCAGCGTGTAGGTACTCTTGGCGACGGTGACGCGCTTCGTCGTCAGGTTGCCGACGCCTGTGGCGTACCTCGGCGCGTCCTTCGACCAGTAGCCCGCCGCCTGGGCGCTGGAAGCGGCCATGACGAGCGCGGCCGACGCCGCCAGGGCGACGGTGCCCACGGACGCGATGCGCCCCACGATTTTCCGCATGCGTGTGATCTTCTCCTTCTCCCGGCCTGGTCGGCCGGGTCGATTGACTTCGGCCGGTCACACGCTAGGGAACGGCGGTATATCCGCGGTATTCAGCCGGGCACCGGGGATTGTGCCAGGATGCTCGGCATGTCCAATCGCGCACTGAGCTTCGGGGTGATGGCGGAAGCCTACGAACGGTTCCGGCCGGGATATCCTGCGCGGCTGGTCGACATGGTGATGGCGTACGCGGCGCAGCCCGTGCTGACCGCCCTCGAGATCGGCGCCGGCACAGGCAAGGCGACCCGCCTGTTCGCTCAGCGAGGGGTCGCCGTCACCGCGACCGAGCCCGACGAGGCCATGCTCGCCGAGCTGCGCAAGCACGTGCCGGCGAACGTCAGCACCGCGCGGGCCGCCTTCGAGGACCTGCGACCGGGTGAGACGTACGGGCTGGTCTATGCGGCGGCGGCGCTGCACTGGACGGACCCGGAGGAGCGGTGGTCCCGCATGGCCGCGCTGCTCGAACCGGGCGGCGTGTTCGCGTCGTTCGGCGGTCCTGTCCAGCTGGCCGACCCGGCCGTGGAGGAGGCCGTTCGCGTGGCACGGTCACCGTTCCTGGCCAGCGACGAGGTGCCGTCTCCTGACGGGACGCCTCCGGAGGAGGCCATGCAGTGGCCGGGTACGGAGCTCCAGCGCTCCGCGTGGTTCGCCGATGTCCGGCAGTCCGTGGTCGAGCGGCGGTTGACGATGAGCGCCCGCGACTACGTCGGCTACCTCTCGACCGTCTCGGCCTATCTCGTCCTGCCGGCCGTGGAGCAGGAGCAGGTGTTCAGCCGGATCATGCAGGTGCTGCCCGCGACGGTCGAGATCGCCGCCGACATCACCGTCCATGTCGCGAGGCGGCGCCGGGAGCTCTAGTCCGCGCTGCGTGAGGCACGCTCATTCCCGGCGGCGCGCGGAGACCTACGTACGAGGGTGCAGGACGACAAACAACCCCCGGGCCCGGGAGCCGTCCGGCATCCGCCAGGAGCCGGCGACGTGGCCGAGCGCCTGCGGTGGAAGGGAAGACGCGTCGTCCGGTGAAGGACGCAGGGCCCGGTGCAAGCGGAGGGCCGTAGCCCGCGACGCGGGCAGCAGCAGGGTGCCCTCCTGGTCGTCGGTGGCGGTGGTGAAGCCGGTGAGGCCGGCACCGCTGTAGGACCGGGTGACCTCCCGGTCGGGGGTGTCGCTGGTGTTCTGGTCCTGGGCCTGGACGCGGCCCTCGATAAGGGCCTCCAACTGGGCGAGGAGCACATGGTCGTGGCAGCCGTCGTAGGCCCAGCGCCGCCCCAGCACGCCGTGTTCCATGGTGCCGATGAGGGCGTGCTCAGCCCCGTCGAGCGGGGCGCCGCGATAGGTGAGCGGCACCAGGTAGTTGGTCGGGTGGGCGCCGGAGGCATCGGTGACCACCATGAACTCGATTCCCACCTCACCCTGCGGGTCGTCCAGCCGGAAGCCGCCGGCCTTGGACAGATGAGGTGTGCCCGTCCCGCCGAGATACCACGGCCGGGAGGGGAGCCAGGAGGTGAGAAGCTCCAGCTTGGTCGGCTTGAGGGCGGTGCGGTGGATGACGGCCATACCGGGGGTTCTCCTCCGCTGCGGGTGTACGGTCTGGATGGTCGTTGCCGGCGGACCATGAGCTCCGGTCCGGGTCCTCGGAGATCGCGGTCCGGCCATCGTGCCACGTCGTCCTGGCTTACGCGTCGCCGGGGTCGCGCAGCGCCAGTGCCTGGGCGTCGGCCAGCCCTTTGCGGGCCGCGATCCGGCGCCGGGCCCGCGCCTGCGCGCTCGTGCGCGCTCGTGCGCGGGCGGTATTTCGGCTGTTGCCCGCAGCCGCACGGCTCGAAGCCTTCGTACCGCAGCCCCGCGCCCAGCACGGCCTCGACAGCCGCCCACTCGCGGTCCTTCGTCCTGCGCGGCGCGGCGGCGGCAGGCCGGCCGATCCCTCGGCCGGCCTGATGGGCGTGCAGGCGTCAGGAGCTCGTGAGGATGACGAGTTGCCGGGTGGCCCGGGTCATGGCGACATAGTGGTCGACCGCTCCTTCGACGCCCGTGCCGAACGCCTCCGGGTCGACGAGTACGACGAGGTCGAACTCGAGCCCCTTGGCCAGCTCCGGGGTCAGCGACCGGACGCGGGGCGCACCCGGGAACGTGGGGTCGCCGATGACGCAGGCGGTCCCGTCGGCGTGGGCGGCGAGCCAGGTGTCGAGGATCGAGCTCAGATCCGCGGTGGATCCGTGGACGACGGGGACGCCGCCGCTGCGGATGGAGGTCGGCACGTTGGCGTCCGGGAGCACGGCCCGGATGACCGGCTCGGCTTCGGCCATGATCTCTTCCGGCGTCCGGTAGTTGATGCTCAGGGAGGCCAGGTTGACGCGGTCGAACCCGATCCGTTCGAGCCGTTCCTGCCACGACTCCGTGAACCCGTGCCTGGCCTGGGCGCGGTCGCCGACGATGGTGAAGCTCCTGGACGGGCAGCGCAGCAGCAACATCTGCCATTCCGCGTCGGTCAGTTCCTGGGCCTCGTCCACGACGATGTGGGCGAACGGCCCGGCGAGCAGATCGGGTTCGGTGCCGGGCAGCGCGTCCTCGTCGACCAGGGCGTCCCGCAGGTCCTGTCCGTGCAGCATCGTCACGACGCCTTCGCCGTCGTCGTCGGCCTCGAGCAGGTCGTCGACGACGCCGGCCATGCGTTCGCGTTCGGCGGCGACGGACGCTTCCCGGCGGCGCCTCTGTCGTGACGCCTCCGGGTCGCCGAGCCGTTGCCGTGCCGCGTCCAGGAGCGGCAGGTCGGACACCGTCCAGGCCTGGGCGTTGTCGCGCTGAAGCAGCCGGACCTCTTCGCGGCTGAGCCAGGGGGCGCACTTGCGCAGGTAGGCCGGCACCGTCCACAGGTCTCCCACCAGGTCGGACGCCTCGATCAGCGGCCACGCGCGGTTGAAGGTCGTGAGCAGTTCCCTGTTCTGCAGCAGCGACCTGCGGAGCAGGTCGGGGGAGACGTCGCCGTCGTGCTTGTCGGCCAGGATCGTGAGCAGTTCCTCCCAGATCCGGTCACGGGCCTCGTTGTGCGGGGTGCCGGGTTCCGGCGCTTCGAACGCCTCGGCCCAGTCGTCGGCGCTCAGCCAGATGTCGGACCAGTGGGTCGTGACCGCCATCCCCTCGGTGGGCGGGTTCTCGTAGAACCTGACGGCCGGCTCGATCGCCTTGACCAGGTCCGCGGACGACTTCAGGCGGGCCACGTCCGGGTCGGCCTCGATCGCCGCGGCGGCCCCCTCGGCGACGAGGTCCCGCAGGGTGCAGGTCTGTACGCCCTCCTCCCCGAGACTGGGCAGCACGTCGGAGACGTAGGCCAGGTAGGGCTGGTGGGGGCCGACGAACAGCACGCCGCCCCTGCGGTGACCGAGGCGCGGGTCGGAGTAGAGGAGGTAGGCGGAGCGGTGCAGGGCGACGACGGTCTTGCCCGTGCCGGGACCGCCGTCGACGACGAGAGCGCCGCGGGATCCGGCGCGGATGATGGCGTCCTGGTCGGCCTGGATGGTGCCGAGCACGTCGCGCATCCGGGGCGAGCGGCTGCCGCCCAGGCTGGCGATGAAGGCGGACTGGTCGTCGAGCGCGGCGTGCCCGTCGATCTGGTCCGGGGTGAACACCTCGTCCCAGTAGTCGCTGATCCGGCCGCGGGTCCAGCGGTATCTCCGGCGGCTGGCCAGGCCCATCGGGTTGGCGTGGGTGGCGCCGAAGAACGGCTCGGCCGCGGGGGAGCGCCAGTCGATCAGCAGCCGGCGACCGGCGCTGTCGGTGAGGCCGAGTCGTCCGACGTACACGGGCTCGGGGTTGTCCGCGCCGACCATGTGCCCGAGGCACAGGTCCAGACCGAAGCGGCGCAGGGCGCGCAGGCGGGCGGTCAGCCGGTGGATCTCCAGGTCCCGGTCCAGCGCCTGCCGCCCCTTGCCGCCGGGGGCCCTGCGCTCGGCTTCGAGGCGGTCGGACAGTTCGGCGATCGACTGCTCGAGGCTTTCGGCGATGGCCGCGAAGTGCCGCTCGTCGCCGGCGATGAGCGCCGGGTCGGCCTTGGGGGCGAGGTGGTCGGGAAGGTCAAACGCGCTGGTGGTCAGCGGGTTCACGTCATCTGCTCCGATCTGAGGGTGCGTGGACCCACCCGTACGCCGGCAACGGCACCCGCGTTCGCGCAGGGTGTTCTGGCCTTGGCCGACGATTGTGCGGCACGACCCGGGTCTTGCCGCAAGCCCCCGGGTGCGCTATAGGTTGAGAGTGGAAAGGAGCTGCAGTTCCCTTTCCGTTCTGGTCCGCTGGACGGACGACCTCTTCTTCTGCTGGTGTGCTTCAGAGCCGTACGTGCTCCTCGGGGTGTTCCTGTCCACGGCCGCGAGCGACAGGTGGGAGCAGGCCGGTCGGCTGCTCGACCTGGTCATGGACGCGCTCACCACGCCCCGCCGCGGCGTGCCCTAGTCGCTGCCGGTCACGAAACTCTGGATGGCGACCACCGCGCCGCCGCGGGCCCATTCGCGGAAGTCGTCCGCCTCGATGACCACCTCGGCCGAGCTCGGCACGCCCCGCCGGTTCGCGGTGAGCGCCGCGTCGAGGTCGTCCTTGCCGACGCGGGCCAGCTCGACGCCCTCGCCCGCCAGGATCACCGTCTTCACCATGGAGATCGTCGTGATGTGCGCGATGAGCCTGCCGAGGGCCCGCGCGGCCTCGCGGACCACGCCCAGGCACACCGTGTCGCCGGCCGCGGCGCCCCGCATGACCTCCTCGTACGTCACCTCCCGCCGCAGCCCGAGCCCGGCGGAGATCCCGATCGAGTCGCTGGACAGGTACGCCGAGGCGCATCCGCGGTGACCTTCCGTGCACATCGGCCCGCCGGGGCTCAGCACCAGGTGGGCGAACATGCCGAGGTCGGCCTCGGCCGCGGCCACGAGGTGGTCGTGCACGATGAGGGCGTAGCCGATGCCCGCGCCGATCGTGACCAGCGCGAAGTCGCGCAGGCCGCGTCCGGCGCCGAACCAGTGGTGCTGGTGGGCAAGCGCGGCCACGTCGTTCTTGACCACGCACGGGAGGCCGAGCGCCTGCTCCATCAGCGGCTCCAGCGCCACCTGCCGCCAGCCGAGGAACGGCGCGTCGATCAGCCGTTCGCGGCCGACGGGCGCGGAGCTGCGGGCGTCTCCGCCGATCGTGACCCCGGCGGCGACGATCGGCGTCCCGCCCGTCCCGCCCGTCCCGCCCGTCCCGCCCGTCCCGCTCGTGCCGGTCGCGTGGGTCCCGCCCGTCCCGCTCGCGCCGGTCGCGTGGGTCCCGCCCGTCCCGCTCGCGCCGGTCGCGTGGGTCCCGCCCGTCAGCTCGTCCAGCAGGTGCCTGGCCTGGTGACAGACGGCCCCGGGGGAGTGGTCGGCGATCGGCTCGTCGCGGGCGGCGACGACGCCGGCGCGCAGGTCGGTGATGACGGTGTGGATCCGGTCGGCGGTCAGCTTGATGCCGAGGAAGCGGTGCTCGCCCGCGGCGACGTCGAGCGGGCGGGTCGGCCGGCCGTTGACGGGGTCGTGCACCACGTCGCCCTCGACGAGGAGGCCGGCGTCGACCAGGGGTCTGGTCAGCCTGGTCAGGCTGCCGGTCGACAGGTGCAGGGTCTTGGCCAGCGCGGTCCTGGACTGCGGGCCGTGGATGATGAGCTCCTTGACGATGGAGCGTGCGGCGTCGGGCAAGGCGTCCCACATGTCGAACCATCTTCGGGGTGCAACACCCTTCAACGCCAGCCTCCCGTTCTTGACTTTGCGACAAAGCTAACATGACGACCCCGTGACGATCTCCGCACATTGCCGTGCTCGAATTTGCGGACAAGTAGTGACATGCGCCTCACTTGTTCTCTAGGTTGGCTTTGTCGCGAAGCTATCTTTGCTTCGCCCCGAAGGAGGCGTGGATGGGTTTCAGAAGGGTCTCCGGCTCGATCGCGGTGCTCGGCACGGCCGTACTCCTGGCCGCATGCTCGTCAGGCACGAACGAGAGCGCCGGCACGCAGGCGGCCGAGACCGGCCCGGTCACGCTGCAACACTGGTGCTGGAGCGCCGGCCAGAAGGAGAAGGTCGAGGCCTTCAACGAGGCCCATCCGGACATCCAGGTGCGGCTCACCGACGTCGGCGGCGGCACCGACACCGCGACCAAGCTGGTCACGGCGAGCCGGGCGGGCAACGCCCCCGACACCGCGTGCCTGGAATACCAGACGTTGCCCGCCATGATCGTGGCCGGCGCGCTCGCCGACATCGCCCCCCACACCGGCGACGTCAAGGAGGCCTTCAGCCCTGAGGTGTGGACGCTCACCAGCTTCGACGGCGCCGTCTACGGCGTCCCGCAGGACGTCGGGCCGATGGTGTTCGTCTACAACAAGAAGCGGTTCGACGAGCTGAAGATCGAGCCGCCCGCCACCTGGCAGGATTTCGCGAAGCTCGCCGCCGACGTGCGCAAGAAGGACCCCGAGGCCTATCTCGCCACCTTCGCCCCCGCCGAGTTCGGCAACTTCGCCGGTCTCGCCCAGCAGGCCGGCGCGTCCTGGTGGAAGGTCCAGGACACGACCTGGACGGTCGGCATCGCCGACGCGCCCTCCCTGGAGGTGGCCGGCTTCTGGCAGGACCTCATCGACAAGGACCTGGTCAAGGCCGAGCCGCTGCTCACCCCCGAGTGGAACAACAAGCTCAACAAGGGCAAGATCCTCAGCTGGCCGAGCGCCCTGTGGGCGCCTGGCGTGTTGTACGGGATCGCGGAGGAGCAGGCCGGCGACTGGGCCATCGCGCCGCTGCCGCAGTGGAAGGAGGGCGACGACCGGGTGGCCTTCCAGGGCGGCAGCGCCATCACCGTCACCAAGGACTCCAAGCACGTCGAGGCCGCGGCCACGTTCGCCAAGTGGATGAACACCGACAAGACCGCCTACGACCTCCAGATCGCCGAGGGCGAATATCCGGCGTCGCTGGCCGGGCAGCAGGCGACGAGCAGCAGCGAGCCGCCGAAGCTGGTGTCCGGTCAGAAGGACTACTGGCAGGTCGCCGCCAAGGCCGCCCAGAGCACGATCCCGCACATCAGCTGGGGGCCGAACGTCAGCACCGCCGAGAGCGTGTTCAAGGACGCCGTGTCCGCCGCGGTCCGCGACAGGACGCCGCTGGCCGACGCGCTGAAGAAGACGCAGCAGGCCGTGGTCGACGACATGAAGTCCACGGGATTCAAGGTCGCCGGCTCATGACCGCCGGCACCGGCGCCCGCCGCAGGACGCGGGCGCCGTACCTGTTCGTCGCGCCGGCCGTCCTGCTGTTCGTGGCCTTCCTGGCGATCCCCATCGGGTACTCGCTCTACCTCAGCGTCCGCGGCCTGCGGCTGACCGGCAAGGGCATCTTCGGCACGCGCGAGGAGGTCTTCGTCGGGCTCGACAACTACGCCAGGACGCTGACCGACCCGGAGTTCTTCGCCGGCTTCGGCAGGCTCGCCCTCTACGGGCTGATCAGCGTGCCGCTGACGCTCGGGCTGGCGCTGCTGTTCGCGCTGCTGCTCGACTACGCGGGTGCGCGCGGCCGCCGGTTCTCGCGTACGGCGATCTTCCTGCCGTACGCCATCCCCGGCGTGACCGCCTCCCTGTTGTGGGGCTTCATGTACCTGCCCTCGACCAGCCCCTTCAGCTTCGTCACCCGGGAGCTGGGGCTCGGCGAGATCCCGTTCCTGGGCGCGGGCGTCATCTACCCGTCGCTGGCCAACATCGCGGTGTGGGGCGGCGTCGGCTTCAACATGATCATCATCTTCACGTCGTTGCGCGGCATCCCCGCGGAGTTGTACGACGCCGCCCGCATCGACGGCGCCTCCGAATGGCAGATCGCCTGGCGGGTCAAGATCCCGCTGGTGGCGCCCGCGCTCGTGCTCACCGGCCTGTTCGCGCTGATCGGCACCCTCCAGGTGTACGGCGAGCCGACCACGCTCAGCCCGATGACCACGGAGATCTCCCAGGCGTGGGTGCCGCTGATGCAGATCTACCGGGACGCCTTCGTCCGCGACGACCTGCCGCTCGCCTCGGCCGCCTCCGTCCTCCTGGCCGTGGGCACCCTCGCCGTCTCGGTCGTGTTGCTGAAGGTCACCCAGAGGCGGGCGTTCGGAGGAATGCAGTGAGAGCCGCCGCGCTCCCGCACCAGCGGGCCAAGCTCCTGCCCACCGTCGTGCTGCTGGTCGGCGCGTTCTACTGCCTGGTGCCGGTCGTCTGGGTGATCGTGGCCTCCACCAAGTCGAGCGCCGAGCTGTTCTCCACGTTCACCTTCGCGCCGGGGACGGGGCTGCTGGACAACCTGCGCGACCTGTTCGCCTTCGGCGGCGGCCAGTATCTGCGCTGGGCCGCCAACAGCGCGCTCTACGCGGGCGTCGGCGCCGCCGCGTCCACCCTGATCTCCACGCTGGCCGGCTACGGGATGGCGAAGTACGACTTCCGCGGCCGGAGCGTGCTGTTCTACGCGATCCTGGCCGGCGTGCTCGTGCCCGGCATGACCCTGGCGATCCCGCAGTACCTCATCATGTCGGAGACGAACCTGGTCGGCAGCCACTGGTCGGTCCTGCTGCCCAGCCTCATCTCCCCGTTCGGCATCTACCTGGCCCGCGTGTACGCCATGTCGTCGGTGCCGGACGCCACGCTGGAGGCGTCCAGGATCGACGGGGCGAGCGAATATCGCATCTTCGGCTCCATCGGGCTGCCCATGATGCTCCCCGGCATGGTGACGATCTTCATGCTGCAGTTCGTGGGCATCTGGAACAACTTCCTGCTGCCGTACATCATGCTGTCGGACCAGGGGAAGTTCCCGATCACCGTGGGCCTGTACACCCTGCTGGCCAAGGGCTCCTCCGAGCCCGCCCTCTACGGCCTGGCCATCGTGGGCGCCGCCGTGTCGGTGGTCCCGCTCGTCGCGCTGATGTTGTTCCTGCAGCGGTTCTGGCGGCTGGACCTGCTCAGCGGAGGGCTCAAAGGATGATCATGGGCGCGGCCGCGCCCGACCTTCGCACCGCCTAGCAGAAAGCCATTCATGCACCTGCATCACTTCAGAGCCGCCGGCGTGTCCGTGGTCCTGGAATGCCCGCCCGACGCCCTGCCCGCGCTGCTGTACTGGGGGCCGGACCTGGGCGCGCTCGGCGAGGACGCCCTCGGGCACCTCGCGGCCGAGTTGCGGCCCCGGGCCGACCAGACCGTGGAGGTTCCGGTGCGCACAGCGCTGGTCCCCGAGGGGCGTACCGGATGGATGGGCATGCCCGGTCTGTCCGGACATCACCAGGGGGAGAACTGGTCTCCCGCCTTCACCGCCGTCACCTATGAGCGGGCGGGCCAGGGCGTCACAGCGACCGCCACGGACTCCCGTGCCCGGCTCGACCTCACGATCACCGTGGAGCTCGACCCTTCAGGGTTGTTGCGCGCGCGGGCGGAGCTGCGTAACCGGCACGGGCTGCCGTACACGCTGGACGCGCTCAACCTCGTCCTGCCCGTGCCCGGCAACCCCACCGACCTGCTCGACCAGGCCGGACGGTGGTCCAAGGAACGTATCCCGCAGCGGCGGCCCCTGACCGTCGGCACCCACCTGCGCGAGAACCGGCGCGGCCGCACCGGAGCCGACGCGGCCACCGTGCTGCTCGCCACCACGGCGGGCACCGGTTTCCAGCGCGGCGAGGCCTGGGGGCTGCACGTCGGCTTCAGCGGCAACCACCGGCACTACGCCGAGCGCACCGCCACCGGCCGGACCATGCTCGGCGGGGGCGAGCTGCTGCTGCCCGGCGAGATCATCCTGCGGACCGGCGAGACGTACCAGAGCCCCTGGGTCTACGCCACCTACGGCCGCGGCCTCGACGAGGCGGCCCGCCGCTTCCACGCCCACCTGCGCGCCCGTCCCTCCCACCCGTCCACGCCGCGGCCCGTCGTGCTCAACACGTGGGAGGCCGTCTACTTCGACCACGACCTGGAC
Source organism: Nonomuraea sp. B1E8 (assembly GCF_039871515.1). Taxonomy (NCBI): domain Bacteria; kingdom Bacillati; phylum Actinomycetota; class Actinomycetes; order Streptosporangiales; family Streptosporangiaceae; genus Nonomuraea; species Nonomuraea sp. B1E8. Next base: position 1,208,017 of record NZ_JBDPLS010000001.1, on the reverse strand, counting down.
CGCCTGCTCGACCTGGCCGAGCGCGCGGCCAGGGTCGGGGTCGAGCGGTTCGTGCTCGACGACGGCTGGTTCGCCGGCCGCCGCGACGACAGCGCCGGGCTCGGCGACTGGCACGTCGACGCGGACGTGTGGCCCGACGGGCTGCACCCGCTGGTCGAGCGGGTCAGAGGGCTCGGCATGGAGTTCGGGCTCTGGCTGGAGCCCGAGATGATCAACCCGGACTCCGGCCTGGCCCGCGCCCACCCCGAATGGATCCTGCAGACCGGCGACCGCCTCCCGCCGCCCGCCCGGCACCAGCAGGTCCTCGACCTCACCAACCCCGCCGCCTACTCCCACATCAAGGAACGGCTGCTCGCCCTGATCACCGAGTACGGCCTCGACTTCATCAAGTGGGACCACAACCGCGACCTCGTGGACGCCGGGTCCACGATCCGCGAGGGCCGCGCCTCGGTGCACGCCCAGACCCTGGCCGTCTACCGGCTGCTCGACGAGATCCGCGCCGCGCACCCCCGGCTGGAGATCGAGTCGTGCTCCTCCGGCGGCGCCCGCGTCGACCTCGGCATCCTGGAGCGCACCGACCGCGTCTGGGCCAGTGACTGCATCGACTCCGTCGAACGCCAGCAGATCATGCGCTGGACCGCCCAGCTGCTGCCGCCCGAGCTGGTCGGCAGCCACATCGGCGCCGGCCGCTCGCACAGCACCGGCCGCCGCCACGAGCTGTCGTTCCGCGCCGCGACGGCCTTCTTCGGCCACTACGGCATCGAATGGGACCTCACCGCGCTCGACGACGCCGAGCTCGACGAGCTGGCCGGCTGGGTCTCCCTGCACAAGCGGCACCGGCACCTGCTGCACACCGGCACGATGGTCCGCCTGGACGACACCCCGGAAGGCGTACGGGCGCACGGCGTGGTCGCCCCGGACACGAGCGAGGCCCTGTACGAGATCGCCGTGCTGGACCGCCCGGCCACCTGGCCGCCGGGATTCATCCGCCTTCCTGGCCTCGACCCGGACACCGTCTACCGCGTCCGCCCGCTCGTGCCCGTGACCTCGCGCGGGGCGGCGCCCGCCTGGCTGTCCGGCGGCGCCGAGCTGCCCGGCTCGGCGCTGGCCGCCGCGGGCGTCGCGGTGCCGCCGCTGTTCCCCGAGCAGTGCGCGCTCCTCCACCTCGAGGCCGTGCCCCCGGCGTAGGGACCGTGCCGCCGCGGCCCGGTGGCGGCGTCAGGAGATGCGCACCATCGCGCGGCTGTTGTGCAGGATCCGGAAGCGCCCGTCGGCTCCCGGGTCGAGGAAGACGACCTCCCGGCGCTCCCCGTCGTCCTGCCCGACCTCGGCGAAGCGGGAGCCGTCGAGCGCGGCCAGCGTCGCGACCGGATTCGTGACCAGGGATTCGACGTAGCTGGAGCGCGGGATCGTGGTCATCGTCAACACGTTCCGCCCGTCATGGCCGATCCTGATGGTGGCCGGCCCCATGTCGAAGTCGCCGACGTACGGGCGGGGGTCGATGGGCGTCCCGGCCTCCGGAGGGCTCGCCGGCGCGGGGGCGCGCACGCCGGCCAGCTCGTGCAGCAGCGGATGGACGAGGTCGGCGTGGAGCGCGTCGGCGGCGCCGCCGTTGGTGAGCAGGGCCACGGCCACGCCCGCTCCGGGGACCATGCGCAGGTAGGCCTTCTGCCCGATCGTCGCCCCTGAGTGGCCGGTGACCGTGCCGCCGTCCCAGTCGTGCACCTCCATGCCCAGCCCGTACGAGCGGGGAAAGGCGGACAGCGGTGGCGGCGTCACCTGCGGCGTGCCCATGGCCTCGACGGCGGCGCGCGAGAGCAGGCGCGTGCCGTCGGGGGCGAGCCCGTGGTTCAGGTGCAGGCGGGCGAACTCCAGCAGGTCCGTGGCGCTCATGGCCAGACCGCCGGCCGGATCGAGCGCGCGCGGGAGCGACCAGACGGGAGCGGGGCCCGTCCCGACGTGGCCGACCGCGGCGCGGTGCATGAGCGCCTGCTCCGGCAGGGTGACGACGGTTCCCAGCCCCAGCGGCCTGGCCAGCCGGCGCTGTGTCACCTCGCCCCAGGCGCCCTCCCGCAGCACCTCGACCAGGCGGCCGAGGACGACGAAACCGGCGTTGTTGTACGAGAACAGCGCGCCGGGCTCGGTCACCTTGGGCGCGCCCGACAGGTTGGCGACGAGGGCGGCCACGGCGTCCTCGTTCCTGCCGTAGTCGGCGAGGTCCTCTCCCGGGAATCCCGCGGTGTGCGTCAGCAGGTGGCGAGGGGTGACGGCCGCGGCGGCGTCCTCGTCGGCGAGCGCGAACTCCGGGAGGTGGTCGCGGATCGGCCGGTCGAGGTCCAGCCGCCCCTCGTCCACGAGCTGCATGACGAGCGTGGCCGTCCACGTCTTGGTGACGGATCCGATCTGGAAGACGGAGTCCGGGGTGGCCTCGACGCCGGTGCGGGTGTTGAGCACTCCCGTGGCCGCCTCGGCGACGGCCCCGCCGTGCAGGACCGCGAGTGCGGCGCCCGGCACCCGATGCCGGCCGGCCAGCGTGGCGAGGCGCTCGCGCAGGTCTGATGCGGTGATGGTCATGGCGATTCTCCCAGGTCGATTGATCTCACATTTAAGACCATAGCCAAAAATGGAGTCAATGGAGCGCTACGATTTCCCCTAGGACGATCGGAGGATGCCCGTGAGCGATGTCGGTGTACTGCACCCGGTCCGGATCCGGGTGGCGCAGATCCTGGCCCTCGGCCCCCGCACCGGGACACAACTGCGCCAGGCGTTGCCGGACGTCCCGTACAGCAGCCTCTACCGGCACATCCGGTGGCTGGTGGACGCGGGCGTCATCCGCGTCGTCGGCGAGCGGAAGGTGCGCGGAGCGGTCGAGCACACGTACGAGCTGGACGAGCGCGCCGTCCAGGGCGCGGTGCCCGATCCCGCGAGGTTGTCGACCGGCGACCACGAGCGGGCGGTGACCGCCTTCGTCACGGGCCTGATGGCGCAGGCGCACGCCTACCTGGAGGGCGACCCGGACGATCCGGTCGCCCAGGGGCTGACCTACACGTCCGTCCACGTGTGGGTGGACGACGACGAGCTGGCCCGGCTCCGCGCGCGCCTGCGCGACCTGATCGACCCCGTCGCGCACGCCACCCCCGGGCCAGGGCGGCGGCAGATCACCCTCGGCGTCGTCGCGATCCCGCAGCCGGGCGGCGCCGAGCCCGCCGGCCCTACGGCGCGGTGAGCGGTTCGGCCTCGTACGCCTCGTGCAGCACCTCCACGAAGGACGGCGCCTCGGGCAGGGACACATGGCCGATCCGGTGCACGGCGAGCCCCGGCGTCCACGAGTTCATCACCACGGCGCCCGCCAGCGCCGGCAGTCCGGCGAGCGTGACCTCCTCGACCCGCTGGGGCACGCCGAGGCGGTCCAGCTGCCTGCGGACGATGCCCATCGTGGTCCCGGCCAGCATCTCGGCCTCGGGCCACACCACCGCCGAGCCGTCCCAGAAGGCCACGTTCCAGATCGAGCCCTCGCTGAGCCGCCCCCGGCGGTCGACGAAGGCGGCGTCGTCGAAGCCCTGGCCGACGGCCTGGCGCAGGTAATAGGTCTTGGCGGCCTCTCCGACCTGCTTCACGGCCGGCAGGAACCGTTCGTGCTCGATCGCCGCCAGGGCGAGCGGGCCCAGCGGGCCGGTCGAGGCGGGCCCGGTGCGTACGAGCAGCTCCGGCTCCACCTCGGGGCCCGCCACGGTGAACTCGCCCGCCGGGGAGTAGACCGTGGCGCTCAGCGAGAGGTCGTCCGGCCCTGCCTGGAGCGCCGCCCGCAGGCCGGCGCGCACCCGGTCGTCGGGCAGGGCCCGGCCGAACAACTCCAGCGAGGCGGAGCGCAGCCGGTCCAGGTGGAGGTCGAGACCCCGCACCTGGCCGCCGCGCACCTGCATGGCGGTGAAGTGGGCGTAGCCGGCGAAGGCGAGCGGCGCCAGATCGCCGGCACTCGCCGCGTGGCCGTCGCGTTGGACAACGAAGAAGGACATACGTCGCTCCAGCATGCTCATCAGGTGGAATGTCCGTTACCACGGCGACGTTAAGGCCTGACATCGATGGAAAGGTCAAACCGCATGCTGATCGGTGAGTTGTCGCGGCGCACCGGGGTCAGCGCCCGCCTGCTGCGCTACTACGAGGCGCAGGGTCTGCTCGGCACCAGCCGCGGCCCCAACGGCTACCGGCACTTCGACGAGGACGCGGTGGTCACGGTGCGGCAGGTGCGCGCCTTGCTGAGGGCCGGCCTGTCCACCGAGGTGATCCGGTCGGTGTTGCCGTGCGCGCGGGGCGAGCGCCCGGACATCGAGTGGTGTGCCGAGTTGTGGGACATCCTGAACGGTGAGCTGGCGACCATGGACCAGCGTATGGACGAGCTCCAGAGCAGCCGTGACGCTCTCGCCGGGCTCCTGGCGCGGCCCTGAGCCGTCAGGCGGTTCGTGCCGCGCTGACCATCACGGCGGTGTAGCTCATCGTGAAGGCGCCGCCCACCGCGTCGATCGCGGCGCCGATGGCCGACAGCAGTTCGTCCATTGTGTCGGGCGGGAGCCGGGTGCCGCCTCCGTGCGTGGGTACCTGGTCGAGCCACGCGTCCCGGGTGTAGGTGTGCTCCCAGTCGACGTGCCACTGCTCCGGGTCGCCGAACGCGCCGGCCTCGCGCATGCCGTCCGCGGCCATGGCGCACATCGCGGCGTACGCCTCCTTGACCGGCTTCGTGTGGTCGTAGCCCGGCATCTCGGGCAGCACCTGGCGGTAGGCCGCGGCGAAGGCCTCGTTCAGGCCGGGCGGAGGCTGGAACGCGTTCCAGAACAGGGCCAGCCGCCCCCCGGGCCGCAGCACCTCCGCCGCCTTGGCCGCGCCGGCGACCGGGTCCACCCAGTGCCAGGTCTGCCCGGCGGTGACCGTGTCGAAGGTCCGGCCCGCGGCGTCCCAGGCCTCGAACGTCGACACCTCGCATGCGACTCCGGTGCGCCGGGCCAGGGCGGCCATGCGCTCGTCGGGCTCGACGCCGAGCACCGTGCAGCCGGCGGCCTGGAACTGGCGGGCGGCGATGCCGGTGCCGCAGCCGACGTCGAGCAGGTCGGGCCCGGGGGCGGCGGCGACGATGCGCTCCACCAGGGCGTCAGGGTAGCGGGGGCGGGTGCGGTCGTAGCGTTCGGCGTCCGTGCCGAACGATTCGGCGACCTGCCGGAGCCGATGGGGCTGGTTGTTTTCCCGCGGGATAGTGGGCATGCGCCCACCATAGTGGGCATCTGCCCACTCGTCTAGCCTGGAGTGCCCGGCGACGGTTGAGGAGGGACGCGCGGTGCCGACAGGCGTGGCCATGCGCGACGTGCGCGAGCAGCTGTTCAACGCCGCGGAGCGCATCCTGCTCCGGGCCGGGCCGAGCGGGCTGACCAGCCGGGCGCTCACCACCGAGGCCGGCTGCGCCAAGGGCGTGCTGCACCGGCACTTCGCCGACTTCGACGCCTTCCTCGCCGAGCTCGTTCTCGACCGCATCGGCCGCATCGACGCTCAGGCGGTCGCCCTGCGCGCCTCCGCCGGCACCGGCACCGTCGCCGGCAACCTCACCGGAGCGCTGACCGGCGTGTTCGAGTCGGTCGCCGTGGCGATCGTCGGCCTCATCACCTTCAGGGACGAGCTGCGGGCCCGGCTGCGCCGGACCCTGCCCACCGGGATCCCGCTCCTGGCCGAGGCCACCACCATGATCGCCTCCTACCTCGCGGAAGAGCGCGAGATGGGCCGCATCGCCGCGGACGCCGACGTCGACACGCTGGCGCTCGCTCTCATCGGGTCCGCGCACCTGCTGTACGCCGGCCAGGAGGGCGCCCCGCCGGAGGCCGGAGCCGTCGAGAGGGTCGTGAACACGGTCATGGCCGACGTCGTGCAGCGACGGCTGCTCTGACCCGCGTGACAGGTGCTCAGCCGGCGTCGGGGACGTACCTCAGGTTGAGCACGCCGGTCTGGAAGGTCTCCGACTTGACCAGCTTCAGCGGGTGGGTCGGGGTGTCCTCGAACAACCGCTGGCCGTGACCCACGGCGATCGGGTGGACGAGCAGGTGGAGCTCGTCGAGCAGCCCGTTGGCCAGCAGCCACCGCACGGTCGTCGCGGAGCCGGACATCCCGATGTCGCCGCTGATCTCCTCCTTGATCTCGCGGAGCCTGGCCGCGACGTCACCGGAGACGATGGTGGTGTTGTCCCAGTCGGCCTTCTCCAGGGTGTTGGACACGACGAACTTGCGGGCGTTGTTGATCGTCGCGGCCACCTCCGGGTCGGCGTCCGTCGTCGTCCAGTAGGCGGACCACTCGTCGTAGAGCTTGCGGCCCATCAGCATCGCCGCCGCGTTCTTCATGCCGGCCTCGGCCACGGCGCCCATCTCGTCGTTCCAGTAGGGGAAGTGCCACTGGTCCGGCGACTCGACCACGCCGTCCACGGAGATGAAGAAGCTCGAAATGATCTTAGCCATCGTTCGGTTCCCTAGCCGTCGGAGTTGTTCACGGGGTGGCGCGTATGCGCCGATGTGAAGGTTAGGCGGGGAGGCCGCTCACGTCTTGTACAGAAGCGACAGCGGCTCGTCCGGCACCTGGGCGCTCAACTGCGTGGCGGTCCGCCCGACATAGCGGGTCAGCGACCGCGCCAGGTGCGGCTGGTCGAAATAACCGAGCCGGTGGATCACGTCGCCGACCGGCGTGCCCTCCTGGATCAGGACCGCCGCCTGCCTGGCGCGCGAGATCCGCTGGGCGGCGCCGCGCGTGAGGCCGGTCGCCGCCATGAAACGCCGCTGGACGGTGCGTTCTGACACGTCCGGCGCAGCGCCGCGCAGCACCGTGGCGACGATGGGGTCGCAGTCCACCACCCCCTCGCGCACCATCCGCCGGACGAACGCCTCGGCGTTGTCGTAATCGGGAAGGCGCCAGGTGGAGCCCTTCAGCCAGAACGACCTGCGCGTCGCGCCGGGGATCTCCACGGCGCCGTTGACGAGCCGGCCGCTGGGCAGATGGGGCATGGACGTGCCGAGCGAGAACGTGATGCCGAAGAACGTCGCGTCCTCGGGCACGGGGGCGGCGCTCGCCGCCGTCTCGGGCCCCCGTACGGCCACGCTGACCTGACCGCGGTGTTCCCAGAGCACCAGCTCGTAATGGGCGGTCGCGATCGACGTCATCCGGGCGATGTCATGGCTCCTGCTGCGCCACACCCGCTCGATGTGCGGCGAATCGGAGGGTCGGCTCTCGACGTGCAATCCCACCCGGGTCATCCCCCTTCGCCGCGTGTGGCACCCCTGATCAGGCAGTCTGGCACGATTCCGGCCGTCCGTGCAGGGCGCAGGACGCCCGGATCGGCCAAGGAAATAACAGTCCTTATATAAGAACTGTTATAGTTGCCTCATGGCTGACCCCACCACCCCGGATCCCACCCGCGAGAGCCTCTGGCGGCCGCTGCGGGTGCTGCAGGCGTCGATGGACGCCGACATCGCCCGCCTCTACACCGAGAAGCGCATCGACGGGCTCAAGCCGAGCTTCGTGATGGAGCTGCTCCGGCTCGACGCCCTCGGGCCGATGACCATCACCGAACTCGCCGAGTCGGTCGGGCGGACACACTCGGCGCTGAGCCAGAAGGTGGCCGCCATGCGGGAGGCAGGCTGGGTCGAGACCGTGCCGGGTGACGACGCGCGCAGCAAGAAGGTGACGCTCACCGACCACGCCCGCGGCGTCGTCGGCCGCCTGGCGGCGGAGTGGCGGGCCACCGAGGCCGCCGTCGCCGAGATCGAGGCCGAGATCCCCTATCCGCTCACCCGGGTCGTCGCCGACATCGAGCAGGCCCTGGCCCGCAAGAGTTTCCACGACCGCATCGCGGAGAAGCTGGCGGACGACCCCGCGTGGGAGTGACGTCCGAAGGCCGCCAGCGCCCGGCCCTCATCTGCCGCGAAAGTAGAGCGCCATGAGCACTGTCGCCGGCACCCACACCCTCATCGAGCCGAACATCCTCTACTTCGGCACCCCCGTGGTCCTCATCTCCTCCATGAACGAGGACGGCAGCCCCAACCTGGCGCCCATGTCGTCGGCGTTCTGGCTGGGCTGGCGGGCGGTGCTGGGGCTGGGGATGCGGGCCAAAACGGCACAGAACATGCTCAGGACCGGCGAATGCGTGCTCAACCTCCCGTCCGACGCGCTCGCGCCGGCCGTCGACCGGCTGGCGCTGACCACCGGGTCCGACCCCGTGCCCGAGCGGAAGCACGCGCGCGGTTACCGGCACGTGGCCGACAAGTTCGGGCGGGCGGGGCTGAGCGCCGTCCCGTCCGAGACGGTGGCGCCGCCCCGGGTGGACGAGTGCCCGGTCGCCATGGAGGCCGTCGTCGAACGCCACCACCCGGTGGGGGACGAGGGCGGGATCCTGGCGTTCGAGGTGCGGGTGCAGAGGGTCTGGGTGCACGAGGAGATCCGCATGGCGGGCACGGACGACCGCATCGACCCCGACGCCTGGCGCCCGCTGATCATGAGCTTCCAGAAGTTGTACGGGCTCGGTCCGCAGGTGCACCCGTCCACGCTCGCGCGGATCCCCGAGCGGCTCTACCGCAGCGCCGACCTAGAGCGGGCCCGCGCCGTCCACCAGGGCCAGCCATGAGCGGCCGGCGCAGACCCGGTTGATCTCCTCGAACGCCAGCCAGCCGGCGCCGGTGGCCTCCGACCCGGCGGGCGGCCGGGTCGGAGAGCCCAGCTCGGGGAGCGAGGCCCGGAACATCACCATGTACGCCAGCGGCGGATAGCGGTAGCCGTCGGGCGCCGGGGCGAGCAGTTCGATGCGCTGCCAGGCGAAGACGGACAGCGCGGACGAGGGCAGGCGCAGGCCGGTCTCCTCGTACAGCTCGCGGACCGCGGCGCCCGCCGCCGTCTCGCCGGGTTCGAGGTGGCCGCCGGGGATGTCCCAGCCCCGCCCGTCCACGCGCGTCATGAGGGTGCGGCCCGCCCGGTCCGACACGAACGCGAACGCGCACGTGGTCTGATCCAGCGGCGGGAGGGTCGCGGTGCGCATCAGGTCCATGCGGTGCGCCACGGGGACATAGGGGACCGTGCCGGTCAGGAGCAAATCCGTCATGTCTCCATGGTGCCCGCGATCACACGCCCCGGCGCATGGCCCGGTTGCCGAGGTAGAGCCCGGCCGCGGCCACCGCGCAGGCGGCGGCGGTGCCGTACAGGATGGAGGGGCTCGCGAGGTGGCCGGCGAAGAGGGCGCGCTGGGCGTCGACGATGTACGTGACCGGGTTGGCGTACCCGATGGCCCGCAGCCAGGCGGGGCCGGTGTCCAGCGGGAGGAGCACGCCCGAGCACAGGAGCAGCGGGAAGAGGATCGACTGGCTGACGATGTAGAACAGGGTGCCGCCGGGCGCCGACTTGATGGCGAGGACGAACGAGAGGGAGCCCAGCCCGACCCCGAAGATCACGAGCAGCACCAGACCGGCCAGCACGCCCGCCGGATGGAGTTCGAAGCCGAGGGGCAGCGCCAGCGCGATGATCAGCACGGCCTGGGCCAGCAGGACGATCATCTCCTTCATGGTCCTGCCGACGAGCATCGCGGTGCGGTTGAGCGGCGTGACCATCAGGCGCTCCGTCGAGCCGCCGATCAGCTCGACCAGCAGCGTGTAACCGGCGCCCATCGGGCCGGTCAGGCACATCATGACCAGGATCCCCGGCACGAACCACTGCCAGGACGAGCCGACCGCCCCGTCCAGCAGCGACCCGAACAGGAACAGGAACAGCAGCGGCTGCCCCATCTCGAAGAGGAGCCCGACGGGCTCGCGCAGGGCCGGCCTGACCTCGCGCGAGAAGACGGTGGCGGTGTCACGCAGGAATGTCGTCATCGGTGAGGCTTCTCCCGGTAAGAGCGAGGAACACGTCGTCGAGGGTGGGGCGGGCGGTCTCGGCGGTGGTGACCTTGATGCCGGATCCGTCCAGGGTGCGGAGATAGTCGGGCAGCGCGGCGGCGGCGTTGGGCACCTGGAGTCGCACGGTGGTGCCGGTCGCGGTCCCGTTGCCGATGCGGGCGGCCGTCGCGGCCTCCTGCTCGGTGCTGGTGGTGATGGTGATGTGGTCGCCGGCGAGGTCGTTCTTGAGCTGTTCGGCGGTGCCGTCCGCGATGATCCTCCCGCCGTCGATGATCACCAGACGTTCCGCCATGGTGTCGGCCTCCTCCAGGTAGTGCGTGGTGAGGAAGAGCGTCGTGCCGAACGTCTCCCGCAGCCGGAGGATGTGCTGCCAGATGTCGGCGCGGCTGTTCGGGTCGAGGCCGGTCGAGGGCTCGTCCAGAAAGAGCAGGTCAGGGCGGTGGATGAGGCCGAGGGCGATGTCAAGGCGGCGGCGCTGGCCGCCGGAGAGGGTGCCGGGCTTGCGCCTGGCCAGCGGCCGGAGGTCGAGCAGGTCCAGCAGTTCGTCGGCGCGGGCGGCCGCGTCGCGGATGCTCAGGCCGTAGCAGCGGCCCTGGGTGATGAGCTCGTCGCGGACGAAGAAGTTCTCGCCCGCGCTGTTCTTCTGGCCGACGTAGCCGATGCGGGCGCGGACGGCGGCCGGGTTCTTGCTTACGTCGTGGCCCGCCACCCTGGCGGTGCCCGAGGTGGGCGGCAGCAGTGTGGTGAGCATGCGCAGGGTCGTGGACTTGCCTGCGCCGTTGGGGCCGAGGAACGCCACGAGCCGGCCGGCCTCCACGTCGAGGTCGATGCCGCGAACGGCGGTGACGGTCTCCTTCTTGACCTTGAACTCTCGGGTCAGGCCCCGGGTGTGGATCATGGTCGGTCTCCTCTGGGCATGGCGAAGAAACCCCTGGTCGGGGCGGGAAATCCGGAATGGGAGAAGTTTGCGCAGGGGAAACCGGGTTTGGCAAACGCGAATGTGACGTTCACGAACCGCTCTGACCTGCGGAAACGACGTCTTCGGCGGCCGCTCCCATAGGGGCGATTTCAGGGCTCTGAGGTGCGGGTTTCCGGATGGCGGAGAAGTTTTTTCCGGACGGGGGTCCGGGGGCGGTGGTTCTGGCAGCATGTCGGGTCATGCGCAGACTTGCCGTGCTGGTGAACGGGCTGCCGGGAGCGGGGAAGAGCACGCTGGCCCGGGCGCTCGGCCGCGAACTCGGGCTGCCCGTGTTCTCCAAGGACGATCTCAAGGAGACGCTGGCCGACGTCCTCGCCAGGCCCGACGGCGTGGAGGCGCGGGAGTGGAGCAGGCGCCTCGGGATGGCCGCGGGCGAGAGCCTGTGGACGTTGCTCGCGAACTCCCCGCCGGGTGCGGTGCTGGAGAGCCCGTGGCTCGCGCCGCTGCGTCCCGTGGTGCTGGCCGGGCTCGACCGCGCGGGCGTCCCGCCCGCGAGGGTGCGCGAGGTCTGGTGCGAGGTGCCGTCCGATGTGGCGAGAAGCCGGTACGAGCGCCGGGTGCGGCACACGATCCACCATGACGCCGAGGTCGATGACGAGCGCTGGCGGCAGTGGACGGCGGCGGCGCGGCCGCTCGCGCTGGGGCCGGTCATTTCAGTTGATACGTCGAAGAGCGTGGATATTGCCGGACTTGCACATTTGTGTATGGCTCCGGAAGGATCTCCGGGGTGAAACGTCTGTGGTTATCAGCGGTCATTCTGGCGACGGGGATGACGGGAGTCGCCGAGGCCGCCGACGGCGTTCCCGGGGTCGACGTCAGCAACTGGACCGGTGACATCGACTGGGAGAGCGTGGCCTCCGGGGGCGGGAAGTTCGCGTTCGTGCAGGCCACCGAGGGGGCCGACTACCGCAACCCGCGTTTCGGCACGCAGTTCGGCGGCGCGGCGGAGGCCGGGCTCCACCGCGGCGCCTATCACTTTGCGCAACCGCACGAATCCGACGGGACAACTCAAGCCGACTATTTCCTCCAAAATGGCGGCGACTGGATCGGCGACGGCCAAACCCTGCCCGGGGTCCTCGACGTGGAGGACAATCCGTACAAAGACAAGAACGGCAAGAACTCCTGCTACGGCCTGTCGACGAAGGACATGGTCGGCTGGATCAAGGACTTCACCGTCCGCTACCGCAGGGCGACCGGGCGGCACGCGATCATCTACACCACGACGAGCTGGTGGCGGACCTGCACGGGAAACTCGGCCGCCTTCACGTCCAACCCCCTCTGGCTGGCCCGCTGGGGCAGCGAGCCCGGTGCGCTGCCGAAGAGCTGGAAGAGGCACACGTTCTGGCAGTCGGCGGACAAGGGCACGCTGGCCGGCGGTCAGAACGCGTTCAACGGCAGCGAGTCCCAGCTCAAGGCGCTGGCCAACCCGCCCGCCGAGGTGATGGTCTCGGGCGAGGCCAGGAGCCGGACGTCGTACCGGGTCGTCGTGACGAACACGGGCCCGCACCCCGTCAAGGACATCAAGGTGTCGGGGCGCGCGTTCGGCGGGCAGCGGGTGGTCGAGGCGCCGGCGTGCAAGTTCAGCGGGACGGCGGTGTCGTGCCGGATCGAGGAGTTGCCGCGGGCGAAGAAGGTGACGTTCGTGTTCACCACCAAGCCCAGGAAGTCGAAGGGCACGGTCGGCATGAACGTGACCGTCGGTTCAGTGAAACTCACCCTGAAAGCGCGATAAGGCAGGATAAATCCCAAGTCCTGGTGTTAAAGGGGGTTTGGGATGAAGCGGCGGTTGGTTGTGGCGGCGGCGCTGATCCTGCTCACCGCCACGGCCTCGGTGCCGCTCGGCCTGTCCCTGCCGCCCAGGATCGTCCAGATCGCCTACGAGATCGAGCGGTACGGCATCGCGTACTCGTGGGGTGGCGGCCACGCCGAGGAGCCCGGCCCCTCGAAGGGCACGTGCAGGGGTTACCGGGGCAGGATCAAGCCCTGCCCGGCGGCCAGAACGCGCGGCCTCGACTGCTCGGGGCTGGCCAGATGGGTGTACGCGCTGGCGCACGGCAGAGACGTGCTGGGGCCGGGCAACACCGACGCGCACGTACGGAAGATGCGCCGGGTGAAGTCCCCGAAGCCGGGGGACTTAGCGTTCTTCGGAAAGATCACCAAAAAGACCGTCAGAACCCATCATGTCGGCATCTACCTGGGCAATGGGACGATGATGAACGCGCCCGAGACCGGGGCGATCGTGCGCGTCGACGACATCGCCGAGAAGAAGGACTTCGCCGGCTTCTACCGCTACCGCCCGCCGCGTACGGTCCGGTGACGCGTGGGGCGGCCGGAAATTGAGAGACCCGGTGGCTAATGTGTGCGGCTATGGACAGGCGATGGGTCGGCCTCGACGGCTACGAGATCCTGCCGGCCATGAGGGCCGGCCGGCAGGTGTTGCGTGTGCGCAGGCACGGGTGCGTGATCGCCGATTGCACCTCGGTCGCGCAGGTGGCCGGGCTCGTCGATCTGGCCGACCTGTGCGAGGTCGTCGAGCTGCCCGCCCGGCGCCGTGCGGGGGTTCCCGCGGAGGCCGGAACAAGTTCGCATCAGGGCTGAGCGCCGTGTATGGTTACACCTGTCCGCAGCGCCGGACAGGCCCCTATAGCTCAGTCGGCAGAGCGTCTCCATGGTAAGGAGAAGGTCAACGGTTCGATTCCGTTTGGGGGCTCCATCTCGAAGCCAGCCTTGCTGGTGATTGCATCGCATGACTGCCGCAGATTGACGGCGTCTGTGAGTGTTCCGTTCGTGGTGTAGCGCCGACTCGCCGCGACTTCTCCGTGTCCTGTCCGCCTGAGCGGAGCCACTTCTGTTCGCTGTCGGTGCGAGTATGCCCAGCTAGTCCCTATTGCGGTGGCTTTGTTGCGCTGCGTCGCTTGTGACATTTGTGAGGCGAAGTGCCAGATGTGTCCTGCGGGGACCCGTTATCCTCACAGGGCTACAGAGGCCCGAACATTGAACTGCGATCGGGTCGTCCATGCGACACGGTGAGGGAAGATGCGTATGCGTACCAAAGTGGCGGCTGTCGTGAGTGCTGGGATGCTCGCAGCCGGGATCATCTCGGCGAGCGCTGCTCCCGCCAGTGCCGCCAGTGCCGCCACCCCCTGTGGAAGCGGCTACAAGCTCGTGGGAACCTACAACATCAGCCAAGGCGGCCAGAAGTACGGTCTCCTTGAGATCCGGTGGAACGCCGGCGCCGGAAAGAACTGTGCGCTGGCCTACGGCTCCGGGTCGAACTACGGCCGATCCGACTATAAGGCGGTGCGGATTCGCTCGTCCAACAAGAGCTCCTGGGCCGACACCGACTGGGGCGACTTCTCGCGGTACGCGGGTCCTGTCTACGTCGCAGCCAAGAACAAGTGCATCGATGTGTCCGCTCACATCGAGGGTAAGTCGGGCAAGAAGGCCTTTGTGTACAAGCGTAACGTCCACTGCGGATGATCTGTGCGGCGCCGCGAGGCGCCGGGCGATGACGTAGTACGCCGGCCGTACCGCACGGTCGTGGACACCGGCTGGGCGCCCGACGATGGGTGTCCAAGCCTGTCCTCAAATATCGCGGCGAGCCCCGGGCGCGTTCCGTGCGGGGGCTCGCAAACCGAACAGCTGAACGCCCGGTCCGCACCCGCGGAGCCGGGCGTTTCTCGTGCCCTGGCCTCGCCGGCTCATCCGGGCCCATGGGGTCCGGCCGTCGCGCAACGGGTGGAGCGACACCCCGGCACCGCCTTCGTGCGGTGCCGATGAGCTGCTGAGAAACATTGCCGCAACCCCTTGACCGTCAAATCCGGACAAACTACCTTCTACTGCATTCTATAGAATCCAGAATGCGGAGGCGGGGATGAGCGGGACGGCGCGCGCGGCGATCGTCATGAGCGCCTCCGGCGCCGTGGAGGTTCGCGAATACGCCCTGCCCGAGCCCGGCCCCGGCGAGTTCCTGCTGGAGGTCGAGCTGTGCGGCATGTGCGGCACCGACGCGCACATCTACCGCGGCCGCCTGGCCAGCATCCGGTTCCCCGCCCTGCTCGGCCACGAGATCGTCGGGCGCTTGGCCGCGCTCGGCGAGGGCGTCACGACCGACCACGCGGGCGAAGCGGTGCGCGTCGGCGACCGCGTCGGCGTCTTCCCGTCCCTGAGCTGCGGCCGGTGCTACGAGTGCACCGTGCGGCGGCGGCCGGGCAGCTGCCCCGAACGCCGCCCCTCGTACGGCTTCGCCTCGCCCGCCGACCGCCCGCCGTACCTCACCGGCGGCTTCGCCACCCACCTGCACGCCTCCAACGCCGGCACCGTCTTCTACCGGACCGACCTGCCCCCGCAGACGGCCGTGCTCCAGGAGCCCCTGTCGGTGGCGCTGCACGGTGTGGAGCGCGCCGGCGTCAGGATCGGCTCGGCCGTGGTCGTCCAGGGCGTCGGCGCGATCGGGCTGATGGCGGTGGTGGCGGCCCGGGCGGCCGGCGCGGCGCGCGTCGTGGCGGTCGGCGGGCCGCCGGCCCGGCTGGCGCTGGCCAGGGCGCTCGGCGCGGACGAGGTGGTCGGCCTCGGCCGCGCGGACGATCCGGCCGCGCGCAGGCGCGCGGTCCTGGACGCGCTCGGCGCGGGCCGCCCGGCCGACGCCGTGATCGGCACGGCCGGCTCGCCCGAGTCGTTCGTCGAGGCCGTCGGGCTGGTGGGCGACGGTGGCGTGCTGGCGGAGGTGGGCAACTTCACCGACCGCGGCGCCGTCCCCTTCAACCCCTACAGCGACCTGCTGAAGCGGGACCTCACGATCGCCGGCGTCTACGGCGCCGGCCCCGACATGCAGCGCCGCTATCACAGCGCGCTCGCCCTCCTGGAGCGCGCGGGCCCGCCCTTCGACCAGCTCGTCAGCCACCGCCTCCCGCTGGCCAGGGCCAGGCAGGCCCTGGAGGCGCTCGGCGGCGGCTACTCCCTCGACGGCAGGGACATCGTGAAGCTCGCGATCGATCCCGCCGCCTGAAATTTCACCCCCGGAACGAACACCCCCGAAGGAGCTGGCACATGCCAAGGAACATCCGGCTGGCCGCGACGGCTTCCGCGCTCGCACTGGCGCTCGCCGCCTGCGGCTCCCCCGCCGAGGAGATCCCGGCCGACGGAGGCGGCCTCGGCAGCGCGGGTGCCCCCGTGTCGATCCGCGTCATCGCCAACGACGCGTTCGCCAAACAGTGGCAGGACCAGCTCGTGCCCGAGTTCAACAAGAAATATCCGAACATCAAGGTCACCGTCGACGGCGTCCCGTACAACGACCAGCTCGCCAAGACGATGCTGGAGCTCACCGGCACGGAGGCCACCTACGACGCGGTGCTGGCTGACGACCCCTGGCTGCCGCAGCTCGCCAAGACCGGGGCGCTCTACGACCTCAAGGGCCCGGAGCTGGCCAAGTGGAACGTTCCTGACTATGACTGGGCGGATTTCAACCCCACGCCGCTGGCGGCCGGGCAGTGGGAGGACAAGCAGTACGCCGTGCCCGTCCGGTCGAACCTGCTGCTCATGTTCTACAACAAGACCCTCTACAAGAAGGCCGGGGTCGAGGAGCCGAGCGCCGAGACGACCTGGGACCAGTATTTCGCGGACGCCGAGAAGCTGGTGCAGGACACCGACGGCGACGGCAAGACCGACGCGTGGGCGGTGGGCACGTACTTCACCAAGGACCCGCTGACCCCCACCATCTGGCAGACCGTGCTCAACTCCGACGGCGGCCGGCTGCTCGACGACAAGATGCGGGTCGCCTTCAACGACGAGACCGGCGTCAAGGCCCTCCAGACGCAGGTGGACCTGCTCAAGTACGCGCCCCCCGGCGCGAGCACCTACCAGTTCAACGAGCCGCTGGAGGCGTTCAGGCAGGGCAAGACGGCCACCATGTTCATGTGGGGCAGCGTCTTCAAGGGCACCGCCGTCGACAAGGACACCACCACGCTCTCGCCCGACGAGGTCGGCATCACGACGATGCCCGCGGGCACGACGGGCGCGGGCGCCCACCGCGGCATCTGGACGGCGGGCATCTCCAAGAAGTCCAAGCACCCGGCCGCCGCCTGGACCTGGCTGCAGTGGGTCACGTCCAAGGAGGGCGAGAAGTTCACCGCCAAGGCCTTCGGCACGTTCCCCGCGCGTAACTCCACGCTCGACGGCACCCCGCCCGCCGCGTGGGCGAAGCCGGTGTACGAAGCGCTCAAGTCGGGCTACGAGGTCGTCAGCAAGGGCCAGATGTGGCGTCCGCGCCTGCCCGAGTCGGACGCCGTGCAGCAGATCCTGGCGCTGCAGACCAGCCGCGCGATGTCCGGCCAGGCCACCTCCCAGCAGGCCGTCCAGCAGGCCGCCCAGGAGATCACCGAGCTGCTGAAGTCCAAGGGCTACGGGCAGTGATCGCCAGACGGGTGCGGCTGGGAGAGCCGGGCACCGCCTGGTTCTTCCTGGCCCCGGCCCTGATGTTGCTGGCCGGCATGCTCCTCTACCCGATCTTCTACACGATCTGGGTCAGCCTGTCGGACTTCGACCTGGCCACGTTCCAGCCGACCGGCTGGGTGGGCTGGCGCAACTACGCGACCGTGCTGAACGACCCCGGTTTCCTGGAGTCGCTCAAGGTCACCGCCGTCTACCTGGTGATCGCGCTGCCGCTGCAGATGGTGCTCGGATTCGCCATCGCGTTCCTGCTCAACGTCGAGTGGCGGGGGCGGGGCGTGCTGCGCGCGTTGTTCCTGGTCCCCATGGTCGTCGCGCCCGTCGTGGCGGGCGGCGTGTGGCGCATGCTGCTCGACCCGCTCTGGGGCGTGGTCAACTACGTGCTCGGGCTCGTGGGCATCGGCCCGGTCGAGTGGATCGGGGACCCGACGCTCGCCATGGCCAGCGTGATCATCATCGACACGTGGCGGTGGACGCCGTTCGTCGTGCTCATCGCCGCGGCCGGCATCATGGCGCTGCCCGGCGACGTGTACGAGGCCGCTCGATCCGACGGCGCCGGCCGCTGGCAGACGCTGCGTCACATCACGTTGCCGCTGCTCGTGCCGGTGATGGCCGCCGCGTTCATCGTGCGCTGGCTGGGCGCGGTGAAGATGTTCGACATCGCGCTGGCCGCCACCAGGGGCGGCCCCGGCAACGCCACGAACGTGCTCAACCTCTACATCTACGAGAAGGGCTTCAGGAGCCTGGAGTTCGGCACGGCCTCCTCGATGGCGACGATCGTGCTGGTGCTGACCCTGCTCCTGACCATGGTCCTGTTCCGCGTCAGCCACCGCCTGGAGAACCGATGGTGAGGTCAACAGCGGGACGCTACGCCGCGATCGCCGGGGCCGTCCTGGTGACGCTGCTCTTCCTGCTCCCCGTCGTCTACATGGTCAGCATCTCGTTCAAGCTGCCGAAGGACATCTTCACGGTCCCGCCGCGCTGGCTGAGCGAGCCGACCCTCGACAACTACGTCAGCTATTTCGAGCAGGCCCGCATCCTGCCCCGCATGATCAACACGGTGATCGTGGCGGCCGGCGCGTCGGCCATCTCGATGGTGGCCGGGTCGATGGCCGCGTACGCGCTGTCGCGCATGAGGATGCGCGGAGCGGGCGTGGTCGGCGGGCTGATCCTGGCCTCCCGCGCGGTGCCGCCCATCGCCCTGGTCGTGCCGTTGTTCCTGGTGGCCAGGAAGCTCGGGCTGACCGACCAGTACATCACCGTGATCCTGGCCTACGTCACCTTCCTGGTGCCGTACGTGGTGTGGCTGATGCGGGCCTTCTTCCGCAGCCTGCCCGCGGAACTGGAGGAGGCGGCGATGATCGACGGCTGCACCCGGTTCGGCGCCTTCTTCCGGATCATCGTGCCCACCAGCATGACCGGGCTGATCTCCACGTTGATCTTCTGCATCATCCTGGCCTGGGAGGAACTGCTGTTCGCGCTGATCCTCACCAACGACAGGGCCGTCACCATCCCGGTCGCGATCGCGGGCATCGCCGCCGACACCGAGAAGGGCGGGCTGTGGGGGCCGCTGGCGGCGGTGGGCGTGCTCACCGTGCTGCCCGTGGTCGTCTTCGCGCTGGCCGTGCAGAAATACCTGATCAAGGGTCTCGCCGACGGCGCGACCAAGGGGTGAAGGGCAGATGAGGATCACAGACGTGCGGGGGCGGGTCATCGAGATGCCCTACCCGAGGCCGTTCGTCCCGTCGTGGGCCCCTGAGGGTGCGCACCGCGCCATGTCGGCGGTCGTCGTCGAGGTCGAGACCGACGAGGGCGTGGTGGGCGTGGCGGGCGGCGACATGGGCCACGGCACCGGGCCGATGATGCTGGAGGCCATCCGCGGCTGGATCAGGCCGCAACTCCTCGGCCTCGACCCGTTCGCGACCACCCACGTGGCCAACCGGCTGAGGTACGTCGCCGAATACGTCTTCCCCCGGCCCTGGGTGGTCGGCGTGGCCGTGTGGGACGCCGTGGGCAAGGCCTGCGGGCAGCCGCTGTACAAGTTGTGGGGCGGGCACTCGGGGGCGGTGCGCGCCTACGCGAGCTTCGGCGAGGTCCGCAGCCCGCAGCAGCGGGCGGAGGACAGCCTGCGCGTGGTCGAGGAGGGCTTCCAGGGGATCAAGCTGCGGGTGCACGCCGCCACCGTCGCCGAGGACGTGGCGCAGGTCGCGGCCGTTCGCGAGGCGGTCGGCCCTGATGTGGCCATCATGGTGGACGCCAACCAGGCGGCCTCCCGCTGGCGGTACGCGCCGGACGGCAGCCGTCTGGTGTGGGACTACGAACGCGCGCTCACGACGGCCAGGGAGCTGGCCGCGCTGGACGTGGCCTGGCTGGAGGAGCCGCTGCCCCGGCACGACTACCGGGCGCTGTGCGAGCTGACCGCCGCCTCGCCGATCCCCATCGCGGGCTGCGAGCACAACCGGGGCATCGGCCAGCTCGTACGCATGCTGGAGGACGGCTGTTTCGACATCTTCCAGCCGGACGCCAACGAGAGCGAGGAGATCGGCGCCCTGCGGGACTTCGGCGCGATGGCGGCGGCCAGGCAGCGGCGGGTGATCCCGCACGCGTGGGCCACGGGGCTGGGCGTGGCCGGCAACCTGCAGCTCTGCGCGTCGCTGCCGAACTGCGACTGGCTGGAGTACCCCTACGATCCGCCGGTGATCGTCCCGGAGGTCTTCCACACGATGCTGACCAAGCCGCTGCTGCCCGACTCCTCCGGTCTGGTAGGCGTTCCGGATGGTCCTGGACTCGGTGTAGAGCTGGACTACGCGGCGATCGAGCCGCTCACCGTCCAGCAGGTCTGAAGGGCTGTCGACATGGCCGAACCGCGTTCCCGCTTTCGTACCAAGGCCGATCTGGCGGCGGAGCACATCAAGCATCTGATCATGACCGGCGAGGCGGCTCCGGGAACGAAGATCATCACCCGGGTGGTGGCGGAGGCCGTCGGCATCAGCGAGACGCCGGTGCGCGAGGCCATCAAGCAGCTCTGCTCGGAAGAGTGGCTGGTGGAGCGGCCGCACGTGGGCGCGGTGGTGGCGGCGTTCACCGTGGAGAACGTACGCGAGCTCTACAGCGTGCGGGCAGCGCTGACGGCGCTCGCGCTGGAACTGAGCGGCGAGCGGCTGACCGGCGCGCGGCTGGCGGAGGTCGACGAGGTGCTCGCCCGCGGCGAGGTGGCCGCCCGTGAGGGCGACGTGGCCGCGTTCGCCGCGCTCAACCGGCGGTTCCACTCGCTGCTGTGCGACACCGAGCACAGCAGGCTGACCCACCGCATGTTGCAGGGGCTCTGGGCGAGGACGGAGACCGCCCAGCGCGGCTTCCGGCTGGTGCCCTGGCGGCTGCCCCGCTCACACGCCGAGCACGTCGCCATCAGGGACGCCCTGGTGGCCGGCGACATCGCGCTGGCCAGCAAGTTACAGCACGCACACGAGAAGGCCGCCATGCAAGCACTGATCGACGGGATGCGGGAGACAGATGGAGACGGCTGACACGAGGCGAGGCGCGCTGATCGGCGGCTCATGGCACGCGGCGCCCGACGGGCGGACGTTCACCGTCCACGACCCCGCCACGGGAGCGGCGATCGCCGAGGTCGCCGACTGCGGACCGGAGCTGGCCGGCCGGGCGGTCGACGCCGCGGCCGCCGCGCTGCCGCTCTGGCGCGCCCTGCCCGCCCACGAGCGGGCCCTCCTCATGCGCCGCGCGGCGGACGAGCTGGCCGGGCGCGCCGAGGCGATCGGCGCGACGATGACCGCCGAGCAGGGCAAGCCGCTCGCCGAGGCCGTCGCCGAGGTACGGTCCGGGGCCGACCACCTGCTCTGGGCCGCGGAGGAGGCCCGCCGCGTCTACGGGCAGACGGTCCCGGGCGCCGCCGAGGGCAACCGCATCTGGCTGATGCCCGAGCCGGTGGGGGTGGTGGCCGGCATCACGCCGTGGAACTTCCCCGTCTCGATGATCACGCGCAAGCTGGGCCCGGCGCTGGCCGCCGGGTGCACGGTGGTGCTCAAGCCCGCCGAGCTGACCCCGCTGTCGGCGATCGCCGCGGCCGAGGCGTTCGCCGCGGCGGGCCTGCCGCCGGGCGTGTTCAACGTCGTGCCGACCTCCGAACCCGCCCGCTTCGCCGAGGTGGTGATGGCCGACCGGCGGGTGCGCAAGGTCTCCTTCACCGGCTCGACCGAGGTCGGCAAGGAGCTCATCAGGCAGAGCGCGGACGACGTCAAGCGGATGAGCGTGGAGCTCGGCGGGCACGCGCCCGTGCTCGTCTTCCCCGACGCCGACCCGGTCGCCGCGGCCACCGCGGTGGCGCGCAGCAAGTTTCTCAACGCCGGGCAGGCGTGCACGTCGCCCAACCGTATCTTCGTGCACCGCCGCGTGGCCGCGGAGTTCACCGCGGCGCTGGTGGGCCACGCCGAGGCCGTCACCCCCGGCGTCGACATGGGCCCGCTCATCGACGCCGCCGCGCTGGCCAAGGTGACCCGGCACGTCGACGACGCGCTGGCGGGCGGGGCCAGGGCGCTGACCGGCGGGCGGCCGCTCGACCGGCCCGGCACGTTCTACCCGCCCACCGTGCTGGCCGGGGTCACCGACGACATGCTCGTGTGCCGGGAGGAGACGTTCGGCCCGGTCGCTCCGGTGATCGAGTTCGAGGACGTCGAGGGCGTGGTGGCCAGGGCGAACGCGACGCCGTACGGGCTGACCGCCTACGTGTGGACGTCCGACCTGACCAGGACCGTGCGCGTGGCCGAGGAGTTGCGGTTCGGCATGGTCACCGTGAACGGCGGGCCGCTGGCCCCGCCCCAGGCACCGTTCGGCGGGGTCAAGAACAGCGGTTACGGGCGCGAGGGCGGCAGCCTCGGCGTGTCCGACTACCTGGACTACAAGTACCTCAGCGTGGGGCTGGGGCGATGACGGGGAGCACCATGCAGACGAGTCCGCACGCTGTCAGCGAACGGGAGATCACCGCGCGGGTCGACCTGTGCCTGCCTGACGGGCGGCTCAACCCGGCGGCCATCGGCTGGAGCCGGGTCCCGCTGCACCGGGCCAACCTCCGCGGCTGGGGCCGGACCATGCGCTGGGACTACTGGTGCGTGACCAGCCCCGGGCAGGTGTTCGCGTTCAGCGCGAGCAGCCTCGACTACCTGGCGGGCGAGTCGGCCTGGTTCCTGGACCGGCGCACCGGCGAGCAGGTCGCCAGCCGGGGCCTGCTCGTGCCCGCGAGGAAGGTCTCCTTCTCCGAGCGTTGCGGGGAGGGCAGCGTGCGGATCGGCGCCGGGCCGGTGCGCATCAGCGTGGACGAGACGGCCGCGGGGACGCGGCTGCGGCTCAAGTCGGCCGAGATGGAGGCGGACGTCCTGGTGCACCGGGTCCCGGACAGGGAGAGCCTGTCTCTGGTCGTGCCGTGGTCGTCGCGGCGCTTCCAGTACACCGTCAAGGACGTCGGCCGGCCCGCCGAGGGCACCGTACGCGTCAACGGCAGGACGTACACGTTCACGACCGGCGACGCGCTGGCCACCCTCGACCTCGGCCGGGGCCGCTGGCCCTCGGACATCCTCTGGAACTGGGGCGCCGCCGCCGGCCGGCCCGGCGGGCGTGACGTGGCCGTGCAGATCGGCGGCAAGTGGACCGACGGCACCGGCAGCGTGGAGAACGCGCTCATCCTGGACGGCCGCGTCCACAAGATCAGCGAGGAGCTGGTCTGGCGGTACGACACCTCCGACTGGCACGCGCCCTGGCGGGTCACAGGCGAGCGGGTGGACCTGGAGTTCGTCCCCGAGCATGTCAGGAAGTCCGACGTGCGCAGGATGGGGTACATGCGCAGCAGGGAGGCGCAGGCGTTCGGCTGCTACCGGGGCACGGTCGTCGCCGACGACGGGGAGATCGTAGACATATCAGACTTGTATGGGTGGGCGGAGGAGGTCTATCGTCGCTGGTGACGCACGAGCCCCTACGCGACCCCTTTTTCCTGGGCTCCGGATTTCGGTAGCCGGGGTTGCTGAGGCATACTGGAGACCCCGCCCGTTGGAGCGAGTTGCTGATGTGCTCGCCACGTCGGGTATTCTCTACGGTGGCCGGTGTTGCTAACCGGCTCAAAGGCGGAGTAGCTCAGTCAGGCAGAGCAAACGGCTCATAATCGTTGTGTCGCCGGTTCAAGTCCGGCCTCCGCTACTGCCCAGTCCCAGGTCGACGGCCTGGGCACGGGTGTGTCCATGTCCCGAACGTAGAAAGGCACTCCCAAGTGGCTGCCACCGACGTTAGGCCGAAGATCACGCTGGCCTGCCAGGAGTGCAAGCACCGCAACTACATCACGCGGAAGAACCGGCGCAACGACCCGGATCGGCTTGAGCTGAAGAAATACTGCCCCAACTGCCGCTGCCACCGCGCGCACCGCGAGACCCGCTAGGTTCGCACCGGGCAGGGGGCCTCGGCCCTCCACACGCTCCATCGCACAGCCGGCGTCCCCTTCGCAGGGCGCCGGTTCGTCGTGTTCGCACCCCGGCAAAATCACGGCCATCTCCCGCGACAGCCGAACGTTGTTCTGTTAGCGTCGCCCTCAGCAGCGCTCGGCTGGAGACATACGAGGAGCCACCGATGGCCTTGAACCGTGACTTCGTGGGCCGGAGCTATCCGCCCAGCGCCCCTTACGAGGTCAGCCGGGTGAAGATCAGGGAGTTCGCCACCGCGATCGGCGACAACAACCCTCTCTACCGCGACAAAGAGGCCGCGCAGGCCGCCGGCTACCCCGATGTGATCGCGCCGCCGACGTTCCCGATCGTCTTCAGCCTGCAGAGCGGTGGCGAGGCGCTCGCCGATCCCGGCCTGGGGCTCAACTTCGCCATGGTGGTCCACGGCGAGCAGCGCTTCGAGTACGTACGTCCCGTCATCGCCGGCGACGAGCTGGTCACGACCGCGACGATCACCGACATCCGCACCGCCGGCAGCAACGAACTGCTGACCGTGCGCAGCGACGTGACGACCGTCGAGGGCGAGCCCGTCTGCGTCACCTACAACACGATCGTCGAGCGCGGAGGGGCCGCCTGATGACCGCCACGGTGAAGTACGACCAGGTCGAGGTCGGCCAGGAGATCGAGGCCGTCGACTACCACGTGCGCCGCTCCAACCTGGTCATGTACGCCGGGGCCTCCGGCGACTTCAACCAGATCCACTGGAACGAGCGGTTCGCCAAGATGGTCGGGCTGCCCGACGTGATCGCGCACGGGATGTACACGATGGCGCAGGCCGGCCGGTTCGTCACCGACTGGGCGGGAGATCCCGGGGCGGTGGTCGACTACGGCGTGCGGTTCTCGTCGATGGTGGTCGTGCCCGATGACGACCAGGGCGCCACGATCACGGTCAGCGGCGTGATCGAGGAGAAGCTCGAGGACAAGCGGGTGGTCGTCGGGCTCGTCGCCAGGTCGGGCGAGGCACAGGTGTTGTCCAAGGCGCGTGCGGTGGTGCAGTTGGCCTGAACCCCGGCGGGCCAGGATGATAAGTCGGCCCGCTTTCGGGTACTCCGTGACGGTATGTCTGAAGCCGCGCGAGAAGTCTGGCCCACGGTCCGATCGATCCCCGTCTCCGCCGTCACCGACGCCAAACCCCCTGGCCACCTCCGGCCCCCGCGCATCGAGGACGTGGCGGGCACCTCGGGCTCCGGCCGCGACACCGCAGGCGGTCCGGGCACCGGCGCGACGGCGACCGGTGTCGGCACGGCCGGGACCAAGTCGCGTGGCACGCACGCACGCCAGAACCCCGCCGCCGAGCTGGGCTTCTCCGGCGACCCCGGCCAGCACGGCGACGACGAAGGCGACGGCATGCTGCACGCCCAGCGCACCTGGGACGCCTCGCTGGCCACCAGCCGCCTCGACGACCTGGGCGTCAACACCGAGCGGCAGCGCGTCGAGACCGCGGACGTCACCACGAGCGTCGGCCTGCTCGTGGACGGCTGGCCCGAGGACGTGCAGCGGTGCGTGCAGTCGCTGATCGACCACACGAGGGTTCGCGTGCTCGCCCTCGACCTGGGCAACGTCGACGGCGCCGGCAACGTGCTGGACGACCTGGCCCGCCGCCGGCCCGACCGGATCGCCACCTGGCACGTCGCCGAGCGGCCCCACTGGCGCGGCGGCACCGCCACCTGGGGCGAGAGCCGGGCCAAGCTGCTGCGGCTCGACACGTCCGAGGTCCACGTACTGATGGAGACGACCACCGTGCTGCGCGGCGACGCGCTGACGCCGCTGGTCGCGGCCATCGTCGAAGGGGCCGTCGCGGCCGGCTGGTGGGGCGCGGAACCGCTCGGCGACGGCCGGAACTGGCGCGAGGCGGGGCCGGGCCGGGTGCGGGCGCTCACCGGAGACCTCATGGCGGTACGCCGGTCGGCGGCGCTCGGAGCGCTGCCCGAGGGCGCCCGCCACGGCACGAACGCCGACCTGGAACTCTCGCTCGCCCTGCACGGCACCCTGGTCGTGCCCCGCGACCGGCCGCCCGTGGAGCGCCTCGGCCGGCACGACGTGCCCGGCGACTATCTGGAGCGGGAGTCGCGGCGCAACTATGACGGGGTGCTCCGCCTCCTGCACGCCTCCGCCTGACGGTTCTGCGGGCGGGCCTGGCGGGAGTCCCGCTGCGGCCCGTGTCCTGGCGGAAACCGTGCCGCCAGCGGCGGTCCGGTGGGCGGATTGCCCGTTAGTAAGCTGTGGGCTCATGGAGATGCTCGCGCCGTACACCACGTTGGGCCTGGGCGGGCCCGCCCGCGATTTCGCCGAGGCGTCCACGGCGGAGCAACTCGTCTCCCTGGTGGCCGAGGCCGACAGGAACGCCGTGCCCACCCTGGTGCTCGGCGGGGGCAGCAACGTCGTGGTGGCCGACGAAGGTTTCGACGGGCTGGTCATCAAGGTCGCCACCCGGGGCGTGACCGTTTCGCGCGACGGCGAGCAGGTGCTGGTCACCGTCGAGGCGGGCGAAGACTGGGACCCGCTGGTGGCCCGCGCCGTGGCAGAGGGCTGGTCGGGCCTCGAGTGCATGTCCGGGATCCCCGGGCTGGTCGGCTCGACCCCCATCCAGAACGTCGGCGCGTACGGCCAGGAGGTCGCCCAGACCATCAGGTGCGTGCGCGCCTACGACCGGCGCACCCGGCAGGTGGTCGACCTGGAGGCGCGGCAGTGCGGTTTCTCCTACCGCGACAGCGTCTTCAAGCGGGATCTGGCGCGGCACGTGGTGCTCGCGGTGACGTACGCGCTGGACGTCTCCGAGGCGTCCGGCCCGCTGGCGTACGCGGAACTGGCCGGCCGGCTGCGGGCCGAGCCGGGGAGCCGGGTGCCGCTCGCCCGGGCGCGTGAGGCGGTCCTGGAGCTGCGGCGGGGCAAGGGCATGGTGCTCGACCCGGGCGACCCCGACACGCGCAGCGCCGGGTCCTTCTTCACCAACCCGGTCCTGACGGCCGAGCAGGCGGAAGCGCTGGCGGTGCGCGCACCCGGCCATCCGCGGTGGGACATGCCCGACGGCTCGGTCAAGGTGCCCGCCGCCTGGCTGATCGAGCAGGCCGGCTTTCCGAAGGGTTACGAGCTCGGGCGCGTACGCATCTCGACCAAGCACACGCTGGCCCTCACCAACCCCACGGGGAGCGCCACCACCGCCGACCTGCTGGCGCTGGCCAGGCAGGTGCGCGACGGGGTGCGGGAGAAGTTCGGGGTCACGCTGGTCAACGAGCCGGTGCTGGTCGGCTGCACCCTCGGGGAATAGCGGCCCGATCCGGTCTGTTATGGTGTGTCGGAATTACCGAAGGGGAGTAGTCCCAATCGTGTGATCGACACACTGGCGCTTCACCGCGCCCGGTCACACGGGCCTCAGACGGGCGGACGAGACCTTCGGCCTGGCAGCATGCGACAAGTCGCTGCCGGGCCGAAGCCGTGCCCGCGTCTCCCCGGGTTCTCGCTTCCGGCCCGGTCGCGCGGAAGAGGACCGTTGGAAGCGTTCTGGATCAGTCTCGGCGTCATCTTCGTGGCCGAGCTCGGCGACAAGAGCCAGCTGATGGCGATGACGTTCGCGACCCGTTTCAAGATGTGGCCCGTGCTCCTGGGCATCACGATCGCCACGACCGTCGTGCACCTGCTCAGCGTCGCCGTGGGCGGCCTGATCGGCGACGCCCTGCCGACGACGGCCATCTCCGTGGTGGCCGGGCTGGCCTTCCTCGGGTTCGCGGTGTGGACGTTGCGCGGTGACGAGCTGACCGAGGACGAGGCGCAGAAAGCCCGGCGCACCACCAGGAACGCCCTGATCGCGGTGACGGTGGCGTTCTTCCTGAGCGAGCTGGGCGACAAGACGATGCTGGCCACGATCACGCTGGCGACGCAGCACGGCTGGGTCGGCACCTGGATCGGCTCGACGGTCGGCATGGTGGCGGCGGACGCGCTGGCCATCGTCGTGGGGCGGCTGATGGGCAGGCACCTGCCCGAGAAGGTCATCAGGTACGGCGCCGCCGCGGCGTTCGCGGTGTTCGGCGTTGTTCTCCTGGTCGAGCCGCTGCTCTGAGGCTGTCGTGTCCCTGGCCCAGCCGCCCTTTGAAGGCGTGTCCCTGGCCTGAGTCGCCCCTTGAAGCCGTGTCCCTGGCCGCGCCGCCCAGGAAGGCTACGGCGCCAGCAGCGACCGCCGGTGGGCCGCCGCGGCCGCCTCGCCCCGGGTGGTCACGCCCAGCTTGGCCAGGATGTTGGACACGTGCACGCTCACCGTTTTCGCCGAGATGAACAGCTCGGCCGCGATGTCCCGGTTGGTGCGGCCCTGGGTGACCAGGCGCAGCACCTCCAGCTCGCGCGGCGTCAGCAGCTCCGACTGCTCCTGCCCCTGCGAGAGCCCGCCCACCCGGCGGAACAGCGTCTCGATCTCCTCGACGAGCGGCGTCGCGCGCAGCGCCTCGGCCAGCGGCAGCGCCGTCTTCAGCCGCGCGGCCGCCCCCTCGCGGTCGCCGCCGCGCGCCACCACGGCGGCCGCCTGCAGCAGCGCCATGGCCTGGTTGTGCGGGCGCTGGAGCCGCTCCCAGGCCGCCGCCGCGGCGTCGAACTCGCCCCAGTACGACAGCCGGTACGCCTCCACGACGGGCCCGATGACCGACAACTCGGCCGCGACCTCGGCGGCCTGCCGGCGCACGGCCGCGACCCCCTCGGCCGCGGCGGCTTCGGCGGCGTCGCAGACCGTGCGCAGCAGGGCGAGCAGCCGCCAGCCGAGCATGGCCTTGCTCGACTGCTGGGGACGTGACAGCACCCCCTCGGCCACGCCCAGGGCGGCGCCCGGCTCGCCCTTGGCGAGGTGCCAGCGCATGAGCAGGCGGGCGTTGTTGGTGATGTCCTGGACGAACTCCTCCGGGCGCTGCTTCAGCAGGCCGATCTCCGACAGGATGCCCTCGACCAGTTCCAGCTCGCCCCTGGCCAGCGCGATGTCGGCGCGCACCCGCAGCAGGGCGTACCGGGTGCGCAGGACGGGCCCGTGGCCGAGCGCGGTTTCGACGACCTCGATGGCTTCGTCCCAGCGGCCGAGCGCCTCCAGCACCTCGGCCCGGTTGTTCAGGATGAACAGGCCGCTGCCACGCAGCCTGCCGTACTGCTTGGCGAGCCGCCAGCCGTCCTCCGCCATGCGCTGGGCATCGTCGTCGCGGCCCATGTCCATCAGGGCGTCGATGTTGTTGCCCATGGCCCTGGTGATGATGCGGCCGGCGTTCGCCGCCCTGCCGAGCTCCAGGGCCTGCTCGTTGACCATGATCGTGGACTCCAGCTCGCCGTTGAGCGAGTGGCCGAGCGCCAGGTTCATCAGCAGGTCGGCTTCGAGGCTGCGTTCGTCGTGCTCCCTGACCAGCCGCAGGCCGTCGGCGATCAGCTCGCCCGCCTCGATGATCGCGCCTCTCAGCATGAGGTGGCGGCTCAGCGGCGTGACGACCTCGGCCCAGTCGAGGCTGTTCTCGGGGACGAGCCGCAGCGCGTGCCTGAGGTCGTCGATGACCCCAGGGTGTCCTTTGGAGTTCTTGATGCCGGCCCGCCGCACGATCAGCTGGGCCACCCGCGCCGGCTCCGCGGCCTCGTCCAGGTCGCACAGCGCGCCCTTGACGAACTTGAGTGCCGCGTCGACGTCGCCGCCGGCGTTGGCGGCCTCGGAGGCCCGTTCCAGCACGGCGGTGTGGTCGGCGCCGATGAGCTCGCCCGCGCCGGGCACGCGGTCCCACAACATGAGGACGCGTTCGAGCAGGGGGACGGCCTCGGTGTAGGCGTACGCCTTGAACGACTTCTGCGCCGCCTCCCAGGCGGAGATCAGCGCCCACTGGTCGTTGCGGGCGCCGTACCAGTGGTGGGCCAGCTCGACGGCGGCGCGGCCGGGCGGGACCAGCCTGCGGTCCTTGGAGATCTCCTCGGCGTACCTGGCGTGCAGCCGCTGGTGCTCGCCGGGCAGCAGCTCGTCGTGGACGGCCTCGCGGATCAGGGAGTGGCGGAAGACGTAGGCGCGGTTGTCGGCGATCTGCAGCACGTTGCCCGCGATCGCGGGGCGCAGCGCGGTCTCCAGCTCGATGTCGGACAGGCTGCTCACGGCGGCCAGCAGCGCGTGGCTGACCCTGGTGCCGCCGGCCGCGGCGACGCGGAGCACGCGCTGGGTCTCCTCGGGCAGGCGTTCGACGGCGCTGAGGATGAGGTCCTGCATGGAGTCGGGGACCGTGCAGTCCTCGCCGCCGTCCAGCAGGGCCTCGACGAACAGCGGGATGCCCTCGCTGCTCTCGTAGACCTTCTGCACCTTGGCGTACTGGGGGACCTCGCCGAGGATGCCGGTCATCTGCTGGGCGACCTCGTCCCTCGACAGGCGGGGCAGGTCGAGCCGGTGCACGCCGTTGACCCTGCCCAGCTCGGCCAGCACGGGCCTGAGCGGGTGCTGGCGGTGCAGGTCGTCGGAGCGGTAGGTCATGACGATGAGGACCTGCGGCGTGTGCAGGTTGCGGCTGAGGAAGGCGATGAGGTCGCGGCTGGACCTGTCGGCCCAGTGGATGTCCTCGATGACGAGGATGGTGGGACGGCCGGCCGCGAGGCGTTCGAGCAGGGTGAGGAACTGCTCGAAGAGCCTCGCGCGGCCGGCGTCGGTCTCGCCGTCGCCGTTGAACTCCCCGAACTCGGGCAGCAACCGGGCGAGGTCGCGTTCGGCGCCGTCGGGGAGCAGCCCGGTCACCGTGCCGGGCCCGCGCTCCCTGACGAGTTGCCGGAGCGCGGCGGTGAAGGGCGCGTAGGCCAGGCCCTCCGTGGACAGCTCGACGCAGCCGCCGTACAGCACGTGCGCGCCTCCGGCGGCGCAGTGCTCGGCGAAGCGGTGGACGAGCCGGGTCTTGCCGACCCCGGCCTCGCCGCCGATGAGGACGGCCGTCACCGTGCCCTTGAGCGCCTCGTCGAACGTCTCGGAGAGGGCCTTCAGCTCCTCCTGCCGCCCGACGAAGACGGGACTGACCGATCGTCCCCGCATGTCATCCAGCATGTCATGCCTTATCGGTTGCTTTCGACGTCTTTACGCTCGTTCATGGGGGTACGTAGGCCCGGCCACGAGGGAGGATGTGGCCGGGCACTCGTGGGGCGGTCATGAGGAACGGCGCTTGCCGAAGATCGACCGGCGCCCGGCCTTGTTCGCCCGCTGCGCCTCGCGTACGCGCCGGTGCTCGGCGGCCGTCCTGCGCAGCTCGCTGGCGTGGTTCTTCATGAGCTCGTACTCGATCTCGGGATTCACGGTGTCTCCTGCTTTTTCGTGCTTCTTCCTGACACCTTTAAGACTCGTGCTAAGGCCCCGCACCCCACATCGGGTGGATGCCTTATCTCTGGTGCGCGGACCCGCCAGGCGTACCTAGGACCTGGGGCACGATCGCCCTAAGGTGGTCTGGTTTGGAGCTGGAGGCCCTGGTCGGCGATGCTGTGATGGTGTCAACTGTGACTACCTCGCTCACGGACGTCGCTTCGTCCGACACCGCGTTGCGAGCATTCCTGCACGGCCTGCCCGGTGTCGACCGGGTCGGCGCGGACCAGCGGGCGGCCATGCTGGGCACCCGTTCGATCAAGACCACGGCCAAGGCGCAGGCCATCGACCTGGCCATCTCGATGGTCGACCTGACCACCCTGGAAGGGGCCGACACGGCCGGCAAGGTGCGCGCGATGTGCACCAAGGCCGTGCGGCCCGGCGGCGACGCGCCCAAGGTGGCGGCCGTCTGCGTCTATCCCGACCTCGTCCCGGTCGCGGTCGGGGCGCTCGGCGGCGCCGGGGTCAAGGTCGCCTCGGTGGCGACCGCGTTCCCGAGCGGCCGCTCCCCGCTCGAGGTCAAGGTCGGCGAGACCGCGGCCGCGGTGGCGGCGGGCGCCGACGAGATCGACATGGTGATCGACCGCGGGGCGTTCCTGTCCGGCCGCTACATGAAGGTGTACGAAGAGATCGTCGCGGTGAAGGCGGCCTGCGGGGCGGCCCACCTGAAGGTGATCCTGGAGACCGGAGAGCTGGCCACCTACGACAACGTCCGGCGGGCGTCCTGGCTGGCGATGCTGGCCGGCGCCGACTTCATCAAGACCTCGACGGGCAAGGTGTCGCCGGCGGCGACCCCGCCGGTGACGCTGATCATGCTGGAGGCGGTGCGCGACTTCCGCGACGCGACCGGCCGCCAGGTGGGGGTCAAGCCGGCCGGCGGCATCCGCACCACCAAAGACGCCATCAAGAACCTGGTGCTGGTCAACGAGACGGCCGGCGACGACTGGCTGACGCCGGAGTGGTTCAGGCTGGGCGCGTCGTCGCTCCTCAACGACCTGCTCATGCAGCGCCAGAAGCTGGCCACCGGCCGCTACGCCGGCCCCGACTACTTCACCCTGGACTGATGATGGCGATCTTCGAGTACGCCCCCGCGCCCGAGTCGCGCGACGTCGTCGACATCAAGCCGTCGTACGGACTGTTCATCGACGGCGAGTTCGCCGACGGCTCCGGCACCCCCTTCACGACCATCAATCCCGCGACCGAGGAGAAGCTGGCCGAGGTGGCCACGGCGACCTCCGACGACGTCGACCGGGCCGTGCGGGCCGCGCGCAAGGCGTTCGGGGCCTGGAGCGAACTGCCCGGCGCCGAGCGGGCGAAATACCTGTTCAGGATCGCGCGGATCATCCAGGAACGCGCTCGCGAGCTGGCCGTGCTGGAGTCGCTCGACAACGGCAAGCCCATCCGCGAGTCGCGCGACGTGGACGTGCCGCTGGTCGCGGCCCACTTCTTCTACTACGCGGGGTGGGCCGACAAGCTGGCCTACGCGGGGTTCGGCGGCGCCCGGCCGCTCGGCGTGGCCGGGCAGGTCATCCCGTGGAACTTCCCGCTGCTCATGCTGGCCTGGAAGATCGCTCCCGCGCTGGCCTGCGGCAACACGGTGGTGCTCAAGCCGGCCGAGACGACGCCGCTGACCGCGCTGGCCTTCGCCGACATCTGCCGCCAGGCCGACCTGCCGCCGGGAGTGGTCAACATCGTGACCGGCGCGGGCGAGACCGGCGCCGCCGTGGTAGGCCACCCCGACGTGAACAAGGTGGCCTTCACCGGCTCCACCGAGGTGGGACGGATCATCGCGCGCGCGGTGGCGGGCACCGACAAGAAGCTGACCCTTGAGCTGGGCGGCAAGGCGGCCAACATCGTGTTCGAGGACGCCGCCGTCGACCAGGCCGTCGAAGGCATCGTCAACGGCATCTTCTTCAACCAGGGCCACGTGTGCTGCGCCGGGTCCCGGCTGCTGGTGCAGGAGTCCGTCCACGATGAGGTGCTGGAGTCGCTGCGCAGGCGGCTGAGCACGCTCAGGCTGGGCGACCCGCTCGACAAGAACACCGACATCGGCGCGATCAACTCGGCCGAGCAGCTCGCGAAGATCCGCTCGCTGAGCGACCTCGGCGAGAGCGAGGGCGCGCAGCGCTGGTCGCCCGCCTGCGAGCTGCCGGACAAGGGTTTCTGGTTCCCGCCCACCGTCTTCACCGGGGTCGCGCAGTCGCACAGCATCGCCAGGGACGAGATCTTCGGTCCCGTGTTGTCCGTGCTGACCTTCCGCACGCCCGCCGAGGCCGTCGAGAAGGCCAACAACACCCCGTACGGGCTGTCCGCCGGCATCTGGACGGAGAAGGGCTCGCGCATCCTGTGGATGGCCGACCGGCTCAGGGCCGGGGTCGTCTGGGCCAACACGTTCAACAAGTTCGACCCGGCCTCGCCCTTCGGCGGCTACAAGGAGTCCGGGTACGGCAGGGAAGGCGGGCTGCACGGGCTGGAGGCGTACCTCGATGTGTGAGCGTCACCAACCGGGCCGCAGGCCCGGCTCCAGGTGCGGGCTGCGCCGCGCCCGTCGCGCGCAGCCCGCGGACGGGCACGCCTTCGCCAGGGTCGGGCGCCCCGTGCGCACCGGCTGGTTCGCCCACCGCTGCGGCGTGAGCCGGTGCGGCCAGGTCTTCGTGCAGGTCCAGATCTCGCAGGAGTCCACGTGGAGGGGGCGCGGCGATGAGTAGGTTGTCCGTCAGAAAGACCTACAAGCTGTACATCGGAGGGGCGTTCCCGCGCTCGGAGAGTGGGAGGTCCTACCCGGTGACCTCGGCCAAGGGCGACTTCCTCGCCAACGCTTCGCGCGCCTCGCGCAAGGACGCCCGCGACGCCGTGGTGGCCGCCCGCAAGGCGTTCCCCGGCTGGTCGGGCGCCACCCCCTACAACCGGGGGCAGATCCTCTACCGCGTGGCCGAGATGTTGGAGGGCCGGCGCGGCCAGTTCGCCGAGGAGCTCGGCGGCGGCAGGCGGGCGGCGGCCGAGCGGGTCGACGCGACGGTCGACCGGCTGGTCTGGTACGCGGGGTGGTCCGACAAGATCGCCGCCGTGCACGGCGCGGCCAACCCGGTGGCGGGCCCGTACTTCAACCTGTCGTCGCCCGAGCCGACCGGCGTGGTGGCCGTGGTGGCGCCCGCCGATCCGCTGCTCGGGCTGGTGTCGGTGGTCGCCCCGGTGATCGTCACCGGCAACACGTGCGTGGTGGTGGCCTCCGAGCCGTCCCCGCTCGCGGCGATCACCCTGGCCGAGGTGCTGGCCACCTCCGACCTGCCGGGCGGGGTGGTCAACATCCTCACCGGGTCGCAGGCCGAGCTGGCCCCCTGGCTGGCCGCCCACATGGACGTCAACGGGCTCGACCTGACCGGGGTCGACGACGCCGACCTCGCGCTGCGGTGCGAGCAGGCGGCGGCGGAGAACCTCAAACGCGTGCTGCGGCCCGCGCCGGAGGACTGGACGGCCGACCCCGGGCTCGGGCGGATGACCCGGTTCCTGGAGACCAAGACCGTCTGGCACCCGATCGGCATCTGACCCCGTCATCCCACGGCGTCTCCCGATCCAGGCCGGGGGACGCCGTGGTCCCCACCGGCCCCTCAGGAAGGGCCGGCCGTCAGAAACCGAGACCCGGCGGGCGGAGCGGCGGGTGGGCGGCCTGCAACTGGGCCGCCAGGCCGAGCAGATGAGGCTCGCCGCCGGGCGGGGCGACGATCTGCACCGCGATGGGCAGCGCGGTCGAATGCGTGGCGATCGGCACGGTGATCGCGGGCCAGCCGCACATGTTCCACGCGCCGGTGGCGGGGGCGTACCTGACGTTGGTCACTGCGTTGCGCACGAAACCGCGCCCGCCCCAGCGGTCGGCCATGGGCGGGATCGCGGCCAGGGCGGGCATGACCATGGCGTCGGCGTTGCCGAACCACTGGTCGGCGCCGTAGCCGCTCCAGCGCTCGCGACCGCGCGCGCCGTCCAGCTTGAGCGCGCCGAGGGCCCGGCCCGCGCGGCTCAGCGCCCGCGTACGCCGCTCCAGCCGGCTCCTGTCCAGGCCGTCCGCCGCCGCCGCGGTCCTGACCAGCCACGCCGCGACCGACGCCGGGCCCAGCCAGCCGGGCAGCTTGCGGGTGTGCTCGACCACCGTGTGCCCGGCCACGCGCAACGTCTCACTCGCCGCGCGTACGGCGGCCTGGAACTCCTTGTCCACGGTCAGGCCCGGCGGGAGCGGCTGCGCGGCGTAGGCCACCCGCAGGTCGAACGGCTCCGGGCCGTCGGACGGCGGCTGCGGCTCCCACACCGTGTCGTCGTCGGCCCAGACCGAGCGCAACATGCGCGGGCTCGGCTCCTCCCGCCGCCCCGACCGCCACGCCTGGGCCAGCGACGGGTCCCCGGCCAGCACCGACAGCGCCAGCGCCAGGTCCGGCGCCGTACGGGCCAGCGGGCCGTTCTCGCACAACCGGTCCCAGTCGTCGGAGGGCGGCGGCACCAGCCCAGTGCCCGGCTTGATGCCCAGCACCCCGCAGCACGCCGCCGGGATGCGTACCGAGCCCATGCCGTCGTTGCCGAGCGCCAGCGGCACCATGCCCGCCGCCACGGCCGCGGCGCTGCCCGCCGACGAGCCGCCGGGCGTGCGCGCCAGATCCCACGGGTTGCGCGCGATGCCGTAGGCGCTGTCGCCGAACGCGACCAGCCCCAGCTCGGGCAGGTTCGTCAGGCCGACGACCACCGCACCCGCCGCGCGCAGGCGCGCCACCGTCTCGTGATCCTGCCGCGCGGGCACGTCCGGCGTCGCCCTGGACCCGGAGCGCATGGCAGCACCGGCCACCTCCAGATTGTCCTTGACCGCCACCGGCACGCCGGCGAGCGGCAGCTCCGCGAGGTCGCGCCGCTTCTGCAACGCCCGTGCCTCGTCCAGCGCCTGCTCCCGGACCAGCCGGAACGCCCGTAATCTAGGATCTCGCTCCGAGATGGCGTGGAGATGCTCCTCGACGACCGTCGCGGCCGTGACGTCCCCGCTCCTGACGGCCGTCGCGATCTCGACAGCGGACCTGCCTGCCCACAACATGACTAGAGTGTGCAGCTTTTCCCATGCGGTTGCGAGTCTGATTAGAGTCGGTACGCGTGAACGGACCGTCTCTCGCCCGCCGCCAGCGTTCCCTCGGTGACCCCTCGGCGGAATATCCGCTGTTCCCGCTGCTGACCCGGGGCTGCCCTCGGACCAGCACCGCCGAGATCGCCTATCCCCTCGACGTCGACTACGACTACGACCGGGTCGACCCGGGCCTCTTCGCGCAGGAGCCGGGCGCCGACATCGCGCGCTGGTCGCCGCTCCTGCCGCCCCTGGAGGCGCCCACGCTGGGGGAGGGCGGGACACCGCTGGTGGCGTTCGACGGCGTGCACGTCAAGGACGAGTCGCGCAACCCCACCTGGTCGCACAAGGACCGCCTCAACCGGGTCACCGTGAGCGCCGCCCTCGCCTCGGGCGCGCCCGGCATCGTCGTGGCCTCCTCCGGCAACCACGGCGCCTCCGCCGCCGCCTACGCGGCCAGGGCCGGCCTGCCCGCCATCGTGCTGACCTCCGCCGCGTCGCCGCCCGCCGTCCAGGCCTTCGCGCGGGCGTACGGGGCCAAGGTCGTGTCCGTGCCCGTCGAGGCGCGCTGGCCGCTGCTGCGGGAGGTCGTCGAGCGGCTCGGCTACCACCCTGTCAGCAACCAGACCGTGACGCACACCGGGCACCCGTTCGGGCCCGAGGGCTACAAGACGATCGCGTACGAGCTGTTCCGGCAGCTCGATCGGGCGCCCGCGGCCGTCTTCGCGCCCACCGGCTACGCCGAGCTGCTCTACGGGGTGTGGAAGGGGTTCACGGAGCTGCGGCGGCTCGGGCTCGCCGACACCCTGCCGCGGATGTTCTCCTGCGAGACCGCCGCGGGCGGCCCCCACGCCAGGGCGCTGGCCACCGGTGCGCCCGCCGCGATCGTCGAGCTCGGGCGGAGCGACGCGTACGGCATCGCCGGGCCGGTCGGCGGCCACCGCGGGGTGCTGGCCGTGCGGGACAGCGGCGGTGAGGCGGTGCTGCTGACCGACGACGAGCTGCGCACCGCGCAGCGCGACCTGGCCCGGCAGGGGATGTGGCAGGAGCTGTCGGGGGCGGCGGGGGTGGCCGGTTACCGGCGGCTCGGGCGCGACTTCGACGGGCCCGTGGTGTGCATCGCCACGTCCAGCGGGTTCAAGGACGTGGGGGTGGGGTCCGAGAGCTTCCCCGCCGTGCCCGGCCCGACCCTGGACGACCTCCTGCCCTGAACCGCCCTCTGGCCGATCTCCCCTTGGGACCCCGCCCGCCGAGGGTCCCGCGCCGTACACCTCGGTTCGGCGGGCGGCCGTGCTCACCTCTTGAGCCACACCCGGAGAGGACCGATCGGGGTGAAGCCGTGTCTCACGGCGGTCTCGTGGTCGCTCTCGTAGCCGACCAGCGGGCGGCCGGGGAACAGGGAGGCCGCCATGGCGACCGTGCCCGCCCACGCGGTGTCCAGGTCGCAGCCGGAGGCGAACACGTTGGAGACGCCCGCCACCGCACCGCTCGGGGTGAGCACCGAGCCGCAGACGACCTCACCGTCGATCCGGCCGCAGAGGATCCCCACGTGGCCGAGGAGCGAGGCCGGGAAGAGGCCGCGTACCTCGCCGGAGAAGGCCGTCCGCTCCCAGTCGGCGAGCGTGGCCGCGTCGCCGACGACCTCCCATCCGATTCCGGCACCCGGGCGACGCCGGGCCGCCGGTCCGGTGCCCGTCCGGCTGGCGTCCGTCCGTCCGGGAGCGGACCGCCACAACCACTGGGCCTCGAACAGCACGTCGAACCCGGGCAGGTCGAGCGTGGCGTAACTGTCCTTGACCGAGGCGCCGGGGCCGGAGTCGATGCGGTCGAGCACGTCGGCCGCCGTCGCGGAGGGGGAGAGGGTGACGGCGTCCGGATAGAAGAGCGGGGTCCTGACGGCGTTCGTCCAGGCCCTGCCGGTGAACGTGCCGGGAGAACCGTGGGCGCGGCACATCAGGTCGCACCACCCGGCGTTGTCGCGAACCGCCTCCGCCAGCCGGTCGCTCATGCTCCGCGCCTCGTCGTACGTCTAGTCGGTGGCGCGGTGAGGGGGTCCTCGGGCCACGGGTGCTTGGGGTAGCGGCCGCGGAGCTCGGCGCGTACGGACCGGTAGCCGTCCCGCCAGAACGACGCCAGGTCCGCCGTGACCGCCACCGGCCGGCCCGCCGGAGAGAGCAGGTGCACCAGGACCGGCACACCGGATATCTCCGGTGTCTCCTGCCGGCCGAACAACTCCTGCAGCTTCACCGCCAGCACCGGCTGCTCGCCCGAGTAGTCCACGCGGATGCGGGAGCCGCTCGGGACCTCGACGCGTTCGGGAGCGGCCGTCTCCAGACGCTCGCTCCACGGGACCAGGCGCCGCAGCGCTGAAGCCACGTCGATGCGTTCGAGGTCGGCGCGGCGGCGGGCCCTGGACAGCTCGGGTTCGAGCCACTGGTCGGCCAGGTCGATGAGCGCGTCCGTCGAGGGCCAGGGCGGGCCGATCGCGCGGTGGCAGAAGGCCATGCGGTCTCTGAGGTCCCTGGCCTGCTTCGTCCAGGTCAGTACGTCTTCCGTGCGCAGGCCGTACAGGATGGCCTCGCGGACGTCGGCGTCCTTGAGCGGGGTGGAGGAGAGCTCGATCGCGCCCAGGCGCTCCACCCGGCGGGCGGACACGTCACCGCGGCGCTCACCCGGCGGGACCCGCCAGGCCACCTCGTCCTCCGTGGTGACGGGGTGGGCCAGCCTGGCGGTGGCCTCGTCGATCACGACCGCCTGCCTGATGCGGGCCGAGGCCGACCCGGCCGGGCGGTCGGCGACGGCGATGGCCAGCCAGGGGGCGGTGGCCAGCTTCGAACCCTCGGCGAGCTGGGCCCGCGTGCCTGACGCCATGAGATACCCGCCACCCCGCCTGCGCGCCACCCGCTCGGGAAACGCCAGCGCCACCGCCACCCCGGCCAGCGCGTCATCCGCCCCCGAGGCTCCCGCGTGCGCGGCCGCCCCTGCGGTTCCGTCGTGGGCAGACGGTTCTGCGGTCCCGTTGGGGGTGGACGGCTCGGTGGTTCCGTTGTGGGTGGGTGGTCCGGCCGTGGTGGCGGTGCGCCGGAGGCGGCCGGACTCCTGGCGCCAGCGGGCCGCGTACGGGGTGCCGCCGCGCCGGGCCGTACGCCAGAGCTCCACCAGGTCGTCGCCCGCGTCGCGCGGCGGTTGCTCCGACAGCAGGGCCACCACCTCGGCGGCGCGCGGCCCGAGGTCGAGCAGGGCGCGGGCCAGGCGCGGGTGCACGCCGGCGAGCGCCATCCGCCGCCCCCGGCCGGTCACCCGCCGCCCTTCCACGGCCCCGAGAGCCTCCAGGACGCGGGTGGCGGCGGACATCGCGGCGGCCGGCGGCGGGTCGAGGAGCGCAAGGCCGGACGCGTCCGGCGTGCCCCAGCAGGCCGCCTGCAGCGCGAACCCGGTCAGGTCGGCCAGCACGATCTCCGGCCGCGGGTGGTCGGCGAGGCGCTCGTGGTCGGCCGCCGGCCAGCAGCGGTAGACCGTGCCGGGCGCCTCGCGGCCCGCCCGCCCGGCCCGCTGGTCCGCCGACGCCTTCGAGACCCTGACCGTGGTGAGCGAGCCGAGGCCGCGGGCGTGGTCGGTGCGCGGCTCGCGGGCCAGCCCCGAGTCGACCACCACCCGTACGCCGGGGACGGTCAGGCTCGACTCGGCGACCGACGTGGCCAGCACCACCCTGCGGGCGGTGCCGGGCGACAACACGGCGTCCTGGACGCGGGCCGGAGCCTGGCCGTGCACCTGCAGGACCTCCACCCCGGCCCCCGCCAGCAGCCCTGCGACCTTCGCGATCTCGCCGACGCCGGGCAGGAAGCACAGCACGTCGCCGTCCCGCTCCGCGAGCGCGACGCGCACCGTCGCGGCGACGTGGGACAGCAGGGCGGGATCGACGCGCAGGCCGTGCGGCGGGGTGATCGGGCGCGGCGGCGGCACCCACACGGTCTCGACCGGGTGCGTGGCGCCGGTGGCCGCGACGACGGGCCCGCCGAGCAGCCGCGACCACGGGCCCGCGTCGGCGGTGGCGGACGTGGCCAGCAGTCGCAGGTCGGGCCGGAGCGTGTCGCGTACGTCGAGGAGGAACGCCAGCGCTGTGTCGGCGTCGAGGTGACGCTCGTGACACTCGTCGAGCATGACCGCGTCGACCCCGGCCAGCTCCTGGTCCCGCTGGAGGCGCTGGAGGAGCACGCCGGTGGTGACGACCTCGACCCTGGGGTCGGCGCCCGTGTGGCGCTCGCCGCGGATCGTGTAGCTCACGCCCATGCGCCGGGCCGCCGCGCGCACGGCCAGGCGCCGCGGCTCGGCCACCAGCACCCGCATCCCGGCCTCGGCCAGGGCGAGCGGGACGACCGTCGTCTTGCCGGTGCCGGGTGGGGCGGTGAGGACGGTGGCGCCGTGCCGGCCGAGCGTGCCGAGCAGCTCGGGCAGGACGTGGCGGATGGGCAGGTCGGGGCCGGTCATTGCGAGCGGGTCAGCGCCGGCCGCGCTCGCCGGCCGGGGTGAGGGTCGGGGTGAGGGTCGGGGTGAGGGTCGGGGTGAGGGTCGGGGTGAGGGTCGGGTCGTCACCGGACGCGGCGGGGACCGGCCGGTCGCCGGAGTCGGCCGGGACCGAGTCGTCGCGGGAGGCGGTGACGATCGAGTCGATCAGGCCGGGGAATCGGGCGTCGAGGTCGCCGCGGCGCAGGTTGATGTATTTCAGCCGGCCCTCCTGCTTGGTGCAGACGACGCCGGCCTCCCTGAGCGCCCGGAGGTGGTGTGAGGCCGTCGACTTGTGCACGCCGAGGTGGTCGGTGGCCTCTCCGCACGTCATCGTGCCGACCGTGGCCAGCCGGGCGACGATCTTCAGCCGGACGGGGTCGGCGAGTGCCCGCAGGACCTCGGTGAGCTCGATGTCCTCGGTCGCCGGGTGCGGGAGCAGGCGCATGGATCCCATCCTATCTCTGTCGCATTGTTTGACAACCATAAAACAATGCGACAGTTTGATGGGCGTCCAACTGTACGGATGGAGGCTTCCTTGAGCACACGGCTCTACCCGCTGGCCGCCGGAAATTTCGCGATCGGTACGGGCATGTTCGTCACCGCCGGACTCCTGCCGCCCATCTCGGCGGACCTCGGCATCTCCACAGCGGCGGCCGGCCAGCTCATGACCGTGTTCGCGCTGGCGTACGCGGTGCTCTCGCCCCTGCTCGCCGCCCTGACCGCGCGGCTGCCCCGCAGGACGTTGCTGCTGGCGGGGATGGGCGTGTTCGTGGTGGGGAACGCGTTGACCGCGCTGGCGCCGACGTACGCGATGGTCCTGGCCACCCGCGTGCTCGCCGCCGCGGGCGCCGCCATGTTCACGCCCACCGCGTCGGCCGTGGCGAGCGCGCTGAGCCCGCCGGAACGCCGGGGTCGCGCGCTGGCGCTGGTGATCGGCGGGGTGAGCCTGGCGTCCGCGGTCGGCGTGCCACTCGGCACCTGGCTGGGCGGCGCCACGAGCTGGCGGGCCACGCTCTGGCTGGTCACCGGGCTCGGGGTGGCCGGGCTCGCCGGGGTGGCCGCCCTGGTGCCCGACGTCGCGATCCCGATGTCGGGGCGGCTCAAGGAGCGGTTCGTGCCGCTGGCCGACCGGCGGGTGCTGGCGGTGCTGGGCACGCACGTGCTGATGTTCGCCGCGAGCTTCGCCGCCTACACCTATCTCGGGTCTCTGTTCGACCTGCCGCTGACCGCCGTGTTGTGGGCGTGGGGGTTGGGCGCCGTGGTCGGCAACACGCTCGGCGGGCGCCTCACCGACGCGTACGGCCCGCGCCGCATGATCCTGATCGCGCTGGTGACCGGCACCGTCTTCCTGGCCCTCGTGCCCGTCGCGAACCTGGCGCTGCCCGTCGCGCTGGTGTGGGCGTTCCTGTGGAGCGCGCTCGGCTGGCTGGTCGCGCCCGCCCAGCAGTTCAGGACCGTCGCCGCGGTGCCGGACAACGTCTCGGTCGGGCTGGGCCTGCTGTCGTCGGCGCAGTATCTCGGGTT
This sequence comes from Nonomuraea sp. B1E8, assembly GCF_039871515.1. NCBI lineage: Bacteria > Bacillati > Actinomycetota > Actinomycetes > Streptosporangiales > Streptosporangiaceae > Nonomuraea > Nonomuraea sp. B1E8. The sequence goes on along the minus strand of NZ_JBDPLS010000001.1, from coordinate 1,165,740 downwards.
GTTCGTGGCCGGCCTGGCGGGCGGCGCGGCACTCGGCTGGTACGGCAGGACGGGCGTGATCGTGTTGTCCACCGGGCTGGGGCTCGCGGCACTGCTGTTCACGCTGGCCACCTACCGGGCCGTGGCGACCCCCGTGATCTCCTCCAGGGAGAGGATGACGGGCGCCACCGTGGCCGCACCAGGTGGGCGGGCAATGAGGCGAGCGGACAGACCTTGAGGATGTAGCGCATCATAGCCATGCTGATCATCTGCGAGGCCGCGAGCAGCCCGCGGAGGCGCTCGGGGACGTCGGCCAGAATGGTCGCCATGCCTGACGACAACGACCCCCGTGACGAGTCCGTGCCCGCCGGCGCCCCGCGGCCCGAAGGCGCCCCCTCACCGCCCGAGACCGACCCGCGCGACGAGCCCGCCCCCTTCGGGGCCGTCGTCCTGCTGACGGCCGGCTCCGCGGTGGCGGTCATGGTGATCGCCGCGCTCATGTCGGACCCGCCGGGGATGAGGTTCCTCCTCGGCGGCCCGATCGCCCTCGTGGTCTTCGAGGTGGTCACGCACGAGGTGTGGTGGCGGCGCTGGTGGGGCGCGATCCCGGGCGCGATCGGCGGTCTGGTCTGCTATTTCGAGGGCCGCGCCGCGCTGTCCGACCTCGTCGGCGACGCCTGGGCCCACCCCGTCGCGTACGTCGCCGCCTGGACGTTGTTCGCCGCCGTCTTCGCCCTGTGCAGCCGCTATCCCCGCACGCTCAGCCGTTGGCCGGGAGCCACCCCAACGTGACCGCCAGGATGACGAAGAACCCGAGGATGATCCGGTAGATCACGAACGGGGTGAAGCGGTGGGTGCTGATGTATCTCAGGAACCAGGCCACGGCCAGATAGCCGACGGCGAACGAGATGATCGTGGCCAGGATGGTGGGCCCCCACGCGGGGGCGGGGCCTTCGCCGATCTCGCGCAGTTCGTACACGCCTGAGGCCAGGACGGCGGGAATGGCGAGCAGGAACGAGTATTTCGCGGCGTCCTCGCGGCGGTAGTCGAGGAGCAGGCCGGCGGTGACCGTGCCGCCCGAGCGGGACACGCCGGGGATCAGGGCGAGTGCCTGGGCGCAGCCGTAGACGAGGGCGTGGGGGAGGCTCAGGTGCTTTTCCAGCGTGAGCTTGTTGCGGGCGGTGCGGTCGGCGAGCCACAGGATGCAGGCGAAGACGATCAGCGTGGTGCCGACCAGCCGCAGGTCGCGGAAGACGGTCTCGATCTGGTCTTTCAGCAGCACGCCGAGGATGCCGATGGGCAGCGAGCCGGCGATGATGTACCACCCCATGCGGGCCGCCCAGTGGCCGCGCAGCTCCTTGACGAACAGGGAGCGGGTCCAGGTGGAGATGATCTCCCAGATCTCCGTGCGGAAATAGATGAGCACGGCCGTCTCGGTGCCGAGCTGGATGACCGCGGTGAACGCCGCCCCCGGATCCTGCCAGCCGGCGAAAGCGGAGACCACACGGATGTGGGCGCTGGAGGAGATCGGCAGGAACTCCGTGAGCCCCTGGATCAGCCCCAGCACCACCGCTTCTAGCCAGCCGATCACGACGAAACCTTCCGAGAAAGCGGGAGTGACGAGGTGAGGTTAGCGGAAACGGGGGCCGAGCAGTTGCCCGGCCGCGGCCGTCCGCTGACGATATCCGTACGGCTGTCCGTGGTTGAGATGCGCAACCCCCTATGCGATCGTCTGACCCATGGACCAGCTCGCGGCGCTTCTCGACGGCCCGCGTGCCCGCGGCGCCTTCCTGCTCCGCTCGGTCCTCGATCCGCCCTGGTCGCTGCGCATCCAGGACGAGGCCCCGCTGTCGGTGATCGCCCAGGTGTCGGGCGAGTCGTGGATCGTGCTCGACGGGCGCGCACCGGCACGCCTGCTGCCGGGCGAGGTCGCGGTCGTCCGGGGGCCGGAGCCGTACACCGTGGCCGACCATCCCGGCACCGAGCCGCAGGTCGTCATCCACCCCGGCCAGCACTGCGCGACGCCCGACGGACGGCCGCTCGCCGGGACGATGGACCTGGGCGTGCGCACGTGGGGCAACGACCCCGACGGCGGCACCGTCCTGCTGACCGGCACCTACAACCTGGAGGGCGCGGTCAGCAGGAGGCTGCTCGAAGCGCTGCCCCGGCTGATCGAGCAGCCCGGCGGACCGATCATCGCGCTGCTCACCGACGAGATCGTCAAGGACGAGCCCGGTCAGGAGGCCGTGCTCGACCGGCTGCTCGACGTGCTGCTCATCGCGGTGCTGCGGGCGTGGTTCGCCACCCACGAGGCGCCCGGCTGGTTCCGCGCCATGGGCGACCCGGTGGTGGGCCGGGCCATGCGGATGATGCACAACGACCCCGCCCGTCCCTGGACGGTGGCCGGGCTGGCCGCCGAGGTGGGCGTGTCCAGGGCGTCCCTCGCCAGGCGCTTCACCGAGCTGGTCGGCGAGCCGCCGATGGCCTTCCTCACCGGCTGGCGGCTGGCCCTGGCCGCCGACCTGCTGCGCGAGCCCGGCACCACGATCGGCTCGGTCGCCAGGAAAGTCGGCTACGGCAGCCCGTTCGCGCTGAGCGCGGCGTTCAAGCGCGTCCACGGCGTCAGCCCGCAGGAACATCGGGCAGGAGCCCCGCTGTGAAGCCGCTGCTGCTGCTCGACGTCGACGGCGTGCTCAACCCGATGGGCCGGCCGACGCCCGGCTACCGGCGCTACCGGTGCACGATCGGGGGCGAGGTCTACACCGTGCACCTCAACCCCCGGCACGGTCGCAGGCTGCTCGACCTGGCCATCGCCACCGGGTCCGAGCTGGCCTGGGCGACCACGTGGGAGCAGCACGCCAACGACTGGATCGCGCCCAGGATCGGCCTGCCCTCGCTCCCCGTCATCCCGCTGACCACCGACCCCCCGAGCGAGCACGGCGAGATGTTCAAGACCCCGCACGTGGCCGCCTACGCCGGGCGGCGGCCGTTCGTGTGGTTCGACGACCAGGTGTGGGCAGAGGACGAGAACTATCTCAGGGTGCGTCAGGGGCTGACCGACTTCCTGCTCATCCACGTGGACCCGATGCGGGGCCTGACCAGCCGACATCTGGGCATGGCAGAAGAGTGGCTGACCCTTACAGGGTTTTCTCAGGGTTCCTGACGGGAGTCCGTCGGGCCGCTCGTCCGTTGTACGGGTAGGTCGTAACCACACGGAGGCATAGCATGTACCGCTCAAGAGAGCACAGGATTCTGGCCGGCGTCTGCGGCGGTCTCGCCGACAAGATGGGCCTTCCTCCCACCCTCGTCCGGATCCTCTGGCTGCTGCTCTCGCTCATCCCGGGGCCGCTCTGGGTGGTCTACGTGGCGATGTGGATCCTCGTCCCCGAGGAGCCGAAGGGTTACCGGGCGGCGTAGCCCTCGGAGCGCCGGTCGTCGGTTCCGGGGGCGCCGATCTCGCGCCGGTGGCGTCCGTAACCGAGGCGTCCCCGAGTGGCCGCGATGATGACCAGCGCCAGGGCGATCTGCAGGGCGTACGGACCTGGCCCAGAGCGTCGCGTACATCCGCGCCGGCGAAGAAGCCCTGCACCACGAAACCCACGCAGCCGGCGGTCGCGTGGTGCAGCATCGCTATGAGCAGGCTGCCGCGCGTGTTGTTGAACAGCCACGTGAAGGTCACCGCCCCTGCGGTGACGCCGGCCGTGAACCACGCGAACACGACGAGCATGCCCGGCAGGTCCGTCGGGCTGCCGTTGTAGCCGGGAACCAGCAGGAAGACAGGCAGGTGCCAGATGGCGTGCAACGCCCCGAGCAGCAGCGATCCGAGCAGGGGGCCGAGGCGGTCCTGAAGGCCCGGCAGAGCGAAGCCGCGCCACCCCGGTTCCTCTCCGAGAGGCGGACAGGCACGGCCCGATCAGCGGTCCCAGGATTCCGCCGACTCCCATCATGGGGAGCCGCAGAACGCCGAACGCCAGGCCCATCCAGCACCAGGACAGAGTGAAGGTCATGAGGAAATAGCAGGTGAGGGGATGATCTTTCATGAGCCGGGCCGCTCGGTGCCAGGCTCTTCGTCCGCTGGGACGGACTTCCGCGCCTTCAGCGCTGGGCAGGTGTTCCATCTTGCTGCTCCTTCCGGTCCGGCTCCCTTCCGAGGGGCCGGTTTCGAGGAGGCAGTCTTCTGAGGTTGCGCTAACACCGGAGTAACGGCCGGGCGTTCACGGCGTGGTGGCCCGGCCCCGATTCCGGAGCCGGGCCACCGCTACGCCGGGCCGGAACCCTCGGCCCTCCCTTTCGACGCAGTTCCCGTGAAGCGTCCGTTACGGCGTGACGTTCCAGTCGACGAGGGTGCAGGGCTTGACCGGCCCGGCGATCACCTGAGCCTTGAAGCGCGCGGTGATGTTCGGCCCGCCGGAGCTCTCCTTGTTCTCGGCGAACTCCATGACGAGGGTCTGGCCCTTGGCGACGTACCGGGGGTCGATGTCGACGCCTCCCTTCCGGACGCGGGCGGCCTTGTAGCTCACGGACTTGCGGAACTCCTCGATGCCGGCCGGTTCCCCGCCGACGATCGCCCCGCGCCCCGGCTCGCACTGCTTGTCGATCGGCACGTAGCTGACGTCGGCCTGGACGCCGGCCTCCTTGAGGTCGCCCTCCAGCTTGTCGGCGTCCCTGAACTCGTTGATCTCGACGCTGATCGTGCCGTCGGTGTTCGTGCTCACGGCGTACGCGGGTGTCCCGGTGCCGGTCAGCAGGGGTACGGCGACGGCGGCCACGGCGGCCATTCCGGCCACTCCCAGCACGGACCGCGTGCGGGTGAGGCGACGACGCCGGTCGGCGCGGACCGCGATCTCGGTCTTCAGATCCATCAGCAACTGCTCCTCGAAATTCATCGTGCTCCATCCATGACGAAGGACAGGTTGCGTAGCGTCTGGCGGGCGCGATGCAGGCGTACCTTGGCGGCGCCCTGACGGATGCCGAGGGCGTGCGCCGCCTCCGTGACCGTGAGCTGGTCGATGGCGACCAGCTCCAGCATGGCGCGCTCCCCCTCCGGCAGCTCCTCCATGGCCGCGAAGGCCTTCCTGGCGTCCCGCTCCGCGTCGATGCGCTCCTCGAGCCTGGCGACGTCGTCGGCGGCCAGTTGCCGGCGGCCGCTCATGCGGTCCGTCAACTGGTGCTGCCGGTAGGCCCGCCGTCGCTCGGCTGAGATCGTGTTGCGGGCCACGCCGTACAACCATGCGATCTCCGTGCCCAGGTCGGCCCGGTAGGTGTGGGCCGAGTCGAGCACCGCGATGAACACCTCGGCCACCAGGTCCGCGACCGTGTGCGGGTCGTCGACGCGGCGGGCGAGAAAGCGGGTGACGGCATCGACATGTCGCCGGTAGAAGGCCTCGAAAGCCACAGGATCCGTGGCGATCTTCGGCTGTTTGCGACGCACCGGCCATGCTCCCTTCGTCGATTGACACCCCTGCTTGGTGAGAAGTGGCCGAAGGGTTACAAGGCTGGACGTTGCCGGTACGGATGGGTGTCCCGCAGGGCTGCGACCTTGGGCGCGATGACGGCGCTACCTGGCCTGGCCGTTGAGGAGCTTCGTCCAAAGCTTCTCAACGTTACCCACCTTCCTGGAGGGGTTTCCCACACCAGCGAACCGGCCTCCAGCCGGTCGGTCTTGCGCACCCAGGCCAGCCCTGCGGCCGTGCAGAGCTCGAGGATGCGTGCCTTGCAGCCGCAGGTGTGCCGCTTGATCCGCACTCGCTCAAAGCGTGGGTACGGGTCACGCCAGTCGACCAGCTCGGCATCGGCCCGATAAGGACCGATATGCGGACCGTGGAAGTCGGGAAGCTCGGCCATGAGTCATATCTCCTGACGCGATACGCGTGGTCCGGGGGTCCGGTGGACGAGCGGCATCCTAGGCAACTAGGCCATGGCTGGCCAGGGCCGGGCCTGCCTATCTCGACCCGAACCTGGCCGCCTAACCTCCTGGTCGTGAAGATTGACCCGGATGGGCTGCAAGCGCCCTACCTGCAACTCGCGGACGCTCTGCGCGCCCGGATCAAGTCCGGCGAGTTCCAGCCTGGCCGGAAGGTGCCGTCCCAGACGGAGCTCGAAGAGATGACCGGTCTGTCGCGGAACACCGTGAAGAAGGCGCTCGACGTGCTCAAGGCGGAAGGCCTTCTGATCACCGCGCCGGGCCGTGGACTGTTCGTGGCGGAGAAGCCGATCAACGGGTCCTGATGTTCGCATGGCCCGAGCCAGGGGCTGCGTGCGCCGGATCAGGGTTATGGACAGGGGGCCGGGAAGGCGGTGTACTTCCCGTTCGCGACCCGGCATATCCTCGAAGCCATGAGGGCTAGGCCGCTGACGCTCATCGAGGATGAGCTCGTCGACTACGACAAGGCTATGGAACGCATGACCGACCTGGTCGGGCAGCGCCAGCGGGACGAACGACCGGACACGCTCTGGCTGCTGAGCCACCCCTCCGTCTACACGGTCGGCCGCCGCACCCCGCTCGACCACCTGCCCGACCCGGCGCGCGGCATCCCCGTGGTCGAGACCGGGCGCGGCGGGCAGCTCACCTACCACGGGCCGGGCCAGCTCGTCGGCTACCTGATCGTCAAGCTCGACGACGACCAGGGCATCGTCGACTACGTCCGCGAGGTGGAGCTGCGGATGGTGGAGGCGCTGGGCAAGCTGGGCCTGCCGGCGGAGCGCCGCGACACGCCGCCCGGCTCCGAGCTGCTCACCGGCGTCTGGACGGCCGAGACCGGCCGCAAGGTCGTCTCCATCGGGATGCGGCAGAGCCGGGGCGTCACCAGCCACGGGTTCGCGCTCAACGTCGACGGCGACCTCACGCCGTGGAACTGGGCGGTCGCCTGCGGGATGCCCGACGTCGACATGACCTCGCTCAGGCGCGAACTGGGCGCCGCCTCGATGGCCGACGTCCGCGCGGCCGTGGCCGCCGCCTTCGAAGCCTCCTGACCGGGTCAGATGCCCCGGGATCGACCCTCCGAAAGCGCTGCGAGGATGTCAAAGCGCTGCCATGGGCAGGACGCTAGCAGTGGGTACGGCCCGCGGGGAGCCGTACCCACGATGAGCGTCAGGGGACGGGGACCTCGTCGATCGTACGGCGGGGGCCCGTGAACCAGTGGCGGGCCGACAGCACCCACCACAGCGCGATGCCGATCAGCACCACCCCCACCGCGATCGGCGCGTAGTTGACCGATGTCCACGTGAAGTCCGGGTTGCCGGGCACGCCCTCGGGCGAGAACGGCATGACGAAGTAGATCGACACGATCACGATCTCGACGCAGGCGATCCAGCACAGCGCCTTGTACTTCCTGCCGAGCGTCCACGGGCCGGGGGTGAAGGCGTCGCCCATGCGCAGGCGGAGCCAGATCGGGATGAGGAACGCCAGGTAGAGCCCGATGACGGCGATCGACACGACCGCGTAGAACGCGACCGGCGTGGTCAGGCCGGGAGGGGCGTAGAGGGCGGGCAGGGTGATCAGCGCGGCGGTGACGCAGCCGCCGAGGATGGCGTTGACCGGGGTGCGGTTGCGGTCGACCCGCGACCACAGCCGCCAGCCGGGGATGGCGCCGTCACGCGCGAACGCGTACGTCATCCGCGACATCGACGTCACGCAGCTCATCCCGCAGAAGAACTGGCCGACCGTGGAGATCGCGAAGATCGCGGTGGCCAGCGGGGACGACAGCGCCGTCTCGAAGATGGCGCCGACGAAGCCGCCCTGCTCGTTGAGCGCGTCCACGTTCGTCGCGGCGAACAGGAACGACAGCAGCAGGATCCATCCGCCGATGGCCGAGTAGAAGATCGACTGCCACAGCCCGCGGGCGGCGCTCCTGGCCGCGCCCTGCGTCTCCTCCGACACGTGCGCGCAGGCGTCGAAGCCGGTGATCGTGTACTGGGTGAGCAGGAAGCCGAGCGGCAGCACGTACAGCCAGAAGGGCAGCCCTTCGGAGCCGGTGCCGAAGGAGCTGTCGTTGGTGCCGCCGAAGACGAAGCCGAGCGACTGGTGGTCGTCCGGCGCGAAGATCAGGATGGCGACGATGATCGCGGCGCCCGCGACGTGCCACCAGACCGAGACGTTCTGCAGCAGCGAGATGAGCCGGTGGCTGTAGATGTTGATGAGGGCGTGCAGCGCGAGGACGATCACGAAGAGCAGGAACGCCTGCGGGAGCGTGCCCTCCCATGCTCCGCCGGTCAGCCGGTTGATGGTGATGTTGAGGAACGTCGCGCAGCCGTAGTCGACGGACGCGGTGACGGCGATGAGGCCGATCAGGTTGAGCCACCCGGTGAACCAGCCGTGGATCGGCTTGCCCAGCTTGGCGGCCCACCAGTAGATGCCGCCCGCCGTCGGGTACGCCGACACCAGCTCCGACATGCAGAAGCCGATGATCAGGATGAACGCGGAGATCAGCGGCCAGCCCCAGGAGATGGCGATGGGGCCGCCGTTGTTCCAGGCCTGTCCGAAGGTGGTGAAACAGCCGGCGAGGATGGAGATGATCGAGAAGGAGATGGCGAAGTTCGAGAATCCGCTCCAGGTGCGGGCAAGCTCCTGCTTGTAGCCGAGTTCGGCGAGTCGCCTGGAATCCTCTTCAGTGGTCACTGAGGTCTCCCTGGGGGGATGGAGGACGCTCCCATTTGGTCTACACCTAGACCATTTCTCTCCAGGGGACAAGGCGTTGACGCCGGTTCGACGACGCTTCGACGACGGGGGAGGGCGCCGGATCCGGCGCCCTCCCTCTCCGTCAGTTCCGCGCTCCTATCCGAACGCGTCGACCGAGGCCTGGCAGAAGGCCTTGAGGTCGTCCGGCTTGCGGCTGGTGACCAGCATGTTGGGCCCGGCGGTGCACACCACGACCTCCTGGTCCACCCATGTGGCGCCGGCGTTGCGCAGGTCCGTCTGCAGGCTCGGCCAGGACGTCAGCGTGCGGCCGCGTACGACGTCCGCCTCGACCAGGGTCCACGGCGCGTGGCAGATCGACGCCACCGGCTTGCCCGCGTCGAAGAACGACCGCGCGAACTGCACGGCCTGCGGCGCCGTACGCAGGAAGTCGGGGTTCGCTACGCCGCCGGGGAGCACGAGGCCGTCGAAGGATCCCACGTCGGCGTTGTCCACCGTGTAGTCCACGGCGAACGTGTCGGCCTTGTCCAGGTGGTTGAACGCCTGGATCTGGCCGGGCGCGGTGGAGATCAGCCTGGGCGTGCCGCCCGCCTGCTTGACCGCCTTCCATGGCTCGGTGAGCTCGACCTGCTCGACTCCCTCAGGAGCGACGAGGAACGCGATGGTCTTGCCCTGCATCATGCGATCTCCCCCTTGGTTTCGGCTGTTTCCCGCCCCCTATCCGGTGGGTTCGGATGTATGCGGTCGCGTGCCCGGAAGGGCCGCCGTAGGGTGGGATGCCAGGTCACGGGTGTGCACGGCGGGTTGAAAATTTACACCGCCGAAGGAAACGAAGATGAAACAATTTTCCGCCACGCGTTGACACACGGTCTCCGTATGGTGTGCCTTTCTCTACACAGGAACCCCCCGCCTGAAGGTGAGGCACGTATGAGGAAATGGTTCGCACGCCTGGCTGCGCTGGGCGTCGCGCTCTTAGTAGCAGGTCAGGGCACGACAATGGCCCTTGCTCAGGAACCGACGGCGGGGAAGAAGATCGTTCGCGTCGGTGCCACGCAGTCGATGGACTCCATGAACCCGTTCCTGGCGGTCCGCCTGGTCTCCACGTCGATCCACCGCTGGATGTACGGCTTCCTCACGGTCCCCGACTCCAAGACGCTGCAGCCCAGCGCCGACCTGGCCGAGTCGTGGGAGACCTCGGAGGACGGCCTCACGTGGACGTTCAAGATCCGTGAGGCCAAGTGGTCCGACGGCAAGCCGATCACGGCCGAGGACGCCGCCTGGACGTTCAACAAGATCATGACGGACGAGGCGGCCAAGACCGCCAACGGCCCGGCGGTGGAGAACTTCGAGAGCGTCACGGCCAACGGCCAGGAGCTGACGATCAAGCTCAAGTCGCCGCAGGCGTCCATGCTGGAGAACCCCGTCCCGATCGTGCCCAAGCACGCCTGGGAGTCGGTCACCGACATGGCCAACCACGACGCCGAGACGTACCCCACGGTGAGCAGCGGCCCGTACTTCGCGACCGAGCACAAGAAGGACCAGTACGTCAAGCTGCAGGCCAACCCCAACTACTGGCGGGGCAAGGCCAAGGTCGACGAGCTGCAGGTCATCTTCTACGACAACCCGCAGGCCGCGATCGCCGCGCTGCAGAAGGGCGAGATCGACCTGATCGGCCGGCTGGACCCGCCGGAGTTCAAGGCCATCCAGAACGACCCCAACATCGAGGCCTGGAACACCCAGGGCCGGCGCGCGGCCTACCTGCAGATCAACCACGGCGCCACCACCACCGACGACAAGCCCCTCGGCGACGGCCACCCCGCGCTGAAGGACGTCAAGGTGCGCCAGGCGCTGCACTACGCCATCGACAAGCAGAAGCTGGTCGACGAGGTGTGGGACGGCCTGGCCGCCCCCGCCGACGGCTCGATCGTGCCGCCGATGTACAAGGACTTCTTCTGGGAGGCCACCGGCGACACCAAGGTCACCTACGACCCGGCCAAGGCCAACCAGATCCTCGACGACGCCGGCTACAAGAAGGGCGCCGACGGCGTCCGCACGATGCCCGACGGTGACCGCAAGCTGGAGTTCCGCTTCAGCATCCACACCGACACCCCGCTCGAGGACAAGCTCGCCGAATACCTGACCGGCTTCTTCAAGGAGATCGGCATCACGCTGACCACCAAGAAGCTCGAATCCAGCAAGTTCACGGAGGAGACGGGCTACACCGGCCTGTTCGACATCGCGATCAGCGGCTGGTCGGTCAACCCCGACCCCGAGGAGGTCCTGGCCACGCACCTGTGCTCGCGCCGGCCCACCAAGGACGGCGAGGGCGGCGGCACCGAGTCGTTCTACTGTGACGAGACCTTCGAGAAGCTCTACAAGGAGCAGCTGACGGAGCTCGACCGGCCCAAGCGGGCCGAGATCATCAAGCAGATGCAGGAGCGCCTCTACACCGACGCCCCGGTCATCGCGATCTACTACACGAACGACCTCGAGGGTTACCGCAAGGACCGGATCACCAGCATCACCCCCATCCCCGAGAACAAGGGCCTGCTCTACGGCGGCAGCGGCTACTGGCCGTTCTACACCGTCGACGTCAAGGCCACGGGGGCGGGCGCAGCCGGCGGCGACGGCGGCGGCGGATCGAACACCGGCGTCATCGCCGGTATCGTCGGCGCCGTGGTGGTCATCGGAGTGGGCGGCTTCCTCCTGAGCAGGCGGCGTAAGAGCGTCGCAGACGAGCGCGAATGACCGCTCCGCTCGAAGCGGCAGAGCCCGCCGCCGCGCAGGCGGCGGGCCCTGGTGACGAGCGCCCCACCCGCGGCGGCACGCTGCGCTACGCGCTGTCGAAGGCCGGTGGGGCGCTGTTCAGCATCGCCATGGTGATCGTCGGCACGTTCTTCCTGTTCCGGATGTTGCCCGGCGACCCCGTACGCAGCCTGGCGCAGGGCCGCAACATGACCCCGGCCCAGCTCGACCTCGAACGCAGCCGGCTCGGCCTGGACAAGCCGCTGATCGAGCAGTTCTTCAAGTTCGTCGGCGACACGCTCCGCCTCGACCTCGGCATGTCGTACGAGTACAAGCGGCCCGTCCTCGACCTGATCGGCGAGCGGCTCGGCCCGACCCTGCTGCTCGCGGGAACGGGCCTGGTCATCGCGGTCAGCCTCGGCATCTGGCAGGGCACGCGGGCCGGCTGGCGCAGCGGCAGCGCGTTCGACCGTTTCTCCACCGGCACGTCGCTGCTGCTGTGGTCGGTGCCGACGTTCTGGCTCGGGCTGCTGCTCATGATGGTCTTCGGGGTGGGCATCGGGCCGATCCCCGGCATCTTCCCGTTCCGCGGCATCGAGAGCGTGGACGCGCCCGACGGGTTCGCCTACGTGCTCGACGTGGCCTCCCACATGGTGCTCCCGTGCCTGACGCTGGTCGCCGTGGTCTACGCCCAATACCTCCTGGTCATGCGCTCGTCGCTGCTGGAGGAGGTCAGCCAGGACTACGTGACCGTGGCCAGGGCCAAAGGGCTGCGCGACGACGACGTACGCCGCCGCCACGCCGTGCCCAACGCCCTGCTGCCCACGGTGACGCTGGTGTTCATGCGCGTCGGGTTCGTGGTCGGCGGCGCCGTCACCGTCGAGACGATCTACACCTGGCCGGGGCTCGGCCAGCTGTTCTACGAAGCGATCAGCGTGCCCGACTTCACGCTCATGCAGGGCACGTTCCTGCTGATCACGGTGGCGGTGATCGTCATGAACACGCTGGCCGACGTGGTCTACCACATGCTCGACCCGAGAGTGAGATCGGCATGACCAGTGTCGCCACGACCCGCAGGCGGCAGGCGCTGAGCCGCTTCTGGGCCGATTTCCGCGGCCACCGGGCCGGCGTCGCCGGCGTGGTCGTGCTCGTCGCCGCCGTGGTGCTCGCGCTGGTCGCGCCGCTGTTCATCGACGAGAGCGTGACCAGCGTCGTCGACGCCCCCGGCGACGACTTCGACGCGCCCAGCCCGGCGTTCCCGTTCGGCACCGACGAGTCCGGCCGCTCCATCCTGCTGATGGTCTGGTGGGGCTCGCGCACGTCGCTGCTCATCGGGTTCCTCGCCGCCCTGCTGAGCATCGTGATCGGCATGGTCGTCGGCATCGCCGCCGGCCACTTCCGCGGCTGGCTCGGCGCCGTGCTCATGCGCGTCACCGACTGGTTCCTCGTCCTGCCCTCGCTGGTCACCGCCCTGGTGCTGGCGGCCATCCTGGGCGGCAGCACGTTCACGATCATCATGGCCATCGGCATCACCACCTGGCCGTCGACCGCCCGGCTGATCAGGGCGCAGACGCTGGCCGTGGAGTCCAGGCCGTACATCGAGCGCTCCAAGGCGCTCGGAGCCGGCCACTGGCACATCACGACCCGCCACGTGCTGCCCAACGTGGCGCCGCTGCTGCTGGCCAGCACCACGCTGGAGGTGGCCAGCGCCATCGTGACCGAGTCGACGCTGGCCTTCCTCGGCGCCAGCGCCAACAAGACCTCGTGGGGGACCATGCTTCGCGGCTCGTACGACTTCGGCGCGGCCAACGAGGGCGCCTGGTGGTACATCCTCATCCCCGGCCTGGCCATCCTCGCCGTCGTCATGGCGTTCACCCTGGTCGGCCGGGCCCTGGAGGCCGTGCTCAACCCCCGGCTGAGGAGGGCTTCGTGAGAGAGCGGAGCGAACGAACCGTGGACACAGCAGTCTGGCTCATGCGGCCGACGAAGGAGGCCGCATGAGCCTCCTCGAACTCGACGACGTCTCGGTGACCTACCGCATCGCCTCCGGCGAGGTGCCGGCCGTACGCGGGGTGTCGCTGACGCTCGACTCCGGAGCGGCGCTCGGAGTCGCCGGCGAGTCGGGGTCCGGCAAGTCGACGCTGGCCATGGCGTTGCTGCGGCTGCTGCCGCGGGACGCGCGCGTCGGTGGCCGGATCCTGCTCGACGGCGAGGACGTGCTCACCATGAAGTGGGGCCGCATGCGGACCGTACGCTGGGCCGAGGCCTCGATCGTGTTCCAGGGCGCGCAGCACGGGCTCAACCCGGTGCGCAAGATCGGCGACCAGGTCGCCGAGCCGCTGCTGGTCCACGGCCAGGCCAAGCCGGAGGCGGCCCGCAAGCGCGTGGCCGAGCTGCTCGACCAGGTCGGCCTGCCGACCTGGCGGGCCCGCAGCTACCCGCACGAGCTGTCGGGCGGGCAGCGGCAGCGCGTGATGATCGCGATGGCCCTGGCCTGCTCGCCCCGCCTGATCATCGCCGACGAGCCGACCACCGCGCTCGACGTCATGGTGCAGGCCCAGGTGCTGACCCTGATCAAGGACCTGGTCGCCGAGAACGGCATCTCGCTCATCATGATCTCGCACGACCTGTCCGTCCTCGCCGACGTTTGCGACCGGCTCGCCGTGATGTACGCGGGCCGCATCGTCGAGCAGGGCCCGTCACGCGAGGTCTTCCACGACGCCCGGCATCCCTACAGCAAGGCGCTGGCGGCGGCGTTCCCGACGGTGGGTGACCCGGCCGCGCGGCTGGCGCCGAAGGGCCTCGGCGGCGACCCGCCGGACCCGATGCAGCTCCCGACCGGCTGCTCGTTCCACCCACGCTGCCCGGTCGCGCTCGACGAGTGCGCCACCCTCGACGTGGAGCTGTGGCCGGCCGGCGAGCGCCGCACGGCCGCCTGCGTACACGTGAGGGCGAAGGAGGAGGCCTCATGACGGAGACGCAGGCCACGAAGGAGAAGGTCTCGACGGCGGGGCCGAGCCTGCTGGAGGCCCGCGACCTGCACGTGGAGTTCGTCGCGCGTGGCCGGCGCGCCCGCGCGGTCGACGGCGTCAACCTGTCGGTCGGCGAGGGCGAGATCGTGGCCCTGGTCGGCGAGTCCGGCTGCGGCAAGACCACGCTGGCCCGCACCCTGCTCGGCCTCGAACGGCCCACCTCGGGCGAGGTCCGCTACGGTGGCACGGCGCTCGACTACGGCTCCAAGGCGCTCAAGGCCTACCGGAGGCGGGTGCAGCTCGTCCTGCAGGACCCGACGGGCTCGCTCAACCCCCGGCACACCGTCTACGAGGCGGTGGCGGAGGGGCCGCGCATCCACGGCCTGGCCGACGAGGAGAGCGCCGTCGCCTCGGCGCTGTCCAGAGCCGGGCTGCGACCGCCCGAGCGGTTCTTCCTGCGCTACCCGCACGAGCTCTCCGGCGGACAGCGGCAGCGCGTGGTGATCGCCGGGGCCCTCGCACTCAACCCGCAGGTGCTGGTCGCCGACGAGCCGGTCGCCTCGCTGGACGCCTCCGTACGCGGCGAGATCCTCGCCCTGATGCTCAAACTCAGGGAGGACCTCGGCCTGTCGGCGCTGGTCGTCACCCACGACCTGGGACTGGCCTGGAACATCGCCGACCGGGTCGCGGTCATGTACCTCGGCAGGATCGTCGAGTCGGGACCCGTCGAACAGGTGCTGACCGCGCCGCGCCACCCGTACACGCAGGCGCTGATGTCGGTGCTGCCGGAGTCGCCGGAGCGGGTGGTGCTGACCGGCGAGCCACCCGACCCGACCAGGATCCCCGGCGGTTGCCGCTTCCACGCCCGCTGCCAGGTGCTCGCCTCCGGCAGGGCGGCCGAGGCCGGGGTCGACGGCAAGTGCCGCTCGGAGCTCCTCGACATCCTGCCGGCCGTGCCAGGGGCCCAGGCCGCCTGCCACTACGCGAACACCTAGCGACCTCCGGGCGTTCGTGGACCAGGACGGCGGCTCTGGCCGAGGTCGGCCCGGACGGCGGCTCTAGCCGAGGTCGGCGTCGTGGACCAGGATGGCGGCCTGGACCCGGTTGGCCAGGCCCAGCTTGGCCAGCACCCGGCTCACGTGAGCCTTCACCGTGGCCTCCGTCAGGCGCAGCTCGCGGCCGATCTCGGCGTTGGACAGGCCGCGGGCCACGGCCCTGACCACGTCCTCCTCCCGTCCGGTGAGCCCGGCGAGCTGCCTGCGCGCGGCCTCGGCGCGTGAAGGGGCACGATCCACGTACGAGGCCAGCAGACGCTTGGTCACCGACGGGGAGAGCATGGCCTGTCCGCCCGCGACCGTACGCACGGCGCCGGCCAGCTCCCTCGGCGGGGTGTCCTTGAGCAGGAACCCGACCGCGCCCAGGCGGAGCGCCTCGTGCACGTACTCGTCCAGGTCGAACGTCGTCAGCATGACCAGCTTGGGCGGGTCGGGCACGGCCAGCAGCCGGGCGGCGGCGGTCAGGCCGTCCATGCCCGGCATGCGCACGTCCATCAACACGACCTCAGGCCGCAGCCGCCGCGCCGCCGCCACGGCCTCGGCGCCGTCACGGGCCTCACCGACGATCGCGATGTCACCGGCGGCCTCCAGGATCAGCCGCAACCCCGACCGTACGAGCTCCTCGTCGTCCACGACGAGCACCCTGATCACCGGAACCTCCATGCGCCGCGGGTCATGCCGGGATCCTGGCGCTCACCAGGAAGCCGCCGCCGTCCTCGGCGTTGGCGCGCAGGGTGCCGCCGAGCAGCTCGACGCGTTCCCGCAGCCCGATCAGGCCCCAGCCGGCGCCGGGCAGCTCCTCGTGCGGCGCCCCCGGCTCCTTGTGCGGCGGCCGGGGCGCCTCGTTGCGCACCTCCACCTCCAGCGCGTCGCTCCCGAAGCGGATGCGCACGTCCGCGCCGGCGTTCCCGGCGTGCTTGTGCACGTTGGTGAGCGCCTCCTGGACCACGCGGTACGCCGTCCGCTCCACGGTCGCCTCCACCGGCCGCGTCTCGCCCTCGTCGTGCCTGGTCACCGCGATGCCCAGGGCGCGGGTCTGGTCGAGCAGCCGGTCGAGGTCGTCCAGCGTGGGCGGCGGCCGCAAGTCCCCCGGCGAGCCCGCGCCCAGCAGGCTCTGCGGAGGGGAGCGGAGCACCCCGAGCACGTCGCGCAGGTTGGCCAGCGCCTCCCGCCCGATCCCCGCGATCATGGCGGCCGACCGCGCGGTCTCGTCGTCGGCCGCGCGCATCTCCATCGCCCCGGCGTGCAGGACGATCAGCGAGACCCGGTGCGCGACCACGTCGTGCATCTCCCTGGCGATCCTGGCCCGCTCCTGAGCCCTGGCCTGCTCGGCGCGCATGACCTGCTCGCGTTCCAGCCGCTCGGCCCGCTCCCTGGCCGCTTCCAGGACCTCGCGGCGGGCGCGTACCCAGAGACCGAGCGCCAGCGGCAGCCCGATCACGGCCAGCGCCATGGCCACCGCGTTGGCCGGGCTCGCGGTGGCGAGCCGGTGGGGGCCGTCCTGCCACTCGCCGACCAGCGCGGAGATCCCGCACACCGCCAGGCAGCCGCCGAGGTAGGCGGCTATCCCGCGGCTCCTGCTCAGCGTGAGGCCCGCGTAGTAGGACGCGACCATCAGCGGCGGCCACATCACCAGCCAGGCGTACCCGACGGCGCCCACGACGGCCAGCGGCCACCAGGACCGCCTGACCTGCCAGGCGGCCACGCCCGCGGCGGCGGCGATCGCGACCAGCACCGGGAGGGGCAGGCTCGACGCCACCCCGGCCTGCCCGTGCACCACGAGCAGCGAGGCCGCGAACACACCGGGGCCGAGCAG
Organism: Nonomuraea sp. B1E8; assembly: GCF_039871515.1. Classification (NCBI taxonomy): domain Bacteria; kingdom Bacillati; phylum Actinomycetota; class Actinomycetes; order Streptosporangiales; family Streptosporangiaceae; genus Nonomuraea; species Nonomuraea sp. B1E8. The sequence goes on along the minus strand of NZ_JBDPLS010000001.1, from coordinate 1,148,538 downwards.
GACGAACCGCATGTCCACAGCGTATGGGGCGGGCGGCGAGATGTATGACGACGAAAGTAGTAACCGCCGACGCCGATCGAGAGGGCGCCGAGCTCCCTCGACCGGGGCCCGCCTGCTGCGCGGGCGCCGGTCGAGGGCATGGATCACGCGCGGAAGGCGCCGGCGTTCTCCGAGGCCCACTGGGCGAAGCCGCGCGCCTCCCGCCCGGTGACCTCACGCACGGTCGGCACCACCGTGTAGCCGACCTCGGGGGTGTTGCCCAGCGCGTCCACCAGGAACTCGATGGTCTGCTCGCCCATGCCGTCGGCGGCCCACTTCGTTCTGGCCTCGTCGACCGTCAGCTCCACGAACGTGACGTCCCTGCCGATCGCGTTCCCCAGGATCGCCACCTTCTCCTTGGTCGTGATCGCCTCGGGGCCCGTCAGCGTGTACGCCTTGCCGCCGTGTCCCCCATCGACCAGCACCTTCGCGGCCACGGCGGCGATGTCGCGCTCGTGCACCAGCGCGCTCAGCCGGTCGCCGAACGGCTCCTTGATGACGCCTTCCGTCCTGACCGAGTGGGCCCACCACCGCAGCGTGTTGGACATGAACTCGACCGGGTGGAGCAGCGTCCACTCCAGGTCGTTCGCGGCGAGCGCCTGCTCCAGGCTGCCGTCCTCGCGTCCGCCGAGCACCGTGGCCCGCCGCACGCCCGCCTTGACGGCCAGGGCGACGAGCTCGGCGCCGTCGGGCAGGGGAGCGTAGTCGTCGCCCGCGAAGTTGATGAAGTGCACGCCGGTGACGCCGTCGAAGACGCCGTGCAGGGAGCGGGGATCGGCGAGGTCTCCGGCGACGACCTCGACGCCTTCGGGGAGGGCGGCCCTGGCAGGGTTCCTGGTGAGGGCCCGCACCTCCTGACCGGCCTCGAGGAGCTCCTCGACGACGTGACGGCCGACGGTCCCGGTGGCCCCGGTGACGAGCATGGTCATGCGAACCCCTTCACACACATTGGAACGGAACGTTCTGCTCTTATGCTACCAGAACGGAACGATTTATTCCATGAATTGTCCGGGCAACGCGCTGCAGGGCCGCGACTGGTCACGGCCCTGCTTGTGAGCACGTCATGGCGGCGCCCCGGCTCGGGAGCACGTCATGACCGGAGGGCGCCCGTGCCGACCTCGGTCAGAAGGCGCTGATCGCCGCCGGTGCGCGCTCGGCCCGGCTCAGGGTGCGGATGACCGCGGTGGCTCCGTGGCGGTGCACGGCCAGGCGGGCCAGCAGGTCCACGACGGGCTCGATGACCGCCGGCGGCAGTTCGGGCGTGTCCACGCCCACGCTGGCCGCCAGGTCGTCGGAGTGCACGACCAGCTCCACCAGCCGGGTGAGCAGGAAGTCGTCCAGCCGCAGGCACCAGCCGGCCCAGGGCAGCGACACCACCCGGTCGGCCGGCTCGGCGGGCAGCGCGGCGCCCAGGTGGTCGAGCAGCGCCTGAGCCTTGTCCGCCAGCGCAGCGGGCCCGCAGGCCGAGGCCGCCTCGCCGCCGCGCCTGATGCCCACGTTGCTCTCGTGGTCGAGGCCGGCCTGCACCCACGGCGAGCGCGAATAGTGCTCGATAAGGTCGATGGGCTCCTGGACCTCGCCGTCCGCCGGGAGCACGTCGCCTACCCTGACGAGCTGGTGAGCCAGGTGCCCGGCCAGTCCCGCGACGCCGAACTCCGTCAGCGCGCTCGGCTTGTCCCACGACGTGCTCACGGCGGGGTGGCGCAGGAGCGACACCGCCGACGTCGCGGCCACCAGATAGGACTGCCTGATCTCCCCCATTTGCCGCCCTTTCCCTAATTTAGGTAGTACGCGCCAACGATAGCCGTGCACCGCATTTCAGGGGCTCCCGGGTGCGCGGCTGCGGCCCTCAGGCCAGGGCCTTCCTGGTGGCCGACCTGACGAACGCCCGCGCCAGCCGCGCCCTCCTGAACCGGCTCAGCACCGGAGGTGGAGTGCCGTACCTGCGGGCGTGGATGTCGGCCACCACGTTCTCCGGCGCGTCCATCCCGGCCAGCACGTCGAAAGCCTCGCGCTTGCTGATCAGGCGGCCCTCCCGCAGGGTGACCGTGGCCCTGGCGACCGTCAGCACGCCCAGGTCGACCCAGACGTCCTGCAGCCAGCGCCGCCGCGCCCGGGTCTTGGCCAGCCAGAAGTCCCGCAGGTCTGACCGGACGAACGCCTTCAGCTCCTCGTCCGACACCGGAGGCAGCACCTCGCCGGGTGGCGGGCCGTACAGCCGCAGGGGCGCGGTGTGCAGCTCGCGCCGCGTGACGGCGGTGACAGGACGGCGGAAGATGCGCTCGTGGGCCCAGGTCACATGCTCGGCAGCGAGATCGTCCAGCTCCTGGCGGGGCATGTAGGAGGCGTGCAGCAGGCCGGCGAGAGGCTGTTCGAGCGACCGGTGCACGGCCTTGATGTTGCGCCACTGCTGCATCGTCACGGGCGAGTCGAGCACCGCGATCAGGTCGAGGTCGCTGCGGCCCGGACGGTAGTCGCCGGCCCCGAGCGAGCCGTGCGCCCAGAGTGCGACCAGGGGGACGGCCGGTTCGATCCTGTCGAGAAAATCCTTCAGCAGGCGTTCGGTCGCTGCGTGCATGATGGCCACTATGATCGATCCACGGCGTACAGGAAAGGTCGCGCTGATCACAGGCGTGGGCCGCACCGTCGGCATCGGGGCGGGGATCGCCCGGCGGTTCTGGGACCTGAGCGAGCGCCTGCTCCAGGGCTGACAGCAGCCGCTGGCAGGGCGGTCACTTGATCACACGCCCTGTCGTCCGCTGGCCGTCCACGGGCATGGCCATGCACGGGTATCGCCCCGACAGGCGTGGATGACGCCGGTTCGCCCGCGCAGCCGGCGAGCGGGACGAGTAGGCCGGGGCCATCAGCGATGTGCGAACCACCCTCATACGAGGGCGGCTCTGGAGCACCTTGAGATCGCGAATCGGCTTCCGAGCGATGATCACATGACCGCCCTGCTTGACATTTCAAATGAAAGTGGTCTATTACTTACATCCAAGAGAGGGAGCCAGCTGTGGTGCGTTGTCGTTCCCGTGCAAGGTGCTGCCCTCTTAAGAAAGCGGTCAACCGCTTCTATGTCTGGCTAACGTCAGGGGAAGTGAAGGTTTCAGTCATGAGCGACACTCAGCAGAGCACCGACAGCGTCCGGGCCGCCGCGCAGCAGACGTTCAGGAGCCACCTGGATCACCTGTCCTCCGGGCGGTTCGCCGAATGGGTGGACCTGTTCACCGAGGACGGGGTGCTGGAGTTCCCCTACGCCCCGAAGGGCTACCCGGCCCAGGTCGCGGGCAAGCAGGACCTGCTCGGGCACCTGAAGAGCTTCTCCGAGAACTTCCGGGTGAAGTTCACCGACGTGCGCTTCCACGAGACCACCGACCCCTCGCTGGTCATCGCGGAGCTCAAGAGCGAAGGCATCGCACTGGGGACCGGCCGGCCCTACAACCAGACCTACATCTCCGTGGTCGAGACGGAGAACAGCAAGATCAGCCGGTACGTCGACTACTGGAACCCCCAGGTGGCCGCCGAAGCCCTCGGCGGGGTAGCCGACGACCTGGTCTCGGCGTTCAGCGACGACTGAAGACGTACGTCACCCGGCGGGGGCGTCGGACGGCCCGTTCGGCTCCGAAGCGGACCAAGGCGGTTTGACGCCTCTGCTGGAGATAGGTTGATTACTTCTATGGACACCAGGACACGACAGCGTTCCACCGCCGATGAACGCCGGGCCACGGTCATGCGCACGGCGATCAAGGCGTTCGCCGAGCGCGGCTACTACGGGACCTCGACGATGGACGTGGCCAAGGCCGCGGGCATCTCGCAGGGCTACCTGTACCGGCTGTTCAAGGACAAGGAGACGCTGTTCGCGGCCCTGGTCGACTACTGCTCGGACCGCCTGCGAGAGTCCGTGGCCGCCGCGGCGGCCACGGCGCGGAGCACCGAGCCGGAGGCGGTCCTGCGAGCGCTGGCCGCCTCGTACGATGAGGTCATCGCCGACCGGGACGTGCTGATGATCCTCATGCATGCCCAGGGCTGCGCGGGTGAGCCGGTCATCGGCGAGGCGGTGCGCAACTGCTACGCCAGACAGATCGAGTACATCCGCGCCGTCTCCGGCGCCTCCGACGAGCAGATCCGCCGCTACTTCGCGGACGCCCTGCTCAGCAACGTCGTGGTGGCGATCGACGCCGCCGCCGTCGACGCGCCCTGGGCGCGCACGTTGCGCGCCTGACGGACGGCGCCCACCGGGTCGCTCCCGAGCGCCTACTTGATGTCGCACCACTGCTGCATCGTCACGGGCGAGTCGAGCACCGCGATCAGGTCGAGGTCGCTGCGGCCCGGACGGTAGTCGCCGGCCCCGAGCGAGCCGTGTGCCCAGAGTGCGACCAGAGGGACGGCCGGTTCGATCCTGTCGAGAAAATCCTTCAGCAGGCGTTCGGTCGCTGCGTGCATGATGGCCACTATGATCGATCCACGGCGTACAGGAAAGGTCGCGCTGATCACAGGCGTGGGCCGCACCGTCGGCATCGGGGCGGGGATCGCCCGGCGGCTGGCGGCGTCGGGCTGGGACATCGCCCTCTCCCACTGGTCCCCCTACGACGAGCGCATGGCCTGGGGCGTCGAGCCGGGCGCGACCGACGCGATCACCGCGGCCCTCGCGGACGCCGGCGCGGCCTCGGTGGCGATCGAGGCGGATCTCTCCGACGTGGCCACCCCCGCCAGGATCTTCGACGAGGCGGAGCAGGCGCTGGGCGACGTCACCGCGCTGGTCATGTGCCACTGCGAGTCGGTCGACTCGGGCCTGCTCGACACCACCGTGGAGAGCTTCGACCGGCACTTCGCGGTGAACGCGCGGGCCACCTGGCTGCTGATCCGCGAATACGGCCGCCGCTTCCGCGGCGCCCAGGGAACCGGCCGGATCGTCGCCCTCACCAGCGATCACACCGTCGGCAACCTGCCCTACGGCGCGAGCAAAGGCGCCCTCGACCGCATCACGCTGGCGGCCGCGCACGAGCTGGCCCACCTCGGCGTCAGCGCCAACGTGGTCAACCCAGGACCGGTGGACACCGGGTGGATGCCGGACGAGGTCCGCGAGCAGTGCATCAGCCAGACGCCGCTCAATCGTCTCGGCACGCCACAGGACACCGCGGACCTCGTCGACTTCCTCTGCTCGCCGCAGGGCCAGTGGATCAACGGCCAGCTGCTCATGAGCAACGGCGGCTTCGGCTGATGAGCATCGTCCCAGGCCAGCGGTGTCCCGGCAGGGGTGCGGCCGGTGCGTGCCGCCGGAAAAACCTTGGCGGGCGCGCGGCCGCCGCGGGCATGATGGCGACATGATCGATCCAGGCCTCGCAGGGAAGGTCGCACTGATCACCGGCGCCAATCACGGCATAGGCGCCGCCACCGCGGTCGCGCTGGCCGCCGAGGGTGTCGCGGTCTTCCTCACGTACAAACGGCTCGCCCCCCTGAACGATCCGGCCACTCCACCCGCGTACGACCAGGCCCGCGGCTCCGACGCCGACGAGGTGCTGCGGCGCATCCGCGCGGCGGGCGGCACCGCGCAGGCCGCCGAGGCCGACCTGGCCGACCCGGAGACCCCGAAGGCCCTGTTCGACCAGGTGGAGAAGACCTTCGGCCCGGTGGAGATCCTGGTCAACAACGCGAGCGGCTGGCTGAGTGACACCTTCACCCCCGCGAGCCGTGACGCCGTCGGGCGTCCGCTGCGGCCGGTCGACGCCGAGTCGCACGAGCGGCAGTTCGCGGTCGACGTGCGGGCTCCGGCACTGCTGATCGCGGAGTTCGCGCGGCGCCACGTCGAACGCGGCGCGACCTGGGGCCGCATCATCGGCCTCACCTCCGGCGGCCCCGACGGCTTCCCCACCGAGGTCTCCTACGGCGCGGCGAAGGCGGCCCAGGGAAACTACACCATGTCGGCGGCGCACGAGCTGGGCGCGTACGGCATCACGGCCAACATGGTCTATCCGCCCGTGACCGACACCGGCTGGGTCAACGCGGAGGTGGAGAGGCTGGTCGCGGAGAGCGGCGTGTTGCGGGAGGTCGCGCAGCCGGAGGACGTCGCCGAGGTCATCACCTTCCTGGTCTCCCACCAGGGCAGGAGGGTCACCGGGCAGACCGTCAGGATGTTCTGAGCGGCGTCACGTCAGAGCGGGCATGCTCGTACGTGCAGGCGTCCGTCCATTCCGGCTGCGCGGGAACCTGTAGCGACCACCGCGACCAGCAGTACGCTTCCGATCGACGTTATCCCGACCCGGCGACCCGTCGTGCTGGCCAAGCTCCGAGTCCGCCGCTCCAATGGCGGCCGACCCCTCGCCTGCCCGGACACGCTGACCGGTGACAAGGGCTACTCCACCCGCGAGATCCGTCTCGACCTGCGCCGGCGCGGCATCAAGGCGGTCCTCCCCGAACGCCACGACCGGATCGCCAACGCAAGCGTGAGGGCAGCCGCGCAGGCCGTCCGGACGCCTTGACCTACAAGCAACGCAACCTGGTAGACATTCTTTTAGGCGCAGAAATCGGTCCAGGCGGCGCGGCTGCCCGCGTCGCGCAGACGGTAGTCGCCAGTGGACCAGTCTATGTCGAAGTAGAGTGCCCACAGGGCGCCGCGTGCGCCAAGGTAGGCGGTCATCTGGCGGACCCAGGCGGCGCGGCCCGTGCCGTCGTCGCCCGAGGCGATGTGGCTGCCCATCTCGGCCACCCCGTACGGCAGGTTCTGGGACCGGTTGACCGCGAGGCTCGCGTCGAGCAGGGTCCCCGCATCGAGGTATTGACCCTTGGCGGCCTTGGAGTCGTAGTTGTAGATATCCCAGGCCAGCACGTCGAGGGCGGCTCGGCCGGGGTAGTAGGTGCGCCAGTCGCGGCCCGAGGCGGGGTCGACCGTCCAGCCCATGAGGATCAGTGTGGCGTGCAGGCGGGGGTTGCTCATCTCGCGGGACAGGGCGGTCAGGCGCTGCCAGGCCGCGCGGAAGTCGGCGGCGGTGAACTCGCCGCCGGCGATGTTGTCCTCGGGCTCGTGGTAGAAGGTCCAGTAGATGTCCTGGTCGGTCGGCGCGCCGCGGAACCAGGCGCGCATCGCGGCGTCATGGGTGCCGGCGATCACGTCGCGAGGGTCGGCCTTGAACGAGATGACCATGGGCCGCTTGCCGGCGTCGAGCTTGCCCGGCCAGCTCTGCGGCAGGCCGCCGTAGAACACCCGCACCGCCTTCAGGCCGCCGAACAGGGAGTCCTCGCGGGCGAGCGCCTGCTGGTAGGTCTCGCTGCCCTCCTGGATGAAGGACGCCCCGCACAGCGTCGCCTGCGCCGGCACGGTGTAGGTGACGACCAGCCGCGGGCCGAGATCGCCCGCCTCGCGCGAGTGCACGACGGTGGACGACTGGGCGGTGGGATTGGTCAGCGCGAACGAGTACGTGCCCGCCGCGCGGACCGTGCCGGACACGTCGAAGGACAGGTTCGTGGCGCCGGGCGCGGGCAGGTCCGCGGTCGCGACGACGGGGCCGAGCGCGGGGCGGCCGGCGTAGGTCATCGACTCGGACCAGGCGTTGTCGGTCACCGTACGCAGTTCGGTGACCGACGCCTGCTGGTCGGTCTTCTGGTAGAGCAGCTCCAGCCGGACCGAGGCGATGCTCTGGCCGGCGGGCGGGGCGGGCACCGGGAATCGCAGGTACGCCTGGCTGTGCCAGGGGGTGTTCCAGTTGGAGGCCGCCAGCTTGGTCGCGGTTCCGTACGAGGTGTCCGGCGACTCGGCCACGACGTACGTGTCGGCGACGGGCGCGATGCCGTCCCGGGCGACGGCGGTGGCCGCGGAGGGGGAGGCCGCCAGGGCGAGCGGGGCCAGCACGCTGAGGGCCAGGGTCAGGGCCTGGGGTAAGCGCATTCGTTCTCCTCGAAGGAAGGTTTCGGTGGCACCGCTGTGCCTACTGCTGGTCGCCGAAGTCCTGTTCCGCCTGCCAGTCGTCCCCGAGCGGGAAGTCGGCGGGGAAGATGGGGCACGAGATCTCCCGGGCGAGAACCTGGCAGAGGAACCCGGTGAGGGTCCCCCGGTAATGCCACATCTCGTGACGATCGGCGATCAGCACCGTCCACAGGGCCGGATCAGGCCGGGTCGCCCACAGGCAGAAGTCGCCGTTCTCGGTGATCCCCCACGGGAAGACGCCGTACGGCTCGGGATGGACCAGGAACGGGCCCGTCCAGTCCACCGGGATGGCGTTCTCGCCGGGGGTGCAGGAGCCGAGCAGTCTGGGCTGCCACGAGCGGGGGATGTCCAGCATCCGGTCGTTCCAGGCGGTCTCGCGGGAGGCGGGGTGGAAGACGGACAGGAACTCGGCGATGACCAGGTCGGGATAGCGGGCGGCCAGCGCCCGGTAATCCTGCGGGAAACGCAGGCCGTAGCGGCGGTGCAGCTCGCCCCAGTCGACCGATGCCGACCGGCCTCGGGGCGGCCCGATGAGCTGCTCAAGCCGTGCAAGGGTCGTCATAGGTGACCGTTCCCCCTTCCTCGTTGGGGACGCAGGCGTCCAGGAAGAAGCCTTTGTCCCCGCTGGCGACGAGGTGGATCTTGTCGGGCATGCGCTTGGACAGATCATGCTCGGTCTCGGGCGGCGGGTCGTCGGTGTAGACGGGGGCCACGTAATAGTAGAGGTCTTCGCCGTCCTCGACGGTGTCGCGGACCTTGTCCTCCTCCGGATCCATCAGTTCACGGTTGGCGAGCTGGAAGAGGGTGACGAGGTTGCGCGGGTCGGTGCCCGCCCCGCCCAGTTGCTTGCCGAGGAGATGACCCCGGGCATAGCGCCATTCCTCCGTGCCGGGGATCTTCTCGTTCTTGGCCGGCCAGCCCGGCGGTTTGATGCCGGAGGCCGCCGGCGTGCCTTCCGGGATGGGGGAGCAGAGCTTGACGCGCATGCCGGTGCGTCGTTCGTGCTGACCGATGTAGCCGTAGTCGGGTGTGTTGCACGAGTGCAGGTTCCCGCGCAGGCCCGGCACGTCGTAGCGCTGGTACCAGACACCTGGGGTGCATTGGCCCAGGCAACTGCTGGCGCGGACGCCCGCGGTGCCGTCGTAGGTGAGCGAATGGCTGCCACCGGTCGTGGGGCGGGTGACGCTGCCGGCGACGGTGTCGTACACGCCGCCGAGGCCACCGCGCGTGGTGAATCCTATGTACCTGCCGTTCGCGGTCATGGTCGTGGCCTGGAAGGCTTCGCCCTGCGCGATGGGCGTTCCCCAGTTCTCCACGGCGGTGACCTTCTTGGTGAAAGAGGTGAAGGGGCCGTTCTGGATTTGCTGGGCCATATAGGTAACTGTTGTGCCGTCGGGGGATATGCGTGGCCATTGGAGGTTGTCGTACGGTTCGGCGTCCCCGGTCCGGAGCAGGGTCTTGTACTTTCGGGTGCTGGTGCTGAAGATCTTTAATTCGCCCGCCCATATGCCCTGCTCGTCCAGCCAATTCGCATAGGCATAGACGACGGTCTCACCGTCCGCCGATATGTCGGCTCCGGCAATGGACGTGGACTCCATCCCTGGTTCGTATATTCGCTGAGCAACGGTGTACCGGGTTCCGTCCCTTTCGGCGAGAATCAGGTCCTGTCCACCGGTCGCGTTCACTTCCGGCCGATCCCTTTCGAACAGGGCGATGTCGCCGTCCCCGCTGATGCCGGCGACAATGGTCGGCACTACGTCGGCCGTGCCGTCCTCTGCGACCCAGGTCTCGCCGTCGACCACGTCGCTGACGATCAGGTCGATGTCGTCGTCCCATCCGGGCGGCATGGTCGGGCCGGGCGTGCCGTCGGGCAGGGTGATGTACGCCGCACGTGAACCGTCCCAGGTCACCGCGTAGTCTCGCAGTGGGTCCACCGGAGCCGGGGTGCGGCCGTCCGGGCGGCGCGAGACGAGCTTGATCTCGCCGGTATCGATGTCCTTGCGCACCAGGTACAGCGCGTCGCTGCCGGACAGGTACGCCTCGCTCGGCATCAGATTGCTACCCGCGCGCAGAGCGAAGAAGGCGTACCTCCCGTCGCCTGAGATCTGCGACTGGTAGGAGGCCGAATCTCGCATGCTGTCGGGGTTGCCGAAGGCGTCGACGGCGAGATTGCGGCTGTCGCCGTCGAGGTTCAGGCCTGCCGCCGGGGTGACGGTGACCGCGTCCGAGGGCGGGCCGACCGCGTTCTGACCCGTAGCGTGGACCTGCACGGCGTAGGGCACTCCGGGTGCCAGGCCGTACACCGTCGTGCCGCGCTCGGAAGGGCTGGCGAAGGTCGTCACAGGAAGCGCGTCCTGAGCGAGCGGGGTGGCCACCACCGCGAACCCGGTGATGCCGACGAGACTGTCGGGTGGCGGCTGCCAGCTGACGTTGGCCGACAGCGGCCCTCCGGCGGCCCTGACGTCCACCGGAACGTCCGGGACGTACGGGTCCACCTCGACGCCGGCCTCCGCTGTGGGGTCGTCCACGCCGCCGTCCGTGCGGGTAGCGCGGATGACGGCCTGCCCGCCGGCGGGCGAGACGTACACGCCGTCGGCGTCGATGGATCCGGGGCCTCGGACGACCTCCCACCGTACGGGGCCGTCGGCGGCGTTGTGGGTGACCGTGTCGAAGTCGATCGGTTGGTCGCGGCCGACGGTGGCGTGGGCGGGGATGACGGATATGCCGCGGAAGGGGCCGTCGGCGGACGCGAGGGTGACGTACAGGTCTTTCGACGCCTGGGCCGGAGTGCAGGTGTCGAACCAGGAGAAGCAGCCCCGGATCAACACCCCGGCGCGAACCTGCCACCAGGGATTCGCGGCGACGTCGGCGTGGGCGGCCAGGTAGGGGTTCGCCTCGACGCCGACGCCGATGGTGCCGGCCAGCGAGACGAACTCCGAGCCGGTCAGTCCGACCCGGGCCGATCCCGAGCCGTTCAGGACCGGAGGATCGGCGGCGGAGCGGTCGGAGAAGACAGGGCTGACGGCGCCGTTGCGGCCGGCGATGGACACCTGCACCCCGGAGGTGATGTCGGCGGTTCCGGACAGGGTCAGGGCGCCGTCGGCCTCGACGCGCGCGGTGGCCGTGAGCACGTGGGTGACGACGATGGGCAGGCGCAGCTTTCCGACCTTGACCATCCGGTTGAACGTGTTCTTACCGAGGCTGAACTCCCAGGTCCGGTCCGCCTGATGGGCGGCGGAGACCCGGATGGGGCCGCTCAGCCGGTTGTGCAGGGCGACGGTGCCGGAGATCGATCCGGCGCGGATCTTGAGGTCGTACACCAGTTTCGGGGCCAGGACGAGGTCCGCGTCCAGGCGGCCACCGGATCCGATGCTCCGATGGAGGGGGAAGTGGAGTGGCGGCCCCGCCGGGATCTCGCCGTCGGCTGCCTGGGCGGACGGAGCGGGCCCGGCCGAGGCGGCGGCCAGGTCCTGGCCGTCGAGGGCGACCTCGCCGGCCAGGTCGCCTTCTGCCAGCAGGTCGGTGAGCGCGGCGGGCACGGTCGTGAGCGAGACCCGGTCGCCGGACGCGTTGACGGTGACGACCTTGCGGATGAGGCCGTCTGGCGCGGCAGGGGTGGCCGGAATGATGACGTATCGCCCTGGGGTCAGCTCGGTGATCTCCGCCGGGCCGTTGTCGAAGATCAGGGTCCCGTCGTCGCCGGCTGCCGTAAGGGACCCGGCGGCCGCCGGGGACAACTGCCAGACGTCGCCCGTCGTACGGAGCATGGGCCTGATCGGTGCCGTGGGGGCGCTGGCGGGACCCGTGCCGTCCGCACCGGTGGCGGTGACGGTGAAGGTGTACTCGGTGGCCGGGTCGAGACCGGTGACGACGGTGCTGCAGCGTTCCCGCTCGCCGGTGCACTCCTGCTGGGTGGAGGTGACGCCGCCAGGGTCGGCCGCGACGGTGTAGGCGCTGATCGGCCCGCTCGAGGTGCCGGTGGGCGGACTCCAGGTCACCTCGACCTGTCCGTCCGCGATCGCGGCCGCCTCCAGGTCGGAGGGCGGACCGGGAACCTGGCGGGCGGTGGGGGTGAGTCGGCCGGCGACACTCGCCTCGCCGGTGCCTATCGCGTTCGAGGCGGTCAGTCGCACGCTGTACGCGGTGCCGTTGGTGAGGCCGGTCAGCGTCCCCGTGGTCGCGTCGGCGGGCAGGTCCACGGCGGGAACGTCAGGATCCGCCGAGAGCCGGTATCCGGTCAGTGCGGCGCCGCCGTCGCCGGCGGGCAGCCAGTGGAGGGTGAGGCGGCCGTCCCCGACGACGGTACGCGTGATGATCGGCGGCAGTGGCGCCTGCCCGGGCCGCGGAGTGGCCCGGGCAGGAAGGGACGACTCTCCCGCGCCGTTGCCGTTGACCGCAACGAGGGTGAAGGTGTACTCGGTGCCGTTGTCCAGCTTCTCGACCACGGTCGTGGTCAGGTCTCCGGCCACCTCCACGGAGCGGTCGCCCGGCTGGACGGTGATCCGGTACGTCGCCACCGCCGCGCCGCCCGAGGGCGGCGGCGCCCACGACAGCCGCACCCTCCCATCACCGGGATCGACGTCGGTGACGAGCGCTCGCTCGGGAACCGGCAACGGCTGCGGGCTGACCACGTTGGACACCGCTGACCAGCCCGAATCGCCGACATCACTGGTGGCTCTGACGCGGAAACTGTAGCGTCGCCCGTTCGCCAGGCCGGGGAACAGAGCCGTGGTCGAGTGCACCGTATCGGTCCTGCCGGTGGTGACCTCGGCCACCGTGTACGCGGTGATCGGTGACGTTCCGGTGTCGGCCGGGGCGTTCCAGGTGACGCTTGCACTGCTGCCGGCGGCCGTGGCGATCACGTCGGTCGGCGCCGCGGGGACGCGGACCGGGGTGAAGTAGGAGAAGGTGTCCACCGCCAGCATGACCGCCGCGCTTCCGGCGTTCCTGATCGTGAAGGTGCCGTCGGAGCCCAGCTTCACCGGCACGAAGTTGGCCCAGTAGTCGCCCGCCTGGAAGGCCATGGAACCACCGCTCGGGATGGCGGCCTGATCCGTGGGGTAGATCCGCAGGAGGCCACCGGCCGTGCTCCGCGCCGTCAGGTTCACCCCCACGCCGCTCACGCCACGCAGCGGTACCCCGCCCGCGCCGAGCGGCTCGATCGTGTGAACGGCCCCCGCGGCGATCGAGACGTTGTTGGCGATCCTGGCCGGGGTGAGCGCAACCTCGGTGGAGACGGTGGCGACGGTCTCCGCCCCGGGAGTGGCGAAGTACCCGGCCACGTCCGCGTACACCGTCAGCGCTGCCGCGCCGTTGTTGTTCACGGTGATCTTGCCATCGGGTCCGGGGGCGACGATCACCAGGTTGGACAGGAAGTTGGGCGGTCTGTAATCGATGTTGGACCCGGTCGGGAGCGCGCTGCCGGAGGGATGGACGATCACCTTGCCCGATCCCGTGCTCTTGACGATGAGGGTCATGGCCACGAAGGCCACTCCGGTCGCCGGGATGCCGCCGATCCCCACGGCGGTGAACGAGACGCTGGAGCCGGCCGGTACGCTCTTGTTGCTGATGATCCGGGACGTGTCCAGCGGCACGTACGAGGCGCCGTCGTCGGCGGCGCTGCTGGTGAAATATCCATGAATGTCGGCATAGACGGTCACCGCCGCGGATCCGGTGTTCTTCACCTTGATCCGGCCGTCGGTGCCGACCTTGACCATCAGCAGATGGTCATCCCAGGACCCGGAACGATAGCGGGCACCGGTGACCGCCGGCGCGGCGGTCAACTCGGAGGGAAAGACGATCACCCCTCCGGCCGCGCTCGCGCCCTTGAGGGCGAAGTTCACCGCGGCGGTCGAGACACCGCTCTCCGGGACCGCCCCTGCTCCGGCCACCTTGATCGTCGTGGTCGCGTTCGCCGCGATCGCGATGTTGTTCAGCACCCTGGCCCGCGTCGCGTGGTACTGCCCCGGAGCCGACACAACCTGCTGAGCGGCCTGCCGGGCGGCCGGCTCGGCGGATCCGGCCCGCGCGAGCGCGGGCCGCGGTAATGGCAGCATCGAGAGCACGACGACCAGCGACACGATCCATCGCGCGATCACGGTCACCCGTCGTGCCGTCCGCCGCCCCGCCCTTGACGTGCCTGAGGCAGCCGTCATGCCACTACGGCTCACATCCACGATGTCACCTTTCGCCCCAGCGAGTGCTGCCCGCGCAGCAGACAGGCACAGCATGGGACAAAGGCCACTTCATGCACATCTGCCACAGCGCGGATTGTGACTCCGCCGATCCGCGTAGTCCGGGAGCGGCTGCTACGTATCCCGGCCGACGAGACCGTTCTCGTAGGCGAAGACGACGATCTGGACGCGGTCGCGCAGGCCGAGCTTGGCCAGGATGTTGCTCACATGAGTGCGGACGGTGCCCTCGGACAGGCACATCTGCGCCGCGATCTCGGAGTTGGACATGCCGGTGGTGATCTGAGCCAGCACTTCGCGCTCGCGCTGACTGAGCAGGCCCGCCCGGTGGTCACGCGCCTTGTCCGGCCCTCGGCCGGGAGAGCGGGCCGGACCGGACGCGGAGTCCCGCAGGAAGCGGGAGATCAAGCGCCTGGTGACGGATGGGGCGAGGACCGCGTCACCCGCGTGCACGACCCGGATCGCCTCGATGAGGGATCGCGGGCCGGTGTCCTTCAACAGGAATCCGCTCGCTCCCGCCCTGATCGCGTCGTAGACGTACTCCTCGAGGTCGAAGGTGGTCAGGATCAGGACCCGGGGACCGCTCCGGGCGCAGATACGCCGGGTCGCCTCGATCCCATCCATGCCTCGCATCCGCACATCCATCACCACCACGTCCGCGGCGACGCTCTCCAGGAGGTCCAGTGCCTCCTGGCCGTCCGCTGCCTCGCCGACGACCTCGATCCCGCGTTCGCGGCGGAGGATCAGCCGTACTCCCGTGCGCACCAGTTCCTGACCGTCGGCCAGGAGAACGCGGATCGCCTCAGGCACGCGTCACATCCCGCGCAGGGTCGCGTCAGCCCGGAGAGCGCCTGTCGCGAGCGGTCTCGCATGTGCCGTGCCGCCGAGCATCTCGGCGCGCTCGCGCAAGCTCCGCCAGCGCGGCCCGGCCGGAGCACCGGATCGCCGCGACGGCCGCGGCCGTGTCCTCATCCAGCAACACAGCGGCGGCCCGTCCGAATCGATCACCACGGCGCTCAGGTGGTGAGCGACGATGTCGTGCGTCTCCCGCGCCATGAGCTGAAGTCTGCGCCCGAACCCTCAACGAATTCTCAATGCCCAGCTCGGCGGAGGCGGACGGACGGGTCAGGGACGGTCGAGAGCCGCCATGCGCTGGCGGACCGCCTCACCTTTCACATCACCGAGGGCATCGTAGAACTCCGCGGCCCTCTTCCAGGCGTCGAGCGCGGCCGTGGAGTCGCCCGCCAGCAACCGCATCTCGCCGAGGCGGAGCGACGTCTCGGCGGCGGGGCACCAGCTGGCGTTGTTCAGCGCGCGCGCCTCTCCGATGGCATCGCCCGCCTGCCGGAACAGCGCCCACGCGCGCAGGGAGTGCTCCAACTCGCGGCCGGGCCTTGCTCTGTTCAGCGACACGGTCAGCCCCAGATGGACATGTGCGTGCAGGCCGGCTCGTTCAGGCCGCGGTGCAGCTCCAACGCCTGGTCGTAGTGCTCGATGGCCTGATGGTCGCGGCCGAGCTTGGCGTGCGCGCGGGCGATGCTGTTGTGGCAAAGCGCTTGAGCCAGGCGGTCGCGAAGCCGTTCGGCCGCAGCCAAGGCCACCGCCTGGGCGCGTAGCGTCTGCCTCCACAAGCCGCGGCGCTGCATGAACTCCGCGAACCCCCACGTCAGCTGCCAGCAGTGCTTATGCAGCCCGAGTTCGGCAGCCTCCGCGAGCAGTGCTGGCAGCGCCGCCGACTCCTCCCCTAACCAGCGCAGCGCCTGCGCCGCTTCGTCGAACCGCTCGATCGCCGCACCCCGCGCCGGCCGTTCCGGCTTCAGGGCCTCGCGCTGCGGATAGGCGACGGCGCTGGCAGCGCACCAGGGCGAGTACGGCAAGCACCGTCGCGACCTGCGGGGGGCGCACAGGCCGCCGCCGGCCTGACCGCTCCACCTCCACCGGCCCGAGCACTCGAATCAGCATGACGCTCGCGTTCCTCCTCGCCCACCGCGACCGCACTGTACGTCAAGATCGACGACAGGCGCTCGCTTCTCCGGCCCCGCCGGAGCCGTGCCGGCCCTCGGCGTCACGTCAGAGCGGGCATGCTCGTACGTTCAGCGAACGTCCATTCCGGCTGCGCGGGACCAGGGGCGACGGCTTTCCGCGAAGCCCCGGCGGATCCCCGGCGTTCCTTACTGGCCGGTGTTGAACAGGGCGCTCACCGACTCGCCGTCGTGGATGCGGCGCATGGCCTCGGCCAGGGCGGGCGCGATCGACAGGACGGTGAGCTTGTCGCAGGGCTTGGGCGGCGGAACGGTGTTGGTGCAGACGATCTCCTCGACCTCCGGCAGCTCGCCCAGCCGCTCCAGCGCCCCGGCCGAGAACAACCCGTGCGTGCAGGCCACGCGGACCGACCTGACGCCCCGCTCGCGCAGCCGGTCGAGCAGCTCGATGACCGTGGAGCCCTTGGCGATCTCGTCGTCCAGGATGATCACGTCCTTGCCGGCCACCTCGCCGATCACGGAGCTGATCACCACGCGGTCGTCGCTGTAGCGCTGCTTGGCGCCCATCGCGACGTCGGTGCCGAGCAGGCGGGCGAAGGCGGCGGCCTCCTTGGCGTTGCCGAGGTCGGGGGAGACGACGACCGTGTTGGACAGGTCGTACCGGCGGAAGTGGGCGGCCAGCTCGCGCAGGGCGTGCAGGTGGTCGACGGGGACGCTGAAGAAGCCGTGCACCTGCGGCGAGTGCAGCGTCATGGCCAGCACCCGGCTGGCCCCGGCGGCCACCATCAGGTCGGCGACCAGCCGGCCGCCGATGGAGATGCGGGGAGCGTCCTTCTTGTCGCTGCGCGCGTAGGCGTAGTGGGGGAGGACGACCGTGGTGCGGGCGGCGGAGGCGCCGCGGGCGGCGTCGAGCATCAGCAGCAGCTCGACGAGGTTCTCCTGCGTCGGCGGGACGAGCGGCTGGATGAGGAAGACGTCACGCTCGCGGCAGTTGGCCTGCAACTGCACTTCGAGCACGTCGTTGGCGAACCGGTGGACCTGGACGGGGTGCAGGGGAGTGCCCAGGTGGGCACAGATCTCCTCCGCGAGCTCGGGGTGGGCGCTGCCGCTGAAAACCGTGATGTCTCGCACGGTTCCCTAAGCTTAGCCACCCCGGCCCGGCGTTCACGAGAGCAGCTCGGGGGTGAGCGCGTCGAGGTTGGGGAGCACGCGCCAGGCCAGGGCGAGCGCGTCGGGCGCCGGCGGGTAACGCGGGTGGGGTACGGCGATCACGTGCATGCCGGCGGCGTGGGCGGAGCGTAGCCCGTTGCTGGAGTCCTCGACCGCCACGCAGCCGCGGGGGTCGACGTCCAGTCGCCGGGCCGCCTCCAGGTAGCCGTCGGGGGCGGGCTTGCCGCGCGCGACCTCCTCGGTGGACACGGTGGCGGCGAAGCACTCCTTCAGTTCGGCGGCGTCCAGCACCACGTCGATCAGCGTGCGCGGGGACGAGCTGGCCAGCCCCAGCGTGTTGCGCTCGGCCAGGCGCCGCACCGCCTGCACCGCCCCCGGCATCAGCGGCACCCCGTCGCGGTAGCGGGCGGCCATCTGGTCGACGACGCCGCGGGCGATCTCGGCGGGCGGCCTGCGTACGCCGAGCTCGTGCAGGTAGGCGGCCCACTCGGCGGTGCTCATGCCCATGAGCCTGGACTGCGTCTCGGGCTGCCAGGCGCCGCCGTGCTCGGCCACGAACGCCCGGCGCACCTCCTCCCACACGGGCTCGGAGTCCACCAGCACGCCATCGAGGTCGAACACGCAAGCTCTCACGACCGCGAGAATACGCGAACGGCGACCGGCAAAGCCCGGCTGTCGTATGTCCTTATTGCCCGAGATTCATGCTATTAGGGAAGTCTATTGAGCTATCGGGAGTGATTCCCGGGCATGCCACACGGCATGGCAGACCTTCCAGTTCACGACCAGGGCGACTTCGCGGACGCCGACCGCGGCTTCATCGCGAAGCTCAGCCCGGCGGTGGTCAGAGCGGCGGACGGCCGGGTCGTCTGGGACGGCGACTCCTACGACTTCCTCCAGGAGGACTGCCCGGAGACGGCCCATCCCGGCCTCTGGAGGCAGAGCCGGCTCTGCGCCAGACAGGGACTGTACGAGGTCACCAGCGGCGTCTACCAGGTGCGCGGCCTGGACCTGTCGAACATGACGCTGGTCGAGGGCGATCGGGGCGTCGTCGTGATCGACCCGCTGATCTCCACGGAGTGCGCCGCCGCGGCGCTGAAGTTGTACCGCGCCCACCGCGGCGATCGCCCGGTCACCGGCGTCATCTACACCCACACGCATGTCGACCACTTCGGCGGCGTACGCGGCGTCACCGACGGCGGCGTGCCGATCCTGGCCCCCGCCGGGTTCCTGGAGCACGCCGCGTCCGAACGGGTCTACGCGGGCCACGCGATGACCCGCCGCGCCGTCTACCTGTACGGCAGGGCGCTGCCCCGCTCGCCCGAGGGGCAGATCGGCTGCGGCCTCGGCATGACCGCCTCCACGGGCACCGTGTCGCTCATCCCGCCCACGCTGGACCTCACGCGTACCGGCCAGGAGGAGACGATCGACGGCATCCGTATGATCTTCCACCTCACGCCGGGCGCCCAGGCCCCCGCGGAGATGAACCTGCTCCTGCCCGACCACCGCGCCCTCTGCCTGGCCGAGAACGCCACCCACAACCAGCACAACCTGCTGTCCCTGCGCGGCGCCGCGGTGCGCGACGCCCGCGCGTGGGCACGCTACCTGACCGAGGCCGTCTCCCTGTTCGCCGACCGGGCCGACGTCGCCTTCGCCTCGCACCACTGGCCCACCTGGGGCGGCGAGGCCATCGTGCGCTTCCTGGAGCAGCAGCGCGACATGTACGCCTACCTGCACGACCAGACGCTGCGCCTGATCAACAAGGGCCTGACGGGCCCCGAGATCGCCGAGGCCATGACCATGCCGCCCCAGCTGGAGCAGGCCTGGCACACCCACGGCTATCACGGCTCGGTCTCCCACAACGTCAGGGCCGTCTACCAGCGCTACCTGGGCTGGTTCGACGGGAACCCGGCCCACCTGTGGGAGCACCCGCCCAGGGAGAGCGCCATCCGCTACGTCGAGTGCCTGGGGGGCGCCGCCGGCGTGGTGGAGTTCGCCCGGCGCTACATCGGCGAGAACGACCTGCGCTTCGCCGCCCAGCTGCTCAACCACGCGGTCTTCGCCGACGAGGGCAACAAGGAGGCCCGCGACCTGCTCGCCGAGGTCTACACCCGGCTGGGCCACGGGGCCGAGAACGCCACGTGGCGCAACTTCTACCTCATGGGCGCCCTGGAGCTGGCCGACGGCATCGTGCCCGCCACCATGGACGTCACCTCTCCGGACCTGCTCGCCGCGCTGAGCGTCGAGCAGATCTTCGACTCCATCGCGATCCGCGTCGACGGGCCGCGCGCCTGGCACGAGCGGCTGGCCATCGACTGGCATCTGACCGACCTGGGGGAGCGGCACCGTACGACGTTGTGCAACGGCGTGCTCGTCCAGCAGCGCGACCCGCGCGACGCCGCGGCCGACCTGACCCTGCGGCTGACGAAGGAGCAGCTCGTGGGATTGCTGGCGGGCAAGGGCGTCGAAGGGGTCGAACGCGAGGGCAACACGGCGGTGCTGCAGCGGCTGGTCGCCGTGCTGGACCGGCCGGTGCCGGACTTCGCCATCGTGACGGCCTGAGGCTACGTACGGGCCGCCTCGGCGTGCAGCGCCTCGCAGGCCAGCCCCAGCAACGTCACCAGCACCGCCGCGATCACCGGCCCCAGCGCCAGCGGCACCGTCAGCTCGCCCGCGTGCCAGGCCGCCGCCGCGACCGCCGCCGACGTCAGCACCGTCACCCCGAACATGGCCGCCCACAGCGGCAACATCCGCAGGTAGGCGAAGAGCAGCCCGAACACCGGCCACACGAACGGCGACGCCGTCACGGCCAGCGCGGCCCAGCCGCCCGTCACCACGCCCAGCCACACGAGCGCCGGGATGGGCCGGCGTTCGATCACCGGGCCGGTGGAGTAGACGAGGCCGAGCAGCACACCTCCGGCGGCCACGGTCACGAGGCCGTCGCGCAGCACGGTGACGACGGCGATGAGCAGCAGCCCGCACGCCGTGACGTGCGTCGCCCACTGCAGCAGCCGCAACGGAAGGTTGCACATGTCCACCCAGCGTAACGCCGGGTGTACGCCGGGTCAGCGTGTCCCGCGGCCGCCACGCCGGGTGAACGCCGTCAACAGGTGGTACAGCGCGCCGGCCACCACGAGGGCGACCACCACGCCGATGTTCGCCGCCCCGAACGTGCCGGTCCGCAGTTCGTCGCTCATCAGGAAGCCGAGGACCTTGGCGATGTTCTCGTCGGCCGAGGTGATGAGGCCGAGCCCGACGATCGACGCCACGACCAGCGACACCAGGCCGGGCCAGTGCAGCGCCGGCGCGCCGGGACGCAGGAGCCGCTCGCGGTCCGCGCCGCCCGGCCCGCCGTACGAGCGGCCGCCCTCCCGCAGCCGCCACATGTCCACCAGGAAGACCGCGGCCCAGGCCGCCATCACCACGCCGATGATCGCCAGGAACGCCTGGAAGGTGGCGAGGAAGCTGGTGGAGACGAACAGCAGGTAGTAACCGCCCAGCACCATGAGCAGCCCGTCGATCAGCACCGCGTAGTGCCGCCTGATCGGCACGCCGAGCGCCAGCATCGACAACCCCGACGAGTAGATGTCCATGATCGCCCCGGCCAGGAAGCCGCCGATGGCGGTCAGCAGGTACGCCAGCAGGAACCAGGTCGGCAGCGCCCCGGCCAGCGCCGCCACCGGGTCGCCGCCCGCGGCCTCGGCCAGCGTCGGGTCGCCGCCCGCCAGCAGCACGCCGAACACGAGCAGCACCATGGGCGGCAGCGCGCCGCCGAGCATCGTCCACAGGGCCACCGAGCGCGGGCGCGATCGCGACGGCAGGTAGCGGGAGTAGTCGGCGCCGCAGTTGACCCAGCCGAGACCGAGCAGGGTCATGGCGAAGATGATCCCGCCGACCCAGCCGCCCGGGCCGGCTGTGGTCTCCAGCGACACGCCGAGCCGCGGGGCCATGAGGATCATGTAGACGACGGTCAGCACGACGAACGCGTACGTCAGGTAACGCTGCACCACCATGATCATCGCGTGGCCGTACACGCCGACCGCGATCACCACCACGGCCGCGACGGCGAAGCACACGGCGGTGGCCGTCGCGGGCGGGACACCGGGCGCGAGCCGGCCCAGGATGGCCGCGCCGCTCTGCGCGGCCAGCGTGACGAGCACGATCTCCCAGCCCACGTTCGACAGGTACGACAACGCCGCGGGCAGCTTGTTGCCCTGGTAGCCGAACGGCGCCCGGCCCAGCGTCATGGTCGGCACGCCCGATCTGGCGCCGGCGATCGCGACCAGGCCGACCAGCAGGAACGACAGCGCGTACCCGATGGCTCCGGTGATGATCGCGGGCACCACGCCCAGGCCCAGCCCGACGATGTAGACACCGAACGCGACGCCGAACAGCGACAGGTTCGAGCCCGCCCACGGCCAGAAGAGATCTCTCGGACGCCCGTGCCGCTCGGACTCGGGTACCGCGTTGATGCCGTTCTGCTCCACGGCCATCGTGTCCATGATCGGACGTTACTCGCCTTATGCGAAGAAACGAACCCTTACCTCTGGTACGGGGGCACGTTTCCGCCGCTGGTCTGCGGTGAGACTCCCGTGATGAGGGCATTGGGGGGTGACCCGCGCAAGCACGCGCTGGCCATCTGCCTGGTTGCGGCGTTCATGAGCGGGCTGGACGTGAGCATCGTCAACGTGGCCGTCCCGTCGATCCGCGAAGCGCTGGACGCGTCGGAGGACGGGCTGCAGTGGACGGTGTCGGGGTACGCGCTCGCGTTCGGGCTGCTGCTGGTTCCCGCCGGGCGGCTGGGGGACGCCAGGAGCCGGCGCACGATCTTCATGACGGGCGTGGCCCTCTTCACCGCCTCCAGCGCGGCGTGCGGGCTCGCCTGGAACATGAACGTGCTGATCGCGGCCAGGTTCGTGCAGGGCCTGGCGGCCGGCACGCTCAACCCGCAGGTGTCGGGGCTGATCCAGCAGATGTTCCGCGGGGCCGAGCGGGGGCGGGCGTTCGGGGCGCTCGGCGCCACCATCGGCGTGTCCACGGCCGCGGGGCCGCTGATCGGCGGCCTGCTCGTCGGCCTGGCCGGGGCAGAGCACGGGTGGCGGTGGGTGTTCCTGGTGAACGTGCCGATCGGGATCGTGCTGCTGCCGCTGGCCTGGAGGGCGCTGCCGGCCCGGCCGGGGACCGGGCGGCGCGAGAGCATGGACCCGGTGGGCGTGCTGCTGCTCGGCATGGGCGTGGTGGGGCTGCTGCTGCCGTTCATCCAGCGGCACCAGTGGGAGGGGAACACGAAATGGCTGCTCATCCCGGCCTCGCTGGTGGTGCTGGCCGGCTTCGTGCTCTGGGAGCGGCGCTATCCGCGCGAGCCGCTGGTGGACCTGTCGTTGTTCGGCAGACGTTCGTACCGGCTGGGCACGGCCATCGCGATGTTCTACTTCTCCGGCTTCACCGGCATCTTCTTCATCTTCACCCTCTACCTGCAGGTCGGGCTGCACTACAGCGCGCTGCTGGCCGGGCTGGCGATCACGCCCTTCGCGCTCGGCTCGGCGTCGGCCTCGGTGGTCGGCGGGCGGCTCGTGTCGCGCGCCGGCCGGCGCGTGGTGGCGGTGGGCCTGACGATGGTGATCGCCGGGCTCTGCGCGACGATGCTGGCGACCGGCGTGCTGGTGCCCGGGCGGGCGGTGGGCCTGGCGACGGTGCTGCCGCTGTTGCTGGCGGGCATGGGCAGCGGTCTGGTCATCTCGCCCAACCAGGCGATCACGCTGTCGGAGGTGCCGCCAGAGGGCGGGGGGAGCGCGGCGGGCGTGCTGCAGACGGGGCAGCGGCTGGGGTCGGCGATCGGGATCGCCGTGGCGGGCTCCACGTTCTTCGGCGCGCTGGGCCAGGGCTGGGCGACCGCCTTCCGCCACGGCTTGACGGCGGTGCTGGTGTCGGTCGTGATCGCCCTGGCGGCCGCCGCCTACGACCTCGTCCGCACCCGCGGGGAGGCCCGCCGCCCATGACCTCGGGGGCTCATCCGGCCAGGACGCGCGCCTCCGTCTCGGGGTCGAGGCCGACGGCGGGGCGGTCGGGCCGCATGGGCGCCACGCCGCCGATGCTCCGCAGCCAGGCCCACGTGTCGGCGACCGTCTCCTCGACCGGGCGCACCCGCAGCCCTGCCGCCACCGCCCTGGACACGTCGGCCCCGTGCATGAAGTCGTGGAGCTCGCCCGTCAGCCAGATCGGCAGGTCGGTCCACGGCTCGATGCCCGCTTCGAGGATGCGCGTCTCCGGCGTCCAGCGCAGCTCGGCGTCGGACCCGGTCACCTTCACGCACGCTTCGAGCAGCTCCCGCATCGTCGTGAAGCCCGGCGGGCTCACCACGTTGTACGCCCCGCCCAGCCCCTGCTCGGCCGCGCGCAGGCACCACACGGCGAGGTCACGGGCGTCGATGTACTGGAGCCCGAGGTCGGGGGGCTCCGGAGCGAGCACCGGCCCTCCGCGCGCGATCCTGGTGAGCCACCACGGCAACCGCCCGATGTTCTCGTAGGGGCCCAGGATGAGCCCCGCCCTGGCCAGCAGCGCCCGGTCGCCGAAGGCGGCGACGGCGGCCAGCTCCGCCCCGGCCTTGTTCTTCGCGTAGTCGCCGTCTCCGTCGTCGGCCGACCCCGTCACGACCGGCGCGTTCTCGTCGGCGCCGAACGGCGCAGGGAAGGTGTGAACGGATCTGCTGGACACGTAGACGTAGTGGCCCGCCCGGCCGGCCAGCAGGGAGGCGGAGTCTCTCACCGCGGACGGCGCCCACGACCACGTGTCGAGCACGGCGTCCCACTCGCCGCGCGCCAGCGCCGCGAGGCCGCCGGGGGCCGACCGGTCGCCGCGCAGCGCGGTCACGCCCGGCGCGGGGTCGTGGGTGCCCCGGTTGAACGTCGTGACGTCCCACCCCAGGGCCTGCGCCTCCTCGACGACGGCCCGCCCGACGAACTCCGTGCCGCCCAGTACGAGAACTCTCATGGCGTTCACCCTGGCCGCCGGAGCCCGCGGGCGACAGGGGGTCATGCTCTCGGCGGAATCGCCCTGAGCGTATCCGCTGCACCGTGCGTAACCGGATCATTGTTCGATCGATGTGGGGGCAGGGTATAGCAGCAGATCAGGGTCGTGAATGTTGTGATTGCCTCATACGGGTAAATGTCACCCATAGTGACATGGGAGTTCATACGCTAGTGATACGACTGTTTCCCCGCTCGATCCGGGCGCGCCTGACCGCGATCGCGACCGCGATAGCGGCGCTGGTCCTCTTCGCCACGTCCGCCTTCATGCTCGCCACCGTCCCCGGCAGCCTGCGCGACGTCGTCCGGGACAGGGTCGAGGTGTCCGTACGCAGGGTCGCGAGCGACGCCAGAGCCGGAGAACTGTCCACGGCCCTCGAAGCCCCGCCGCGCGTGCACTTCCTGGAGGTGGTCACCCCGGAAGGCGACGTGCTCGCGGCCACCACCGGCCGCCACGTCGACCGGAAGCTCAGGGCGTTCCGGCCCTCCGAGCTCGACAAGCTCTACATGTCGGAGACGTGGGCGCCGCAGGAGCAGAACGGCGACCAGACCCACTTCCTGGTGATGTCCATGACCGTGCCGACCCGGGACGGCCCCGTCACCGTGTACGGCGCGTCGTCGCTCACCGACGTCGACCGCGCCATCACATGGTTCGAGGCCCAGACCTTCGTCGTCACCCCGCTGATCCTGGCGAGCGTCGCGGGCATCACGTGGCTCGTGGTCGGGTTCGCGCTGCGCCCGGTCGAGCGCATCCGCGCCAAGCTGGCCGAGATCACCGGCCAGGACCTCAGCAGGCGCGTCCCCGTGCCCGACACGGGAGACGAGATCACCGACCTGGCCACCACCACGAACGACACCCTCGACCGCCTCGAACGCTCCGCCGAGACCCAGCGGCGCTTCGTCGCCGACGCCTCGCACGAACTGCGCAGCCCCATCGCCGCCCTGCGCACCCAGCTCGAGGTGGCCAACGCCATCCCGGACGAGACCGACTGGCCCGCCACGGGAGCGGTGGCGCTGACCGCCGCCGAACGGCTCACCGGCATCATCGACGAGCTCCTGATGCTGGCCAGGCTCGACGCGGGCACGGTCGCGCCCCGACGCGTGGTGGACGTGTGCCGCCTGTGCGTCGAGCAGGTACGCCGCCGTGAGGGCTCCAGGGTGGTCATCGTCCCCGACCTCTGCGCGTCGGCCCTCGTGTACGGCTCGCCCGTGCAGATCGACCGGCTCCTGACGAACCTCCTGGACAACGCCACCCGGCACGCCGAAACCAGGATCGACCTGGAGGTGGCGGTGACGAACGGCAAGGTGGTCACCACGGTGACCGACGACGGCGAGGGCATCGCCCCCGAGGACAGGGAACGGGTCTTCGAACGGTTCACCAGGCTGGACAGCGCCAAGGCCAAGGACCAGAGCGGCAGCGGCCTCGGCCTGGCCCTGTCCAGGGAGATCGCCCTGTCCCACGGCGGCACGCTCACCGTCGCCGACCATTACCCCGGCGCCCGCTTCGTGCTCGTCCTCCCCTGCTACGAGGGCTCCTGAGCCCGCACGGCGGAGATCGACCGGAAGTGGCTCGTGCACAACCCCTGACAGACACGAGTCCGGTCCGCCGGCGTGTGAGGTTCCGGGTGACGGGCAAGAGGTCAGGCCGCCGGCGGGCCGGCGGGGCGCCGTTGCGGCGGCCGGCCCCGTGCGGGGTCAGATCGCGTCTCCCTGGAGGCCCCCGGCCGCGTGCGGCGGGTGGGTGACGTCGGCGGTGCCGTACGGGATGGGGGTGGCCCGGCCGTGTGCGGCGGGGGTGCCGTACGGGATGGGGCCCGCCCACCAGAGAAGCGGGGGCGGGCGCGGGCGGTCAGCCGGTCACGGTGATGCGGTCGGTCGCGGGCGGCGCGATCGGGTTGTCCTTGCCGAGGTGGTCGACGAAGGCGTCAATGTCCAGCGGCCCGCTCCACAGGTCGGTGCCGTCCCTGAAGGCGAGGAACGCGTCGCCGCCTCCCACCAGGAAGTTGTTGGCCGCGACCCGGATGCTCTGCGTGTCGGTCACCGGCGTCCCGTCGATCTTCATGTCCGAGACTTTCGAGCCCCAGGGCGCGCTGGTGTCGTAGGCGTAGGTGAAGTTCGCCGAGGGCTGCAGGATCTTGGTGAACGCCTGGTTGTTGGGCCCGCCGGTGAACTGCTGCTCCAGCACCGTCTTGAGCTGGGCGCCGGTCAGCGTGACGACCTGCATGAGGTTGTTGAAGGGCTGCACGGTGAAGGCCTCACCGTACGTGACCGTCCCGTCGCCTTCGCCGGCCGGTGACGACGCGTGCGACAGCGAGGCCCGCACCCCACCCGGGTTCATCAGCGCGATCTGCGCGTTGCCGCCGGTCCTGGTGGCGGCGAGCTGGGCGTCGGCGATGAGGTTGCCGAGGGGTGACTCGCCGGAAGGGCCGGCCGTGTTCGTGATGTCGGTGGTGATCGTGCCGACGGCCTTGTTGGCGACGGGGGCGACGCGGTCCCTCCACGTCTCCACGAACGCCGAAATTTCGGGATCTGCGGTGACTGTCCGGGTCACCACGTGGTTGTCCGCCACGATCGAGGCGCGGTCGATGTCCCGCGTCCTGGCGTTCACCTTCAGGTCCACCTGCGTGATGACCCGCCCGAACGAGCCGCCCTGCGAGAAGAGCCGGTCCTTGCCCGCCGGGTCCTTCACGGTGCACACGTACGCCTGGTGCGAGTGGCCGCTGAGCACCACGTCGATCTCCGGGTCCACCTGCGTCGCGATGCGGTTGCCCGCCCCAGGGACCGCGCTGCACGCGTCCGGCGACTGGCCCTGGTTCACCTGGTCGCCCTCGTGCACGAGCACGACCTGGGCCTTGACGCCCACGAGCTTGAGCAGCTTGGAGGCCACGTTCGCGGCCTTGACCTCGTCCGTGAACGTGAGGTTCTTGATCCCCTCGCTGGACACGATGCCCGGTGTCGTCTGCGTGACCAGGCCGATGAAGCCGATCGGCACGCCGTTCATCCATTCGACGCTCACCGGCGGCAGCGCGGGCACGCCCCAGCCGGACAGCGCCTGCCTGACCTTCGCCGCGTTCGCGCCGCCGAGCGCCGCCAGCGCGTCGGTCTTCTCATGGGGGTTCTTGAACAGGACGTTCGCGCCGACGTAGTCGAACGTCGCGCCCTTCCACTCGCCCGCGGGCGAGCAGCCGTCGACCGGGTGGCAGCCGCCCTTCATGATCCGCCGCAGCTCGGCGTAGCCCTCGTCGAACTCGTGGTTGCCGACCGCGGCGACCTTGAGCCCCAGCTTGCCCAGGAACTCGACGGACGGCTCGTCGTGGTACGCGGCCGAGATCAGCGGTGTCGCCCCGATGAGGTCGCCCTGGGCCACCGCGATCGTGTTCCTGTCGGCCAGGGCCTTCATATGGGTCGCGACGTAGGCCGCGCCGCCGGCGTCGACCGTGTTGCCGTGCTCGTCGACCATGCGGCCGGAGGAGCCGGTCGGCGGCTCGAGGTTGCCGTGGAAGTCGTTGAGGGCGAGCAGCCGTACGGGGACCGTACTCGATGGCCTGCTCGCGTCCGCCGGAAGGGCGGCGAGCGTGACCGCTCCCGAGGCGACGGCTCCGGCCAGCGCCAGCCGGAGTAAGGAACGAGACGTCATGGCCCAAGACGTTACGACCGTTGTCCGTGCAGCCGATGTCGCAAAGGTAACGATTTGCCGGGCCGTCCCATGGCGTTATTTGCCAGTCATAGGCCTAGAGTTCGTTCTGTGAGTGTGCGCGTGGAAGTTCGGCAAGTACTCGATGACCAGGAGATCGCCGACGTGCTCGGCCTGGTCCAGGCGGCGACGGAGACCGACGGCGTGCGGCCGCTCAACGAACACGTGATGCTCCATCTGCGGTACGGCGGCGACCCGCAGGCCCGCTCCCTGCTGCTCATGGAGGGCGACACCCTGGCTGGCTACGCCCACGTCGACCCCACCGACGAGGTCGAGGGCCCCAGCGTGGAACTCGTCGTCCACCCCGCCCACCGCCGGCGCGGGAACGGCGCGCGGCTGCTGACGTCCGTGACGGAGTTGACGGGTGGCAGGCCGCGCCTGTGGGCCCACGGAGGGCATCCGGGGGCGGGGGCGCTGGCGGCCGCGTTCGGCTTCGAACGGGTGCGCTCGCTCTGGCAGATGCGCCGCTCCCTGTTCGCCCCGCTGGATCCCCTCAACCTGCCATCGGGCGTCACCCTGCGCAC
Source organism: Nonomuraea sp. B1E8 (assembly GCF_039871515.1). NCBI lineage: Bacteria > Bacillati > Actinomycetota > Actinomycetes > Streptosporangiales > Streptosporangiaceae > Nonomuraea > Nonomuraea sp. B1E8. The sequence goes on along the minus strand of NZ_JBDPLS010000001.1, from coordinate 1,119,995 downwards.
GTTCGTGCCCGGCCAGGACGAGGAGGCGTGGCTCAAGGTCAACGCCGAGGCCTTCGCTCACCACCCCGAGCAGGGCGCGTGGGCGATGGACGACCTGCTGCGGCGCGAGCAGGAGCCCTGGTTCGACCCCGAGGGTTTCTTCCTGGCCTTCCACGGCGACCGGCTGGCCGGCTTCCACTGGACGAAGGTGCACGGCTCGTCCGAGCACGGCCACGAGCCCCTGGGCGAGGTGTACGTCGTCGGCGTCGACCCCTCACAGCAGGGCACCGGCCTCGGCAGGGCCCTCACCCTGGCCGGCCTGCACCACCTCCGCGCGCGCGGCCTCGCCCAGGCGATGTTGTACGTGGACGAGGCCAACACGGCGGCGATCAGGTTGTACGAGTCCCTCGGCTTCAACCGGTGGGACGTGGACGTGATGTACGCGGCTCCCGAGGCCGCCGCACAGGGTTCCTGAGACTGCTGTACGGCGGCTCCCGAGGCCGGTGCACGCGGCTCCCGAGACGCCTACTCGATGATCGCGTGAAGGATGAAGTAGGAGACGGCCGCCACGAGCGCCGCGGCCGGGATGGTGAGGATCCACGCGGTCACGATGTTGCCCGCGACGCCCCACCGCACGGCGCTGAGCCGCTTGGTGGCCCCCACTCCCATGATCGCTGACGTGATCGTGTGCGTGGTGGAGATGGGCGCCCCGAACCCGATGGCGGCCCCGTAGAGCACGGTCGCCGCCGCCGACTCCGCGGCGAAGCCCTGGGGCGGGTCGAGCGCGATGATGCGCCGGCCCAGCGTTCGCATGATGCGCCAGCCGCCGGCGTACGTGCCCAGCGAGATCGCCCCCGCGGCGGCCAGGATGACCCACTGAGGGATGGGGTCGTCCTGCTCGGCGAAACCGCCGACGGTGAGCGCCAGGAAGATCACACCCATCGTCTTCTGCGCGTCCTGCAGCCCGTGCCCGAGCGCCATGGCGGCGGCCGAGACGGTCTGCGCGTAGCGGAAGCCGCGGTTGGTCTTGCCCGGCTGGCTGTTGCGGAAGATCCAGTAAATTGCGATCATGATCGCGGCGGCGAGGCTGAAACCGACCAGGGGCGAGAAGATCATCGGGATGACGACCTTCTCCAGGACGCCGTCCCAGTGCACCACGCTGGCCGAGGCCAGCGCCGAGCCCATCAGGCCGCCGATGAGGGCGTGGCTGGAGGAGGAGGGCAGCCCGAAATACCAGGTGATCAGGTTCCAGGCGATCGCGCCGATAAGTCCCGAGGCCACGATGACCAGACCATGTGAGCCGTCGGGCGCGTCGATGATGCCTTTGCCGACCGTCTGCGCGACCTGGGTGCCCAGGTGGGCGCCGATGAAGTTCATGGCCGCCGCCATGAACAGCGCGGCCCTGGGGGTGAGGGCCCGGGTCGAGACGGAGGTCGCGATGGCGTTCGCCGCGTCGTGGAACCCGTTGGTGTAGTCGAAGGCCAGTGCGATGACGACCACGCCGATGACGAGGCCGAGCGTGAGGTCCACCGGGCTTAGCTTTCCTTGACCGCGATCGACTCGACGGTGTTGGCCACGTGCTCGAAGGCGTCGGCGGCCTCTTCGAGGGCGTCGACGACCTCCTTCATCTTCATGACCGTGAGGGCGTCGTACTCGCCGCTGAACAGTTTGGCCAGCAACCTCCGATAGACCTGGTCACCCTGGTTCTCCAGGCGGTTGACCTCGATCCAGTATTCGTTGAGGTTCTTCATCGAACGCAGCCGCGGCATGGCCTCCGCGGTCAGCTCCGCGGCCCGCTCCAGCACCTCGACCTGCCTGACGACGTCTTTGGGCAGGTGGTCGATCTGGTACAGCACGATGAGGTCGGAGGCCGCCTCCATGGCGTCCATCACGTCATCGAGGTTGGAGGCGAGCCGGTAGATGTCCTCCCGGTCGAAGGGGGTGATGAAGCTCTCGTTGAGCCGGTTCATGATCGCGTGAGTACGTTCATCGCCGGCGTGCTCGCAGGCACGCATCTTCTCGGCCAGGGCCTCCCTGTCCGATCCGTCGCTGATGATCTCTACCAGTAGCCGGGATGCGGTGACCAGGTTGTTCGCCGAGTCGGCGAACAGGTCGTAGTAGCTGTCCTCACGTGGCGTGAGACGCAGGCGCACGTCGTTCTCCAGATGTGCGGGGATGGTCCGTGGAAGAGGGTACGGGTAGCCAGGCGAAAGACGAACTTCATGTCCCCTTCGCCTAATGGCTACCCGGAGCAGGTTGTGTGACACCGGAAACCCCGGTAGTTTGGGCGCTTTTTGCAGCTCTAGCTGACCTTAAACGGCCCGTCCGGATCGCCTCGACCCGGGGTGCCCCCACATCGCGTACCGACATGTTCCCCGACTGTTCATCTGCTGTTCACCTTTGGTCAGATCTTCGTTCGATGGAAGTTGCGGAACGACCGTGAGGGCGTGGGCCCCCGCTGCCCCTGATAGCGCGACCCGTACTTGTCGGACCCGTACGGATGCGCGGCAGGAGAGCTGAGCCTGAACACGCACAACTGCCCGATCTTCATCCCCGGCCACAACTTGATCGGCAACGTCGCCACGTTCGACAACTCCAACGTCACGTGCCCGCTGAACCCCGGATCGATGAACCCCGCCGTCGAATGCGTCAGCAACCCCAGCCGGCCGAGCGAACTCTTGCCCTCCAGTCGTGACGCCAGATCATCGGGCAGCGTGATCATCTCGTACGTGGACGCCAGCACGAACTCCCCAGGATGCAAGATGAACGGCTCGTCCCCGGCCGGCTCCACCATCCGCGTAAGATCCGGCTGCTCCACGGACGGGTCGATGTGAGGGTAACGATGGTTCTCGAACACCCGGAAGAACCGGTCAAGCCGCACATCGATGCTGGACGGCTGGATCATGTCCTGGTCGAAAGGATCGAGGACGAGCCGGCCGGCGTCGATCTCGGCGAGGATGTCACGGTCAGATAGCAGCACGCAGAGCAACCTACCGTCCGAGGTGAAAGTCTGAGGGGCGGGGATTGCTGATCCGGGGCAAGTTTCCGCTACAGTGGGGGACGCGACTTCGGGTCGTACGCGGGTGTAGTTCAATGGCAGAACATCAGCTTCCCAAGCTGACAGCGCGGGTTCGATTCCCGTCACCCGCTCCAGTGTCTGTGTGACAGCGTTCAGTCCCACCGCTCAGCGGTGATCACTGACGGCTTGAGTCTTTGAGAAGTTCAGTCTCGACGACGCCATCAAGCGCCCGGTGGAGTTTTGCGTCGGTCGTCAGCAATGGAATCTCTTGATCGAGAGAAAGCTGTGCGAAGACGGCGTCATACATGCGCAACGTCAACCGCACCGCCAGGGCGGCGGACCGCTCCAACCGGTCGGCGTCCACGGGATGAACCCGGACACCGAGCTCGTCAATGATTCGAACGGCTGCAATGAACTCATCTGCGGACAGCCGCCCCGCGAGCAGGCCCTTCTTCCGCAACACTCCGGCAACCTCAATCCGCGCGAAGTCCGCTGTCTCCAGCCTTACCCGGCCGTACAGAAAGTCGTCCCGGATTTGGCGGGCATGCCCGTAGCCAGGTTGATCGACGAACCACCGTAGGAACACACCAGTGTCCACGACGTACGCGTCAGCCACGCGCGCCTTCCCGGAGACGGTCCAGTTCCTCGTCGACGCCCGTCACACCGCGCATCCTCTCCTGAACCTGCTCCATAACGGCCAGCGCTCGCTCGCGCCGACCAGCCGTTTCGAGGTTCTCGCGGACAAGGGCAAGAACCGGCTGGACACGGTCATCCGGAAGCCGATCGACCAGAGCATGCAACTCTTCACGCATCGCGCTCATGCTCGCAGTCTACGCCTCGCCAGGCTTGTCTCCCTGACCATTTGTCCAGGGCGAGGCAGGCGGTGGCCGTGCCCGTTGCGTGCCCGTTCGTAGAGCGATCTACGGAGGCTCAGGGGGACTCACGGTCACTCGACCGGCATACGCCCAGGTCAGTGTTTCTCCAGTTCAGCCCGTGTGATCTTGAAAGAGTTCCCAAGCTGACAGCGCGGGTTCGATTCCCGTCACCCGCTCCACATGCGATGCCGTCGTCATGATGACGGCGAGGAGTCAAAACGCACTGCCCTTTGTGGGTTATCTCGGTCGCTCCCTCTTGGCCAACCTGGCAGTATCAGCAAGGGAGGGAGGCATCATGAACTTCGATCGGATCGCCTTCGAGCCTGACAAGCTCGAAGGCAAGCCCTCCGTTCGTGGCCTGCGCATCACGGTGGAGACGGTGGTACGGCTCGTCGCCGGCGGATGGACCTTCGAGGAGATCCTCTCGGACTACCCGGACTTGGAGCGGGAGGACATCAAGCAGGCGCTTGAGTACGCAGCAGCGTCCACGAATGTCCACTTCTACCGTCTCCGCGAGCCGGCGTGAACTTTCTGGTCGATGAGAACCTCTCACCCCGCGTTGCCGAGCTGCTGACCAAGGCTGGTCACAATGCGGTCCATGTGCGCGATCTCCGGCAACGAGCGCGCCCGACATCACGATCATGGAACTCGCCGTCGCGGACGGTCGAACCATCATCTCCGCCGACACCGATTTCGGCGCGCTCCTGGCCCACGCCCGAGCGACTGAACCCTCCGTGATCCTCGTGCGAGAGCTGGTGGAGCTTCGTCCACCCGACTTGGTCAACATCATCTTGGCAAATCTCGAGGTTCTCGAGCAGCACCTTCAAACAGGCGCGATCGCGGCTTTCACCACCGGAGGCATCCGCGTCCGGGCGCTCCCTCTGCGCTGAAGTCGGCATGATCCACGTGCCAGATCCGTGCCAGAACAGACGGTCAGCCGAGGTGATTCACGGATACTCACGGTCACTCGGCCCGCTCTGACCAGTACCCTGTTTCCCCAGCTCAGGACACCAAGATCAGTAGATGGTTCCCAAGCTGACAGCGCGGGTTCGATTCCCGTCACCCGCTCTCATAGCGAAAGCCCAGGTAGACCGGTTGATCCGGTACCTAGGCTTCGATCTTCCTCGGAGCCTGTGATCTCTGCATGTCATTAGCGTGCCGTCGGGTCCGTGTGACAAAACGATCAACTGTGCGGTTCACCTGGTAGAGGACTCATCGGGATCACTCGACGGGAACCATGTCGGATGGGTCGTCCTCGTCATCATCGCCTACCCGCTCGACTTGCACCCTCGGCTCTGATTGGCACCGTGACAGCTCCGGCTTCCGCTTCTTCCGTCTTCCGAGGCCGAGAAGTCGGGCATTACAGGCAAGGTATTCAACTGCCCCACAGGGCGAGGTTCGCGTCCAGGCCGAGATAGCGGACCAGCGCATACTCGACCTGTCCCATGGCGACGGAGTCCAGGTGATCGTACAGCCCGCCGAGGACATATTGGGTGTCGATAGTGCGGATTTGGTCGATCAGCGCGCACGTCTCGCGCCCCTGAATGGTCAGTCTGGGCCGAAAGCCAGCCGGTCGGGCACTAGTCGACGTAGGCACGATCGTCACTGTGGACCAGTGGTCCTGCGAGATGCTGACGACGATGCCGAGGCGTCTGCCGCGCTGCTCGTGGCCGCGCTTGGCGTCGCCGAGATCAACTGGATAGACGCCGCCGCGGATCACCGTCCGGCCTCACGGCGAGCCGGAACCACGATGCCGGTGTCGATGATCCGGATGTCGCCGTCCTCGGTGTATTCCCACTCATCGGGGAGCTGCGACAGGTCCTCGCCCTCATGGGCCAGACGCGCCATGTCGGCACGGGCCTGCCGCTCCCACTCCACGTGCTCCAGTGCGCGCAGCCCCCGGCGCAGCACGTCAGAGTTGGACTCACCTTCGCGGCGAAGTGAGTCGATGATCCGACTGTCGTCGTTGGTGGGTCGGAAGCCCACAGTGCTTGGAGTGCTCATGACACCAGCGTATAACAAATGTTCAACAAGCTGGAAGGGTGGCGACTCACCCTCCAGCAATCCCAACACGCCCCGATCAACCGAATCGACTATCAACATCACCCGATCAGCCTCTACATCAAACCCAAGGTCCCGGTGATCAGAGATGCCTCCGGAGTCATCAGCGCGGACTCCCGAGACATGCCCGTTGCGTGCCCGTTCTCAGAGCGATCAAAGGGGAGTCACGGGGACTCACGGTCACCCGACCGACATACGCCCAGGTCAGCGTTCCCCTGCTCAGAGAGCATGATCTCGAAAGAGTTCCCAAGCTGACAGCGCGGATTCGATTCCCGTCACCCGCTCCACTTCATCCCCCTGTGACAGGCCTACCTCCCATGCGTGTGCGTAAAGGATGTCGCCCTTCCTCTGTAGTCTCTAGAGGACAAGGAAGGGAGCGGGTATGACCGCACAACCGCAGGACTTCATCTCCGTCGGCGCGCCTCTGCCTGAGAAGAACCTGCGGGCCATCCGTGCCGCGCTGGTCATCCCAGAAGATCGCGAAGCTTTCGACGCCGGGCTCAAGGCCGTGCTCGACGAGGTCAGGGTGAGCCTGGATCTTGGAGCGCTGAACGCTTTCGTGCACCGCTGGTGGATCTCCGCGTGTGACGCCGCAAAGGACCCCGAGGGGCGGCGTCAGATGCACCTCCGCGCCCAGCAGGCTCTGGCCGGCGAACCCATTCCTCATGGGAGGCCGTGGCGGGAGATCCTTGCTGCTCGTGGGATCGATGTCTAGGTGTTCAAGCTCATCATCGATCCCGTAGCCGAGGAACAGATCGCCGCGCTCCCCGATCACGCACTGCATCCGCTGGCGGATCTGTTCGCCCTGCTGGAGACCGCTCCTTGGAGTGGAGACCCGTACAACTCTGCAGATCCCAGGGCGAACATGCTTACGCACCCGTTCGGAGAGCGCGGCCTTGCCACGTACGTGGTTCTGGACCGGCAGCGCGAGGTCTACCTTGTCCGCATTGAATGGCCGTAAGCCCGTGCCCGCTGCGTGCGCGTTCTTGTAGCGACCAGCGGGGAGTCACGGGGCTCACGGTCACTCGACCGGCACATGCCCAGGTCAGCGTTTCCCCTGCGCAAAGGTCATGATCTTGAAAGAGTTCCCAAGCTGACAGCGCGGGTTCGATTCCCGTCACCCGCTCTCGGAGAGCCCTGCTCGCCGACCTATCCTGTCGGCTTCGGCGGGGCTTTTGTGCTGCTCGGGGGGACGCCCCCCGAGCCTCTCGCGTGCCACCCCCGCCGTACGGCTTCTCGATCTGCGGGCGCGGTTGCCGCTACGGGTGCCGGCTTCGGGCCTGGTCGAGCAGTAGGGCGTTCAATACCGCCGGGCTTCGCTGATGATCATGGTTAGGTTTCGTGAACCGCTCCCCTTGCGCGGCGTACGACGGGGGAGCAACTGGCGACTACGTGATCTGCGCGAAGCAGGGTGGGAAGCATGACTCAGACCTTGATGAAGGTGACGCGTCCGCCGCACAGAGCAGCGAGGTCCTCGGGGTCGGAGGTAAGGACCGTGACGGGACCCGGGGCCGCGAGGGCGGTGGCGCAGAGCATGGCATCGATGGCGTACTTGTGCCCATGCAGGCCGATGTCGGACAAGAGCGTGGCGGCATGGCGGGCGATTGGCTCAGTGACTGGTTCGACGACAAGGCGGGATAGCGTCCACTCCAGAGCCGGCCGGTTGACGCGGGGGTGGACCACCTCAACGAGGGTAGCGGCAGAGGTGATGACGCGAAGGTCGTCGGCACGCGCGAGAGCAAGCCATGCGGTGACCGTACGGTCGCGCAGGACGGCCTTGGCCAGCCCTTCGCTGTCGAGGACGAGGGTGCCACCGGGAGTGGCGGAAGAACGGGTCATGCGGCGTCGTGGGCTTGTTCCTGCCGGGTCTGGCGGAGTTGGTCCCGCAGTGCCTGGACCTCGTCGTCAGTGATAGGGCCATGCTCGGCCTCGGCGACCTGGATGAGTTCGTTGAGGTTGTCGCGCTCGATCTGGCGGGCGACGGCGGCGGTGACGTAGGCGGACAAGCCAGAAGGTCCGCTCCGGGACCGGGCGGCCTTTGCGATGTCGCGCGGCATGGTGATCGAATACTTGCCTGTAGGCTCGCTCATGCTCCTTATCCTACCCCTAATCCTCCCGGGAAGCCGTGGTCACAACGCGAGCATCCGCGACGCCAATTTGGGGCAGCTACGGGGATAGCCCAGGTTCTCGCGAACATCACTTGCGATTTCACGCCGACGCGTGTAGTCCTCGCTACGCCTCTGTACGTTCAGGTTCAGCCTGGGCGGAAGAGACCCTGGCTATGGAAGCGCAGGCGATGATCGTACGCCTCCGGCGGGGGTACTCCGGCTCCGGGACGTGCGCTTCCAAGGTCGTAGGCGGCTGAGGCGGAAGCCTGATCATCCCGCCCGCCATCGTCCCCGGGCAAAGCCGAGCAGACTAGGGCCACGGGGCCAGGGTCGTTCGTCCAGTGGGGCGCTCCGCCTTGTCCCGTGGCCCTGGCCCGCTTCCCTGCGGGCGGGTCGACGGCAAACGGGATGATCAGGCAGGCAGGGTGCGCGCGTCGCGCGGCAAACACTAGGGTCCCAGGTTGATCGCCGTGCCATTAGGGGCGTTAACGAGGGGTCAACCACGGTCACTCACGACCGGCCCCAGCCCCAGGTCAACGCCTCTACGAGCCAAGATCCCTGCGATTCCCCAGCTGACAACGCGGGTTCGATCCCTGTCGCCCGCTCTCAGTGTTCAAGCTCAGGCGATAGCGGTTTCCATGCCGGGTTCGATCTTCCCTTCGGCCGGTGTCATGGCTGGGCTGTCGGCACAGTGACCACCGTCGTGTCGGTGGCCAAGCGGCGGCTGCCCGCTCAACCAGCCATGCCCAGGAGCACCGCTGCGGTGCCCATGACGAGTGCCAGAGGGTAGGCCCACCATCGCGGAGCTGGGCCGTCCTTGAGAACATGCACCCCTAGCGGCACCAACGCCACGCACAGGCCGACAGTGGCGACGACGGACATCGGTCCGGTGCCTTTGAGCACGCCGATCGGCAAGGCGCTCATCGAGGCCAGGGCCACGGATCTGGTGAGTCCCAGCACGCGCGCCCGCCACGTCCCCACCGCCAGCACGATCCAGCCGAAAAAGATCGAAAAGGACAGCGCATGAAACACGTGGAAGGCGCCGTAGGAGTCGGCAACGGCCTTCTGCGCCGTCTGCAGATCTTGGACGTCGACGAGTTGGAAGGCGAGATGGTTGACCCCGGCGTGGAAGGTTCGGGCGAACAGGCCGAGCAGGATCAGCACGCCGCCCCACAGCGCCCAGCGTGGCTGTGCCGCCCACACGCGCCGGACGAGGGCGATGACCGCGGGCCACAGCAGAACGTTCCCGGCGGCGAAGGCACTGTACGACAGGCTGATCCGGGCCGGGCTGGCGGCGAAGGCAGCGAGCTGTGCGGGGAAGAAGTCGTCGATGTCCGCGCGGAGGAGGACGCCGGCGAGCATCAGAACCGGCCCAAGGAGCAGCCCGGCCGCTTCAACCCAACGACCGGGGAATTCGAACGAGGCGAGTGTCATACCGTCGATCCAAGCGGTGGCACCCTCGTCGCACATTGGCGCAAGGGCGAGCCTTCCGGGTAGACCTGGCACTACCCCGGCTCGGCCTGCAGGTAGGCGAGGACAGCAAGCACGCGGCGGTGGCCGTCGACGGTGGGCGGGAGATCGAGCTTGGTGAAGATGCCGGCAATATGTTTGGCAACCGCCGCGTCGGTCACAAACAGAGCCCGTGCTATCGACGCGTTGGACCGCCCTTCGGCGATCAGGGCGAGCACTTCCCGTTCCCGGGGCGTGAGGCGTTCCAGCGGGTCGCGCCTCCTGCTCAGAAGTTGCCGCACCACCTCGGGGTCAACCACCGTACCGCCGCCTGCGACCTGGGCGAGCGCGTCGACGAACTCGGTGACTTTCCCGATCCGTTCCTTCAACAGGTAGCCGACTCCGGTGCCGCGGCCGGATGCCAGCAGTTCGGCCGCGTACGTCTGCTCGACGTACTGGCTGAGCACCAGTACGGCCAGATCCGGCCGTGCCGTACGCAGCGCCAACGCCGCCCGCAGTCCCTCGTCGGTGAAGTTCGGCGGCATGCGTACGTCGATCACCGCGATATCCGGATCATGCTGGTGCACCGCGGCGGTCAGCGCGTCTGCGTCCGCGACCGAGGCAACGACCGCGTGCCCGAAGCGCTCGAGCAGGCTGACCATGCCCTCGCGGAGGAGGACGGCATCTTCGGCGATCACTACGCGCACGGGATCTCCACGCTCATCGTCGTCGGCCCTCCCGCCGGACTCGACAGCGCCAGTCTGCCGCCGACCGCCGAGACTCTGTCGGCCAGTCCCACCATGCCAGTGCCGCTCGCTGGGTCGGCGCCGCCGACTCCGTCGTCCCGGATCTCCACGACGAGCACATCTCCGACCAGGCGGCCGTGGACGCGGGCCCGGCTCGCCCGGCTGTGCTTGGCGACGTTCGCGAGGGCCTCGGCCACAACGTAGTAGGCCGTCGCCTCGACGGCGTCGGGCAGTCGCGGTGAGCGGACGTTCACGTCGACCGGGACGGGTGAACGGCCGGCCACATCCCGTACGGCGGCGGCGAGGCCCCGGTCGGTGAGCACCTGCGGATGCACGCCGCGAATCAGCTCCCGCAACTCGGCGAGGGCGCGCTGAGCCTCCTCGTGCGCCTGGGCGAGTTCGTCCGCGGCCGGGGAGTCCAGAGGAAGGTCGAGCCGGGCGAGACCCAGTCTCATGCTCAGCGCGACCAACCGCTGCTGGGCACCGTCGTGTAGGTCGCGTTCGATCCTGCGGCGTTCGGTCTCGAAGGCGTCCAGCAGCCGGGCACGCGAGCGCAGCACCTCGGCCAGCTCGTCCGGGGCGATCAGCGCCCTGGTCACGGCTCCCCGTGCCCCCGCCCAAGCCGTCACGATGTAAGCGGCCACTGGGAGCAGCAGCAATCCCGCCGCGGAGGCGACCAAGGCCGCCTCAAGAGCCCAGTCCTCCTCCATGGGCTGCAAAACGGGCGACAAGATCAATACTGCGGGACCCGCCACGGCGAGGCAGGCCACCACCAGATCGATCCACCAGAACGCGAGCAAGGAGACCACGCCCAGCACCGTCTCTCGCTGTGGCACGGCCCTCTTTCGGACCGGCGGAGCGAGGTCGACGAACCGAAGCCGCCACCGCTCGAACCTCGCCACGAGCGGTGTCAGCAGACCCGCGACGATGAGTCCGGCGACGGTCATCAGCGGTGCCGGTCCCAGAAAAGATATCGAGACCGCAGCCACGACAACAGCGATCCCAGGCACGACGCTTGCCAGTAAGTAGGCAAGCGACCGCCAGGGCCAGATTGATCGCAGGAAGGATAGTGGCCGCCGGGTGAGAGCCTCCGAAGCGGTCGAGGTGCGCACGCTGAGAGGGTATCCGTCGTCCGGTTCAAGCCGGACTTGGCGGCGACGTTGCGGCCGGGAGCTTCGATCGTGCCGGACGCCGAGCGGGTCAGTTCGCGATCCGCAGGTTCTCGTGCACGATCACGTCATAGGCGCGGACCAGGGCGAGCGCGGCCTTGTGTGCGCCGTCCAGACGTTGCCTGCGCACCTTGGCGTGCAGCGCGGCCACGCGGGCCACCGCCTTACGCCGCCGCTTGGAACCCCGTTCCTTCCGGGCCAGAACCCGCTGCGCGGCGGCCAGCCGGCCGGCGGAGGCGGCCAGGTGGCGGGGGTTGCTCAGATGCTCCCCGTCGCTGGTCGTGACGAGCGACGCCACGCCCACGTCGATCCCCCCGACCGCGCCGGTGACGGGGAAGGACTCGGCGGGCACGTCGTCGCACGACAAGACCACGAACCAGCGGCAGCCCTCGCGCTTGACGCTGATCGTCTTCACCTGGCCGCGCACGGGCCGGTGCTGGTGGACGCGGACGTGCCCGACACCCTGGAGCCGCACGTAGGTCGTGGTGGGGTGGCCGGGCTGGGAGTCCCACCGGCAGCCGTCGCCGTCCTTCGGCCACTCGACCGTGTCGAACCGGCCGCGCCCCTTGAAACGCGGGAAGCCCGGCGTGCGCCCGGCCTTGACCCGGTCGAAGAACGCGCGAAACGCCTTGTCGAGCCGTCGCAGCGTGGCCTGCTGGCACGAGAACGACCAACGCCCCTGCCCCTCCGGGTCATCGGCGCGGATGTGTTTCAGCTCGGCCGACTGCTCGCCGTACCGGACGCTCACCCCCGCCCTGGCATAGGCGGTGCGGCGGTGCTCCAAAGCGGCGTTGTAGAGCTGCCGGTGATCCTCCAGGCACGCCGCCAGCGCCGCCGCCTGCCGGGCCGTGGGGCGCAGCAGGAATCTGAACGACCTGCGCACACCCCACCTCCCGTCACGTTCGGTAACGACACCACCACGATACCGGCTGGCGCCGACAAAACCGGGAAGGACATCTGTGATGCGCGGACCTGACAAGTCAGGGCACGCTCGGGCCTTGACGGCCCTCCCGCTCCCGATTCACCCGTCGCCTCAAGGAGACGGTCCCCTCGGGAGTCTCTGATGGATACTCACGGTCACTTCATTCACCCTGGCCTGCACACTCGTTCTCCCAGCTCAGAACGGCAAGATCAGTAGCCGATTCCCAAGCTGACAGCGCGGCTTCGATTCCCGTCACCCGCTCTCAGCGCGAGAGTCCAGGTCTGATCCGAGACCTGGGCTCTTTGATCGCCTGGCCAGGTCTTGGTGGCAGCGTTCCTCCGGAGCTGGGCCCCGCACTCGCCACGAAGCGAACCCGTCACTGATCGGACTGGTGACGGCGCTCCCAGACGCCGGCCTTCCTGCCTTTCACCCAGACGGGTGGCACCCACATGCACGGTTCATCCTCTTCTCCGAAGGTGCTCACCGCGCTCCCTGCGTCACCTTGCGACGAGACCTCGAAGTAGCCGTCATAGAAGGGCTCGGCGAAGTCGCGGCCGATCGACTCCGCGAGCCACGACGCGAAGGTGATGTCCTGAGGAAAGAGCGCATGATTCAAGCAGCACAGGTTGGGATCCCATCCCCACATCGCGCCCTCAGGATCACGGCAATCCAGCAGTGACGCGATCGCACACCCCCAGTCCAACAACTGGATCATGCCTGCCCGTCGTCCGTAGGACCCGGTGTGAAACCCCACAGCCGATTCAGTGATGTCCGCGAAGATATCGCTGCTCCAGAAGTCGTAGCCCCGGACACCGATGATGCCACCCCGAGGGCCGAAACCTCCGTTTCCCACCTCCAGATACAACCGCCGTAGCAGCGAAGGAAGCGGGTACCCGATGGTCTCTTCAGCCTCAGCGACCGCCTCGGACGAAGCCACCGGTAGGACATCGGGCCCAGCCTCTGACCGTATCGCTTCGATAAGTTCATCCTCGGTCATGATCTGCACTCCGCGTGCGGGACCGCTGGAGGAAGAGCCTGAAGTCGTCCACGTCCATAAGGATGCATGCTGCCAGCCTCGGCCGACGATGCCACAACATGAAGGCATCGATCGCGTGGCGCGATCGGCTCGACACCATGTCGGCCCAGCGCCTTGAACTACACGTCTACGACGATATGTGGGAGCGGAGCAAACCCGTATGACCATCGACGCCCGGACTCTTCTCCCCATTGCTGAGCGCGCCGTGTCGATCGCCAGCGAGATCATCCGTACCAAGGCTCCCGGTGTTGTCACGGCCAGGGGTGACCGCGACATGGCGACGGAGGTGGACTACGCCGTCGAGCATGCCGTGCGAGAGTCCCTGTCCCGGGAAACGCCTGAGATCGGATTCCTTGGCGAGGAGGAAGGCGTCAGCCACACGGGCGACGGCCTGATGTGGGCGCTGGATCCCGTGGATGGAACGGCGAACTTCCTGCACGGTATCCCGCTCTGCGGTGTCTCCCTTGGCTTGGTCGACAAGGACACGCCCACACTCGGCGTGATCGACCTGCCGCTCCTCAACCTCCGCTACTCAGCAGCCGAAGGTGCTGGCGCTGTCGTCAACGAATCCGAAATCCGTGTGAGCGATGCCCGCGACTTGCGGACCGCGATCGTGGCGATCGATGACTACGCCGTGGGGGAGAACGCGGACGAGCGCAACCGGCCACGGCTCGCCCTGACCCAAGAACTCGCCGCTCGCGTCCAACGCACACGGATGTTCGGCTCAGCCGCGATCGATCTCGCATGGGTGGCTGACGGCAGGATCGACGCCAACGTCATGCTCAGCAACAACCCATGGGACACCGCAGCCGGGGTCATCATCGCCCGAGAAGCGGGAGCAACAGTGGTCGATCTCGACGGCAGCCCACACAGCATGACCGCACAAGCGACGAGCGCCGCCAGTCCCGCGCTCGTGGCTGATCTGGTCGAACTTATCGCTGAAACCCACAAGGCTGCGGCGTTCGACCGGAGCATTGACGAGTAGCTCTCTTAGGTATCAAGCGGCGCCGCGCCGCGCCGCCGCAGCCCCGCGCCAGCGTCCCCGTGCCGCGCTGCGGCCTTGGGGCCGGTCGCGGCACAGTCGCCGCGCGGGGCATCGCCGTAGACGCGGCCCTGCCGCGCCCCTCGAACTTGCCGACCACCGGCACACCGCCGCGCCTTACAGTGATCGACGGCAAGATACGCAGCGATGCGAGATCCGTCGCTGCGGCGCAGGGAACAGGGCTCAGGAGGGTGCTGACTGATCTCGCATGTCAGGACCAGAGTGAGCACGTGACGAGTACGACACAGGCCTGAGGAGGGGACCTCGTGAAGATCAGGCATCGGATGATCGTCTTAGACGCCGCCGACATCGATGCGGAGAGCGCGTTTTGGGCCGGGCTCCTGGACGGTACCGTCGAGGTGGGCGACGGATGGCACAACATCTGGGTCGACGGCGGGTGGCAACTCGGGGTTCAGTTGGCGCCAAATCATGTCCCACCCAACTGGCCTGACGGTACTCCGCAGCAGATCCATCTCGACTTCTACGTCGACGACTTCGACGCGGCACACGAACAGGTGATCGCGCTGGGCGGGCGGCTACTCAAGGCGGCCGACGATCGCACCGCGCCCAGGGGAGTCCAGGTCTACGCTGATCCCGCTGGTCATCCGTTCTGCCTGTGCTGGCTGCCCGCACCGACATAACCGCAGGCTGCCCGTGAATGGCAGAGGGCTGAATTTTGATGCCTCCGGCGGGGGCCTCAGGCTCCGGGATGATCGCGGCGAGATGGTCGAGGTCCGTAGATGACTGAGGTGGAAGCCTGATCATCCCGCCCGCCACCGACCCGGGACAAGCCGAGCAGACCAAGGCCAGGGGGGCAAGGTCGTTCGTCCAGTGGGGCGCTCCACCTTGACCCCCTGGCCTTGTCCCGCTTTCCCTTCGGGCGGGTCGACGGCAGACGGGATGATCAAGGCACGAGCGAACGCGTCGTCAACCTGTGAACTCGCTTCGCAGGTATCCGTGGAAGAGGGAGAACGGGCTGTATTTTGATCGCTCTTCTTGACGCAGGACCAGGTAGCCGGCGATGACCTGGCCGGAGAAGTGATCGTTACTGACAGCGAAGGTCACGGCATCCACTCTGTCGTGGGGGCGATCCTCGATACCGATGACAAGTCCACCGTCCATCGTCACCGGAAGGTTGATCTGGCGGACGGGCTTGAATAGCAGCTCGATGTGAGGCGCGGTCGAGTCGAACTCCGTCCGTATTACGAGCTCGCTATGCGAGGGCATGTAGCTCCACAGCCTGAAGCGGCGATCCGGGAAACTGAGAGGAAGCGAGAGCTGGCCGGGGAAGCGATCGTGACTCACGGCGAGAGCCCACCACGGCCAGGTCCGCGAAGCAAGACTTCAGCGCGTGATCCTCGGGCCCATTAGCGGGCCATTAAGCAGGGTGACAAGCGGTCAACCACGGTCACTCATGGCCTTGCCGACATCCCGTGCGACCAGCAACGCCCTGCCACAGGGACCGTGATCGATGCAGTTCCCATTCCACAGCGCCGCCTGGTCGTCTACGGCGGCGGCGTGGTCATGCGGGTCGGCCGTCTCGGGCAGCGCTTCGACCGGCTGCTCGCCGCGCCACAGCCGGCGCCACCAGGTGGCGTGGGTGTTCACGATTATGCGATAGACGTACGGATCGGGGTTGCCTTCGATCCGCCGCCAGGCCACCCAGGCCTTGGCCAGCGCTGTCTGTACCAGGTCCTCGGCCGTGCCCCAGTCCCGGGCGAGGAGGTACGCCATCCGGCACAGCCGTAGATGGCGGTGTGCCACGTACTCGGCGAACCCCGTCGTCCATCAGTCATCTCCGTCTCGTTGTCTCCGGCGATGACTAACCTGGCAGGCACGTTCGGAGGACAGGCGTTCGTGTTGAGCCGCGGCAGCTCTTAACCCTGGACGACGTGGACGGGCTGATCGCCGAACACGACGCGCTCCGCCGTGCCAGACCTCTGTTCCTCTTCGCAGGTACCACGGCGAACCCGGGGCCGTACGCCCTGTCGGGAACCAGCAGGACAGGGGATGGCTCAAACTTTGACGACAGTGACGCGTACGCCGCACAGCGCGGCGAGGTCGTCGGGGTCGGAGGTGAGGATCGTGATGGGGCCTGGGGCAGCGAGGGCGGTGGCACTGAGCATGGCATCGACGGCGTACTTGTGCCTGTGCAGGCTGGCGTCGGACAAGAGCGTCGCGGCGTGGCGGGCGATTTGGTTCGGTGACCGGCTCGACGGCAAGGCGGGAAAGCGTCCACTCCAGGGCCGGCCGGTTGACGTGCCGAAGATGCCGCACATGGCCAGGGAGTACACCCACCTTCCTTTCCCGTCTCGGCGGCGGACAATGTCTGGCTGGTCACGCCCAAGCGGTGGCGGAAGTTCGAGGTCGAGAGCGCGGCGGTGCACCGCTGGGACGGGTTGGCCTGGCAGGAGGACGCGCCCGGGCTGGAAACCGGGATCACCGCCGACGTCAAGGTGTTCGGCCCCTGCGACGCTTGGGTCATCGACGGTTACACGGCGGCCGCCCGGCATTGGGACGGGAGCTCCTGGCGTCTGGTGCCCACACCTGTCTACCGCGTTCCCCGAGCCGAAGCCACCGGAGGGCACCGCCCAACTCGACGCCGGCCTCAAGGCGACGGTCCCTCGGGAGACTCTGATGGAGGACGTTACGGTGCCGAAGGGAGCCGGTTCGTACGGTGGTGCGGGTGGCGGCCACGGGGAAGTAGCGAGCCACGTATGTCACGGTGAGTGATCCGTGGCCGAGTCTCTACCGAGCCTGATTGCTCAGCCCGCTTCACGGGATCGGCCTGTTGCCGCCTGCGACAGTCTGTCGAATGCGCTGCGACCGGCATGACGGGTGGGCGAGCATGGGGATCATGGGATTGTCGACAGCATTCACGGAGCTGTTCGGTGTGGAGCATCCGATCGCCTTGGCCCCGATGGGCGGGTCGGCCGGTGGCGCCCTGACGGCGGCGGTCTCGCGCGGTGGCGGCCTTGGACTGCTGGGCAGTGGGAACGGGGACCAGGACTGGCTGGCTCGCGAACTGCCTGTCCTGGCCGACAAGCGCAACGGGAAGCCCTGGGGGATCGGCTTCCAAACGTGGGCGATCGACGACGGTGTGATCGCGCGGGCGTTGGAGCACGATCCGATGGCGGTGATGTTGTCCTTTGGCGACCCAAGCCCGTTCGTGGAGCGCATCCACAGGGGAGACACGGCGCTGATCATTCAGGTGACCGACCTGGAGGAAGCCCGCAGAGCGGTGGACCTGGGCGCCGATGTGATCGTGGCACAGGGCACCGAAGCCGGCGGGCACGGCGCCCGGCACGGACGGTCCACGTTGCCGTTCGTGCCCATCGTGGTGGATCTGGCGGCGCCGGTGCTGGCGGCAGGCGGGCGCCCAGGCCGAGGAAGCGCTGGCCCGAGCCGGCAGGCGCTGACCGCGATCACCGGGAAGTGGCGACCATGACCGACGCGGCTCGCCCTTCTTCACCCACTCGCAGGAGGCCAGGGTGTGGATGAACTGCGCCGGGATCGATCTGAATGGACTCCACCGAAGCCGGGGCACACCACCTGGCCAGGAAGCTGGAAGACGCCGCCGAGACCGGCTGGCTGCCGGCTCCGAGCCAGATGGTCTGAAGCGGGGTCGCTCGCGTTTCGCTGACGTGGATCACGCGATCTCTGCTGGACGCCGGTGGCTTCGGCGTCCGGTCAGGTCGAGGGCGTCCGGATCACTGTCCCTGCCAGAACGGGTCCCGGCCGATGAAGCCCACCAGCCTGGTCTGGACGTCCGAGCCGGCGGGCACCTCGACGCGGGCGCCGTACTGGCCGGAGGAGCGGAGAACCTCCTCCATCTGCTCCATGCCGTCGAGGAGCTGAGCGCAGAAGTCGGGGTCGAGCCGGTCGTCCTGGCCGGTTGCCCTGGACAGGTCCCAGGTGTGCATGAACACGTCAGCGGTGTAGAACCGGTCGATCGCGGTCGCCAGGGGCAGGCTGCCGATGTGCGGGTTGGTGAATGTGCGGTGCTCGGTCTCCGGATCGTCCAGCACCGCCTGCACAGCGTCGTTGTGCACGTGCCACGCGGCGACCGGGTCCTTGTCCACCGAGGGTCCGCGGCGCAGTTCGATGCCGGAGCCGGAGGCCAGGAACCCGGGGAACCACTCGGTCAGGTGCCGAACGATGTCGCGGGCGGTCCAGCCGGCGACCGGGGACGGCCCGTCCCACGACTTGGTGGCGCGGACCCGGTCGGTGAACAGCCCGGCGATCTGCCGGTGTCGCTCGGCGGGGTGGTCAGACAGCGCCATCGATGATCATCCTTTCCAGCTTGGCGTAGCCTTCATCGACACCGACCTCCATACCGCTGCGCAGCCACGCGTCGCGGCCCTCGAAGCTGTCGACCAGCGACTGCGACCGCAACCGCGTACGGCCGTCGCCCAGGTCCTCGAACCACAACGTCTCCAGGGTGACTCCGTCGGGGTCGCCCTCGAAGGTGAAGGTCTGCACGATACGGTCCGGCCGTACCTCGTGGAAGCAGCCGCGGAACCCGTATTCCGTGCCGTTGTGCACCGAGACGTAGCGCCAGCTGCCGCCGGTGTGCGCGTCCCAGTGCTCGATCCGGGTGGCGGTGTCGTCGGGGCCCACCCACCGGGCGAACAGGGCGGGATCGGTGTGGGCGCGGAACAGTTGCTCGGGCGTTGCCGCGAAGTCACGAGTCGTTCGGATGATCGGCACCCCCGGGTCGGCTTCGATGGCCGTCTCCTTGGTCGTGCTCATATGGTTCGTCTCCGTTCATTTCCGCGAGGACGGCGTCGAGGCGGCGGTAGCGCTGTTCGACGCGGCGCCGGTGGCGCTCGATCCAGGTGTCCATCAGGTCGAAGGCCTGGGCCTCCAAGCGCACCGGCCTGGGCTGCGGCCCGTGCGGCCGGCTGACGAGCCCGGCGTCCTCCAGCACCCGCAGGTGCTTGTAGACGGCCTGCAGCGTCATCCGGTACGGCTCGGCCAGCTGGCTCACGGTCGCGTCGCGTTCCGAGAGCCGGGCCACCATGTCGCGCCGCGTCGGATCCGCGAGGGCGGCGAAGACGCGCGACAGCGTGTCCGTGGTCATCGGCTCCTCTACTTTCAACTCAGTGGTTGAAACTGTAGAGGCGAAGGCATCAGCCCGTCAACCTCAAGGTTGAAAGCGCTGTTCGTGCCTGCCCTGCCGCGCCTCGTGCAGGGAGCCCTACCCTGCTCGCGGGTGTC
This sequence comes from Nonomuraea sp. B1E8, assembly GCF_039871515.1. Taxonomy (NCBI): domain Bacteria; kingdom Bacillati; phylum Actinomycetota; class Actinomycetes; order Streptosporangiales; family Streptosporangiaceae; genus Nonomuraea; species Nonomuraea sp. B1E8. The sequence continues at coordinate 1,100,369 of NZ_JBDPLS010000001.1, read as the reverse complement.
CGCCCGGGTGCTAGGGCAGGGCTGGGACGGCGGGCTGGGAGTTGGTCCAGCCGACCTTGACCAGCGTCGTGTTGTGCGTTTTGCCCCCGAGTGTCTTGCCGTCGTGCGTGACCATCTGGTCCCGTGACAGCAGCACCATCGTGCCGGTGTCCACGATCAGCCTGATTCGGGACGAGCTCGTACCGCTCTTTCCCTTGCTCGTCCTGTCGATCACGACTGCGGCGCCGGATCTGCCCAGGGTGTCCTTCGCGTTGCCGTCGGCGCGGACGCCCGGCATCGTCAGCAGCGCCTGGTAGGCGGCGGCGCGAACCTGCTTCGGGGCGGGTATGGAGTACAGGATCTCCGGCAGGGAACCCGCGACCCAGCCGTCGAGGGAGCCGTCCGGCACGCGGCTGACCTTGCCCGCCCTCCTGAGCCAGTCCTTCAGGACGTTCGGGTCGGCGGGCAGGCGCTGCACCTCGTCGTACGTCAGCCGCTGCTGCGCGAGCCCGAACGAGTTCTTCTTCCGTACGGGGTTCACGCTGCCGTTGCTGGGCTTGGCGGACAGCTTCACGACCTTGCCGTCGATCGACCTGCTCCACGTGGACGGGGAGCCGTCACGCCGCCACGCCTCTTTGTCCGCCGCGCTCTTCGGTACTGTCCCGAGCTCGCGGAATCCGAACCACGCCCTGCCGTCGGGCGCCTGCCAGTCTTCCGAGATCCGCCGCTGTACCAGCGAGTAGGGGTCCGGCTTGGAGCCGAACCGCCAAGCGTGGGTGGTCGTCATCAGCGCCCGGGAATGCCAGTAGGCGCCCTCGGGCGGAGCCGCCGCGGCCGCCGACGGCGCGCCGATGAGAGCGGTGGCGCCCACGGCCAGGCCGATGCCCAGGGAACTCAGCCGCCGGATCGGTGCGGTCGCGAACTTCATAGGGTTCCTCCGTGGATTCGATGTGACGATCTGCAATACGCCTGGGACCGCCCGGATGGTTGCCCGTGGACCTTTCTTCGCCCGGCGGGCAACGCTTTGGGGCGGCCGAGGCGTACTAGAAGGCGTGAAATCGGACAGACAGTGGTGAGCGGCGTGGAGCACGAATTCAGCGCTTTCGTGGCCGCGCGTGCCACGAGCCTGCTGCGGGTCGCCTATCTCGCCTGCGGTGACGAGACAGAGGCCGAAGACCTGCTGCAGACAGCGCTGGAGCGTACGTACAGGAGCTGGGACCGGGTGCTCCACGACAGCCCCGAGCCCTACGTGCGCCGCGTCATCATCAACGCCGCCATCAGCCGCGCCCGCCGCCGGGCCATCCTCAACATCATCCCGATGCACAGCCCGCCGGAGAGAGCGGCCCGCGCGACCGACGTCGACCTGCGCCATGTGCTCATGGAGGCGCTGCGCGCCCTGCCGCCCCGGCAGCGCGCGGTGGTCGTGCTGCGGTACTGGGAGGACCTCAGCGAGACGCAGACCGCTGAGGTGCTCGGATGCTCGGTCGGCACCGTCAAGAGCCAGGCGTCGAAGGCCATAGCCAAACTCCGCGCGGCGCTTGGCCGTCAATCGGTGGAAGGAGTGATCAGGAATGCCCACGCTTGAGGAAGAGATCCGTCAGATCATGGCGGACGAGACCGCGAGGCTGCAGGCCGCGCCCGACCTGGCGGAGCGGGTCATGCGCTCCTCCCGCGGCAAGCGGAAGAGGACCAGGGTGGCGGCGCTGGCCGCGTCGGTCGCCGTCATCGCCGCCGCGCCCATCGGGTACGTGACCGTCGGCTCGATGGCCACCACCGGGCCGGAGCCCGCGATCTCCGCGGTGCCGGAGCCCACCACCTCCGCGACGCTGGAGCCGCCCGCCATCGACGACACCCCGCCGGCCCCCTCCCCGACGCCGGACTTCGGAGACCTGGGCGACGGGAAGGAGTTCGGGCACGTCAAGGTGGGTTATCTGCCCGAGCGGCTGAAATGGTCGAACTGGTCGCTGGACTTCGGCGACCGGTACACGACCTCGTACAACTTCGACGGCGACAGGAACGGCTTCTACTGCGTCCAGATCTACATGTACGAGGAAGCGGCCGTCCAGGAGGTCGACGACCGGATCAAGCAGTACCGCGACGAGGACGACGGTGAGGAGATCACCGTCGGCGACCGCACCGGCTACCTGGTCATCCAGGACGTGGGTGAGGACGGCATGAAGGGCACCCCCACGCTTTTCCTCAGGATGGGCGACCGGCAGCGCGCCGAGATCATGTTCAGTCCCGTGTACGCCAAGGAGTTCTCCGGCGCCGAGGCCGTCAGCGCCGAGCTGAAGAAGATCGCGGAAGGGCTCACCTCGACCCTCTGACCTCCGCCGGGGCGGGAACACATGATCAGGAGGCGGTGCCGAGATCGATCAGAACTGCTGGAGCCCGAGCCGCCAGGCGAGGAGCCCGTCAGGCGCGTCCGCCCGGACGAAACCCGCGCCGACCAGTTCTGCCTCGATCACGTCCCGTACGGGCCGGTAGGCGTAGCCGGCGATCTCCTCTTCGCTGATGACCTTGTCGTTTCCCGTGACCCGGTAGACGTAGCGGGCCTCGCACCTCTCCCCGTCCGACTCGGTGATCTCCGACAGGATGGTGTACGTGTGCCGGCCCACCTGCCGTGCTTCCAGCTCCTCGAGGGGACTCGGCGCCGGGGGCCCGCCGTCGCGCCAGGTGAAGACCAGGAGGCCGCCGGGTTCCAGCTGGGTCGCCAGCACCGGCCAGAGCCGCCTGCGGTAGTCCGGATCCAGGGCGTACAGCACGTTGATCATCACCATGGCCTCGACCGGCTCGTCCAGGTCCACGCTCAGCGCGTCATAGGGCAGCACGGTCACGCGCTTGAGCAGCTCAGGACGGGAGTTCAGCCGGGACAACAACATCCCGCGCATGCCGGCCGAGGGCTCCAGCGCGAAGATCTCGGCCGGTGTCCAGTCGGCTATCGAGGTGGTGATCAGGCCGCTGCCCGCACCGATCTCCAGGATGCTCCGCTGGACCCCCGTGAGAAGCGAGGGGAGCTTCTCACGGATGCCTGGCACATGCCCGCTCTCGTGGAACAGGTCATAGAAGGGGAGGGAGACGAAGTCGGTCATGGCAGGCAACGCTACGCGAAAGACCGGTCATGGCTCAGCTCCAATGCTCAGGGAACCCAGCAGCGGGCGGGAAGGGCCTTTTCTCTGGTCCCGCCCGCGCCGTCAGGCTCGACGAACCATGCGTTCCGGTCGGGGAGCACGCTCACGACCTCGTGCAGCCCGGTGCCCACATAGTGGAGGGCGACGCCGTCCTCGGTGGCGTACCCGGCCGGCAGCTTCACCACGCTGCGCCTGGAGGTCGCGCTCAGCCGCGGCCGGATCCCTGCCCGGCCCGGCGCGTCATCTCGGTGATCCAGATGGGCGCGAACGGAGACGTGCAGCCCGGGGAGGTCGGGTAGTCCTTGAGCACCTCCAGGCGCTCGCCGATGTCGATGGCACGGGCGCGGAGTCCGGCGTGTTCGATCCCGATCTGGGCCAGGCAGGTGTTCATCGCCCACTGCAGGCGGTCCGGGGCGTCCTTCATCTCCGCCTCGATGACGTCGAGCAGTCCGGGGAGGTCGAGGCCTTCGGGCTGCTTCGCCACGCGGTCGGCGGTCAGCGCCCAGCCCGCGCTCGCGACCGCCGGATCCGGGTCGGCGAACCAGGCCAGGCGCAGCTCCTCGGCGTGCGGGCTCTTCTTCACCACGTAGTTCAGGAGCCAGTCGTGCACCTTGGGCGTGCGCGCCTCCCGCATCATGACGTCAAGCTCGTCACGCTCGAACGCCTTCGGGCGGCAGATCAGGAGCGCCAGCAGTCGTGCCGCGGTGTCACCCGTCTCCCAGAGCCGGCGCGCGAGCTCCTGCTGCGTCTTCAGCCGCTTCGCGAGCGCGCGCAGCTTGCTGAGGTTGACGCCGTGGTCGTCACCGTGTCTCTCGTTGACCGCGCGTGCCTTCGGGTCCTCGAGCCCGGCCAGTTCGGCCAGCACCTCGCCCACCGTCGTCTCGGCCACCTCAGCCTCCCGTCCGTCACGTGCGCGATCGAGCCTACGACGGAAGCCGGCTTCCTGTCGTGCGCGCCCGTGCTCGTACGGCCTCCCCGCCGGGCTGCAACCGGCGCAGCGCCTGCATGGCGTCCCTCTCGATGCGTGAAAGATCGTGCAGGATGGCGCCGGCCTGCTGGAGGTGCCCGGCGTCGCCGCTCTCCCCGGCCTTCGCGATCAGGGCGGACACGTCGGTCCACAGCGTGGCGGCCTCGGCGTACAGCCGGTGCCCTGCGCGGAGGTCGTCGTCGTCGATCAGCCGGGTGCACTCGTCGAGGAAGTCGCAGTAGAGGGCCCGGAACAGGGCGCCGCCGGTGCCGCCTCTCTCCATGAGCAGGGCGGCCTGCGGCAGATCCTGCCGCGGCTCGCCGGCCCGCCCCAGCCATCCGGGCACCTTCTGGCCGGCCTTCGCGATGCCGCGGTGGCCCAGGTTCGCGATGGGGGCGGCGAGGAAGGCGTCGGCGCAGTGCCTGATGGCGGGGATGATCTGCTCCTGCCAGGCGAGCGGGTGAGCCGGCAGGGTGATGGTGAAGGATCGGTTCCTGGCGGTCATCGGGCCGCGTTCGGCGCGCGCCCTGGCGAGGCCGGCCCGGCTGGTGCGCACCGCTCCTCCCTGCTGGTCGGTGTCCACCAGGTAGGCGTCGTGCTCGTCGTAGCCGTACATGGCGACGACGTGACCGCCGAAATGCACCTTGGACCGGAAATAGTCAAGATGGTACGAGTCGAGCTGGAGGCCCACGGGCCGGCCGGCGTCGATGGGGGCGGCCACGTTCTCCCACGCCTTGCGCGGCGAGGCGGTCTCCTTGACCAGCAACGTCAGCCCCAGCCTGGCGGCCAGGTTCCTGGTGAGGTCGAAAGGCCTGACGCGGCCGGCGAGAAAGGGGAAGGCCATGCTCTTGCCGTCCCAATAGAGGAACGACAGGCCCGAGCCCAGCCCGAACAGCATGGGCTCGGACAGGTCGAGCCCCTCATGCCGCAACAGCACCCCCAGCGCGGTCGTCTCGCAGTGGTGCATGCCGCGGGCCTCGACGCCCTTCACGATGGTCATGTGTCGCTCTCCTCATGCGGACGCGGCGTACGGCCGCACCCTCCCGCCGGGATACAGCATGAGGCCTCCCATGGGGGGAGAGTCCAGCCGCACGGACAGCCCGGCGAATAATAAGTAAAGCTTCTTGTTGACAACGAAACGGCGCTGGGATTACATCCTGTTGATCGGGGGGCAAGGACCACACACCGGAGGTCTCCATGCGCAAACCCCGGCTCCTTCTCGCGGCCACGGCCCTGCTCGTCACCCTCACCGGCGGCCTGGTTACCGGCGCCCCACCGGCCGAAGCCGACATCGGCCCGGTCACCTGGTCCGACGAGTTCAACGCCGCCGCCGGGACGTCCGTCGACGGCTCCAAGTGGAAGTTCGACATCGGCGGCGGGGGCTGGGGCAACAACGAGCTGCAGTATTACACCGACTCGACCCGCAACGTCTATCACGACGGGCAGGGCCACCTGGCCATCACCGCCCGCCGGGAGAACCCGTCCAACCTGCAGTGCCACTACGGCACCTGCCAGTACACCTCCGGCCGGATCCTGACCGCCGAGAAGTTCACCCAGACGTACGGCCGCTTCGAGGCCAGCATCAAGATCCCCCGGGGCCAGGGCATCTGGCCCGCGTTCTGGATGCTCGGCGGGCGCAACTGGCCGGGCGACGGCGAGATCGACATCATGGAGAACATCGGCAGCGTCCCGAACACCGTGCACGGCACCGTCCACGGCCCCGGCTACTCCGGCGGCAGCGGGATCGGCGGCAGCCGCACGATCGGCGGGCCGCTCGGCGACGCCTTCCACAGATATGCGGTCGAGTGGTCACCCAACCTCATCGTCTGGTATCTGGACGGTTCGGAATACTTCCGCATCACCCCGGCCGACCTCCGCGGCAACCAGTGGGTGTTCGACCACCCGTTCTTCATGATCATGAACGTGGCGGTCGGCGGCAACTGGCCAGGCCCTCCCAACGCCGGCACCACGTTCCCGCAGACGATGCTGATCGACTACGTCCGCGTCTCCGCGTGGACCGACGGCGGGCCGGGATCCGGCACCGCGCTCAAATCCAGCCTGAACGGCCGCTGCATCGACATCCCCGGCGCCGACCCCGTGGACGCCGCCCCGCTGCAGATGTACGACTGCAACGGAACGGTCGCCCAGCAGTGGTCCATCAACGGCGACGGCACGGTCCGCGCGATGGGCAAGTGCATGGACGCCGCGGCGGCCGGCACCGCCAACGGCACGCCGATCCAGCTCTACACCTGCAACGGCACCGGTGCCCAGCGCTTCACGCTCAGCCCGGCCGGCGACCTCGTCAACATCGCGGCCAACCGGTGTGTGGACGTCGTGGACCGCAACACCGCCAACGGCGCGCGGCTGCAACTGTGGGACTGCACCGGCGCGTCCAACCAGAAGTGGACCCGTGCCTGAACGACGTTCCCGCAGGACCGCCGGGTGGCGCGTGGTCACATGAACTCGATGACGTTCAGGGTGGGCGCGTGCAGCAGCACCAGGGCGTTCTTCGCCTCCTCCTGAGGGGTGCCCTTCGGGGCGAGCACCGACGTGACCAGCACATAGCGGTCGTTGTGGTCCACCAGCCCGCCGCGCACCTTCCCCGGCGGGTCGGCGGGCCCGCCGGGGACGAAGCGCAGGTCGGTCCACGAAAGCCGGCCGGCCGCCGCGCGGGCCGCCCCTGCGTCGGCGAACCTGAGCAGGTGACCGCTCGCCTGCACGACGCCGTCGGAGGTGACGAAGGCCGTCTCGATACGACCCAGGCAGCCGAGCCGGCGCAGCAGGCGCCGCTCCTGGTCGCCGGCGCCGCCCGCCTGGCAGCCGGCCTCGTCGTCGAGCACCCTTCCCGCCGTGCGGCGGAAGCCGCCCGAACGGCCGGTGGGGGAGCGCACGCTGAACTCGGTGCGCTCGTCGTAGAAGGTCGCGAGGGCGAACGGGGGCCGCTGCAGCTCCTCGATCTGCCGCTGTACGGCGGGCACGGTCGCCACAGCTACGAGTGCCAGCCCGGCCAGCCCGAGCAGCGTGACCAGGCCGGCGCGGCGGAGGCGCTCGGCGATCACCCAGGACCTGTCGGGGACCGGCGGCCACGTGCCGGGCAGCAGCGGAGCCTGGGCGCGCACCACGACCGTTCCGGCCCTGACGTCGTGGCCGCACCGCCGCAGGTCGCGATCCTCCAGCATCGTCCACAGGTCGTCCACGGGGTCGGAGTGCAGGCTGCGGATGTTGAGCCAGCGCCGCCACGCCGTGCTCCAGCCGCGGGCAGGTGTCCCTCCGGGGTGGTGGACCACGCGGAGCCCGACGATCCGCTGCCCGGCCGTGCACCCCCACCAGGCGACGAGGATGATCCGGAGGAAGACGGAGGAGCCGGCGATCACGACGATCACGACGGTGAGCACGGCGATCGGCCCGCCGCCCGTGATCTGGTGGGCCGGCACCGACGGTGCCAGCATGACGGTGATGACCGTGACGCCCCACGCCGCCACGAGGACGAGCAGGTCGAGCAGGCGTCCGGCGATGCGACGGGGCGCCGAGGCGACCAGCAGCACCGGCCGTACGCCGCCCTCCGACACCTCCGCGATCTCCTCCGGAGACGCGCCCGGCCGGACGAACACCGGCGCGTCGGGGCTCTCGGTCACGGCTCACGACCATAACCGCCGCGATCACGACGCGGAACCCGCCCGTCAGGGCCGCGTCAAAGGTCCAGCACCCCCACCGTCTCGCCGTCGCTCTCCTCGCCCGTGGGATGGAAGCCGAGCTTGCGGTAGAAGCTCTCGGGGCCGTCGTCGCCGGGGTGCCAGGTGACGTACATCCGCGTGCAGCCGCGGCGCCTGAGGTGCCCGGCCACGGCTTCGACGGCGAAGCGGCCGACCCCGCGCGCCTGCGCGTCGGCCGCTACATTGAGCCGCCACAGGCCCGACCGGAAGTCGACCCCCTTGCCGTTCCAGTCGATGTCGAGGAAGGCCATGAGGAATCCCACGGGACGATCGCCGTGGAGGATCAACCTGGGCCAGGCGACCTGCTGGTGGACGTACGCCTCCGCCAGCGACTTCGCCACGGGCGCGACGAGCCGTTCCTGGTCGGGGCGGACCCGCACGGCGAGGGCCGTCTCGATGTTGGCAGGGGTGATCGGCACCAGCCGGAGGGCGTCTGCGGTCATGGGAGAACGATAGGTCAGGGTTGCTCGGCCGGTCGCGAGGTCTGGATCAAGGATCTTCGAGGCGGGGCTCCGTGACCTGCTGCGCTTCCTGATGCGTTCCTCGTGAGTGGTCCGGGGCGTCCCAGGACGAAACGCTGAGGAAACGCGCGCCGCCCTACACATGACTCCGGGTGCCGCGCGTGGCGGAGGCGTTCCCAGCCCGGCAGGGCGTGCCTCCCGGGCGGACCCGCGAGGGATCACGGTGGGAGCCGTCGAGGTGTCGGGTCGTGCCGTGACGCTGCGTGTGGAGGACACGAGTGCGCGGGAGTGGGACGCCCTTCATCGGCGGGCGTGTCGTCGATCTCGGCGTGGCCGTGCTTGAGGTGGGGAGATACCGCCCGGTACGCCTACGCCGAGAGGCCGGCTGGGGGAGGGCGGAGGGCGAGGACGTGATCCAGCTCGTCCTGCCCGTGCGCGGCACGGTGAGCGCGACGTGGGCCGGGCGGCAGGACACCGTGACGGCCGGCGATCTCTACGCGCACGACCTCGCCCGGCTCGACGAGATGGTTCTGCGGGCCGACGGGCGCGGCGGCCTCGAGGTGGCCGTGGTCACCATCCCGAAGCCGGTGCTGCCGCTGCGGGCCCCGGCCGTGGACGCGGTGCTCGGGCATGGCGTCTCCGCCGACGGCGGGGTGTACGAGCTGTTGAAGAAGTTCATCGAGGCACTGTCCGACGAGAAGCTGTCGCTCAGCCCGGCCGACGGGCAGCGGCTGGGGATGGTGCTGGTGGATCTCGTGTCGGTGTGCTTCTCCAGCCTGCTCGAATGCGGACCCGGCGGGCGGGAGAGCTACCGGCGGCAGGACCTCGACCGGCGGATACGTGCCTACATCCAGCGCCACTTGCACGACCACCAGCTGTCCCCGCGCTCCGTCGCGGCGGCGTACCACATCTCGGTGAGCTACCTGCACCGGCTGTTCCAGGACCAGGGCGACACGGTCTGCGGCTGGATACGCGATCAGCGGCTGAGGTGTACCCGTCGCGACCTCGCCGACGCGACTCTGGCCGACGTCCCGATCCGCCAGATCGCCGCCCGGTGGGGCTTCGGCGCGCCGGCGGAGTTCAGCCGTACGTTCCGGAAGGTCTATGGCGAGTCGCCGCGGGAGTTCAGGTCCCGGACGGCTCGGACGGCACTGGAGTAGCGGCCGCGGACGTGTAGGCGGCGCCGCAGCACACCGCGGAGGCGAGGGCGCCGATCCCGCACAGTCCCACCGTGGTGGAGGCGGTGACGCCGAGTTCGGTGACCCATCCCGCCAGGAGGAATCCGCCGCCCTGGCCGGCGGAGATGCCGGCGATCGCGACTCCCATGGCGCGTCCGCGGTAGGCCGGCGCGACCCGCTGAATGAACATCGCGTTGAGCGGCGTGCTGAACGAGCATCCCAGGCCGCAGCAGAACAGCAGGGCGAGCACCACGGGGGCGGGCGGGTGCGCGAGCATGGGGAGCAGGGCGAGCCCGGAGAGCAGGGCGAGCGGCACCGTGACGCGGTCGCGAACGGACGGGCGCGTCCACCGGGTGAGGACCGCCGCCCCAGCCGCGTAGCCGAGGGCGATGGAGGCCATGAGCACTCCGGCGAGTGGCGGGCCGCCGCCCAGCTCGCGGGCGAGGGGATAGGCGATCGCCTCGGTGCTGAAGGCGAAGGCCGGCACCAGCCAGACCAGGAGTAGGCACTGTCGCAGCCAGGGGTCGGTGAACACGTGGCGCACCCCTGCCGCCGCGTCCCTGAGGGGTGACCAGCGGGCGTTCCCCCTCTCGGGCGCGGGCCGGGGCCGGATGCCCCGCCAGATGAGCGCCGCGGAGAGCGCGAATGTCGCGGCGTTCGCGAGCAGCGCACCTGCGGGTGTGACGAGCAGGACGACGGCGCCTCCGATCGCGAACCCGGCCACCTGGCTGATCTGGTAGGTGAGGTTGGTCAGGCCGTTGCCGGCGATGTAGGCCTCGCCGCTGAGCACGTCCGGCATCAACGCGGCGCGAGCGCTCATGAACGGCGGGGTGAACAGGTGCGCGAGGTAGAGCAGGGCGATCGCGGCGCCGATCGGCATGCCCGGCAGCGCCAGCGCCGCGACCAGTATCGCCCTGGCCAGGTCGCAGACGATGAGCAGGCCCCGGCGCGGAAATCTGTCGGCGAGCGAACCCAGCACGGGGCCGAGCGCGGACGGCAGGAACGCCGCGGAGAACGCGACCGCGGTGACCGCCGGTGAGCCGGTCCTGTCGAACACCAGAATGGCCACGGCGACGGACGAGAGCTGGTCGCCCATGTAGGAGAGCGCATAGGCCGGGTAGAGGTAGCGAAACTCCCGCACCGTGAAAAGGCCGGCGAAGGTGGCCATCACTCAGTCCGCGCGCTCGCGGCCGCGACGGTTCCGAGGACCGCCGGCCTTCTCGTTGTCGGCATGGCTTCACCATGCTGGGCGGCCGTTGCCGTGGGCAACGGCATGGAGTGCACAGTTCGTAGGCCAGGCGTGCACGCCGCCCACGGCGGCTGCGTGCGTGGTGAACAGCACTCGAGGACGGGACCCCGAGTGCTGTCGTCTCACCTGTTCCTACTGCCAGCCGTTCGTGCGCATGGCACTCCTCCCCTCGTCGTGAAGCGCTCCGCTCAAGCGTTTCAGGAGATTCGCGCCGTTGTCGTTGGCCGGGAGTCGCCAGGTTGTTGGTGAGGCGTGAACGGGCGGAACAGCGGCCCGGTCAGCCGTCGGGTGACGACTTCGCCATCATCGCGCGTTCCTCCCGGGTGGCGATGAGACCGGCCGGTGCGAAGATCTTGGACTCCTCGTACGGCGCCTCCGCGGTCGGCAACGTCTCCCCGCTCCTGATCACCCGGATCCACACCCGTAGCGCGTCCATGATCACGACGATGATGAGGATCGCGAACAGCGCGGCCAGGATGCCGTCGACGGTGGAGTTGAGCACGATCTGCTCCATCTCGCCCCGCGTCTTGGCGGGTGCGAGCAACTGCCCCTGGTCCAGGGCCGTCTGGTAGCGGTCGCGCTGGGAGAAGAAGCCGAGTGTCGGATCGGACGAGAACACCTTCTGCCAGCTGGCCGTGAGCGTGACGGCGGCGTCCCAGGCCAGCGGGATCGCCGTCACCCAGGCCCACTTCAGCCGCCCGCTCTTGATCAGCAGGGTGGTGGCCACGGTGAGCGCCACGGCGGCGAGCAACTGGTTGGCGATGCCGAACAGCGGGAAGAGCTGGTTGATCCCGCCGAGCGGGTCGTTGACGCCCTGGTAGAGGAAGTACCCCCAGGCGGCCACGACGACGGCGCTGGTGACGATGAGTCCCGGCCACCAGCTGACCCGCGAGATCGGCTTCCACACGTTGCCGATGGTGTCCTGGAGCATGAACCGTCCCATCCGGGTGCCGGCGTCCACGGTGGTGAGGTTTACGGCAGATCTTGGGAGTGCGCCCCTGACCCGGCAGGTCAGGGGCGCGTGGTCAACGGGTCATGGCTTCTTCCACGGCTCGAAATAGGCCACCGTGGTGAAATCGACCTCCGTTCCTGAGAACAGGTCCCCGGACGTCGTGCTCGATCCGGTCACGAAGATCCGCACCCCGGTGTCGCCGGTCGCGTCCACGGCGAGCGCGTGCGCGATGTCCGACGCGCCGGCCGGGCCGTCGTACTCGCCGGTCCAGACGGGCTCGCCGGTCGCGGCGTCGTAGGCGATCGTCACGTAGTCGACCTTCATCAGGAACTCGTCGGTTCCCGTCGGATCGTTCATGCCCTGGCCGGTGACGACGACCTTGCCGCCGTCCGGCGTCACGGCGACGTCCCAGGCGAAGTCCTGGTGGTTCGCCTTGCCGCTGTAGCGCTGCACCCACGTCCGCTCGCCCGTCGCCGGGTCGTAGGCGACCGTCGTGAAGTCCCCTCTGGTCCCCTCGCCCTCGGTGTTGCCGGTGACGTACACCGTTCCGTCCGGCCCCGTCGTGACGTCGTGCGGGGTGTCGCTGCCGTGCGCGGGGCCGTCGAAACGGTCCGCCCAGAGCTCCCCGCCCGTGGCGGTGTCGTACGCGATCGTGGTCATGTCGGTCTTCGTTTCCCCGGCGCTGGTTCCGATGACGAAGAACGACCCGCCGTCCGCGGCGACGGACATGCCGCCAGGGATGTCCCAGCCGTGCGCCGGGCCGTCGTGCCGGGCCGTCCAGAGCTGCTCGCCGGTGGCGGCGTCGTAGGCCACGGTTCCCCAGTCGGACCATCCTGTGCCGGGCGCGCCCTGGCTCTGGCCGGTGACCAGGAGCTTGGAGCCGTCAGGAGTCGTCTTGACCACCCGCGCGGAGTCGGTGCCGTCGCCGGGCCCGTTGTACTGCGCGACCCACTTCTGCTCGCCGCTGCCCGCGTCGTACGCGACCGTGACGTAGTCGTCCTTGCCGCCCACGCCCAGCGAGGTCATGCCGGTGACGTAGACGTGCGTGCCGTCGGGGCCGACCGTCAGGGCGTCGGCGCGGTCGGAGGCGTTCGCCGCCCCGTTGTGCCGCGCGACCCAGAGCTCCTCGCCCGTGGCCGTGTCGTACGCGATCGTGACGGCGTCGTTGCCGGTGTCCTGGCCGGCGCTGATGCCGGTGACGAAGAGCCGGGCGCCGTCGGGGCTCACCTCGATCCCCGCCGGCTCGTCGAAGGTGCCGGCCGGTCCCGCGTACGCGGTGCTCCACACCTCGGCGCCGGTGGCGGCGTCGTGGGCGACGGTCGAGATGCGCGCGCTGCGCACGCCGGGCTGCGAGCCGTAGCTCGCGCCGGACACGTAGACCCGCTCGCCCTTGGGGTCGAGCGCGATGTGCCCGGCGGTGTCCTCCCCGCCCGCGACCCCGTGGACGGCCGCCCACGCCTCGGGCACCGGCCGTACGACGACGGGCACGCGTACGGTGTGCCGGCGGTCCTTCCAGGTGAGCTGCCCGCCCACGTAGGCGTTCATGGGGGCGGTGGTCCTCTTGAGGGTCACCGTGAACGACTTGGTCTGCCCCGGCCGCAGGGTGAGCCGGCGCGGTTTGACCGTGACGTCGACACCTTCGAGCCCGGTCGTGGAGGCGGTGTAGGTGGCGGTGCGGCGGTCGACGTTGGTGACCTCGCGGGTCACCGTACGCGTGCCGGGCAGCCGGCCGACCGCGATGGACGGGACGTTCAGGTCGGCGGCCTCGAACGAGTGGCCCTTCCCGGCCAGGTGCTCGCAGGTCCGCTCCTCGACGCCGCTGGTCGAGCCGCACAGGAAGGCCAGCCAGTCCTCGATGTCGCTGTCGTAGACCAGCCCGGGGTCGGCGGCGCTGTTCGGCACGACGTGGCCGGCGCCCTGGCCGAAGATCACCGACGGGTCGTGGCCGGGGCCGTCGAGCACGTCGGAGCCGCTGGTCATCAGCGCCGACTTGACGGCCATCGGCGACCAGCGCGGGTGCAGGTCCTTCAGCAGCGCGGCGAGCCCCGCGACGTGCGGCGCCGACATCGACGTGCCGCTCGCGACGTTGAACGCGGACCCGTTGGCGCCCGGCGGCGCGTACGCGGCCAGGATGTCCTGGCCGGGAGCGGTCAGGTCGGGCTTGAGCAGGTCGCCGCCCGCGGCGGTCAGCGGCCCCCGGGAGGAGAACGCGGCCACGTACGGGGCGGGCGCGTCATCGACGATCTTCGCCTGCTCGATCGTGGCCGTCGCGCCGTCCGCGGCGGCGTGGTCCTTGACCGCCTGCCGGTCCTTCTGCGCGACGTGCAGCGTCGGCACGGCGTGCAGGTCGGCGTTGAGCGAGTTGTCGTCGGTGTTGGCCAGGATCATGCCGACCCCGCCCGCCTCGGCCACGGCGACGCTCTTGTTGGCGCGCGGTGTCTCCCCTCGGTCACAGACGACGATCTTGCCCTTGACCTTGGCCGGGTCGAGCACCGCCTGGCCGCCGTTGTCCCTGGCGGCGTGGCACTGCGCCAGCCGGGTCGCGTCCGCGCCCGGCAGCCCCGCGGCGGTGGAGTCGATGAGAGGCGCGGGCCCCGCCTTGACCGCCGCCAGCGAGGCGCCGCTCAGCGTGGTGCCGTCGCCGAGCGTGGCCGAACCCCGCGTGCCGCGGTCGTGCGTGCCCGCCGCGACCGTGGTCACCCAGGGGGACGGGTGCGCGACGGTGCTCGCGGCCGGGCCGCTGTTGCCGGCCGAGGCCGCCACGAACACGCCCGCCTCGGCCGCCGACAGGAACGCCACCTCGGCCGGGTCGAGCAGGTCCGAGCTCGTGCCGGAGACCGAGTAGTTGATGACGTCCACGCCGTCCGCCACCGCCTGGTCGATGGCGGCGACCAGGTCGGAGTAGAAGCCGTTGGCCGTGGAGGCGTCCTCGGCCGACCAGAGCGCCTTGTACGCGGCGACCCTGGCGCGCGGCGCGATGCCGCTGATCGAGCCGAACACCGCGGCCGGCCCGGTCACCTCGACGCCGTGGTTGCCCGCCGCGGTCGAGGCGGTGTGCGTGCCGTGGCCGTTGTAGTCGCGCGGCGACAGGTATTCCCACGGCATCGCCTGCTTGACGCCCTCGTCGCCGCCCCAGCCGGCGTTGAAGTGCCGCGCCGCGACGAGCTTGCCGTTGCACAGGGCGGCGGTCCACGACTCGTCAGGACTGCTCCCCGGGCATGTGCCGTGGAAGCCGGACACCTTGCCGTACGGCCTCCCGCCCGGCCCCGGGTCGGCGAAGCTCTGGCTGTCGGCCCAGATGCCGCTGTCGATCACGCCGATGACCAGGCCGTCGCCCGCGCCCTTGCCCCGCCGGCCGCCCGTGGGGCCGCCGAGTTCGTCCCACAGGCCGCCGCGCTTGTCGAGGCCGAGGAACGACGGCGTCGACGACGTCGCCACCGGCACCTTCCTGTCCTCGGTCACGGCCACGACGTCGGGCAGCGCGCGTAACCCGGCGGCCTGCGCCTCGGTCAGCCGGGCCGCGAAGCCGCCGTAGGAGTAGACGTAGTCGTAGACCTTCGTGCCGCCGCCCACCTTCTTCAACGCGGCGTCGTGCCTGCCGCGCAGGTGGTCGGCGTACCTCGTCACCTCGCTGGAGCCGGGGTCGATCTTCTCGCCCTGCTCGGGCTTGGTCTCGGCCAGCCCCGCGACGTCCCCTTCGTAGGTCGCCACGGGGTCGGGGGTCATCTGCACGATGTAGGTCTTCTGCTCAGCCGAGCCGGCCGCCGCGGTGGCCTGGCCCGGCGCGGTCACTCCGGCCAGTGCCAGCCCCGTGAGCGCCGTGGCCGCCGCCAGCCGGCGTCTGAACGTCGTGAATCCAGGAGATCCAGGAGATGTGGACAGGTCCATCGTCGCCCCTCAGTGCGTCGCCGCCGATCACGCGGACGGTCGAGACGCTAGTGACGGGCGGGGAAGGGGACATCCGTAACGCATACGGATTTTTGACCATCACTCGATCCGGTAGCCTGTTAAAGCTGATATATCGCCATCGGGGCAGGTGGGAGGGTGAAGCATGCCCTCCGGCCAGGCCCGCGTCGCCCCCTCAGGCTCCCTGTCCGACGTCCTCGTCGGGCGCCAGGCCGAGCTCGCCCTGCTCCGTACGGTCATCGCCGCCCCGCCGTCCCTCGCCCTGGTCGAGGGCGAAGCGGGGATCGGCAAGAGCCGGCTCGTGGGAGAACTGCTCGCCGCGCCGGAAGTGCCCGGAGCGCCGGCCGGGGCGCTGAGGAGGGGATCGGCCCGGGTTCGCACGCTGGTGGGACAGTGCGAGCAGCTCCAGGAGCCGCTGCCGCTGTCGCCGCTGCTCGACGCCTTCCGCCTGGCCGGCGACGAGCTCGCCGCGTCCCGCCCGGCCAACCCGGTGATCGGGGCGCTGGCGCCGCTCCTGCCCGAGATCGCCGAGCACCTGCCGCCGCCGCTGCCCGCCTTACCCGACCAGCGGGCGGAGCGGCACCGGGTGTTCCGCGCCGCCGTCGCGCTGCTCGACCACCTCAGCCCGCTGGTGCTCGTCCTGGAGGACGTGCACTGGGCCGACAGCGGCACGCACGACTTCCTCGCCTTCCTCGCCGCCCACCAGCCGCGCGAGCTGTCGGTGATCCTCACGACCCGCACCGAGACGGGCCCGCTGCCCATCCGCGAGGCCCTGGCCAGAGCGCCGTCAGGGCCCGCGCGGGCGATCAGCCTCACGCCGCTGAGCCCGCCCGAGGTGGAGGAGCTGGCGGGCGGCATCCTGAAGACCGATCTTCCGCCTGCGTTCGCCGCGCCGCTCCACGAGACGACCGGCGGCATACCGTTCGTCGTGGAGGAGGTGCTCCGCACGCTGCTGGAGCGGCTGCCCGCGAGCGAGATCCCCGGACGCCCCGACGTGCTGGCCGGCCTCGCGGTCCCGACCGTGCTGCGCGACGTGGTGGTGCGGCGCCTGACCTCGCTCGACGAGCCGGCGCGGGGAATCCTGGGGGCCGCCGCCGTCATCGGCGTGACGCCCGACGACCGGGTGCTCGCGGAGGTCACCGGCCGCGACGGGGAGGAGGTCGCCAAGGCCCTGGCGACGGCGCAGGCGGCCGGGCTGCTGCACGAGGAGGACGGCCGCTGTCGGTTCAGGCACGCGCTGGCCCGGCAGATCGTGTACGAGTCGGTGCCCGTCTCCGGGCGGCGCTGGTTGCATCTCAGGACCGCGCAGGCCCTGGAACGAGGGCCGGGCCCGAGGCCCGTGGCCCGGCTCGCCCATCACTACCGGCTCGCGGGCCGCACGGCGGACTTCGTCGGCAACGCCGAGGCCGCCGCCGACACGGCGCTCGCCCACGGCAACGACGCCACCGCGGCGAGGTTCCTGCTGCAGGCGCTGGAGACCGGCGAGCTGTCCAGCGACGTGCGCGTGCGGCTGGCCGTCAAGCTGGGCCGGGCCGCGGTCGACGGGCTGGCGCACGCGGAGGCCGTACCCATTCTCGAACGCCTGCTGGCGACCGAGCCGCTCCCCGCACACCTGCGCGGCGAGCTGCGCTTCGCGCTCGGCCGCCTGCTGCGCCAGCAGGGCGAAGCGCGGGCGGGCTACCTGCAGATCGAGGGCGCGGTGGAGGACCTCGGCGACCGGCCCGCCCTTCTGGGACGGGCGCTCGCCGTGCTCGCAGCGCCCGAGACCGTCCCCGACCGGCACGTTGACGAGCACGCCGCCCGCTGCGACCAGGCGGAGCGGGCGGCCCGCCGCAGCGGCGACCGCGACGTGGACATCGCCGTACGCATCGCGCGGGCCTCGCTCCTGCTCGAACAGGGCGAACCGGGCAGCTGGCGGCTGATCGACGACCTGCTGCGTGACGACCGGCTCCGCGCCGTGCCCAGGGAGCACGCCCGCGCCTGCCTCAACTGGGCGCAGGGGGCACTGCACATCGGGCGGCTCGACCGCGCCGAGGCCCTGCTCGCCGAGGGCCGCCGGGTGGCCGACCAGGCCGAGTACCTGCGCGTGGCGGAGGTCGTCGAACTGGTCGCCGCCGCCGTGGACCGGGCCGCGGGACGCTGGGACGGGCTGGAGCCCCGCGCCCGCCGGCTGGCGGGCCCGTCGGCCACGTTCGCGGCGGCGTTCCTGGACTCGCGGCTGCTGCACGGCACGCTGCTGGCGGCCATGGGGCCGGTCGAGAACGCCGCGGCGTGCCTGGGCGAGGTGATCGCCGTCGCCGAGAGGGTGGGCGCGGTCTGGCCGCTCATCCCGGCGCGGATGGCGCTGTCGCGGCTTCTGCTCACCCTGGACGACCCCGCGGCCGCCGCCGAGCAGGCCACCGCCGGGCTCGCCCTGGTCCGGGCCAAGGGCAACTGGGTGTGGGGCGCCGAGACCGTGCTGTGCCTGGTGGACGCCATGGACGCGCTCGGCGAGGCCGGCGAGGCGGCCGGGCTGGTGGCCGAGCTGGCCGCCGGCATCGAGGGCGCCGGCGCGCCGGCCGCGCAGGCCGCGCTGCTGACCGCGCGGGCCGTCCTGGCCTGCTCGCGGGGCGACGACCCCGAGGCCGACCGGCTGCTGGACGCGGCGCGTGCCACGGTGGGGGAGGCCGGGCTGCGCTACGACGAGGCCCAGGCCGCCGAGCGGCTGGGCCGCCTGCGCGGCGCCGCGGGCGGCGACTGCCTGGAGAGCGCGCTGCGCCTGTACGGGTCGATGGGCGCGGACCGGGACATCGCGCGGGTGTGCCGCGCGATGCGGCAGAACGGCGTGCCCATCCCCTACCCGTGGCGGGGCGGGCGGCCCTCGCACGGGCGCGCGCTGTCGGCGCGGGAACGCGAGGTGGCGCTGCTCGCCGCCGCGGGCAAGACGAACCAGGAGATCGCCACGGAGCTGTTCCTGTCGCGGCGGACCGTGGAGAGCCACATCTCCAGCGTGCTGCGCAAGCTGGGCCTGCCGTCGCGGAAGGAGCTGCGCGGGCTCGCCCTGCCGGCCGGGTGAGCCGGGCGCGGTGAGCTCCTGCGGGAACCCGGGTGCGCGTGATACCGGGGGCTGCTGGGGGAATTGCGCGGTTTACGCCATGGACATCCTTACGTCAGGTTGTTACGTTCTCTGGCAGATGACAACGATGTCATTCCTGGTCCCCCCCTCGCAGGAGCAGAGATCGCTCATGGTGTCACGACGTAACTTCTTGCTGGCCAACACCGCGGTCCTCGCCGCCGGCGGGCTCGGAGTCAGCCTCTCCACCCCCGCCGCCGCCACGACCGCAGCCACCCGGCCCCTCCTCCCCAACTTCGGTCGCCCCACCAGGCTCGACTACGCCGACGTGAGTGCCCTCCACGGGAATGACCAGCTGCTCCTGACCACCCTCCAAGGAGTGGTCAACCGCCGCAGCCCGCGCCTCTACTTCAACTACAACAAGGAGAACTTCGACGTCCCCTGGCTGGACAGCACGGGCGCCCGCGTCACCCGCCACGACAACGCCCTCGACCTGGTCGCCCGCTACGGCCGCGAGGCCCGCGGCGCCATCCTGCACGACCCCGACGTCCCCGACTCGGTGAACGTCGCCACCACCCTCGCCGGCCTGGAAGGCGCCGTGGCCGCCACGGCCGAGCAGGCCGCCGAGCACGGCTTCAAGACCATCACCGACCTGCGCGGGAAGTTCGACCCTGACGACATCCTGGGCACGTACCGGTGGCAGCTCGCCAACCTCTTCCCGCGCTGCACCCACGCCCTGCTCAGCGGCCTGCCGCCGACCAGGACGGTGAGCGTCGACAACGTCCAGTGGCGCGAGGTCGCCCGCGAGACCGAGCGCATCCGCGACACCTCCAACCGCGAGGTGCGCACCTTCGACTTAAGCCAGGAACTGTCCGGCGAGGACGGCGTCTACCTGCGCTTCCAGGACTCGTTCGGCGACGACGGCTGGGGCGCCTCGGTCGGCGCCGTCACGGTCAAGGCCGACGGCAAGGAGATCGCCTCCTTCACCCCCGGCACGGACGCCGAGACGCCGTACCTCTTCGACGGCCTCAACTCCGCCATCGGCGGCGACAGCAACCGCTTCTCCGACGGCGGCGGCTATTTCGTCTACCGCTTCACCGCGCCCGAAGGCACCCAGCAGCTCACCGTCGACGTGGACCTGTGGAACCAGTTCCTGGTGACCGCCACCACCACCGCGCCGACCAGGGTCGAGCCCTTCCCCTACTTCCGCGACTACACGGTCGCCATGCGCGCCATGGTCTTCTGGCTGCCCCCCAGCGGCCAGACCGGCGAGCTGCTCGACGAGATCCTCGGCAAGGTCGAGCCGACCACGCCGTACGCCGGATGGTTCTCCAACGACGTAGCGGGCGAGTGGGGCGGCGTCGACCGGGCCTCACAGCACGCCGTCGAGGTCATCCCCGCCGACTACTACATGAACGCCACCGTCCACGCCGGCGTGCGCGCCAAGGTCTCCGACCGGGTGCCGCCGAGGCCGAAGGCCACCCTCCGCAACCGCGTCTACGTCACCCTCACCGTCGGCGAGGGCGACAACATCCAGTACTGCCAGCGCCGGATGCGGCAGATCTGGGACGACGACAAGCGCGGCGAAGTGCCCACGAACTGGACCGTCAGCCCCCTGCTGGCCGAGATCGGCCCCGCGATCCTCGCCTACTTCCAGCGCACGGCCACGCCCAACGACCTGCTCATCGCCGGGCCGTCGGGCGCCGGCTACACCTACCCCGGGTCGTGGCCGAAGGAGGCGCTGGACGCGTACACGGAGCTGTCAGGACGTTTCATGCGCAGGACTGGCATGGACCTCGTCTACGCCTACAACCACCGCAACGAGGAGGACGACGGCTGGGTGGCCTTCGACGAGCGCATCGTGCGGTCGTACAAGAAGAACACCGACCTGCGCGGCATCATCCAGTCGTGGGAGACCGGCGACCTGCAGATCAACCCCGCGGGCCTGCCCGTGATCGGCAACTTCATGCCGCAGGGCAGGGCCCAGGAATACCACGACACGCTGGTGAAGCACATCGAGGGGTGGGACGGGAGCCAGCCGCTGTTCATCGCCGGCGCCGTCAATGCCTGGAACTGGTCACCGAGCGACATCGCCGAGCTCGGCACGCTGCTCGACGACCCCTTCGAGATCGTCCGCGGCGACGTCTTCTTCAAGCTGCTGGGCGACCACCTCGGACGGTGATCACAGGCGGAGCTCGGGTGGGAAGCCGGTCCACCTGAGCTCCGCCGGCAGGTGGGCCATGTCGTTGAAGAAGAGCACAGACGACGGGCGGCCGGGCGCGTAACGGATGACGGTCAGGGCGGCGTTGCAGTGGTTGACGCCCAGCCAGCGCCAGTCCGGGGCGTCCATGGCGGCGCGTACGAGCCAGCCGATCAGGAAGTTGTGCGTGACCACCAGCTCGTGCCGGAGTTGCGCCACCGGTCCCGTGAACAGCTCCATGGCCTCGCGGGCGAGCGCCGGGCCGTCGCGGCGCTCGTCCTCGGGGAACTGGCCGACGAACCCCAGAAGGCGGTCGGCGTACTCCTCCGGCAGTTCCTCCCTGACCGGGACGTACGGGAGATAGTCGCCGGCGGCCCGCGACTCGCGCAGCGGGACGCCGGGGAGCCGCTCGCCGACCAGGCGGGCGGTCTCGGCCGCCCGGGGGCGCGGGCCGTGGTGCACGGCGGCGAGCGGCACGTCGGCGAGCCGCTCGCCGAGCAGCGCGGCCTGGCGGCGGCCGGCGTCCGTCAGCTCGCCGTCGGGCGTGGCGTCGCCGTGCCGGGTGAGATAGAGGTAACGGGTCATGGCCGTGCTTTCGTTCGCATCGCGTCAGAGTCCCACACCGGACCGGGTGCCCCATGCATCTCTGAATCAGTTGTGCTACGGCGAGGTCGTCTTTCGTGCCTGGCCGGGTGGGGTGTGCACGTCCTGGGCGGGGTGTTCATCCGTGGCTGAGTGCGCTGGTTTCTTCTCTTGTCCTGGTGGTTGTCTGGTTTGGCCTGGCGGGGTGTGTTCGCGGCTGGTTTCGGGAGGCACGCTCGGCGGCGTTGGCTGCGTGTCAGGTGGCCTGGGGCGGATGACGGTTTTGGTTGGTGTGGGGGTGTCCGGTAGCGCGGCGGCGGTTGTCGTCTGACGCTGAGGGGGTGTGATTCGGGCTGGGGCGGTGGGTGGTGTGGCGCGGTGTCGGCGTGTGGCGGGGGGCGACGGCGGAGTGCGTGTCGGGGCGGTGGGGGGCGGGGCGGTGATGGACGGGGCGGCGGTGGGCGTGGTGGCAGGGCGGGGGTGTGCGGTTGGGCTGGCTGGTGCGGCGGTGGGGTGGGCGGCGAGGGCGGCTGGGGGTGTGATGGTGGTGTCGTTTTGCGGGGTGGGCAGTTCGTCGAGGGTGGGGTGGTTGGCGGGGATGCCGATCAGGAGGGCGGCGAGGACGAGGTGGAGGAGGCCGGTCAGGGCGGCGGCGATGCGGATCGCCGGTCCGCGGCTGTGTCGCTGTTCGGTGGTGGTTTCGTGGGGGTGGGTCGTCACCGTGGGGGCGTTCTGGTCGCGGTCATGTCGTGTGGTCCCGGGGGTGCGGGGGCGGGCAACGGCAAACCTTATTGATCAAGACATGGATGGTGACGGTGGTCAAGACCGTCTGGCGAGGATTCGCTGTTGTGGCACTGTTGGGTGAGCCTTTCTGCAGGTCAGGGGCGCGATGGCGTGATGGTGGGAGAGTTTACGGACTGTGTCGATTGCTGTGAGTTTGCTGGGAATTGACTCACGGCTACGCCGGGTGGTGGTCTCGCCAACGTGCCCTCACTTTCCGTAACTGTCGAGGGAAATCGACCGAGGTTCGTTCTTGAGGCGAGTCCCCGCAGCTTGAGTGCCGTCTCGCGGCTTATTCAACAGTGTGTTCGACTTCTGATGTAGGTCACTTTCTGTGCATATTGACCGAATGTGCCGTTTTGTGGCGTGATGCGGATGTTTTGCTCCCAGGATCTTTAGATCCGCCTTATGTGCGGCCTGTGTGGTCGCGTGAGTCGTGGAGTGTGCCCGTGCCGCAATTACCCCTTCCTCGACCGAAACCGGCCGAACGGCCCCGATCCCGGCGTCACACACGGTTACGCCGATCTGTCGTCCTTGTCACCACGCTCGCCCTGGTGGCCTCACTCGCATCAGCGCCGCCCGCCACGGCGCAGACGGCCACCTCGATTCCGGGTGAGCCGAACCTGATCTCCCGGGCAGCCGGCTGGGTGGCCGCGCAGGTGGCCGGCTGGTTCGCCGAGGAGCCGAAGGGCGAGGTTCGCCCGTCGGAGGAGAAGGTCGTTCTGCCCGGGCGCGATGCCCCGGTCGCCGAGCGGAAGCCGCCGGCGCCACCCGGCAAACGGGTCAAGGAGCTGAAGGGCAAGCGGTCCCGGTTCGCCAGCGTGTACGAGCTGGAGGACGGCCGGGTGCAGGCCGAGATCTCAGCCCAGCCGGCCCACTACCTGGACGCCAAGGGAGACTGGCGCCCGATCGACACCCGGATCAAGGAGATGTCGCAGGACGGGTTCGTCCACGGTAACGACAGCAACGGCTTCTCCACCCGCTTCGGCGACGACTCCGGCAAGCTGATGCAGGTTTCGCTGGGCGAACGGCGGCTCACCCTCGGACTGCCCGGCCAGGAACGACAGCTCACCCCCACGGTGGAGGGCTCGACGGTCACCTACCCGGGCGCACTGGGTGAGGGCGTCGACCTGGTCTACGAGCTGAGCGCGAGCGGGGTGAAGGAGAGCATCGTGCTGGCCCGCGCTCCACAGGGCCCGGCGTCCTACACCTTCACGGTCACCGTCTCCGGCGGGCTGCGGGCCACGACGAACGCGGACGGGTCGATCACCTTCGCACCGCCGTCGGGCAGGCCGGCGGTGTTCACGATCCCCAAACCGTTCATGACCGACGCCGCCGCGGATCCGGCCGCGCCACATGGCAAGCGGTACTCGCCGGCGGTCACACAGACCGCGAGCCAGCAGGGCGATCAGGTGACGATCACGGTGAGCGCGGACGCGGGCTGGCTGGCGGCGCCGGAGCGGGCCTGGCCGGTGGTCATCGACCCGACCGTGGTGGTCGCGTCCAACGCCGAGACCTCCAACGACGCGATGATCGTCTCCTCCTCGCCCAGGGTGAACTACGACTGGGACGGACGCCTGGGCGCGGGCGTGTCCGGCGGCGCCGTCTACCGCGGCGTGATCAAGTTCCCCGAGGTGGCCTCGCTGGTGCCGACAGGGGCGCAACTGGACGTTGCCGAGCTGGGTCTGTACTACGACCAGACGCTGGCAGGCACAGCCGCCTCAGTACCGCTGGAGGCGCGGGCGATCACCCAGGCGTGGGAGCCGTCCACGGTGACCTGGAACTCGATCAACGCCGCGCTGGGCGCGGTGGCGGGCACCGCCACCTATGAGCCGGCGCAGGCCAACGTGTGGCACACCTACACGATCACGGGCCTGGCCCAGGGCTGGATCAGCGGGTCGGCGCCGAACCACGGGGTGATGGTCAAGGCAGTCAACGAGTCGGTCGCCGCCGGCGGCCCGGTCTATACGGCCGGGGACTGGGGGGCGGGGTTCCCGGAGAGCCCGATGCCGAAGCTGACGCTCACCTACGACATGCCGTCGGTGCAGCTGGCCCGGCCGCTGGTGGTGCATTCCACCGGCGCCGAGCTGTCCTGGAGCGCTTATGACGGGCCGGGCGAGGTGGTCGAGTATCAGGTGCACCGCAGCCAGGAAGACGCCTTCACACCCTCACCGGCGACGCTGGTGGCGCCGCTGGACGGGCAGACGACCAGCTACGTCGACACCTCGGCGCCGATCGACGAGTGGGTGAACTACCGCGTGGTGGCCGTCCGCGACGACGGGAAAACCTCGCTGTCGGGGCCGGTCGGGGTCGCCTTGCCCGACGGCGGGGTGTCGTACGCGACCATCCCGCCCAGTGCGGACACCACGCTGTCGTCCTGCCAGCCCGGCACGGGTCACGACACGCTGGGCGAACGGGCGAATCTGTCCGCCGGATGGGGTGGAGCCGCCTACGGCAACACCCGCAGCCTGCTCAAATTCGACACCTCGATCATCCCGTCGACGGTCACCAGCGGGCGGGCCAGTCTGCGGCTGTATCAGGTGGCCCACCGCGGTGGCGAAGCCACCTTTGAGCTGTACCCGCTGACCCGCGACTTCGACGAAGCGGACGCCTCGTGGACCAACGCCGCTCCCGGCGTGCCATGGGCCACGGCGGGCGGCGACTTCGAT
This sequence comes from Nonomuraea sp. B1E8, assembly GCF_039871515.1. Lineage (NCBI taxonomy): Bacteria > Bacillati > Actinomycetota > Actinomycetes > Streptosporangiales > Streptosporangiaceae > Nonomuraea > Nonomuraea sp. B1E8. The sequence continues at coordinate 1,075,550 of NZ_JBDPLS010000001.1, read as the reverse complement.
GCCGCCTCGGTCGGGGAGGGCATCATCGCCTACCCCTACGACGACCACGACTCCTCCAGCTGGCACACGCTGGACGGGTTCAGCGACTTGGTCAAGCAATGGGTGGCCGATCCATCCAGCAATCACGGGCTGCTGATGAAGTCCGAAAGCGAGGACAGCACGGCGTGTGCGACCAGCGGCGCGGGTATCTCGCTGACCTCCAGCGAGGTGGCCGAGCCGGAGGTACGGCCGTGGCTGGTTGTCTACTACTACGACCCTGCGGCGTCCTATCAGGCGCAGGCCACCCCCGCCGACATGAGCGCCGGCGAGCAGCGCACCATCGAGGTGACGATCACCAACACCACCGACGAGATCTGGCCGGCCGCCTCCACCCGGCTCGGCTACTTCTGGAAGCTGCCCGACGGCAGCGACGTCACCGGCGACACCCAACTGCTCACCCCGCTGCCCACCGACCTGGAACCCCAGAACACGGTCACCGTCACCGCCCAGGTCAAAGCGCCGGTGCTGAACAGTGCGAACCTCGCCGACGCGGTCTCGCTGGTGTGGGACGTACAAGACACCACCACCAACGAATGGAAATCGGCCAGCCACCACATCCCGCAACTGCCGCAACAGATCCGCCTCACCACGCCGACCTCCAACCTGCTGGGGCTGGAGAAGTTCTACGCCTACACCGGCAAGAACACCGGCGCCGGCGGCACCGCGCTGACCAACCCCTACGCGGGCAACGTCGTGTGGGGCTACAACGCCTTCTCCAACCCCTCCCGCGGCGTGCAGACCTTCGCCCGCATGACCTACAACAGCCTCGACACGAGCACCGCCTCGCTCGGCTACGGCTGGTCCCTGCAGACCTCCACGCTGAACAAGCTCGGCTCGCAACTGGCCTTCCACCCACCCGGCCAGCCCTGGCCCGAGCAGGTGCGGCTGACCGACGGCGACGGCACCACCCACGTGTGGCAGCGCGACCCGCCCACCTGCACGGAGAACTGCGCCTACAAGAACCCGCGCGGCGTGCACCTGTACCTGCAAAAGACCGGCTCAACAGACCCGCTGCGCCAGTGGGTGTTCACCAAACCCGACCGCACCCAGTTCTTCTTCGACGACGAGGGCTTCCAGTCCGCGATCGTCGACAAGAACGGCAACACCATGTCGTTCACCTACGAACGCCGCAAATCCAGCAACAAGCCCACCAAGTTCCTGCGCTACATCACCGACGCCGCCGGCCGCCGCACCCTCACCCTGGACTACTACGCCAAGGGCCAGGACTACACCTACATCGACGACACCACCTGGCAGCCCGTCGAGGCCACCAAGCTGACCAACCCGCACATCATCGACAACGTCGAGTCCATCACCGACATCGCCGGCCGCAAGGTCACCTTCGCCTACACCGACAAGGGCCTGATGGCCCGCATGATCGACGGCGCCGGCGACGAGCAGGCCAAGACCTTCGGCTTCCAGTACGACGCCACCCAGGGCAACAAGAACGTCAAACTCGTCAAGATCATCGACCCGCGCTCCCACGCCGAAACCCCGCAAGGCGCGGAGAAGTACGCCACCACCCTGGACTACTACGACGCCACCGAAGACCCCGAAGACCTGTGGAAGGTCCAGACCCTCACCGACCGGCTCAACGGCACAACCGGCTTCGACTACGTCGACCCCGACGGCCCGACGGAAGCGACGATCCACGCCACCGTCACCGACCCGCGGCAGAACCAGACCCGGTACGTGCTGGACGCCTACGGCCGCCCCACTCTGATCACGAACGCCAACGGCGAGGTCACCGATCCGGTGTGGGACGCCGACCACAACGTCACCACGCTGATCGAGAAGGGCCGCCCCGACACCACCACGCCTGACGCCGTCACGACGTGGACCTACGACCCGCTGACCGGCTACCCCCTGGAAATCCGCGACGCCGAGGCCAACCAGAACAACACCCCGCCGACCACGCTGGACTACACCAGCGGACTGGGCGGCCACATCGCCGACCTGGACACCAAGACCTCACCCCAGGGCCACACCTGGGACTTCGACTACGACGCCAACGGCAACCTGATCAAGGTCACTGACCCGCTCGGCGTCAAAACCACCGACGTTCCCGACGATTACGACACCACCTACACCTACGACGGCTTCGGCCAACTAACCCGGGCGGTCGACGCCAACGACAACCCCACCGCCTTCACCGACTACCACCCCACCGGCTACCCAAAGAAGATCACCGACGCCTACGGCCTGGAAACCGCGGCCGAGGACGACCACACCACCGTCACCGCCTACGACGCGCGCGGCAACGTGCTGTCGGTCACCGACGCCCTCGGCACAACCACCACCCAGACCTACGACATCTTCAAACGCCCGCTCGAATCCAAGGTCCCCAAAGACCAGGACGCTTCCCCGCCGGTGTTCATCACGACTCCGGCGCCGATCTACGACCGCAACGACAACGTCACCAAGACCACCGCCCCCAACGGCGCCGTGGCCACCGCGGTCTACGACAAGGCCGACCAGCTGACCGCCTCGGTGCTGCCCAAGGACAGCACCGACGGACCTGAGCGCAAGGCCACCTTCACCTGGGACGCGGCCGGCAACCTGGAAACCCAGACCGAACCCAACGGCAACCTGACCGGCGCGAACGCGGCCGAGTTCACCACCACCTACAGCTACGACCCGATCTACCAGCTGCGGCACGTCACCACCACCGACGTCGCCAACAACAACCACCAGAACAAGATCAGCTACGAGTACGACGACGTCGGCAACGTCCTGAAGGTCATCGACCCGCGCAAGAACGCCACCCCCGACGCCGGCGACCACACCGCGTTCTACACCTACGACCTCAACCACCGCGTCACCACTGTCAAGGATGCCGCCGGGTTCGAGACCTCCGTCGACTACGACCTGGACGGCCAGGTCGTGGGTCAGACTGACCAGGACAAGAACAAGACGATCATCGTCTACAACGAGCGCGGCGACGTCACCGAGACCAAGGTGCCGCATTCGGGCACCGGCGACACCCTCAAGTACGTCACCACCCAGTTCACCTACGACCAGGCCGGCAACCGCACCAAGACCGTCACCCCGCGCGGCGTCGAAACCCCCGACGACCCCGACGACTTCATCGCCGAAACCACCTACGACAAGCTCAACCGCCCGTTCGAGGAGATCTACCCCTACGACCCCGACGACCCGGTCTACAACACCCCCGACAAGGTCATCTACGCCTACGACGCGGTCTCCCGCCTGAAGGAGATCTCCCACCCGCCCTCCCACGGACAAACTGTCCGCAACGACTCCACGATGACCTACTGGGACAACGGCTGGTCCAAGACCACCACCGACCCATGGGACATCAAGACCACCTACGACTACAACGAGCTGGGCCTGCAGACCAACCGCACCGTTACCAGCGCGGGCGGCTCCAGCCAGCGGGCGCTGGACTGGTCGTACTACCCCGACGGCAAACTCAAGACCCACTCCGACGACGGCGTCCCCCTCGGCCTGGACGTCGTCATGAACGACAACTCCGACACCGGCCAGGTCACCACCACCGGCACCTGGACCCCCGGCACGGGCGCCAGCCCGTCATCGAACATCGTCGGCCCTCAGGTTCAGGCGGCGACCGGGTTCGTCGGCTACGACTACGCCACCGCCCCCGCCGGCACCGGGACGAGCAGTTTCACCTGGAACCTGACCACCCCCTCAGACGGCACCTACACCGCCTGGGTCCGCTACCCGACCGGCGCCACCGCCACCAACGCCCCCTACAAGGTCAAACACCAAGACGGCGAGGCAACCGTCACCCTCGACCAGACCCAGAACCCGGGCACCTGGGTCGACCTCGGCACCTACACCTTCACCGCCGGCACCACCCACAGCGTCACCCTGACCGACGACGCCAACGGCACCGTCGCCGCCGATGCGGTCAAGCTGGTCCGCGACAACACCGGCGACACCGACACCGAGACCAAAAACTTCACCTACACCTACGACCCCAACGCCAACCTCACCACGATCCAAGACGCCTCCCCGACCGCCAAGATCGACACCTGGGACATCACCTACACCAACCTCAACCAGATCGGCCAGATCAAGGAGTACCTCGACGGCGCGCTGAAGAACACCACCGGCTACCGCTACAACGAAAACAGCGCCGTCGACGAGCGCACCCACGACAAGACGCTCGCGACCTACCGCTACGACGTCCGCGACCTGGTCGACCAGGTGGTCAACAAGAAGTCGGCGACCGACCCCTCACCCAAGACCACCGGTTACAGCTACACCTCGCGCGGTGAGCGCTTCACCGAGACCAAGGCCAACGGGAACGTCGTCACCTACGACTACTTCCTGTCCGGCGTCCTACGGCATTCGATCGAGAAGAAGCCCAACGCCACGGTGGTGGCCGAGCACACCATCGGCTACCAGGGCAACCTGCACCGCGCCAGCGACCACACCAAGATCCAGAACGCCGACAACCCCAGCGCCTACCTCGACCACGACTACGCCTACACCTACGACCCCCGCGACCGCATCTCCAAAACCGTCAAAACTCCCACCGGCGGCGGCACCGCGGAGACCGAGACCTACTCCCACGACCCCAACAGCAACGTCTGGCAGGAGGAGGTCCTCGGCAAGAAGACCACCTTCACCTACGACCGCAACCGCCTGATGACCTCCGTCACCGGCGGCCAAACCGCGACCTACACCTACGACCCCTACGGCCGGCTGCGCACCATCCAAGGCGGCGGCAAGACCTGGGAGAAGTACACCTACGACGGCTTCGACCACGTCACCCGACACGAAAAACTCGGCACCGACGGCACCACCAACACCGTCACCACCTACACCTACGACCCGCTCGACCGCACCACCACCAAGACCGAAAAGGAAGGCACCGCCTCAGCCAAAACCACCACCTACTCCTACCTCGGCCTGTCCGCGGACGTCCTGGACGAAGAGGTGGCCGGCAAACTCACCAAGTCCTTCCAATACTCGCCGTGGGGCGAACGCCTGTCCCAGGTCAAGGTCAACGCCGACGACAGCGAGGAATCCTCCTACTACGGCTACAACCCGCATACCGACGTCGAGCAGATCACCTCGGAGTCGGGTGACACAAGGGCTACGTACGGCTACACCGCCTACGGGAAGAACGACGACAAGCTCTTCACCGGCGTCGACAAACCGGACCCGGTCGACCCGACCGCCAAGGAGGAGTACAACCCCTACCGCTTCAACGCCAAGCGCTGGGACAACTCCACCGGCATGTACGACATGGGGTTCCGCGACTACAACCCCGGCCTCAACCGCTTCCTCAACCTCGACGCCTACAACGGTGCCCTCGACGACCTCTCCCTCGGTCTCGACCCCTGGACCAGCAACCGCTACGCCTTCACCGGCGGCAACCCGATTTCCGGAATCGAACTTGACGGGCACATTCCGGATGACTACGCGAACGGCAAGAACGGCGGATATCGCGGCTGGCAGGAAGACCTAGCCGACATAAGAGCGGGACGCAAACTGCGTGACCCTGCCCAGCAGTCGGCAGACGGTCCCGCGACCGTAAATATCGGGCCGACGAAGATCACTGCTCCCTCAGGTAAAGATCTCAACCAGGCGATACTCAAGGCGTTCAACGATATTCCGGGTGCGCTGGACGCTTATCGGGACTGCGACCTGGAAAACTACGACCCCTATTTCACCTGCACAGCTCATACTGGACTGACGCAGGACGTCATCCAAATGGAGATGGGGCGCCGTATATGCGCCGACCATGAGGACTGGTGTACGAATGGCCTGAACACACTCGAACTGATGGCACTCGGCGCAGCCATGGAAGGCGGAGCTAATGTCGCCGCCGTGGCCGGAGCCCGCGCTGGGATGAAGAACCTCAGGCCAGGTAACAGCAGAGCGGCCCAACAAGGGAACGCCATCCACTACGATCCCGCGGTCGCTGCCGGCTTTAAGTCCATCGGATACAAGCCGGGCGCACCAAGGGGAGCGGCCGGGCCGGACTGGTATACCACAACCGGTGCCCCGGTGGAGCTCAAGCCACACACGAAGAGCGGCATAAAGAAAGGTACCCGGCAACTGCGCGGTTATATGAAGGCCGGCGGACACACGACTGGTGAACTGTGGACCTACGAAACCACAGCCGCCGGACTCGTGATTCTACGCCGTATGGCCGTTCCCTCGAGCGGAAGACGTTGGACCTGGCTTAGCCCCAGACCGTAAGAAACGGTGCGACTGCCACCGTCAAAGCGGCGGTGGCAGTCGCACCATCATCCGACCCCTATGTGATAGTGTGGCCATAGCGATAAAGGTGAAGCCAATGATCCAATTGGAGTGGATGTCAGAGTGTCATCACGCTGGCTGCCCATAGCCAAAATTCTTGCCGCCGTTCGTGACAACGTTCCTAACTTGTCGGTGGCCAAGCCCGACAAGACCAGTCTGACGCGACGCACAAATGACGTAGAACATGTTCTGTCAGTTTTTCCAGCAAAGCATGACAATGCACGGCTCCAATGGAGTGTAGCCGCTCATCTCGTTAGCTTCCCGCAAAATTTCGCCATAGCCATCCTCCCCCCCGAATTGGACGCTGTCCAGGATGCCAGAATGAGCCTGAGCATGGCGGCGGACGTTGAGACCTGGGAATCAGGATATAGACGGCCTGCTAAAGGTGAGGGCATTTCTTTGACTTTCATCGCAGACATTCGACACTGGGGAGATTCCCTCGTTTCTTTTGTCTCGAGCCAGCAAGACTTTGGCATGCTGCTATTGGCTGATTCAGACGTCCACAGAAACGGCGTAAGGGCAGAGTTCCGATCTTCGAACTCGCCAGCGAGGCTGGTGCAGTCCGTCATTGTGGCCAGACAGATTAGAGACTTCGACCTGGAGCACACGGCGCTGCAAAAACTTCAACGGATGGCTAACCACAAGATCGATGGCTTCCTTCCCACGTACGGAAAGGCAGTGCAGTATTGGGCGAAAGAATATCGCAGCAAAGTCCAAGTGGACATTGGTGATCTGGTCAAGGGCGATTTTGCAAACTTGCCTTGATGCGGCTAAACAGGTTGATTTCGTAGGGTCGGTCATGTCTTTGCCGGGGTGCCGAGGGCGAGCCCGGTCTGGGTGACTATTCACGTCGCGTCCTCGCTTGGGTTCCGCAGATGTGTCTGAGGAAAAGCACACGAATCTAGGTGTTGAGCTGCGGTAACGCATGCTGGAGCGCGTGCGCGGCGTGTTACTAGGGCGGGGTGTTGTTGCTGGTCAGGAGGGGGTGGTTGGTATCGCCTCTATGACCTTCTTTGGGGCGGGGAGGTCGAGTTTGGTGAGGATGTCCCGCTGCGGCTTGGTGAGTTCGGCTATCTGGCGGAAGGTGCCGGTTGGTCCGGTGAAGGTGGCGATGGTCAGTTGCTCGCATTCCTCACGGATGTGCCGCCAGGTCCGGGCTGTGCTGGTTTCGATGATGCGGATCAGCAGCAGGGCCAGCCAGCAGAGGATGACGTGGGCGCGGATGCGCTGCTCCAAGCGGTGGTAGACGGGCCGCAGGTCGATGATCTGTTTCATGTCGCGCCAGCCGCGTTCCACCTGCCAGAGCTGCTTGAACCCGAGCGCGATCTCCTCGGCGCTCAGGCGCGGATCGCTGCTGCGCAGCAGGTACTTGCCGTCCAGCTTGGCCTCGGCCTTGACTTTGGCCTGGTCGATGCGCAGCAGCCCGCCGGCGGTGACGCGCAGGTAGCGGTTCAGCCCGGGCTTGGTGGAGATCACCCCGCGTAGCTCGGCCCGCTTGTCACTCTTGCAGTCGTCGGTGCCGTCGATCAGCTCGCCCAGCTGGGTCAGCAGCCGTTCCCGCACCGCCGCGTCCCGGGCGGCGCCGTCAGGGTTGAAGCAGATCACGAAGCGTTCGTGCTCGCTGATGCGGACCTCTTTGACCTTGAGGTTGCCGGCCACGTCGGTGTAGCGGCCCTGCCGCGACAGCGCCGCCTTGGCCTCAGGCGAGCCGGAACGCAGCTTCTCTCCGAGGATGTAGTGGTGATCGCCGCTGCGTAGCGTGCGCCGGTTGTCGGCGGAGTGAACCCGCGGTCGCCCGCCCACACGATCTTGGCGAGGGTCCAGTCCCGCATGTCCTTCTTGACCTGGCTGATCACGGTCGCGTCGGCGGTGCCGCCGGGCCAGCACCAGCAGCGAACCGGGATGCCGTCGTGGGTGACCGCCAGCCCGATCACCACCTGTGGCAGGTCGTCGCGGTGATCCTTGGACTTGCCGTAGGCCCGGAAGCCCTTGCGCATGGCCGGTTCCTCGCCCGCCTCGCGACGTCGGGCAGGGGTATGCCGCGCTCGTCGCGGTCGACGCCCTCATCGGCGCGAGGCTGATCGGCTCTCCGCCCACGCACAGGTCACGCGGGAAGGTGAGCACACATTCCTTGACCCGGGTGGCGAACACTCCGCAGGCCGGGCACGCCTTCGCGCTCTCATCATCGGTGCGCACGTGCACCGTCCGGTGTCCGTCCTGGTCCACCTCCACCCGCATCACCGCCATGCCCTCCAGGCCCAGCAGCAGCGTCGTGTCGGAGGATGTCTCGATAGAGTTGTTCACGTCCGTGGTCTCTTCAAGATCGGCTGCGTCGAGAACAGCCATGATCTACGAGAGCCACGGACCTCGCGCATCCGGGGTGATCATCACGCGCCACTGTCACCCACAGTGATTGCCGCCGAGTCTCGATCCGCCTACTCCCCGATCAAGTTCGAAGAGCCTCAATAAGCCGTAATTCTGGAAAAGATGGGATACGTAAAGTGCGCGAGCTCGGGGAAGTGGATCTCCATCCCAAAGTCAGAACTGCAATCGAACTGGCCGGATGGAGGCCTGGTCGACGACAGGACATATCCTCGTGGGTGGAATCACTGGGATATGAAGGATACGATCTCTTCGAGGAGGCTGTTTCAACCCTAACCCAACTAGGTGGGCTCCGTGTAGCTTCCTTGCCTTCGTCGGCATCGGAGTTCGGCACCGGCGATATATTTTTCGATCCGGTATGGGCTTCCCAAGGAGAGAGAGCTAGGATAGCTGAACGAGAGCAGGACATCAGATGTAAACTGTGTCCAGTGGGAGAATGGCTGGATAATTACATTCTGCTTAGCGGAGATGACGGTAGATATTTCGCCGAAACCAGTTTCCAAGTCCTTTACCTGGGCTCTTCGCTATCGGCGGCTCTAGAGACGATGGTCTTGGCCGAGAGACCGCCGGAGATCATCAGTGATTAACCCGCCATCAGTGTAGCTTTCCCCAGTAGATGGCTATGACGCATTCGACATCTGTCGGCAGCACCCCCCGTCCGTGATCATAAGGACGGGGGCCCTCTCGCGTCGCGGCGAGTCGGACTGCGCCGCAGCGACCTCCACCTGATGTTGGACTCACGGCCGCTGGGCTGCGACACCCAGGGTGCCCATCTGCACGTCATCCGTCGCGACAATCCGAACGAGGCGTGGGCCAGGTCCCGGTCGACTTCCTGCTGGTGCAGGCCTACGACCAGTACGTGTTCGAGCGGGCGGAGATCCCGCGAGCCCAGGCCAGCGACTTCGCCTTGGTCAACCTGTTCCGCGAGCCGGTCGGGGCGCCGATGCGGCCGGACGCGATCCAAGGCCGTTGCGTTCTCGGTTGATGGACGTTCGCTGGCTCGATGAGACAGGCGTTGAGGGCACCCCAGGGTGCACATGAAGAACGCGGCCCCCGATGATCGTCGGTGTCTAGCCAGTCGATCAAGAACAGGGGCCGCGTTCGCGTGCCATCATCCCCGATCGACGTGCTCTCCCGCCACCTGGAGCACGTCACCGTCGCCGACCTGCCCGCCGAGCCGCTCGATCTGCCCACGCTCGCCGAACTCCTGGACACCATCCCGGACCCGCGCTGTCGCCGGGGACGCCGCTACCGGCTCGGCCCCCTGCTGGCGTTATCCCCTGCTCGCCGTACTCGGCGGCGCGACCTCCCTGGCGAAGATCGCCCGGTTCATCGCCGGGTACGACCCCGACCTGCGTGCCCGAGCCGGCCTGCCCGGCGAAGTGCGCCTGGCCGCCAGCACCCTGGGACGACTGTTCGCCCGCCTGGACGGCGACGCCTTCGACACCGCGACCTGCACCTATCTGACCGCGCTTGCCACCTGCGCCCCGCCCGCCGCCGGGTGGCCCGGAGGCGAAACTCCTCCGGGCCACCCGGCGCCCCCCGGACGCGGCCAAGCTGCGGGTTTCAGCCAAGATCAGGAGTTCGCCGAGCCGTTGTCATCGCGACGGATGACCACGGAGCCCCTGCCAGGCTTGGTGATGATCAGCCCGCGTTCACGCACGATTTCGAAGGCTTTGCGGATGGTCGCACGGCCGACGCTGAAATAGTTCTGCAGTTGCACCTCGGACAGCACGGTGCGTGGTGGATAAACACCGGTTTCGACTCGCTCCTCGATCCAGTCGGCAATCTGCTCGTAACGGTAGAACTCCGGGTTCCAATCATCGCTAGTCCAAGGCGTATCAGGCGTCATCACAGGCGAACCTTAAACCGTCACTCACTTCTATAGATAGACCAAACAGTACAGACCGTGCTAGACCTAGCCTTAGACAGGATGGACTAGGTTGGTCTATGATTGCGCTGTGTAGCCGAAGAAGGCGTATGAGGTGTTGAGTTCCGGTCCGGCACCCTGGCGCGACCAGCGTGTCCCCAGGTGGCGAAAGGATGATCACGTAATGGATCTGTACGGCAGTTACCTCGGTGAGGTGTCGTTCCATCGGGTGTGCGGTGGTAATCAGCAGGAGGAGGACATGGAGTCGTGTGCCCTGACCGCGCCGATCGCAGGTGTCGAGGACGCCCACGCGGTGCGTGACTCGAAGAACCCGGATGCCGAGACGCTCCGGTTCGCCGGTGACGAGCGTCGCGCGTTCGGGTCGTCCACCACCTAGGCATCACCCGAGAACGGCGATCGCTGCCTGATCCAAGCAAGCAGGGGCCCGCCGCCCCCGAAACTCTACGGGAGCGCCGCATGGCACATTGGCATGCCTACCAGTGGGTCGGTGCTGGTGCCGATCGCGGGAACGAGGGCGAGCGGCGGACTTCCTCACCGGACTTCGCTGCTTCGACGTTACCGCCGATGCGGACCGGCGAGTCGGCGTGATCTGCTGCCCGAACCGGCACACCTCGCACCCCTGCCCCACCCCACATAGCTCTGGAACGTGACAAGACTTGGAGATCGGCATGAGCATCGACGAGTTTCACGGCACCCACGCCGAGCCCCCTCAGAACGGGCACGCCACGATCGACTGGGCTGATCCGGTGGGCAGAGGCAGTTGCGTCAGGGTCCGGGACCACACCTGCGACTGCCTGCCGACGTCGTACGAATTCTGCGTAACGGGCGGCCTCGGCCACATCCGCCGTACAGAGAGGACTTCCTCAGGCAGTCGCGTGAGCGTGAGCCCCTGGCTTCGCGTGGCGGAGGCGAAGCGGCTGTGGGAGAGCCTCCTCGAGGGCCGCGCACGTTGAAGCCGTTTTGCCAGCCTGTATGCATGGGAGACGAGCGCGTCACAAATTTGTCACCGGTGCGGCTGGGACCCCGTCCACCTTGACGTCCGAAATCCTCAAGTCCGCCACGTCGCTGGCCACGTCGGTCCGTTCCACCTGCGCGAACGTGCTGCCCTTGCTCGTGATGTTCCGCAGCGGCTGCGCGGATGCCGCCGGTCGTGTCGGTGGCGATGGCGTCCGAGCGTACCGGTAGTGCATGTGGCAGTCCTCGATCAGCACGTCCTCGTACGGCACTCCACGTGATCATCGCTTGAGCTTCTCAAGCTGCACGATCCGCTGCCGGGCCGGGTTCACGGAGATCACGCACAGCATCGGGGACGGGTGCCTCAGCGGCGTCTGTGGCATCGTAGGGCGGGTGGCCGCCGATGAGACCCGTGACGGGGTCGCCCTGACCAACCTTGACCAGCCGCTGTTCGACGGCGCCGGCGCCACCAAGCGCGACCTGGTCGACTACCTCGACGCCGTCGCCGGCCGCATCATCCCCGTCCTGCGCGACCGCGCGCTGTCCGTGATGCGCGTCCGCCCGGGGCAGCAGCCGTTCATGCAGAAGAACCTGCCGAAATACGCCCCCGAGTGGATCAGGTCGGTCTCCTTCTGGGCCGAGGCGTCCCGCAGGCAGGTGACGTACGCGCTCTGCGACGACAGGAGGACGCTCCTGTGGTTCGCCAACCAGCGGGCGGTGGAATTTCACCCGGCGCTGTTCGTCGGCAACCGGCCCACGCACCTCATCCTCGACCTCGACCCGCCCGAGCACGACGACTCCTTCTCGCTGGCCGTACGCGGCGCGCTCCTCGTCCGCCAGGCTCTGAGTGACGCCGGGCTGTCAGGGGCGGTGAAGACGAGCGGGTCGAAGGGCGTGCACGTGTTCGTGCCCGTGGCCGAGGGCACGGCGGTGCACGACCTCGCGGCGGCCACCCGCGCGCTGGCCGCCCGTGCCGAGCGGCTCGATCCGGCGCTGGCGACCACGGCGTTCATCCGGGAGGACCGCGAGGGCAAGGTCTTCCTCGACTCCACCCGCGCGGGCGGCGCGACGGTCGCCGCCGCCTACAGCCCGCGCATCCGTCCCGGCGTGCCCGTCTCCTTCCCGGTGGCGTGGGACGACCTCGACCGCGTGGCGCCCGCCGACTTCACCGTGCACACGGCGGCCGCGCGGCTCAAGGGGGCCGACCCGTGGGCCGAGCTCATGCCCGGGCCGCAACCGCTGCCCGCCGACCTGGTCGAGGAGGGGCACACCATCCCGGTCGCCCGCGTCCAGGCGATGCACGAGGGCAAACGCCGTGCCCGCGCTCGTCGCGCCGAGTGAACGCGTTACTCGAACATGTCCTGATTTTGCCGCTGGAGAAGGCCTTGTCTGCCTCGTAGCTGGGGATTTACGTTCCGATCGCGGCTCGGGGGAATGTCGCATTCCCATCCACGACAGGGGAATCGTTCATGCGCAAAATCGTCACCGCACTGATCACCGCACTGGCGCTGCCCCTGACCGCGGCGGCCCCGGCCCATACTGCCGAGCCCGCCGACACGTACGCCGACCTGCTGGTCAAGAAGGTCAAGGGCGCGAACGTCGAAGAGCACCTGCGCGCCTTCCAGCAGATCGCCACCGAGCACGGCGGCAACCGCGCCGCGGGCACGACCGGCTACGACGCCTCCCGCGACTACGTGGCCGACAAACTGCGCAGAGCTGGCTACAAGGTGACGTTCGATCCCGTCGAATTCGTCGAGAGCTGGACCGAGAACAGCCCACCCGCCCTCACCGAGACCGCGCCGGAACGGCGGGCGTACGTTCCCAAGCAGGACTTCTTCGCTTTCAAGCCCTCCCCGTCCGGCGACGTGACCGCGCAGGTCCAGGGCGTGGACCTGACGCTGCCCCCGGCCGCCACACCGTCCTCCACCAGCGGGTGCGAGGCCTCCGACTTCGACGGGTTCGTGGCCGGCCGGATCGCGCTCGTCCAGCGCGGCACCTGCGCCTTCTCCCAGAAGGTGCGCAACGCCGCCGCGGCTGGGGCGGCCGGGATCATCGTGTTCAACGAAGGACAGGAAGGCCGCACCGAGGCCGAGCAGCTCGACGTCGGCGAATGGCGGGCCGGCATCCCCATGGTGTACGCGGACTACGCGGTGGGCGAGCGGCTGGCCGGCACGGAGAACGCCACCGTCCGGCTCACCGTCGACTCCACCGTCGCGATCGGCACCGACCACAACGTGATCGCCGAAACCCGCACCGGCGACCCGCGCGACGTCGTCATGCTCGGAGCCCACCTCGACAGCGTGCCCGCAGGTCCCGGCATCAACGACAACGGCTCCGGCAGCGCCGCCATCCTGGAGGTGGCCGAGGAGATGGCCCGCTTCCCGGTCAAGAACCGGGTGCGCTTCGTCTTCTGGGCCGCGGAGGAGCTCGGCCTGCTCGGCTCCGACCAGTACGTCACGTCGCTGCCGCAGACGGAACGCGACCGCATCCGCCTCTACCTGAACTTCGACATGGTCGCCTCGCCCAACTTCGCCTACAAGCTCTACGACGGCGACGACTCCGACGACACCGGCGCCTCGGCGGGCCCGCCCGGCTCGGCCCAGATCGAGGAGCAGTTCGAGACCTTCTACGGCTCCCGCGAGCTGCCCACCGTCGGCACCGACTTCGACGGCCGCTCCGACTACGGCCCGTTCATCGCGGTCGGCATCCCGGCGGGCGGCATCTTCACCGGCGCGGAAGGCGTCAAGACGGCCGCGGAGGCGAGGCTGTTCGGCGGTACGGCGGGCACCGCGTACGACGCCTGCTACCACCAGGCGTGCGACACGATCCGCAACGTCAGCCGCACGGCGCTCGACGTGAACGCCGACGCCATCGCCGACTCCGCGGCCCGGTTCGCCTTCGACCTGCGCTCGATCCCGCGCCGCACCACCCCCGCACAGGGAGGGGGAGGCTGACGCTCTTCACGAGGGCACGGTGAGCCGGGGACGCAGCGCCGCCAGCGCCGCCTCCGGGTCGTCGGCGAAGAACCGGATCGAGGTGACCTCGGCCCGGCGCCCGAGCGGGCGGACGACGGTGACCGGCCCGGCCAGCTCGACCGTCAGGTTGGTCTGCGAGGCGACGGCCACGGCGAGCCGCCCGTCCGCGACGGAGACCATGCTCTTCTCGTTCAGGTTGCGGCCGGTCCGTACGGAGACGATCCGGTCGAGGGGCACCCGCGCGTCGAAGTAGGCGGCGTACCTGATGCGCAGTTCATCGTCGGTGACGACGTGCGGCCGGGTGGCGCAGGCCGCGGCCAGCAGGACCCCGAACAGCAGCCCGTAGAGGTCGGCGACCAGCACCGCGTACCGCAACCAGCCGGGCACGCCGAGCGCGACCAGCAGCAGGTCGACCACCACCGTCTCGATCGCCATCGCGAACAACATGAGCGCCAGCATGAACGTCTGCTCCTTGGCGTACGTGACGGCGCTCGCCCCGGGCGGCACGCCGTGACGCCGGCGTACGATCCACAGCCCGACGGAGGCCAGGCCCTTCACCTCGAACCCCAGGACGCGCAAAGCGGCTCTGACCATCGTGCTCCCCTCTTCGGCTGGACGCCTCCCATGAGAAACGTTGACGCCGCGTCAAGGTCAACCCCGGAACAGCGGGCACATGCCGGCTCGGGCCACCGGCGAGCGGTTCATCAAGTCTTCATGTAAGGACTTGAAAGTCTTTGTGTGGGGACATACGGTGAATGGAGAGATCCGATCCAGGAGAGGTGTCATGTACGCGATCGTCCGGCACTACCGCGCGCATCCCGACACGATCAGGAAGATGGTCGAGCACGTGGACGCCCAATTCGCGGATCGCGTTCCGAAGCAGGTGGGCTCGGTCCTCTACAGCGCCGTCGGCACCGGCGAGGGGACGGTGATGACCATCACGGTCTTCCATGACGCCGAGGCGGCCGCGGCTTCCGAGGCGGCGGTGACCGAGCTTCAGCGCAACCTGAAGGATGGCTTCGGCGTGGAGGAGTTCGCGGTGCAACGTGGGGAGGTGCTGATCAGCCGGGGCGATGTCGCCGTGACGCGGCCCATCGGATTCGGCGGTGCGGCAGCGTGAGCGCGCGCGCCCTCATCAGGTTGAGGGTCTGGGCGCCCGCCCGGTGAGATAACGCTGCAACGTCGGCGCGACCCAATCGGCGAGCTCGTCGGGGTCGGCGATGACCAGTGCCTCGGCCCGCACGGCGTACCGGGTGATCGCCAGTCCGACGAGCTGGCTGGCCGTGAGCGTCGCGCGCAGGTCGGCGTTGTCCATGCCCAGGACACGGATGAGCTTGACGAGCAGGTCGGCGGCCAGGAAGTCCCTGACCTGGGAAGCGGCGTGCTCGTTGGTGGCGGCCGAGCGGATGACGCCGAGCAGCGGGCCGGGGGAGTCGACGTCCCCCAGCAGGTCGAAGGCGTAGCCGAGCAGCCGGCGTCCCAGGCTGGAGCGCGGACCGTCCAGCAGCATGACGATCGTGCGGTCCGGTTGGAACACCTCCGCGACGACCGCGCTGAACAGTTGGTCCTTGTTGCCGAAGAACCTGCGTATCAGTGCGGGGTCGACGCCGGCGTCCGTGGCGACCTGCCGTAGGCTCGTGCCGTCGTAGCCGTGCTCGCTGAACGAGGCGGCGGCGGCGGCCACGATCTCCTGCCGGGTGGTCGACGTCCCGGGGCGGCGTCCCGTCCTACCCACGAGCCCCTCCTCGACGTTCACGACACAAAGTCCTTGCGTGAGGACTTTATCGTGACTTCGCCGCCGCCGCGTCAAGACCGATCCCGCGGAACCCGTACGGCCGGTGCGGTCAGGGCGGCGATGACGCAGGCCGCGCACAACACGGCCCAGACGGCGTCGTACGTGCCGAACAGGTCGCGGGCCGTGGCCCCGAGGAAGGCCGAAGCGCCCGCGCCCAGCTGGTGGGCGGAGTTGGCCCAGCCGAAGACGATGGGACCGTCGCCTCCGTAGCGGCGCTGGGCGAGCGCGATGACCGGCGGGACGGTCGCGACGTCGACGAGGCCGTAGACGACCACGACGGCGATCAGGGAGGGCTGGACCGTCGACGAGAGCACCATCGGCAGGGCCACCAGGGTGAGCGCGCGCACCGTGAAACAGCAGGCCAGCAGGTGGCGGGGGTCGAAGCGGTCGGTGAGCCAGCCGGAGACGGCGGCGCCCAGCGCGGAGAAGACGCCGATCAGGGAGAGCATCGACGCGGCGGCGGTCGCGTGCATGCCGTGGTCGTGGGCCGCGGGCACCCAGTTGCTCCACATGATGCCGTTGGTGCTGGCGCCGCAGATGGCGAACATGCCGGCCAGCAGCCAGAACGTGCCGGTGCGCGCGGCGTCGACGAGCGCCGTCACCGTGCGGCGCGCGGCGCCCCGGGCGGGGGCGGGCTTGGCGACGACGTGCGCGCCCCCGTACGGCGGTGCGCCGACGTCGGCCGGGTGGTCGCGCAGGAACAGGGCCACCAGAGCCGACACGGCCAGGGCGGTGAGGGCCAGCGTCACGACCGGGGGCCGCCAGCCGAACCGGTCGACCGACCAGGCGAGCAGCGGCAGGAAGAGCAGCTGCCCCAGATGGCTGGACGCGCTCAGAACGCCGGTGACCAGCCCGCGACGCCGGACGAACCAGCGGCCGGTGATCATGGCGGCGAAGGTCATGGTCAGGCAGCCGCTGCCCAGGCCGATCAGGACACCCCAGTACACGACCAGCTGCCAGGGCGCGGCCATCACGGTGGTGAGCAGGGCGCCGGCGGCGACGAGCAGCATGGCGCCCGCCGCCACACGGCGGATGCCGGCGCGCTCCATCAGGGCCGCCGCGAAAGGCGCGGTGAAGCCGAAGAAGATCATGTTAACGGAGGCGGCCAGGGCGATCTGGCCGCGGTCCCAGGCGTACTCGTGGTGCAGGGGAGAGATCAGGAGCCCGGGGACGGTCGTGAAGGCGCCGGCTGCCACGATGGCCGCGCCCGCGACGGCGGCGACGACCCACGCCCGGCCCGTGCGTGCGGCCAACGAGGTTTGTACGTGCTGAACCATGGCTCCAGCCTTTCGGCGTGGGTACGCCCCCGACGAGTGGCTGGATAGCCGACATGCGCAACAATATGGCCATGGGTTCAGTTTTCTCCCGTCCCGTACGCCATCGCGTCGCCGTACTCGCCCGCGAGATGACCCTGCCGATCGAGCTGGGCATCGTCCACCAGGTGTTCGGGCAGGCCCGTGCGGGGGCGTCGGCGGGCGGGGAGCCGCTCTACGAGGTCGTCACATGTGCCCTGCGACCAGGCGCGGTGCGTACGGACGGGGACTTCACCGTCAACGTCGAGCACGGCCCGGAGTCGCTGGCGGAGGCCGACACCGTGATCGTGTTGTCCTCCTACGAGGACTACGAGCAGCAGGAGCCCGCGCTCTCCGCGCCGCTCGCCGGCGCGTTCGCCCGCATCCGGCCCGGCACCCGTGTGGCCTCCATCTGCACGGGCGCCTTCGTCCTGGCCTCCGCCGGTCTGCTCGACGGGCGGGCCGCCACGACGCACTGGCGCTACGCCGACCGGTTCGCCCGGCTGTTCCCGCAGGTGGAGCTGGACGCGAACGTGTTGTACTCCGACAGCGGCGACGTCCTGACGTCGGCGGGCTGCGCCGCGGGGATCGACCTGTGCCTGCACATGATCCGCCGCGACTTCGGCATGGCCGTCGCCAACGACGTCGCCCGCCGCACCGTCGTGCCACCGCACCGGGAGGGCGGGCAGGCACAGTACGTCCGCCACCCCGTGCCGGAGCCGTCGTCGCCCTCCACCGCGGCCGCGCGTGAGTGGGCCCTGCGGCGGCTGGGAGAGCCGATCACCCTGCGGCAGATGGCGGCCCAGGAGGCCATGAGCGTGCGCACCTTCACCCGGCGCTTCCGTGACGAGGTCGGCACCACCCCGATGACCTGGCTCACCCAGCAGCGCGTCGAGCGCGCCAGGGAACTCCTGGAGGAGTCGGACCTGCCCGTGGACCAGGTGGCCGAGCAGGCAGGGCTCGGTACGGCCGCCAACCTCCGCAAGCACTTCCACGCCGCCGTGGGGACCTCGCCCAGCACCTACCGCGCCGCCTTCCGCGAGCTTGACGCCGTGGCGTGACCCGCCATAACGGATCCGTTCGCTCCGGTTGAACCCGCACGGGCCGGCCGTCGTACCCCCTGACGAAACGGCGCTCGGCGGTGCCCGTGAACGGGACGCCGGCGGGCCCGGGCCCCGGCTGCCAGGAGGGCGACGATGGACTTTCTGGGATGGAGCGACGGACTGGCCCTGTCGCCGCGCGACTACCTGGGAGAGGGCGAACCGCTCGTCGCCGTCGTCAGGTCGGCGGGGCCGTACAGGGGAGAGGCGCTGCACCTGCTCGCGCTGGGCACCGCGGCCACCATGGCCAGGCTGCACCTGGGCGGGATCGCCGGGCTGCGGCTCAACCCGGGCAACGTCATGATCGGGCCGGAGGGGCGGGCGTTCTTCGCGCCGGGGCCGCGCAGCAGCGAGTTCCCCTCCGCCGACGTCAGGGACTGGGCCGACGTGATCGTCTTCGCCGCGACCGGGCGGCCGGTCCGCGACGGCGAGCGTCCCTACCTCGGGCCGGTGCCCGAACTGCGGGTGGTCATCGACGAGTGCCGCCGCCCGAACGCGCTGTCCCGCCCGGCGGCGATCGACGTCGTACGCGCCCTGCTCGGCGACCCGTGGGAGGACCGCCGCGCCACGGTGCGCGAACTGCTGCTGGAGGCCGAGCGCTGGTCCGGGGGGCGGCGCTCGTTGATGGCGGATGGGCATTCCGGACGGTAGGGGCCAGACCATGATCGAACAGAGGAGTTAACGCGATTTACCGGTTAAATCTGGCTGGGCGGCGAATGGGGCAAACTGCCTGCCCTGGGCCTGGCTGGTGGCTAGAGTAATAATTCTCAATGCCAGCGTACCTAGCGCGATATTTCGTGATAGCCGCAGCGCAAGGAGTCCGCCCCCTTGTGAATCACCGCGTAACGGACGAAGCCATGGTCCGAGCCCTCTACCGCGAGTACGGCGCCCCCCTGATGGCCTTCGCCATCCGGCTGACGGGCGGCGACCGGCGCTGGGCCGAGGACGTCGTGCAGGAGACCCTGGTACGCGCCTGGCGCAACCTCCACGACCTGCGTACCGACACCGGCTCGCTGATGCCGTGGCTGGCGACGGTGGCCCGCCGCGTGGTCATCGACGACCACCGCCGCTCGGGCACGCGTCCCCTCGACACGGTCGACGACATCCAGGACCGAGCCCAGCCCGTGGCCGCGGAGGACGAGCGCCTGTTACGGGAGATCGTGGTGACCGAGGCGATGCTGTCGCTCTCTCCGGCCCATCGCCAGGTGCTCACGGAGACGTTCCTGCTGGACCGCACCGTCCAGGAGGCGGCGGAGACGATCGGCGTGCCGGTCGGCACGGTGAAGTCCCGCGTGTACTACGCCATGCGCGCGCTGCGCGTGGCGCTCGAGGAAAGGGGGGTGACGCTGCCATGAGCGTGGTGCGTCACGACGCAAGGGGGGTGACGCTGCCATGAGCGTGGTGCGTCACGACGCAAGGGGGGTGACGCTGCCGTGAGAAGGGTGCGTCACGACGTAAGGGGGGTGACGCCGCCATGACGGAGGTGCGTCACGAGGACGTGGCCGCGTACGCGCTCGGCCTGCTCAGCGAGGAGGAGAAAGCCGCTTTCGAGCACCACCTGGCCGGTTGCGGGAGCTGTGCCGCGGAGGTGGGGTCGTTCACGGAGGTGGGGGAGCTGATCAAAGGGGTGCACCCGGACGACCTGCTGCCCAGCCCGCCGGACCCGCAGGTGGAGTCGATCCTGGTGCGCAAGGCGATCGCGGAGCGCCGTCGCCGCCGGTTCCACCGCACGTTCATGACCGCCGCCGCGTGTCTCGTGGTGGCCGCGGGCGTCTTCCTGGCCGGCAGCTCCTTCATGGGCGGCCCGAACCCCGACAGCGTCCACAGCCCGGCCCGCGCGCTGCTCATGACCGGGGACACCTACTCCGCCACCGACTCCGCGACCGGCGTGTCCAGCGTCATCGGCTTGGAGGACAAGGGTTGGGGAACCCACGTCGCGCTGGAGCTCAAGGGCGTCAAGGGCCCGCTGCAGTGCCGGCTCATGGCCGTGGGTGACGACGGCCGCTCCGAGGTCGTGGCGAGCTGGGGCGTCCCCGCGGCGGGGTACGGCGTGCCGGGGTCGCCTGACCCGATGTTGTTGCACGGCGGCACCAGCCTCCCCCAGGACGAGCTGAACCACTTCACCATCCAGACCTCGGACGGCAGGACCCTGGGCACGATCACCGTCTGAGTGCGGAGAAGTGGCCGGTGAACCAGTCGCTCGCCTGGTCGGCCACGATCTCGAGCGCGCCGGGCTCCTCGAACAGGTGGGTGGCGCCCGGCACGACGGACAGCCGGCTCTCGGCGTTCAGCCGCCGCTGGGCCTCCTCGTTCAGCCTCAGCACGACCGGGTCCCTGCCGCCGACGATGAGCAGGGTGGGGGCGCGTACCGCGGCCAGCTTCTCCGCGGCCAGGTCGGGCCGGCCGCCGCGTGAGACGATCGCGGCGACCAGGTTGCCGGGCTCGGCCGCCGCCGCCAGCGCCGCCGCCGCGCCGGTGCTGGCGCCGAAGTAGCCGATCGGCATGCCCGCCGTCGCGCGCTGCTCGCGCACCCACGCGGTACGTTCCAGCAGCCGCCCGGTCAGGAGCCCGATGTCGAAGACGTTCGCCCTGAGCGTCTCCTCCTCCGGGGTGAGCAGGTCGAACAGCAGCGTGCCCAGCCCTGCCTCGTTGAGCGCGCCGGCTACGTAACGGTTACGCGGGCTGAGGCGGCCGCTGCCGCTGCCGTGCACGAACAGCACCACTCCCCGAGCGCCGCCGGGGACGACCAGATCGCCGGGCACGTGCCACACCTCCTTCACAGCCTGCCAGCCCGCTACCCCTGTTCGCCCAGCTCTATCCGCTGCCCGGCTGGGCAGGGCATGGGACATGGAGACCGAATCGGGGCGCCGGCACGAGCGGCACGGCGCCCCGCTCCAGCGCATCGTCTCGGGTGGGAAGGCGGCGCTCGGCCGGGCCCGCGGTCTGGGCCTGGGGCGCTGGCTGCGCATGGAACGCGAGTCGTTCGTCCAGACGCTCAAGGTGACGGGGGCCTGCGTCCTGGCCTGGTGGCTGGCGGCCCACGTGCTGAAGGTGGACGTGCCGGTGCTGGCGCCCATCGGCGTGCTGCTGACGGTGTCGGCGACCGCGTACAGCACTCTGGTGAGAGGGCTGCAGCAGGTCGGCGCGGTGATCGTGGGCGTGTCGGCGGCCACGGGGGTGATCTGGCTGCTCGGCGCCAACGAGCTGACGCTGGCGGTGCTGATCTCGTCCGGTCTGGTGCTGGCCCGGCTGCTGAACCTGCCGGCCCAGAACGTGCAGATCCCGATCACGGCGCTGCTGGTGCTGGCGCTGGGCAACACGTACGGCTTCGCCCGCCTCGCGGACGTGCTGATCGGGGCCTTCATCGGCGTGGCGGCGAACCTGCTGATCCTTCCGCCGCGCTACGTGGAGCGGGCGGCGACGGAGTTGTGCGGGCTCTCCGGCGAGCTGGCCGACCTGGCCGCGGACATGGCGCGCGGGCTGGGCGGCGAGTGGGACCGCGACATGGCGGACGAGTGGCTGGAGCGGGCCAGGACGCTCTCGCAACGGCTGGAGGAGGCGAAGGAGGCCGCGGACCAGGCGGCGGAGTCGGTGCGCCTGACGTTGCGGCGCAGCCGGTACGACACCCGCCTGCGCCAGGTCGCCGAGGCCGCCACCTGCCTGGACCACGCCTGTAGCCAGCTCAGGGGAATCGCCAGAGGGCTGGTGGACCTGATCGCGGGCGCGCGCGGCCTGCCCGGCGAGCGCGGTGCGGACCTGCCCGATCCGCTCGCCCAGGAGCTGGAGTCGCTGTCGCGCGTTTTCGGCGCCTTCGGGATGTTGCAGATCAGCCGCGGCAGCGGCAAGGGGTCCTACCGGAGGGACATGAAGGAACTGCGTGCCGCGCTGGACGAGGGAAGGCGGCGGCAGGAGGTGCTGGCCAAGGAGTTCGAGCGGACCAGGCACCGGGAGCTAAGGACGTTGCAGGGGGCGCTGCTCGACGACTGCGCCAGGATCCGCTACGAGTTCGACCCGGACAACGGCCCGCACAAGGCGGCCTTCCCTGAGGCCGCCTACGAATGAGTGCCATGCTGGCATACTGCTCGGATGTCCGATTTCGCCGAGTTTCGGGCCAGTGGGCGCGCGGCTCTGCTGGCCGGCCGGGCCACCCACGACGTTCCCATGGTGGAGGGCGCGAGACGCTGGGGCGCCGCGGCCGTGCTCCGTCCCCAGCGGGAGATCGCCGATCGCCTGACGGAGTTGTCCGCGACCATCGAGGCCCCGGGCCACTGGGTGCACGGCGGCCGGGCCCTGCACGTCACGCTCAGGTCCCTGGAGCCGTACCGCGCCCGCATCCCCGAGGACGACCCGCTCCGCCGCGCCTACGCCGCCGCGCTGGCCGAGGCCGCCGGCGGCCTGCCGAGGGCCAGGGTGCGCCTGAGAGGCGTGAGCCCGCACCCGGGCGGCGTGCTGGTCTGCGGGCACCCGGAGGACGACACGCTGGTGACGTTGTGGAAGCGCTTCGCCCACGCGCTGGAGTCGCGGGGCGTGCGCGACCTGGAGCACGGCCGGGTCCGCGACCGCTGGTACGTCAGCCTCGTGCACTTCGCCGGCCCGCTCGCCGATCCCCGCCGGCTTGTCGAGTGGTGCGACGCCCACGCCGACCTCGCGCTCGGCACGGCGGAGCTGGACACGGCGGAGATCGTCCAGTTCGTCCACACGGGCACGGGCATCCGCGTCGAAGCCCTCGAACACGCCCTGCTGGAATGAGACGGCGGGACGCCACCGACGCCCCGCCCGCCCCCGTGGAGCCCGCGGCTCAGAGCAGCACCAGGGCCGTGACGAACTGCAGCAGGTGCCAGGCCACGCACCCGGCCAGCGAGCAGAACGCCCACTCCTTGGCCCTGCTGATCCTGGAGACCCAGCGCAGCTCCTCCGCCGGCTCCTTGCGCGTGCGCAGGGTCCTGGTGACGAAGTAGGCCGAGGCCAGCCAGGCCATCGCCGACCCTGAGATCAGCCCGAACGAGATGGCCAGCAGGATCAGGGGCGCCCCGTCGGCGGTCTCCCACGGCCAGAGCTGGCGAACCCAGAAGGCCGGCACGCCGGCGAGCAGGACGGCGGTGATCCGCCGGTCCTTTCGCGCCTGGCGCTTGAGCCACTGCAGGTCACGACGCAGATGATTCTTGAGCATCCGGATCACCTCCGCTGGAGTAGCTGGTCGCACCAGCTAACGGCAGAATCCGGGAAAGATCTGCGACCTCACCGCCGGAAATTCCCGACTTTTGACGGCCTTTCAGGTCAGGCGGCGGAGTTCTTCCGCCACCCGCCGCGCCTCCATGACGTCCCCGACCTCTTCGAGCGTCCGCACGGCCTCCCTCAGCTGCTCGGCGGCGGCCGCCCTGTCGCCCAGCCGGGCCGAGATCAGCCCGAGCGCCCGCAGCGCGCACCCGAGGTCGCGCCGCGTCCCGCACTCCTGGTGGACGTCCTTCGCCTGTTTCGCGTGGACCAGCGCCTCGTCGGCCTGGTCCAGGTCGAGCAGCACCATGGCCAGCGTCGTGAGCGCCGCCGCCCACCTGTCCCTGGTGCCGGTCTCGTTCTGCAACTCGACCGTCTCCCTGGCGAGCGCCAGCGCGGTCGCCGGCTCGCCCGCCGTGTGCAGCGCCTGCGCCATCGACAGCAGCGCGCTGGCCCGGCTGTCGCACAGCTCCTCCCTGATGAGCAGCGCAGCCCTGGCCGCCCGCAGCGCGGGCCGGTGTTGCCCGAGCGACAGGTACGTGTACGCCAGCGTCTCCTGCACGTCCGCCTCCGCCCGCCGGTTGCCCGTGCCCTGCACGATGTCCAGGGCTTCGAGCGCGTACACGAAGGCCACCTGCGGCTGGCCCTGCCGCCGCCGCACCCGGGCGAGCCTGTTGAGCATGCGGGCCTCCACCGGCTCGTCGTGGATCACCCTGCTGATCATCAGCGACTGGTTCAGGTAGTCGTCGGCGCGCAGGTAGTCGGCCAGCCGCCAGTGCACCAGCCCGATGTCGCCGAGGGTCTCCGCCCTGCCCTGCTCGTGGTGGAGCTCCACCTGTACGGCCAGCGCCTGCTCGTAGTGGGCGAGCGCCTCGTCGTAACGCGAGCTGTTGCGGGCGATGCGCCCGAGCGCGCTGAGGGCGCGCCCGCAGCCGTGCTGGTCGCCGGTCGCGGTGTAGCCGGCCAGTGCCCGTTCGGCGTCGCGCTGCGCGTCCTCCTGCAGCCGGAGCAGGTCGTAGATCTCGGCGAGGCAGAGCAGCGTCTCGGCCTCGGCGTGCTCGTCGCCCAGCTCGTGGCAGATCGACAGCGCCTCCAGGCCCTCGGACAGCGCCGCGTTGGGTTCGCCCAGGTTCTGCTGCACCCTGGCCATGATGATCAGGCTCTGCGCGGTGCCCCTGCGGTCGCCGAGCTTCTCCCGTACGTCCAGCGCCTGGCGGGCGTACTGCAGCGCCGGCTCGTAGCGCGCATGGGACAGGTGCAGCCGGGCGAGCGTGTGCAGGCAGCCGGCCACCCCTGACAGGTCGCCGATGTCCCGGTAGAGGACGAGGGCCTCGCCGGCGCACTTGAGCGCGTCCTCGTTGTTGCCCGCGATGCCGTGCACCTCCGCCAGGTCGTTGAGCGCCTTGGCCCGCCCCGCGTCGTCGCCGAGGGAGGCGAAGTCGGCCAGCGCCTCGCCGATGAACCTGGCCGCCAGCGTCGAGGGGCCGATGTCGCGGTGGATCGAGCCCAGGTTGCTGCGCATGACCGCGATGGCCCGGCGGTTGCTCACCTGCATCGCCGAGGTGAGCCCGGCCTGCTGGATCTCCAGGTTGTTCTCGTAGTAGCGCAGCCTCCTGAACGGCTCGAACACGGCCTCCGCCAGCCGCCAGGCCATCCCGTGCGTGCCGCTCTCCTCCGCCAGCCGTACGGCCGAGACCAGCGAGCGCCGCTCGGCCTCGAACCACCCGCGCGGCGTTCCCGGCTCGGTCGCGACCGCGAGGTAGTGGTCGAGCAGCCGCACCCTGGCCTCCCGTACGCCCGCCTCCGCGTGCCTGCCCAGCTCCCTGGCCAGCCGCTTGACCAGGTCGTGCACCCGGTAACGCGGCCCGGCCAGCGGCTCGACGAGGTAGGCCCGGTGCAGCCCTTCCAGCGCGAGCACGGCCTCGCTCACCGGCACGCCGAGCGCGGCGGCCAGCACCTCGGGCGCGAAGTCCCGCCCGGGCAGCAGCCCGACGTGGCGGAACGCCCGCCGCTGCGCGGGGCCCAGCGACTCGTACGCCAGGTCGAGCGCCGACCTGAACGCCTCCTCCGGGTCGCCGGCCGCGGGCCGGTCGGGGACGCGCAGCTCCCGCACCCGTGCCTGCACGCTGAGCCCGGGGTTCTCGGCCAGCTTGGCCGCCGAGATGCGCAGCGCGAACGGATGGTACGAGCACACCCTGGCCAGCTCGGCCAGCGCGTCCCTGTCGGCCGCCCGCGGCGAGTTCTTGCCGAGCACGGCCACGAGCAGCGCCACCGCGTTGCCCGGGTCGAGCACCGGCACGTCCATGAGGTCGGCGTGCCCGGTGGCGTGCAGCGGCGCCATCCGCGTACGGCTGGTCACCAGCACCACGCAG
The DNA here is from genome assembly GCF_039871515.1 of Nonomuraea sp. B1E8. Classification (NCBI taxonomy): domain Bacteria; kingdom Bacillati; phylum Actinomycetota; class Actinomycetes; order Streptosporangiales; family Streptosporangiaceae; genus Nonomuraea; species Nonomuraea sp. B1E8. The sequence continues at coordinate 1,049,278 of NZ_JBDPLS010000001.1, read as the reverse complement.
TCCTTGCTGCCCGGCAGCAGCGCCCGCACCAGCCCGGGGTCGGCGGCGTTGTCGAGGATGAGCAGCAGCCGGCGCCCGGCGATCCTGCTGCGGTAGAGCAACATCAGCTCGGCCTCGTCGGAGGCGGGCATGTGCTCGCCGATGCCGAGCGAGCGCAGGATCTGCCCGAGCGCCTCGGCGGAGGTCATCGGCGGCAGGCCCGGCGACTGCCCGCGCAGGTCGATCACGATCTGCCCGTCGGGGAACCGGTCGGCGTGCAGGTGCGCCCAGCGCGTCACCAGCGCGGTCTTGCCGACTCCAGGGAGCCCCTGTACGACCATGGTGTTGGTCCTGCGGGGCCGCTCCAGCCAGGCGGTGAGCAGGTCGAGGCTCTGCTGGCGCCCCGTGAAGTCGGGCACGTCGGCGGGAAGCTGGCGGGGGACGGGCACCTCGGCGACCGGCAGCTGCCCGGCGGGCGGCGCTCCCGGCCGGGCCAGGAACGGCGTCACGTGCCCCTCCCAGGGCGCCGACAGGTGCTCCCAGCCGCCCGCGGCGTCCCGCAGCGCGACCGGGTCCTCGACGCGCAGCCGCCGGTAGCCGGTGCGGACCAGCCAGCCGCGCCGCGCCCACTCGGTGAGCCGGCGCTGCACCACGTCGGGTGAGCTGCCCACGAGGTCGGCGAGCGTCTCCATGGACAGCGGCGGCGCGGACTCCGAGGCCAGCGCGTAACGCTCGTCGAGGTGCAGCAGCCAGACGGCCAGGCGGGCGGCGACGGGGGCGCGGGCGAGCGCCTCGTGCCTGCGGGCCGCCATGTTCCTGGCGAACAGCTCCTGCACCAGCGCGGTCGCCACGGCCGGGCTCGCGGAGGCGTGCTCGCGCAGCCGGCGCAGGTCGATCGGCCACGCCCGCACCTCGGTCAACGCGTCGATCCTGACCCGGTCGGCGGCGCTCCAGAAGGCCAGCTCGCCCACGAGGTCGCCGGCGCCGCGCAGGTCGTGGACGGCATCACGGTCGCCGGCGGGCACATATTCGCGGGCGTAACCGTGCTCGATCAGGAAGACGCAGGTGGCCGGCCGTAACGGCGAGCAGATGATCTCGCCCCGCCGGTAGACGCGCGGCCTGGCGCCCTCGTCGACCAGTGACCTGAACAGATCCACCCCGCACCACACATCCCCTCAGGACGGCGGTGTCCTCGACATGACAGGCGTGAAACAGCCCCAACGAAAACCTGTCACATCAGTGGACGCCAGCGGTGAGCCCGCTGTCAATCGTGCGGATCAGACGTGCGCGGTGTCGGCCCGGTCGGGGACGAAGCGGTAGCCGACGTTGCGGACCGTGCCGATGAGCGATTCGTACTCGGTGCCGAGCTTGGCGCGCAGCCGCCGCACGTGCACGTCGACCGTCCTGGTGCCGCCGAAGTAGTCGTAGCCCCAGACCTCCTGCAGCAGCTGGGCGCGGGTGAAGACCCTGCCGGGGTGCTGCGCGAGGTATTTGAGCAGCTCGAACTCCTTGAACGTCAGGTCGAGCACCCGGCCGCGCAGCCGCGCGGTGTAGGTGGCCTCGTCGATGGCCAGGTCGCCGCTGCGGATCTCGTCGGGCGCGTCTTCCGTGGCGGCCTGGGAGATGCGGCCGGTGGCCATGCGCAGGCGCGCCTCCACCTCGGCCGGCCCGGCGCTGTCGAGCAGCACGTCGTCGACGCCCCACTCGGCGCTCATGGCGGCCAGCCCGCCCTCGGTCACGATCACCAGGAGCGGGCAGTCGATGCCGGTCGTGCGGATCAGCCGGCACAGGCTCTTGGCCTGCACGAGCTCCTTGCGCGCGTCGACCAGGACGGCGTCGGCGGGCGGGGTGTCGATCAGCGCGGACGCCTCGGCGGGCGCGACCCTGACCGAGTGGAGGAGCAGCCCCAGCGCCGGAAGCACCTCGGCGGACGGCTCGAGGGCGTTGGTCAGCAGGAGCAAGTTGCTCATCAGGGCCTCCTCAAACGCGCAAGGACCCGGGGGCTACGTCGCCCGAGTCCTGTAGGCGAGGATATCTCACGGGTAAGTGGTGTCCATTGCGCGTCCTCGGGATGAACAGGGCGTCGCCGGAAACATGCGTGTTAAGGGCGACGCACAATAGGATTAAAGGGATTGTGAGGTGCCCATGGCCAGGGGAAAAGTACGTTATTGGGCCGCCGCCAAGGAGGCGGCCGGCGTCGCGGAAGAATCCTTCGACGCGGTCACTCTTGACGAACTCATGACGCAAATCACACAAAATCGTGCCGATCTTGCACGGGTTGTCCGGCGGTCCTCGTTCCTCGTGGACGGCCTTCCCGTCGGCAGGCGACCCCACCAGGAGGTGGTCCTCGGCGACGGCGCGACCGTGGAGGTGCTGCCGCCCTTCGCGGGCGGGTGATCGCCGTCTCCTGCGGGGAAGGAATCGGTAGGCTCTTTTGACCCCCGCTTGAGACTGGGAGCCCCATGCGGAAGCTGATCATTGCTCTGATCGTGCTGATCGTCCTCCTCGTCGCCGTCGACAGGGTCGCCGTGGCAGGAGTGCAGCGCGACCTCGCCAACAGGATCGCGGCGGCCGGCGATCTGTCCGGCACGCCGACGGTGACCATCGAGGGCATCCCCTTTCTCACCCAGGCCCTGTCCGGGCACTATCCGGAGGTCCGCTTCGACCTCGGCACGCTGACCTACGCCGGCGTGCCGGTCCAGAACCTGCGGGGCGCCGCCTACGACGTGACGGCCCCGCTGGACGGCGTCCTGCAGAACAGAGCCGACATCAGGGCCCGGCGCGTGACCGTCAACGGCACGCTGACCAGGGCCACGATCGACAAGTTCGCCCCGCGCGGCGTCAAGATCAGCGGGAACGGGCAGCGGCTCGTCGCATCGGGCGAGGTGACGGTCGGAGTGAGGAAGGTGACGTTCGAGGCGGAGATGACGGTCGAGGTGGCCGACGGCGGCCTCAGGCTCCAGGCGGAGAAGATCGAGGGCGTGCCTGACCAGGCCGCGCGGTTCATCTCGTACACGATCCCGTTCAAGGGAAAGTTGCCCTTCGACGTCAAGGTGACCGGGGTGAAGAACGTGGCCGACGGGCTGGAGTTCGCGGCCGAAGCGTCTGACGTGCCGATTCGTGGATAAGGATGAACCGCGGCGCCCTCGCGTACGTGATGAGGGACGTGAGAGAGCGCAGCGAGCGGGCCAGGGCGGAGCTCACGGGGGGAAGGACCCTGTGAGCGCAGCCGGCACGGCCGACGAGGAACTCGTGAGGACCCTCTTCGACGAGCACGCGGGGCCGCTCTACGGCTATGTCCTGCGGCTGACCGGTGATTCGGGGCGTGCGGAGGACGTCGTGCAGGAGACCCTGTTGCGGGCCTGGCGGCATCCCGAGGCGCTCTCCGACCGGCCGATCAGGGCGTGGTTGTTCACCGTGGCCCGCAATCTCGTCTTCGACCAGCACCGCGCCAGGAAGGCCAGGCCGCAGGAGACCAGCGACGAGGCCCTGGCGGTCATACCGGCCGACGACGAGCTGGAGCGGGCCGTCGAGTCGTGGTCCGTGGCCGAGGCGCTGGCCGCGCTGCGGCCGGAGCACCGCGAGGTGCTCCTGGAGGTCTACTACCGGGGGCGGTCGGTGAGGGAGGCGTCCGCGACGCTCGGCGTCCCGCCGGGCACTGTCAAGTCGCGCACCTACTACGCGCTGCGCGCCCTGAAACTGGCGCTCGAGGAGCGGGGGCTGGCGCCATGATGACGTGCGAAGAGATCCGGCTGTCCATGGGGGCGCACGCCCTCGGAGCGCTGGACCCTGACGAGGCACTGGAGATCGACGACCACCTGGCGACCTGCGAGGCGTGCGGCGCCGAGCTGGTCGAGTTCGAGGGCGTGGCGTCGTTCCTCGGCAAGGTGTCGGAACACGATGTGGAGCTGGTGTCCAGCCCCCCTCGCCAGGTGCTCCACCGGCTGCTGAACGACCGCGCCAGGCGCAACAGGCGTGGCCGCGCGCTGATGGCGGTCGCCGCGTCCGCCGCGGTGCTGGTGGTGGGCGGCACGGTCTGGACGACGGTCGACACCGCCGGCCATGAAGACTCGGCCGCCGCGCCCGCGGTCGCCCAATCGTCGCGGTCCGCCCAGGATAAGGCCGAGTCGAGACCGGAGCTCTTCAGCGACTCCAAGCCGAGCCCGAGCAGGGCACCCGTGCCGAAGTCGTCGGACAGGGCGGTCGCGGGCCGCCCGTTCGCCGGCGAGAACAGTGCCAAGGGCTACCGCGCCACCGTGACGGCCTTCCCCGGCGACGGCGGCACCGAGCTGAGCGTGAGCGTCGACGGCGTGTCGGCCGGCACGACCGCCCGGCTCGTCGTCGTGGCCCGCGACGGGCGGCGCGACCCCGCCGGGAGCTGGGACGTCCGCTACCAGGACAAGGCCGTCTTCAAGAGCACGACGTCGCTGCCCATGGGCGACATCGCCAGGTTCGAGCTCGTCGACGAGAACGGGAAGGCGCTCGTACGGATCCCGGTGCGGAAGTAATCGCGGCCGTCCGCGGTTGCACCAAGGGATGTCTGGTCTGTGGGTGGCGCTGGCCACGCTGGCGCTCGGTGCGGTGATCGGCGTGGTCCACCTGCGCCGCGGCGGAAGGATGCGTGACGTGGGCGGGGAGCGGCTGCCCGAGAGGTTGCCCGAGAGGTTGCCCGGGGAGCAGCCCGAGAAGCTGACGGAGCGGCTGACGGGGGCCGACCTGGGCGAAGGGCTGGGCGAGCGGGCGACGCTGGTGCAGTTCTCCACCGCGTTCTGCCAGCCGTGCCGGGCTACCCGGCGGATCCTGGCCGACGTGAGCACGCTCGTGCCGGGGGTGAGCCACGTCGAGATCGACGCCGAGTCGCGGCTCGACCTCGTACGCCGGCTCGACATCATGCGCACGCCCACCGTCCTCGTGCTCGACGCCGCGGGCACCGTCGTCAAGAGGGCCTCGGGCCAGCCCCGCAGGGCCGACGTGCTGGCCGCGGTGGCCGACGCCCTGCCGCCCGGGTGACGACGTCGTGGCCGGTCCGCGTACCAGGCGGATAGTCTCAATAACCGGACGAGAAGTGACAGATGACGAGACGCCGAGTAGGGTCGTGAACATGAACCCATCGACAGAGCTGCTGACAAAGCGGCGCGCGGTTGACTTCTGCCGCGTCGCCACCGCGCTCTGTCGCGCTGCCTGAGGACGATCTCGCGGATATCCGATCCGCTCCAGTCGACCCCTTCAGGAGCATCCCACGATGCGTGCCGACCCTAGAGCGCTGCGTTTCGGCGCGGCCATCACCACGCTGGTCCTGTTCTCCGTCCTGGTGACGGAGAGCGTCTGGCTTCTCGCCGCCCAGGCGGCGGTCTTCGCGCTCGGAGTCGCCGCCCGCTCGCCCTATGTGATGCTTTTCAAGGCGTTCGTCAAGAGCGCGCCCACGGAGACGGAAGACGCCCGCCCGCCGCGTTTCGCGCAGCTGGCCGGGCTGGTCTTCGCGGTCGCGGGCCTGGTCGGGTTCCTCACCGGGATCGTGCCGCTGGCCCTGGCGGCCACGGCCGCGGCTCTCCTCGCCGCATTCCTCAACGCAGCCTTCGGATTCTGCCTCGGCTGCGAGATGTACCTGCTCATTCGTCGTCTAACGCCCGCTGCCAACATGGAGGTATCCCAATGAGCCGCTCCGCCGCCCTGGTGGACGCCGACTGGGTCGAGGCCAACCTCGACACCCCCGGAGTCGTTCTCGTCGAGGTCGACGAGGACGTCAGCGCCTACGACAAGGGCCACATCCGTGGCGCCGTGAAGGTCGACTGGCAGCAGGACCTGCAGGACCCGGTGCGTCGCGACTTCGTGGACAAGACCGGTTTCGAGGCCCTGCTCTCCGACCGCGGCATCTCCAACGACGACACCGTCGTGCTCTACGGCGGCAACAACAACTGGTTCGCCGCCTACGCCTACTGGTACTTCAAGCTCTACGGCCACGACAACGTCAAGCTGCTCGACGGCGGCCGCAAGAAGTGGGAGCTCGACTCCCGCGAGCTGGTGCGCGACGTGCCCCAGCGGCCCAAGACCCAGTACGTCGCCAAGGAGCAGGACACCGCGATCCGCGCCTTCCGCGACGACGTGGTCTCCGCCATCGGCAAGCTCAACCTGGTCGACGTGCGCTCGCCCGACGAGTTCACCGGCAAGCTGCTCGCCCCCGCGCACCTCCCGCAGGAGCAGGCGCAGCGCGGCGGCCACGTGCCCACGGCCCGCAACATCCCGTGGTCCAAGGCCGCCAACGACGACGGCACGTTCAAGTCCGACGACGACCTGCGCACGCTCTACTCCGAGGCCGGAGTCGACTTCGGCAAGGACACCATCGCCTACTGCCGCATCGGCGAGCGTTCCGCGCACACGTGGTTCGTCCTGCACGAGATCCTGGGGCAGGACAACGTGAAGAACTACGACGGTTCATGGACCGAATACGGCTCGCTCGTGGGCGTGCCGATCGAGCTGGGGGAGGCCCGCTGATGACGAGCGCTGCACAGGGCTGCGGAGCGCCGGAGCAGACGATCGAGCTGCCGGCCGGGATCGATCTGTCCAACCAGGCCGTGATCCAGGGTGTGGTGACCGGCGCCGGCACGGCCTACGCCCGGCTGCTCGACGGGTCCGGCGAGTTCACCGGCGAGGTCGTGGTCTCCGACGACGGCGTCTTCCGGTTCTTCGCCGCTCCCGGCGACTGGACCGTACGCATCATCGCGGGCGGCGGCGTCACCCGTGACGTCCAGGTCGAGGCCAAGCTGGGCGAGGTCGCCCAGCTCGCCGTGGCCGTCTGAGCCCGTTCTCCCGTGAGGCCCGCGTCTTCCTGACGCGGGCCTTCGCGCGTGCGGGGGCCGCGTACGTCGCCGGGGTCGGCTTGCGCGTCACGCATGTGTCACCGCCCTGGAACTGATCGTGCACGCAATCAGGGAGTTGCGGCTGCGGCAGAAGGGACAGACCGATACGATTCGACAGATGTCCGGTTCGACAGGTGTGATGGATCCGCCCCGACCTGGGCCTACGCCGGCTCAGCGGATGCCGTCGCCGTACTCGCTGCCCCTGCACACGCTACGGCTCGTGGGCAGATGCGCCGTGCCGCTGATCTTCTGGTTCGCGGCCGGCGAGCTGGTGCGCTTCGTGCTGATGTACGGCGCCACCGAGGTGGCCTACGGCGACTTCCGGCAGCTCCGGCTGGTGGCCGTCATGACCATGCTCACGCTGGTCGTCATGTCCGCGGTGACGGTCACCGCCGGCATGCTCTACTGCCTGCGCAACGCGCTGTGGGAGATGCGCGCCAGGGCCGGCGAGGGCGTGGCCGACGAGCGCTTCTTCCGTACGCTCGACCGGGTCGCCCCCGCCTTCGCCGTGCTCTACCTGGCGTGGGGATTCCACACCGAGGACGCCAGGGACATCTACCAGATGGACCTGTTCCACAACTTCGATGAAATGACGGACGCGTCCTGGTTCGGTGAGGATTCGCAGGTCGGTCGCGGCCTCGTCGACCTCGACTGGCGCGTGTCGCTCGGCGCGATGGTCGTCATGTTCGGGCTGAAGACGCTCTTCGCGAAGCTCGTGGAGCAGGGCAAGACCAAGTTCTACGGCTTCGCCGCGGCCTTCTCCGAGTTCGCGTTCATGTTCTACGGGCTGAACGCCACCGTCGCCATCGCCGACGCGCGCTCTGAGTGGATGGAGCACCGCACAGTCGTCGCCGGATCCAAGGAGGTCTGGTCCGAGGCGCAGAAGAACGTGCCGCTGTGGGACGGCATCACGAGCACGTTCGGGGAGATCTGGCCGCTGTTCCTGGACGCGGTCGCGGTCCCGCTGGCCTGGCTGACCGTGGCCATGCTCGTCTACGGCGCCTTCTCCGACGAGACCCGTACCCTGTTCAAGGGCACCCGCCTGGAGCGCGGCGTGGACCGCCTCGAGTCCAGCCACGACCTCACGAAGAAGTCGTTCGACCAGGTCACCATCGGATTCAGGGAGCGCTGGGTGCCGCTGGCCAACTCCCTGCGGATGGTCTTCAACGGCGGCGCGCCGCTCTTCGGCATGATGTGCCTGTGCTACGTGGCCATCTCGGTGGCCGCCCAGTACGGCGACCGGGGGCTGCGGGCCCTCATCGGCTCGCGCGCGGAATGGACGTGGGCCTTCGCCGGGCCGCCCGTCGGCTTCCTGCGCGAGATGATCACGACCGTGCTCACCATGGCGCTCCTGGCGGCCACGTTCGACATCGCGGCCACCAGAGCCCGCGCCAAGGGTGAGCGGCTCAGCGACGTCTGAGCCTTGGGATCCTTGGGACGAGAGGCTCAGCGCCGCCGGAACCGCAGCACCGTGTCGTCCTTCTCCGCCTTCTCCATGGCCTCCCTGTCGAACAGGTCCTCCACCGGCGTGTCGGAACGGTAGCCGCTCGGCCTGAACGAGATCTCGACCTCGTTCGCCACCGGCGTCGGCACGATGGCCACACCGTCGATCTTGTACGTCCTGCCCACCACCAGCCGGTCCGTCGGCCGCTCGCCGTCCTGCAGCTCCACGGTCCACGTACGGTCCGCGCGGTCCGTCAGCCTGATCTCGTTGGGCAGAGCCGTCATGGTGGCGCTCGACTCGTTGACGACCTTCTTGGTGATGCCCACCTTGAGCCAGGTGACCTCGGGGCCGTGCTTGCTGCCCGCGGGCGCCTTCATGGGTTCCACCGCGGCCGTCCACTCGATGTTGTGGACGGTGCCCGCCTGGCCGGCGGCCACGACGACCTCCTTGGTCTCCTGCGCGGAGACCTTCTCGTAGAACAGGTAGCCGTCGACCGTCTGCGCGCCCATGGAAAGCAGCGACACGACCACGGCCCCGGCGGCGATCAGGACCTTGCGGTTGCGCGACCCCTTCGCCGAACGCCTCCCGCCGCCCGCTCGCGCCCTGCCCCGAGCGCCGTCCTGCGCTCCCTCGCGAGCCCCGCCCCGGGAGCCACCCTGCGAACCGCCCTGCGGGCCGCTCTGAGGGCCGCCCTGGGGACCATCGTAGGGTCCGCCCTGGGAGCTGCCTTGGGGTCCGCTCTGGGGTCCGCCTTGGGAGCCGTCGTAGGGACCGCCCTGGGGATCGTCGGGATGGGACGTACGGTGCTGGGCGAGCGCGGCCGACGGCCCGCCGGCCGCGGGGTCGGCGTGCTGGGGCATCCCACCTGGGCCGGGGGCATGAGACGCGGCGACCGTTGCCGCCCCGGCGCCCGCGGCGGCGGCCTGCGCCGCCCCGGAGGCACCCTGAGGCGTCGATCCGGCCGGAGTGCCCCCGTACGGTGACGGCTGGTCGTACGGCGACGGCTGTGGCGACGGCTGGTCGTACGGCGACGGCTGTGGCGACGGCTGGTCGTACGGGGACGGCGGCTGGTCGGCGGCGGGCGGAACGGCCGGAAGCGGCTGCGTGAGGCCCTCCTGGGGCTCACGGGAGGCGGGAGGCCAGACCTGCTGGTCCGGATGCCGGTGCCGGGCCCGGCTCTGGGGCACGCCAGGAGCACCCGCCATCCCATGCCGTGGGGACGCCGCCTGTCCCTGCGCCCCCCGTGCGGCCCTCTGCCCCGGGCGCCTGCCCTGCTCGGGACGTACACCCTGCTCGGGACGTACACCCTGCTCGGGACGTACACCCTGCTCGGGGCGCACGCCCTGCTCGGACACGCCACCGCCCGGCCCGGCGCGCCCGCCCGCGCCGAACAACGAACCCTGGCCGGGCGCTTCCTGTCCGAAAGGCGGGCTCTGGCTGGGCTCCTGTGCGTAAGGGGAGCCGGAGCTGGGCTCCTGCCCGTAAGGGGAACTCTGGCCGGGCGCTTCCTGCCCGAAGGGGGAGCCCTGGCCGGGTTCCTGGCCGTAGGGGGAAGGGCCGGGCGGTTCCTGGGCGTAGGGGGAGCTGGGGGTGGGTGGTAGCTCCTGTCCCTGGGGTGGTGTGCCGTAGCCGGACGGCGGTGCCTCGCGGCTGCGACGCCCGCCGCGACGGGCAGGCCTCTCGCGGCCGGACGGCACCTCGCCCGCCGACGGCAGCCGCGGCACGGCCGCGGTCTCGCCGTCCGGGGCCCCCTGCACCCTGGGTACGGGGCTGGTCTCGGGAGCCGGGCCTGACGGCACCCTGGGTACGGGGGCGGTCTCAGGGGCCGGGCCCGACGGCACCCTCGGCACGGGCGCCGTCTCCTCGGGGCTGCGGCCTGCGCCCGCGCCCGAAGTGAGATCGGGATACATGCCCTCTTCGAGCGGGATCACCTGCCCGGGAGGGAAGCGGCCCGAGTGGGCGCCGAGCCCCGCCGGGGTCGTCTGGCTGGGCGGAGGCGGCGGCGGGTCCTCTTCGCGGCGCCGGTCGTTCCTGGGCGCGAACCAGTCACGCTCGTCGTTCGTACTCATCCCTGCGCTCACTTCTTAGCCATCGAGAAGACGTCCTGAGGCGAGGCGGCGAGCTTGCGCGCGGCAGCCTCGTCCAGGCCGAGGTCGACCTCGGCCTCCGGCTGGTACGACTCCACGAGGAAGGTCGGGGGCATCGCGAACACGACCCGCGCTCCCGGCAGCGCCGACGCCGGCACCTCGAAGAAGTAGCGGCCGCTGACCCAGATGTCCGGCTGCACCCAGACGTTCGAGAGGGTCTGCGAGCTGTCCACCCGGTCGGTTGCGCTGAACTTCTTGCCGTCCTCGGTCATCAGCACGGGCTGGCCCAGCTTGTACGGCTTGAGGCTGGACTTGGCCGAGGCGTTGACGACGAGGAAGAGGTGGTCGGTGCCGATCGTCTTGTTGGTGGCGCTTCTGATCGACTTGGCGGTCATGTACGAGTCGACCCGCACCGTGAACCGCTTGGCGTCCACGTCCTCGCCCTTGTCGCCCACGTAGGTCAGCGGCAGGCTCAGTTCGCCCTCGTCGAGGTACATGGTCTGCAGCATGATGGCGGCCGCGGCCAGCGCGAGCCCGACGAGGGCGCTGAGCAGCCGCGAGGTGTCGGCGGGGCGGCGTCCGGCGCGCCGGCCACGGCGGGCGGGCGCCACGGATGATCTTTGCTGCGTGTCGGTCACGCTGCGTCACCTTCCTTGACCGACAGGGTCACCCGGGCCTTGATGTCGGGAAGCCACTTGTCGCCTACTTCGGTGGCGACCATCTTCCAGCGGGGGGTGACGTTGTTGAAGTCGGGTTCCCACTCGAAGGCGGCCACGTCGAGAGAGATCTTCTGCGGCGGCTGTTCGGTGTCCTTGAGCCGGTAGCGAAGGACGACCTGGCTGGTGATCCCGGGGTGGAGCTGGCGGGTCTCGTCTCCCTTGCTCCGGGCGAAGACGTAGGGGCCGGCGTCCTTGGGGAAGACGGGGTCGATCTTGACGAGCGAGCCGGCGAAGGACGCGAGGGTGAAGGCGGACTCGATCTTCTGGGGCGGGACGCCGACGGGGACGGTCTCGTCGCCGTTGTTCTTGACGTCGAAGACCACGTCCACGAACCGCTTGTCCTCTTCGAACCGGTTCTGGGCACGCTCCACCGTCACGCGGGACTCGACGACCTTGGTGGTGAACTGGCCTTGGTCGATCACCGCGCCCGGGCCCAGCGCCTCCGGCTCTTCCGGGGCCTCGCGCAGACCGCCGAGCAGGGCGGTGATGCCGACGGCCGTGAAGGCCGTCAGCGCGATTGCGGGCACCACTACGGGGCGTCTGGGCCTGTCACTGCTGCCGCCGGAGGGTTCCGTCATGAATAAGGATGGTAATAGGTCTCGCTTGTCTCATCTGCCGCAATGCTCCCATCGGAGTGGTCGAATTGCCGAGAAACCCTGCCACTGCGGGGGTTGTAACTCATACGCTGGCACGGAACGGAAAGGGCTGACCCCAACTCCAAATGACATATCGGCGGCCGGAGGGTCACGTGGCGGACGTGCATCCCGAGCATGCCCAGCTCCAGGCGGACCGCATCTACCTGGGCTGGCAGTACATCCTGCTGCATCCCGACCCGGGCCCGCCCCCGAAGCGCCCGTCCCCCGTCGAGGACCAGCCCTCCGCCGGCGAGGACGACCCGGCCCGGCTCGCGCTCCTGCGCCGCGAGCGCCTCCAGGAGGACATGCTCAACCGGCCCGTACGCCTCTTCCGCACCTTCATGCTGGTCGTGACCGCGCTGATCCTGGCCGCCGCGGTGGCGGGCTACCTCACGTGGCCGTTCGCGCTGCTCGGCGTGGTGGCCGCCGGCGGCGTGGCGGGCATCTGCACGTTCGCGCTGCTGCAGGGCGACAGGGCGGTGAAGTACCGGGTGCTGGAGCAGCAGGCCAAGGACGAGCGCCAGCGCCGCGAACGCGACAGGGAGCTGTTCCGCGCGCAGGAGGAGCACGCCCAGCGCTACCGCGAGTGGCAGGAGCAGAAGGACCGCCACGACAAGCAGCTCACCTGGTACGCCGTCGCCGTGCCCGACGAGCTCGACCGCATCGACGTGGCGGGCGGCACGTTACCCGGGTGGTCGGCCCTGGTCACCCTGCTCGGGGCGACCCGCCTCTACAGCGGCGGCCACCTGACCGTGCTCGACCTGTCCGAGGGCGCGATCGCCAAGGATTTGATCGAGCTGGCCCGCAAGGGCGGCGACGACCCGCTGGTCTGGGTGCTCCCCGTGGACCTGGCCAAGCTCGACTTGGGGGCCACGCTCAAGCCCGAGGCGTTCGCCGACGTGCTGGCGCACGTGGTGAGCGTGAGCGAGGAGCACCGCAGCACGCGCGACCTCAGCTTCGACAACGCGATCCTGGAGCGGGTGCTCGAAGTGCTCGGGGAGAACGCCACGATCAGCCAGGTCACGGCCGCGCTGCGGGCGCTGGCGCAGGTGGGCGACCCGCGCGACGACCTGAGGTTCGGGCTGATCACCGCGACGCAGTTGGAGCGCATCGGCACGCTGTTCGGCCGCGGGGTGAGCGACCGCGTGGTGATCGAGCGGGCCTGGGCGCTGGAGTCGCAGCTGCGCAAGCTGGAGTCGCTCGGCACGGAGGCCGTACGCCTGCCGCCCGCCAGGCTCCGCGTGGTGAGCATGGACCGCCAGGCGGGCATGTTCGGCAACCGGGTGCTCGGCACGTACGTGGCCACCGCGCTCACCCACATCCTGCGCCAGTCGCCCGCCTCCGACCGGCCCTGGTACCACACGATCATCGTGGCGGGCGCGGACAAGCTGAGGGGCGACGTGCTCGACCGGCTGATGGACGCCTGCGAGACCTCGCGTACGGGGCTCGTGCTGACGTACAGGTCGCTCACGCCGGCCGTACGCGAGCGGCTGGGCCGCGGGCACGCGGCGGTGGCGTTCATGCGGCTCGGCAACGCCGAGGACGCCCGGGTCGCCAGCGAGCACGTCGGCACCGAGCACCGGCTGGAGCTGGCACAGCTCACCGAGACGATCAGCGACTCGCTGCCGGGGCTCGACGGCGGCTACATCTCCACGGTCGCGCAGGTGGAGGACGCCAAGGACGACCGCGACGAGAGTCACGACCTCGCCGGCGACATCACGGAGTCGACCGAATGGGGCAGGACCGCCGACAAGATCTCGGAGAAGGAGCGGGTGTTGCAGCGCTCGCGCGAGTTCCTGGTCGAGCCGCACCAGCTCCAGCAGCTGCCCACGACGTCCGTGATCGTCACGGACGCGACCGCCCAGGGCAGGCGTGTCCGCCTCGCCGACGCCAACCCGGCCATCCTCGCCTTCCCCAAGACCACCCTCGGGGAGCTGGAGCACGTACGCGACGCCGTGCTCGCGCTCGACCCGAGCGCCCAGGACGGCGACGGAGAGCCCCCTCCGAACCTCGGACCACCACCGCCACGCCTGGACTGGCGCAAGGGCAGGCAATGACATGGTCAATGTCAAGGCGACGAGCTGACGGTTGACGGAATTTACAAAGAACCGTCTGTGGGGGAATGAAATGCAGCCGAGCGTCTCGCTGAGCGGACCCTGGTACCGAATCCAGTCGATCGCAGCACCCTCGCGAAGCTCGTCGGCGGAATGGGATTTCGTCACCGTGCTTCCCGCGGTGCTCTCGGCGGCGCAACGCGACCGGCCGTTCGTCATCGGGTGGCTGTCCAGAGGGTCGGGTGCGCCGCTGGAACTCATCACGAACGCGGGGCCGCTCTCGCCGCCGCGCCAGCCGCGCAGGTCCACCGACGCGCCCGGCCGGCCGAGCGGGCCGCAGCCGCTGCTGTTCCCTGGCGGGGCGCGCGGCGTGCAACTCGACGAGGAGTACCTCGCCGATCTGGCGGACCTGGTGTGGACGCCGTGCCCGGGGCGGCAGGCGCCCCCGCTGGGCGGCAGGGGGAGGGAGTTCTCCGAGGTCGACCCCGACGAGCTGAAACGGCCGACGTTGTTCGAGTCGACGCTGGTGACGCTCATGTCGCGGCCCTTCGCGTGGCTGGTGGTGGCCGAGCCGACCGACCTGCTCGACGCCGAGGTTGCGCACCTGCGTACCCAGCTCAACGTGCTCAGGCAGTACGGCGACGCCTCCGAGCGCTCGCGCTTCGACGCCGAGCGCGCCGAGCGCCGCATGCAGGAGCTGGACGCCTTCCGCGAGGCGGGGCTCTGGAACGTGCGCGTGCTGGCCGGCGGCGCCACCGCGGACGAGCTGCGGCAGATCGCGCCCGTGCTCGTCGGGTCCGTCGAGATGAGCCACCACCCGTACCGGCTGCGCAGCTCGCACGGCGCCGTCTACGCGCTGTCGGAGGCCCTCGCCATCACCATGCAGGACCCGGCCGACGGGGCGGCGGCCCCGTTCGCCGCGACCGCGGGCGCGCTGGCCGCGCTGGCCGGGCTGCCCCGGCGGGAGGTGCCGGGGGTGCGCGTGCTCGACTCGGGCTTCTTCGACGTGACGTCCGAGGCCGACGCGGGTGAGCTGGAGCTGGGCGAGATCCTCGACGGTCAGGACAGGGGCGTCGGCACGTTCCAGGTGCCGCTGGCCACGCTGAACCGGCACGCGTTCATCACGGGCGCGACCGGCTCCGGCAAGTCGCAGACCGTCAGGCACCTGCTGGAGCAGCTCAGCAGGGCCCGCATCCCCTGGCTGGCCATCGAACCGGCCAAGTCCGAGTACGCCGCCATGGCGGGCCGGATCGACGACCCCCTCACGGTGATCAACCCGTCGGCGCCCGACGGCGTGCCGTTCAGCATCAACCCGCTCGAACCCGAGCCCGGCTACCCCGTCCAGGCCCACATCGACATGGTCAGGGCGCTCTTCATGGCGGCGTTCGACGCCGAGGAGCCGTTCCCGCAGATCATGTCCCTGGCCCTGCAGCGCGTCTACGAGGCCACCGGCTGGGACGTCGTCACGGGCGGCGCCGTCCCCGGCGCGAACGTCCCGCCCAGCGTCCCCACACTCGAACAACTCCAGCAGCACGCCATGGACGTCATCAAGGAGATCGGCTACGGCCGCGAGGTCCAGGCCGACGTCGAGGGCTTCATCTCGCTCCGGCTGCGCTCGCTGCGCGTCGGCTCGGCCGGCCGCTTCTTCGAGGGCGGCCACCCCGCCGACATCGGCGGCCTGCTGGAGCGCGACGTCGTGCTGGCCATCGAGGACGTCGCCAACGACGAGGACAAGGCGTTCCTCATGGGCACGCTGATCATCAGGATCGTCGAGCACCTGCGCATGCGGGCCAGGCGGGAGAAGTCGCCCGAGCTGCGGCACGTCATCGTGATCGAGGAGGCGCACCGGCTGCTGCGCGACCGCGGCCACGGCCGGGCCTCCACCCACGCCGTCGAGCTGCTGGCCGGCCTGCTCGCCGAGATCAGGGCGTACGGCGAGGGCATCGTGGTCGCCGAGCAGATCCCGACCAAGCTCATCTCCGACGTCGTCAAGAACACCGCGCTGAAGGTCGTGCACCGGCTGCCCGCCGAGGACGACAGGAAGCTCGTCGGCGCCGCCATGAACCTCAGCGACGAGCAGTCCCGTCACGTGGTCTCGCTGCAGCCCGGCTCGGCCGCCGTCTTCGCGGACGGCATGGACCGGCCGCTGCGGGTGCGCGTGCCGCTGGGGGAGTCCAGGGAGAAGGTGGTGCCGGGACCGCCGCCGCCCATCCGCGGCCGCAGGTCGGCGGCCTGCGGCAAGCAGTGCCGCACCGGGCAGGCGTGCACGCTGGTCGAGCTGCGGGAGGCCGACGTGCTCGCCGACGCGCCCGAGTGGGCCTGGTTGCGCATCTGGTGCGAGACGGTCGTCCTCGCGTTCGTCAGCAACCGGCCGCTGCCCGGCGTGCCGCGCGCGCTGTCGGCCGTCTGGGCCGACCTGCCGGCGCGGCGCAGGGAGTGCCTGCTGGCCACCCTGATCGAGCGGTCGGTGCAGCGGCGCGCCTGGTCGCTGCGGAGCTGGTTCGACCCGGCGCTGCTGACGGAGAAGGCCGCGGAGACGGCCACGCGGCTGCTGTCCGCGCTCGACAACGGCGGCGAGCGGCCGGGGGCGTCGTGGGTCATCCCGCAGGTGCGCTGGCTGCACGAGGTCGACCGGCTCTTCCCGTACGGCCGCCCGGCTCCCGACCTGCGCACCCCGGCCCCGCCCATGGAGTACGCCCTCTTCCGCCAGCCGAACGGCAACGGCGTCGGCGACCTCGCGCCGACCGAGTTGCTCGGCCACCGGGCCAAGGCGCTGCGCCACCACCCGCTGTCGATGGAGGTGGACCGCAACCGGGAGCTGGCCTGGCGGGTGATCCTCGGGGACGACGAGAACGAGTCGGTGCAGCGGGACGTCATGACGGTCGCCATCGGCATCGAGGCGTCGGCCCGGCTCCGGCACGTCGCGCAGACGATGGGGGCCGGATGGCTGGAAGGGGTGCTGTCGTGGCCGCGCCGCTTCGTGTTGCCGTTCGATCACGGCGGCGTCCCGGAGATCGCTTTCGCCGAACCGCCGGCCGCGTCCCCCGCTCCGATTCCGACCCCCTGAGGTGCGCTGCCGGGCCGGGTTTTCCGCCGCGTAGGCGGCGAAGGGGCCAACCACGACTAGGATCCATGCACATGACCCAGCTTCCTCTGCGGGCGCAGCTCGCCAGTGCCCTGGGCCGCAGTGCCGCCACGCTGTCCAGGATGACGGGGCGCGGTGACGGCTCGGTGATCGGCGGCCGGGTCGGGCTGCTGCTCGAGCCCGACCTGCTGCGCAAGCTGGCCCGCGACCGCAAGCTGGCGCTGATCAGCGCGACCAACGGCAAGACGACCACGACCAGGCTGGTCACCTCGGCGCTCCTGGAGCTCGGAGAGGTGGCCACCAACGCGTTCGGGGCCAACATGCCGGCCGGCCACGTCTCGGCGCTCTCCCAGCACAAGGGCGCCCCCTACGGCGTGCTCGAAGTCGACGAGAAATACCTGCCCGAGGTGCTCGACACCACCGGGGCGGGCGTCGTCTGCCTGATGAACCTCAGCCGCGACCAGATGGACCGCGCGGCCGAGATCTGGCTGCTCGCGCAGAAGTGGCGCAGGGCGCTGTCGGGCAAGCCCACCCACGTCATCGCCAACTGCGACGACCCGCTCGTCACCTGGGGCGCCTCCACGGCCGCCAAGGTCACCTGGGTCGCCGGCGGGCAGCGGTGGAAGGAAGACTCCTGGTGCTGCCCCGAGTGCGGCGGCCCGCTCGACCGCAAGGACGCCGACTGGGCGTGCCGCGAGTGCACGTTCCACCGGCCGGAGCCGCAGTGGGCGGTCGACGGCGACGTGGCGGTCGACCCCCACGGTGAGCGGTGGTCGCTCGACATCCAGCTGCCCGGCGCGGCCAACCGCTCCAACGCCGTGATGGCGCTGGCGGTGGCCGACGCGTTCGGGGTGCCGGTCAATCGGGCGCTGCCCCGGCTGCGCGAGGTCACCTCGGTCGCGGGCCGCTACACCACGGTCGAGCGTGACGGCCGCTACGCGCGGCTGCTGCTGTCGAAGAACCCGGCGGGCTGGCTGGAGGCGTTCGACGTCGCCGACCCGCAGCTGCCGATCATCCTGTCGGTCAACGCCCAGGGCCCCGACGGCCGCGACACGTCGTGGTTGTGGGACGTCGACTACCGCATCCTGCGCGGCCGGCCCGTGTTCGTCACCGGCCAGCGCCGCCTCGACCTGGCGCTCCGGCTCGACGTGGCCGACGTGCCGTTCACGCTGTGCGACACGTTCACCGAGGCGCTGGTCATGCAGCCGCCCGGCCGGGTCGACGTGATCGCCAACTACACCGCCTTCCAGCAGATCCGATCGGAGTTCGGTCGTGCCGTCTGACAGCGCCCTGCGTATCGTCTGGATCTACCCTGACCTGCTGAGCACCTACGGCGACCAGGGCAACGTGCTCGTCCTGGAGCGGCGGGCGCAGCTGCGGGGCATCGAGACGGAGACGATCCACGTACGCTCGGCCGATCCGGTCCCGGAGTCCGGTGACCTCTACCTCATCGGCGGCGGCGAGGACCGCCCCCAGATCCTGGCCGCCGAGCGCCTGCGCAGGGACGGCGGCCTGCACCGCGCCATCGCCGGCGGCGCGGTCCTGCTGGCGGTCTGCGCCGGCTACCAGATCATGGGCAGCACGTTCGGCGGCGAGGAGGGCCAGCCGGTGGACGGCATCGGGCTGCTCGACCTCTCCAGCTCCCGCGGGCCCGCGCGGGCGGTGGGCGAGCTGGTGGCGGAGGTCGACGCCGCGCTCAACCTGCCCACGCTGACCGGCTTCGAGAACCACATGGGTGTCACCCACCTCGGCCCGGGGGTCAAGCCGCTGTCCAAGACGCTCGTGGGCACCGGCAACGGTGACGGCTTCGAGGGCTGCTACACCGGGCACGTGGTCGGCACCTACCTTCACGGGCCCGCTCTGGCCCGCAACCCGGCGCTGGCCGACCTGCTGCTGTCCTGGTGCGTGGGCGATCTGGCGCCGCTCGACGACTCCCGTTACGAAGCGCTCCGCCGGGAACGCCTGGCGGCCGTCCTGCCGGGCTGACCTCGGGCATGGCGGCGCTGCGCCGCGTGCTCGACCGCTCCTGAGGCGCTGCGGCGATTGACATGCAGCCCGTTGGCTGCCTATCGTGGAAAGGCAGCCAACGGGCTGCATGAGCGTGGACGGCGGTACATGGACGAGGTGTTCAAGGCGCTGGCCGACCCCGGCCGGCGCAGGTTGCTGGACAGTCTCAACGCGCGCAGCGGGCAGACCCTGCGAGAGCTGTGCGCCGAGCTCGACATGGCCAGGCAGTCGGTGAGCAAGCACCTGGCCGTGCTGGAGGCGGCCAACCTGGTGACCACGGTGTGGCGCGGACGGGAGAAGCTGCACTACCTCAACGCCGTGCCGATCAACGCCCTCGCGGACCGCTGGATCAACAGGTACGACCGCCACCGGGCCGGCGCCCTGACCGACCTCAAGACGGCATTGGAGGACACCCCCGTGACGAGCCACGACTTCGTCTACACGACCTACATCAAGACCACACCGGAACGCCTCTGGCAGGCGTTGACCGAGCCCGCCTTCACCAAGCGCTACTGGGGCGTCGAGCTCGAATCGGACTGGACGGTCGGATCGCCCGTGACCTGGAAGCAGCTCGGCGTCACGGTGGAGGACCCGGAACAGGTCGTGCTGGAGGCCGACCCGCCGCGCCGGCTGGCCTACACCTGGCACACCTTCACGCCGGAGTTCGCGGAAAGTGTCGGCCTGAGCGTCGAGAGCCGCGCCGAGATGGCCGCGGAGCCCAGGTCAACGGTGACCTTCGAGGTCGAGCAGGCCGGCGAGATGGTCAAGCTGACCGTCGTGCACGGCGGCTTCCCGCCGGCCAGCGCCGTGCGCGACGCCGTCAGCCAGGGCTGGCCCGAGCTGGTCTCCAGCCTCAAGACCCTGCTGGAGACCGGCGAGCCGCTCCCGGCGGGAAGCGGTCAGTAGACGAGGGCCTGGGCGCCCTCGGCGACCGCCTCCTCGACGAACGCCGGCGCCCCGGCGATGCGCACCCCGTCGATGAGGTCGTCGACGGTGATCTCCCTGCGGGCGGCGCACTGCGTGCAGAGCGTCACCCGGCCGCCGGCCAGCACGGCGTCGAGCAGGTCGCTGAGGGACGCGGCATGCGGCAGGCTGAACTCCTTGGCCCGCCCCGGCAGCGCGAACCACGACGCCTCGCCGGTCAGCCAGAGGGAAACGGGGACCCCGCTCGCGAGCGCGGCGGCCGCCACCGTGAACGCCTGGTTGCAGCGCTCGGGCGCGTCGGCTCCCGCGGTCACCTTGATCACCAGAGATCGTGCCATGCCCGTCACCCTAACGCCCCCCACTACCCTTGGGGAGCATGGAAGAACCTGAGGTGCACCCCGACCTGGAGCCGATCGCGTTCCTGCTGGGGCGGTGGGAAGGCGCCGGCGTGGGCGGCTATCCGACGATCGAGAGCTTCAACTTCGGGCAGGAGATCGAGTTCGGGCACAACGGCAAGCCGTTCCTGACGTACGTGAGCCGCACGTGGCTGCTCGACGACGCGGGCAACCGGGTCAGGCCGCTGGCCACGGAGTCGGGATACTGGCGGCCGCAGCCCGACAGGCAGGTCGAGGTGGTGCTGTCGCACCCCACCGGCATCGTCGAGATCTACCTCGGCGAGGTCGTCTTCAACAAGATCGAGCTGTACACCGACGTGGTCGCGCGCACCTCCTCGGCGAAGGAGTACACCGCGGGCCACCGGCTCTACGGGCTCGTCAACGGCAACCTCATGTGGGCTTACGAGATGGCCGCCGTCGGACACCCGCTCACCGACCACATGTCGGCCGAGCTCAAGAAGGTAGCTTGAGGCGATGAGCACGCCATTCACTCCCGCCGCCGTTCAGGCGATCAAAAGCCACATGAACGACGACCATCCCGACGACGCGCTGATCATCGTACGCGGGCTCGCGGGCCGGCCGGAGGCGACCACCGCCGTGACGAGCGACGTCGACGCCGAGGGCATCGAGTTCACCGTGGACGGCGGCGAGCGGGTGCGGGTGCCGTGGGGTGAGACGCTGACCGAGCGCTCCCAGGTGCGCATGGCCGTCGTACGCCTCTATCGCGACGCGTGCGACAAGCTGGGCATTTCGGCCCGGGGGCAGCACTGACCCGGGCAGACCGGGTCCGGACATGAAGAAGGGCCCCGGGCGACGCTCCGCCTGCCGAGCAGGCGGGCCGGATGGACCATGGTCGGGATGACATCCCGCCCTCCGGCTGCCAGGGGCCCCGGTGGTTGCCTCGTATTCGCGAACGCCACGAGACAACGAGTCCGCAGCGCTAGCGGACAACCACCTCGCTAGCCCAACTATGAATCACCATTGTGTGGACCACCTCCTTTCCGCGTACCAACGAAGCTATGTGCTCCGGCTCAGAAGGGGCAAGCGAATATCGGCCCGGCCCCGTCCGGCCGTCCGCCGGCAGCTCGCGGCCACGCGCCTTACACTCGGGACATGACGGAGACGCAGTGGCACGAGCAACTCCGCGCCAAGGGCTACCGGGTGACTCCCCAGCGCCAGCTCGTCCTGGAGGCGATCAAGGAGCTGATGCACGCCACGCCGGAGGAGATCTGCGTCAAGGTCCGTGAGACGGCCCGCGGCGTCAACATCTCGACGGTCTACCGCACTCTGGAGCTGCTCGAGGAGCTCGGCCTGGTCACCCACACCCATCTCGGCCACGGCGCGCCGACCTACCATCTGGCCGCCGAGGCCGACCACGTGCACCTGGTGTGCCGGGGCTGCGACGAGGTGATCGAGGTGCGTCCCGAGATGGCCGAAGGGCTGGTCAAGGGCCTGGATGAAGAGCTGGGGTTCGTCGCCGACGTGCACCACCTGACCGTCTTCGGGCGCTGCCGCAACTGCCGATAGCCTGGAGGGCATGCGTAGCCCTCTGCTCGACCTTCCCGGTGCCGTCGCCGCCGACGAGCCGGACTCCGACGTAGCCGCCCACTACGGCGACCTGTTCGCCGAGCAGCGCGCGCTGGCCAAGGGCGAGGCGGTCGTCGACCGCAGCAACCGCGAGGTGATCCGCGTCTCGGGTGCCGACCGGCTGAAATGGCTCAACGACCTGACCTCGCAGAAGCTCGACGCGCTGACCCCCGGCGAGTGGACCCAGACGCTCGACCTCGACCTGCAGGGCCGCGTCCAGCACCACCTGACGCTGGTCGACGACGGCGAGAGCGTGCTGGCCCACGTCGAGCCGGGCACCGCCCAGAGCCTGATCGACTATCTCCACCGGATGCGGTTCATGCTGCGCGTCGAGGTGTCGCGGGCCGACGACCTGGCCGTGCTGTCCACCTCTGGCGAGGACTTCCTGGTGCCGCGGGCCGAGCTGCCCGAGCACCTGGGCAGGCCGGTGGCCGGATTGTGGGCCTATGAGGCGCTCAGGATCGAGGAGGGCCGGCCGCGGCTGGGGTTCGAGACCGACCACAAGACCATCCCCCACGAGGTGGGCTGGATCGGCGCCGCCGTCCACCTGACCAAGGGCTGCTACCGCGGCCAGGAGACCGTGGCACGCGTGCACAACCTGGGGCATCCGCCGCGCCGCCTGGTCTTCCTCCACCTCGACGGCAGCGTCGACACGCTGCCCCCGCACGGAGCCCCGGTGATCTTCGAGAGCCAGGAGATCGGCGTGGTCGGCACGGCGGCGCGCCACCACGAGCTCGGCCCGATCGCGCTGGCCGTGGTCAAACGCACCGTGCCGGTGGACGCGCCGCTGCTGGCCGGCGGGGTGGCCGCCACGCAGGAGGTCATCGTGCCGCCTGACGCGGGCCGCAACGTCACCATCGACCCGTCGCTGCGCCGCCGGATCCGCTGAAACCCGGACCTCGGCGGGGCGGCCGAGGTCTCAGACCTCCAGCACGAGCGTGATCGGCCCGTCGTTGACGAGCGACACCTTCATGTCGGCGCCGAAGATCCCCGTCTCCACGCGGGCGCCCAGCGCGCGCAGCTCGGCGACCACGGCCTCCACCAGCGGCTCGGCGACCGGTCCTGGGGCCGCGGCCTGCCAGGTGGGCCGCCGGCCCTTGCGCGCGTCGCCGTACAGCGTGAACTGGCTGATCACCAGGAGCGGCGCCGACACGTCGGAGCAGGACTTCTCGCCGTGCAGGATGCGCAGGCCCCACAGCTTGGCGGCGAGCCTGGCCGCCTCGGCGCGCGTGTCGGTGTGGGTGACGCCCACCAGGACGAGCAGGCCCGGCTCGGCGACCGCCCCCACCGTCCGCCCGTCGACCTCGACCGATGCCGAACTCACTCGTTGTACGACTGCCCGCATGGACATCCATTCTGGACCACGAAGAGCCGTCCGTAGACTCGTCCCGAAAGGGGTCGCGACATGTCGGTGGTTGTGGAAGTCGTCCGGTCGGGGTTCGTGGAGTCCACGCACCAGGCGCGCATGCTGACCGTGGACGCCGAAGGGCGCCTGATCGAGACGCGCGGCGCGGTGCACGTTCCTGCCTCGCCGCGCTCGGCGCTGAAGCCGCTGCAGGCGCTCGGCATGCTCCGCGCGGGCCTGGAGCTGGAAGACGAGCTGCTCGCACTGGCCTGCGCCTCCCACTCGGGCGAGCCGTTCCACGTCGACGGCGTCATGAAGATCCTCGCCGGGGCGGGGCTTGAGGAGACGGCCCTGCGCTGCCCCGAGGACCATCCGTTCGACAGGACGGTGACCGACCGGAGCCGCGTCCACATGAACTGCTCGGGCAAGCACGCCGCCATGCTGGCCACCTGCGTGGCGAACGGCTGGCCGACGGAGACCTACCTGGAGCCGAGGCACCCGCTGCAGCGGACGATCCGCGAGACGGTGGAGGAGCTGACCGGGGAGCGGATCGCGGCCACCGGCGTGGACGGGTGCGGGGCGCCGCTGCACTACGTGTCGATGCTGGGGGTGGTCAAGGCGTTCCGTGCGTACGCGCTGTCCTCGCCCGACTCGTACGAACGCAAGATCTTCGACGCGATGCGCACCCACCCCGAGTGGACCTCCGGCACCGGCCGGCCCGAGGCCACGCTCATGCGGGCGCTGCCCGGGCTCATGGTGAAGGCGGGGGCGGAGGCGTTCGACGCGTTCGTGTTCGAGGACGGGCGGGCGGGCACCGTCAAGGTCGAGGACGGTTCGCAGCGCGCCCGCGTCGCCGTCACCGTGGCGGCGCTGCGCTCGCTCGGGTTCGACGCGCCCGGCCTGGCCGAGCTGGGCGCCCCAGCGGTGCTCGGCGGCGGCCGCCCGGTCGGCGAGCTGCGGGTCCGCCTGCGCTGAGGCGCGCGGGGGCGTCCGGTGCGGCACAGCGGTACGGCGGCAGGGCGTGGGGGGTGAGCCCGCGTCAGAGTGTGCGGAACTGGCGGCTGGCGGAGATGGCGCCGGAGGTCGTCGTGGTGAACGTGCGCATCGAGCCGGCGAACTTGGACAGGTCCCACTCGGCGGGGCCGTGGTACCAGTAGAGGTTGTCCGACTGGTGGCCGTTGCTGGTGACCGAGGCCACCACGCGCGACCAGTGCTCCACCCCGTCGAAGATCACGGCATAGGGGAGGTAGCGGGAGAACAGCTCCACCCTGTGTTGTTCGGGCACGTCGCCCAGCTCGCCGGAGAAGAGATAGTCGCGAAAGCCCATGGTGTGCGCCAGGGCCGCCGAGCCCTTGGCGGTCTTGGCCGGCATGTACTGGCCGCCGACGGCCAGCGCGCCGCCCGCGATGATCAGTGCCAGGCCGAGCAGCCCGTACGTCGTGAACCAGGCCAGCGCCACCGTGGACAGCAGGCCGGCGCCGAGGAGCACCACGCCGATGGTCGTCCACTTGGTGCGCTCGGTGTCGGGGCGGCGGGCGAACCAGCCCTGCTCGACCACGTCCGCGTAGAGCGCGTCGCGCACCTCGCCCAGGTGGCTGGTGAACGAGCCGGACAGCTGGGACAGCAGCACCGCGTCACGGCCGTCGAAGATGGCGTCGTAGAGCGCCCGCTCGTAGGGCAGGAGCGCGTTGACGGGCGCGCTGGGCAGCCTGACGAGCATCCAGTCGGGCGCGTCGTACGTCTGGCGCGGCTGCTCGTCGATGCGCAGGTAGCCGCGGACCGCCAGGTCCACGATCGTGGCCGTCACGTCGACCACGTCGGCCTGCTCGTCGACGAGCGTGCCGATCTGGCCGGGACGCACCCCGTCCGGCGGCGAGAAGTGACCGTTCTGCACTGGATTGACGGAGTCCTTCTCATGGTCGACGACTCTGGCGTCCCTGCCCCGGGTCCAGTACAGCAGGCCGAACCCGCCGAGCAGCAGGACCAGCAGGGCGGCCAGGGTGCCGCCGGTGACGAGGTCGAGGGTGAACGCGGAGGCCAGCGAGAACCGCTTCTCCAGAATGGGGGTCCCGGTGCTGGAGCCCTTCGGGTATCCGACGACCACGGTGAGCGCGTCGCCCGGCGCGATGTTCTCCTGCTCGAAGTCCGCCTGGGTGGCCGTGTGGTCCATGGACGCCGAGGTGCAGCCGATCGCCGAGGTCAGCTCGCCGGCGAAGCAGGACAGGTTCTGCACCTGGCCGGGGCCGCTCACCTTGACCGTCGCCTTGGCGACCTGCTGGTTCCAGCCGTTCACTGCGAACCAGCGCAGCTCCTCGACGTCGCCGGAGGGCGTCACCGCGCCCTTGACGTCGTACTCGACCGTCCCGCCCGTCACGGTGAGCACGCCGTCGGCGTACGTGCCGCCTTTGACGTTGGAGATCTGGTAGAGCCGGTCGTTGTCGTCGTCGTACCGGGTCCTGGTGATGAACGTGCGCTTGAGCCCCCCCGACGCCCCCGTGATCTTCTCGACCACGTGCAGGGTGCCGTCCTTGCCGAGGGTCATCGTCACCTCGTCCGTGATCCCGGCCTCCGCCGCCATGGCGGGGGCTGCGGTCAACGTCAGAGCGGTGGCCGCGAGGGCTGCCATCGTGAGCCTGATACCCGTCATGGCGGCAAATCGTATCGGTTCGGACCTGTTAGTCCAGCGTGATGCTGGTAGCCGCTCGCTGAACGCTCTCCGGCGCGGCGCCCTGGCCGGGGTTCTCCAGGGCGAGTGCCTGATTCCGGGCGACGAACGGGCGCATGCGCTCCTCGTACCGGCCGCAGGCCGTCTCAGGGTTCCTGGCGAGCTCCTGAGCCAGCACGTACGCCCCTACGACGGCCAGGCTCGTGCCCTGCCCCGACATCGGCGAGGGACAGTAGCCCGCGTCGCCCACGAGCGCGACCCGCCCCGCCGACCAGCGCTCCATCTTCACCTGGGCCATCGCGTCGAAATAGAAGTCGTCGGCCTTCCACATGGCTTCCAGCAGCCGGGGCCCTTCCCAGCGCATGGCCGAGCAGTGCTCCTGGACGAGCTGCTTCTGCCGCTCGGTGTCCCGGTGGTCGTACACGATCGGACCGGCGGTGAAGCCCAGGCCGACCCGCATGACGGCGGGGTCGTGGTCGTTGAAGAGCGCGGCTCCCATGCCGGCCTCGTTGTGCCAGGTCTGCCAGTGGTCGAGGCCGAGGAAGTTGTCGGCGGTGAAGAAGGAGATGTACGTGCCGAGGTGGTGGACGAACCGCGACTCCTCGCCGAAGACCAGACGCCTGACGTTGGAGTGCAGGCCGTCCGCGCCGAACACGTGGTCGTAGCGGCCCTGCTCGCCGCTCTCGAACGTCACGTCCACGCCCTGGGCGTCCTGGTCGAGGGCGGCGATCGAGTCGCCGTAGCGGTAGGCGGCGTCGGCGGCGCCGATGAGGACCTCGTTCAGGTCGTCGCGCATGATCTCGACGTCGGGGCCGTCGAAGCTGCCGCCGCTGAGCGTGCCCTCGGTGCTGCGCATGATCTCGTTGCCGTCGCCGTCGACCATGGACATGCCGCGCATGGTCGTCCTCCGGGCTTTGACCTGGTCGAGGAGGCCCATCTTCGCGATCACGGTGATGGCCGCGCCCCTGAGGTCGACCGCCTGACCGCCCTTGCGGCGGGCGGGTGCCCGCTCGACGACCGTCACGTCGCAGCCGTACCGCCGCAGCCAGTGGGCGAGGACGGGCCCGCCGATGCTCGCGCCGGACACCAGAACCTTCATGCCGTGCTCCCTTGTGTTGTTGAACGACGTACGCAATGTGAATGTACGCAGTACATACAGCTGTTCACAAGGCTATGATGGGAAGGTCTGTACTAGGACAGGAGGATCGATGGCCGCCCCTCCCTACGCGCGCATCGTGGCCGACATCAAGCGCCGCGTGGCCGACGGCGAACTGCGTCCAGGAGAGCGGGTGCCGTCCACCAGGCAACTCGCCAGGGACTGGGGGGTGGCGCTGGCGACCGCCTCAAAGGCGCTCGCCCTGCTGGCCCGGGAAGGGGTGGTGATCGCGGAGCCGCGGGTCGGCACGGTCGTGGCGGAGCCGCGCGGGCGTGCGAGGGCCGAGTCGCGCGGTGAGCGGCCCTCCGGACCTTCTGGACGTTCCAGACGCGCGGAGCGGCCCGCGCTGCCGGGACACGACGCGACGCGCGAGCGCATCGTGCGCGCGGCCATCGAGATCGCCGACGCGGAAGGGCTGTCCGAGCTCACCATGCGCGCCGTCGCGGGCCGTCTTGGCATGGCCACGATGTCGCTCTACCGGCACGTGAGCGGCAAGGACGACCTGCTCACGCTCATGATCGACGGGGCGGTCGGGGAGTTCCCGCTGCCCGAGGAGGCCCCGGACGGCTGGCGGGCCCGCCTGGAGACGTCCGCGCGCCTGCAGTGGGCGGCCTTCCGCGAACACCCGTGGATGGCCAGGACCTCCCCGCTCACCCGGCCGCTGCCCTCGCCCGCCCTGCTCCGCCACACCGAATGGGCCCTGGCAGGGCTGGGGGACCGCCTCGACGCCACGAACAGGATGTACGTGGTCGTCCTGCTGCACAGCTACGTCCGGGGCATCGCGGCCAACCTCGACATGGAGCTCCAGGCCCGGGCCGACACCGGGATGACCGACGACGAGTGGATGAGCGGGCAGGAGGCCCGCGTGCTGGCGATCGCCGAGTCCGGCAGCGCCGCCGCCTTCCTCGGCACGCTGGCCGAGATGGGCGGCGACTTCGACCTGAAGCTCGACCGGCTCTTCGAGTTCGGGCTCGCCCGGTTGCTCGACGGCCTCGCCGTGGAGATCGGCTGAGCGGGAGATCGGCCGGCGGGTTTCGGTCGGCGGGGGGATCGGCTAGCGGGAGATCTGGATGCGCAGGCGGCGGAAGCCGCGCCCCTTGCTCTCGATCTTGGCGACCTTGATGTGGCCGATCTGCTTGGTGGAGGCCACGTGGGTGCCGCCGTCGGCCTGGGTGTCGAGGCCGACGATGTCGACGACCCGCACGTCCTGCACGGTCTCGGGCACCAGGTTGGTGGCCGTGCGGATGATGTCGGGGATGGCGAACGCCTCGGCGCGGGGGAGCACGCGCACGTCGATGCGCCGGTCGGCGACGATCTCGGCGTTGCAGGCGTCTTCGACGGCCTCCTTGAACCCCGGAGGCACCTCGGGCAGGTTGAAGTCCATCCGGGCGGTCAGCTCGTCCATGTTGCCGCCGGTGACGAGGCAGCCGTAGTCACGGAACACCACCCCGCACAACACGTGCAGCCCCGAGTGGGTGCGCATGAGGGCAGAGCGGCGCTCGTCGGCCACCGCCGCCTTGACCGCCGTGCCGGCCGGCGGGACGGGGTCGCCCTCCGCCGGGATCAGGTGGAGGTCGTCGCCCTTGCGCACCCCGACGATGCGGGTCTCCACCCCCTGCCAGAGCAGAACTCCGTGATCCGCCGGCTGGCCGCCCCCACCTGGATAGAATGCCGACCTGCTCAGCACGATCCCCTCAGGCGACGACTCCAGCACCACGGCTTCGAAGTCGCGAAGATCCTGGTCTGACAGTTCGAGCCGTTGCGTCCGCCCGTGGAGGTCGTGGGTCATATCGGCAGCCTAACCCTCAGAGGTGGTCATGCGCGGCCTGACGCATCGTTCCCGAGCCGTACGGGTCGTCGCGCTGGCGGGCCTCGGCACGGCGTTCCTGAGCGGGTGCAACGCCGGCGCGGAGGCCACCCCGCCGCTCGTGCCCGCCACGCCCGTCGTGCGGCCGGCCACGCCGGTCGTGATGTTCGTGGGTGACAGCTTCACCGTGGGGTCGGGCCCGGTGCCGCGGTGGAAGACGTACGCGGCGGAGACCGCGCGCCTGCTGGGCTGGCAGCCGGTCATCGCGGGCGCGGGCGGCACGGGCTATCTCAGCAAGGGGCGGGTGGGGCGTACGTTCCAGCGTTCGTTCGAGGTGGAGCTGTCGTGGCGGCCGGCCCCCGACGTGCTGGTCATCTCGGGCGGCCACAACGACCGGCGCTGGGGTCCGGCGCGCGTGGGGCGGGCCGCCGAGCGGCTGCTCGACGTCGTACGCGGGCACTGGCCGGACACCAGGATCGTCATGGTCGGCCCCATCTGGCTGGACGGCGCGCCCGCGAAGGCGTACGCCGTGCGCGACGCCCTGGCGGAGGTGGCCAGGCGCGAGGATGTGGCCTTCCTCGACCCGATGGCCACGCGCTGGCCGCCGGAGGCGGTGCTGCCCGACGGTGTGCACCCCACGGCCGCCGGGCACAAGCGCATCGCCGCCTGGCTGGCGGCCCGGCTGGCCTGACTACCAGGGGCCGTAGGGGCCGTTGCCGCCGCGCCCGCCGCCCATGCCCTTGACGGCCGGCTTCACGTCGACGATGTAGACGGTGGCCGCGATCACGGCCGCGATGGAGAAGATGCCGATGCCGATGCCGAGGAACTGCCTGTCACCGACGATCATGAAGTCGTTGAAGTAGCCCCACGCTCCTCCTGCGGAGAACAGCGTCGCCAGCACGAGGATCAGCAACCAGAGGTTCTTCTTCAGTTTGCCCGCAGAGACGAACGCGTTCGTCGGAACGCGCAGCGCGTGCACCAGCGCGTAGACCGACATGCCGAAGATGACGGCGGCGAGCACCAGGAAGAGGAGGTTGAACACACCGTTGATCAGATTCATATTCGTTGGCTCCGCCTATACGCCGCGAGGAAATCGGCTTCAGCCTAATAGGCGCCCCCGGCGCGCGGGCACCCCGTAAGAGGAAAGGCCCGCCTCTCCATGGAGGCGGGCCTTTCGCCGGGTCAGGCCTTGGCCTTGGTGGTGCGGGTCTTCCTGGCCGGCTTGACGGGCTCGGCGACGGCCGGCTCGGCGGCCTCCGACACCTCTTCGAGCTCGAGTGCGGCCTCGCCGGACGTCTTGCTGACGACCTTGCGGCCACGCGTGGCGAAGTCGTCGTAGACCTCGGTGGCCTTGTGCGTCAGGTGGTCGGCGTAGCCGCGGGCCTTCTCGGGCAGCTCTCTGGCCAGGCCTTCGGCCTTGTCGGCGACCTCGCGGGCCCTGACGGGAAGCTCCTGGGTGAACGCGCGGGCCTTGACCGGGAGCTCCTGGGTGAACTCGGAGCGGCGCGACTGCAGCTTCTGCAGCTGCTCGGGCAGCTCGCGCAGCTTCTCGACGGCGTAGTCGCCGACACCCGCGACGGCGTAGAACGGCTTGGACTCGGTCAGCTTCTTGACCTCGGTGGCGAGCGTCATGGGTTAACCTTCCTTGGTTTCCTGGGTGACGTTGCCGTTGCCGGAGGGCGCCGCGTAGGGCTCAAGAGCGGCGAGAAACTCCTCGGGCAGCGGATCGTCGTCCGTTTCGGCGTCGCGCCGGGGATGAGCATTCTGGGAGGTCTGCTCGTCCCCGGCGGGCGCCTCCTTACGGAACGACTCGTAGATATCGATCAGCACTTGGCGTTGCCGTTCGGTGAGAAGCGGGTCGGCCCTGATCGCGGTGATCACATCGCTCGGCGGCTCGCGGTCCTCGATGAGGCCCGCCTGCACGTAGAGCGCCTGCGAGGAGATGCGCAGACCCTTGGCGATCTGGTTGAGGATCTCCGCGCTCGGCTTGCGCAACCCGCGCTCGATCTGGCTGAGATAGGGGTTGGAGACACCCGCCGCCTCAGCCAGCTGGCGAAGCGAGATCTTCGCCTGCTGCCGCTGCTCGCGGATGTACTCGCCGATCGAGCCGACCTTGGGTAGTGCCATGCCTGTATTCTGCCTCGCACTGCTTGCAATTGCAAACGCGGTGATTAACTACAGCAAGCACTAGAGCTGGATGACCCACAGGAACGGCGTGGCGGTGAGCAAGCTCACAGAGAGCGCGATGAACCCGTAGCGGGCTGGCGTGGCCAGCTCGGGACCCGGCTTGATCAGGCGGTCGACCCGCGCCATGACGTGCTGGGCGTGCACGCCGAGCATGCCCTGGGGCGTCGGCATGGCGCCCGCCGTGCCGAACCGCAGCAGCGCCGTCGCCAGCCTGCGCGGCGAGCAGTAGCGGCGGGCCCGGTCGTCGGCGGCCATCTCGATGAGCAACTCCACCTGCGACTGCGCGTCGGCCACCACCTTCGACCAGGGCATCGCCCTGCGCAGCGCGGCGAACGGCAGCAGCACCAGGTCGTGCCGCTCGCGTACGTGCGCCGACTCGTGGGCCAGCACGGCCGCCAGCTCGTCCTCCGACAGCAGCTTGAGCGCGCCCTCGCTGACCACGACCTGCGAACGCAGCCCCGGCACGCAGTAGGCGGCGGCGCCCGGATGGTCGAGCACCCGCACGCCGGGCACGCCGGGGTCGTCGCGGGAGATCAGCGCCAGCAGCATGCGGTGGCGCCGGCGGGCCCGCAGCGCCTGCACGCCCGCCGTGATGAGCACGACCACCAGCACGGCCAGCGCGGTGAGGCCCGCGATCAGCGCGAGCACGTGCAGCGCGTCCCACGCCTGCGGCGGCGTCTCGCCCCGCCCGAACGCGATCAGCCCCTGCAGCACCCCCGTGCCGTAGGGCTGGACGGCGTAGGCGAGCATGGCGCCGGTCGTCGCCAGCCCCCACGCCACGCCGAGCGACTGCCAGACGATGACGGCCAGCCGGGGAGCCCGGGAGGTCCAGCGGGCCGTGGTGAAACGCCAGGAGCCGACCGCGCACGCCGTGGCGAGCGCCGCCAGCACCACTGCCGTGATCACTCTTCCTCCAGCTCCGTGAGGACTCTGCGCAGGAGCTCCGCTTCCGTTCCCGAAACAGCCTGGGCGAAACGGGTCAGGGCGGCCGATCGGTCACCCGTCATGTCCAAGGCTTCCAGCATAAGCTCAGCGATGTACGCGTCGCGGCTTTCCGCCGGCTGATATCTCCACGCGCGGCCGTCACGGGTGCGCTCGAGGAAGCCCTTGCGGGTGAGCCGGTCGAGCACCGTCATCACCGTCGTGGGGGCGAGATCGCGGTCGGCGATGAGCCTGCCGACCTCACGGGCGGTCAGCGCACCGCTCTGCGCCCAGAGGATGTCCATGATGCTGCGCTCAAGCTCGCCAAGACCCTTCACGTCCTTCAGACTAGCTCTACAACCTGTCGAGCTGGCATTCGGGGGCCGCGCGATTCTCCTGGCGGCGGTACGTCGGCCGCGGGGGGCGGGACTTGACGAGGGCCATACCCGCCGAGGTCAGCCAGTCCGGCGGGTGCGGTTGGCGGCGGCCGCCCATCGCGTGACACCCTCGGTCGTATGGAGATCACGCTGGTCCTCGGCGACATCACCGAGCAGGAGTCCGACGCCGTGGTGAACGCCGCCAACTCCTCCCTCATGGGCGGCGGGGGCGTCGACGGCGCCATCCACCGCCGCGGCGGGCCGGAGATCCTGGACGAGTGCAGGCGGCTGCGCGCCTCCCGCTACGGCAAGGGCCTGCCGACCGGGCAGGCGGTCGCCACGACCGCGGGCCGGCTGCCCGCCCGGTGGGTGATCCACACCGTCGGCCCGGTCCACTCCCGGTCGCAGGACCGGTCCGGGCTGCTGGCCTCCTGCCACCGCGAGTCGCTGCGGGTGGCCGACGCGCTCGGGGCGCGCTCGGTGGCCTTCCCCGCCATCTCGACCGGCATCTACGGCTGGCCCGTCGACGACGCGGCGCGGATCGCCCTGGAGACCGTGCGGCAGGCGGAGACGTCCGTGGCCGACGTCCGGTTCGTGCTGTTCGATCACAGGGCCTACGCCGCGTTCGCGTCGCTGCTCTAGCGGGGATCGACCGCCGACCACGGCAAGGTCAGCTCGCCGAGCCGCCACCGCGCGGGCCCGCCGAGCGGCGGCCGCAGGGGCACCGGCCATGACCCGGCCAGGACGCGCACGGCGGCCAGCCACCGCTGCCGCCGCCCGTGCGCCCCGTACGCCGCGCTCACCGCCCACGCGTGGTCGAAGTCCCGCAGGAACGCGTGGATCCGCTCACCCGGCACGTTCCGGTGGATGAGGGTCTTGGGCAGCCGGTCGGCCAGGTCGGACGGCTGCTCGAAGGCGTCGAACCGGGCGGAGAAGGTGATCGTCCCCGGCCCCTCCCTGGACACCCCGGCCCAGACCGCGCGCCGCCCGTTCTCCGACGACGTGCCCTCCACCAGGACGCCGCCGGGAGCCAGCCCGTCGCGGAGCACGTCCCAGTAGCGCCAGGCCTCGGCCTCTCCGTACTGCCTGAGCACGTTGAACGCCCGCACCAGCGTCGGCGGGCGCGACACGGGCAGCTCGAAGCCGCCCAGCCGGAACGTCAGCCCCTCCCGCTCGTACGGCTTCGCCGCCGCCACCCGCGCCGGGTCGATCTCGATGCCCACCACCTCGACCCGCGGCGCCACCTGGCGTAACCGCCTGAACAACTCCAGCGTCGTGGTGTGGGAGGCGCCGTACCCGAGGTCGACCACCAGCGGCCGGCTCGCGGCCCGAAGCAGCCCGCCGTGCACGGCCGCGACCCAGCGGTCGGAGCGCCGCAGCCGGTTGTGCCCGGTCGTCCCCCTCGTGATCGCCCCGACCGGCCTGCGGGCGGGGGACGTGCCCATCAGCCGGCCGCCGCGCGGGCGGCCTCAGCCACTGACGCGGTGGATCCTGTGCTGCGCCGCCTGGGCGCGGGGGCGGATGACCATGCGGTCGACGTTCACGTGGGCGGGGCGCGTCACGGTCCATGCGATCGCGTCGGCCACGTCGTCGGAGGTCAGCGGGTCGGGCACGCCTTCGTACACGCGGGCCGCGGCCGCCTCGTCGCCGCGGAACCTGGTGACCGCGAAGCCCTCGCTCCGCACCATGCCCGGCGCGATCTCGACGATCCGCACCGGCTGCCCGACCAGTTCGAGGCGGAGCGTCTCGACCATCGACGTCTGCGCGTGCTTGGCCGCGCAGTAGCCGCCCCCGCCCTCGTACGACACCAGGCCCGCCGTCGAGGTCAGCATGACCAGCACGCCGTCCCCCGACTCGATCAGCCGGGGCAGCAGCGCCTGGGTCATGCGCAGGGAGCCGAGCACGTTCGTGTCGTACATCCGCTGCCAGTCGTCCAGCCGGGCCCCGGACACCGGTTCGAGGCCGAGCGCGCCGCCCGCGTTGTTGACCAGCACGTCGCAGCGGTCAAGCGCGCCCGCCAGCGCGTCGACCGACTCCTGGGAGGTCACGTCGAGCGTCACCGGCGTGACCGAGGGGACCTCGGCGGCCAGCTTGTCCAGCCGGTCGCGGCGCCTCGCGCCCGCAACCACGTCGTAGCCCTCGCCGGCGAGCCTGCGCGCGGTCGCCTCCCCGATCCCGCTGCTGGCGCCCGTCACCACGGCTGTTCTGCGCATGCCCCTCATCCTGCCAGCCCCGCTGAGCCGCGTCGGCGGGCAGGTCTGCCGGAGTTGTACCCCGACTGTGACTAAGTGTCGGGAATGTCGCAAAAACTTGATGGGTTGTCATTGGTTCGGAGGTGGTGTCGAGTGAGGCGACGACGGGTCCACCGGGTCGCGACCATCAGCATGCACACGTCGCCGCTGGACCAGCCCGGCACGGGCGACGCCGGCGGGATGAACGTGTACATCGTCGAATCCGCCAGACGGCTGGCCCAGGCCGGCGTGGAGGTGGAGATCTTCACCCGCGCCACCGCCCGGGACCTGCCGCCCGTGGCCGAGCTCGCCCCGGGCGTCCTCGTCCGTCACCTCACCGCGGGCCCGTACGAGGAGATGGACAGGAGCGACCTGCCCGGCCAGCTCTGCGCGTTCCTGTCGGAGGTCCTGCGCACCGAGGCCATGTACGACCCCGGCCGCTACGACGTCATCCACTCCCACTACTGGCTTTCGGGCCAGGTCGGCTGGCTGGCCAAGGAACGCTGGGGCGTGCCCCTCGTGCACACCATGCACACCATGGCCAAGGTCAAGAACCTGCTGCTCGCCCAGGGCGACAAGCCGGAACCCCAGGCCAGGGTGGTGGGCGAGGAACAGGTCGTGGAGATCGCCGACCGCCTGGTGGCCAACACCGCCGACGAGGCGCGCGAGCTCATGGACCTGTACGGCGCCGCCGAGCAGCGCGTCGCCGTCGTGAACCCCGGCGTCAACCTCACCGTCTTCCGCCCCGCCTCGCAGGGCGCCGCCCGCCGCCGGCTGGGACTGCCGCAGGACGCGCACGTGCTGCTGTTCGTCGGCAGGATCCAGCCGCTCAAGGCGCCCGACGTCCTGCTGCGCGCGGCCTCCAGGATGCTCATCGACGACCCGTCGCTGCGTGACCGCCTGGTGGTCGCCTGCGTGGGCGGCCCTTCCGGCAACGGCCTGGCCCGCCCGTCCGTCCTCACCGAGCTGGCGGCCGAGCTGGGTATCTCCGACGTCGTACGCCTCGTGCCGCCGGTCGCGCAGGAGGAGCTGGCCGACTGGTACCGGGCCGCGTCCGTGACGGTGGTGCCCTCCTACAGCGAGTCGTTCGGCCTCGTCGCCCTGGAGTCCCAGGCCTGCGGCACCCCTGTGGCCGCCGCCGCCGTGGGAGGGCTGCGTACCGCCGTGCGCCACGACGTCTCCGGTGTGCTCGTGAACGGCCACGACCCGGCCGTCTGGGCGGGGGTGCTGCGCCGCTTCGTCACCGCGCCGCGCCGCCGCGACGAGCTCTCGCGGAACGCCCGCGCCCACGCCGCCGCCTTCGGCTGGCAGGCCACCGCCTCACGGCTCATGGAGGTGTACGCGGCCGCCGTGGCGAACCTGCACAAGACGCCCGTGGCCGTGAACCTCTAGTACCCGTACATTGTTCTGGTCCGCCTATGCTGGGCTGCATGCGCGATGTCGTCGAAGCCGCGCTCAAGGCCGCGGACGTCACCTACGACGAGCCGCGGCCCGGGGCGTTCCTGGTCAGACTGCCCGGGCAGCACAAGCTCGCCACCATGACCTGGCTGATCGTCGGGGAGACGGTCCTGCACGTCGAGGCGTTCTTCTGCCGCAGGCCCGACGAGAACCACGCCGAGTTCTACCGCTGGCTGCTCGGCAAGAACGGCACGATGTACGGCGTGCACTTCTCCGTCGACCCCGTCGGCGACGTCCACCTCGTCGGCCGCGTCCCTCTGGCGGCCGTCGACGAGGACGAGATCGACCGGCTGCTGGGCTGCGTGCTGACCTACGCGGACGACTGGTTCGACCGGGCGCTCGAGCTGGGCTTCGCCTCGTCGATCCGGCGCGAGTGGGAGTGGCGGGCCAAGCGTGGCGAGTCGCTGGCCAACCTGCAGGCGTTCGCCCGCTTCGCCGACCCGGCCAGGTCGGAGCGCCCCTAGGATTGGGCCTATGGCGACTTTGGTGCTGCTACGGCACGGCGAGAGCGACTGGAACGCGAAGGGCCTGTTCACCGGCTGGGTGGACGTGAGCCTGTCGGCCAAGGGCGAGGACGAGGCACGCCGGGGCGGCAAGCTCCTCCAGGAAGCCGGGCTCCGCCCGGACGTCGTCCACACCAGCCTGCTGACCAGGGCCATCCAGACGGCCCAGCTGGCGCTGGGGGCGGCCGACCTGCTCTGGCTCCCGGTCAAGCGCAGCTGGCGGCTGAACGAACGCCACTACGGCGCCCTGCAGGGCAAGAACAAGGCGCAGACCAGGGAGGAGTTCGGTGAGGAGCAGTTCATGCTCTGGCGCCGCTCCTACGACACGCCCCCGCCGCCGATCGCCGACGACGACGAGTTCTCCCAGGCCGGCGACCCGCGCTACGCCCTGCTCCCCTCGGAGCTCATGCCCCGCACCGAGTGCCTGAAGGACGTCGTCGAGCGCATGCTCCCCTACTGGTACGACGAGATCGTCCCCGACCTCGCCGCCGGCCGCACGGTCCTGGTGGCGGCCCACGGCAACTCCCTGCGGGCCCTGGTCAAGCACCTCGACGGCATCGGCGACGAGGAGATCGCCGGCCTCAACATCCCGACGGGCATCCCGCTGGTCTACGACCTCGACGCCGACTACAACCCGGCGGTGCGGGGCGGCCGCTACCTCGACCCCGAGGCGGCCAAGGCGGCCATCGAAGCCGTCGCCAACCAGGGCCGCTGACCTGTCCGGCCGAGGGCGGCGGCGCTCCCGCGACGCCGCCCGGGGCGGCTAACCCGGGCGCGACCCCGTAACGAGATAGACGACATCCCCGGCCACGCGGACGGCGTGGTCCGCATAGCGCTCGTAGTAGCGCCCGATCAGCGTGATGTCGATCGCCGGCTCGACCCCGTGCGGCCAGTCCTTGGCCAGGATGTTCCTGAACAACCGCCGGTGCAGCCGGTCCATCGCGTCGTCGTCCTGCTCCAGCTCCAGCGCCGACTCCACGTCCCTGGACGCCACGCAGCTGCCGGCCTTGGTGACGAGGTTCTCCGCGATCTGCCCCATCTCCACGATCGTCGAGCGGGTCTCCGCGGGGATCGCCGAGTCGGGGTGGCGCAGGCGGGCGACCTTGGCGACGTGGACGGCGAGGTCGCCCATCCGCTCCAGGTCGGTGCCCATGCGCAGCGCCGTGATGACCATCCGCAGGTCCACCGCGACCGGCTGCTGCCTGGCCATCAGCTCGAAGATCGACGACTCGATGTCGGCGAAAACCGCGTTCACTTCCTCGTCGCGGGAGATCACGCTCTCGGCGAGCGCGAGGTCGGCGTCGAGCAGTGCCGTGGTGGCACGGGAGATGGCCGAGCGGACGAGCCTGGTCATCTCGACCAGCTTGTCGGTCAGCGAATCAAGTTCTTCATGGTACGCGTCGCGCATGCCGTCACCGTACGGGGCCGACGATGAACGAACTCCAACGCTCAGATGAACTTTCCAGGAAAGGCATGTTCATCCCCTGATGAGGGGGTCTGTCCTGCAGAAAAGGCGACCTACCATCGGAGACATGAGTGAGATGGCCATGAGCTTCGCGGCCCTGGCCGGGTTCGTCGTGGGCGCCCTGGCGGTCCTGTTCTACCGCAACCAGATCGAGGCCCCGAGCCGCACGGTCGCGAACGACGGCGTGGAGACGGGTGCGGCGCTGCCGCAGGGGGTGGCCTCCGTGCTCGCCGTCCTGCCGTCCTCCGCCGTGGTGCTCGACGCGCACGACCGCGTGCTGCGCGCCAGTTCGGCGGCGCGGGCGTTCGGGCTGGTCAAGGGCGAGCGGCTGATGGCCGCCGAGCTGCTCGCGCTGGCCAGGCAGGTGCGCCGCGACGGCGAGATCCGCGAGAGCGAGATCGACGTCGCGGGGCACAAGTTCGGCCAGGAGACCACGAGCTTCGCCGTCCGCGTGGCGCCGCTGGGCTCCCACGGCCAGGTGCTGGTGCTGGCCGAGGACCAGACCGAGCGGCGCAGGGTCGAGGCCGTGCGCCGCGACTTCGTCGCCAACGTCAGCCACGAGCTGAAGACCCCGGTGGGAGCGCTGAGCCTGCTCGCCGAGACCATCCAGGACGCGGCCGACGACCCCGAGGCGGTCACCCGCTTCGCCGGGCGCATGCAGCTGGAGGCCGCCCGGCTCAACTACCTCGTCCAGGACCTGATCACGCTCAGCCGGATCCAGGGCGCCGAACCCATCCCCACCCCTGGCCAGGTCTCGATCGACGAGGCCGTCAACGACGCCGTCGACCACTGCAACACCAGGGCCGCGGCCAAGGACATCGCGCTCGTCACCGGCGGCACCTCGGGTCTGCGCGTCTGGGGCGACGACGATCTGCTCGTCACCGCGCTGCGCAACCTGATCGACAACGCCGTCGGCTACAGTCCCGAGCACACGAGGGTCGTCGTCAGCGTGCGGCCCGCGGGCGACTCCGTCGAGATCAGCGTGAGCGACCAGGGCATCGGCATCCCGGAGGAGGCCCTGGAGCGCATCTTCGAGCGGTTCTTCCGCGTCGACGCGGCCAGGTCGCGTGCGACCGGCGGCACCGGCCTCGGCCTCGCCATCGTCAAACACGTCGCCGCCGCGCACGCGGGCGAGGTGACCGTCTGGAGCAAGGAAGGGTCCGGCTCCACCTTCACGCTCCGCCTGCCCGCGTTCGGCGGCACGGCGGTGGCAGTACCACCCTCGATTCCCCTGGAGGCCGCCAAATGACTCGAGTGCTCGTCGTGGAGGACGAGGAGTCCTTCTCCGACGCCCTGTCCTACATGCTCCGCAAGGAGGGCTTCGAGGTGTCGGTCGCGGCGACCGGGCCCGAGGCGCTCGACACCTTCGACCGCAACGGCGCCGACCTGGTGCTGCTCGACCTGATGTTGCCCGGACTGCCCGGTACGGAGGTGTGCCGGTCGCTCCGCCAGCGCTCCAAGGTGCCGGTGATCATGCTGACCGCCAAGGACAGCGAGATCGACAAGGTCGTCGGCCTCGAACTGGGCGCCGACGACTACGTCACCAAGCCGTTCTCCTCCCGCGAGCTCGTGGCCCGCATCCGCGCGGTCCTGCGCCGCCAGGGAGACGTCATCGAGGAGCTGGAGACGGCCGTGCTGGCCGTCGGCCCCGTACGCATGGACGTCGACCGCCACGTCGTCGCCGTGCGCGGTGAGCAGGTGCAGCTGCCGCTGAAGGAGTTCGAGCTGCTGGAGGTGCTGCTGCGCAACGCGGGGCGCGTCCTGACCAGGGGCCAGCTCATCGACCGGGTCTGGGGCGCCGACTACGTGGGCGACACCAAGACCCTCGACGTCCACGTCAAGCGCCTGCGCGCCAAGATCGAGTCCGATCCGTCCAACCCGCGCTGCATCCTGACCGTGCGCGGCCTGGGCTACAAGTTCGACGCCGTCGAAAGCTGAAAACCCCTGTTCCGGTACGTCTCGCGTACCGGAACAGGGGTTTTCGCGTGTCTAATGCCCCTCTTCCGCGGTGGCGGAGGGCGTCGGGGTGGGCGTGGGCGCGGGGGTGGCGTTGGGAGCCGGCGGGTAGTGCTGGAACTCGCGGCTGCGCGTGACCACAGGCACGTTCATGGACACGACGCCGGCCTTGGCGAACTGGAGGTCCAGCTTGATGCTCTCGCCGCCTCTGAGGCTCTTGGGGATCGACTCGAGCATGATCTGCGGGGTGGGCTTGCCGGTGTTGACGAGCTGGCCTACGGGAAGCTGGATCGGGGCCGTGACCTTGACCTCGCCCATGCCCCCTGCGGAGACCTTCTCCAGGGTGTCAGGGGCGTCCGACTTGTTGAGGATGTTGAGGTAGACGGGGGCGGAGCCGCGCCAGGCGAGCTGCGCCCCGGAGTCGGGGCCGAGGATGAACGCCTGCGGGATGTGAATGCCGCGCGTGCCGTAGGCACCCTTTTCGATCAACACTTGTGCCTCGTTGGGGGCGTACGGCTGGTTGGTGGTGGCGTCGAATCCTGCCCCGCAGCCCGCGAGCACGGGGGCTGCCAAGAACGCGGCGGCTACGACAATCCAGCGACTGCTGGTCACGGGCGGGTTCTCCTTGGTCTTGCGCATGCGTGGGTGAGGCTCACCCGCATGTCTCGCGCATGCGCATGAGCCGCGCCCACCTTATCGACCTGAATGCATGGTCATATCCGCACCCCCGCAGGTCATTCGCTATGTCCGCAAATGAGATTCATACAGTTGAGCACTTGTCAAGCCCCAATATGCGGCTTTGACCTGCAGTTATGAGGATTTCACTGTTCCGGGAGGCTGTGGATGCGTGGTACCCTGGAGTACAGCGGAAGGGGTACTTGTCACATGACTTTCCAGGTCGGCGACACTGTCGTCTACCCCCACCATGGGGCTGCTCGGATCGAAGCAATCACGACGCGATCCATCAAGGGTGAGGAAAAGACCTACCTGGTGCTCAAGGTCGACAAGGGCGACCTTACCGTCCAGGTGCCAGCAGAAAACGCAGAACTCGTCGGCGTGCGCGATGTTGTCGGCCAGGAAGGCCTTGAGCGAGTTTTCGACGTCCTTCGGATGCCGCACACCGAAGAGCCGACCAACTGGTCTCGTCGCTACAAGGCCAATCTGGAGAAGCTCGCCTCCGGCGATGTGAACAAGGTCGCCGAGGTGGTTCGGGACCTGTGGCGGAGAGACCGCGAGCGCGGCCTGTCCGCGGGCGAGAAGCGCATGCTCGCCAAGGCGCGCCAGATCCTGGTCAGCGAGTTGGCCCTGGCCGAGAAGACCAATGAGGACAAGGCTGAGGCCCTTCTCGACGAGGTTCTCAACTCCTGATTACGAATCTTCCACGGGTGGGCGTCGGGGTCGACGTCCACCCGTTCGCTTCCGGGCGCGAGCTCAACCTCGCCGGCCTGCACTGGCCGGGCGAGACCGGGCTCGACGGCCACTCCGACGGTGACGCCGCCGCCCATGCGGCCTGCGACGCCCTGCTGTCCGCCGCCGGTCTCGGCGATCTGGGCCGGCTGTTCGGCACGTCCGACCCGCGCTGGGCCGGAGCGTCGGGCGCCGCGCTGCTGGAGGAGACCGCGCGGCAGGTGCGCGCCGCCGGCTACGAGATCGGCAACGTCGCCATCCAGGTGATCGGCAACCGGCCGAAGCTCGCACCGCGACGCGCCGAGGCCGAGAAGGTGCTCGGCGCCGCGGTCGGCGCGCCGGTGAGTGTGAGCGCCACCACCACTGACGGGCTTGGGCTGACCGGCCGCGGCGAGGGCATCGCCGCGTTCGCCACCGCGCTGGTGGTCAACCTTTCGTGAACGCCGGGCGTCTTACGCAGGGACGCGTGAGGGTGTCCCGGCGGGGCGTCGCCTAGCCCGCCGAAGTCCGAAGGCGGCGGTTCGTCACTGGCGCGGTACGGACCGCCGCCTTCCTTTTTGGGTAGTTTGCCTGTTCAACGGGTAGGTCTGTCCGAAGACATGTGAACGTCTCGGGGGGAGCTACACATGATCGGCGCGATAGTTTCGGCAGTAGTCATCGGCGCCATAGTCGGGGCGCTCGGTCGGCTGCTGGTGCCCGGCAAGCAGAAGATGTCCATCGGCCTGACTCTCATCGTCGGCATCGTGGCCGCCCTGATCGGCACGCTGATCGCGCAGGCGTTCGGCTGGGCCGACACGAAGGGCATCGACTGGATCGAGCACATCCTCCAGCTCGTGCTGGCGGTCGCGGGCGTGCTCGCCGTGACGCGCATGGGGATCGGGCGCTCCGGCCGTACCGGCAGAACCTAGGTCTGACCTGCTCGTTCGTCATATTCTGCGCATAATCGCGGTAGATCGGGTAGCGAGCACCCCGTGGGAGTGAACCGATCACCCTCACGGGGAGGTTTGTGTCATGACAATCCAGTCCATCCTCGGCGCCATCCTGATCGGTGCCGTGATTGGCGCAATCGGCCGCCTGCTGCTTCCCGGCAGGCAGGCCATCGGCTGGATCCTCACCATCGTCGTCGGCATCGTGGCGGCCCTCCTGGGCACGCTGCTCGCGCAGGTGCTCGGCGTGGAGACGACGCCTGGCATCGACTGGATCGAACTGGTGATGCAGGTCGTGCTCGCGATCGTCGGCGTCGGCCTCGTCGCGGGGCTACGCCGGGGCTCGAAGGTCTAGGCTCGCGGCGCTGCGCCGCGCCTCGAAGATCCAGGCGGATCCGGGCGGGCCCGCCCGGGAAGGCTCCCGGGCGGGCCTTTCCTGCTGTCAGTCCTCCGGCGGGCGCGGGGTGCTGCGCAGCCGCTCCGAGGGCGC
The DNA here is from genome assembly GCF_039871515.1 of Nonomuraea sp. B1E8. Lineage (NCBI taxonomy): Bacteria > Bacillati > Actinomycetota > Actinomycetes > Streptosporangiales > Streptosporangiaceae > Nonomuraea > Nonomuraea sp. B1E8. Next base: position 1,006,611 of record NZ_JBDPLS010000001.1, on the reverse strand, counting down.
CGGGGTCTCGTCGTGGACCACGGGGTGCGGAGCGGTGTCCTCGTCCTCCCGCTCGGCCTCGTGGCGGTCGGCGGCCTCGGGACCGTGGGCGGGGTCGGGCCCGTCGTCGGCGACGACGGGATGCGGCTGCGTGTCGGCGTCCTTGTCGTCGGAGCGCGGGTGGACGAGGACGTCCTCCGGCTTGACCCGATCGCCCCACCGGACGGGCCGAGTCGGCGGCTCCGGCTGCCTGCCGGGCTCCTGCTCCTGCTCATGCCTGGGCTCCTGCTCTTGCTCCCGCTGGGGCTCTGGCTCCGGCTCCGACTGCCTGAGCTCCGGCTGCCGGCTGGCCTGTGGCTCCGGCTGCCCGTCCGGCTCGGACTGCGGCTGCGGATCTAAGTCCACGGGGCGGAGCTCGGGCGCTCTCCTCTCTTCCTCCTCCTGCACGGGCCACTCGGACACCTGCGCAGAGACGGGCGAAGGGGCGGGCTCATCATGCGAAGCCGTCCTCGGGGCGGGCTCGGCGCGCGTCTCGGGGACCGGCGCGTGCTCGGTGAGAGACGGCCTCTCCGGGGCGAGCGCGGGACCCGCGAGCGGCGACGGCGCGGCCGTCTCCGTGTCCGGCGACGGCCGGCCGAACGGCACGATGTCCTGCTCCGCGGCGGGCGCGGTGTCGGCGCCGCCCACTGATTCGCGACGGGCGTGCACGTGCTTGATCAGCAGCAGCCACAGCCACAGGGCCAGCGCCAGCATGACCCAGGGCGCAAGGGCCACGCCGATGGCCGTCTGGCGCACGTCGAACCCGAACCGCACCGCCGTCGCCACGTTCACCGCCGCGGCCGCCACGATGAGCAGGACCAGCACGAACGCCGCCTGCACGCGTACGAGCAGCTTGGCGGAGCGCAGCAGCAGCACGCTGATCAGCGCGACCGCCAGGAGCGCGTCGAAGGCCGCGGGATAGAGGTAGGCGAGGTCGGCGGCGGCCTCGCCGGTGACGGCCAGCGCGCGCAGGTCGTCGAAGGAGAGCGCGCACGCGGCCCCCGTGAGGGCGGCGACGGCGAGTCCGGCAAGGGCGATGCCCAGGCGGCGGAGCGCAGAAGGGGGAGTCACGTCCATGGCGGTTGTGAGCCTACAGAAGAATGAAGGGTCAGACCGATCTAGGAGGACACATGGCCGTGCTGTCAGAAGATGCCCGCAAGCTCCTGGACGCGCCGAATTTCGCCACGATCACCTCTATCAATCCGGACGGCGGCCCTCATTCGAGCGTGGTCTGGATCCGTACGGACGGCGACGACGTGATCTTCTCGACCGTGCAGGGGCGCGTGAAGCCGCGCAACTTCGAGCGTGACCCGAGGGCGAGCCTCCTGGTCATCGACCCGGACGACCCCTACCGCTACGTCGAGGTGCGCGGGCGGGTGACCATGACGTCCGACCCGGAGGGCGCGCTCATCGAGGAGTTGTCGCAGAAGTACCGGGGCCTGCCCTGGGAGGACAAACCGGGCACAGAGCGACTCATCGTGAGGATCTCTCCGGACAAGGTCACGTTGCGGGGCTGATTCAACGGTCAGGAGGCGGCTCTGAGGCGTTAGCCTTTCTTTTGTGAGCCTGCACATCTACGACACCAGCACACGCGCCATCCGCGAATTCGTTCCGGTCGAAGTTGGTCGGGCGTCGATTTACCTGTGTGGGGCTACCGTGCAGGCTCCTCCGCATATCGGGCATATCCGCTCGGGCGTGAACTTCGACGTGCTCCGCCGCTGGCTTGCGCGTTCCGGATATGACGTGACGTTCTGCCGCAACGTCACCGACATCGACGACAAGATCATCAGGGTGTCGGCCGAGGAGGGCGTGCCCTGGTTCGTCGTGGCCGAGCGCAACCAGCGGGCCTTCACCTGGGCGTACGACACCCTGGGCTGCCTCCCGCCGACCGTCGAGCCCCGCGCCACCGGGCACGTCCCCGAGATGATCACGCTTATGCAGCGGCTGATCGAGCGCGGCCACGCCTACGCCTCCGAGGGCGACGTCTACTTCGACGTGCAGTCCTACGCCGACCGCTACGGCTCACTCTCCAACCAGAAGGTGGAGAACATGCGGCCCGCGGCCGACACCGACGACGAGTCCTGCAAACGCGACCCCCGCGACTTCGCCCTGTGGAAGGGCGAGAAGCCCGGTGAGCCGACCTGGCCGACCCCCTGGGGGCCGGGCCGCCCCGGCTGGCACCTGGAGTGCTCGGCCATGGCGACGAAATACCTGGGGCCGGCGTTCGACATCCACGGGGGCGGGATCGACCTGATCTTCCCGCACCACGAGAACGAGATCGCCCAGTCGCAGGCGGCGGGTGACGGGTTCGCCCGCTACTGGATGCACAACGGCATGCTCAAGATCGGTGCGGAGAAGATGAGCAAGTCGCTCGGCAACTCCCTGCTGATCCCCGAGATGGTGCAGAAGGTGCGGCCCGTGGAGCTGCGCTACTACCTGGCGGCCCCGCACTACCGTTCCTCGATCGACTACTCCGAGGAGGCGCTGCAGGAGGCCGCCGCGGCCTACCAGCGCATCGAGGGCTTCGTCACGCGCGCCGCAGAGGTCATCCACGACGTCGACGCCCACGCGCCGCTGCCGCAGGCCTTCGCCGACGCGCTCGACGACGACCTGAGCACCCCGCAGGCGCTCGCGGTCGTGCACGAGGTGGTCCGCGAGGGCAACGTGGCGCTGTCGCGGGGCGACAAGGAGGCCGTGGCCCGGCTGCTCGCCGAGACCCAGAACATGCTCGACGTGCTCGGCCTCGACCCGCGCTCGCCACAGTGGCGGGACACGGGGTCCGACCTGTCGCCGGTGGTCGACGCGCTGGTGGCGGTGGCGCTGGAGCAGCGCCGTGCGGCGCGGGAACGTAAGGACTACGCGGCCGCCGACGCGATCAGAGACCAGCTGAGCGCCGCCGGCATCACGGTGGAGGACACCCCGCACGGGCCGCGCTGGGAGCTGAGCCGCTAGAAGGGCCGGGCGCCCTGGTCGCCCGGCCTCCTCGTGTTGAACGAGTTGCCCCGAGCCCCGAGTACCCTTGATGCCATGGCAGCAGGCGGCAGGGGCTCGGGCAGGCCCGCGAAGAAGAAGGGCCCGTCCAAAGGCACCGGAGGGCAGGGCCGCCGGTCCCTCGAGGGCAGGGGCGCGACCCCACCCGCGGAGATGCGGCACTGGTACAAAGACAAGGCCCGTGCCGAGCGCGTCGCCCGCGAAGAGCGCGGCGGCAGCCGCCGCGCCGCTCCCACCAGGTCCAGGCGTTCCGAAGACACACCCGAATACATCGGCGGGCGCAACCCGGTGCTCGAGGCCCTGCAGGCCGACGTGCCCGCCAACGCCCTCTACGTGGCCCAGCGCGTCGACAACGACGACCGCGTACGCGACTCCATCAAGATCGCGGCAGAGCGCGGCATCGCCCTGCTCGAAGTCACCCGCGACAAGCTCGACCGCCTGACGGAAGGCGCCGTCCACCAGGGCATCGCGCTCCAGATCCCCGCCTACGACTACGCGCACCCGTCAGAGCTGGTGGACCTCGCCCACGACGCCGGCGAACCCCCGCTGATTGTCGCCCTCGACTCGGTCACCGACCCGCGCAACCTCGGCGCCATCGCCCGCTCCGCCACCGCCTTCGGCGCCCACGGCCTGCTCATCCCCTCACGCCGCTCGGCCGGCGTCACGGGAGGCGCCTGGAAGACGTCCGCGGGAACACTCGCCACCCTGCGCGTCGCCCGCGCCGCCAACCTGACGGCCGCCCTGCGCGACTACCGCGACGCGGGCCTGTTCGTGGTCGGCCTCGACGGGGCCGGCGAAACCGACATCGGCGAAACCCAACTGCTGGCCGAGCCGCTCGTCGTGGTCGTGGGATCCGAGGGCAAGGGGCTCTCACGGCTGGTGCGCGAGCAGTGCGACGTGGTGACCCGCATCCCGATGCACGCATCCGCCGAATCCCTCAACGCGGGGGTGGCCGCAGGGGTGGCACTGTACGAAGTCGCTCGTCACAGGCGTCGCTAGCGTCTACACTGATAGGCCGCGCCGACGTAGCTCAATCGGCAGAGCATCTGTCTTGTAAACAGAAGGTCAGGGGTTCGATTCCCCTCGTCGGCTCGCAGGTAGAAGGCCCCTTCCGGGACTTGGAAGGGGCCTTTTCGATCTCGTACAGCAGCGATGTACAGCAACCGCTAGCTCGATTACGCCTTCATGGACACCATGAACGTCGGGCAGCCGGCTACGGAAGCCGGATCCGCGGCTACGTCTTCGATGTTCGGACGGGCAGGCGGCTGATCGAGTTCCGAACGTCCGCGACCAGATGCATCCACGATCAGGAGGCCACCCTCCTGTGCCAGAACTCGTTCTACTTTGACAATCCGCTCACGGCCTACGACACCTCGACCGGCAAGAAGCTGTGGCAGCTGCCGGTCGCGGAACGGGTGGCTCCCAGGATGACCACGGCCTACCGCGGACTCGTCTACGGCTCCACCAGCAATGGGCCGGTGATCCTCGACGCGCGCGCGGGCAAAGACAAGGTGACCACGTTGTCTGTCGCTCCCATCCGGGTCATTACCGGCTTCGGCTTCGCCGTACGTGAAAGGGAACGAAACAGCCTCTTCGCCTACCCAGCCACTGGCTGATCGGCCGCGGATGTCAACGACGCTCGAGTTTTCACGTGTCGTCGACAACGGCTGTCAGACGGACCTCAGATAAGGCGCGCCTGGCGCCGCCCGGTCAGTGGCGGTGTTCGGCGTGCTCCAATTCGGCGAAGAGTCGCGCTGCCTCGGGCGCGGGAAGCCGCTGTTCGAGTAGCGGCAGGTAGATCTCCTCTTCCTTCGCGAAATGGACCTTGACCAATGTGTACAGGCCGTAGAGCACACGTCGTAGAGCGGCCCGCCGTTCGTTGTTGAGCCCCTCTCTATCCACCGCATCGTGCAGCGTGCTGAGCTCGTGCGCGAGCCGACCGACCTCAACGTGGTCCCTGGACATCGTCGCGGTCGCCTCCGCAGCGCCCATCATCCGGGAGATCACGGGATACAGCACCCGGTCTTCGGCTTCGGCGTGCGGGATGAGATGGTTGCGCAAGAACAGCTCGAGCTCGGCGAGCGCAGTGTCGAGCGCCTCGGGTGTCGTGTGATCTAGCGTGTCGGCCACTGCGCACAGCGTTTCGATGTGTGGTAGCAAATGCGCGTGCTCGTCACGCAGCGGTTGGGTCAGCATGGTCGCGAGCTCCTCTCTGTGGAACCGGCGAAGTGGGCATGCGAAAAGCACACACTCATCCCCTTCATCAGGCTACAAGCTGCCGCGTCTCTCAGCGACGCGGGTGGCACGTATCGACCGGCGCACCCCGTCGGGGCGAATTCTTCCTTACCAGGCACGGCCCGAGAACGGATGCCTTGCGGCGTGGTTCCCGCGCGTTTGCGCCGCAGGATCCTGTCAAGGTAGGACGGTTCGCTGATCGTGTCGTCCTTGCCTATGCAGCGCAAGACGACCTGCTCGCGTGCCGATGGAGATGTGCTGATCGACCGCCTGGCGAGGGACTGTGGCCAGCGCCGGGCTAGGTTGGTCAGGTGGGGACCTATGAGGATCTACCGGCGGAGCTGGTGACCGAGCGGCTGCGGTTGCGGCGGTGGGTGCCGTCGGATGCCGAGGAGTACCGCGGGTTATGGCTTGAGCGGGATCCACGAGTGCCGCCGGCACGGCGGATCGACGCCGAGGGACGCCCGACGGTCGAGGACATCCGCGGCTGGCTCCTCGGCAATCCGCTGGCGGCGGATCCGGGGCTCGGGTTGCTGCCGATCGAGCTGCGAGACACCGGTGAGTTCATTGGGTACTGCGGATTGACCGTCGGTCAGGGATCTTTCGACGAACCTGAGATCGCGTACGAGCTGGCACAACGAGCTCACGGTCATGGTTACGCGACAGAAGCCGCCCGTGCGGTCATGGAAGCCGCCACTCGAACAGGACGTCGGCGACTCTGGGCGACCGTGTGGGAGTGGAACGTACCCTCGTTCCGCGTCCTCGAGAAGCTCGATTTCCACCGGAGCGACCGCATCACCGAGGACGCCGAACGTGGCAACACGATTTGGATGACACGCGTACTCGGCCCGAGGTAGAGACGTGAGCAGCAATGGTCGCCGGAACACATGTAACCGCAGGTCAGAAATGGGTTCGCTGGGTTTTCCCGATTGCTACTGGAACCCCCTATTCGCCGACGGCCTTGGAGAAGACATCGGCCGCCGTGGCTGCCTGCTCGTGGATGACGTGGGCGTAGACGCGGAGGATGATCGCCGGGTCGGCGTGGCCGAGGTGGGCCGCGACGACGTGGACGGGGACGCCCGCCAGGAGCAGCGTTGTGGCGTGGACGTGGCGGAGGTCGTGAGTGCGCCGTGCGGCGCTGTGAGTCGAGTGGAGTGAAAGACCTTCGCCGCTGACCCTGTCGCAGCAGGGAGGCGGAGCTGAGGGCAGCCTGATCCGCGTGGTGCCGGGGAGGGCGGGAGGAGCCCTGTCCAGTTCTCCGAGGACACGGGGATACCCTCGTCGGCCTGGCGGAGGAGTTCGGTCAGCTTCTTTCTGGCGTCCTCTTGAGTCCGGGCGGAGCCTTGGACGCGCTTGGCGGTCCCACCGAACCCGTACAGTTCCGCTCCTGGCCGACCTGCCAGGGGTGTCGACGCTTCAGCTGCGTGGGGGGAAGAGCGGTTCCTGCTGGGCGCGGCGGTATCGGACGTTCGGACTGCGATGGCTACCGCCGACGGTCTCGATGACGTTCTCTTCACGTAGGACGCGAAGCCATCTGCGGACGATCTGATCTCCGAGACCGGTGCGCGAGGACAGTTCGGCGCGGGAAAGCGTTTCGTGGCCCAGAGCGTCGAGGATCGTCTGCCGGCGGTCGGCGCGCTGCGGGTGCGGTGCGGATCGATGCTCCGCCAGGTGATAGCGCGTCCACCGGCCGGTTCCTTCCGGAAGGATCAATTCGCGGGAGACCAGATCCCGGAGCTCGAGTGTCGCGACGCGTGAGTCGACGCCGGTGTGCTCGCGATAGGACCTATTGTCCATGGGCTCGTCTTCGCCTTGCCGTAGGAGGGCGAGGAAGAGCCCTTGGCTGTCGGTGAGGCCGCTCTGCCCGAGCGCGGCTATCCACGCGATCGTCTCTGCGCGGAGCAGTGTGTGATGGGGGAAGGTCACCGAGAACCGAGATATCTTGTCCTCGAAACGGGGCGGGCTCATCCCAGCGCTGCGCAGGGCGTCGAGCATGCTGCGTCGAGGCATTCGAGGCCCACACCCGGCACGGGTTCCGCATCCTCCCCGGCCCTCCGCCTTCTTGACCTCGACGTCGCTGATGTCCGCACCCACCGCCCGCAGGTTCTGGACGATCTCCCCAAGATCGGCGGTCAGCACCATGAACCCCTGAGCTTGCTCGCCAACATGTTTGCAACCATGCCAACGAACAAGTTGTTTGACGAACGGGTTTCGCCGAGCTGACAGGTCGGGAAGCGGTGCTAACAAGGGGTGACCGGGCTTGTCTCGAATGATGAGGAGACGGCCCGCCGTACAACGCCGCACCCGCGATCGTGGCGATCGCTGTGGCTGAGTTACTGGTCGGCGTGGAGATGGTCGATGTGACCGACGGCCCAACGAAACGAGCAGGCTTTTGGGGACGACGTCCTCGCGTTGATCCCTGTTGAGAAGTACGCCATGGACGTCGCCAGGGTCTATGCACATCTCGTGGCGCATGTCGGTGGGAGGGTGAGACTCGAGGAGCGTACGATCTGCTGATCGCGGCAACGGCCGGGGCCACCGCGAGAACGATGAACACTTCGTCGGCATTCGACGATCTACTTGGCGTGCGCGTACAGGTCTTCCCCGCTGATGCCGACGGCAGCCCTGACGGCAACGCCCCCTGTCAGACGCACACTCTCGGCACCATCGAGCACCCTGCATCCTCAGGTTCTCGATGGGAGGCAGGGCGACTGCTACACCTGAAAAGCGGAAGATCGGCGCTTCGGCCCTGTCTCAGGGAGGCGTGGGCGTGGATCGTCATGGTGATCGTGGGCATCAGCTCGCCCAGTAATGGGGTCCCAGGGCCTGATGCATGATGATCTGTGTGGAGACAGACAGGAACGCGACGACAGCCGGCGCGTTAGGTGCGTTGCTGGACCGTTCGCTTGTTCAGATGGCAGAGGCTGCCGCGGACGCCAGAACCTTCCTGAGGGCCGGGGCCGCCGGCGACTCCGGCCGCGGCGCAGCACGTATGCCAAGCTTCCCTAATGACCTTCGGTCCGGCACATCAGGCAGTTGAACTCGAAGACCTGCCCACGCTCCGCGAACTGCTTGACAACGGCCACAGCGTCGAAGATCCCGGCGAAGATGGGTGGACCCTGTTGCACCACGCCATAGACGTGGAGATCGACTCACACGATCAGACCGGCGAACCCCTGCACGTCGATGTGACGGCCTACCTCCTTGCCCGAGGCGCCGACCCCCTCGCCTCATCCCCGAAGCACGGGACCCCTCTCCAACAAGCAGAGTCGCGACGCCACTGGCTCGCAGCCGAGATCATCCGAGCATGGATCGCCAGAGGCGAGACACCGGGGAATGAAAACGAAGCCTCCGGCGGGGGCTCTCCGGCTCCGGGATGATCGTTGTCCTGCTCATGGAGGCCGTAGCTGGCTGGGGTGGAAGCCTGATCATCCCGCCCACCATCGACCCGGGACAAGCCGAGCAGACCAAGGCCAGGGGGCCCGCCAGCATCCCCAGCAGTGATCCGACACCAGCCCGAGCATGAGAAACTTGCACCGATGGCCTTCTTGTAGGTGATGTGGAAGCGTGAGAACGCCCATGATCACAGACAGAAGGTCATCCTCGTTTCAGCGTCACACTAGGTAACGACAGCCGATCCGGACACCAGGGAACGATCATCCCGAACAGGCAACTTTGAAATCGCCCTGGATGATCGCAATGCGCACCTCGGGCGGGTAGAGGCTGCGCAGCGCTGCCACTGCTCAATGCGTATGCTCCATGCGTTGTCGTACATGGCGGGCGGGCGATGTGTCGCGGGCCATCGAGGTGGGGTGGCGGTAGCGGCCCGGCGAGACGCCGTACTCGCGGCGGAACGCGCCCGCGAACGCGAATTCGGTCGAGTATCCGACCTGGCGGGCGATCGTCGCCAGCGGAGCATCCGTCTCCCGCAGGAGCCGGGCCGCGCAGTCAAGGCGCCAGTCGGTCACATACTTCATGGGCGGCCTGCCCATCTGTGCGGTGAATCGCCGGGTGAACACCGTACGGGACATGCCCGCGACCTCGCTGAGCCCCGCCACCGTCCACGGCCTCGCCGGATCGCGGTGGATCTCCTGGATCGCGGTGGCGATCGCCGGATCGCCGATCACCGGCGTCCCGGCCGCGCCCTGCCGCTCGTGCCACTGGCGTAGAGCGTGGACAAGGGTCAGGTCCACCAGCGCGGAACGGCTCGCCCCGGTGCCCAACCGCGTCTGGGAAAGATCCGCGCCGAACAGCTCGGTCAGCGAGCGCAGTTCGGGATGGAGGTCATAGTCCGGCGTCACCGTGATGACGTCGGGGAGCGCCTGAAGGTACTGCGGAGCCCGGCCGTGTTCGAGCAGGTAGGCGCCGCACAGGAAGTCGAAGTCGAGAGGGCCGGGACCCAGAGGCTGCGAGCCGGGCTCCGCCACCGGAAGATCCTCCAGCGCGCCCGGAACATGGCTGAATCCGTGCTCGGCCCCGGACGGGACGAGAACGATGTCGCCCGCTCGTACCATCACCGGTTCTCCGGCCGCCCTGACCAGCCAGCAGCAGCCGCGCAACGCGATGTGAAATCCGCTGCCGGAGAAGGCGGGGAACCGCATTCCCCAGGATCCGGACTGCTTGATCAGGCGGGCGTTGGCGCTTCCGGCTCGGATGGTACGGATCACCTCGCTGATCACATCCATGCGGCAGATGGTAGCCAACATCGCCGGCCCGGCCTGGCGGCACACAGGCGTATGAAGCGGGGCCGTTCGCGTATGGCCCGGGCACGCGGCCGGTGGTTGAGTGTGCGTACATGATCGACCATTCGACGAGCGACGAAGAGACGGGCCGGGTGCTGCGCGCACACGCCGAGAAGGCGGACCGGAACGGTCGCGTGGCCCCCGAGAGCCTGCAGGCGGTCAGCGCGAGCGGGGGCTTCGCGCTGGGTACGCCGCGGGCGTACGGGGGCGCCGGGGCCGGTGCGGAGACCATGGCCCGGCGCCTGGCCTCGCTGGGGCGGGCCTGCCCGTCCACGGCCTGGATCACCGGAACGTGCGCGACCGGCAAGGACCTCGTGGCCGCGTACCTCCCTGGGCCGGTCCAGCAGGAGTACTTCGCCGACCCCGATGCCCTGGCCTGCGGGTCCGGTCTTCCCCTCGGCCGGGGCGAACCCGTCGCCGGAGGGATACGGGTGACGGGAAGCTGGCCGAACGTCTCCGGGTGCGAGGACGCGACCTGGGCAGGTCTTGCCCTGATGGTCGACGGCCGGCTCTGCTTCGCCGCCATCCCGGTGGCCGACCTGACCGTCGAGCGGACCTGGCACATGGCCGGCATGCGCGGGACCGGCAGCCACAGCCTCACCGCCGACGGCGTCCTGGTACCGGCCGAGCGGGTCGCGGAGATGTCCATGCCTCCAATCGGCAAACGGCTGAAGTACGGCCTCACGGTGCTCGGCCCCGTGGTGGGAGCCGCCCGCGGCGCCCTCGATGTGATCAACGAACTGTTCGCCTCCGACCGCAAGCCGTACATGACCACCTACTCGCGCATGGGGGAGTCACCGGGGGCCAGGCACTGGCTGGCGGAGTCGACCCACCTGGTGGACCGCGCCGAACGCACGATGCTCGCGATCTCCCGGGCGCTGGACTCGGCCGACCTGTCCGACGCCGACTACGCCGGCCTGGACATGGATCTGGCGGGGGCGGGTGGAGACTGCAGGGCGGCCGTCGAGCTCATGCTCGACCTGTACGGTGCGAGCGGGTTCGACACCGCGAACCCGCTGCAACGGTACTGGCGCGACGTCGCGGTCGGCAGCCGCCATCCGCACCTGCGGAACTATCTGGCGGTGGAGAGGCTCGGCTCAGCGCTGGCCGGCCAGCACATCGGACAGGGGTGACGACGGACGCGACACTGTTCTTAGGGTGCGGCGGGGACCATGAGGCCTCGCCCGGCGGGTCCCAGGGCGCCTCGTCGGACAGGTTCGAGACGCGTGCTCGGGGGGTGGCGGAGCGCTGGCAGGGCTCCGCCGACGACAACGCCTGGCGCAGGGGGTTCGTCGCGCTGGAAGTCCTGAACCCACACGGATGGAACCACGTTGGCCGCATCGCGGCCTGGGTGAACAGAAGCTCGCACAACGGCGCCTGGCGGCTGGCCGCCAAGCTGCCTGCCGATCCCCCGGGCGATGCCGACGTGCGATGGCCGGACGGCGAGGTCTCGCAGGTGCCGCTCATCTTGGCGGCGAGCGCGTACGCGGAGTTCAGCAAGCCGGCCGACCTCATCGAAGAGGAGTGCCCGGCCAGGGGATGCCGCCCGCTTCGGGTGACCGGCGTGAAACTGGGCAAGGTCCCGCTGGAGACCAGTCGCGGCACGATCCAGGTGCCCGCCTGGAAGTTCACCGTAGAGGGGGTCGAGCAGAAGAAGATCCATGTGGCGGTAGACCCCTCGGCCGTCACCGCCCGTCCCGAACGGACACAGGGAGGCGTCGAAGAGGTGATGGCGTTCGACCTCGTCGCCGGCAAGCCTGACGAGTTGCTTCTCCGCTACGGGTTCGGCGCCTGCGACACCGTTCACGGGCCGCGCGCATACGAGACCGACCAACTGGTGGTGGTCGACATGGACGAGGAGGACTCCAGCTCTGGCAAGGCTTGCCCGGCGATTCTCCATACGGCGACGACCACCGTCACGCTCGCCCGGCCGCTCGGCGACCGCCTCGTACTTGACTCGGGGACGGGGCTGCCGGTGCTGCGGGGACTGAACAGGCACTGACGGCCCGGCGACCACATGCAGCCAGATCGGACAGTTCTTCTGACGATGGCAGCCGTAGCTCGAGTTGTGGCGTGGTCAGCAACGCAGTCTTACCTGGTCGCATGCCGCCTCTCCACGACCACCGCCTGAGTTCGTCGGGGGGCGTGGAGTACCTCGTCGATGAGGGCGGGCTTTCGGGGCAAGGTGCCGTTTGTCGCGTTCTCTCGGAAGGCATCCAGCGCGAGGGCGGCGAAGCGGCGGGCCGCGACGGTTCGGGTGGCGGGGCGGGTGGATGACAGTCCGCGGCCGGCCAGGAGGATGAGCACGAGGTCGTCGGTGGCGAAGTCGTGCCGCAGCCGCCCGGCTTGCTTCGCCCGGGTGGCGAGGGCTCGGAGCCGGCGGAGAAGCGTTGTGCGGTGTTCCGCGAACACGGGTGCCTGGGGGTTTGCTGACATGAAGGCGTCCACGAACCCCCTGTTCTGCACGTTGAGCACGCTCAGGCTTTCGATGACGGACGAGAAGCCGCGCCAGGGGTCTGGGTCGGCGCATCCGTCCTCGACGATCTGGCGGCATGCACGCAGTTCGTGCGCGAACACGTCGTTGACGAGTGCCTGCTTCGTTGGAAAGCGTCGGTAGAGGGTCGCCGGACCCACTTCGGCGCGGCGCGCTATCTCTCGCATCGAGACCTCAAGGCCGCGCTCGGAAAACAGGGTGCGGGCGGCGTCCAGGATCCTGTCGCGATTCTCCTGCGCGTCTGCGCGAAGGTTGTGAGTCACTTCTTCCGTCATCGTTCTCACTTCCGCTAAGTGGACGTATGCGTCCACTACGGTCCGGATCGTAGCTGAGCACGGGGAGACGCTGATGCGTGCGGTAGTGATTGAGCGGTTCGGTGGCCCGTCCGGGATGGCGGTACGTGAGGTCGCCGATCCGGTTCCAGCCGTTGGCCAGGTCCTGGTCAGGGCTGAGGCGATCGGGGTCGGCGGGGTGGATGCCGTGATCCGTCGCGGGACTCTCGGTGACTACGGGTTCGCCGAGGGACTGATTCCGGGCAGCGAGGTTGCCGGCGTGGTCACCGCGGTCGGGGACGGCATCGATCCGTCATGGCTCGGGCGGCGCGTGTGGGCGTTCACCGGGACGAGCGGAGGCTACGCCGAACAGGCCACGGCTCACATCGATGATGTCACCGCCCTCCCCGACGGGCTCTCGTCGGTCGACGCCGTAACGCTCGGCAGTGCGGGCCCTGTTGCACACTTCGCGCTTGCGCACGCACACTTCAACGCTGGTGAGTCGGTGCTCGTACGCGGCGCGGGGGGCAGCATCGGCATCGCTACGGTGGAACTCGCTGCCCGAGGTGGTGCGAGCGTCGTCGCGGTCACCACGTCCTCTCCAGAGCGCGGGGAACGGCTCCGGGACCTGGGTGCGACGCTTGTGCTCGACCGTGCGGGGCACGGTGACGACGACGGACCGGGCACATTCGACGTGATCATCGACATCGTCGGCGGGAACGACCTGCCTGCGTTCATCGACCGGCTCGCGCCCAACGGCCGCATGGTCGCCGTCGGCGTCGTGGCAGGCATGCCGCCGGCAGACTTCGGGATGCACCTCATGCGGTCCTTCCAACAGTCACGCTCGTTCGCGACGTTCAGCCTCAATACGGTCCCCGTCGTCGCGCGCAACACCGTTCGTTCCGAGCAGTTCGACGCGGCCGCGAAGGGGCGCCTGCACCCTGTCGTACACGAGGTGTTGAAGCTCGATCAGGCTGCCCAGGCGCATCGTCAGATGGACAACGGAACCGTGTTCGGTCGTATCGTCCTCACCCCGTGACCGTGCCGATGAGGCCGTGCACGATGTTTCGCGGCCGCTTCAGAAGCGAGTCGTCGCATCGACGAAGGCTTGGCGTCGTACGTCTTGTTCCGTCAGGCCGGAGACCGCGCTCAGGTTCGCGCCGGTGAGGCGTGCGCCGGTCAGGTTGGCGTTGGTCAGATTCGCGCCGCTCAGGTCCGTGCCGCGTAGGTTCGCGCCGAGCAGGTCGGCGTTGGTCAGGTCCGCGCCGCGCAGGTCGGTGCTGAACAGGTTCGCGCTCCGCAAGTTCGCGCCGCGCAGATCCGTGCCGCTCAGGCCCGCGAGGCTCAGGTTCGCGCCGCTCAGATCCGCGCCGGGCAGGTCAGCGTCGTTCAGACCGGCGCTGGTCAGGTCCGCGCCGTCCAGGGTCGCGCCGCGCAGGTCGGCGCCGAGCAGGCTGGCGCTGGTCAGGTCCGCGTCGCTCAGGGTCGCCTCGGCGAGCTGCGCCTCGAACAGGCCCGCGTTGGTCAGCGTCGCCTCGGTGAGGTCCGCGTCGGTGAGGGTCGCCTCGGTGAGGTTCGCGTAGGTCATGTTCGTCGCGGCGAGGTCCGCGTCGGCGAGGTTCGCGTTGGTCAGGTTCGCTCTGGTGAGGTTCGCGCCGGCCAGGGTCGCGCCGGCCAGGTTCGTTTCGGCCAGGTTGGTCTGGGTCAGGTTCGCCTTCAGAAGGTCCGCGTTGGCCAGGGTCGCGTTGCTCAGGTCGCCGTCGCTCAGGTTCGCGCGGGCCAGCTTTGCACCGGGCATGCGGATCTCCATCAGATTGATGGCGCCGGCATCCAGTCGGGCCTCTCGGCGGCCCACTGCGGTCAGCGCGGCCTGGATGTCAGTGGCCGGTCTCGCAGGGAGCTTCGCCGTACGTTCGGGGTCGTGTTCGCGGACGAACGCCGTCAGGACGTCGTAGACATTCTGATGGTCGCGGGGTGAATCCCTGGCGACGCGTTCGAGGGCGTAGACGCCTCCGAGCCGTACATCGAGCTTGTTGGAGCCGAGTTGGTCGACGGCTTTCGTGTAACGGTCGGTGAACTGTGCCTGGCGCGTGGCGTCGAGGGTCTGCGCGGTATACGACAGGCCTTGTGCGGTGAACACGACGCCGCCGATCACGACCAGCCCGGTCGCGGCCTGGATGAGGGTGTGCCTGGCGGCATTGACCGCTTCGACTCGCTCGCTGGCGGTCATCTCCCGCCGCTCGGCAGCGGTGAGGACGGCGCGCTCACCGGCCAGGCGGCGGGCTGCCGGGCCGAGCAGGAAGGCGATCACCAGGCAGGACGCTCCGGCCAGGGCGACTCCGGCGAACGTCCATCGGGCCCAGTCCGGGAGGGATCGGGTTGCGGCCGCTACTGCGCCGACCACGATCAGGGCCGCAACCGGAAGAAGCCAGAGGCGCCCCCGTGGATGCACTTGTGGCGCCTCGGCATCTGCCGGTGGCGGCGTCTGCTCAGGTTCGGCGGCACGTGCTGCGGCGCGGATGGCGCGGCGGGCTTTGGCCGCTGCCGCCGCAGCGATGATCTCCCGGGCCGGCACTCGGGGGTGGCTGCGCTTCATCCCTCAATTGCAGCGCTTCGTCGAGGCCGATGAAGCCCGCTATAGATCACGATTCCTCACCGGTCCGGAGATGGGTGCCGCAGAAAGCGGGCCGAGCCGGTTACGCGATGAGGAGGAGCACGCTGATCACCAGCATCACCGCTGCGGTGGCGCCGTGGACGCCGTAGGCGGCTGCCTTGGGGCCGTTGTTGTGCAGCACGATCAACGCGTCGCCCACGGGTATGACGGTCGCGGCCAGCATCACCCAGCCCAGCAGGTGGGATGATCCGCCGGCCAGCAGGATGAGGATGAAGAGCCCGCTGGCCATGTCGCGCACGGCCTTGACGGCCAGCCATGCCCGGAAGGTGCGGTCCTCGGTCGGCGTGTCGGGGATGCCGAAGCCGGCCGCGCCCTGTGGCGCCCACAACGCACGTACGCCCATGACGATGACGCCCACCCCGACCAGTCCGGCGAGCACGGTGGCGACATTGGTGAGCATGCTTGTTCCTCTCGGTACGCTATCTAGCGGAGCTAGATGATGTGTCGACGATAGCTATACCTCTGGCAGAATGTCTAGCGTTGCTAGGGTCGGGTCGTGTCGGTCATCAGAGAGCGCCGTGTACGTGAGCGCGCCCAACGCCATCAGCTGATCATCACAGCCGCCCGCGAACTCGCCGAGGCCGAAGGCTGGGAGGCGGTGACCACGCGAAGGCTCGCTGAGCGTGTCGAGTACAGCCAGCCGGTGCTCTACAGCCACTTCAGCGGCAAGGACGCCATCGTGCGCGCCGTTGCGATCGACGGCTTCGGCGAGCTCGCCGCCCACCTGCGCCGCGCCCGGTCGGCCGGCCCCGAGCCGCGGCAGGCCCTGCACGCCGTCTGCCGCGCCTACCTGGAGTTCGCCACTGAGCGGCCCGCCCTCTACCAGGCCATGTTCGTCATGCCGACCGACGTG
Organism: Nonomuraea sp. B1E8; assembly: GCF_039871515.1. Taxonomy (NCBI): domain Bacteria; kingdom Bacillati; phylum Actinomycetota; class Actinomycetes; order Streptosporangiales; family Streptosporangiaceae; genus Nonomuraea; species Nonomuraea sp. B1E8. The sequence continues at coordinate 990,332 of NZ_JBDPLS010000001.1, read as the reverse complement.
AAGTTCGCGCACGGCGACGACGGCCGGGCGGGGTCATGTGTGACAGCGCAGGCCCGGCTGGCCGGGAACGGGTTTCCGTGCGCCGCCCGCTCACGCCGGTCGTCGGTGTCGGTGCCCTGGCCGTGCACGCGGAGGAGTTCCGCCCTGGGGAGAGGTGTTGCGCGGAGACGCGCCGGACATCGCCGTGCGCTACGCGGAGGTCTTCGCCCGGTCGCGGGGGCGGCCGGCCCCGGGCCGGCAGCCCCCCACGTCCGGGGGGGAAGCACTCCACGGCTACCTGGCGTTATTCGCCGGGATAGCGCACCCCGATTTGCTCGCGTATGGCGTCCATCGTGGCCATCACCGCGACCGACTGCTCGTGGGTCATCAGCGGACTCTCCACCTCGCCCTCAGCGATCAGTCGCTCGGCTTCCGCGGCTTGGTACTGCATGCCTCTGCCGGTCACCGGCTCGTCGAACCGTTCCAGCTCCTGCCCCGCCGCGTTCTTCACGGTGACCGCCGCAGGGAAGTACCAGACCGAGCCGATCTCGATCCGGCCCTCGGTCCCGAGCACCACGGCGGTGTTGGGGCCTCTGGTCTCCATGGAGGAGTACGTCGTCGAGACGGCATCGTTCTGGTGACGCATGACCGTCGCCACACAGACATCGACGCCGGTGTCCCTCAGGATGCCGCGCCCGGTGACCTCCAGAGGATCGCCGAGGATGTCGTGGGCGAAGGACACCGGGTAGACGCCGACGTCCAGCAGGCAGCCGCCGGCGAGGTCGAGGTTGTTGAGCCGGTGGGCGGGGTCTGACGGGAGCCGCTGCGTGTGGTCCGCGTGCAGCGAACGGACCTCGCCCACGAGGCCGCGTTCGATGACCGATCTCACGTACGCCATATGCGGGAGGAAGCGCGTCCACATGGCCTCCATGACGAGGAGCCCTTTGCTGCGACCGAGCTCGAACACGGCGCGAGCTTCGGCGGCGTTGACGGTGAACGCCTTCTCGACCAGCACATGCTTGCCGTTCTCGAGGGCGGCCGTCGCGTTGGCGGCGTGGAAGTTGTGCGGGGTCGCCACGTAGACGATGTCGACGTCAGGGTCGGCCACGAGCTCGTCGTACGAACCGTGAGCGTGCTCGATGCCCCACTTCTCGGCGAAGGCACGCGCGTTGTCCGCCGACCGCGACCCGACCGCGTCGACGCGGTGGCCGTGCGCGACAAGGTCGCGGGTGAAGGCGTTGGCGATGCCCCCGGTCGCGAGGATGCCCCAGCCCACCTCGCCCTTGGACATGGGAGAAGGTCGTACGTCAGTCATGCGGTCTCTCTGTAGTCGAGGACGACCTGAAGGGCGTCCTGAGGCGTCTTGTCCAGCATGTCGAAGGCGTCCGATGCCCTCTTGGCGGGGAAGACGTGGGTGACGAGGTCGTCCAGGGCGAGCTTGCCGTCATGCGCCAGTGACAGGATCGTGCGCGACATGCGCAGGTCGCTCCAGCGGTGCTGAAGGTGCGCCGCCACCCCCGAGATCTGCGAGCAGATGATGGCGACCCGGTTGTGGTGGAACTCCTCACCCAGCTTCAGGGGCGTCGCCGGCCCCTGGAAGAACCCGCTGGCGACCACGCGGGAGTTGTAGCCGACGGTGCGGACCGCTTCCTGGAGCGCCTGGTACGCGCCGCTCATCTCGATCACGACGTCCGCTCCCCGGTTGTCGGTGGCGGCGCGAACCGCGGCGGCGACGTCGTCACTGGTCGGGTCCAGCGTCTTGTCGGCGCCGAGCCGCTCGGCGAGGGCGCGCCGCGTCGGAACCGGGTCGACGACCGTGACCCGCGCGCCGTTGAGGCGGGCCAGCTGGGCGACGATCTGGCCGGGTACGCCGGCTCCGAAAACGACCACCGACTCGCCGAGGTGGATGTCGGCGTCGAGGATCGCGTTGAAGGCGATCGCGCCGATCCGCCCGAAGACGCCCATCATCGGCTCTACGCCGGGCAGGAGCCTCTCCCTGGCGTACTCGACCGGGCGCACGACCGTCGACCGGTGCCCCCACGATCCCCAGACCAGCCTGCCGACCAGGTCCTCGTCGGTTGCGGATCCGACCGCGGCCACCCGGCCGACTTCTTCGTAACCCCAGGCGTCGATCGGGTAGGACATGGTCGAGCTGCCCGGGACGAACAGCTTGCGGGCCGGGTCCCACTCACTCGCCAGGTAGGGGTTCGTGCCCCGGTAGGCCGTCAGCTCGGTGCCGGCGGAGATCCCGGAGTACGCCGTCTCCAGCAGGACCTCCCCGGGACCCGGTGACGGGTCCTCGACCTCGATCACGTCGACCGTGCCTGGCGAGGAGAAACGTACAAGGTGTCCCACGGGCTTTCAGCTCCTCTTCAGTGTGGGTTGATCGGCGGCCAGGCGGAAGACGAGCGCCTGTTCGGGGTACAGCATGGGTCCCTGCAGCCCGACGGCCTCCAGCGCCCTGCCGGAGATGACGGGACGGTCGAGCCACCAGGAGGGCTGCCCGCTGCGGGTGCGCACGAGGGCGCCGGCCGAGAGCGGCACGGACTCGACGCGGTAGGACAGGTCCGGGTCCAGGGCTGGCAGCCTGATCCGGCCCGGCTGCGCGGCCGCGGACGTGTCGAGCGCCACGAAGGTGAAGAGTGCTCGCGTCCGGTCCCGGCTCACCACACCATGGGCCCAGTAGGCGTCGTCGGGGTAGTCGCAGTGCACCGCGGTGCCGCTGTGCAGCAGCTCGCGCTCCTGCTTGTACAGCGCCACCCACTCGCCGAGCTCCTCCAACTCCTCGGGAGAGGCGTTGCGCAGGTCCCACTCGATGCCGAAGTGGCCGAACAGGGCCGTGGCCGCCCGGAAGGCCAGGGAGTGCGTGCGGTCGGTCGTGTGGGCGGTCGGGGCGCCGACGTGGCTGCCGACCATCTCGGCCGGCAGCAGGAGACCGGTCCATCGCTGGATTCGCTGCCGTTCCAGCGGGTCGATGCAGTCGCTCGCCCACACCCGGTCGGTGCGCTGGAGCACCTCGAGGTCGACCCGGCCTCCGCCGGAGGAGCAGGACTCGATCTCGAGCCCGGGATGCCGACGGCGCAGCTCGTCCATCAGGGCGTACGCCGCCAGAGTCTGTGCGTGCACCTTCGCCTCGCCGGTACGGCGGTCGCCGGCTTCGACCAGGTCGCGGTTGTGGTCCCACTTGATGTAGTCGATCCGGTACTCAGCGATGAGCGCGCTGATCGACTCGAGCACGTGGTCGAAGGCGTCCGGAATGGCGAGGTTGAGCACGTGCTGGTGGCGGCCCGTGAGGGGGAGGCGTCCGTCGCCCGGTGCCAGGATCCACTCGGGATGCGCGCGGGCGAGCTCCGAGTCATCGTTGACCATCTCCGGCTCGAACCAGAGCCCGAACTGCATGCCCAGGCTCCGGACAGCCTCGACCAGGGAGTGGAGGCCCTTCGGCCAGATGGCGGGATCGACCTGCCAGTCACCGAGCCCCTTCCGGTCATCACGGCGGCCGAGGAACCAGCCGTCGTCGAGGACGAAGCGTTCGGCTCCCACCTTGCTGCCAAGCGTCGCCAGCTCGATCAGAGTGTCCACATCGTGGTCGAAGTAGACCGCTTCCCAGGTGTTGAGGACGACGGGCCTCGGCGAGGCCGGATGGGTGGCCCGCGCCCGGAGATGCTGGTGGAAGGCGGCGGCGACCGCATCGAGCCCGTTGCCGTGGACGGCGTACAGCCAGGGTGTCGTGTAGGTGTTGCCAGGCTCGAGGGTCACCTCACCGGGAAGGAGGACCTCGCCGCCGCCGAGAAGGCGTAGCCCGTTGAGGCCGAGCTCCGCGAACGTGACGTGGTTGCCGCTCCAGGCGGTGTGAACGGCCCACACTTCTCCACGCCGGAAGCCGAAGTCGGTCGTTCCCGCCACGAGCAGGAAGCTCGCGTCGGAGCCCGTGCGGCCGCGGCGGCCCTCGCGTACGTGTGTGCCGGCGTGGAAGGGATGCCGCTGAGGGGAGCGCTCTCGCAGGTGGCGCCCGGTGAAGTCGAGAATCTCCTGCGCCTCAGCAGGGACCGGGAGCACCAGGCGCATGGCATCAACCGTGAAGGTCCCGCTCTCCGCGGTGTTGGTCAAGGCCGCCCGCAGGCGCGCGACTCCTTCGGCGGACAACTCGATGGTCGTCGTCAGGGCGAGTTGTACGGCCTCGTCGACCGCCCGGCTCACGAGCACCTGACCTTGGTCCGGCCGGCCGGACAGCTCGTGTCCAGTGGCGACGAACTGCGTGCTGAAGGCGGTCCCGTTCCGATGTCCCTCCAGGCCAGGGGTGCCCATCCAGCCGGCCGACTGCTCGGGCAGCACGGCGGGGTGCCGGTGCTGCCCGGGCAGTCCGTCCGCTCCGAACTGCGCCTCGCTCAGGGTGGCGAGGAACCGTTCGTGGGCGGGGTTGTCGTCCAGCCGCGCCCCCCAGTGCAGAACCCGCGGCACGCCCGAGCTGACGTCGACCACGAGGGACGTGGCCGCGGCGGTCAGCGTGTGAACCCGGACGGACCCGGCCGTCGACAAACTCATGTGCGCTCCAGTTATAATTTCACTGCGAAACTATAACTGGACAGCATGCCACACGGATCGCCGGTGGACGACCCCCTGTTCCGGGGCGGTCGGACCAGGCCTCGGATCAGGAGGATCAATGCGCCCGGACCTGCCTGCCGCGTCGAAGGCGGTCGCCATCGACGTTCTCGTGCACGGTGCCCAATCCCGGGCCCAGCTCGCGAAGAAGACCGGTCTGTCGGCGCCGACGCTGACCCGCCTTGTGCGGCCGCTGCTCGAGGCGGGTGTCCTGGTGGAGTCCGAGTCCGTGCGCACGACCGGTCGCGGGCGGTCGTCGGTCCTCCTCGATGTCGTCGCTGACGACCACCGGTACGTCGGCGTGAAGCTCACCAGGGAGTCGATCTACGCGGTGCTCACGAACCTCCGGGCCGAGGTGCTGGCCAGCGAGACGTTGCCCGAGCCGTCGCTGAACGTGCCGGACGTCGTGTCCTCCGTCGCCGGCGTCGTCTCCCGGATGGAGGAGAAAGCCGGCCGGCCCGTGAGGGGCGTCGGCGTGACCGTGGGTGGACGGGTGGCCAAGGGCGAGACCGTGGCTGACTCGCCGTTCCTGGACTGGCACGAGGTGCCGTTCCGTACGTTGCTCGCCGAGCGGGTCGAGGCCCCATTGTTCCTGGCCAACGACGTGGTGGGTCTCACGATGGCGCAGCAGTGGTTCGGCTATGGGCGCACGTATCCGGACTTCGCCTTGCTGACGGTCGGTGCCGGTGTGGGGTACGGGCTCGTGATCAACCACGAACTCGTCCCGACCTTAGTCAGCCCGATCGGCCACCTGCCTGTCGATCCGCATGGGCCGCTGTGCCCCGCCGGCCATCGCGGCTGCATGACGGCCCTCGTGACCTCTGGTGCGATGGCCCACACCGTCTCCCTCGCGCGCGGGCGGCTCACCACCTACGACGAGGTGCTCGAGCTCGCCGAAGCCGGTGACCCGGCGGCTGCGCGCGTCGTCGCCGAGGCGGCACACGCTGTCGGCCGCGCGACGGCAGCCATCACCGCGCTGACCGGAGTCGACCGCATCATCCTGTCCGGAGAAGGCGTGCGGCTTGTCGAGATCGCGCCTGACAGCCTGCGCGCCGGCCGCGCCGAATACGCCGACGAGCAGGTCAGCGTGTTGGATCCGGTGATCCGGTCGATGGACTTCCTGGAATGGGCTCGGGGAGCGGCAGTAGTTGCGATCAAAGCCGGCTTTCCCTGAGGTTTGATGAGCGCCCTCTTGACTGCATAATTTCGCGATGAAATTATGTCGGCCCGGATCGCGTCCCATGTGACATAACAGGGCACGCTTACCGAGAGGCTCACGCATGCACATCCCACCCCTTAGGATTCTGGCCGCCGCCGCGGCGTGCCTTCTGGCGGCCGCGTGCACCGGAGGGGTTTCCCCCTCCTCCGACGACAACGACTCCAAGTCGCTCAAGTACCTCATCGAGGAGCCGGAGGACGCGGAAGCTCTGAAGGCCCTCAAGGAGACCATCGCTGGCTTCGAGAAGAAGTCGGGCATCGACGTGAAGGTCACCACGCTGCCCTTCGACAACATGCGCACGGTCCTGCAGACCCAGCTCCGTTCCGGTGAAGGGCCCGACGTGTTCAGCTGGGGCTCAGGGCCGAGCTTCGGCGGGGCGCTCGTCAAGGCCGGTCTGGTGCAGGATCTGACCGCCGCATACAAGAAGTACGACTGGAAAACCTTCGACTTCGCCAAGGAGCGAGTCACCTACGACGGGAAGGTCTACGGGATCCCGGGGGAGCTCGAGACCATCGGTCTCTTCTACAACAAGAAGATCTTCGCCGATCTCAGGCTCGCCCAGCCGCAGAACCTGGATGACCTCAAGAAGGCCGCGGAGAAGATCCGCGTGGCCGGCAAGGTGCCGATGGCTGTCGGCGACAAGGAAGCCTGGGAGGGCGGACACCTCCTCAGCATGGCCCTTTCGAGCGCGATCGGCGGGGACGGGATGGAGGCCCTGTTCAGCGGCAAGAAGTCCTGGGACTCCCCGGAGGTCACGGCGGCGCTGCAACTGTGGGCGGACTTCAACAAGGCGGGGTATCTTCCCAAGTCACCCACCTCGGTGGACTACGACACCTCGACCGCGATGTTCTTCTCCGGTGAAGCCGCCATGATCCCTACCGGCAGCTGGCTGGTCGGCGAAATCGACGACCAGGCGGACTTCGAGGTCGGGTACATCCCCTTCCCCGCGCCCGATGGTCCCGGAATCTTCACCGGTGGCCTGGGCTCCGGGCCCTGGATCTCCGCGACCGCGTCGAACAAGGAAGCCGCGGAGAAGTTCCTCACCTTCCTCCAGTCCGAGGAGCACGGCCGCTGGACGGTCGAGAACCTGCACACGATCCCCCCGAGGCCCATGGACACCGCCGACCTCAACGTCTCGCCCTTGTTGACCCAGGTGCTGGACGACACCGCCAAGGTGGGCGCAGGCGGCGACTTCGGCCACAACATCGACGTGATGGTCTCCGACACTCTCAGCGAGGCGATGTACGACGGTGTGCAGGCTGTCCTCACCGGTCAGCAGACCGCTGAGGAAGTCGCCGCGAGTCTCAAGGCAGCGGCAGAGCAGTGAACACAGGCGCTTCGACCAAGGCGACAGCTCCAGCACCGACGACGGCGCCGGAACGGGGGACGCCGACCCGTCGCCGGCCCTGGCGAACCATCAAGGCGGACACTCCGCGCGTCACCCGCAGGGCGCAGGCGCGGCTGGGTGTCTTCATGGTGGCTCCGCTGATCGCCATGGTGGCAGTCTTTCTGCTGCTGCCCATGGCGAGCGCGATCTACTACGTCTTCGTCGACTTCAATGGCTTCGACCCCACCCCGCCATGGATCGGATTGTCCAACTTCACCGAGCTGGCGCAGGACCCGGACGTATGGGCCGCGTTCAAGAACAACGTCATCTGGATCGTCATCGGAACGTCCTCTCCCATCGTGTTCGGGCTGGGACTCGCCGTGCTGGTATGGAACGTCCGACGAGCGAGCGTGCTCTACCGGATCGCGTTCTTCCTGCCGTTCGTGCTGCCACAGGTGGCCGTCGGTGTCGTCTGGGGCTGGATCTACGAACCCTCGCGAGGCTGGCTCAACCGTGTCCTCGAAACGGTGGGGCTGGGGTCGCTCGCCAAGGGGTGGCTCGGTGACCCGGACACCGCGCTGTACGCCGTACTCGGCACCGCGATCTGGGCCACCGTCGGCTTCGTCTTCATCATCTTCCTGTCGGCGTTGCGGAACGTCGACATCGACCTCGTCGACGCCGCCCGCCTTGACGGGGCGAACGGCTTCCAGCGGCTGCGCCACATCATTCTTCCGCAGATCATGCCGGTGTTCCTCATGGTCACCACCATCACTCTGCTGGGTGGTTTCAGCGTCTTCGACATCATCTTCGTCATGACCGGCGGCGGTCCGGCCGGTGCCACGGAGGTGCTCGGGACCTACGCCTACAGCAGCGCATTCCAGCTCAACCGGATCTCCTACGGCACCACGCTCGCGCTGGTCATCACGGTGATATCCATCCCGTTCGCCGTCTGGATGAACCGGTTGCAACGCAAGCTCTCACTCCAAGGAATGGGCGCATGAGCTACCACTCCGCTGGATCCAGCACGCGCGGTCGCCTCCTGCTGACCGGCAAGCACCTTCTCCTGCTCGGCCTGTCCGCGCTGATGCTCTTCCCCCTGGTGTTGACGGTCTCCACGGCGCTGAAGACCGGCCACGACGTGAAGGTGAACCCCTTCGGTCTGTTCTCGTCGTTCTCCACCGAGAACATCGAGAAGGCCTGGACGGTCGGGGACTTCGGCAGCTACGTGGTCAACAGCTTCCTGCTGTCGGTGCCGAGCACGCTCCTCGTCGTGGTGCTCTCGACGATGGCCGGATACGCGTTCGCGCGACTGCCGTTCCCAGGGCGAAGCCTCCTGTTCTACCTGGTGGTCCTGGGCCTGCTCGTGCCGTTCTTCACCTACATGATCCCGCTGTACTTCCAGCTCCGCAGCATGGGACTGCTGGACAGCCTGCTCGGGGTCAACCTGGTGCTGGCCAGCACGGGCCTGTCATTCGGCACGTTCTTCATGCGCGCGTTCTTCTCCGACCTCCCTGTCGAGCTGGACCAGGCCGCGCGCATGGACGGTGCCTCCGAGTGGCAGATCTTCCTGAAGGTGATTCTCCCTCTGGTCAGTTCGGGAATCGGCGCACTCGCCGTGTTCACTTTCCTGCAGAACTGGAACAACTTTTTGGTGCCGCTGCTGTACATCCCCAGCGGTGAGTACCGGCCGCTGACGACGGGCCTGTACCTCTTCCTCGGGGGGCGCTCCATCGACATCGGGCCGCTGGCGGCGGGCACGTTGATCACCATTTTGCCCGTCGTAGTGCTGTTCGTCGCGATGCAGAAGCAGGTCACCCAGGGCTTCCTGTCCGGGGCCATCAAGGGCTGACCCGACCCCTCCCCATTCCTTCGAGCTAGGACGCAACGTGCACGACGTACTTGACCCGCGCGACCTCGTCCCCGACGAGGCCGAGCAGCTTGCCCTCAGCGGGTATCAGGTCGGTGGCCTGGGGGCCGCTGCCCGCGAAGCGGCGACCGAGGGCGACCTCGCCGGGCTGGCCGAGGTGCGGACGCGGTTGGCGGAGCTCGAACGGGACCCCGGCTGGGACTTCGAGGAGCCGGAAGACGACCGCGTGCTGCTGGAGCACGCCGCCACAGTATCGCCGGTCGAAGCCGACCGAGAGCTACTGCCGGGCCGGATCCACGGTGCCTGGCTGGGCCGCGCGGTGGGCAACACGCTCGGCAAGCCGGTGGAAGGCCTGACCCGCGCCGAGATCGCGACCTACCTTCGCGCCGCGGGGCAGTGGCCGCAGACCGGGTACCTCCCCCTGCTGGACCCGTTGCCCGAAGGAGTCGGCGCGTTGCATCTGTCCGCGCCGGTCGCGACGGCCGGTCGCTTCGTCGACGTGCCCCGCGACGACGACATCGACTGGACGATTCTGGCCCTGCACGTCCTGGAGACACACGGAGCCGGCTTCACCACGGAGCAGGTCGCGGCCACGTGGCTGGACAGGGTGCCGTTCACCCAGACCTACACCGCCGAGCGGGCGGCGTACCGCAACCTGATCGGTGGTCTGCGCCCGCCCGCCACCGCGACCACCGACAATCCGTACCGGGAGTGGATCGGGGCGCTCATCCGGGGCGACGCCTTCGGCTACGTCTCGCCAGGCGATCCCGCGGGCGCGGCTCGCCTGGCGCTCGTGGACGCCCGGCTGAGCCACACGGCCAACGGCAAGTACGGCGAGATGTGGGCGGCCGCGCTCGTTGCCGCGGCGCTCGCCGTCGACAGCGTTCAGCAGGCTTTTCGCCACGCGCTGTCTGTGGTGCCGCCCCGGTCCAGGCTCCATTCCGCCCTCGCTCATGTGCTCTCGCTGCGCGAGCAGGGTGCCGGGCGAGAGGAGGCGCTTGACTGGGTGGACGAGGCACTGGGCGACTACCCCTGGGTGCACACGGTCAACAACGCGGCGCTCATCTCGATCGGCCTGCTGTGGGGTGGGCACTTCATGGACGCGATCGGCATCACCATCTCGGGCGGTCGTGACACCGACTCCAATGCCGCGACGGTCGGTAGCGTCTACGGTGCCCTGCACGGGCGGGACGGCATCCCGCCGGAGCTGGTCGGGACCACGCATGTTCACGTCCGAAGCGCCGTACGCGACTTCGACCGCATCACTATCGCCGAGTTGGCCGCCCGGACTGCGCGACTCGCGAGCACATTCGCGCCGCGGTGAAAGCCGGATCGCCTATGTCGTCCGGATGTGCTCAGACCGTCAGGAGAGGTCGATGCGGCTCAGCTCGCGCCGGGAGCGGATGCCGAGCTTGCGGAAGGCGCGGTAGAGATGGTGCTCGACCGTGCGCGGGCTGAGGAAGAGCTGGGCGGCGATCTCCCGGCTGGTGTCGCCGTCGGCTGCCAGACGGACGACCTGGAGCTCTTGTGAGGTGAGCCGCTCCACGGGGTTGGCGGCCGTGGGCTCGGCCCGCGTCAGGGTCTCCCCGGTCGCGTGCAGTTCCGCCCGCGCCCGTTCGGCCCACGGCGTGGCGTGCAGCCGCTCGAAGACGGTGAGAGCCGAGCGCAGCGGCACCCGGGCGTCGCTGCGCCGCTTGGCCCTTCGCAGCCACTCGCCGTAGAGCAGTTGGGTGCGTGCCTGTTCGAACGGCCGGCCCGCGTCCTCGTGTGCCTCGAGCGCGCGCAGGTAGTGGGCCTCGTCGTCGGTGACCAGGGCCCGGCAGCGGGCGCTCACCGCCTGTGCCCATCGCTGTTCTCCGGCGAGCGCCCATGCTTCCAGGCGGCGCAGGGGCTCGGCCGCCCGTTCGGGCTCGCCGAGCCGGACGGCCGCCTCCACCTGGTCGGCGCCGGCGCTGATCAGGCCGGAGGCGTGCCGCAGCGGGCCGCGGGCGGCCGCCTCCAGACGGTCGAGCGCTGCGGCATGGCGGCCCAGTCCGAGGTCGAGCAGGCTCAGCGCGGTGGTGCCCGCCATGCCGCCGGTGTTGGGCTCGTCCCCGGCCAGCTGGAGGCAGCGCTCCTCGTCGCCTTCGATGGCGGCGACCCGCGCCAGCACGGAGTTGAGCCTCGGCACGCGGTGCTCCAGCCCGATGTCGCGGACCAGCTGGACGGCTTCGGCGACGGACGCCTCGGCCTCGCGGTGCCGGCCCTCCTGCACCTGCACGCCGGCGAGGTCCTGGAGCACCTGCGGCAGCGCGCCGACGAGGCCGTGCCGGCGGCAGCGGGCCACCTCGGCCTGTGCCAGCTCCGTGGCGGCGGCGTCCGCACCGATGATCATCGCGCAGAACGCGCCCCATGCCATCGTCAGGACCTCGTCATCGGGCCGCCACCGGTGCGCGCCCGAAGGGAGATCCCGCGCCGCGCGCCACGCGTCCGGCGCCGCCCGCCGGGCGCCGGCCACGAACTCCGCGAGCAACGGCAACCCCTGCGCGTAGTCCTCTCGTACGAGAGCCGCCATCCCGGACACCATCGGGTCGTGCCGCCCCAGCGCGCACAGCCGCTCGGCCGCGTCGAGAATGGCCTGCCGGTCGCCGCAGAACCACCCGTAACCGGCGCCGGCGCGCAACATCAGCGCGGCCTGCTCCGGGCCGGCGTCCGACGAACGTTCGACCAGCACCCGGGCCGCCAGCCGCCGTTCGCCCAGCTCGAACTCCACCGCCGCCCGTACCGGTGCCAGCACCGCCGGCGACTTCGGGCCGGCGACCAGCCACTCGGCCTGCCCGACCAGGTTCGCGGCCTGGTGGGCGTGTCCCGCGGACAGCGCCAGCCAGGCCGCCTCGCCCAGCCGCGCCGCCCGTACTCGCGGTTCCGGGGTGAGCTGCGCGGCCTGCTCGTACAGGCCGGCCGCGGCGGCGTACGCGGTGCGGCCGCGGGCGCGCTCAGCCGCGCGAGTGATCTCTTCGGCGACCTTCTCGTCCGGGGACGTCGTGGCGGCGGCGAGATGCCGGGCCCGGCAGTCGTCGTCGGTGGCCGCGCGCGCCAGTGCCTCGTGTACGAGGATCCGCTGCGCCAGCGGCGCTCCCTGATATGCGGCGGTGCTGATCAGCGGATGCCGGAACGTCACGACCGCGGCGGTGACGTCGACCAGCCCGGCCTGCTCGGCCTCCGCCAGGTCGTCCAGGCCGACGCCCAACGTCTCGGCCGCGCTCAGCAGGGTGGGCAGATGCCCGCGCGCCTCGGCGGCGGCCGTCAGCATCATCAGGCGGGTCCTGTCCGGGAGGACGGAGATCCGTGACCGGTACGCGGCCAGCACCCGGTCCGGGACGGGCATCGGCCCGGCCGCCGAATGGTAGGGCCGCTGCGCCACGGAGAACTCCATCAACGCCAGCGGGTTGCCCGCCGACTCGTCGATCACCTGCTCCCGTACGGCCGGTGTGAGCCCCCGGTCCGCCAGCAACGATGCCGCGTCCGCCGGGGACAGGCGCGAGAGTCGCGTCTCGGGCAGCCCTGTCGCGGTGAAGCCCTCCTCCCGCGCGGCGAACAGGATCGCCACCCCATCGGCGCTGAGGCGGCGGGCGGCGAAGCGCAGCGCGTCGGCGCTCGCCTGGTCGAGCCACTGCGCGTCGTCCACCAGGCAGAGCAGCGGGCTCTCCTCGGCCACCTCCGCGAGGAGGGTCAGCACGGCCAGCCCGGACAGGAACCGGTCCGGTGCGCCCTGCCGTCCGTCGTCCAGCGCGAGAACCGCGCGCAGCGCGTCGGCCTGAGGGCCGGGCAACGCGCCGATCCGGTCCTGCACGGGCCAGAGGAACTGCACCAGGCCGGCGAAGGCCAGGTCGGCCTCGGCCTCGATGCCGGTGACCCGCAACGTCCGCAGGCCCGCCTGTTGCGCGTAGCCGGCGGCCCAGTCCAGGAGCGCGGATTTGCCGATCCCGGGCTCTCCGCGCAGCACGTGGCCACCGCTGCGTCCGGCGCGCGCGGCATCGACGAGGGCCTGGATGGAGGCCTGCTCGACTGACCTGCCGTACAGCACCCAGAGCCCCCGATCCGTACGTACGTACGCCGACCACCCGTACGTAATCACGGTAACCTTACCGATTCGGCCCGTAAGCGCTCGTTCCTACCGTCGAGGCATGAACGAACTGCTGCAACCTGTGACCGTAGGCCGGCTGGACCTGTCCAACCGCCTTCTCATGGCCCCGATGACCCGCAGCCGCGCCTTCCGCGACGGCCTGGTGGACGAGCTGACCGCGGAGTACTACGGTCAGCGCGCCGGCGCCGGGCTGATCATCACCGAGGGCACGCAGCCCTGCGTGCTCGGACAGGGGTACATCGACACGCCGGGCCTGCACACGCCGGAGCAGGCCGAGGCCTGGCGGCGGGTCACCGACGAGGTGCACCGGCGTGGTGGGCGGATCTTCGTGCAGCTCATGAACGCGGGGCGGATCGGGCACCCCTACCTGTACCCGGGAGGCGAGCTGCCGCTGGCGCCGTCGCCGATCCCCTCAGGTGAGCGGCTCTACACCCCCGACGGGCTGCTCGACCTGCCCACCCCGCGAGAGATGACCATGGAGGACATCGCCCGGAGCATCGAGGAGTTCGTGGCCTCGGCCAGGTACGCGATGGCCGCCGGATTCGACGGGGTCGAGCTGCACGGGGCGAGCGGATACCTCATCCACCAGTTCCTGTCGGACAACACCAACCGGCGTACCGACGCCTACGGCGGAACGGTGGAGCGGCGCATCAGGTTCGCCGAGGAGGTCGTACGCGCGGTGAGCGACGCCATCGGCCCGGCCCGCACCGGGATCCGCGTCTCGCCCGGCATCACCTACAACGGCATGGACGAGAGCGACTCCGAGGTGCTCTACACCGAGCTGGCCCGCGCGCTGGCTCCCTACGGCCTGGCCTACCTGCACGTCTCGGAGAACGACACGCGCGACATCACCAAGCTGCTGCGCGCCGAGTGGCCGGGGACGCTCGTGCTCAACCCCCATCCCAGAGACGGGGACGGAGCCGCGACCGTCGAGGAGGGCACGGAGGCGCTGCGCTCCGGGCTCGCCGACGCGATCTCGTTCGGCAGGCTCTGGCTGGCCAACCCCGACCTGCACGTACGTGTCGCCGCCGGCGGACCGTACAACGAGGCCGACCCCGCCACCTTCTACGGCGGCGACCACCGCGGGTACACGGACTACCCGGCGCTCACCGCGTCGGTCGCCCCATGAGCGCGCACCCGGCGACCGGCGACCTCCGTCCCGCCGCCTCGCACCCGGCCCGCGGGATTCCTGGAGCGTGGCTGGCGATGATGGCCGGCCCGTTGTCCTTCGGGATCGCCGGGCCCAGCCTGATCCTGGCCGACACGGCGTACGACCTGGGTGTCACGATCGGCGCGGTGACCTGGATCGTCACCGCCTTCGGGTGGGCGATCGCGGTGGGGACCCCGCTGATGGCCGGCCTGCAGCGCCGCCGGGGCGCTCGTACGGCGCTGCTCGCGGGCGCCGCGCTCGTGCTGCTGGGCGCGGCGCTGGTGGTGGTCGCCCCGGCGTTGCCGTTCCTCGTGGCCGGTAGCGCGCTGCAGGGACTGGGCACCGCCGGCCTCACCACCATCGCGATGAGCATCGCCGGCTCACCACGCACGATGGGGCTGGTCGCGGCGTCGCTGGCGACAGTGGGGGCGGCCTCGCCGCTCGCCGGTGACGTGGTCGCGGGCACGCTCGGCTGGAGGGCTACGCTGGCGCTCCCCGCGCTCAGTGTGATCGCCGTGCCGTTCGTGTTGCGCCGGCGGCCGGTCACGCCGCTGTCCGGCACGACGTTCGACCTGGCCGGGGCCGTGCTGCTGACCGCACTGGTCACGGCGCTGGTGTTCGTGCCGCACGCGTGGTTGCCCGCGGGCGGCGCGGCGGTGGCCGCCGGGGTGCTGCTCGCGCTGCGCCTGCGCGCCCGGCCGGACGGGTTCGTGCCGGTGGAGGTCGTGTGCGCTCCGACGTTCCTGGTCGCGGCCGGGCTGGCGTTCCTGCTGGCGGTCGTCAACTTCGGGATGATGTACGCGCTGCCGCCGCTGCTCGTCCAGAACGCGGGCTGGAGCAGCGGGCAGGTGGGGCTGGCCATCACCTGGCCGCTGCTGTTCGGCGGCCTCGCGTCCTACCTGATGATCATGCTCACCGCCCGCAGCGGACTGATGGTTCCCGTCGCGCTGTTCGCCGCGCTGAGCTCGACGGGCGTGGTGCTGGCCGCCGTGAGCGGCGCCTGGGCTTTGCTCCTCGCCGCCCAGGCGCTGGCGTCACTCGCGGCGGCCTCCGGGCAGGGGTCCTTCGCGACCCGGGCCGCCGCGGCCGTGTCCGACAGGGAGCGGTCCACGGCCATGGGCCTGTTCAACCTGCTCTACCTGCTCGGCGCCGCCTTCGGCCCGGCCATCGCCACGCTGCTGGTCGGCTGACTCCCCCGTCAGCCGCAGTTGCCCCAGTAGCCGCGCCCGCCGCGTGCCACCTTGGTGCCACTGGCGTTGGCGATCTCGCCCGAGTACATCACGCACCTGCCCGCAGCCGATCGGGTGACCGTGGCGTAGGACCTGGTCCTGCCGGACGTGGACTTGCCGCCCGCTCCCTTGACGTGAAGGGTGGCCTTGACGCGCGTGCTGGTGTGGGTGTTGATGCTCTTGATGAGGGCCAGGCAGTTCCTGCCGGTCCTGTTGCTGTAGAGCAGGTAGAGGCGGCCGTACACGGCGCTGCCGGATCTGATCTCGCGCGTGCCGTCGCTCACCCGGACGTAGCCCGGCCCGCACGCCCGCTCCGGGGTGATGCCGGCCGCGGCTTGCGACGGGGTGGCGACGGCCATGCCGGCGATGGTGCAGAGCCCTGCGAGCAGCAGCGTCGTCGCAGTTCTGGGCATGCGTGTACTCCTTACATGGTCAACGATGTGTCGCCCGTGCCACTTGCGGCGAAGTGCCGATGCCTCCGGCCGGCCGTGCTGCGACCGCCGTCGACAGCCGGCACGCCGATGGCACCGAAGGGCGAGAACAACACTGTCGCAAGGCTGCTGGGGCGCTCAAGGCCGGGTATCCCACCGATTCGGCCGCGCCCGCATGGGCTGGTCACCGTCCCGGCCACCTGCGGGTGTCGTTCAGAGGGCGAAGGCTCGTTCGACGGTGCCCGAGTCAAGGCCGACGAGAAGCGCGTCAGGGAACCGGAGGTCCGCCCAGAAGCCGCCGGGTCCCCGCAGGCCGAGCCGCGCCGTCATCCAGACGGTAGACCAGGCCCCCCGGGGGCGGTCAGTCCACGCGCGCCCAGAAGTCGTACGGGTCTCGCCCGGGGCGGAATCCGTGCGCCCGCGCCATGTCCGCCGCGTCCCGGAACCCGCGGGCGACGGCTGTGGGGTCGTGGGCGTCGCTGCCGAAGGTGACCGCTTCCCCGCCTTCTTCGTGCCACCACCTGACGATGGCCGAGTGCAACGGTATGCGGGTGTTGATCTCGAGTGCCCTGCCCGACCGGGCGGTCATCCGCAGCGCGTGCCGGAACTCCTCTTCGAACATCACCGGATCGAAAGGACCGGCCTCCCGCGCCGGCCAGTAACGCATCGGGTAGTCGATGTGGGCCAGCACGGAGAACGCGTCGCTGCCGGTGACGAGGCTGACGATCTCGGCCAGGTACTGCCGTATGACGTCGGCCGCGGTCCGGCGCTCGTACAGGCCTGGTGGTTCGGCGAAGCCGTCGACGTCCGGGAGGCAGTGCAGGGAGCCGAGCACCCGGTCGAACGGCCCGGCTTCGAGCACCTTCGCGACGGCGGCGGCGTGCCAGTGGGGTTCGCCCAGTTCGAGACCGCTCAGGATGCGAAGAGCCGGGAAGCGTTCCCGGCACCGCTCGATCGCCTCCAGGTATCCGTCGGCGTCGAAGGCCGGGGGAGTCAGCAGCCCCTCCGGCGTGGCCAAGGTCGCGAGGTGGTCGTCCGGGGCGAGGGCATCAAGCGCGACCGTCCAGACCGTGTGGTCGACGTGCTCGGTGAAGGCGATCGCAGGCAGCCCGAGCTCCACCGCCCGCGCGCAGGAGCGCTCCATCGACCCTGACGGGGCGTCCCAGGACCATTCGCTGTGCACGTGGCTGTCCGCAGGCGACATCGTGAATTTCACCGCTCCTTGACCTGTCACGTCCAGTGCACACGGATTCAGCAGGGCGTTGATCTGGAGTCGTCCTGTCGGTCTGGCTCGGCCGCGGTCTCGTCGGTGATCGCCATCAGCGCTCGCCGCAACTGCGCGTAGGCGGGCTCGCCGATCGTGCCGGCGTGCCGGCGCTCGATGTCGGCGATGATCTCATCCGCGTGACGTTGCTGGTCGAGGCCGCGTTCGGTCGGCACGACGAGCTTCGCGCGGCGGTCGGCCGGATCCGGCCTGCGTTCCACATAGCCGAGCGCCTCGAGCTCGTCGACCAGCCTGCCGACGATCTGCTTGTGCCGGCCCGAGAGCCGCGCCAGCTCCGTCGCGCGCACGCCGTCCGCGTCGAGGTAGGCCAGGATCGCCCCGTGGCGCGGGCTCACCTCGCTGTGCCCTCTCTCCGCGAGCCGCGCGAAGACCTCCCGCTGCAACGAGAACAACAACCGCGCGGCGAGGATGCCGAGGTCGGGATCCCGAGTGATCATCCGGATGCGTTCGCCGGCTGGAACGTGCGTCACGCAAGCATAGTATCACTCCGTTCCAGTCACATATTGTGATAGTCACACTTTTGTACTATTATGCCTTCTAGGCCCTGACCCGCACGGGCAGGGAACCTTTCACGAAAGGACGGACGATGAGCCGCACAGTCCTCATCACCGGGGCGACCGGAAGCGTGTCGAGCGCACTTCTCGATGCCCTCGAAGGCTCCGCCCTGGCCCTCCGGGCGCTGGTCCGGGACCGGTCCAAGGCCGGCGCGCTGGAACGACGCGGCGTCGAGGTCGTCGTCGGGGATCTGGGCGACCCGGGCACGCTCCCGCCCGCCTTCAAGGGGGTGAACGACCTGTGGCTGCTGACCGCGATGGATCCCCGAGCGCCCGAGAACAGCATGAACGCGGTGTGGGCGGCCCGCCAGGCCGGCGTGGAACGAGTCGTGCGCCTGTCGGCGATCGGCGCCGCCCACGACGCTCCCACCCCCAACGGGCGCCTGCACGCCCTCTCCGACCACGAACTGCAGGCGTCAGGCCTGCACTGGACGATCCTGCGCCCGCACGCCTTCATGCAGAACCTGCTCTGGCAGGCCGACCGCATCGCCCATGAGGGGACCTTCTCCCTCAACATGGCGCAGGGCCGGCTCGGCATGATCGACCTGCGTGACGTCGCCGACGTCGCGGCCCACATCCTGCGCGCGGAGCCGGACCGCCACCATGGCAAGATCTACACGCCGTCCGGGCCTGAGACGCTGTCCTACGCCGAGGCGGCCGAACAACTCGGGCAGGTGCTCGGCAGGAAGATCCACTACGTTGCCGCCGCCGCAGGAGACGCCCACGCGGGCATGGTCGCCGGCGGCATCTCCGACTGGCTCGCCGGGATGCTCGTGGAGTACGGGCAGGCGCTGGGCTCCGGCTTCGGCGACTTCACGACGACCGATGTCGAGGACGTCACCGGCCACCCGCCCCGCAGTTTCGCCGACTTCGCCCGCGACCACGTGGCGGCGTTCGCCGCGTAGCAGCCGGCCGCGCGAGGGCCGCTTCACGTGAGCTCCGCCAGCACGGCTGCCACGGCGTCGTACGAGTCCCCGATCCCGCCGGGGTTGCCGAGACGGTGGCGCTCCAGCCGGACGGCCCCGAGGTGGCGAATCTCATAGATCAGCGACCGCCACACCGCCGCGGGGCTTCGGTCCCGCTCCCCGTACGCCTCCCAGAACGCGACACGCTCATCCTGCCTGGACGCGGCCATCCGGATCGGCCAGTCGGCGGCCGGGTCACCCCACAGCGTGCGGTCCAGGTCGAACACTCCGGAGATGACCGGCTCGGGGGCACCTTCAGCGATCATGATGTTGACGGTCCACAGATCACCGCTGAGCAGGCGAGGCTCGGTGATCTCGTCCAGCACGGCGTGGTGCTCGGCGGCCAGCGCCGCGGCCGTGCGCAGGTCGGCGGCGTCCAGCCCCAGCCCGTCCAGGTCGGCCGCGATGTCCTGCAACGACCCGGTCACCGCCTGGCTCCACGTGTCGTACGCCGGGCCCGCCACGGGGCCGAATCTCGCGCCTCGCACCTCGTGCACCGCTCTGGCGATCTCCCCGATCTGCCGGAAGAAGCCCGTCCGTGCCTGGCGCGGATACGTACGCAGCCCCTCGGCGGCAGGAACGCCGTCGAGCAGGGTCTGCACCATGTAGTCCCTGCCGACGAGCTCGTGCGTCCAGTCGGCCGCGATGACGCGTGGCATCAACGGGGCGATCTTCGTGAGGTGGGGCACGGTGGCGTACTCGTTGCGCATGAGCTCCCGCTCTGAGACGAACTGGCGGTCCGGCCCGGGCGCGAAGCGCACGATCACTGGACGGCTCCGGCCTTCGACGGTGACGCGGTAGGTGGTGTTGTACATCCCCAGGCCCAGCTCGACCACGGACGACACGGCGGCGCCCGGGCCGAAGACCCGGCGGCAGACCGCCCGGATCTGGTCGGCGGTCACCGGCTCCTGGAACGCCCCTGCGGGCCGTTCGATCGGTTGGAAGTCCACCCCGCCATCTTGTACGAGGGCCCGCCGTGCGTGTGCGGCGTCGATGCCCGTGCTGGGTGTTCGCCGCGGTGGTGGCGCAGTCCTGCTCAGGGAGTCGGCACAGGTCATGGGTGAGACGTGGCGCGGCTTGGAGGTCGTCATCGGGCGCCACGGAAAATCGGGTGACATTTTGTGGCACTTGTCGGAATGTTGGGCGCGGTCGATGAGTTTTGTCGGTGGCGCAGGTCAATCTGTGTATGACCACAACTTCTTGTGAGACCCGAGGCTGGGATGCCAGCCGCGACGATGTCACTCCCGACAACCCCGATCGAGGTATCGTGCCCGGCCCACTGCTCGACTCACCCGCCACCTCCGCGACCGCCGTCAAGGGCCGCACCCCGCCCGTGATCCGGCTGCTGGTGCTGGCCACGTTCGTGGTCATCCTCAACGAGACGATCATGATCAACGCGATCCCGCAGTTGATGAGCGCGTTGCACATCACCGAGCAGACCGCGCAGTGGCTCTCGACCGCCTTCATGCTGACCATGGCCGCGGTGATCCCGATCACCGGATGGTTCCTGCAGCGGGTGTCCACCCGCAGCGCCTATACCGTCGCGATGGGTCTGTTCCTGGCCGGCACGGCGCTGGCCGCCGTCGCGCCGTCGTTCGAGGTGCTGCTTGCCGCCCGCATCATCCAGGCGTCCGGGACGGCCGTGATGATGCCGCTGCTGATGACCACGTTGATGCAGGTGGTGCCCGAGGAGGATAGGGGCCGGGTGATGGGCAACGTCAGCCTGGCCATCTCGGTGGCGCCCGCGATGGGCCCGACGGTCTCCGGGGTGATCCTCCAGTTCGGGTCGTGGCGGCTGCTGTTCGCCGTGGTGCTCCCCATCGCCGCCGTGGTCACGTGGAGCGGGTTGAGGCAGCTCAAGAACGTCGGGGAGCCCCGGTTCGGCACCGTCGACTGGCTGAGCGTGGTGACCGCGGCCGCGGGCTTCGGCGGGCTGGTCTACGGGCTCAGCCGGTTCGAGGGCGGTGACGTGCGCGTCGCGGCCGCGATCGTGGTCGCGGGCCTGGCGTCCATCGCCGTGTTCGTCGTCCGGCAGCTGTCGTTGCAGAAGCGGGGCGTGCCGCTGCTGGACCTGCGCACCCTGCGCCACCGCACCTACACCGTCGCGCTGATCATGATGTCGGTGTCGTTCATGGCGATGCTCGGCTCGATGATCCTGCTGCCGCTCTACCTCCAGAACGTCCGCCAGCTCAGCGCCCTGGAGACCGGGCTGCTCGTCATGCCGGGCGGTCTGGCGATGGGGCTGCTCGGTCCGACCGTCGGCCGCCTGTTCGACCGGTTCGGCGGCCGGGTCCTGGTCATCCCCGGCGCGATCGGGATCATGTTCGCGCTCATCGGCTTCACCCAGGTCACGATGACCATGCCGATCTGGCAGCTGCTCGGCCTGCACGCGCTGCTGATGGTGAGCCTGGCCGCGACCTTCACCCCGGTGTTCACCCTCGGCCTCGGAGCGGTTCCGCCGTCGCTCTACTCCCACGCAAGTTCGATCCTGAGCACGCTGCAGCAGGTCGCCGCCGCCATGGGGACCGCGCTTGTGATCACCGTGATGAGCGCGCGTGCCGAGGCCCTGCGGTCCGAGGGGGTCACGGAGGTGCTCGCCAACCTCGGCGGCATGCGGCTGGCCTTCATCATCGGCGCGGTGTTGTCCGTGCTCGTGGTGGTCACCGCCCTGCTTCTCCCGGCCCGAGCCGAGGCCCGAGCCGACAACGCCGGCGAGATCGAGGAGCCCAGCCGATCGCAGGCCTGAGCCGGGTCATCGGTCCGGGGCGGTTGGCCGGACGACATGGACGGAGATGGGCAAGGGTTTCGACGTGGCCCTGTTGCCGCCAGCGGGATGCTTTGTGATGGTCGATCCATGGGATCGACCGATGCTCGTCTTCTTCGGGTTCTGGCTGTCGCACGTTCCGCCGGAACGCTTCGTGTCCTTCTGGTCGCTGGTGGCCGACTGCCTGAAGCCGGACGGGCGGGTGTTCTTCGTCGACGACAGTTACCGGACCGCCGACGAGCTGATCGAGGGCGAGCAATCCGTGACCATCCAACGCCGGCTCATGGACGGGACCGCCTACCGGATCGTCAAGGTCCCGCACCGCCCGGCGGACCTCGAACGACAGCTCGAGCGGATCGGATGGCGCATCACGGTCCACCCGACCTCTGGGCCGCTGTTCTGGGGAGCGGGAGGGCGGGCCTGACTCCAGGAGAACTGTGCCGTCCAGGAATCCGGCGGGGTGACGCGCGGGACGGGGCACGTCAGCGTTCGACCTGCGCGAGAAAGATCCGCCACGTCGACTTGGTGATGTCGGCGGCCTCGGCGCAGATCTCCTGTGCCTCGGCGCGCAGCGGCGGCGGGGGTTGCGGCGCGTCGCTGAGCCCGTAGCAGGGGATCGGGTCGCGCATCCGCGTGAGCATCTCCTGCATGTCACTGGCGGCGAGGAGCACCCCGCCGTAGAGCAGGTCGGCATGTTCCGGGTATTGCTTGCGCAGCCGGCGCGCGGTGCCGGCGGCGACCTTGACCGCCGCCGCGAGCGCTTTGCCGCAGGTCCTGCTGCTCAGGGGGGTGCGCCGGGTGCACTTGTCCAGTTTGTCCGCGCCCGGGTGTGCGTCCATCGCGGCCCGGAAAGCGTTCTGTACGTCCTGCGTCACCTTCGGCGTCGCCGGTGATCCGGAAGGGGACGGGCCGGCGGCGGTGGTCGCCGGGGCGGGGGAGGCGGTCGCCGGAGCCGTCGTCGCCGGGGTGGCCGGTGGCGGGCCGTCCGCGCAGGCGGTGACCAGCATCCCGACGACCACGGCCGGCGCCAGGCGAACCCATCTCATCCGCGCAAGATAACATCCACATGATCGCGCGGCTACGGTCTGTCAGGAGCGCCGTCCGCCTGACGGCTTGCGATCGAGGACTCCGGGCGGCTTGCGAGCCCGCGTCCCGGACGGCTCGGGATGCGTCCTGGGCGGCTTGCGAGCGAGCGGCCGCCCAGGCGGGGGCGGTCAGACGACCAGTGCGTCCAGGAGTGACTGCAGGCGGGCGGTCTCGCGGTCGGGGCGGACGAGGGTGAAGATGCTGCGACTGGTGTTCAGCCATGGCACGTCGGCGACCACGATGTCCCGGCCGTGATCGCGCAGCGCGAGGTCGGGGACGAGCGCCGCGCCCAGCCCCGCCTCGGCCATGGCCAGTGTGATCTTGAAGTCGTCGGAGTGGCAGGTCACCCTCGGATGCAGCCGCCAGCGCGCGAACACGCCGTCGAAGAAGGACGCGTCGCTGCTCGCCGGATGGTGCACGATCCACGGCAGGTCGACGAACTGCTCCACTCGGTACGGCGCCAGGTCGGGCCAGCCGCGCGGCAGGACGACCTTGTAGCGGTCCTCGGCGACCCACCGCCGGCCCAGCGATGACGGCCACGACAGGCCGGAGTTGCCCACCTGGTAGACGATGGCCGCGTCCAGTTCGCCGCCTGCGCCCAGGCGCGGGATGAGTTGTGAGGGTTCGGCCACGGAGAGCCGGATGGCGGCGCGGTCGGCGGGCTCCATGTCGCGCAGGACGCCGGTCAGCACGTCGGCGAAGCTCGGGAAGATGCCCAGGCGGATCTGCCGCTCGCTGTTCCTGTGCACCTCCTGGACGGTGGAGGTCATGCGCTCGATGTCGATGAGCACGACCTCCGCGTGCCTGGCCAGCACCTCGGCGGCGCTGGTCGGCAGCACGCTGTGGGCGAAGCGCTCGAACAGCGTCACGCCCATCTCCCGCTCCAGGGCGGCCATCTGCTGGGAGACGGCGGAGGGGGTGTAACCGAGCCGGTTGGCGGCGGCCGCGAACGATCCCCGCTGCACGACCTCACGGAGAGTGCGCAGGTGTTCCGGCTTCAGCATCAGCAACCCTTACCCTCAGAAGCGCTAAATGTCGTGTTTGTAGCACTTCCACCTGCATTTAGCTACTCCTACAGTGAGGCCCATCACATTTCCGACCCGCTGAGAGTCCCATGAGCATCCGCGTGTACCGCAACGCCGCCATCCACACCGGAGTCGGCGAGAACCCGTTGGCCCAGGCCATGGCCGTGGAGGGCCAGACCTTGCTGGCCGTCGGCAGCGAGGCGGACGTGCGCGAGGCGGCGGGGCCGGGTGCGGAGCTGATCGACCTGGAGGGCGCCGCCGTCCTGCCCGGCCTCTACGACGCCCACATCCACACCGCCCAGTACGCCCTGAGCCTGGACGCGGTCGACCTGCGCGACGTGCGCTCCCTGGACGAGGCCCTGGCCAGGGTGGCCGCGCACGCCGCCCGGCTGCGACCGGGCGCCTGGTTGTTCGGCGGCCGCTGGAACAGCAACACCTGGGACCCGCCCGCCCAGCCGGACAGGTACGCCCTGGACTCGGTCTGCCCCAGCCTGCCGGTCGCGCTGCCCAGCGTCGACGGCCACACGGTCTGGGCCAACTCCGCGGCCCTGCGCCTGGTCGGCATCGACGCCGGCACCCCCGACCCGGTGGGCGGCGAGATCGCCAGGGACGCCGACGGGGAGCCGACCGGCATCCTGCGCGAGTCGGCGTCGTACCCGCTGCGCCACCTCATGGTCTCCGCCGACCTGACCGACCGGCTCCGCGCCGCCCAGGAGGAACTGCTCGGGCTCGGCCTGACCAGCGTGCACGACATCGACGGCGAGGACTGCCGGGCGGCCTACCTGGAACTGCGCGAGACAGGCCGGCTGAAGCTGCGCGTGCACAAGGCGATCCCGGCGACCCACCTGTCGGCCGCCATCGAGGAGGGCCGCCGGACCGGGCAGGGGGACGACTGGATCCGCACGGGGCCGGTGAAGATCTTCAGCGACGGCGCGCTCGGCTCGCACACCTGCCACATGAGCGAACCCTTCGCCGGCGATCAGGGCAACGCCGGCATCGCGGTCACGCCGTACGACGACCTCGTCAAGCTGTTCGGCAGGGCCGCGGGCGCCGGCATCGCGGTGGCCACGCACGCGATCGGCGACCGGGCCAACCGCCTGGTCATCGACGCCTACGAGGCCATCGGCCGCACCCCCGGCCTGCGGCACCGCATCGAGCACGCCCAGCACCTGCGGCCCGCCGACCTGGCGAGGATGGCCCGGCTGGGCATCGCCGCCTCCATGCAGCCCGTGCACTGCACCAGCGACATCGACCTGGTCGACTCTCTGCTGGCCGGTCACGGGGTGGCGTCCTACGCCTGGCGCGGGATGCTGAACGTCGGCGTCGCCCTGGCCTTCGGCTCCGACGCCCCCGTGGAGCATCCCAATCCGTTCGCCGCACTCCACGCCGCCGCCACCCGTACCCGCCCCGACGGCACGCCACCCGGCGGCTGGCAGCCCGAGCAGCGGCTGAGCATGGCCGAGGCCATCACCGCTCACACCCTGGGCGCGGCCTACGCGGCGGGCGAAGAAGAGCGCAAGGGCACCCTCGCGCCCGGCAAGCTCGCCGACTTCATCGCGGTGGACACCGACCCCTACCGGGAGTCACCGGACGCGGTGCTGCGCACCAAGGTCATGACCACCGTCGTCGGCGGCGAGGTCCGCTGGCAGCGAAGCTGAAGGAGAACCCCCCAGTGAACACCCGGATCCGTACGTTGCTCGCTGCCGGTGCGCTGCTCGCCGCCGCCACGGCCTGCGGCGCCGAGCCCCTCGACTCCGGCGCGGAGGCCGGGCAGTCGGCCGCGCCCGTCGTGCTCGACCAGGCCCCCGCCGAGGACAAGGCGGCCGACGTCATCAACGCGATCACCCCGGACCAGGCGCTCGCCGCCAAGGTGCCCGCCCGGCTGAAGACCGACGGGCTGAAGGTCGTCTCCTCCCTCGGCTACCCGCCGATGGAGTTGTACGCCTCCGACGGCAAGACCGCGATCGGGCTCGACCCCTCCCTGACCCGGGCCATCGCGAGGAAGCTCGGCGTCAAGGTGACCATCACCGACGAGGAGTTCAACTCGCAGATCCCCGGCGTGCTCACCGGCCGCTACGACTTCGTCATCTCCTCGATGACCGACAACGCCGAACGCCAGGGCAAGCTCTCGTTCGTCGACTACGTACGGGCGGGCGCGGGACTCCTGGTCAAGAAGGGCAACCCGGCGGGCATCTCGGGGCCTGACGACCTGTGCGGCAAGACGGTCTCCGTCGTCGACAACGGCTCCTCGCTCGCGCTGGCCGAACAGTACGACGCCGACTGCGAGAAGGCCGGCAAGGGCGGCCTGACCATCCTGAAGTTCCCCGGCGACCAGGAGGCCCTGCTCCAGGTCGGCGGCGGTCGCGCGCAGGCCAGCATCACCGACTACGTGGTGACGACCTACAAGGCCGCCGATCCCAAGCTCGGGGTGGAGGGGATCGCGCTCGAAGGCACGGAAAGCCTGTGGGGGATCGGCATGAAGCCGGACGACAAGGAGCTGATCGAGTCCGTCAAGGGCGCACTGAACTCCCTTATCCAGAGCGGCGAGTACGGCAAGGTGCTCAAGGCGTGGAACCTGGAGAAGCTGGCCGTCGAGTCCGCCACGGTCAACGGCGGTAAGTGACCGTGCGGACCGAGCCGATCCCCGACGCGACGGGCACCTCCGTCCCCGTCGCACGCACCCTGCACTGGGGCCGGTGGGTGGGCGCCGCCGCCGCCCTGGCGGTCGCGGGTTGGCTGGCCTACCTGGTCGTCGTCAACCCTCGCCTCGACTGGAGCAAGGTCGCCGAATATCTGCTCGACGACCGCATTTTGGCCGGGGTCTGGGTCACCATCGAGATCTCGGTGGTGGCCACGGTTCTCGGGCTGGTGCTGGGCGTGCTGATCGCGATCATGCGGCTGTCGTACAACCCGGTGCTGAGCGGGCTGGCCGGCGGCTACATCTGGTTCTTCCGCGGCACGCCCGTCCTGGTGCAGCTCATCTTCTGGTACAACCTGGCCTACCTGTTCCCCGAGCTGGTGCTCAAGATCCCGTTCACCATGGTCGGCGTCAAGTGGGACACCAACGAGGTGATGACCGGCTTCACCTCCGCCATGCTGGGCCTGGGGCTGAACCTGGCCGCCTATTTCGCCGAGACCGTGCGCGCCGGCATCCAGGCCGTCGACAAGGGGCAGACCGAGGCGGCGTACGCGCTGGGCATGACCCCCGGCAAGCGGATGCGGGTCATCGTGCTCCCGCAGGCGCTGCGCATCATCATCCCGCCGACGGGCAACGAGTTCATCTCCATGCTGAAGACCACGTCGCTGGTGTACGTGGTCGCCGGGCACGACCTGATGACCAACGCCAGCCAGATCTACAAGGCCAACAACCTGATCATGGAGCTGCTGATCGTGGCGAGCCTGTGGTACATGCTCATGACCGCCGTGGCGACCTTCCTGCAGGGGAGGCTGGAGCGCCGGTTCGGTTCCGACGCCGTACGTCTCGTGCGCGGCGGCGGCCTGGCGGCCAGGGTTCTGCCGAAGGCGACGGCGTGACCGCGCCGGGGACGCAGGTCGTGCAGGCCGCCGGCGTCCGGATGAGCTACGGCGACGTGCAGGTGCTCAACGGCGTGGACTTCACCGTGTCCGCGGGCGAGGTGAGCTGTGTCATCGGCCCGTCGGGCTCGGGCAAGTCCACGTTCCTGCGCTGCGTCAACGGTCTCGAGCCGGTGCTCGGCGGCAGCCTGCGGGTGCTCGGGGAGGAGGTCGGTCACACCCTGCGCGACGGCAGGTACCACCCCTGGACGCCCAGGGAGTTCGCCGCCTTCCGCCGGAACATCGGCATGGTGTTCCAGCGCTTCAACCTGTTCGCCCACCAGAGCGCGCTGGAGAACGTGGCCTGCGGGCCCGTCCACGTGCTGGGCAGCCCGGCGGACAAGGCGCGGGGGCTGGCGATGGAGCACCTGGAGCGGGTGGGACTGGCCGACCACGCGCACAAGCGACCCCACCAGCTCTCGGGCGGACAGCAGCAGCGGGTGGCCATCGCCAGGGCGCTGGCGATGAACCCGGCGCTGATGTTGTTCGACGAGCCGACGTCCGCCCTGGACCCGGAACTGGTGGACGAGGTTCTGGAGGTCATGAAAGGGCTGGCCGCCGACGGGATGACGATGGTCGTGGTGACCCACGAGATCGCCTTCGCCAGGGAGGTCGGCGACTGGCTGACCTTCTTCGACGACGGCGTGGCCGTCGAGCGGGGCCGGCCCGGCGAGCTCCTGGCCGCTCCGGGCCAGGAGCGCACCAAAGCGTTCCTGTCCAGCGTGCTCGGCCCTAAGGAGGGCCTGCGGTAGAGGGCCCGCCTTCGCGCCGGGGCCAGCCCGCCGCCGTCCTGGCCCGCGCGCCGGCGAGTTCCAGCGGCAGGGCGGCGTCCGTCTGGATAGCGTCATGACCGTCTTAATTAAAAGCCATTTTTCTGCATCGAGATAAATGGCGGGCAGTGCGCGAACAAGGCCTTTTTTATTCGCGCGGGGCCAGGGTGTGGACCTTGACACGGCGAATCTTCTAGAGGTTTTCTGGAGATATCGGCATTACGCCGCATGCGGTGTCGTGCCGTGAAAAGAAACCCGATCTTTTACGGGGATGTCCATGGCAACGTACGCGTACCGCTGTCTGGATTGCGGGCAATTCGAGGTGCGCCTGCCGATAGGGACCGCCGAGGCGGTCCGCGAGTGTCCGGTGTGCCGCTCTCCGGCCCGCCGATTCTTCACCGTCCCGAACCTCACCCGGCTTTCCCCGGCGGCGTCCGCCGCCCTGACCCGAGAGGAGCAGAGCAGGGAAGCGCCCGAGGTGGTCACGCGCGTGCCTCCGGGGCGGCGGTGGCAACCGCCGCAGCACCCGGCACTGTCGCGTCTTCCTCGGCCTTGAAACAGCCAGCAGGCGTCGCGTTCGCCGGCGGCGTGGCATCCGGCGGACGCGACCACCCGTACTGACACGAGGAGGTGCCGGATATGGGAGCCGTCGGACTGCTTTACGTAGGGGCGGTACTCTTCCTCAACGGTCTGATGCTCCTGGGAAGGGTCGAACCGAAAGCGGCCGGCGTGTTCAACCTGTTCGTCGGAGCGCTGCAGGTGATCACGCCCACCGTGCTGGTCATCCTCAATCCCACCGACGCGGCCGTGGTGCTCGGCGCGTCGGGCATCTACCTGTTCGGATTCACCTATCTCTATGTGGGCATCAACCTGCTCGGCGGCTTCGACACCACAGGGGTCGGCTATTTCTCGCTCTTCGTGGCCATCATGGCGCTCGGCTATTCCTTCGCCAACTTCCGGATCCTCGGCGATCCCGCCTTCGGCGTCATCTGGCTCTACTGGTCGTTCCTGTGGGCGCTGTTCTTCGTGCTGCTCGGGCTGAAACGTACGCGGATCACCAGGTACACCGGCTGGGTCACGGCGATCCAGGGCTGGGTCACGGCGGCGATCCCCGCCTACCTGACCCTGGCCGGCTACTGGCGCGACACCAGGCTCTTCGCGATCATCCTCGCCGTGTTCGGCGTGGTGGTGTTCGCCGTCCTGTGGCCGCTGACGCGGCACGGCGAGCCGGCCGGCGCGGCGCCCGACGAGGCGGAGGAGCGGTCGAGGCCGGAGGGCGAGCGCCGGCATCGCCCGCGATGGACCTGACGGAGCCCGCCGAGGCGGAAGAGAGGTGAGGCCCACGCCCAGCCAGGAAGGAGCCATCCGCGAGAAGAAGGGCATGCATCATGCCGAAGGTAATCTTCAAGATCGACCAGTCGAAGTCGATGCGCGACCAGGAGGTCCCGGGGCACAACCGCTGGCACCCGGACATTCCGGTGGTGGAGATGGTACGCCCCGGAGACGAGTTCCGGATGGAATGCCGGGAATGGACCGACGCCCAGATCGGCAACAACGACTCGGCGAACGACGTACGCGATGTCGACCTGACCCTCGCGCACATGCTGAGCGGGCCCATCGGGGTGGAGGGCGCCGAACCCGGAGACCTTCTCGTCGTGGACATCCTCGACCTCGGCCCGGTTCCCCAGCAGGTAGGGGAGGCGCCAGGACAGGGATGGGGGTACACCGGCGTCTTCGCCAAGGCGAACGGCGGCGGATTCCTGACCGACTACTTCCCCGACGCCTACAAGGCGATCTGGGATTTCCACGGTCAGGTCGCGACCTCCCGCCACCTGCCGGGGGTTCGCTTCACCGGCATCACCCACCCGGGACTCTTCGGCACGGCGCCATCGGCCGAGCTGCTGAGCAGATGGAACCGCCGGGAGCAGACGCTCATCGACACCGACCCGCAGCGCGTTCCGCCGCTCGGCCTGCCACCGCTGAGCGACAACGTCGTCGCCGGCACGGCGACCGGCGACGTGGCCCAGCGGATCGCCGCCGAAGGAGCGCGTACCGTGCCCGCCAGGGAGAACGGCGGCAACCACGACATCAAGAACTTCACCCGCGGAGCCCGGGTCTTCTACCCGGTCCACGTGCCCGACGCCAAACTGTCGGGAGGTGACCTGCACTTCAGCCAGGGTGACGGGGAGATCACCTTCTGCGGCGCGATCGAGATGGGAGGCTACATCGACTTCCACGTCGACCTCATCAAGGGCGGCATGGAGAAGTACGGGGTCACCACCAACCCGCTCTTCATGCCGGGAAACGTGGAGCCGAGATATTCGGAGTTCCTGTCGTTCATCGGCATCTCGGTGGACCACGACACCGACACCAACTACTACCTCGACGCGACGGTGGCCTACCGCAGGGCCTGCCTCAACGCCGTCGAGTATCTCAAGAGGTGGGGTTACAGCGGCGAACAGGCCTATCTGCTTCTCGGCGCGGCACCGATCGAGGGGCGGGTCAGCGGGATCGTCGACATCCCGAACGCGTGCTGCTCGCTCTACCTGCCCACCGCGATCTTCGACTTCGACGTACGTCCCAACACGAAAGGACCCGCCAGCCAGGATCGCGGGCAGTGCGCCGTGACGAGCTGACCGCCATACCGCACGGAGTGGCCTCCGGGATATCGCCCGGGGGCCACTCCTTAATAATATGGCAAACAATGCTTAAAGTTTTCTCCGCATGGTGGCGGCCCGCCTCCGCATGCGTCACGCGGCCGGATCGGCCGACGTGGACGGCTTTTCTCTTTCACCTGGACCGTTGCGAAGAGGGTCAACCCGGTCGCTCCGCCACGGAAAGCCCGGTAAAAGGCGCGTTATCCTTCGGCGTATCCCCCAGAACAGTTGTGAGCGCTCTGCGCCGTGAAAGGTTGATCCATGCAAGACGACGCCGTGTGGGTCCGAGGCGTTACCGGCATTCAGTTGCACCACACCACCGACCTTCAGGACGCCACACGATTCCTGAGCAACGCGGCCATGGCGCTGCGGGCCGCGCACGTGCGCACCGGGGACGACCAGTATTCCGCCATCGCCGCCCAGCTCACCACCATGGTGGAAGAGACGCGGACGCTGGAGGGCGCGGCGCGCGCACGCATGCAGGGGCTGCACGCGTCCGACCCCGAGCGGTTCGTACGCTGCCGCGAAGGGCACGAGCCGTGGCCCGACGAGATCCAGGCGGGCTTCGTGCCGCGGCACACCTGCAGAGACCAGTGCCTTTACCACGACCACGACGTTCTCGACGCCATCATGCAGTGCACCTGTGGCCAGCCCCCGTGCCGCGCCTGCGCCATCGGCGGCGCTCCGTAGAAGCGGCGGCGGTCCGTTGACGCGCGAGCGGGCCCGGACAGGTCGAACGTGACGGGGAGGGATGCTTGCCTCGCCCACCGGTTTCATGAATATCGCTGCCGCCGCCGGGGGGCGTGCTGGTAGGGGTGTAGGCATGATCTTTTTGACGCGGACGGTCAGAGTCGTCGTGCTGGCTCTGCTGGCCATCCCGATCACCGCTGTCTTCGCGACCCCGCACGCGGCGGCGGATGCCCGCAAACGATCCCAGGCCGAGGCCGGCGCGCTGGCCCGCAAGATGCTGGCCCAGTTGAAGGTGTCCAGGCCGTTATCGATTCGCGGCTACAGCCGCCGCCACTTCCAGCCGCGATGGGAGAAGTACAAGGGCAGGTGCAACACCCGCGAGGTGGTTCTGGCCCGTGACGGCCGGCGCGTGCGCAAGAACGCGGCCTGCCATCCGGTCAAGGGTGTCTGGTACAGCCCGTACGACGGCAAGAAGCTGAAGAGCGAGAGGCTGGTCGACGTCGACCATGTCGTGCCGCTGGCGTACGCGTGGCGTTCGGGGGCGAGCAGGTGGAGCCCGGCGCGCAGGCGCGCTTTCGCCAACGACCTCAAGCGGCCTGAACTCGTCACGGTCAGCCACTCCGCCAACATCGCCAAGGGCGCCAAGGGCCCGCAGAGCTGGCGCCCACCGCGCCGCGCCCACTGGTGCCGTTATGCCGTTTCCTGGATCACGGTGAAGCGCCACTACCGGCTTTTCGTGACGCGGAACGAGAAAGTCGCTCTGCTCAACATGCTCCGTAAGTGTTGACGCGGAAAGGTGCGGGTGATGTGACACGAGGTGCGGATTGTGGCGAGGGTGCAGTTTGCCAACGGGTGTAGGCCGCACACCGACATCGCCACAATCCGCGGCTCTCGTGGGAATGGATTACCACCAGTCCCAGTCGTCGCCCCACCAGGGGCCGCCCCAGCCGCCCCACCAGCGCCTACGACGGCAGCGACGGCGACGCCAGCGGCGCCGACGGCCGCAGCCTCCTCCATGCTGGAAGTCGAACGTCATTGTTCCTCCCCCGTTGATCGCATTCCTCAATTCGGACGCTAGCACCCATATCGCCATATTCAGGGACATATCCGGCAATTTCAGGGATGCTTGACGGTGAATTCACTACGTAAAGGCCGCCGATCTCGCGTGGCCCGCGGGAGCCGCACGAACGCTGATGACGACACGCGGGCCCGTTCGCCCGCGTGTCGGGGGCGGCAGCGTCAGTGGCTAGGGAAGGTACGGGCCGAAATGGTCCGCGACGATATCCGCGATCGCCTCGGCGTCACGGGAGCCGTCGACCTCGAGCACGCGGATGCCGAGCCGGCGGGCGCCGCGGACGGCGTCATCCGCGACCAGCTGGTCCCGGGCGAGGCGGTTGGCCTGCGCGCGGGCAGGGTCGCTGACGGCTTGGCCGAGCGTGCCGGCCCGGGGGCACGACCATGGGCGTGAACCGGGTCACAGGTCGGCGGCGATGATCCGCTCGATGTTGCGTTCGGCGAGCGCGGTGATGGTGACGAACGGGTTGACGGTCGTGTTGCCCGGGATCAGCGCCCCGTCGATGACGTACAGGCCTGGATGTCCGTGCAGGCGGCCGTAGTTGTCCGTGGCCCTGTTGAGGACCGCGCCGCCGAGCGGGTGGTACGTGAGATGGTCGCCCCAGATCTTGTACACGCCGAACAGGTCGGTACGGTAGATCGTCCCCTCCGTGGCGTTGATCCTGTCGAAGATCGTCTTGGCCATGTCGATGGAGGGCTGCTTCCATGCGGTCTGCCAGTCGAGCTCCACCCTGCCCGCCGCCGCGTTCCAGGTGAACTGCGCGCGGTGCGGGTTGTTGGTGATCGACAGGTAGAAGGACGCCCACGTCTCGATGCCGGTGGGCAGCGGCGCGACCTCCGCGAACGCGCCCCCGGCCGACCAGTTGTCGATGCCGCAGCAGGGGATGGCCGACTGGAGGCTGCCGGTCGGGTCCCAGAGATGGTTGGCCCGGCCGCACATGACGTTGCCGTTGTCACCCCAGCCCTTGCCGATCTCGCCGTTCAGGCCGGGCAGGGCGCCGGTGGCCTTCAGCCGTACCAGGAGTTTGCTGGTGCCGACGCTGCCGGCGGCGAAGAACACCTTGTCGGCGGTCACCGTCTTGGTCGCGGTGACGCCGCCGGCGGTGTCGAGCTGCTCGATGACGGCGGTGTACGCGCCGCCGGACCCCGGGGCGACGGAGGTGACCCGGTGCAGCGGGGAGATCGACACCCTGCCGGTGGCCTTGGCCTGGGCGAGATAGGTCCGCTGCAGCGACTTCTTGCCGTGGTTGTTGCCGTAGAGGATCTCGCCGGCCAGCGCGGACCTGGGCACGGTGCCGGCCGCCTCCTGCTGCATGTAGTCCCAGTCGTACACGTCGGGCACGAACACGAACGGGAACGACGAGCGCTGGGCGTGCTTGCGGCCCACGCGCGAATACTGGTAACAGTCGGCCGACTCGAACCAGCCGGGGTCGATGGTGGCGACGCCGAGCCCGGCGTTGGCCCGCGGATAGTAGGTGGCGTACATCTCGTCGGGATTCACCGAGGGCAGCACGGCGGCGAAGTTCGCGCGTTTGGGCACGACCGCCATGCCGCCGTTGACGAGCGAGCCCCCGCCGACGCCGCGGCCCTGGTAGACCGTGATGCCGCCGAACTCCTCGGCGTCCAGGATGCCTGTGTAGCGGGGGATGTCCCGGTCGATGGGGAAGCCGAGGAAGTTGCTGAGCGGCGCCTTCGTCCTCGTACGCAGCCAGTACGAGCGGTAGTCGGGCTCCCGTGTGTTGCAGAAGATCTTGCCGTCGGTTCCCGGGGTGTCCCAGGCCATGCCCATCTCGACCATGTGCACGTCGACGCCCGCCTGGGCGAGGCGGAGCGCGGCCACCGACCCGCCGTAGCCGGTGCCGATCACCAGGACGGCGACGCGGGCGCCGTCGGCGATCGGGGCGGACGCGGCGGCCGGCCGCGCGTGGACGCCCAGGGCGGCCAGCCCCAGGGCGGAGCCGGTCCCGGCGATGAATCCGCGGCGGGAGACGCTGGCACGTGCAGGCGGGTGTTCGTCCATGATTCCTCGCTGGGTGGCGACGAGGGCGGTCGGTGCGGGTCATCGGCCGGGGGCGGGGGTGCGGCCGCTGGGCAGGGTGCACACGGTGTCGAGCCCGAGGACGTGGTTGAGGCGGCCGAACGCCAGCCAGGAGCCCAGGCACATGGTCAGCTCCACGATCTCCAACTGGCTGTAGTGCGCGGTCATCCGCGTCCAGAACGCGTCGTCGAGGCCGTGGTGGTCGAGGGCGTAACGTTCGGCGTACTCGGCGGCCAGGCGGGTGCGCTCGTCGAAGGCGGCGGTGGTGCGCCACTCGCTGACCGCGTCGGCGAACGACTCCTCGACCTTCTCCCCGTCCCGCTCCGTCCGCCAGTCGAGGCAGAAGGCACATCCGTTGAGCTGCGCGATCCGCAACCGCGCGGCCTCGAACTCGCGCAGCCCCAGGGTCGTGTGGGCGTAGACCGACAGCGAGAACTTCGTGGCGGCCATCCCGATGCCGGGCACCATCTCGCCCCACACGTACTCGATGGCGTCCTTGCCCTCCGGAATGTCGATCTTCACGGCCGTCTCCTTCCCAGCTTGCCGGCGGGGGCGGGCCGCAGCGGCACGTCGAGCGCGTCGTAGAGCCCGGGTTCCGCGGCCACGAGCCAGTCGATGGCGCCCACCAGCCGGCCGGCCGCGGTGGCGTTGCCCCCGGCGGAGCGGTTGCCGTCCTCGTCGCTGGCCTCGACCGTGACCTCGATGCGCGGGCGGCCCTCGATGATCACGCGGTGCGCCCCGACGCCGTCGGGCGCGACCGGCCAGTCCGGCGCGCAGGAGGGGTGGATGCGGGTGACGTGCTCGACGACGATGCGGGGCACGCCGTCGACGACGCCCTGCACCTCGAAACGGACCGCTCCCTGGGTGCCCGCCTCGAAGTCGCCCATGGACCTGGTGGTCACCGTGGTGTCGAGAGGGCGGCGGTCCAGGGTTTCGCGGATCTCGTCGAGCTCGACGCCGAGCGCCCTGGCCATGAGCCGTACCTGTCCGCCCCACACCATGGACGGCACGGTGGGCGCGATCATCGGCGGCTCGTAGTCCAGGGGATGGCCCATGCCGACCAGGTGGCGGACGGCGTCGGGCTGGTCGTAGGTGGAGTAGTCGAAGATCTCCTGGCAGCGGATCGTGTCGACGGTGGTGGCGAGCCCGCTGAGGAGCAGCGGCAGCACATCGTTGCCCCAGCCGGGGTCGACGCCGGAGACGAACAGGGAGCCTCCTCCGCCGGCGATGGCGGCCAGCACGGGCTCGCGCAACTCCGGCGGGGCGTTGCGCTGGTCGTAGAGGGCGTACAGGGACGGGGTGACGACCACGGCGCCGGCCCGGACGGCCCGGACGATGTCGGCCAGGGCGTCGTCGGGCCGGAGGTCGCCGGAGGCCGCGTAGACCACGGCCCTGGGGCGGGCCGCCAGCACGGCGTCGACGTCGCCGGTCGCCGTGACGCCCAGATCGTGGCCGAGTCCGGCGAGGTCGCCCGCGTCACAGCCGATCTTGGCGGGGTCGTGGACGAGCACGGCCGCGAGCTTGAGCGTCGGGTGGGCCTCGACGGCCCGGATGGCGGCGCGGCCGATGTTGCCGGTGCCCCAGACGATCGTGGACGTCATGGGCGGAGCGTAGCAAGCGCTTGGTTAGGTGTATAGAGCTCACTTCGCCACGTACTCGGGGAACCACCAGGCGGGGCGGGGGCGGCGAGTGTCATATCGTGGCATGTCTCATGTAGGCGGCTGGACGATCCGATGGCAACGGCGCCTACAGGTCGGGGCTCAGGGGCGGATTCGTGTGGCGGGCGGGAAGCCGCCACCATTGGTCGCCGACGACGGGGTGAACGGTATTCTTCACGTCTTTTCTCCCGATTCGCGTGGCGACGGCGATCTTGTCTTCCGCGTCGTACGCGGTGCGGATGCTGGAGATCGACATTCCCGCCGCCTCGGCGAGCGCCCGCAGCCGGTACGGCTCCGGCCGTACGAATTCGCGTGCATATGCTGTGATAAGTCGTATTTGTCGTTGTATCTCGCGCCTCTGTGCGGCGAGTTCCCCGAGCCGCGCCAGCACCGGATCCTCGGCCGGCGATGCTCCTGCCGCCATCATGAGCTCCCCGACCAGGGTGTTCCTCGCCTCGCTCGCGCTTCTCGCGCGGGCCGCGTAGTCGGTGGGCTCCTCGTCCTCGTCCTTGACCGGCTCGGGGATCAGCACCTTCGCGAGTTCCTCGGTGATTTCCTTCATGCGTGGCATCCTGCGGCAGGCCGTGCGGAAAATGCAAAAGCGTGCGGAACCTGCGGTGTCGCTTGAGTGCCTTGACGTGCTACGTCCCCACATCCGCGGAGAAGAATTCTCTACCTGCGGGCCGTGCGTATGCCAGTTTGAGGAGAAAAAGCGCCATTACTCACGCGAATCTTGTGCCACTCTCGTGAACGAAAAACGAGCGGCCCCTCTGTTGTCCCAGAAAGGCCGCTCATCGCGGTGACACTCCACGCA
This sequence comes from Nonomuraea sp. B1E8, assembly GCF_039871515.1. Classification (NCBI taxonomy): domain Bacteria; kingdom Bacillati; phylum Actinomycetota; class Actinomycetes; order Streptosporangiales; family Streptosporangiaceae; genus Nonomuraea; species Nonomuraea sp. B1E8. The sequence continues at coordinate 953,449 of NZ_JBDPLS010000001.1, read as the reverse complement.
TGTCATGAAAGGAAACCGCTGCAATGAGATTAACCAGACGGAGTCCTCGGCGGGAAGAGCCCGCTCCGGCCCGCGAGCCGGAGCGCATCCCGCAACGCTGGGTGCTGATCCTGATCACCGCCTTGCTGGGCGGGCTGACCGTCGGCGGCCTGTCCGGGTGGGCCGGGGCGGGGGTCGCCACGGCCCTCGGCCTCGTCGGGCTGCTGCACCGGATCATGAACTAGCCGACGGCGGCCTTCAGAGCCAAGGGCGGCCCCCTGCTCCAGCTCCCCGGGGCGGCCGGGGAGCTGGAGCCCGTTCATCCGGAGGCCGGGCCGTTCCGCCTCTTCGTGCGGCGCCGGATCGTACGCCGCGAGACCGTCGAGGGCGCGCATGGCGGGCCTTCCTCAAATGATGGGACGCTCGGCCCGCCGCGATGGTTCACGCGTTATGTCTCGCTTTTGAAACGTTCCCACGCCGACTGCCTAGTCATGCCGAGCGACGTGCCGATGCGCTCCCAGCTGACGTCCCTGGTGCGCAGGTGCGCCACCCAGTCGCGCAGGTTGTCGTCGACCTGTGCCTGCACGGCGGCGATCTTGGGGAGATGGTCGAGGATCTGGTCGTCGGTCATGGACTCCCACAGGGGCAGCCGTGGCTCGGGTGACGGCTCGCGGCGGTCCTGCTCGATGATGTCGTTGCACAGGCCGACGCACTCGTCGCAGATGTGCACGCCAGGGCCGGCGATGACCTTGCGCACGTCCGCGCTCTTCTTGTGGCAGAACGAGCAGCGGATCTTCTCTTTCCAGGCAGGCATTGCCTGACGGTAGCTCGTCAGGCAACACCTGACAAGCCTGACCGGCGGTCCAGTTCGACCTGGGCCCGGATGATGGCCTGCCGCTCCTCGGTGATCTTGCCGCAGATCGCCACGTACGCGTCCAGCACCTTGGCGTACGACCGGCGCGCCTGGCCGAGTTGCTCGCGAAGGGCACGAACGCGCTCGGCGTGGCCGTGCCGCTCCGCCTCGGCGAGCAGCGTGCGGGCCTCGTCCACGATCTCCGCCGCCCGCATCCTCGTGCGGCGGAGCAGGGCCGAGCATTCGTGCAGCTCTCCCAGCCGAGCCGAGGAGACGATGGACTCTGCGGCGTGCACGGCCGAATCATGGCCCGTGCGCCTGCGGAGATCTGATGCCATGTCACGCCACCTCCCGGTCAAGGATGCCTAACTGTAGACGCGCAACCCGGCCGAGAGGATCACTCGCGCCGCCGGGGGGTGCTTCAGTGCTCCCCGCGGAGAGGTTTCTTCCTCCCGGAGGGAAAACCTCGTCCCTGAACATGATTCGGCGCGGGGCGAATGAGGCATTCGGTGCCCTTTACCGCCACCAATTGGAGAAATGCCGCGAACCTCCGGTGTAAGCAAAAGACGGGGTTCAAGACCTCCGATCGCCCTCCGCGGGCAGGGCCGTTCGTCACATACTGAAACCGAACGGCGGCGCAACGTGAGGTAGTGGTGATGTCGGATACGGAGAACGGCGGCGACCCGGTCGACGTCAGCGTCGTCATTCCGGTGCACAACTGCCGGGCCTACCTCGACCGGTGCCTCACCGCAGCGCTCGTCCAGCGGGTGAAGAAGGAGTTGATCGTCGTCGACGACGGCTCCACCGACGGCAGCGGCGCGCTCCTCGACCTCTACGCCGCCTACCACCCGTCCAAGGTCAAGGTGGTCCACATCGAGGGCAGCGGCGGCGCGGGCCGGCCGCGCAACGTCGGGCTCGAGCACGCCACCGGCCGGTACGTCTTCTTCTGCGACGCCGACGACCACCTCGGCCCCGAGGCGCTGGAACGCATGGTCGCCATGGCCGACAGGAACGACTCCGACATCGTGCTCGGCAAGATCGTGGGGCACGGCCGGAGGGCGCCCGTGTCGATGTTCCAGCAGAGCGCCGACCGGGTGGAGCTGGGCGACAGCAGCGTCTACAACAGCCTGTGCTGTTTCAAGCTCTTCAGAAGGGACATGCTCGATCGCCACCGGATCAGGTTCGGGGAGGGCATGCTCGTCGGCGAGGACATCCTTTTCGCCGTCCACGCCTACTGCCACGCCGAGGTGATCTCCGTGGTGGCCGACTACGAGTGTTACCACCTGATGGCCAGGCCCGACGGCACCAGCATCATGCAGCAGGCGGGCAGCAGGGACCCGCTCGCCTGGCTGGCCATGATCAGGGAGCCGATGCGGATCATGACCGAGCACGTCGAGCCGGGTCCGCTCCGCGACCACCTGCTCCGCAGGCACTTCAGGCTCGACGTGTTCACCCAGCTCGGAGCCGTGTTCCTGGAGAGCGACGACGTGCGCCGCAAGGACATCGCGCGCGAGGTGGCCGCGCTCTGCGACGAGTGGTACACGCCGGGCGTGCACGAGCGGCTCAACAGCATCGACCGGCAGCGGGCGACCGCGCTCGACGACATCGACCGCCTCGTGCGCCTGGCCCGCATCGAGAGCGCCACCGTGCGGCGGCGGCTGACCGGGGTGTGCTGGGACGGCGACCACCTGGTGGTGACGGGCTCCGCCGGGCTGCACGGCATCGCCAGGGACCACGGTCTGGCCGTGGTGCTGCGCTCGCGGCGCGACCCGGCCGCCGAGGTGGTCATCCCCGCCGAACGCAAGGGCGGCGAGTTCACCGTGCGGGTGGACGTGTCCGCGCTCGCCTCCGGGATCTGGGACCTGCGGGTGGCGGTCGAGATCGAGGGGGCGCTGCGGTTCGGCCGGCTGGGCGCGGACCGCGAGATCGGCGTCAGCCGGCCGATGCCCCGGATGATCGGCGGCGTCGTGGTCCTGCCCTACTTCACCAAGGACAACGGCAACCTCAGCATCGACGTCGGCGGCCACGTGGTCGCCGTGCCGGGCGGTGCGAGGCTCATCAGGACGCGGTGGGGTCTGGGGCAGCGGCTGCTCATCGACGGCGAGATCAGCGTCGTCGACACCGCGCCCAGGGCGGCGGCGATCCGGCGGATCGTCTGGCGGGAGCGGCGCAGCGGGCGCGAGCGGGCCGAGCCGGTGACGGCGCTGCCCGGGGGCGGGTTCGCGGCCGGGCTGGCGGTGGGCCGGCTCCCACCGGGCACCTGGGACGCGTACCTGGAGCTCGACCTGGGCGGGCCGGCCGCGCGGTTCAAGATCGAGGCGGGCGCGGGCACGGTCGTGGGACCGCGCAGGTGGTGGCGGGCGGCCCTGCTCAGGAGCGTGCGGCCGTACGCGACGCGGGGGCGGCTGAGCGCGGTGGTGCGGCGGATGACGGCCCGGGCGGTCATCAGAAGAATCATCCGCTAATTGCCAGCTATGTGCAGGTGCAAGGCCATGTCCTAAAGTGGGACCGTTGGTCCCGTCCCGCTCCGGGAGGCAGTGCCGTGCACGTACCTGATGGCTTCTTCAACGCAGTGACGTCGATCTCGGCCGGAGTCGTGGCGGCCGCGGGGGTCGCGGTCTGCCTGCGGGGGGCACGGCGCGAGCTCGACGACAGGACCGCGCCCATGGCCGGGCTCGTCGCCGCGTTCGTCTTCGCCGTACAGATGCTCAACTTCCCCGTCGCCGCGGGCACCAGCGGCCACCTGCTGGGCGGCGCGCTGGCGGCGATCCTCGTCGGGCCCTATACGGGCGTGTTGTGCATGGCCGTGGTCCTGCTCGTGCAGGGCGTGTTCTTCGCCGACGGAGGGCTGACGGCGCTCGGCGTCAACATCACGCTCATGGGCCTCGTCACCGTGCTGGCCGGCTGGGGTGTCTTCAGGCTGGTCACGGGGCTGGCCAGAGGCCAGGTGGTGGTGGCCGCGTTCCTGGCCGCGCTGGTCTCCGTGCCGGTCTCCGCGCTGGCGTTCACGCTGCTGTTCTGGATCGGCGGGACCGCGCCGATCGACGTGGGCACGGTGGCCGCCGCGATGGGCGGCGTACACCTGCTGATCGGCATCGGCGAGGGCCTGATCACCGCCGCGACCGTCGGCGCCGTCCTCGCCGTGCGGCCCGACCTCGTGTACGGCGCCGGCGGCCTGGCCAAGCCGCTGGTCCTGCGCGGAGCCGACGGCAGTGGCACCACCGTGGGCGAGCCCGAGCCGGCCCCGGCGGCCCCTGGCGCGCTCAGGCCGTTCCTGCTGGGCGGTGTCGGCGTGACGCTCGTGCTGGCCGGGCTCGTGTCGTTCTTCGCCTCCTCCTCGCCCGACGGGCTGGAGGCGGTCGCCGAGGACAAGGGCTTCATCGACCAGGCGGCCGACCACCTGTTCGGCTCGTGGGCGCTGGCCGACTACGGGGAGGTGGGCGGCGTCCCCGTCGGCGTCGCCGGCGTCATCGGCGTCGGCCTGGTGCTGGTGCTCACCGGGGCGGTGGCCTACGCGGCGCGGAGCCGTAACCAGGTCAAGGTGTGACACATGGGTGCCGGGCATCATCACCAGCTCTATCTGCCAGGTGGCTCGGCGGTGCACCGGCTGCCGCCGCAGTGCAAGCTGCTGGCGGTCCTCGCCTTCGCCCTCGTCGTGGTGGCCACGCCGCGCGAGCGGTTCTGGGCCTTCGCTGCCTACGCGGCGCTGCTCGGCGGTGTCGCGCTGGCCGCGCGGGTGCCGGTGGCGCACCTGGCGCGGCGGATGGTGATCGAGGTGCCCTTCGTGCTGTTCGCCCTCCTCATTCCGGTCATCGGGCTGGGCGAGCGGATCACCGTGCTGGGGCTCTCGCTGAGCGTGCCCGGGCTCTGGGCGGCCTGGAACATCCTGGCCAAGGCGACGCTCGGCGTGGCCGCCTCGGTCCTGCTGGCGGCCACCACCGAGCCGCGGGAGGTGCTGATCGGGGCGCAGCGGCTCAGGCTGCCGAGCCTGCTGGTGCAGATCGCCATGTTCATGCTGAGATACCTGGACGTGATCATGGATGAGATGCGGCGGATGCGGGTGGCGCGGGAGTCTCGCGGGTTCGAGGCGCGAAATATCCGGCAGATCCCGGTGGTCGCCCGATCTGCCGGGGCGCTGTTCATCCGGTCGTACGAACGGGGGGAGCGGGTGCATCTCGCGATGCTCAGCCGGGGATACTCGGGGCGGATGCCGATGATTCGTGATATTTCGGCATCTGTAGGCCAGTGGGGCACGGCACTCGCCCTGCCCGCCGCCGCCCTCGCAGTGTTGGGACTGTCCTTGTGAACTCTCTGGAAGTCAGGCAGCTCGCCTATGCCTACCCCGACGGCACGCAGGCGTTGTTCGGCGTCGACCTGTCGATCGCCCGCGGCGAGCGGGTGGCCCTGCTCGGCCCGAACGGCGCCGGCAAGACCACGCTCGTCATGCACCTCAACGGCATTCTCACCGCCGGTCACGGCAGCGTCACCGTGGCGGGCACCCCCGTACGCAAAGACACCCTCGCCGAGGTCAGGCAGCGCGTCGGCCTGGTCTTCCAGGACCCGGACGACCAGCTCTTCATGCCCACGGTCAGGGACGACGTGGCCTTCGGCCCGGCGAACGCGGGCCTGCGGGGCGAAGACCTCGACCGCGTGGTCAAGGACGCGCTGGAGCGGGTCGGCATGCTGGACGCCGCCGACCGGCCGCCGCACCACCTGTCGTTCGGGCAACGACGCCGGGTGGCGGTCGCGACGGTGCTCGCCATGGAGCCGGAGATCGTCGTACTCGACGAGCCCTCGTCCAACCTCGACCCGGCCGCCCGCAGGGAGCTGGCGGAGATCCTGCGCTCCCTGGACGTGACGGTGCTCATGGTCACGCACGACCTGCCGTACGCGCTGGAGTTGTGCGAGCGCGCGCTCATCCTCTCCGACGGGGTGATCGCCGCCGACGGCCCCACGCGTACGCTGCTCTCCGACGCCGAACTGCTGGCCAGGCACCGCCTGGAGCTCCCGTACGGCTTCGCCGTCCCTGTTGTGTGAGCTGGTTTGACGGGCGAAGCCCGTCTGTATCCGGCTACTTCGTAGTTTGTGCATGCCCGGTCTCCGGGGATGTCGAAGTACAGTGGCTCATCGAGGAGGGGCCAAATGAAGCTGCGGCTTGCACGACACGCCCTGGGCGATGCCGTGGTGGTGGCCGTTGAGGGTGAGCTCGACTTGTTCACCGCGCCGTTTCTGCGCGATGAGGTGCGTGACGCCATCAAACAGGACGGCGCCAGGCTCGTGCTCGACCTGCAGCAACTGTCGTTCATGGATTCGAGCGGCCTGTCGGTGCTGATCGAGGCATGGCGGCTGGCGACGGGGGAGGGCGGTGGCGTGTCCCTCGCGGCGCCGCAGGCGCCGGTGGCGCGCATCCTCCGCACGACCGGCCTCGACCGGCGGATCAAGGTGTACGCCGACGTCGACACGGCTGTGGGAGCAATTTAGCGGCCCCGAGTAGAACTTCATTCGGTCGGCGCGTTAGGGTCCGGGATATGGACGTGAACGGATCTGCAGCAATCATCTCCGGCGGCGCCAGCGGCCTCGGTGAGGCCACCGCCCGCGAGCTGGCCCGGGCCGGCGCGACCGTGGTCGTCGCCGACCTCAACGAGGAGCGCGGCAAGGCCGTCGCCGACGAGATCGGCGGCGTCTTCGCCAGGACCGACGTGTCGGACGACGCCCAGGTGCAGGCGGCCGTGGACGCCGCCGTGGCGACCGGCAAGCCGCTGCGCGTCATCGTCAACAGCGCCGGCATCGGCTGGGCGGAGCGCACGGTCAACCGCGAAGGCAACCCGCACAACCCGGCCTCCTACCGCAAGGTCATCGAGGTCAACCTGATCGGCACGTTCAACCTCATGCGCATCGGCGCCGCCGCCGTCGCCAGGACCGAGCCGGCCGACGCCGACGGGCAGCGCGGCGTGGTGATCAACACGGCCTCCGTGGCGGCGCTTGAGGGGCAGACCGGGCAGCTGGCGTACTCCGCCTCCAAGGGCGGCATCGTGGGCATGACGGTGCCCGCCGCGCGCGACCTGGCGGCGATCGGCGTACGCGTCAACACGATCTGCCCCGGCATCATCGACACGCCCATCTACGGCTTCAACGACAACGCCGAGGCGTTCAAGGCCAAGCTGGTGGCGCCGGTGGTGTTCCCCAAGCGCATGGGCCGGGCCGGCGAGTTCGCGCACCTCGTGCGGTCGCTGATCGAGAACGACTACATGAACGCCGAGGTCATCCGCTTCGACGGCGGCATCCGCTTCCAGCCTAAGTAACCCCGTCGGAAGGGTTGTCATGTCTGACGAAGTGCTCGTCGAGGAGTCCGGGAACGTCGCGATCCTCACGATCAACCGGCCGAAGGCGCGCAACGCCGTCAACGGGGCGGTGGCTCGGGGGATCGCGGCCGCCCTGGACGAGCTGGACGCCCGTCCTGAAATTTCGGCGTACGTGCTGACCGGTGCCGGTGGCACCTTCTGTGCGGGGATGGACCTGAAGGGGTTCCTGTCCGGCGACTTCCCCGTGGTGGAGGGGCGCGGGTTCGGCGGGCTGACCGAGTCACCGCCGAAGAAGCCGCTGGTGGCCGCGGTCGAGGGCTACGCGCTCGCGGGCGGGTTCGAGATGGCACTGGCGTGCGACGTCATCGTGGCGTCGTCGGCGGCCACGTTCGGGCTGCCCGAGCCCAAGCGCGGGCTGGTCGCCGGCGCGGGCGGCATCATGCGCCTGCCCCGCAGGATCCCCTACCACGTGGCCATGGAGATCGCCCTGACCGGCGACCACTACCCGGCCTCCCGCCTGTACGAGCTCGGCCTGGTCAACCGCGTCACCGAGCCAGGCGCTGCGCTGGAGGGCGCGCTCGAACTCGCCGGCAAGATCGCCGGCAACGCTCCGCTGGCACTCGCCGCGACCAAGCAGGTGATCATCGAGTCGCAGGACTGGCCGCGCGAGGAGATGTTCAAGAAGCAGGGCGCGATCATCAACCCGGTGTTCGGCTCGAAAGACGCCATGGAGGGCGCCGCGGCCTTCGCGGAGAAGCGCGCGCCCCGGTGGAAGGGCGAATAGCCGCGCCCCTCCCGCTCCCCAGAGGACGGGAGGGGCCTCTTCAACGCGCGCGTAGCTCTTCCTGGTTACGGTAAAGAAAGAGGGCAACGACTCCGGGAGAGGCGCATGAGCGACTATTCGGGTTCACGGTTCGATTCGGCCAGACGCGGCGCCGGCGCTCTCCTGTCCGGGGCGCTGAGCATGCTGATCGTCATGGTCGCCCTGCTCGCCACGATGTGGATCCTCGAGGGCGTCGACGTCGTCCTCAACGGCTCGCTCGACCAGTACGGCATCGTCGGCTGGGACCCTGACGGCCTGGTCGGCATCCTGCTCGCGCCGTTCCTGCACGGCGGCTTCGGCCACCTCATGGCCAACTCGCTGCCGCTGCTGATCCTCGGCTTCCTGGCCGGGCTGCGCGACGTCCGCAAGTTTCTCTGGGCCAGCCTGCTGATCATCCTGATCGGCGGCCTGGGCACCTGGGTGACCAGCCCCGGCGTCATCACGATCGGGGCCAGCGGCCTGGTGTTCGGCTATTTCGGCTTCATCCTGGCGCGCGGCGTGTTCGACCGCAGGCTGCTCGACCTCGCCATCGCGATCGGCGTGGGCGTCGCCTACTGGGGCATCCTGGCCGGCCTGCTGCCCAACCAGCCGGGCATCTCCTGGCAGGGCCACCTGTTCGGGCTGATCGGCGGCGTGGTGGCCGCCTGGGTGCTGCGCCGCAGGCGCGAGATCACCGCGAGCCCTTACTGACGCGACCGCCCTCCTGCCCGGGCGAGCAGGGCAGGAGGGCGGGCGCGGCGCGGGCTAGAGGCGCTCGACGACGTGGTCGACGCAGACCGTCAGCGCCTCGATGTCGGCCGGGTCGATGGCCGGGAACATCGCGATGCGCAGCTGGTTGCGGCCGAGCTTGCGGTAGGGCTCGGTGTCGACGATGCCGTTGGCGCGCAGCACCTTGGCCACGGCGGCGGCGTCGACGTCGTCGGAGAAGTCGATCGTGCCGACCACCTGCGAGCGGAACTCGGGGGCGGCGAACGGCGTGGCGTAGGACGACTTCTCCGCCCACGTGTAGAGACGCGAGCTGGACTCGGCGGTCCGGGCGGTGGTCCAGGCCAGGCCGCCGTTGCCGTTCATCCAGTCGAGCTGCTCGGCCAGCAGGAACAGCGTGGCCACGGCCGGGGTGTTGTAGGTCTGGTCCTTCGCGGAGTTGTCGATCGCGACCGGCAGGCTGAAGAACTCCGGCACGTAGCGGCCGGAGGCGGCGATCTCCTCGACCCTGGCCAGGGCGCGCGGCGACATGATCGCGATCCACAGGCCGCCGTCGGAGGCGAAGCTCTTCTGCGGCGCGAAGTAGTAGACGTCGGTCTCGGCGAGGTCGACGGGCAGGCCGCCGGCGCCCGAGGTGGCGTCGACCAGCACCAGCGCGTCGCCGGGGCCGCCCACGCGCTCGATCGGCATCGCGACGCCGGTCGAGGTCTCGTTGTGGGTGAGCGCGTAGGCGTCGACGCCGTCCTCGTCGACCGCGGCGGGGTGGGCGCCGACCTCGGAGGTGATGACGCTCGGCTCGCCCAGCCAGGGCGCCTTCTTCGTGACGGCGGCGAACTTCGAGGAGAACTCGCCGAACGACAGGTGTTGTGACCGGTCGCGGATCAGCCCGAAGGCGGCGATGTCCCAGAACGCGGTGGTGCCGCCGTTGCCGAGCACGACCTGGTAGCCCTCGGGCAGCGAGAACAGGTCGGCGAGCCCGGAGCGCACGCGGCCGACGAGGCCCTTCACCGGCTTCTGGCGGTGGGAGGTGCCCATGAGGCTCGCGCCGGAGGCTGCCAGCGCGGCCAGCTGCTCGGTGCGAACCTTCGAAGGCCCGCAGCCGAAGCGGCCGTCGGCGGGCTTGATGTCAGCGGGAATCACGATGTCAGCCACGTAGTGGAGCCTACCGAGCGCCGGAGAATGCCCTGGACCGGGGCCCGCATAGTGAGACATGATGAACCCCTTTCATTGATCGTTCGTTGGCTGAGCACGAGGACGGCACCGGCTGGAGGAGCGCCCAGATGGCCGATCTGCGCAGTGTCATCGAGAGGTTGATCCGCCGGCGTGCGCTCCTGCGCGCCGATCCGCCCCTGCCGACCGTGCTGGTGGTCGGCGAGCAGGCGCTCGCGGCGGTCGACCGGCTCGCCAAGCCGTTCGAGACCGCCGTCCCCTATGCCCGCGTCACGGACGGCGCGCACGAGTCGGTGCTCGACCTGGTGAGCTCGCTGGCAGGCGACGAGGACCACACCGGCAAGGCCCGGACCGACCGTGGCCGCCTAGGCAAGCCGGTGGGCGGGTCGCTGCTGCCGCCGCCGCGTTTCCCGCTCGCGCAGTTCGTGTTGTGGGCACGGGACAGGCCCGACGGCCGCGTCCCCGACCCGCAGTCGCACACCGACTACCAGGCCTACAAGAAGCGGCTGAAGGACTGGCGGCGCGGCATGGCCGGTGGCGGCGGCGACGACGTCAAGACGTCGGCCGACTTCCTGGCGCGCGCCGCCACGACCTGGGTGCCGGTGGGCACCCTGGCCGTCTGGTGGGCCGGTGGCGCCGCCGACCTGGTCGGGGTCATCCCCTGGCTGCTCGGCCTCATGGTGGCCCTGGGCGGCACCGCGGCGCAGGGCGTGTTGTCGATCAGGGGCTCGCTCTTCACCGGCTGGTTCAGCAGCGAGCCGAGCCTGAAGAGGCGGCGGTTCGAGCGGCTGCCCCAGTACGCGCTGCGCCTGGCGGCCGCGCCGGACGACGACATCGAGGAGTTGCTGGTCCACGCCCTGATGCAGGACCTGCACGAGGCGTACAAGAAGTGGATCATTCCGTGGCCGAGCTGGGGGAGAGGCCAGTACTGCCTCCTGGTCCTCCAGATCACCGATCCCGGGGGCACCAACGCGCGGTTCCTGCGGCTGATGGAGGAGATCACCAAGAAGACCGGCCTGTTCGTGCCGATGCTCGTGCTGGCGGCCGTGCCCGGCGGCGTGCCCCCGGCGCAGGCGGCGCCGAAGCCGCTGCACGACCTGGAGAAGGCGGTCGCGCAGTGGCGTAACGCGGCCAGGCTGGGTGTTCCCGAGCTGCGGCTGACCGTCGAGGCGACGGCCGTGCCTGCGGAGCCGCAGGACGATCCGTCGACGCCGCGCCGCAGGCGGGCCATGGCCTACTGGACGGTGATGGCGCTGCTGGTGGTCGTTCCGCTCTCGCTCGTCTATGTGATCCAGCGTGACAGGGAAGGGCACTGCGGCGGCCTGCCGTGGGTCGAGCGGATCGAGGAGGAATGCGTCGGCATCGTCAACGCGACCAGGGAAACGCCCGAGACCCTGTTCGACGGCGACGTGAAAACGCTGATCAAGAAGATCGACGAGAACAACCGCTACGCGATCGACTCCGGCCGGTACATCAGCGTGGTCCTGTTCGGGGAGTTCTCGATCAAGAAGACGGCGCAGGACGACACCCGGCTCGCCGGCGCGGTCTCCGAGCTCGCCGCGGTCGAGGAATATCAGCGTACGGTCACCAGCACCCCCCGGTTACACGTGCTGATCGCGAACGCGGGCGACAACTTCGACCACGGGCGCAGGACGGCCCAGCTCATCATCGACATGGCCGCGCAGGACCGGCACGTGATGGGGGTGGTGGGCCTGCCGCGCAGCGTGGCCGGCATCAGCGATGCGATCAGGGAACTGCACCTCGCGAAGATCCCGATGGTGTCGAGCACGGCGACGGCGGACCGGTTCGGCTACATCGGCAACCCCGCGCTGCCCGACCAGCCGGACGAGCCCTCCCCCTACTACTTCCAGGTGGGGCCGACCAACGTCCGCCAGGCGACGTTCGGCGCCCGGTTCGCCCGGCGGACCCTCCTGAAGGGCGTGGACGAACCGGCCGCGGTCATCGTCGAGGACCGCTCGCAGGGCGACGTGTACACCCTGAACCTGGCGGACGACTTCGAGAAGGCCCTGACGGACGAGGGCGCCGACGTGGAGCGGATCTCGTACACGGTCCAGCAGGGCGGCATCTCCTCCGCGGCGGGGAAGGCGTGCGCGCTCGACCCCGACGTCCTCGTCTACGCCGGGCGGGCGTCCGAGTTCCGCGCCTTCCTGACGGCGGTCGAGGGCAACGCCTGCGGCGAGGTGAAGGTGATCGCGGGCGACGACGTCGTCAAGGTGGTGTCCGACCACGGCGACGAGATCGCGAACACGAAGCAGGCCGAGGTCTACTACCTGGCGCTGGCGCACAGGGCGTTGTGGCCGCGCTCGTCGGCCACCGCGTTCGTCAGCAAGCTGCAGGACAAGGGGCACTCGACGGCCTCCGACGACAACCTCATCCTCACCTACGACGCCGCCGACGTGGTCTACCGCGCCGCCAACGCCGCCTACCAGGCGGCCGGCATGGCGGGAGGGGAGGGGGACGTGCAGCTGCCGAGCCGGGGCGACATCCTCTACCGGCTGGCCAGGACGTCGGGGAACGCCTCTTGGGCCGGATCGGGCGGGGTGGTGGGATTCGACCTCACGGAGCGGCACACGCCCATCGACAAGGCCATCGCGATCATGAAGGTGGAGAAGTCGGAATGGGGCTACAGCCGGCCCGTGAAGCGCTGCGGCCGGCTGGACACGAACGAACCGCCCACGAAGGATCCCCTGTGCGTGGACCTGCCGGACAAGTGACCTGGCGTACGGCTGCCGCAGTCCGCGCGGCAGCCGTACGGACTGGTGGTCAGTAGTTGCCGATCACCTCGTCGGCGCCCGGCACGTCGCTGAGTGGGCGCGACGAGGGCCCCGTGTAGGTGGCGCTCGGGCGGACGAGCCTGCCCGTCTTCTTCTGCTCCAGGATGTGCGCGGCCCAGCCGGCCGTGCGGGCGCAGGTGAACATCGAGGTGAACATGTGGGAGGGCACCTCGGCGAAGTCCAGCACCACGGCCGCCCAATATTCCACGTTGGTGGCGAGCACCCGGTCGGGCTTGCGTGCGTGCAGCTCGTCGAGCGCGGCCTGCTCCAGCGCCACGGCGACCTCGTAGCGGGGGGCGTCCAGCTCCTGGGCGGTGCGGCGGAGCACGCGGGCGCGCGGGTCCTCGGCGCGGTAGACGCGGTGGCCGAAGCCCATGAGCCGGTTGCCCTTGTCGAGCTCACTCTGGACGTACTTCTTGGCGTCGCCGAGCTGCTCGACGCCCTCGATCATGTGCAGCACGCGGGCCGGGGCGCCGCCGTGCAGCGGGCCCGACATGGCGCCGACCGCGCCGGAGAGCGCGGCGGCCACGTCGGCGCCGGTGGAGGCGATGACGCGGGCGGTGAACGTGGAAGCGTTCATGCCGTGCTCGGCCGCCGAGGTCCAGTAAGCGTCGATGGCCTTGACGTGCTTGGGGTCAGGCTCACCGCGCCAGCGGATCATGAAACGCTCGACGATGGTCTTGGCCTCGTCGACCCGGCTCTGCGGCACCATCGGCAGGCCCAGGCCGCGCGCGGACTGCGCGACGAAGGAGAGTGCCATCACGGAGGCGCGGGCGAGCTGGTCGCGTGCCTCCTGGTCGCTGACGTCGAGCAGAGGCTTGAAGCCATAGGCGGGAGCCAGCATGGCCAGCGCGCTCTGCACGTCGACGCGGATGTCTCCCGAGTGGACGGGAATGGGATAGGGCTCCGCCGGCGGCAGGCCCGGCTGGAACTTGTTGTCGACCAGCAGGCCCCAAACGTGCCCGAACGGGACACGGCCTACCAGGTCCTCGATGTCGACGCCCCGGTAACGAAGGGCGCCCCCTTCTTTGTCCGGTTCCGCGATCTCGGTCTCGAAAGCCACGACGCCTTCGAGGCCGGGTTTGAAGTCGGACATGCTTGGCCGCCTCCCTTTCTTGCCATGTCACGGCAATGCTCTGCTTACGGTCGTGGCCGCTTCGGGGTTCGTTGGCTTCGTGGCCTCGCTCTCTCGCCCCGAGCTCCACCGCTCTGTTGATGTCGAGATACCGGCGGGTCAATTTAACCCCCTCCCAGCTCACGGTCGGTCTCGGGACCCGCCGTAAGGCCAAAGCCGCTGGTGGGAGGGTCGTGTGGGATCCTCAGGAGGAGCGCGCAAGAATATCGTCCTGTGGATGCCACCCCGCGCCCGCCCGTGCTGGCTGGGCTACGCCGCACGTACGAAGGCGAGCCGCTGCTCGAGTCCGATGTCGCGCCCGACCCGATCGCGCAGTTCACCGTCTGGTTCCAGGACGCGCTCGACGCCGGGCTGCCCGAGCCCAACGCGATGATCCTGGCCACCGCCTCCGCGGGCGGCCGGCCGAGCGCCAGGACGGTCCTGCTGAAGGGCTACGACGAACGCGGATTCGTCTTCTACACCAACTACGAGTCCCGCAAGGGCCGCGACCTGGCCGAGAACGCCCGCGCGTCCCTGCTGTTCCCCTGGCATCCCCTACGCCGCCAGGTGCGGGTCGAGGGCACCGTGACCCGGATCCCGCACGAGGAGTCGGCCGCGTACTTCCGGTCCCGCCCGTACGGCTCGCGCATCGGCGCGTGGGCCTCGCGGCAGTCGGCGGTCGTGCGCTCCAGGGAGGAGCTGGACGCCCGCTACGAGGAGCTGGCGGCACGCTGGCCGGAGGATCCGCCGGTGCCCGACTTCTGGGGAGGTTTCCGGGTGGTCCCGGTGGAGGTGGAGTTCTGGCAGGGGCAGCTCGACCGGATGCACGACCGGCTCCGCTACCGGCGCACGCCACCCCGGTGGGTTCTGGAGAGACTGGCCCCTTAAAGTTCCCTAAGTGGCATTCGGGGAGCTGGTCAAACGTCATGTGGTGGACACCCGGCCGCTGGGCGTGCCGGCCTACCGGCGGATCTGGCTCGGCCAGGCCATCTCGCACGTCGGCGTCGGCGCCACCGTCGTGGCCGTCGGCCAGCAGGTGTGGGAGCTGACCCACTCCTCGTTCTACGTGGGGCTGCTCGGCATGGCCAACCTCGTGCCGCTGATCGTCTTCGGCCTGTGGGGCGGGGCGGTGGCCGACGCCGTCGACCGGCGCAAGCTGCTCATCGTCGGCTCGGTCATCGCCTGGGCGGCGACCCTGCTCATCCTCGTGCAGGCGCTGCTCGACCTGCGCGACATCTGGCTCATCTTCGCCGCGGTCGCGCTCAACGCCACCGGGTTCGCGATCACCGGGCCGACCAGGGGAGCGATCATCCCCCGGATCATCGACCGCGAGCTGGTGCCGGCGGCCAACGCGCTCAACTCGCTGGTGTTCAGCATCGGCGCCGTGGCGGGCCCGATGGTCGGCGCGGTGGTGCTGGCGTCGGGAGGGTTCGCCGCGGCGTACGCGGTCGACGCCCTGCTGTTCGCGGGGAGCCTCTACGCGGCGCTCAGGCTGCCCTCACTGCCTCCGCTGGGCGAAGTGACCCGTCCGGGTGCCAGGGCCGTCCTGGAGGGCCTCAGCTTCATCGCCAGGAGCCCGGTGCTGCTGATGTCGTTCGTCGTCGACATCATCGCGATGGTGTTCGCCATGCCGCGGGCCCTCTTCCCCGAGCTGACCGCCGACCGGTTCGGCGGCTCCATGATCGCGCTCGGCTGGATGACCTCGGCCATGGCCATCGGGTCCGTCGCCGGCGCGCTGTTCTCCGGCTGGGTGGGCCGGGTCTCGCGGCAGGGGGTGGCCCTCGTCGTCGTCATCGCCGTGTGGGGGCTCGCCGTCGCGGCCGCGGGGCTCGTGCACGAGCTCTGGCTCGTGGTCACGTTCATGGCCGTAGGAGGGGTGGCCGACGTGATCTCGTCGGTGTGGCGGCAGTCCATCCTGCAGCTGTACGCGCCCGACGAGATGCGGGGGCGGCTGCAGGGCGCGTTCATGGTGGTGGTGGCCGGCGGGCCGCGCCTGGGCGACCTGCGGGCCGGGGCCACCGCGACGGCGTTCGGGCTGAGCGGCGCCTGGGTGGGCGGCGGCATCGCCTGCATGGTGACCGTGCTGGTCGTCGGGCTGTCGGTGGCGGGCTTCAGGAACTTCCGCGCCCAGCAGACCGCCCAGGACACCGGTAAGGCGCCGGGCACCGACCAGACGGCGCAGGAAACCGGCTAGGCGGAACCCGGAGAGTGGTCAGGCGGCCAGGACACCGGTCAGGCAGCACCCGGAGGCCGGTCAGGCGGCGCCGGCCGCGGCCCGCAGGTCCGCCAGGAAACCCTCGTACGCGTCGTCCCTGTCGGGCGCGCGCAGCACGGCCGACGGATGGACGGTGGCCACCGCGAGCGCGTCGCCGAGCGGCACCGGCTCGCCCCGCTGCCTGGTCACCCGGAACTCCCGCCCCAGCAACGCCCTGGCCGCCGTCGCGCCGAGCACCACGACCACTTTGGGGCGTACCACGGCCAGCTCCGCGTCGAGCCACGGCCGGCACGCGTCGATCTCGGCGGCCGTCGGCTTCCGGTGGATCCGCCGCTTGCCCCGCGGGGTGAAGGAGAAGTGTTTGACGGCGTTGGTGAGGTAGACGGAGTCCCGCTCGATCCCGGCTTCCTGCAACCCTCTGTCCAGGACGCGGCCCGCCGGGCCCACGAAGGGGTGCCCCTGCCGGTCCTCCTGGTCGCCCGGCTCCTCGCCGACCAGCATGAACACCGCCCGCCTCGGCCCCTCGCCGAACACGGTCCGGGTGGCGGCGCGATAGAGGCCGCAGCCCTCGCAGCGGGCCGCGGCCTCGCGCAGCGCGTCGAGGTCGAGCCGCTCGGGAAGGAACCGGGCCGCTCCGATGTTGCCGTCCATAACCATCGTCGGTCGTTCTCCCACTAGGCTTCTCGACTCCTGTGCCCGCTGCGGACGGGCCCAGTCCCCGCCACGACCGGCGTAGCATTCAGTTGGGAGGACTGCCTTGACCGCACACGGCCTGATCGACACCACGGAGATGTATCTCCGCACGATTTACGAGCTCGAGGAGGAGGGCATCGTCCCGCTCCGTGCCCGCATCGCGGAGCGCCTCCAGCAGAGCGGCCCCACCGTGAGCCAGACCGTCGCGCGCATGGAGCGTGACGGCCTCGTTCGCGTCGAGGGTGACCGGCACCTGTCCATGACCGAGCTGGGGCGCACGCTGGCCACCCGCGTGATGCGCAAGCACCGCCTCGCCGAGTGCCTGCTCACCCAGGTGATCGGGCTCCCGTGGGAAGAGGTGCACATCGAGGCGTGCCGCTGGGAGCACGTCATGTCGGAGTCGGTGGAGTCGCGCCTGGTGACGCTGCTCGACAACCCCACGGTCTGCCCGCACGGCAACCCCATCCCGGGGCTCGGCGAGCTGGGCGCCAGAGAGGCGGCCGAGTCCGGCGACAGCGGGCTTACCACGATGTGCGATGTCGCGGGGGTCAGGGAGACACCCGTCGTCATCCGTCGAATTAGCGAACAAGTGCAAAGCGATCCCGCTGTGATGCTTAAACTCAAGCAAGTTGGGATACAACCCGGACGCGAGGTGACGCTCGCGGCGAGCGACGATGGTGTGCGGGTGACAGGTGACGGTGACAGCGACGACACTCCCGCGGAGCTTCCGCGTGATGTCGCCGCGCACGTTTTTGTCTCCAAGCGCTGACGCGCGCGCGGCTGCTTGGTTGAATCCCACCTGGGAGGCCCTCCACTCTCCCCTGGCCAAGACTGTTGCAGGAGCGCCCGTGGTCCGCTTTGCAGACACGCCACCCCGAGAGGTGGTCGCCGGATGAAGCGATGGGGGGATCTGTCACAGGAACCGGCTGATCACCTTGGCGCCGGGTCCGTGCTCGACCACGCCGAGATGGCGGTGGTCGTCACCGACCGTTTCAGCAACCTGCTCTACTGGAACCCGTTCGCCGAGAAGCTCTTCGGCCACACGGTCGCGACATCGGCGCGTGACACCTCCGTCCTGTCCCTCGGGATCATGGAGAAGGACCACCCGCTCGCCATCGAGCTGGCCAAGCACGTGCTCAAGGGCGGCGTGTGGGAGGGCACGTTCGACGTCAGGCGCGGCGACGGCACCATCGTCTACGTCCGCGCCCAGGCCGTGCCGCTGCGCCACGAGTCGGGCTCGGTGACGGGCATCGTCATCCTCGCCCGCGAGGCGCTGCGCAGCAACGAGCGCGAGAAGGACCGGTTCGGGCTGCTCGAGCGCATCGGCGAGCGGCTGGCCGGCTCCCTCTACGTCGAAGAGACGCTCAAGCGCGTGGCCGAGATGCTGGTCCCGCAGTTCGCCGACCACTGCTTCATCGAGTTGACGGAGGGCGATCGGCTCGTCCGCCGGGTCTCGCAGCACGTGCAGGGGTGGGCGCCTCCGTTGGGCACATGGAAGCCGGTGGGCGCGGAGATCCGCTACCCCGCCGGCCACTACGCCGACACCGCGCTGCGCCGCCAGGAGACCATCCTGGTCGAAGACTTCTCCAACAGCAGTTTCCCCGCCCCCACCGAGAGCAGCGCGCGGTTGTGCGGCGAGATCGGCATGACCTCGGCCATCGTCGCCCCCCTGACGGTGCGCGGCGAGACGCTGGGGCTGATGTACCTCGGCCTGTCCAACCTGACCGACCGGCGCAGCCCCCACTACGACGCCTTCGACCGTGACTTCGTGGGCGCCATCGCCACCAGGGTCGCGCTCGCGATCGACAACGCGCTGCTGTTCGAGGAGGAGCGCCACACCGCGGAGTCGTTCCAGAAACACCTGCTGCCCAGGGCGCTGCCGCAGCTCGACGGCCTGCAGATCGCCGTGCGCTACTACCCTGCCGCCCCGCTGGCCTCCCACGGGCAGGGCATCCAGACCCAGGTGGGCGGCGACTGGTACGACGTGATCCCGCTGTCGGCCGGCCGCGTCGGCATCGTGATCGGCGACGTCGAGGGCAGGGGCGCCAAGGCGGCGGCCGTCATGGGGCAGCTCAGGGCCGCCCTGCGGGCGTTCGCGCAGGACGACAAGTCGCCCGCCGACATCCTGGCCAGGCTCGACGAGTGGACCCGCATCATCGCCACGCCCGAGCAGGACGACAGCGGCGCCGACATCAGCATCCCGCCCATCGTGACCTGCCAGTACCTCGTCTACGACGCCTGGTCGCGCCAGCTGTCCTTCGCCAACGCCGGCCACGCGCCGCCGCTGCTGCTCGTCGACGGCCAGTGCGTGGAGCTCGACATCGAGGAGGTCGGCCAGCCGCTCGGGGTGCGCGCCAAGGGCCTGCACGCCGACCTGGTCTACAAGGAGGAGACCCGCACGCTCCCGCCGGGCGCGGCGCTGCTCCTCTACACCGATGGCCTCGTCGACCGCCGCCCTGGCCGCGACGGGCATCCGCCGAGCGAGGAGGAGACGCTCGGGGTGCTCTGCGAGGCGCTGACCAAGGTGTCCGGAGCCGAGGCCGAGCGCATCGCCGACGTCGCCACGGTCGCGGTGCCCGGCGAGATCGACGACGACATGGCGATCCTCGTGGTCCGCTCCAGCGACGTCGATCTCGACGTCGAGGAGCGCACGTTCCCCGCCCAGCCCATCATGGTGGGCGATGCGCGGCGCATGGCGTCGGAGGCGTTCGCGGGCTGGAACGTCCCTGAAGAGCGCGCTGAGCTGGCCTGCTTGCTCGTCTCCGAGGTCGTGACCAACGTCGTGCTGCACGCCGCCACCTCCAGCGTGCCGCGCAGGGAGCTGGTCGTGGAGGGCCCGCCGCTGCCGTTCGAGGAGTCGTGGGACGTGCCGGGCCTCGATGACGAGGTGGTCGGCGACAAGGAGTTCACGCTGCGGCTGCGCAGAGGCGAGGAGTCGGTCTGGGTCGAGGTGTTCGACCAGGACCTCCGCCTGCCCCGCATCCGCAGCGCGGGCGAGAACGACGAGGGCGGGCGCGGCCTTTACCTGGTCGATCAGCTGGCCAGACGCTGGGGGTCGCGACCTACCAGGGAAGGCAAAGCCGTCTGGTTCGAGATTCCCACGCGCAGCAGGTGAGTGATTCACTGGGCGAATGGAGCTGGCCTTCGAACGACGGGGCGCCGGCGCGCCGCTGATCCTCATCCACGGCATCGGTCACCACTGGCAGGCGTGGACACCGGTGATCGACAGGCTGGCCGCCGCCCGCACGGTGATCGCGCTCGACCTGCCCGGCTTCGGCGCCTCGCCGGGGCTGCCCGAGGGCATCCCCTACACCGCCGAGTCGCTGGCCGACGCGGTCGAGTCGTTCTGCGCGCTGCTCGGCGTGCGCGAGCCGCACGTGGCGGGCAACTCGCTCGGCGGCTACATCGCGCTCGAGCTGGCCTCGCGCGGCGTCGTACGCACGGCCACCGCGTTGTCGCCGGCGGGTTTCTGGTCGCGTTCCGAGCTGGTCTACTGCCAGTCGGTGCTGCGTGCCCTGCGGGCCTCGGCCAGGGCGATGCCGCAGGGGCAGGTCGTCAGGACGGCGGAGAACCCGGTGCTGCGGGCCGTGTCGGCCGGGGTGCTGGTCGCCCACCCGTCCCGGCTGTCGCCGACGGCGCTGATCGCGGCCACGAAGGCGCTGGGCCAGGCGAGCGGCTTCGACGAGACGCTGGAGTCGTTCTCCGGTCTGATGCCGCCCGCGCCGCCGAAGTCGCCCATCTCGATCGCGTGGGGCGAGCACGACCGGCTCCTGCCGCGCCGCCAGGCGGTGCGCGCGGCCCGCTGGTCGGGGCAGCGGGTCAAGCTGCTGAAGGGGTGTGGCCACGTGCCGATGAGCGACGACCCCGGCCTCGTGGCCCGCGTCATCCTGGAGACGTAGCGAACTACACCTTGGTCTGGCCCCAGACGAGCAGCATGGCGATGATGAAGACGATCATGATGCCGGCGTAGCCGACCGGCCCCATGCGGAACGCCCGGCGCACGCGGTTGAGGCCCCACGCGACCAGCAGCGCCAGGAAGACCAGGAGGATCAGGCCGCCGTCCATGTCGTCCAGTATGCGGCGTGGGCGGGCTTCCCGCGCGGTGACAGGTCAGAATCCGAAGGAGCGGCCGATGATCTCCTTCATGATCTCGGTGGTGCCGCCGTAGATGGTCTGGACCCGGCTGTCCATCCAGGCCTTGGCGACGGGATATTCGGTCATGTAGCCGTACCCGCCGTGAAGCTGGAGGCACCGGTCGATGACCTTGGTCTGCACCTCGGTGGTCCACCACTTGGCCTTGGCCGCGTCGACCGCGGTGAGCTGCCCGGCGTTGAGCGCGCGGATGCACCGGTCGACGTAGTGGCGGGCGATCTCCGTCTCGGTGGCCAGCTCCGCGAGGACGAACCTGGTGTTCTGGAACGACCCGATGCTCCGCCCGAACGCCTGGCGGGTCCTGCAGTATTCGATGGTCTGCTCCAGTACGCCCTCCGCCGCGGCCACCGCCGCCACGGCGATCGACAGGCGTTCCTGCGGCAGGTTGTTCATGAGCTGGACGAAGCCCTCGCCGTCGTTCGGCCCGAGGCGGTTGGCGACGGGCACGCGTACGTTGTCGAAGAAGAGCTCGGCGGTGTCCTGTGCCTTCATGCCGATCTTGTCGAGGTTGCGTCCGCGCTCGAACCCCTCCATCCCCCGCTCCACGACGACCAGAGTGGTGCCCCTGGCCCCGGCCTCCGGGTCGGTCTTGGCCACCACGACCACGAGGTCGGCGTTGATGCCGTTGGTGATGAACGTCTTCTGACCGTTGACGACGTAGTGGTCGCCCTCGCGGATGGCAGTGGTCCTGATGCCCTGCAGGTCGCTGCCCGCGCCGGGCTCGCTCATCGCGATGGCGGTGATCAGCTCGCCGCTCACGAAGCCGGGCAGCCACCGCCGCCGCTGCTCGTCGTCGGTCAGATCCACCAGGTACGGCGCCACGACGTCGTTGTGCAGCGAGAAGCCGAGCCCGGTGGCGTTGTTCCTCATGAGCTCCTCGACGATCACCGCGTTGTAGCGGAAGTCCCGGATCCCGGAGCCGCCGTGCTCCTCCGGCACCGAGAAGCCGAACATGCCGAGCTCGCCGGCCTCCTTCCAGACCTCGCGGGGGACCACGCCGTCCTTCTCCCACCGAGCGTGGTGCGGCACGACCTCGCGGGCCATGAACGCGCGCACGGTCTCGCGGAAGAGGAGGTGCTCCTCGTCGAAGAGGTCTCGCTGCATCAGTCGCCTCCGGAATAGGGTTCTGTTACTGCGAGGTATACCCCTTTTCCTCGTACGGCGGGAGCTGCGGACACGGGTTCATCACAAGTGGTCGGAGATGGTGGGTTCGGTAGGTAGAGCGGGTGTTTTCGACTCTAAGATCTACCGTCGGCGTATTTGTGGCTGATCGGAGTCTCCCGTGAGTCGATGGCGCAAGGCGTTGATCGCCGCATCGGTCGGCGCGGCCGCTTCCACCGCGTTCGTCGTGACCTCCTCCATCCCCGGCCAGGCAGAGACCTCGCTGGTGGCCATCTACCGGTGCGAGGGCGGGATCGCCGGTGCCGGAGTCGACATCGAGGCCACGATCACGCCGCAAATCGAGGCCGGCGGGCTGATGAACGTGCGCTGGGGCATCTCGTACAAGGGCGATCAGAGGTTCGGCTCGCCCGGGTTCTTCCCCGCGGGCTCCTCTCTCGACCTCGAAGGCGTCGTGGACATCAGCGGCGCCTGGGTCGGCCAGTTACGGCCGAGGGGCGGCCAGGAGCAGGCCGAGCTGGTGCCGGGCGAGTTCCTCGAACTGCCCGAAGGGCTGTCCGACCAGGGATCCATCGGGCGTTCCGGAACGGTCCGTTTCAAGCCCGGCGCACTGACCGTCAGGTTCACACCCGCCGAGGGCGAGGTGATGGTCAACAACGACGACACGTCGAACATCACGTACTCGCCTAGCTGGACAGAGGAGGGCACTGCGGAGGAGTTCGGCGACCACCTCTTCGACCTGCACACGACCAACACGCAGAATGCCGTCGCCAGGCTGGATTTCACTGGCACGAAAGTCGCTTACATCGGCAGGCGCGAACGCGACCTCGGCAAGATCCAAGTGAAGCTCGATGGCGAGACCGTCACCGACCCCCTGGTCGAGCCGGGCAAGGACCGCAGCGGGACTCCGATGACGGGCACCGCGTCCAAGGAGGTCCTCTGGGAGTCGCCCCAGCTCGCCTACGGGCCGCACTTCCTGGAGATCGTCAACACCGAGGAGAAGGTCGCCTACGTTGACGCGTTCAGGGTGACGGTCAGCGACATCACCGAGCCGCCGGCCCACGACCAGGCCGAATGCGAGCTCCAGGGTGACCCCGGTGCCATCGACGTCACCGTGCCGGGGCCGACGGGGGACCCGACGGACGATCCCACGGAGGATCCTGACGAGGACCCGACGGACGACCCGGACGACGACCCCAGTGACGAGCCGACCGACGAGGACAGCACGCCTCCGGAGGGTGACTCCATCGGCGGCGATCACGTGGCCGTGGTTCCCACGGGTTCCAGTTCGAGCTCGTCCACGCCGAAGAGCAGTTCCAGCCCGACCGCGACCCGGTACTACCGGGCGCAGGTGCCCAAGACGCCCAAGGGCGGTGTGGACAGCGGTGAGGCGCCCGCGACCGCCGAAGGGCCGCCGCTCGGGCTCATGACCAGCGGAGCCGTGCTGATGGCGGGAAGCGTCGGTGGCGGCGTGTTGCTGCGCAGGCGCAGGGCCGCGCACGCGGGAGGAACGCGCTGATGACCGAGGGGACGACGCCGATGCAGCGCGCGCTGCCCGGCCTGCTGATCGCCGGCTCGCTCGGCGGGGTGGGCATCGTCATGGTGACGCTGCTCTCGCTGGCTCCGCCCGTGGACGACGGCTCGGGGCCGCTCGCGGCGCCGGTGGCCGCGCAGGAGACGCCGACGGAGGCCCCGACGAAGGCGCTGGCGGGGAACGCGGGCGCGTTCGTGTTGCCGACCACCGTCGGGCCCGGGGGCAAGGACGTGCCCCTGACGCCGGCCCGCCTGGACGCGCCGCCCCCGCTGGCCGCCGCACCGGTGGTGCCCGCCATCCCGAAGGCCAAGAAGAAGACCACCACCAAGGTACGGCCGACCCGCATCAAGATCCCCAAGATCAAGGTCAACGCCTCGATCCGGTCCGTCACCCTGGACAAGCAGGGCAAACTCGGCACCCCGCCGCTGAGCAAGGCGGACCTGACCGGCTGGTACCGCCACTCGCCCCTGCCCGGCGAGCTCGGCCCCTCGATCATCAACGGCCACGTGAGCACCCGCAAGGGCCCCGCCGTCTTCGACCGCCTACGCGAACTGGCCAAAGGCGACCAGATCTACGTGTACCGCTCGGACGGCAAGGTCACCCGCTTCACGGTCAGCGGGATCGAGCAGGCCAGCAAGAACTCGTTCCCGACCAAGCGGGTGTACGGGAACACCACCAACTCCCAGATCCGGCTCATCACGTGTGGCGGGGTCTACAACAAGACGACCCACCACTACACGGACAACATCATCGTGTACGCGACGTTGTCGAAGAAGAAGGGCTGACTGGCCGATTTCTGGGTTTACGGGAAAGTTGACAGGGACAGATCATAAGATCTCAACCTAACCGTGACCAACGGCTGGAATTCTGGCACGACTGTAGTGACTGCTGTGAAACGGAGATGGACCCGTGCTTAAGTCCCAGGCGTGGCGCCGCCGCGCCCAGAAGACCTTCGCTGTGGGATCCATGGGGTCGCTTGTTGTCTTCGCCGGCTCAGCCTTCATCATGGCGACACCGGGCGTCGCGTCGGCGGATGTAACTAAGACGTTCGCCTACACGTGTAGTGGCGGGCCGTTCAGCAACACCTCCCTTACGGTCACGCTTAGCGGGCCCGACTCGGTGACGGCAGGCCAGACCTTCGATGTCAAGGTGAACGTCCCAACGCTTAACGTGCAGAATCCGCCGGACGCAGCAGCTCCACTGCAGGTCACTCTGGATCTGGCGCCGACAGGTGGCACCGTTTCTGACTCCGGCGCTAAGCAGGGATCGCAGGTCCCGACAAACGGGTCCGTGCCGGCGAGCAACGTCGCGTACAAGATCGCGGTGAGCTCCGGCACGACAGGCAAGGTGAGCGTGAAGCCCGGCGCACTAAGGCTTGCCATCGGCACCGCAACCAGCGCTACGACGTGTAACCCGAGCTCTACTACCGATGTCCTGGACGTGCCGATTGGCACAGGGAACGGCAATGGCACCGACATCATCGACTATGACTGTCAGCTGGCCAACAACGCCACCGCAAACGGCTACCCCGCCGATGCCAAGATCAGGGTCACGCTGACGATGCCGACCAACGCGAAGGCCAACGCGGACGCCTCGATCACCTGGGCCAGCGCCTTCCAGTCCACCAGTGACCAACTCGAGATTCCCACCGGCTTCCCCACCACCAGCCCTAAGATCTACGCGAACATCAAGGCGAGCGGCGCCGGAGCCCCGGCCACCGCCAGGGGAGAGGCTGCCCTCACGAACGTGCAGGCCGGCCAGAATCTCACCACGCTGCCGAACGTGACCGTCAAGATCAAGCCCACCAGCACAGGCACCGTGACGGTGACCCCGGGCGATCTGGCTTTCGGTACCTCCGCGACCTCGCCCGCGATCAAGTGCACGGCTCCCACGTCCGGTCTCAAGACCTACACCTTCACGGTGGCCAACGGGACAGCGTCGCCCAGCCCGAGCCCCAGCCCCACACCCTCGAACACCAGTCCCCGGCCGACGACGACCCATACGCGCACGCTGACGATCACCCCCACGCCGAAGACCACGCCCACGAGGAAGTCCCAGACTCCCAAGGCCGGGGCCGACACGGGCGCGGGTGGGACGATGGGGCCTGACGGCCGGTTGTTCATCCTGACCGGCACCGCGATGATAGGAGCGGCCGCCGTCGGTGGCCTGCTCATGCGTCGTCGTTCCATCAGAGGTTGACGGGGATGTCCGGCTACTACCCGTACGGTGGCGGCGCTCCCGTACCGCCGCCTGAGGACAAGGGGGGCGCGGCACTCAGGACCGTGCTGATCGTGGCGGCCATCGCCGGTGTGGTGACCGTGGTGGCCGGGTTGCTGATCGTGTTCAGGTCCCCCGACGAGTACGGCCTGGCCAGCAACCGCGACAGCCTGGCCCTGGAGGCGCAGCCCAAGCCGTCGGGGCAGCCCGAGCAGGCGATGTTCCAGGGCGGGCCCGACGTGCCGCCGCCGCTGCCGCAGATCAAGGCGGCCCCGCCCATGTTGCCGTCCACCCCGCTGCGGCTCGTGATCAAGCGGCTGGGGGTCAACGCGCCGATCAGGTCGGTGGGCCTGGCCAAGAACGGCACGATCCAGGTTCCGCCGCCGAACAACGCCAACCTGGTCGGGTGGTACCGGAACATGTCGACGCCGGGTGAGGCGGGACCGGCCGTCCTGCTGGGGCACAAGGACACCAAGACGAGCCCCGCGGTGTTCAACCGGCTGCCGGAGCTCAAACACGGCGACACCATCGAGGTCAAGCGCCAGGACAAGACCACGGCGGTGTTCACGGTCGGCGGCGTGGAGCAGGCCAGCAAGAAGACGTTCCCGACCCAGCGCGTCTACGGCAGCCAGGAGAACGCCCAACTGCACCTGATCACGTGCGGCGGCACCTATGATCGTCGCACCGGGCACTACACCGACAACGTCATCGTCTACGCGACGATGACGAGCTCCTATCGAAGCTGAGCGCGGAGGCTGGGCATGGGCTGGATGGCGAAGCGACGACTGCGTACAGGCCCCACGGCGGTGCTGCCCGCGAAGCTGGATCCGGCGAAGCTGCTGCGCATCGTGCAGCTGGCCGATCCCGGCGCGCGGAAGGACGGCGAGGACATCGTGGCGACCGATGTGCGGGTGTGCGCGCCGGTCGAGGCGGCGGCCGAGCTGACGGGCGGCGTGCTGGAGAAGGCGTGGGCGGTGCGGGTGGCGGCCGAGGGTCCGCTGCCGATCGACTTCTTCGACCGCTACCTCGCCGAGGGGCTGGCCTTCCGGTTGAAGGGGCTGGCGGTGTGCCGGGGCGAGGTGAGCGATCCGGCCGACGAGGCGGAGGGCGGTCCCGCCGTCATCCTTCCGGTACGCCCGACGCCCGAGGAGCTGGCCCCGCTCCTGGAGCCGGAGGATGAGGAGTTCGCGTTCACGGCGGGCGACATCAAGGCCGTGCTGGTGCCGCAGAAGGGCGGCCCGCCCGCGGCGGCGGAGCTGCTGCCGTTCGCCACCGAGCTGACGGCGATCGAGCTGCGCGGCGGGGAGCCGGAGAAGCTGGGCGCGCTCGCCCTGCAGTTGTCCGAGGCGCTGAACGGCCTGGCCGTCGACCGGTGGCGGTTCAGGATCGACGCGGCGGAGGACCTCGTACCGCCTGCGGAATGACCCCAGAACGTCGTTCTGTTGTAGTGTGCACCTAGTAACCGAATATTGCTCGGTTTCCAGGAGGCACTGTGGCAGAGGCGTACATCGTCGGGGCGGTCCGCACCCCGGTCGGCAAGAAGAAGGGCGGCCTGTCCACCGTCCACCCCACTGACCTGGCCGCGCACACGCTGAAGGCGCTGATCGAGCGCACCGGCGTCGACCCTGCCGCGGTCGAGGACGTCATCATGGGGTGCGTCATGCAGTTCGGCCCCCAGAGTATGGACATCGCGCGCAACGCCTGGCTGTCGGCGGGCCTGCCGGAGACCACCGCCGGCGTCACCATCGACCGGCAGTGCGGCTCCTCGCAGCAGTCCATCCACTTCGCCGCCCAGGGCGTCCTGTCGGGCACCCAGGACCTGGTCGTGGCGGCCGGCGTCGAGTCGATGAGCATCGTGCCCATGGGCGCGTCGATCACGGCCGCACTCGAGAAGGGCATGCCGTTCCCGTTCGGCGAGATGTGGGTCGAGCGCTACGGCAAGCAGGAGATCTCCCAGTTCCGCGGCGCGGAGCTGATGTGCGAGAAGTGGGGCTACACGCGCGAGGTCCTGGAGCAGTACGCGTTCGAGTCACACCAGCGCGCCGCCAAGGCCATCGCGAACGGCCACTTCAAGGACCAGATCGCCCCCGTCAACGGCGTCGAGGACGACGAGGGCCCGCGGCCCGACACCACCTTGGAGAAGATGGCCGGGCTGAAGACCCTGAAGGAGGGCGGGCAGATCACCGCCGCCACCTCCTCGCAGATCTCCGACGGCTCGGGTGCGGTGCTGATCGCCTCCGAGCAGGCGGTCAGGGAGCACGGCCTGACCCCGCGCGCCCGCATCCACCAGCTCGCGCTCATGGGCGACGACCCGGTCTACATGCTGACCGCGCCGATCCCCGCCACGCAGCGGGCGCTGAAGAAGGCCGGCATGTCGATCGGCGACATCGACGTCGTGGAGATCAACGAGGCGTTCGCGCCGGTGCCGCTGGCGTGGATGCAGGAACTCGACGCCGACCCGGCCAGGGTCAACCCCAACGGCGGCGCCATCGCGCTCGGCCACCCGCTGGGCGGCACGGGAGCGATCCTCATGACCAAGCTCCTGCACGAGCTGGAGCGCACGGGCGGCCGCTACGGGCTGCAGACGATGTGCGAGGGCGGCGGCCAGGCCAACGTCACCATCATCGAACGCCTCTGATCAAGAACGCTTCGACGGCGCCGCCTCCAGACGTATGAGGAGGCGGCGCCGTCGTGTCCTACCACCAGGGCAGCCCTGCAAGCGGACGTTGATGAGCGCGGCTGTGAAGCTATTGGGCCAAGGCGGCGCAGGCTGGGCAGGCATGAGCGCTCGTTTGCCGAAACGGCAGTGACCAACCGCAGACAGGGAGAGGATACGCCGCCTGTCCGCACAGGCCTATCGCGGCATCCAAGGGAACGGCGTGCACATCGTGTGAGAGCAGTGTCGGTCGCGTAAGGTCGAGGCCGTGAACGATCAGGAGACCGTGCCGTTCGCCCAGGCCCGCGCTGCGGCTGGAGCGTTGTTCTTCGACGACGGCGGTCGCGTGCTGCTCGTCCGACCTACGTACAAATCCTTCATGGACATTCCCGGCGGGTACGTCGAGCCGGGGGAGACCCCGTACAACGCGTGCATCCGCGAAGTTCGCGAAGAACTGGGGATCCAGCCGGCCATCGGCCGTCTCCTTGTGGTCGATTGGGCGCCTCTCCCACAGGAAGGCGACAAAGTCCTGTTCGTGTTCGACGGAGGCACCCTCGACCACGGGGCGACCAAGCAGATCACGTTCTCCGACGGAGAGTTGAGCGCGTACGAGTTCCGTCTCGTCGCTGAGCTTGACGATCTCCTGATCGAGCGTCTTGCCCATCGTCTCAAAGCGGCTGCGACCGCCCGTGAGATGGGGGAAACCATCTATCTGGAGCACGGCCGGGCCGTTCCTGCTGGGTGAGGGCAAGGCTGATTTCGACACGATGCCGGCATCGAACGTCTCTTGAGGGGAAATGCGAGCGCCGCCTCCAGGCGTACGGGGGAGGCGGCGCTCGCTCTTCACTACCATCCCTGGTAGTTGTCCTCGGTCAGCGGCCCTTCGACGGCACACGCCTCGGCGGCGCGATCGGGCGCTGCGGCATCTTCGGCATCTGCCGGGGCATGGGCAGTTGGGGCCGGCCCTTCTTCTTGTTGCTTGCGCGAACTCGCATAAGTTAGCTCCTTTACGTAACTCTCGACGCGGCTCGGAGGCCGGTCGGCAAGCTCAGCTGCCGCGTCTGGACGGACTGGCGGTCATGGCTGGCTGCTGCGCGGGCCGCGGGAGGCCCGGCGAATCACAGGTAAAGGCGCATGGCGAAGACACTACGAGCTCAGTGAGGGGCCGCGCAACCGAATAATCCACCCCAGACGGGCGGGCAAGTACGTGATGTACTTGACGTACTTCATGCTGTGAGGCATCATGAAGACCTGCTCATGGGAGGTGTCGCGCGTGAGCGCCGTTCATTTCGACAGCTACACAGAGGCTCGTGCCCATCTCAAAATGCTCCTGGACGCGGCTGAAGGCGGGCGCGTGGCGACGGTGCGCCGTGAAGCGACCACAACCGCGCTCGTGGACGTCGAGAGACTGCGCCACTATCTCGCTGCGGTCACTCCGTCCGGTGCCCAAGCAGTGCCAGAGGCCGGTGGCTGGTCGATCTTCATCCCAGGGCTGCCCGTAGCGGCGGATGGCCGGACCTTCGAGGAGGCCGTAACGGAGATGATCGATGCGTTGCGTGAATACGCCGATGACTGGCAGGACCACCTGCTGGATGCGCCGAACCATCGTGAGAACTGGGGGCTTGTGCAGTTGATCAGCCTCAGTGATGACGACCAGTTGCGTGAATGGCTGGTGGGGAAGGGCCGGTGACCTGGCCTCAACCCACTCGAGAGTGCCACGATCGGTTCTGTCAGATCGAGGGCTGGCGTCTCGTACGAAACGCTCGCGGACGAACGGCGACCCATCACGTCACCTACGAACTAGATCTTGCTGATGGTCGGATCTTGCGCACGCGGATTTCCCATCCGGTGGATCGAAGCTCCTACGGCCAGAGCATCTGGCGTCACATCCTCCGTGACCAGCTGCAGGTGGATGAGCCGACGTTCTGGGCCTGCGTCAAACGTGGTGTGGTCCCTGATCGTGGACAACCGGAGCCGCCCTCGAACGCCCTGCCTGCCGAGGTTGTTCACCTGCTCATTTCCAAGGTGGGTCTGGACGAGACCGACGTTGCGACGATGACGAAGGAGGACGCCGTCGCCAGACTGCAGAAATACTGGATCGAAGGCGTCTGAGGTCAGTGCCGGTTGACTAGTCCTTCGGGAGGAGGCTGCCGAGGGGGCCCAGGTCGAGGTTGAGGTCGGACGGCTCCAGGTCGAAACGCTCGCAGAGCTCCTCCATGGCCTCCTCCAGCCGCATCAGCGTCATGCCGAGTTGTTCGATCTGCTCGTCGGACAGATTGCCCTGCTCCATCCTCCGTACGGACTGCCGCTCGACGAGCTGGCGCAGCAGCTCGACCAGCGTGAGCACGAGCCGGGACAGGTCACGCTCCACCGCCTCCGCGTCGGTGTCGATCCGCAGCCGCGGCTTCCTGGCCTGGCGGGCGGGCTCGGCGGGGTCACTCGTCATCGCGGATCGAGGTGATCAGTGCGTGGATGGAGATGCGTACGAGGTCGATGTCGGCGATCGACAGCACGAGGTCGCCGCTCACCACGACGCCGCCCGCGAGCAGCCGGTCGAGCAGGTCGACCAGCGCCACCCGCTCGGCGGGCAGCCGGCCCTCCTCGGCGAGGACGGCGCCACGAGGCTCCGGGTACGTCATGGTTCACCCCCTTCGTCCAGCGCGGCGAACGAGTACGGCGCCCACGGGCCGGTCAGCTCCAGCTCCCCGCCCTCGGCGCGCAACTCGTCCACCGTCCGTACGAACTCCGCGTGCCGTTCCTCGTCGACGAGGTAGGCGCCGTTGAGGATCATCCACTCCTTGCGCCCGGAGAGCTGCGGGTCCTGGGCCCGGTGGCGGCGGCCGGCGACCGCGACGGAGGCCAGCCGGTCGTGGACCCGCTCGGCCCGGGCGCTCGCCCGCCGCCACGCCTCCTCCCTGTTGCGCAGCCCCGCCTGGCGTTTGCGCAGGTACGCCGCTCCCGGGCCGGACGCGGCGCCACCACCCTCCTGCGCGGCGGCGGGCTCGGCCTGCTCCGCCGGGTCGGCGTACACCTTCACCCCCCACTCCTGGCGGCCGGTGATGCGGTCGAGCGCGTGGCAGAAGTCGTCGTGCCGGTCCTCCAGCAGGCCGGTGACCTGCTCGTCGCCGCTGTAGACGGTGACCAGCCGCACGGGTACGGCGGGCACCGCCACCGCCACCGCCTCGACCACGTGGTGGTGCGCCCTGGCGGTCGCGTCGAGCCAGTCCAGGTCCTCCATGGACCGCTGGAGCGGCTCCTCCCCGAACTCGGCCAGCGGCACGGTGCTCACGTACGCGACCAGCCCGGAACGGGTGATCGCCCGCACCGGCGTGCCCGCCACCCCCGTCAGGCCTTCGGAGGAGGGGGCGCCGGAGTCGCGTGCGACCACGTACAGGTACGTGCCTGCGTCACCCGTCATCTCTTCTCCTTCCGGCACGACGCCGCGGCTCGACGTCTTCCTCCTCCTCGACATGGCCCTCGATGGCGGGCGGGGCGGAACGGCCCTCCTCCAGGGCGGCGAGCCTCCTGCGCAGCCGGCGGTTCTCCTCCTCCAGGCCGCGGTCCTTCCCGGTCAGCCAGGGGTCGTGCTCCCACCAGTCGATGCCCATCTCCTTGGCGGTGTCGACCGAGGCGACGACCAGCCGCAGCTTGATCGTCAGCAGTTCGATGTCGAGGAGGTTGACCCGGATGTCGCCCGCGATGATCACACCTCTGTCGAGCACCCGCTCCAGGATGTCGCCCAGGTTGGCGGGCTCCCGCCCGCCGCCCGTCGAGGACGGGTAGGCGCGGCCCGCCGGGCGGGCCGGCTCCATCATCATCCGCCCTCCCCCTGGTCGCCGCTGGCCCGCCGGTAGCGGCGCAACCTCCGGTACGACTGCAGCTCGCCGTCCGCGTCCAGCTCGGCCTGGTAGAGCGCGAGCACGTCGCCCGAGGACGGGATGCGGCGGTCCTCCACGACTTCGACGCCCACCACCCAGCCGTCACCTTCCCGCCTGACCAGCGTGATCCCCTCGGACTCCCGGCCGGTCAGCTCGACGATGTGGCGCAGCCCCGCCGCGCCGGCACTGGACGCCGACAGGCTCTTCACACGGGAGCGGGCCGGCGGCGCCTCGTCGTGAGAGGCCTCCTCATCCGGCTCCTCCTCGGCCTGCTGGTCCTCCACGGCCTCCTCAGGCTCGGCGTCCTGCTCGGCAGGGCGTCGTGCGCGGACCCTTCGCTGGGCGGGCACACGATCACCTCCTTCCTTCCCCGGGCGGGCCGGTCAGCCTGGCGAGGATCTCCTCCATGGCCTGGGCAGCCTCGTCCTCCGACATGCGGCCCTCGTTCCTGGCCTCCTCGATCGCTTCGAGCTCCCGCCGCACCACGGCCGGATCGTGCAGCTCCCGGTCGACCTGCTCCTGGATCAGCTCACCCAGCCTGATCACGCCGCGCACGGGCGCGAGCGGCCAGGTGAACAACGAGCTGATCAACCCCATCAGCCGCCACCGGAGCCCTGCGCCACGATGAAGTCGTACGCGGCCAGCGGCCCGAGCAGGCGCAGCTCCACCCGGCCCGACCAGCGCTCCTCGATCTGGCCCAGCGCCTGTTCCAGCTCGCTTTCCCTGGCCGTCTCGACGAGGACCGCGAGGTGTACGGCGTCCAGCTCGTGGCTGGGGTCGCGCAGCGAGGTGAGCGTGGAGACCGGGGTGACCGCGTCGAGCACCTCCTGCGTGTCGGCCTCCCGCTTGGCGTTGATGGCCTGGTCGACGATCTCGCCGATCCGGATCCGCGCGTCCCTGGTCGCCTCCTCGGGCTGGTCCTTGATCTGCTCACGCAGCTCGGCCAGCTGAGGGTGCTCCCGCATGATCTCGGTGAGCACGGCCCGCTCGACGTAGCGGCCCTTGACGACGTACTGGGCCCGGCCCTCCAGCTCGTCGAGCGCCGCGTGGAACTCGTCGTGGTGCGGCGCGAGCAGTTCCTCCACGACCGCCTCCGGGGTCGTCACGACCGCGCCGAAACGTACGGGCAGCACGGGCACCTCGGCGGCGGTGGCGTCCAGCAGTCCCTCGTGGGCCACGAGATCGTCGGGCGTGCCCAGCGGCCGGTCCAGCCGCAGCTCGCTGACCAGCGCGGCGATGTCGCCATGCCGGACCACCGTCACCTTCGCCGACGGGCCGCCGACGCCGCCGCCGGCGTCGTCGGACACCTCGACGTCCGCCGGGACGATGCCGTAGACGTACGTGCCGACGCGGGTCTCGCCCTGTTGACTGTCTCTTCTGCGCCGTTCGGTCGCCTCGGAGGTCGACATGTCAGTCACCACCCTTCCGCCGCCGGGCGGGCTGCCGTTCCTGATCGTCCTCCGACTCGCCGACCAGGCCTCCGAGCTTGTCGGCAGCGGATTCGAGCACTCCCTGGACCGCGTCCTTGCCCTTGTCGGCGACCATGCCCTTCTTCATGTTCTGCATGAGCTCGGGCAGTCCCTGGCCGCCGGACTCCGACAGGTCCAGCCGGTTCACCGCCTCGGCGTAGCGCAGGTAGGTGTCGACGCTGGCGACGACGATCCGCGCGTCAATGGTCAACAACTCGATGCCGACAAGCGAGACCCTGACGTAGGCGTCGATGACCAGCCCTTTGTCCAGGATGCTGTCGATCACGTCCGCCAGGCCCGTCGCGGTGGGGCGTTGCGCCACCCCACCTGAGGCCGGCTGCACAGTCATAGTGCCCTCCTTGTGATCCGCGGATGGGGGGACGGCTCAGCCGCCGCTGCGGCTCGCCGTCCTGCGGCGTACCGGAGCCCGCCGGGCGCGGGGGCGCTCCTCTTCCTCGGGCTCCTCTTCGGGCTCTTCTTCCTCTTCTTCTTCCTCCTCGTACTCGTCTTCGGGTTCGCCTTTCTCGGGCTCTTCTTCCTCCTCGTACTCGTCTTCGGGTTCGCCTTTCTCGGGCTCTTCTTCCTCTTCTTCCTCCTCGTACTCGTCCTCGGGCTCGCCCTCCTCCAGCTCTTCCTCGCCCTCCTGCTCGCCGGCGGACTCCTGCTCCTCCTGGACGGCCGTGTCGTGGTCCTTGACCACCTCGCTGTCGCGGATCTCGCCGCGCCAGCCACCCTCGGCGATCTCGTCCGGGTGCAGCATGACCTGGCTCATGACGTGCCGGGCGAAGTGCTTCAGCTCCAGCCGTACGCGGCGGCCCTGGGCCCGCCAGAGGTTGCCGGTGCCCTCGAAGAAACCCTTGGGGTGGTATTCGAGGGTGACCATGATCCTGGTGAGGTCGGGGGTGAGCTCGTGGAAGCTCACCGCGCCGTCGACGTACCCCTTCGCGCCCTCCGAACGCCAGATGATGCGCTCGTCCGGCACCTGTTCGCGGATCGTGGACTTCCACTCGCGGTGCGACCAGAAGATCTGCGCCTTCCAGGTGAGCTTCTCGTCGGACTCCTGGTTGACCGCCTCGACCTTCTTCATGAAGCTCGGGAAGTCCTGGAACTGCGTCCACTGGTTGTAGACGATCCGGATCGGGGCGCCGACGTCGATGGTCTCGACGATGTTGGTCAGCTTGAGCTTCGTGCCGCCCTGGCCCTTGCCGCCCTTGCCCAGCTTGCCGACCAGCCCTTTGAAGGCGCCCTTGGCCGCGCCGGCCACGGCCGAACCGCCGACCGACTTGTCGGAGCCGGTGACCGCGCTGATCAGGTTGCCGCCGTTGCCCTCCGCGAAGTCGGAGAGCCGTCCGGTCACGCCCTCGACCTTGTTCGTCACGGACGACAGCGCGTAGTGCGTCGCGGCCTTGCCGAGCTTGCGCAGCCCGGACTTGATCGGGTTGCCTCCGCCGGACACCTGCTCGCCTGCCTGTTTCGCCGTCTGACCGGCCGTCTCCACCGCCCTGCCAGGGCCTTCGCGTACGGCCTTGCCTGCCTTGCCCGCGGCTTTGCGGAGCGGCTGTGCCTTCGTCGTCTCGGTCATCGCGCTCACCCCGCCGATCTCGTCACGGACGCAGGACGTTTGCGGCCGGTGCCCGGCTTATGGGCCCGCGTGCCCTGCTGGGGACGGGCCCTGCGGGCGCGGGGCGGCTCGGGCTCTTCCTCCGGCTCGGAGGTCTCCTGCGTGTCCTCGGGTTCGGAAGCCTCGTCCTCGGGTTCGGAGGCCTCTTCTTCGTCCTCGTACTCGTCCCGGGGCTCTTCCTCGGGCTCTTCCTCGGCCTGGTCACCGCTCTGGAGGGATTCGGTCCGCTCCTGGAGCTTCTCGGTGAGAGAGTTGATCTGCCGGGTGGCGGCGGCCATGACGGCCGCCTTGCCGACGTCCATGAACTGGCCGCGCAGCCGGCTGGTCAGCTCGTCGATCTCCGGCGAGGACCCAAGGATCTTGCCTCCCTGCGCCAGCAGCCCGCCGTCGCCCTTGCGGTATTTGCCGGCGACGCTCGCCGCGGCGAGCATGGCGGCCGTGCGCAGCTTGTGACGCCGGCCGAGGTAGTAGCCCGCGGCGAGAGCCAACGCCACTCTGGCCTTATCACTCATGGCATGCGCTCCTTTGTCCTCTCGGGGTGACCGGTACGTGGCCGGACGGTCCCCCCGTGCCCGAGAGGGGGATAAGGAAACGCATATCCATATAAAACGGGCATTCTCCAGAATTAGGGTGGGTTTACGGTGGAGGCAGCGGCGTCGGGATGGTCTTCTGCACCTGCTGGTACACCACCGACGTGCGGAACCCGACGATCTCCTTGCGCTTGCTCAGTCTGTCCAGCAGGAACGCGTGCAGATGGTCGAGATCCTGCACGGCCACGTGCAGCAGGAAGTCATCGCCCCCGGCCAGCACGAACACGCTGAGCACCTCCGGCATATCGGCGGCCGACGACTTGAACGCGTTGATCACCGCCCTGCTCAACGGCCGCACCTGCACCGCCACCATGGCCTGCACACCGCGGTTGAGGGCCGCCGGATCGATGTCGGCGTGGTAGCCGCGGATGACGCCCCGACGGGTGAGCGCCCTGACTCTCTCCAGGCAGGTCGAGGGCGCGACGCCGAGCTTGCGCGCGAGCTCTCTGTTGGACTGCCGCGCATCCGTTTGGAGCATCCGTACGATCGCCGAATCAAGTTCGTCCATGCACCGATACTTGCACAGCATTCCGGTCATTCGTTTGCCACGGTGTCAATGATGCCGAATGAACGTACTACGTTCAGCGGCATGACAAAACGAACGTCTGGTCGCATGGGGCTAGGGCAGGGTACGGCGCTGCTGGTGGGAGCGGTGCTCGGGCCCGGCATGCTGGTGCTGCCCCACCTCGCCGCCTCGGCCGCCGGACCCGCCTCCGTGCTGGCCTGGGCCTGGCTACTCGCGCTGAGCGTGCCCGTGGCGCTGACCTTCGCCGCCCTCGGCGTGCGCTACCCCGACGCCGGAGGCGTGGCGAGCTTCGTGGGGCTCGCGTTCGGCCGGCACGCCTCGGCCGTCGCCGGATGGTGGTTCTACGGCGCCGTCCCGCTCGGGATCGTCGCGGGCGCATTGGTCGGCGGCCGGTACGTCGAGGCCACCGTGGGCGTGCATGGCGTCCTGGTCGCCTGCCTGATCCTGGTGGCCGCCTTCGGCGCCAACGCCGCGGGACTGCGTACGTCGGGCGGGCTGCAGATCGGTCTCGTCGCCCTGTTGGTGGCGTTGCTGGCCACCGCCGTCATCGCGGCCGCCCCGCACATCGATCCGGCCAACTTCGCCCCCTTCGCCCCGTACGGCCTGGCGGGCGTCGCCGGTGCGGTGGGTGTGCTCATGTTCGCCTTCGTCGGCTGGGAGGCGGCCAGCCACCTGTCGGCCGAGTTCGCCGACAGCAGGAGGGGCCTGGTCAGGGCCACGGTCGTGGCCCTTGTCGCGATTACTTCGCTGTACTTGGGCGTTTCGACCGTCTCGGTGGGCGTGCTCGGCGCGGACATGCCGGGCGTGCCGCTCACCGCCCTGCTGGAAACGGGCATCGGCGCCGTCGCGCGGCCGATCACGGGGGTTGTGGCGGTGTTGCTGACGTTCGGCGCGATCAACACCTACATCGCCGGGGCTTCGCGGCTCGGCGCCGCCCTGGCCAGGGACGGGGCTCTGCCGGGCTGGTTCGCCAGGGGCGGGGCGCCGGGCGGGACGCCGTACCGCAGCATGGGGTTGCTGGCCGTGCTGAGCCTGCCCGTGCTGATCTGGGCGGTCGATCTCGACCTGCTGATGCGGGCGACCTCGGCGTGCCTGGCCGCGGTGACGGCGGCGGGCGTGGCGGCGGCGGTGCGCGTGTTGCCGGCGGGCCGGCACAGGAGCACGGCGGTGGCAGGAACCGGGATGTCGCTCGTGGCACTGGCGTTCTGCGGCGTGCATCTCGTGGTGCCCGCCGTGCTGGCCCTGGTGGCGCTGGGGATGCTCAGGCTGAGCGCCCGCCGCCGCCTGCCCGCCGCCCGGGGGTGACCAGGCCCGACTCGTACGCGTACACGACGAGCTGGGCGCGGTCGCGGGCGCCGAGTTTCGTCATGGCCCTGCTGACGTGGGTCTTGGCGGTGAGGTGGCTGATCGTCAGGTGTTCGGCGATCTCCTCGTTGGACAGACCGGCGGCGACCAGCGTCATGATCTCGCGCTCCCGGGCGGTGAGCGCGTCCAGTTCGGGCGGTGCGACCGGTCGCGGCGGCGTGGCGACGAACTGCTCGATCAGCCCGCGCGTCACGGCCGGAGCGAGCAGCGCGTCGCCCCTGGCGGCCACCCTGACGGCCTGGATGAGCTCGGCGGGCTCGATGTCCTTGACCAGGAAGCCGCCGGCTCCCGCGCGCAGCGCCGCGAAGACGTACTCGTCGAGCGCGTAGTTGGTGAGCATCACCACGTGAACGGCCGCGAGCGCGTGGTCGGCGGCGATCCGCCGGGTGGCCGCGATGCCGTCGAGCAGCGGCATCCTGATGTCGATCAGCGCCACGTCGGGCAGCGCCGCACGGGCCAGCTCGACCGCCCGCGCCCCGTCACCGGCCTCGGCGACCACCGTGATGTCGGGCTCGGCGTCGAGCATCGCCTTGAACCCGCCCCTGATCAGCGGCTGGTCGTCGGCGAGCAGCACGCGGATCATGCCGGACCCGCCAGCGGCAGCTCGGCCTCGACCCGGAACCCGCCGCCCGACCTGGGGCCCGCCGACAGGGAGCCTCCTGCCGCCACCGCGCGTTCCCGCATGCCGATCAGCCCCATCCCGTGCCCCGGCCTCCCGTCCACCGGCTCCCCGTCGTCCGTCACCCGGAGCGTGACCGTGTCGCGGCCATATTCGGCGATCACGCTGGTGGCGGGCGTGCCCGCGTGCTTGAGCACGTTGGTGAGTGCCTCCTGCACGATGCGGTACGCGGCCAGGTCGGCCCCGGCGGCCAGCGGCCTGGGCTCGCCCAGCACCTCGTACGTGACCGGCAGCCCGGCCCGGCGCGCCCGTTCGACCAGCGCCGGCAAACGGGCCGGCCCGAGATCACCCTGGTCGTCGACCCGGCGCAGCACCCCCAGCGTGGCGCGCAGCTCCCTCATGGCGTCCTGGCTCGACGCCCTGATAGCCGCCAGCGCGTCGCCCGCCGGCGCGGGGTCGCCCTGGGCGAGCAGGTGCGCGGCGGCGCCGGCCTGGACGTTGATGACGGAGATGGTGTGCGTGAGCGTGTCGTGCAGTTCCTGCGCGATCCACAACCGTTCCTCGCCGGCCCTGCGCAGCGCCGCCTCCTCGCGGGTCCGCTCCGCCTCGGCCGCTCGGAGCTCGACCTCGCGCAGGTAGGCCCGGTGGGTCGCCACCATCTGCCCGATCACGACGACCGCGGCCAGGAACCCGGCGGTCCACCACACGCCGTCGAACACCGCGTAGGCGCCGTGCGGCACCGCGACCGCGAGGTAGAGAGCCGCGTCGAAGGCCACCGCCACGACCACGCCCTCCGGCAGGCGGCCGAGCGCGACCACGGTGTAGACGGCCAGCAGCACGGGCGCGGCGGCGAAGATGCCCGGATAGAGCAGCGCGTAGTAGGCCACGCAGGCCGCCGCCGAGGCCACGGCCGCGGTGACCGGACGCGCCCGCCGCCAGGCCAGGGGCAGCGCGGCGGCCAGCAGCAGCGCGCAGCCCAGCACGTCGAGCGCACGCTGCTCGCCGGTCCTGGCCACGGCCAGGCTGCCCGCGACGAGCCCGGCGGGCATCCTGCCGACGGCGGTCACCGATGGCGGGGCGGCGATCCTGGTGATCGTGCTGCTGATCTACCTGGCGGTGTTCCGCCGGCCATGGGCGCGTTCGTCGTGAAAGGCGCGATAGACGCCGGCGAGCCGGGCAGTACTCCTACCACAGGACGGCCGAACGCCGGGAGGTTCCATGACCGAGCACGCCAAGTACGCGGAGTCCAGAGAGGTCGGCGAGCAGGCGCGCGAGACGGAGTGGACGCGGCCCAGCTTCGCCAAGCAGCTCTTCCTCGGAGACTTCCGGCTGGACCTGGTGCATCCGGTGCCCTCGCTGCCCGGCGACGCGGTCAGGCGGGGGGAGGAGTTCGTCCGGGCCATGCGCCGCTTCCTGGACACGGAGGTCGACCCCGCGCTCATCGAGCGGACCGCGCAGGTGCCCGACGAGGTGGTCAAAGGGCTGGCGCAGCTCGGCGCGTTCGGGATGACGATCGGCAAGGAGTACGGCGGGCTCGGGCTGCCATACCTGTACTACTGCCGCACGCTCATGCTCGTCGGCTCGTACTGCCCCGCGCTGGCCACGCTGCTGTCGGCGCACCAGTCGATCGGGGTGCCGCAGCCGCTCAAGCTGTTCGGCACCGAGGAGCAGAAGCGCGAGTTCCTGCCGAGGTGCGCGAGAGGCGAGATCTCGGCGTTCCTGCTGACCGAGCCCGACGTCGGCTCCGACCCGGCCCGCCTGTCGACCACGGCCGTGCGCGACGGCGACGACTACGTGCTCGACGGCGTCAAGTTGTGGACGACGAACGGCGTCGTCGCCGACCTCCTCGTGGTCATGGCGAGGACCGGCAAGAAGATCAGCGCGTTCGTGGTCGAGGCCGACTCGCCCGGCATCACGGTCCGGCGGCGCAACGGCTTCATGGGCCTGCGCGGCATCGAGAACGGCGTCACCGAGCTCTCCCAGGTCAGGGTCCCGGCGAAGAACCTGATCGGCAAGGAGGGCCAGGGCCTCAAGATCGCCCTCACCACGTTGAACACCGGCCGGCTGTCGTTGCCCGCGACGTGCGCGGGCAACACCAAGTGGGCCGTCAAGATCGCCCGCGAGTGGGGCAACGAGCGCGTGCAGTGGGGGCGCAAGGTCGGCAGGCACGAGGCGGTGGCCACGAAGATCGCCTTCATCGCGGCCACCGCGTACGCGCTCGAAGCCGTCTGCGAGCTCACCAGCCGCATGGCCGACGACCAGCGCAACGACATCAGGATCGAGGCGGCGCTGGCCAAGCTGTTCGCCTCCGAGCTGTCGTACCAGGCGCTCGACGAGCTGGTGCAGATGAGGGGCGGGCGCGGCTACGAGACCGCCGAGTCGCTGGCCGCCCGTGGCGAGCGCGGCGTGCCCGCCGAGCAGATGTTGCGCGACTCCCGGATCAACCGCATCTTCGAGGGCTCGTCGGAGATCATGCACCTGATGATCACGCGGGAGGCGGTGGACGCCCACCTGTCGGCCGCCGGCGAGCTGATCAACCCTGACGCCTCCCGCCAGGAACGTGCCCAGGCCCTGCGCCGCGCCGGCCGTTTCTACGCCACGTGGTTGCCGACGCTGGTGGCCGGCAGCGGCAACCTGCCCACCGCGTACGCCGGCTTCGGCCCGCTCTCCGCGCATCTGCGCTTCGTGGAGCGGACCAGCAGGAAACTGGCCCGGTCCACCTTCTACGGCATGTCCCGCTGGCAGGGCGGGCTGGAGCACAAGCAGGCCTTCCTCGGCCGGATCGTGGACATCGGGGCCGAGCTGTTCGCCATGACGGCCGCCTGCGTCAAGGCGGAAGAGGACTCCAAGGACCTGGGGCAGCGCCCGTACGAGCTCGCCGGCACCTTCTGCCACCAGGCGCGGCGCCGCGTCGAGGCGCTGTTCGACCGGCTCTGGGACAACAGCGACCACCAGGACGTGCGGCTGGCCGGATACGTGCTCGACGGCCGCTACGACTTCCTGGAGGAGGGCGTGCTCGACCCGTCCATCGAGGGGCCGTGGATCGGCGCGCCG
This sequence comes from Nonomuraea sp. B1E8, assembly GCF_039871515.1. Lineage (NCBI taxonomy): Bacteria > Bacillati > Actinomycetota > Actinomycetes > Streptosporangiales > Streptosporangiaceae > Nonomuraea > Nonomuraea sp. B1E8. The sequence goes on along the minus strand of NZ_JBDPLS010000001.1, from coordinate 912,000 downwards.
GAGGGTGGGGAGAACGTGCGGAGAAGAATCCTCTGACATCCGGTCTAGACCGGATGAGAGCTTTCTCCGGTCCGGGTGTTGCCGAACTGATACGACCCGGTATAGACCGGTTGCCGATCTCAGGCTTACAGTGACGCGAACGCGTAGAGCTGTGGCTCGCGCGCCCCCCAACCCTGGGCGGGATCCGTTGGCTGGTACGGACCAGCGTCACCCGTCCGACGAGAAGGCGGTATCTCCAGTGAAGATGAAGCTTGCGGGCGGCGCCGCTCTCGGCCTCGCCACGGTACTGGTCCTGACCAGTTGCGGCGGCGCCCAGGAGTCGGGGGTCACGCTGAAGATGGTCGCCGCCGACTACGGCGACGGCCCCGGCAAGCCCAACTCGGGCGAGACGTTCTGGAAGGGCGTCGTCGACGAGTTCGAGGCCGCCAACCCCACCATCAAGGTCGACGTCCAGGTCATCAACTGGAACCAGATCGACAAGCAGGTCGCCACCATGATCCAGAACGGTCAGGTGCCCGACATCCTGCAGACCGGCGACTATTCCGGCTTCGTCAAGGAGGGCCTGCTCCACAAGGTCGACGAGGTGCTCTCGCCGAACGTCTCCGGCGACATGCTGCAGAAGTTCGCCGAGTTCGGCAAGGTCGACGGGACGCAGTACGGCATCCCGTTCGTCTCCTCCGCCCGCGCCCTCTTCTACAACAAGGACCTCTTCGACAAGGCCGGCATCGAGGAGCCGCCGAAGACGTGGGACGAGCTCAAGGCCGCCGCGGGCAAGCTCAAGGAGGCCGGCGTCACCCAGCCGTTCGGCTTGCCGCTCGGCCAGGAGGAGGCCCAGGCCGAGTCGTTCCTGTGGATGCTCGGCAACGGCGGCGGCTACACCGACGCCTCCGGCAAGTGGGTCATCGACTCGCCGCAGAACGTCGAGACCTTCACCTACATGAAGGGCCTGGTCGAAGCCGGCCTGACCACCCCCAACCCGGGCACCAAGGACCGCAAGACGGTCTGGGAGGACTTCGGGGCCGGCAAGGTCGGCATGGTCAACGGCGGCCCCATGTCCATCCCGATCTTCGACGCCGCCGGGCTGAAGAACTACGGCGTCGTGCCGATCCCCGGCAGGACCGGTCCGCTCGACACCACGCTCGGCGTCATGGACTGGATCATGGCGTTCAACAAGAACGGCCACGCCGCCGAGATCAAGAAGTTCTTCGACTTCTTCTACACCGGCAACGCCGCCCAGAAGATCTCCGAGACGTACAAACTGCTGCCCGTCACCAACGGCGGCATCGAGAAGCTGTCGGGCGACGAGAAGCTCAAGCCGTTCCTCGACGCGCTGCCGAACGCCAGCTTCTACCCGTTCCAGGACCCCAAGTGGGCCGTGGTGAACCCGGCGATCAAGCAGACCATCGGCGGGGCCGTCAAGGACGACCCGGCCAAGGTCCTCGGCGAGCTCCAGAAGACGGCCGAGGCGGCGGGCTAGCGCGAAGCCACGCTTCGCGCAGAAAAGAGCCTCTTCCGCGCTTGTGCTGGGGGGTACGCGGGGGGCGAAGCCCTCCGCGGGGAAGGTTGGATCATGAGAAGGTTGCGCGCCCTGGAGCCCCTCGCGTGGGTCGGGCCCGCCGTGCTGCTCATCGCGCTGGTCGTGCTCTGGCCCGTGATCGAGATGATCAGGTCGTCGTTCCTCAAGATCAGCCGGTTCGGCATCGTCCAGGGCGGCAACGGCCTCGCGAACTACGAGAAACTGGTCGGTGAGAAGGACTTCGCCGACATCATGGTCCGCAGCGTGGTCTGGGTGGTCGCGGTCGTCGTGCTCACCGTGCTGATCTCGCTGGCCCTGGCCCAGCTGTTCAACCAGCACTTCCCGCTGCGGAAGATAGCCCGCTGGGCGCTGATCGCGCCCTGGGCCGCGTCGGTGCTGATGACGGCGATCATCTTCAAGTGGATGCTCGACCCCGAGGTCGGCGTGATCAACCAGATCCGCGTGAAGCTCGGGCTGATCGACGCGATGGGCGGAGCGGCGGCCGACCAGCTCGGCGACGCCTCCTCAGCCATGCCGTGGCTGGTGTTCGTCGCGGTGTTCGTGTCGGTGCCGTTCACCACGTACGCGCTGCTGGCCGGCCTGGCGACGATCCCGTCCGACGTCTACGAGGCGGCCAGGATGGACGGCGCGGGCCGGCTGCGGACGTACTGGTCGATCACGCTGCCGCTGCTGCGCCCCGCGCTCACCGTGGCGGCCCTGATCAACGTCATGAACGTCTTCAACAGCTTCCCGATCATCTGGGCCATGACCCACGGGCAACCCGGCTATTCGACGGCCACCTCCACGATCTTCATGTTCATCCTCAAAAGCTCTGACATCGGCGAATCCGCGGCCATGTCCGTGGTCAACTTCGGCATGGTGATCGTGCTGACCGTGATCTTCCTCAAGGTCTCCCGCTGGAACAAGGAGGTCACGTGATGGCCGTCAACACCATGCCGCCGCGGACCAGTGCCCGCTCCCACGTCCGGCCCGATCACGGAGCGCCGCGCCGCATGCCGAGGCTGAAGACCGTGATCGTCGCGGCCGCCGCGTACGTCATCTCGTTCCTGTTCCTGTTCCCGTACGTGGTGATGCTGCTCACCTCGCTGCGCTCCCAGGACTCGCTGCGCGAGGTGTCGTTCTGGCCCGAGGAGTGGGTGTGGTCCAACCTCGCCAACTTCTGGACCAGCGGCCTGGCCGGCAACCTGTGGGTGACGCTGAAGGTGGCCGCCGGCTCGACGGTGCTCGTGCTGCTGGTGGCGCTGCCCGCGGCCTACTATTCGGCCCGGCACAGGTTCAGGGGGCGTACGGCGTTCCTGATCCTCGTGCTGATCACCCAGATGTTCCAGCCCACCGCCATGCTGGTCGGCATCTACCGTGAGTTCTTCCAGTTCGGGCTGGTCGACTCGATCTGGTCGCTGATCCTCGTCAACGGCGGCTTCAACCTGGCGTTCGCGGTGTGGATCCTGAACGCGTACTTCGCCTCGATCCCGCGCGAGCTGGAGGAGGCGGCGTTCATCGACGGCAACGGGCGGTTCGGCGCGTTGTTCAGGATCACCCTGCCGCTGGCCCTGCCGGGCGTCATCACAGCGCTGATCTTCACGTTCATCGCCGCGTGGAACGAGTTCGTGGTCGCGCTGACCCTCACCACGACCCCGGAGAACCAGCCGCTGACCGTGGCGCTCAACTCGTTCATCGGCCAGTATCAGGTCGACTGGCAGAACCTGTTCGCCGGCTCCGTGATCGCCACCATCCCCGTGATCATCCTCTTCGCGCTGATCGAACGGAAGGTGGTCGGCGGGCTGACCGCCGGGTCCATCAAGTGACGCGCGGCCCGGCCGCCACGCGCGGCCGGGCTCACCTTCACTGCTTGGGCTTGGGCACCCGCGCGACGCAGAACACCGTCTGGCCGAACGGCGGGCGGACGAAACGCTCGATGAAGCGGGTCAGCGGGACCACCGTGCGGTCGTAGACCTTGACCAGGCGCGGGTCGGGATAGCCGACGCCGCCCCGGCGCACGGCCGCCCACCAGGCGATGCCGCCCAGGAAGTTGATCGGCTTGAGCACCTCGACGTCGAGCCCGGCCTTGGCGACCGCGGTGCCCAGCGTCTTGGGCGTGTAACGCTGGACGTGACCCACCTTGCGGTCGAAGTCACCATAAAGCTGCATGTAGCCGGGCACCCAGATGATGATCCGCCCGCCGGGCAGCGTCACGCGGGCCAGCGAGCGCAGCGCCTCGGCGTCGTCCTCGATGTGCTCGAGGACGTTCATCATGACGACGGTGTCGACCTTGTTCTCCAGCGGGATGTCGGTGGGCAGCCCGAACTGCAGGACATCGATCTCGTCACGGCCCGCGAAACGCTTCTCCAGCTGCTCGACGCAGTAGGGGTCGAAGTCGCTCACGACGAGCCGGTCGAGCCGCGGCAGGAACTGCTCGGCGAAGTGGCCGAGCCCGGAGCCGATCTCCAGCATCGAGCGCCCGACATGCGGGGCGACCATGTCGAACTCGTACTGCCGATAGTTCTTGGCCTCGTCCCCACCCAGGTGGTTCTCCAGGGCCTCGTCACCGGCCGCCGGTTGTACTACACGGTCATACCCAGAAGACATAATCCCGTTCCTTCTAGGGGCTGATGGATTGCCCGAGTCTAATGCCCCGATCAACGGCCACGTTCACCTGAACAGCGAAACACCCTTCCGCGCGCCGCCCGGATGCGATGGAATCTGAGCCGCCATGGACGACGACGAGGCGATCGCGCGCTCGCTCACCGGTGACCTGGCCGCCTACGAAGCGCTGGTCACGCGCTACAGCGCGCTCGCCCACCGTACCGCCGTCATGCTGGGCGCGGGCGACGAAGCGCAGGACGTCGTGCAGGAGGCGTTCGTCAAGGCGTACCGGCACCTGGCGAGTTTCCGCAGGGACGCGCCGTTCCGCCCGTGGCTGCTGCGCATCGTCGCCAACGAGACGCACACCCTGACCCGGTCGCGAGGGCGCAGGGGAGAGCTGGCGCTCCGGCTCGGGGCGACCGCCGACACGGCGGCGCCCGACGACCCCGAGGGCGCCGCCGTCGCCGCCGACCGGCGCACGCGGCTCCTCGCGGCGGTACGCGACCTCCCGGAACGGGAACGCCAGGCCGTCGTCTGCCGGTATTTCTTACAGCTGACCGAGGCGGAGACCGCGCAGGTGCTCGGCTGGCCCGTCGGCACCGTCAAGTCCAGCACCCACCGCGGGCTGGCCCGGCTGAGGAAGGGGGTGGGCGATGAACTCGCCTGAGCCGTACGACGACCTCGAGGCCGAACTGCTGGCGCTCGGCGACCTCATCGACGTCCCCGGCCCGCCTCCCTCCGACGTCGCCGCCGCCGTACGCGCCCGCCTCGAACCCGCCGCCGAACCACCCACTCTGAACCCGCCCGCCCTGGACCGACCCGTCGATGAGCTCTCCGGCCCCGGGACACCCGCAATGGGGACCCCAGGTTCCGCGACCGACGCCCCCGCACCGCCCGAGAGGGACAAGCCCGAGGGAGAGGTGTCCCATGGCGGGACGTCCGACCCGGGAGCCTCCGGAGGCGACGCGAGCCCTCGTGAGATGGCGGGCCGGCGGGATGGCGGTCGGCGGGGGACGGCGGGACGTGGACGGCGGACGGTGGGGAGAAGGCGGGCGCGGTGGAAGGTCGTGGCCGCCGCCGTCGTGGCCGTCCTCGCCGTCACCGCCGCCACCCCCCAAGGCCGCGCCGCCGTGGCGACGATCCTGCGCTTCGCCGGGGTCGAGGTGGAGATCGGCGGCACCCCGCCCGAGCCGGTCACCACCCGGACGTCCCTGCCCGCCGAGCGGACGGTGTCCCTCGCCGACCTCCCCGAGCTGGTGGACTTCGCGGTCAGGATTCCGGCCAGGCTCGGGGAACCGCGGCGCGTCACGGTCGCCGACCACGGCAGGGTGGTGTCGATGTTCTGGCCGGGCGGTGTGCGGCTCGACCAGTTCAGCGGCACGGTGGGGCCGTACTTCTACAAGCAGCTCGGCCCGCCGTGGCCCGACCACGTCATGGTGGGCACGTACAGCGCCTGGTGGCTGCCCGGGGAGCACCCGCTCGGCTACATCAGGCGCCAGGACGGCACCCACGTGCCCCTGCGCCAGGCGGCCTCCACTCTCGTCTGGCAGCAGGGAACGCTCAACTACCGGCTCGAAGGCGCCGGCGACGTGGACGAGGCGGTCGCCGTCGCCACGTCACTCGGGTGAGGGCGAGCTCGTCAGCCACTCGTCCACGCCCTGCAGCAGCTCCTTGCGCACCGCCTCAGGAGCCGTCGACGACCGTACGGACTGCCGCGCCAGCTCGGCCACCTCGGCGTCGCTGAAGCCGTGCACCTCCCTGGCCAGTTCGTACTGGCGCAGCAGCCGCGTGCCGAACAGCAACGGGTCGTCGGCTCCCAGGGCGATGGGCACCCCCGCGTCGAACAGCCGGCGCAACGGCACGTCCGCGTCCCGCTCGGCCACCCCGAGCCCCACGTTGGACGAGGGGCAGATCTCGCAGCAGATCTGCCGGTCGGCCAGCCGCTGCATCAGCCGCTCGTCGTCGGCCGCCCGCACCCCGTGGCCGACGCGGTCGGCCCCCAGGTCGTCGACGCACTGGGCCACGCTGCGCGGCCCCATCAGCTCGCCGCCGTGCGGCACGGCCAGCAGCCCGCCGCGCTTGGCGATCCTGAACGCGCGCTCGAAGTCGCGCGCCGCCCCCCGCCGCTCGTCGTTGGACAGCCCGAACCCGACCACCTTGCCGGCGTACCGGGTGGCGAGCCTGGCCAGCGTGTTCGCGTCGAGCGGATGCCGGATCCTGTTGGCCGCCACGATCACGGCGATCCCGATCCCGGCGTGCTCGGCAGCCCGGTCCGCCGCGTCGAGCATCAGCTCGAGCGTGGCCGTCAGCCCGCCGAACCGCGGCGCGTAACCCGACGGGTCGACCTGGATCTCCAGCCACCGCGACCCGGCGGCGACCTCGTCCTCGGCGGTCTCGGCCAGCAGCCGGTAGACGTGCTCCGGCCGGGTGAGCACGGACCGCGCGATGTCGTACAGCCGCTGGAACCTGAACCACCCGCGCTCGTCGGTGGCCCGCAGCTTCGGCGGCCAGTCCTGCTCCAGCGCGTCGGGCAGGTGCAGGCCCTGCTCCCTGGCCAGCTCGATCAGCGTCGAGTGGCGCATCGAGCCGGTGAAGTGCAGGTGGAGATGGGCCTTGGGAAGCGCGTGCAGGGGCCTTGGCATCCGCATATTTTGCCACCAGGGCCGAAAAGATCGCGGCAGGAGTCTGCGGGAACACGCGGTACGGGGGAGACCCCACGGGGGATCATCGAGGAATGATCCCCGAGGCGCGGGCCGGCAGGCAGGGATGGCGCACGGCGCTGGCGGCGCTGGCGTTCGCGGCGACGGCCCTCATCATCTACGGTCTCTTCTCCTCAGGGTTCGGCCGTCCCCCGCGGGCCGCCGTGGAGACCCCGCAGCCCGTTCCCGCACCGTCCCCAGCCGACGACCGCCCGCCCGCGACCGCGGCGGGGGACAGGCCGCCCGCGACCGCGGTGGAGGGCCGCACGCCTGCGCCCGCGGCGGAGGACCGGGCCGCGGCGGCGGCGGCCGTTCCTGCCAGGCGTGCCGTGGCGCCCGCGCTCGCGGTGATCTCCGACGACCTCTGGCTCACCTACCTGCCCGCGGGGCTGGCGCGCTCCGGCGGCGGAGCGATCGGGCCGGAGCCGGGCGTCGAGGGCCGCTGGGCCAGGTGGAGCGCGGGCGGCGACGTCGTCGAGGCCCGGGTGGAGCAGGGCTCCGTGGCGGCCGGCTGGGCGCGCTACCGCGAGCGGGTCGCCGTGCTGAACGCCCGCCCCATCACCGTACGGGGGAGGCCCGCCGTGGTGGGCGAGCACCCGGAGGGCGGCCGGATGATCGCCTGGCTGGAACGGGCGGGCACCGGCGCGTGGGTCAGGGTCAGCGACTCTCTTGCCGGTGAACTGGTCACAATTGCGACCTCGGTCAGGGCTCCTGTAGGAGACTAAGAGCCTTTGCCCGGCATATGCACTCACGTCATGGGGGGTTCGTCAATGCGGCGTACGGCAGCCGTGCTCCTCATGTGCGGGCTCATGCCGGGGCTGGCCGCCTGCGACGCCCTCGCCGGCCAGGCGCCGCCGACGGACACCGGCACCGAGACGGGCAGCCGGCCGGCGCTCTCGGCGTCGCCGCACCCCGAACCGGACACCCAGCGCCGGACCGTCGCGCTGGCCTGCGGCTCGACCGAGGTGCACATTCCCGCCTCGCCCGCCGGCCTGGCACGGGCGGGCTCGTTCAACCGCCTCGAATCACTCCGGCGCCGGACCAAGGTCAGGGGTCTGACCTGGCTGCGGGACGACGAGCGCCTGTATGCCGGCGTGGTGTGCGGCGTGCGCACCGCCGAGCAGTTCGTGACGCTGGTGCCCAGGTCGACGCTGAGCGCGTACTGGGGCAGGCCGGCGCTGCACTGGACCACGCGCAACGGCCTGCGCAACTTCATGTGGCTGGAGCGGCCGGGCACCGCCGTCTACATCGGCGCGACACCCGGCCTCGCCGCCGAGATCAGGCCCCTCGCCTCCGAGATCGCGCAGAGCGTGGCCCAGTGAACGGTGGCCTCAGCGGGCCTCGGCCAGCAGCTTGCCCAGCCGGCTGACGCCCTCGACGAGGTCGTCGTCGCCCAGCGCGTAGGACAGCCGGAAATAGCCGGGGGTGCCGAACGCCTCGCCGGGCACCACCGCGACCTCGGCCTCCTCCAGGATCAGCTCGGCCAGCTCGCCGGACGACGCGGGCCTGTGGCCGCGCAACTCCTTGCCGAGCAGCTCCTTTACAGAGGGGTACGCGTAGAACGCCCCCTTTGGTTCCGGGCACAACACGCCCGGGATCTCGTTGAGCATCCGAACCATCGTCTGGCGGCGCCGGTCGAACGCCGCGCGCATCTCCGTCACCGCGGACAGATCTCCCGAAACCGCGGCCAGCGCGGCCATCTGGGCGACGTTGGAGACGTTGGAGGTGGCGTGGGACTGCAGGTTGGTCGCCGCCTTGACCACGTCGGACGGGCCGATCAGCCAGCCCACGCGCCAGCCGGTCATCGCGTACGTCTTGGCCACGCCGTTGAGGATCACGACCCGGTCGCCCAGCTCGGGGACGGCCGTGGCGATGCTGGTGAACTCGGCGCCGCCGTACACGAGGTGCTCATAGATCTCGTCGGTGACGACCCACAGCCCGTGCTCGGCGGCCCAGCGGCCGATCGCCACCGTCTCCTCGCGCGAGTGGACGGCGCCCGTCGGGTTGGACGGCGAGACGAACAGCAGTGCCTTCGTCCGCTCGGTGCGCGCCGCCTCGAGCTGCTCGACGCTCGCGAGGTAGCCGGTGGACTCGTCGGTCACGACGCTGACCTGTGTGCCCCCGGCCAGCTTGATCGCCTCGGGGTAGGTCGTCCAGTAGGGGGCCACGACGAGGACCTCGTCACCGGGGTCGAGCAGCGTCGCGAACGCCTGATAGACGGCCTGCTTGCCGCCGTTGGTGACCAGCACCTGCGACGCCTCGGCCTGGTAGCCGGAGTCGCGCAGCGTCTTGTCGGCGATGGCCTGCTTGAGCTCGGGCAGGCCGCCGGCCGGCGTGTACTTGTGGAAGCGCGGGTCGCGGGCCGCCTCGATCGCCGCCTCGACGATGTAGCCGGGCGTCGGGAAATCGGGCTCGCCCGCACCGAAGCCGATGACGGGGCGTCCGGCCGCCTTCATGGCCTTGGCCTTGGCGTCGACGGCCAGCGTGGCCGACTCGGAGATCGCGGAAATTCTCGCTGAGATGCGGGATCGAGTGGACATGCGTCCATGCTCCCACGGGGCACTTCGCGGGCCACACGCCCGCGTGACCTGGGCCATCAGGATTTGGTTCGACGTGGCAGGCATTCCCCCGTATGCTTTCGCGTGGTCCTTCCGCCGCATGTCGGCGAGCGGTTCGGTCCAGGCAGTGAGTCGATCAGGGTAGTCTGGTCGATGACATAGGGCACTGGCGCAATTGGTAGCGCACCGGTCTCCAAAACCGGCGGTTGGGGGTTCGAGTCCCTCGTGCCCTGCGAGTGCGGTCCGCGCAATAATGGGCGTGTAAGCGCGCCGCAAAACTGCGTTGGATACGACTGATTCAGGTGAGGACTGTGGCGATCGACACGCGCGGCGAGACCGCAGGCAAGCCGGGTGGCGAAAAGAAGACACGCACTTCACCTGCCCTTTTCTATCGGCAGGTCGTCAACGAGCTCCGTAAGGTCATCTGGCCGACACGCAGGGATCTCGTCACCTATACGACGGTCGTTCTGATATTCGTTCTGATCATGGTTGCGATCGTTTACGGGCTCGACAGCGGCCTTGGATGGCTGGTTCTGCGGATCTTCGGCGGAGCCTGATCGAGACCCCGGCCGGTGTCGTCTGACGGAGTCGCCATTCGATACGAGAGCAAACGACAAGACGAAAGAGGAAGAGTCACCGTGTCCGAGTCTTCAGTTCCGGCCGAGGAGCCCCGCGGCGAGTGGGGCGACGAGCTGGAAGAGGCTGCCGAGGAGGCCGCCGAGTCGGTCGTCTCCGAGGCCGAGGTCGCGGAGAGCGACGAGGCGGCCGATGCCGAGGCTTCCGCCGTCGAGGACGATGCTGCTCTTCTTCCTGACGTCGATCCGGTCGAGGAGTTCAAGAGCTCCCTGCGCGGCCTGCCCGGCGAGTGGTACGTCATCCACTCCTACGCCGGCTACGAGAACCGCGTGAAGTCCAACATCGAGAGCCGCAACGTCTCGCTCAACATGGAGGACTACATCTACCAGGTCGAGGTGCCGACGCACACCGTCCAGGAGTTCAAGAGCGGCAAGAAGGTGCCGGTCAAGGAGCGCGTGCTGCCCGGCTACGTGCTGGTGCGCATGGAGCTGACCGACGAGTCCTGGGCCGCCGTCCGTAACACGCCCGGTGTGACCGGTTTCGTGGGCCTGTCCAACAAGCCCAGCCCGCTCAGCCTCGACGAGGTCGCCAAGTTGCTGGCGCCGGAGCCGACCGAGGAGAGCAAGAAGGCCGCGGCCAAGACGACCACGGGCCCGACCGTCGAGTTCGAGATCGGCGAGTCGGTCACGGTCATGGACGGCCCCTTCGCCACGCTGCCCGCCTCGGTGAGCGAGATCAGCCCCGAGTCGCAGAAGCTCAAGGTGCTCGTCTCTATCTTCGGCCGCGAGACTCCCGTCGAGCTCTCGTTCAACCAGGTCTCGAAGATCTAGGACGATCACCTACACTTAGACGTTCGGCTGGCCGCCCTGTCGCGAGGGGTGGCCTTCCGACATGTCAGGGCTGCATCCGCAGTCCGGCAAGCATCGCAATCAGGACCCGGAGAAGGACACATGCCTCCGAAGAAGAAAATCGCCGCACTGGTCAAGGTGCAGCTGCCGGCCGGTCAGGCCACCCCGGCGCCGCCCGTGGGCACCGCCCTCGGCCCCCACGGCGTCAACATCATGGACTTCGTCAAGCAGTACAACGCTGCCACCGAGGCCCAGCGGGGCAACATCATCCCCGTTGAGATCACCATTTTCGAAGACCGCAGCTTCTCCTTCATCACGAAGACGCCGCCGGCGCCCGAGCTGATCAAGAAGGCTCTCGGTCTCGACAAGGGCAGCGCGGTCCCGCACCGTGACAAGGTCGGCAAGCTGAGCCGCGAGCAGCTGCGCAGCATCGCCGAGACCAAGATGCCCGACCTCAACGCCAACGACGTCGAGGCGGCCGAGAAGATCATCGCCGGCACCGCCCGGTCGATGGGCATCACGATCGCCGACTGACACCCTTTCCCGTTCGTGGGAGGGCCCAGCGGGCCCGCAGACCACTCAGGAGTCACAAGACATGAAGCGCAGCAAGGCGTACAAAGACGCGGCCGCCAAGGTCGACAGCGACAAGCTCTACTCGCCCGCCGACGCCGCGAAGCTGGCCAAGGAGACGTCGCCCACCAAGTTCGACGGCACCGTCGAGGTCGCACTGCGGCTGGGCGTCGACCCTCGTAAGGCCGACCAGATCGTGCGCGGCACGGTCAACCTCCCGCACGGCACCGGTAAGACCGCCCGGGTCCTGGTCTTCGCGACCGGTGACCGTGCCGAGGCAGCCCGCGAGGCGGGCGCCGACATCGTCGGCGCCGACGAGCTGATCGACGAGATCTCCAAGGGCAACCGGCTCAACGAGTTCGACGCCGTCGTGGCCACGCCCGACCTGATGGGCAAGGTCGGCCGTCTGGGCCGTGTGCTCGGTCCGCGTGGCCTCATGCCCAACCCCAAGACCGGCACCGTGACGCCCGACGTCGCCAAGGCCGTCACGGAGATCAAGGGCGGCAAGATCGAGTTCCGCACCGACCGGCAGGCCAACCTGCACTTCGTCATCGGCAAGACGTCGTTCGACGAGCGCCAGCTCGTCGAAAACTACGCCGCCGCCCTTGACGAGGTGATGCGTCTCAAGCCGTCGGCGGCCAAGGGCCGCTACCTGAAGAAGGTCACCTTCTCCACGACGATGGGCCCCGGCGTTCCCGTCGACCCCAACGTCACCCGCGGCCTCACCGCCGACCTGGAGGCCTGACCTTCCGCACTCCCTCGAAGAGCCTCGCCCGTGTTCAGGGCGGGGCTCTTTCGTTGTTGCCGCCGTCGCGAACCTTCCCGGAGCTCCGAGGCTCGTGCGCGGGGGAGGTGCACCGTCGGGTTCGGGGCGGCACCCGTCGAGGCGTGGAGTGCCGGGCGGCGGGGCACCACTTGTGGAGGAGATGTGTGGGGACTGTGAGGGTTAACCCTGGGTTTTCCCTTATTTGTCCGGGGAAGGCGCCACGGCGGCGGAACTTAAACGTAAGGTCAAAACATGCTGAAGCGCATAAGTCTCTCCGCGGCCGGCGCCGCGCTCGTCGTGGCAGCGGTCGCCGGTTGTGGATCGAACGCCCAGCCCCTCCAGGTCAACCTGGCCGCCTCGGAGGTCCTCTCGCAGGCCGCGCAGAAGACCGCGGAGGTGACCAGCTACACCGTCGACGCCGTCGTCAACGTGACGCATCCCCAGGAGGGGACCGGCAAGGCACAGGGCCGCATGCTCTACCAGAGCAAGCCCCAGCTCGCCGTCGACCTCACCCTGGACACCGCCGACATGGGAGGCAGGAGCCTGCCGGGCGGCGCGCGCGCCGTGCTCCAGGGCGACACCGTCTACATCAAGGTCGAGGCGCTCAACGACCTCGTGGGCGCCACCAAGCCGTGGATCAAGGTCCCGCTCAGCGGGATGGGCGACTCCAACCAGGTCAACCAGGTGCTCACCCAGATCCAGCAGTTCGACCTGGGCAACATGACCAAGCTCATCACGGCCTCGCAGGACGTGAAGTCGGTCGGCAACGAGAGCGTCAACGGCGAGGACACCACCCACTACAGCGGCACCTTCCCGGTCGACGCGGCCGTCCAGCAACTTCCCGCCGACAAGCAGGAGCACGCCAGGAAGGGGCTGGCGGAACTGAAGGACGTCAAGTTCGACATCTGGGTGGCCGCCGACGGCCTGCCGCGCAAGCTGACCCTGAACGGCTCGAAGGAGGGCGGCACGCTCGACGCCACCCTGTTCTTCAAGGGGTTCAACGAGCCGGTCGCCATCGAGGCGCCGCCCGCGGACCAGGTGGGTGAGCTGCCCAAGGGCAAGACCAGCTGAGAACGATTTGGAAACTCGGCGGCCAGCACGTAGTCTGGTCGTTGCCGAAGACCGCCGGTCGTCGTCAGGTGCCTCAAAGCCTGGCGACCGAAGGATCCACATCATGTGGACGGCCCGCGCAGGTGTGATGCGAGTTTCCCACATGGTGTGATCCGTGTGCGTGAGCCCCGTGCGCCCTGCGCTCGGGGCTGTTCTCATGTCGAAGGGCCTTCGCCGGTGGCACATCTGGAAGGAGGCCCATGGCGAGGGCGGATAAGGCGACAGCGGTTGCCGAGCTCAAGAACGAGTTCGAGGGCAGCGCTGCCGCCGTTCTGACCGAGTACCGCGGTCTCACCGTCGCCCAGCTCAAGGAGCTGCGCACCTCTCTCGGTGAGAATGCGAAGTTCGCCGTGGCGAAGAACACCCTGACCAAGATCGCGGCCAACGAGGCCGGTCTCGCGGGCCTCGACAGCCTGCTCGCCGGCCCGACCGCGATCGCCTTCGTCAACGGCGACGTTGTCGAGGCGGCCAAGGGTCTGCGTGACTTCGCCAAGGCCAATCCCCTTCTGGTGATCAAGGGCGGCGTCCTTGACGGCAAGACGCTTGACGCCACCGAGATCACCAAGCTTGCCGACCTCGAGTCCCGCGAGGTCCTCCTCGCGAAGCTGGCCGGCGCCATGAAGGCGAAGCAGAGCGCTGCTGCCGCGATGTTCGCCGCGCTGCCGACCAACATGGCCCAGCTGGCCGACGCCCTGCGCGCGAAGCGCGAAGAGGCCGGCGAGTAACACGGGGGTTGCCGCAACTCCGCGGTCCCGTTCCTAGTTCTCAGCACGTCCTAACGTAAGGAAACCATCATGGCGAAGCTCAGCACCGACGAGCTGCTCGACGCGTTCAAGGAGATGACCCTCCTCGAGCTGTCCGAGTTCGTGAAGCAGTTCGAAGAGGTCTTCGACGTCAAGGCCGCCGCGCCCGTCGCGGTCGCCACCGCCCCCGCCGGCGGTGGCGCCGGCGCCGAGGCCCCCGCTGTCGAGGAGCAGGACGAGTTCGACGTCGTCCTCGAGGCCGCCGGTGACAAGAAGATCCAGGTCATCAAGGAGATCCGCGCCCTCACGTCCCTGGGCCTCAAGGAGGCTAAGGACCTGGTCGACGGCGCTCCCAAGCCCGTGTTCGACGGCAAGGTCAACAAGGAGCAGGCGGAGAAGGCCAAGGCTGCCCTCGAGGGCGCCGGCGCCACCGTCACCGTGAAGTAACTTCCCCCTTCACGCTCGCTCTTCGGAAAGAGGCGGCTGCACCCTGGTGCCGGGTGCGTCCGCCTCTTTTCGCGTTTCCGGGGGTGCCCCCGCCGACCGGACCCGCGCAACCAGCTGCTCGAGCTCGACGAACTGCGCGGGGTGCCGCCGGAGGAGATCGCCCGGCTGCTCCGTCCCAGCCTGCGCACGCTTACTGGACCAGACGTCTCATAACCGGCCCGTAACAAGTTGCCGGATCGGGTTCACATCGAGCGGATCGCCGTTACCGTGGGGCCACATCCCCCGGAATGCCGAGGTGGCCAGTGGGCGTCGAAGTCGTGGTCGACGGGTTGACCAAGTCGTTCGGTCGGCAGGTCATCTGGGAGGACGTCTCCCTCACCCTCCCGCCCGGCGAGATCTCCGTGCTGCTCGGCCCCTCGGGCACCGGCAAGTCGGTCTTCCTCAAGTCCCTCGTCGGCCTGCTCAGGCCCGACCGCGGCCACATCTGGATCGACGGCTACGACCTGGCCCGTTGCGACGAGGGCAGGCTCTACGAGCTGCGCAGGCTGTTCGGCGTGCTGTTCCAGGACGGCGCCCTGTTCGGCTCGCTCAGCCTCTACGACAACATCGCCTTCCCGCTGCGCGAGCACACGAGGAAGTCCGAGAGCCAGATCCGCGCGGTCGTGATGGAGAAGATGGAGCTCGTCGGCTTGCTCGGCGCCGAGTCGAAGCTGCCGGGGGAGATCTCCGGCGGCATGCGCAAGCGGGCGGGGCTGGCCAGGGCGCTGGTGCTGGACCCTGAGATCATCCTGTTCGACGAACCCGACTCCGGCCTCGACCCCGTGCGCACCGCCTACCTCAACCAGCTCATCGTCGACCTCAACGCCGAGATCGAGGCGACGTTCCTGATCGTCACCCACGACATCAACACCGCCCGCACGGTCCCCGACAACATCGGCCTGCTCTTCAGGCGCGAGCTGGTCATGTTCGGCCCGCGCGAGATGTTGTTGTCGAGCGACGAGCCGGTGGTGCGCCAGTTCCTCAACGCCAGGAAGCACGGGCCGATCGGCATGTCCGAGGAGAAGGACGTCTCGGAGCTGGAGGCCGAGGCGCTGCTGGGGCACGACCCCGGTGCGCTGCCCCCGATCCCGCCGCAGCTCATGCCGAGCGACAACTCGATCCGCCACAGCCAGCGGCCGCCCGGCACGTGGCTGGCGGCCAACGGCGTGATTCCGCCGCAGGGCTCGTTCGTGGACGAGCGCGGCCGCAACTGGCTGGAGGAGTATCCGCGCCTGGTCAACTCCCACCTCCACGGCGCCAGATAGCGCACAGGCGGCCAGGTCGCCACTCGACAGGCGTCGTGCGTCGCCGATGCCTCAGCGGGGCTCTCAGGCCCGCTCAGGGGCATTCAGGGGTTTTCGGCTGACTCGTTATGAGCTGGTGAAATGCCGCCTCGGTTGGTTGAGGGTTCCACGCGTAAGCGCCAGGTTATGATCCCGGCGACCGGCCGTGGAAGGGGTGAGCGCGTCGTGGCAGGGCTCGCGGTTCGGCCCGCTCGCATCCTCATCGCGGCACTCGGCGGGGTGCTGGTGGCGCTCGTGGGCACGGGCGTGTGGCTCGCCGCGCAGACGCGCGACGAGCAGGCCAGGGCGGACGACAAGCAGGCCGCGCTCCAGGCGGCGAGCACCCACGCGATCAACCTGATCTCGCTCGGCCACCGCACCGTCGACGACGACATGAAACGTATCCTCGACACCTCCACCGGACCGGCCAGGGCCGAATACGAGGCCGACGCCGGCAAGCTCCGGTCGACCACCATCGCGAACAAGGTCGTCCAGCACGGCGTCCTGCGCGCGGCCGGGCTGGTTTCGCTGACGGGGGCCGTCGCGAAGGTGCTGGTCGTGGCCGACGTGGAGATCCGCTGGGACGGCTCGGACAACCCGCCGCAGGAGCGTTACTACCGGTGGTCGATGGACGTCACCAGGACCGGCGGCGCCTGGCTGGTGTCGAAGGTGGTGCAGGTCACGTGAGGATCTTCACGATCGCGTTGCTCGGCCTCCTCGTGGCCGTGGCGGGGGTGCTGGTCCCGGTGATGTGGTTCGATCTGCGCGACCTGCGCGCCGCCGACGAGGCCGCGGCGGAGGCGCTGACCGCCGCCAAGAGGGTGGCGCCCGACCTGCTCTCGTACGACTACCGGACGGTGGAGAAGGATCTGGCGCGTGCGAAGGAGCACACCACGGGGGAACTGACCACCTACTACGGGCAGCTGGCGACGAGCCTGGCGTCCAGGGCGAAGGCCCAGCAGATCATCCAGACCGTGTCCGTGGCCGGGGCCGGCGTCGAGCGGGCAGAACCCGACCGGGTGGAGGTTCTGCTCATCGTGAACACGGGTACGGTCAAGGAGGTTTCCGGCAAGGACGGGCCCCAGCAAGGGTTCACTCAGAACCGGGCAAGGTTGGTGATGGTTCGGCAAGAGTCCCGATGGCTGGTGGCCGACCTGTCGACCCTGCTCGGGACCGCCTGACCCTCCGGCGCGCCGCTTCCTCCAATTGTTATCAAAAAACAGGTTTAGTGCGGTCAATGCCAGGGGTACCTCAGTCACAGCTACACCGGTTGCCGGCATGGGTTCGGCCCTCGGTGTGACAGAGCGTTAACCGCCCCCGTTCGCGGGTATCGTCTTGGGCCTGGCGGTAGGCGATCGGTCACACAGGGGAGAAAACCCAGCGTCCGGGCCCCTAGTCGGCTAAAAGTCGCGCTTGTGGGCTTGACGGATCCGCCTGAACGGGCGATGCTGCGACCAACGTGGAGCATGCAGCGAGAGTGAAGTGGACAGGCGTGTGCCGTTCGGCTACACTGCCCCTTTGCGCTGCCCTTTGACGACCCGCGATGCTTGCTCACGTTGCGAGGTTGTCTGGCGTGCGTGTAGTCAGTCCGCCGCGAGCCCTCGGAAGGACATCTGTTGGCAGCCTCGCGCAACGCCTCCGCCGTACCCGCCGGTCCCCGTCGCGTGTCATTTTCGCGCATCCAGGAGCCTCTGGAAGTTCCTGACCTTCTCGCTCTGCAGACCGAGTCGTTCGACTGGCTGCTCGGCAACGAGAAGTGGAAGGCCCGGGTAGAGGCGGCTCGCCAGGCCGGGCGCAGGGACGTCCCGACCCAGTCGGGTCTCGAAGAGATCTTCGAAGAGATCAGTCCGATCGAGGACTTCTCGGGGACCATGTCCTTGTCGTTCCGCGACCACCGGTTCGAGCCGCCGAAGTACTCCGTAGACGAGTGCAAAGACAAGGACATGACCTTCTCCGCCCCGATGTTCGTGACGGCGGAGTTCATCAATAACACCACCGGTGAGATCAAGAGCCAGACGGTGTTCATGGGCGACTTCCCGCTCATGACGCCGAAGGGCACGTTCATCATCAACGGCACCGAGCGTGTCGTGGTCTCGCAGCTGGTCCGTTCGCCTGGCGTCTATTTCGAGCGCACTGTCGACAAGACGTCCGACAAGGATCTGTACGGCTGCAAGGTCATCCCGTCCCGGGGTGCCTGGCTGGAGTTCGAGATCGACAAGCGCGACAGCGTCGGTGTGCGCATCGACCGCAAGCGCAAGCAGGCCGTCACCGTGCTTCTCAAGGCACTGGGGTGGACCAACGAGAAGATCCTCGAGCGTTTCGGCCAGTACGAGTCGATGCGGGCCACCCTGGAGAAGGACCACACGGCCGGCCAGGATGACGCGCTGCTCGACATCTACCGCAAGCTGCGGCCGGGTGAGCCGCCGACCAAGGAGTCGGCGCAGACCCTGCTGGAGAACCTCTACTTCAACCCCAAGCGGTACGACCTGGCCAAGGTGGGCCGCTACAAGATCAACAAGAAGCTCGGGGTCGACGCCGAGATCACCCAGGGCACTCTGACCGAGGACGACATCGTCGCCACGATCGAGTACATCGTCCGCCTCCACGCGGGCGAGGAGTCGATGCCGGGCGCCAACGGAGAGGTCATCGTCGAGATCGACGACATCGACCACTTCGGCAACCGCCGCCTGCGCAGCGTCGGCGAGCTCATCCAGAACCAGGTCCGCCTGGGTCTGGCCCGCATGGAGCGTGTCGTGCGCGAGCGGATGACCACGCAGGACGTCGAGGCGATCACGCCGCAGACCCTGATCAACATCCGCCCGGTGGTCGCCTCCATCAAGGAGTTCTTCGGCACCTCGCAGCTGTCGCAGTTCATGGACCAGACCAACCCGCTGGCCGGGCTGACGCACAAGCGGCGCCTGTCCGCGCTGGGCCCCGGTGGTCTGTCGCGTGAGCGGGCCGGCTTCGAGGTCCGTGACGTGCACCCGTCCCACTACGGCCGGATGTGCCCGATCGAGACCCCTGAAGGCCCCAACATCGGCCTGATCGGGTCGCTGGCTTCCTACGGCCGCATCAACGCCTTCGGCTTCGTCGAGACGCCCTACCGCAAGGTGGTCGACGGCAAGGTCACCGACCAGATCGACTATCTCACCGCCGACGAGGAAGACCGTTTCGTCAAGGCGCAGGCCAACACGGTGCTCAACCCCGACGGGTCGTTCGCCGACTCCCGGGTCCTCGTGCGCACCAAGGGCGGCGAGACCGAGCTCGCCCGTGCCGAGGAGGTCGACTACATCGACGTGTCGCCGCGCCAGATGGTGTCGGTGGCCACGGCGATGATCCCCTTCCTCGAGCACGACGACGCCAACCGCGCGCTCATGGGTTCCAACATGCAGCGCCAGTCGGTGCCGCTGCTCAAGAGCGAGGCGCCGCTGGTCGGCACCGGCATGGAATACCGCGCCGCGACCGACGCCGGCGACGTCATCAGCGCCGAGAAGGCCGGCGTGGTCGAGGAGGTCTCGGCCGACTACGTCACCGTCATGAACGACGACGGCACCCGCACCACCTACCGCGTCGCCAAGTTCAAGCGCTCCAACCAGGGCACCTCGTTCAACCAGAAGCCCATCGTCGCCGAGGGCGACCGGGTCGAGGTCAACCAGGTGATCGCCGACGGGCCGTGCACCGACCAGGGTGAGATGGCGCTCGGGAAGAACCTGCTGGTGGCGTTCATGCCGTGGGAGGGCCACAACTACGAAGACGCGATCATCCTGTCCCAGCGGCTGGTGCAGGACGACGTGCTGTCCTCGATCCACATCGAGGAGCACGAGGTCGACGCCCGTGACACCAAGCTGGGTCCGGAAGAGATCACCCGCGACATTCCCAACGTCTCCGAGGAGGTCCTGGCCGACCTCGACGAGCGCGGCATCATCCGCATCGGCGCCGAGGTCGTGCCCGGCGACATCCTGGTCGGCAAGGTCACCCCGAAGGGCGAGACCGAGCTGACGCCCGAGGAGCGGCTGCTGCGCGCGATCTTCGGTGAGAAGGCGCGTGAGGTGCGGGACACCTCGCTGAAGGTGCCGCACGGTGAGCAGGGCAAGGTCATCGGCGTGCGGGTGTTCAGCCGTGAGGAGGGCGACGAGCTGCCGCCGGGGGTCAACGAGCTGGTCCGCGTCTACGTGGCCCAGAAGCGTAAGATCACCGACGGTGACAAGCTGGCCGGCCGGCACGGCAACAAGGGCGTCATCTCCAAGATCCTGCCGGTCGAGGACATGCCGTTCCTGGAGGACGGCACCCCGGTCGACATCATCCTCAACCCGCTGGGCGTGCCCGGCCGGATGAACGTCGGCCAGGTGCTGGAGACCCACCTGGGGTGGATCGCCGCCAGGGGCTGGGACATCTCCGGGGTGCAGGAGGCCTGGGCCGGGCGGCTGCGCGAGAAGGGCTTCGACAAGGTCGCCCCGCGCACCAACATGGCCACGCCGGTCTTCGACGGCGCCCACGAAGAGGAGATCGTCGGTCTGCTGCAGAACACCGTCGCCAACCGCGACGGCGACCGGATGGTGCAGCCGAGCGGCAAGGCCCAGCTGTTCGACGGCCGTAGCGGCGAGCCGTTCCCCTACCCGATCTCGGTGGGCTACATCTACATTCTCAAGCTGCTCCACCTGGTCGACGACAAGATCCACGCGCGGTCGACCGGTCCTTACTCCATGATCACTCAGCAGCCGCTCGGCGGTAAGGCCCAGTTCGGTGGCCAGCGCTTCGGTGAGATGGAGGTGTGGGCGCTGGAGGCCTACGGCGCCGCCTACGCCCTGCAGGAGCTGCTGACCATCAAGTCCGACGACGTTCTCGGCCGGGTGAAGGTCTACGAGGCCATCGTCAAGGGCGAGAACATCCCCGAGCCGGGCATCCCCGAGTCCTTCAAGGTCCTCATCAAGGAGATGCAGTCGCTGTGCCTGAACGTCGAGGTGCTTTCCAGCGACGGCATGTCCATCGAGATGCGTGACACCGACGAGGACGTCTTCCGCGCCGCGGAGGAGCTCGGAATCGACCTGTCCCGGCGTGAGCCGAGCAGCGTGGAAGAAGTCTGAGGGGGAGATCGCACAAATGCTAGACGTCAACTTCTTCGACGAGCTTCGGATCGGGCTGGCGACGGCCGACGACATCCGTCAGTGGTCGCACGGCGAGGTCAAGAAGCCGGAGACCATCAACTACCGCACGCTCAAGCCGGAAAAGGACGGACTCTTCTGCGAGAAGATCTTCGGCCCGACCCGCGACTGGGAGTGCTACTGCGGCAAGTACAAGCGCGTCCGGTTCAAGGGCATCATCTGTGAGCGCTGCGGCGTCGAGGTGACCCGTGCCAAGGTGCGTCGTGAGCGGATGGGCCACATCGAGCTGGCCGCGCCGGTCACGCACATCTGGTACTTCAAGGGCGTTCCGTCGCGCCTCGGCTACCTGCTCGACCTGGCCCCGAAGGACCTGGAGAAGGTCATCTACTTCGCGGCCTACATGATCACGCATGTCGACACCGAGATGCGCGAGCGTGACCTGCCCTCGCTGGAGGCGAAGATCTCCGTCGAGCGGCAGCACATCGAGCAGCGCCGCGACGCCGACGTCGAGACCAGGCAGAAGAAGCTCGAGAGCGACCTGGCCGAGCTCGAGGCCGCCGGCGCCAAGGGCGACCAGCGCCGTAAGGTCCGTGAGGGCGCCGAGCGCGAGATGCGTCAGCTGCGCGACCGCGCCCAGCGCGAGATCGACCGGCTCGACGAGGTCTGGAGCCGCTTCAAGAACCTCAAGGTCCAGGACCTCGAGGGCGACGAGCTGCTCTACCGCGAGATGCGCGACCGCTTCGGCCGCTACTTCAAGGGCGGTATGGGCGCGCAGGCGATCCAGGAGCGCCTGGTCAGCTTCGACCTCGACGCCGAGGCCGAAAACCTGCGCGAGACCATCCGCAGCGGCAAGGGCCAGAAGAAGGCCCGCGCGCTCAAGCGGCTCAAGGTCGTGTCGGCGTTCCTCAACACGACCAACTCGCCGCGCGGCATGGTGCTCGACTGCATCCCGGTCATCCCGCCGGACCTGCGCCCGATGGTGCAGCTCGACGGTGGCCGGTTCGCGACCTCCGACCTCAACGACCTCTACCGCCGGGTCATCAACCGCAACAACCGGCTCAAGCGTCTGCTCGACCTCGGCGCGCCCGAGATCATCGTGAACAACGAGAAGCGGATGCTGCAGGAGGCCGTCGACGCGCTGTTCGACAACGGCCGTCGCGGTCGCCCGGTCACCGGGCCCGGCAACCGTCCGCTGAAGTCCCTGAGCGACATGCTCAAGGGCAAGCAGGGTCGTTTCCGCCAGAACCTGCTGGGCAAGCGCGTCGACTACTCCGGCCGTTCGGTCATCGTCGTCGGCCCGCAGCTCAAGCTGCACCAGTGCGGCCTGCCCAAGCAGATGGCGCTGGAGCTGTTCAAGCCGTTCGTGATGAAGCGGCTGGTCGACCTCAACCACGCCCAGAACATCAAGTCGGCTAAGCGGATGGTCGAGCGGGCACGTCCCGTGGTGTGGGACGTCCTCGAAGAGGTCATCACCGAGCACCCGGTGCTGCTCAACCGCGCGCCGACGCTCCACCGCCTGGGCATCCAGGCGTTCGAGCCGCAGCTGGTCGAGGGCAAGGCCATCCAGATCCACCCGCTCGTCTGCACCGCGTTCAACGCGGACTTCGACGGCGACCAGATGGCCGTGCACCTGCCGCTGTCGGCTGAGGCCCAGGCCGAGGCACGCATCCTGATGCTCTCGACCAACAACATCCTCAAGCCGGCCGACGGCAAGCCCGTGACGATGCCCACCCAGGACATGGTCATCGGCCTCTACTGGCTGACCACCCAGAAGGACGGCGCGCTGGGCGAGGGCCGCGTCTTCGGCTCGATCGCCGAGGCGCAGATGGCCTTCGACCGCCGCGAGCTGGAGATCCAGGCGAAGATCCAGATCCGGCTGAAGGACGTCCTGCCGCCGCGTGACTGGGTCGCGCCCGAAGGCTGGGAGCAGGGCGACCCGATCCGGCTGGAGACGACGTTCGGGCGGTGCCTGTTCAACCAGACGCTGCCCGACAGCTACCCGTTCGTCGACTTCCAGGTCGGCAAGAAGCAGTTGTCCACGATCGTGAACGAGCTGGCGGAGACCTACCCCAAGATCGAGGTCGCCAACGCGCTCGACGCGCTCAAGGACGCCGGCTTCCGCTGGGCGACCCGCTCCGGCGTCACGATCTCGATCGAGGACGTCGTCGCGCCGCCCAACAAGACCGACATCATGGAGAGCTACGAGCGCCGGGCCGACAAGGTCCAGCGCGAGTACGAGCGCGGTCTGATCACCGACGAGGAGCGCCGTCAGGAGCTCATCGAGATCTGGACGCACGCGACGGCCGACGTCGAGACCGACATGGTCACCGCCTTCCCGGCGACCAACCCGGTCTGGATGATGGTCAACTCCGGCGCCCGCGGTAACAAGATGCAGGTCCGGCAGATCGCCGGCATCCGCGGTCTGGTGTCCAACACCAAGGGTGAGACGATCCCGCGGCCGATCAAGGCCTCGTTCCGCGAGGGCCTGTCGGTGCTGGAATACTTCATCTCCACCCACGGCCAGCGGAAGGGTCTCGCCGACACCGCCCTGCGCACCGCCGACTCGGGCTATCTGACCCGTCGTCTGGTGGACGTCGCCCAGGACGTCATCGTGCGCGAGATCGACTGCGGCACCGACCGCGCCGTCCCGCTGCACGTCGGCGAGCGCGACGCGAGCGGCAACCTGGTCAAGGCCGAGAACGCCGAGTCCAACGTGCACGGCCGCATCCTGGCCGAGGACGTCGAGGTCGACGGCAAGGTCATCGTCCCCGCGGGTGTCGACATCAACGACAACCACGTCGCGGCCCTGGTCGAGGCGGGCGTCGAGACGGTCCGCACCCGCAGCGCGCTCGTCTGCGAGGCCAAGATCGGTGTCTGCGCGACCTGCTACGGCCGCTCGCTGGCCACCGGCAAGCTCGTGGACGTCGGCGAGGCGGTCGGCATCATCGCCGCCCAGTCGATCGGTGAGCCCGGCACGCAGCTGACGATGCGTACGTTCCACACCGGTGGTGTGGCCGGCGCCGACATCACCCACGGTCTGCCCCGTGTCACGGAGCTGTTCGAGGCGCGCATCCCCAAGGGTGTCGCCCCGATCTCCGAGGCCGAGGGCCGGGCTCGCATCGACGAGACCGACAAGACCAGGAAGGTCGTGATCACCCCCGACGACGGCTCGGAGGAGATCGCCTACCCGGTGTCGATGCGCTCGCGCCTGCTCGTGCAGGACGGCCAGCGTGTCACAGTCGGCCAGCAGCTGGTCGCCGGTGCGGTCAACCCCAACGAGGTGCTGCGCATCCTCGGCCCGCGGGCCGTGCAGCTGCACCTGGTGGCGGAGGTCCAGCAGGTCTACCGCTCGCAGGGTGTGTCGATCCACGACAAGCACATCGAGATCATCGTGCGGCAGATGCTCAAGCGCGTGAACGTGCTGGAGTCCGGTGACACCGACCTGCTGCCCGGCGAACTCGTCGAGCGTCCGCGCTTCGAGCAGATGAACCGCGAGACGGTGGCGGAGAGCGGCTCCCCGGCCGCGGGTCGTCCGGTGCTCATGGGCATCACGAAGGCGTCGCTCGCCACCGAGTCGTGGTTGTCGGCGGCCTCCTTCCAGGAGACGACCAGGGTCCTGACGGACGCGGCGATCCACGCCAAGTCCGACTCGCTCCTGGGCCTGAAGGAGAACGTCATCATCGGTAAGCTCATCCCTGCGGGCACCGGCATGCCGCAATACCGCAACATCCGGGTGGAGCCGACCGAAGAGGCCAAGGCGGCCATGTACACCGTCGGCGGTTACGACGGTTCGGCGGCCGACTACACCTTCGGCACCGGCAGCGGCGAGGCCGTGCCGCTGGAGGAATACGACTTCGGCCAGTACAACCGGTGATCTCTTAGTCAACGGCAGCTGAACGCGCCCGGGTTCCCGATCAGGGGACCCGGGCGCTTCGCGTTCGCACCCGGGCGTGTCCGGGGTGATTTCCGGGGTGGTTTCCGGCTCCTTGCGTGGTCCGGGCCTCGGCGTGGATGTGGGGCGCGTCGCGGGGGCGACCCGCGGGGGCGTGCCGGTGCCCGGCCGCCACGGAGACGGCCCACAGGGCGCCGTAGCGGTGCTGTGCCACGTGCGGGGTCAGAGGGCGTCTCCCTGGAGGTCCCCAGCCCTGTACGGCGTCTGGGTGACGTCGGCACCGCCGTACCGGAAGGAAGGGGGGTTGATCGTGATCTCCCGCGGGGACGAACACGCCGGTCCGGGGGACGAGAGGGTCTGCGGGCCTATATCATGGTCGCGGAGCTGTAGATGGGCTGGATGAAATAGGCCCCGGCGATCCGGAGTGGCAAGGCTTGTCCGCCTTGTCGCGCCGTTTTGACGTGTCGCATGGGTCTGGGTAGTCTTGGACATCGTGCCCGTCTCTATGCGGGCTCTCGACCGTGCGCTCAATTGCGAGCGTGGGACGGCTTCCTGGCTCGTAATCCTCGCGGACGTGTCTGTGTGAATAGCGCGACACGCCCGAGCGCGGGGGCACCGGGACAGCGAAAGACAGCAGGTCATGACACCGGCAGAACCTGCACATGCACCACAACTGACGTAACACCGGCCAAGGCACGAAACGGAGTGGCAGTGCCCACTATTCAGCAGTTGGTCCGCAAGGGCCGGCAGGACAAGGTCGCCAAGACCAAGACTCCTGCCCTCAAGGGGAGCCCTCAGCGGCGCGGCGTGTGCCAGCGCGTCTACACCACCACCCCGAAGAAGCCCAACTCGGCACTGCGCAAGGTGGCCCGCGTTCGGCTCACGAACGGCATCGAGGTCACGGCCTACATCCCCGGTGTGGGTCACAACCTGCAGGAGCACTCCATCGTGCTCGTGCGTGGCGGTCGTGTGAAGGACCTGCCCGGTGTTCGCTACAAGATCATCCGCGGTTCGCTCGACACCCAGGGTGTCCGCAACCGCAAGCAGGCCCGTAGCCGCTACGGCGCGAAGAAGGAGAAGAGCTAATGCCTCGTAAGGGTTCTCCTGGCCGTCGTCAGCTCATGGCTGACCCGGTTTACAGCTCGCCGCTGGTGACCGCACTGATCAACAAGGTGCTCCTGGACGGCAAGCGCTCCATCGCGCAGTCCATCGTCTACGGCGCCCTCGAGGGCTGCAGGGAGAAGACGGGCAACGACCCGGTCGTCACCCTGAAGCGCGCGCTCGACAACGTCAAGCCGACCCTCGAGGTTCGCAGCCGTCGCGTCGGTGGCGCGACCTACCAGGTGCCGGTCGAGGTGCGCGCGGCACGCAGCACCACCCTGGCCCTGCGCTGGCTGGTGCAGTACTCCCGCGCCCGCCGCGAGAAGACCATGACCGAGCGCCTCATGAACGAGCTCCTCGACGCCAGCAACGGCCTCGGGGCGAGCGTCAAGAAGCGCGAGGACACGCACAAGATGGCCGAGTCCAACAAGGCCTTCGCTCACTACCGCTGGTAGGCAGCGCGGCGCGCTGGTTGCCGGCCTGGAGCCGTCACCCTGGTGGCGACTCGCCGAAGGACAACCGTAGGCCCTTGCAACTGAGGGGTGTGCGGGGAATTCGTTCCCCGCGGATAAACGACCGTAGGCCCTAGCAGTTGTAAGGGGCGTGCGGGGGGCCCGCCCCCCGCAGGAGAGGACGCGAGAGAAGTGGCCACCACGACCGCTCTTGACCTGGCCAAGGTCCGCAACATCGGGATCATGGCCCATATCGACGCGGGCAAGACCACCACGACTGAGCGCATCCTGTTCTACACCGGCATCAACTACAAGCTCGGTGAAGTCCACGAGGGCGCAGCCACGATGGACTGGATGGAGCAGGAGCAGGAGCGCGGCATCACGATCACGTCTGCCGCGACGACCTGTGAGTGGCTCAGTCACACCATCAACATCATTGACACCCCTGGGCACGTCGACTTCACGATCGAGGTGGAGCGTTCGCTGCGTGTCCTCGACGGCGCCGTCGCCGTGTTCGACGGTGTTGCGGGTGTCGAGCCGCAGTCAGAGACGGTGTGGCGACAGGCGGACCGCTACAACGTCCCGCGCATCTGTTTCGTCAACAAGATGGACCGTGTCGGCGCTGAGTTCCACCGCTGCGTCGACATGATGATCAGTCGTCTGGGCGCCACCCCGGCCGTCATCCAGCTCCCCTGGGGCGTTGAGGCCGACTTCAAGGGCGTCATCGACCTCATCACGATGAAGGCCCTCATCTGGAGCGCCGAGGCGGCCAAGGGCGAGATGTACGACACCGTCGACATCCCGGCCGACCACGCCGAGGCCGCCCGTGAGTGGCGCGACAAGCTGGTCGAGACCGTCGCCGAGAACGACGACGAGCTGATGGAGCTCTTCCTCGAGGGCACCGAGCCCACCGAGGAGCAGCTGGTCGCGGCCCTGCGCCGCGCGACGCTGTCGAGCGCCATCAACCCGGTCCTGTGTGGCACCGCGTTCAAGAACAAGGGCGTGCAGCCCCTGCTCGACGCGATCGTCGCCTACCTCCCCGCCCCGACCGACATCCCGGCCTTCAGGGGCCACGCGGTCGGCAACGAGGAGAAGGTCATCGAGCGGCACGCGGACCCGACCGAGCCGTTCTCAGCCCTGGCCTTCAAGATCGCCAGCGACCCGCACCTGGGCAAGATCACCTACCTCCGCATCTACTCGGGCACGCTCGAGGCCGGTTCACAGGTCGTCAACTCTGTGAAGGGCAAGAAGGAGCGGATCGGCAAGATCTACCAGATGCACGCCAACAAGCGCGAGGAGCGCCCGTCGGCGATCGCCGGCCAGATCGTCGCGGTCATGGGTCTGAAGGACACCACGACCGGCGACACCCTGTCCGACCCGGCGAACCAGGTCGTGCTCGAGTCGATGACGTTCCCGGCTCCGGTCATCAACGTCGCCATCGAGCCCAAGACCAAGGGCGACCAGGAGAAGCTGTCCACCGCCATCCAGCGGCTGGCCGAGGAGGACCCGTCCTTCCAGGTCCGCCGTGACGAGGAGACCGGTCAGACGGTCATCTGGGGCATGGGCGAGCTGCACCTGGAGGTGCTCGTCGACCGCATGCGGCGCGAGTTCAAGGTCGAGGCCAACGTGGGCCGCCCGCAGGTGGCCTACCGCGAGACCATCCGCCGCAAGATCGAGAAGGTCGACTACACCCACAAGAAGCAGACCGGTGGTTCCGGTCAGTTCGCGCGGGTGATCATCAACCTCGAGCCGCTGGGCGAAGGCAACGACGGCTACGAGTTCGAGAACAAGGTCACCGGTGGCCGCGTCCCGAGGGAGTACATCCCGTCGGTCGACGCCGGCGCCCAGGAGGCCGCCGAGTTCGGCGTGCTGGCCGGTTACCCGATGGTCGGCGTGAAGGTTACGCTGACCGACGGCGCCGCCCACGACGTCGACTCCTCGGAAATGGCCTTCAAGATCGCCGGATCGATGGCCTTCAAGGAGGCCGCGCGCAAGGCGGACGCCGTGCTTCTCGAGCCGATGATGGCCGTCGAGGTCACCACGCCCGAGGACTACATGGGTGACGTCATCGGTGACCTCAACGGTCGCCGCGGGCAGATCCAGGCGATGGACGAGCGGGCCGGCGCCCGTGTCGTCGAGGCGCTCGTGCCGCTGTCTGAGATGTTCGGCTACGTGGGTGACCTGCGTAGCAAGACGCAGGGGCGCGCGAGCTACAGCATGCAGTTCGACTCCTACGCGGAGGTGCCCCCGGGCATCGCCAAGGAGATCGTCGCGAAGGCCCGGGGCGAATAACCCAGGTCCCGAGGTGGTTGAGGTGGCGGAGATCGTCGCCCCGCTGCCGAGGGGCCCGGGGCGAGTAGCCCCAGGTCCCGAGGTGGTTGAGGTGGCGGAGATCGTCGCCCCGCCACCGAGGGGCCCGGGGCGAACAGTTCCTGGGCCGGTCCCTCCGGGGGCCGATCCAGGACCTGCGCCCAGGTCCCTGGCAGGGTGGTGAAAGCCACCCCGCCGCCAAGGGGTTCGGGAGTTCCCGGGCCCAAGTGTGCAGACGAAAGTCAGTCAGATTCTCAAGGAGAGAACCAGTGGGCAAGGCCAAGTTCGAGCGGAACAAGCCGCACATGAACATCGGCACCATTGGGCATATCGACCACGGTAAGACCACACTGACCGCGGCGATCACCAAGGTGCTCCACGACCGTTACCCCGAGCTGAACGCCGCGACGCCGTTCGACAAGATCGACAAGGCGCCGGAGGAGAAGGCTCGCGGCATCACGATCTCGATCGCGCACGTCGAGTACCAGACGGAGAAGCGTCACTACGCGCACGTTGACTGCCCGGGTCACGCCGACTACGTCAAGAACATGATCACCGGTGCCGCTCAGATGGACGGCGCCATCCTCGTGGTCGCCGCCACCGACGGCCCGATGCCGCAGACGAAGGAGCACGTCCTCCTGGCCCGCCAGGTCGGCGTCCCCTACATCGTCGTGGCCCTCAACAAGTCCGACATGGTCGACGACGAGGAGATCCTGGAGCTGGTCGAGCTCGAGGTTCGTGAGCTTCTCTCCGCTCAGGAGTTCCCCGGCGACGACCTGCCCGTCGTCCGCGTCTCCGCGCTCAAGGCACTTGAGGGCGACGAGAAGTGGGCCGACAGCATCGTCGAGCTGATGAACGCCGTCGACGAGAACGTCCCCGAGCCCCCGCGTGAGACGGACAAGCCGTTCCTCATGCCGGTCGAGGACGTCTTCTCGATCACCGGCCGTGGCACGGTCGTCACCGGCCGTATCGAGCGCGGCATCGTCAAGGTCAACGAGCAGGTCGACATCGTCGGCATCAAGCCGGAGAAGACGAGCACCACCGTCACCAGCATCGAGATGTTCAACAAGATGCTCGACGAGGGTCACGCCGGCGACAACGCCGCGCTGCTGCTCCGCGGCATCAAGCGCGACGACGTCGAGCGCGGCCAGTGCATCATCAAGCCGGGCACGACCACCCCGCACACCGAGTTCACCGGCCAGGTCTACATCCTGTCCAAGGACGAGGGCGGCCGCCACACGCCGTTCTTCAACAACTACCGTCCGCAGTTCTACTTCCGTACGACTGACGTGACCGGTGTGGTGAACCTCCCCGAGGGCACCGAGATGGTCATGCCGGGCGACAACACCGAGATGCGCGTTGAGCTGATCCAGCCCATCGCCATGGAGGAAGGCCTCAAGTTCGCGATCCGTGAGGGTGGCCGCACCGTCGGCGCCGGTCGGGTCGTCAAGGTCATCAAGTAGCTTGACCGCTGGGGCGGCGGTCGGCCCCGGATCCGGGACCGACCGCCGCGCCACGTCGCAGACTCCGCGCAAAAGCGCCGTGATCCAGCAGTAGCTTCGGCCCAGTGACCGAAGTGACTGCCGGATCACGGAAGAAAAAGGCAGATCGACTCGTCTGCCTCGTGGGGTCACGCAGGTCCTGACCTGCAGTGAAGGAAGCGGCACAAGGCCGCACGATACTTTTCCAGACGACAGCGAAGGACACCGAGGCCACTATGGCGGGACAGAAGATCCGCATCCGGCTTAAGGCCTATGACCACGAGGTCATCGACAGCTCGGCCAAGAAGATCGTCGAGACGGTGACGCGGACTGGCGCGAAGGTCGCAGGCCCGGTGCCGCTGCCGACCGAGAAGAACGTGTACTGCGTCATCCGCTCGCCGCACAAGTACAAGGACAGCCGCGAGCACTTCGAGATGCGCACGCACAAGCGGCTGATTGACATCATCGACCCGACCCCCAAGACGGTCGACTCGCTCATGCGACTCGACCTCCCCGCGGGTGTCGACATTTCGATCAAGCTCTGAGGGAACGCACTGACATGGCTAAGACGATCAAGGGCGTCCTGGGCAAGAAGCTCGGCATGACCCAGGTCTTCGACGCGGACAACCGGATGGTGCCGGTGACCGTGGTCGAGGCCGGTCCGTGCGTGGTGACCCGCGTCCGCACTCCGGAGAAGGACGGCTACTCCGCCGTCCAGCTCGGCTTCGGGCAGGTCGACCCACGGAAGGTCAACAAGCCGCTCGGCGACTACCTGCGTAAGCACGACATCACCCCGCGCCGTTACTTCGCGGAGATCCGCACCGACGACGCGAACGACTACACCCTGGGCCAGGAGCTGCTGGCCGACACCTTCGAGGCGGGCCAGTTCGTCGACGTGACGGGCAAGAGCAAGGGCAAGGGCTTCGCCGGTGTCATGAAGCGGCACGGCTTCGGTGGTCTGGGCGCGTCGCACGGTACGCAGCGCAAGCACCGTTCGCCGGGTTCCATCGGTGGCTGCGCCACCCCGGGCCGCGTTTTCAAGGGTCTGCGCATGGCTGGCCGGATGGGTAACGTCCGCACCACTGTGCAGAGCCTGAAGGTTCACTCCGTGGACGCCGAGAAGGGTCTCATCCTGATCAAGGGTGCGATCCCCGGCGCCAACGGAAGCCTCGTCCTCGTCCGCACCGCTGCCAAGAAGGGGGCTGCGAAGTGACAAGCATTGACGTCCTCGACGCCAGCGGTGCCAAGACCGGCACGGTCGACCTGCCCGGAGACATCTTCGGCGCCAAGGTCAACGTTCCGCTGATCCACCAGGTGGTCGTGGCCCAGCTCGCCGCTCGCCGGCAGGGCACCCACAAGGCCAAGACCCGTGGCGAGGTCTCCGGCGGCGGCAAGAAGCCGTACCGCCAGAAGGGCACCGGCCGGGCCCGTCAGGGTTCGACCCGCGCTCCGCAGTTCGCCGGCGGTGGCATCGTCCACGGGCCGGTGCCGCGCGACTACTCGCAGCGCACGCCCAAGAAGATGAAGGCCGCCGCGCTGCGTGGCGCCCTGTCCGACCGGGCCGGCGGTGGGCGCGTCCACGTGGTCAGCTCGCTGGTCTCGGGCGAGACGCCCAAGACCAAGGCCGCCCTGGAGGCCCTGCGCAAGATCACCCAGGCTCCCCGCGTCCTCGTCGTGGTCGACGAGAACGACGAGCTGACCTGGCTGAGCCTGCGCAACGCTCCCGAGGTCCACCTGCTGGACGCCGGGCAGCTCAACACCTACGACGTGCTCGTGCACGACGACGTGGTCTTCACCCAGGAGGCGTACGACCAGGTCGTGGCGCGGCTGAGTGGCGGGAAGGAAGACGCCTGATGGAGAAGATCGCCGACCCGCGCGACATCATCATCAAGCCGGTGGTCTCTGAGAAGAGCTACGGCCTGATCGACGAGAACAACAAGTACACGTTCCTGGTGAAGAAGACCGCGAACAAGACTCAGGTCAAGATCGCCGTTGAGCAGATCTTCGGGGTCAAGGTCACCAGCGTGAACACCATCAACCGGCAGGGCAAGCGCAAGCGCACCCGCACCGGTTACGGCAAGCGTCCCGACACCAAGCGCGCGATCGTGAGCCTGGTCGAAGGCGATCGGATCGACATCTTCGGTCAGATCGGCTGACCTGCGGGGGGCTCAGCCCCCCGCATTCCCCCCGTGTCGCCTTCGGGCGACAAAGTCTCTGGGGGCTTTGCACGATTGAATGATCCAGAATCCTCTGGACTCTGGATTCCGACGAAGGATGAACGAAAAAGATGGGCATCCGTAAGTACAAGCCGACGACCCCGGGTCGCCGCGGGTCGAGTGTCTCGGACTTCTCCGAGATCACCCGCAGCACGCCCGAGAAGTCGTTGCTTGCGCCCCTTCACAGTAAGGGCGGCCGCAACGTACACGGCCGGGTCACCGCTCGCCACCAGGGCGGCGGTCACAAGCGCGCCTACCGGATCATCGACTTCCGTAGGCATGACAAGGACGGCATTCCGGCCAAGGTCGCTCACATCGAGTACGACCCCAACCGCACCGCCAATATCGCTCTGCTCCACTACGCCGACGGCGAGAAGCGCTACATCATCGCGCCGACCGGCCTCAAGCAGGGCGACCGCATCGAGAACGGGCCCTCGGCCGACATCAAGCCGGGCAACTGCCTGCCGCTGCGCAACATCCCGACCGGTACCTTCATCCACGCGGTGGAGCTCCGTCCGGGTGGTGGCGCCAAGCTGGGCCGTTCCGCGGGCGCCCAGATCCAGCTGCTCGCCAAGGAGGGCCAGTACGCCACGCTGCGTATGCCGTCCGGCGAGATGCGCATGGTCGACGTGCGCTGCCGGGCCTCGGTGGGTCAGGTGGGCAACGCCGAGCAGGCCAACATCAACTGGGGCAAGGCCGGCCGTATGCGGTGGAAGGGCAAGCGCCCCACCGTTCGCGGTGTCGCCATGAACCCGGTCGACCACCCGCACGGTGGTGGTGAGGGCAAGACCTCCGGTGGTCGCCACCCGGTGAACCCGAAGGGCAAGCCCGAGGGCCGCACCCGCCAGGCCAACAAGGCCAGCGACCGGCTGATCATCCGTCGGCGGAGCAAGAGGAAGAAGCGGTAGGAGCAGCCGAAATGCCACGTAGCCTTAAGAAGGGTCCCTTCGTGGACGACCACCTTCAGAAGAAGGTGGACGCCCAGAACGAGAAGGGCAGCAAGAACGTCATCAAGACGTGGTCGCGGCGCTCCATGATCGTTCCCGACATGCTCGGGCACACGATCGCCGTACACGACGGCCGCAAGCACGTCCCGGTGTTCATCACCGAGTCGATGATCGGTCACAAGCTCGGAGAGTTCGCTCCCACGCGTACGTTCCGCAGCCACGTCAAGGAAGACCGCCGCAGTCGGCGGTAAGCGTCCCGGAAGTAGGAGAAAGCGATGGAAGCCAGGGCTCAGGCGCGGTTCGTCCGTGTCACGCCCCTCAAGGCCCGCCGCGTGGTGGACCTTATTCGCGGGCTGCCCGCTTCGGAGGCGCAGGCCGTGCTGCAGTTCGCTCCCCAGTCGGCGAGCGAGCCGATCTTCAAGGTGCTCAGCAGCGCCATGGCCAACGCTGAGCACAACTTCGATCTCGACCCCAGCACGCTCGTCGTGAGCCGCGCGTGGGTCGACGAGGGCCCGACGCTGAAGCGGTTCCGTCCGCGTGCACAGGGTCGTGCCTATCGGATCAACAAGCGGACGAGCCACATCACCGTGATCGTGGAGTCCCGCGAGCCGAAGGGAAGGACCCGATAGTGGGCCAGAAGGTTAACCCGCACGGGTTCCGCCTCGGCATCACGACCGACTTCAAGAGCCGGTGGTACGCCGACAAGCTGTACAAGTCGTACGTCGCCGAGGACGTGTCGATCCGCCGCATGCTGCAGAAGGGCATGGAGCGGGCCGGCATCTCCAAGGTGGAGATCGAGCGCACCACCGACCGCGTGCAGGTGGACATCCACACCGCGCGGCCCGGCATCGTGATCGGCCGGCGCGGAGCCGAGGCGGACCGCATCCGCGGCGACCTGGAGAAGCTGACCAAGAAGCAGGTCCAGCTCAACATTCTCGAGGTCAAGAACCCGGAGATCGACGCCCAGCTCGTCGCGCAGGGCGTCGCCGAGCAGTTGTCGAGCCGTGTCTCGTTCCGCCGTGCCATGCGCAAGGCGATGCAGTCGGCCATGAAGTCCGGCGCCAAGGGCATCCGTGTCCAGTGCTCCGGCCGTCTGGGCGGCGCCGAGATGTCGCGGTCGGAGTTCTACCGCGAGGGCCGCGTGCCGCTGCACACCCTCCGCGCGGACATCGACTACGGCTTCTACGAGGCCCGTACGACCTTCGGCCGCATCGGCGTGAAGGTCTGGATCTACAAGGGCGAGGCTCCGACGAGCCGCGCCGAGCGCGAGGCGGCCGCCGCAGGCGCCCGTGCCGGCCAGCGTCGTGACCGTGACGACCGTCGTGGTGGCGGCGACCGTCCGCGCCGTGGTGGCGGTGACCGTCCGCGTCGTGGCGGTGGTCGTGGCGACCGTGACCGTGCCCCCCGCACCGAGTCCCAGGCGGCACCCGCCCAGGGGACTCCCGAGACCGGCCCGGCTGCGCAGCCGGGTGCTGAAGGGAGCTGACCATGCTGATCCCGCGCAGGGTCAAGCACCGCAAGCAGCACCGGCCCGACCGTAGCGGCGCCGCCAAGGGCGGCACGAGGGTCGTGTTCGGCGAGTTCGGCATCCAGGCGATTGAGCACTCCTATGTGACCAACCGCCAGATCGAGTCCGCCCGTATCGCCATGACCCGTCACATCCGTCGTGGCGGCAAGGTGTGGATCAACATCTACCCCGACCGTCCGCTCACGAAGAAGCCGGCCGAGACCCGCATGGGTTCCGGTAAGGGTTCGCCGGAGTGGTGGGTGGCCAACGTCAAGCCCGGACGCGTGATGTTCGAACTGTCGGGCGTGACGGAGTCGGTCGCTCGCGAGGCGCTTCAGCGTGCGATCCACAAGCTCCCTATGAAGTGCAAGATCGTTAAGCGTGAAGTGGGTGAGGCGTGATGGCTAAGGGCCTGACCGCCGGAGAGCTGCGGCTCGAGGACGAGGAGACCCTCGTCCAGAAGCTGAAGGAGGCGAAGGAGGAGCTGTTCAACCTTCGTTTCCAGTCGGCTACCGGTCAGTTGGAGAGCCACGGGCGGCTGCGGGCCGTCCGCCGCGAGATCGCCCGTATCTACACCGTGATGCGCGAGCGCGAGCTCGGCATCGTCACGGTCGAGAAGGAGACGAGCGATGGCTGAGACCGAGACCACCGAGACCACGGAGACGAAGGACGCGCGGAACTTCCGCAAGGTTCGTGAGGGCCTCGTCGTCAGCGACAAGATGGACAAGACCGTCGTCGTCGCCGTCGAGGACCGCGTCAAGCACCGCCTGTACGGCAAGGTCATCCGCCGTACGACGAAGTACAAGGCACACGACGAGGCCAACGCCTGTGGCGTGGGCGACCGCGTGCTGCTCATGGAGACCCGCCCCCTCTCCGCCACCAAGCGGTGGAGGGTCGTGGAGATCCTCGAGAAGGCAAAGTAACACTCCTTCTCGGATATACCGCGTCTCGTGGGGGCTCTCGTAGCCCCCATGACGGCGTCCAAGGACGCGGGGCCGCCAGGCCTCGCGTCGCCTGCGGTGCGGCCCTCCACGGAGGGTTGTGGCCGGAGGAACAAGACAACAGCAGGTTCCGCCAGGCTCACGCGGAAGGGCAGCGCCCCCGCGTGAGAACCGGCGCGACTAACAGGAGTGAAAGTGATCCAGCAGGAGTCGCGGCTCAAGGTCGCCGACAACACGGGTGCCAAGGAGATCCTCTGCATCCGTGTTCTCGGTGGCTCGGGCCGACGCTACGCCGGTATCGGCGACATCATCGTCGCCACTGTCAAGGACGCGCTGCCCGGCAGCACGGGCGTCAAGAAGGGCGACGTGGTCCGGGCCGTCATCGTCCGCACGGTCAAGGAGCGCCGCCGGCCCGACGGCTCCTACATCCGGTTCGACGAGAACGCCGCCGTCATCATCAGGGAAAGCGGCGACCCTCGTGGCACCCGTATCTTCGGCCCGGTCGGCCGCGAGCTGCGCGACAAGAAGTTCATGCGCATCATCTCGCTCGCCCCGGAGGTGCTGTAATGCCGAAGCTGCATGTGAAGAAGGGTGACCTGGTCCAGGTCATCGCCGGCAAGGACAAGGGTGCCAAGGGTCATGTCATCGCCACCTTCCCGCGCGAGGACCGCGTGGTGGTCGAGGGCGTCAACATGATCAAGAAGCACACCAAGGAGACCCACCAGGGCCCGCGCGGCGCCAAGACCGGCGGCGTGCAGACCATGGAGGCCTCCATCCACGTGAGCAACGTGAAGAAGCTCAAGGACGACAAGCCCGCCGACAAGAAGCCCGCCGAGGAGAAGTCCGAGGCCAAGGCCGACGAGACGGGTGAGGACAGCTGATGACTGCCACGACCACTGAGACAGAGCGCCCGACGCCACGGCTGAAGACGAAGTACCGCGAGGAGATCGCGGCCCAGCTTCGCGAGCAGTTCGGCATCGAGAACGTCATGCAGATCCCGGGCCTGACCAAGATCAAGGTCAACATGGGTGTCGGCGAGGCGGCTCGTGACTCCAAGCTCATCGAAGGCGCCGTCCGCGACCTCACCGTGATCACCGGCCAGAAGCCGGCCGTCGTCCGGGCGCGCAAGTCGATCGCGCAGTTCAAGCTGCGTGAGGGCATGCCGATCGGCGCCCATGTCACGCTGCGCGGCGACCGCATGTGGGAGTTCCTCGACCGGCTGCTGTCCCTCGCGCTCCCGCGCATCAGGGACTTCCGCGGCCTGTCGCCGAAGCAGTTCGACGGCAACGGCAACTACACGTTCGGTCTGACCGAGCAGGTCATGTTCCACGAGGTCGACCAGGACAAGGTCGACCGGCCGCGGGGCATGGACATCACGATCGTGACCACCGCGAAGAACGACGACCAGGGCCGGGCGCTGCTGAAGCTCCTCGGGTTCCCCTTCAAGGAGGCCTGATCATGGCGAAGAAGTCGCTGATCGCCAAGGCAGGGCGCAAGCCGAAGTTCCAGGTCCGGGCGTACACTCGTTGCTCGCGCTGTGGCCGGCCGCGCGCCGTCTACCGCAAGTTCGGGCTGTGCCGCG
Source organism: Nonomuraea sp. B1E8 (assembly GCF_039871515.1). Taxonomy (NCBI): domain Bacteria; kingdom Bacillati; phylum Actinomycetota; class Actinomycetes; order Streptosporangiales; family Streptosporangiaceae; genus Nonomuraea; species Nonomuraea sp. B1E8. Next base: position 874,710 of record NZ_JBDPLS010000001.1, on the reverse strand, counting down.
TGTGCTTCCGCGAGATGGCGCACCGGGGCGAGCTGCCCGGCATCACCAAGTCGAGCTGGTAGTCCCGACGAGCGGATTTTCCGTCGGATAACCTGTGGGCGGCCTTCGTGCCGCCCGCGGGTGACCGCCCGCCTCCCATATTTCCGAAGAAGACCAGGATGTTTCCTCAGGGGAACGTCCATGACCACGCCGAAGGTCCACCGGCAGAGAGCCCCGGTCACGGGTGCTGCTTGGCCGACTGGAAACCGCGGCGAGGAAGGCCACTGGCCATGACGATGACCGACCCGATCGCAGACATGCTCACACGTCTGCGCAATGCGAATTCGGCGTACCACGAGAGCGTGGCGATGCCGTACTCGAAGATCAAGGCGCACATCGCCGAGATCCTCCAGCAGGAGGGTTACATCCAGGCTTGGACCGTCGAAGACGCCAAGGTGGGCAAGAACCTCGTGGTGGAGCTGAAGTTCGGGCCTACCCGTGAGCGGTCGCTCGCGGGCCTGCGCCGGGTTTCCAAGCCCGGTCTGCGGGTTTATGCGAAGAAGGACAACCTGCCTCGGGTCCTGGGCGGGCTGGGCGTCGCGATCATCTCGACGTCCGCCGGCCTCATGACCGACAAGCAGGCCGGCAAGCGTGGTGTGGGCGGGGAAGTCCTCGCCTACGTCTGGTAGAGGGGAGGAACACAGCATGTCGCGAATCGGACGGCTGCCCATCCCTGTGCCGAGTGGCGTAGACATCACGATCAACGGCCAGGATGTCCAGGTCAAGGGCCCGAAGGGCACGCTCACTCACACGGTCGCCGAGCCCATCGCGGTGGCTCGTGACGAGGACGGCAGCATCGCCGTCTCCCGGCCCAGTGACGAGAACAAGGTCCGTGCGCTGCACGGCCTGTCCAGGACGCTCATCGCCAACATGGTGCAGGGCGTCACCCAGGGCTACTCCAAGAGCCTTGAGATCGTCGGGGTCGGTTACCGCGTCCAGGCCAAGGGCCCGACGCAACTGGAGTTCTCCCTGGGCTTCAGTCACCCGGTCATCGTCGACGCCCCCGATGGCGTCTCCTTCCGCGTCGAGAAGCCGACCCTGTTCCACGTGGACGGCATCGACAAGCAGAAGGTGGGCGAGGTCGCGGCCAACATCCGCAAGTTGCGCAAGCCTGACCCGTACAAGGGCAAGGGCGTGCGCTACCAGGGCGAACAGATCCGCCGCAAGGTCGGAAAGGCTGGTAAGTAGGCATGGCTCCGAAGACTGCGTTCAGCAAGCACACGGCTGCCCGCACGGTCTCGCGGGCCCGCCGTCACCGCCGCGTCCGCAAGTACGTCGTCGGCACGAGCGAGCGTCCGCGCCTGGTCGTCAACCGCTCGACCCGTCACATGTTCGTCCAGATCGTGGACGACACCGTCGGCCACACGCTGGTGAGCGCGTCCACCATGGACGCCTCGCTGCGCTCGCTGGAGGCGGACAAGACCGAGAAGGCCAAGAAGGTCGGCGAGCTCCTCGCTCAGCGGGCCAAGGACGCCGGGATCACCAAGGTCGTCTTCGACCGCGGTGGCAACCGGTATGCGGGTCGGATCGCGGCGCTGGCAGACAGCGCGCGCGAGAGCGGGCTCGAGTTCTGATGAGGGCCCGGGGATCGCAACTAATGGCAACTGAGATGAGGAACCACTGATGGCTGCAGCTCCGCGTCGCGGTGGCGGCACCGGTGGCGAGCGGCGGGACCGTCGTGACGATCGCCGCGGTGGCGCCGCCGACAAGGGCGTCTCGTACATCGAGCGCGTAGTGAAGATCAACCGAGTGGCCAAGGTCGTGAAGGGTGGTCGTCGCTTCAGCTTCACCGCCCTCGTCGTCGTCGGCGACGGCAACGGCATGGTCGGCGTCGGCTACGGCAAGGCCAAGGAAGTGCCCGCGGCCATCGCCAAGGGTGTCGAAGAGGCGAAGAAGCACTTCTTCAAGGTGCCTCGGATCCAGGGCACCATCCCGCACACCGTGCAGGGCGAGGAGGCGGCGGGCGTCGTCTTCCTCCGGCCGGCCTCGGCCGGTACCGGCGTCATCGCCGGTGGCCCGGTGCGTGCGGTCCTGGAGTGCGCCGGCATCCACGACGTGCTGTCCAAGTCGCTCGGCTCGGACAACCCGATCAACATCGTGCACGCCACCGTGGCGGCTCTGAAGGGCCTCTCGCGCCCCGAGGAGATCGCCGCCCGCCGTGGCCTGCCGATCGAGGACGTGGCCCCGGCTCGCATGCTCAAGGCGCAGCGTGAGGGCCTCGCCGAGGCCGCGGCCGCCAAGGCGGTGAGCTAGTCGTGGCACGCCTGAAGATCACTCAGGTTCGCTCGAAGATCGGTGGCAAGCAGAACCAGCGTGACTCGCTGCGTTCGCTTGGCCTGAAGCGAATCGGCGACGTCGTCGTCAAGGAGGACCGCCCCGAGATTCGCGGGATGGTCTCCGTGGTGACGCACCTCGTCGAGGTGGAAGAGGTCGATTGACGTGACTGACAGCTCCAACAACGCTGCTCCGCTCAAGATCCACGACCTGCGTCCTGCTCCTGGTGCCAACAGGGCCAAGACCCGCAAGGGTCGCGGCGAGGCGTCCAAGGGCAAGACGGCCGGTCGGGGCACCAAGGGCAGCCACGCCCGCACGACGGTCCCCCTCGGTTTCGAGGGTGGCCAGGTGCCGCTGCAGCGGCGTCTGCCGAAGCTCAAGGGCTTCTCCAACGCGCTGTTCAAGACGACCTACCAGGTCGTCAACCTGGACAGGCTCGGCGAGCTGTTCCCCGAGGGTGGCGAGGTCACCGTCGAGGCGCTGGTCGCCAAGGGCGCCGTTCGCAAGAACCAGCTGGTGAAGGTGCTCGGCACCGGCGAGATCTCGGTCGCGGTCAACGTGCAGGCCCACGCCTTCTCGTCGTCCGCGAAGGAGAAGATCGCCGCAGCCGGTGGTTCCGTTACCGAGCTGTAAGAGCTATTACGTGGCGTGGGGGCTTTGACAATGGGCCCCCACGCCCGTAGTGCGTTAGAGTTCGCCAGACGGCAGGATTCTGTCCGGCTCGTTTGACCTGAGACTTTCAGATGGCAGATCCCCGCACCATCGCATACTCACACCGCCGTAAAGGCGCGCAGGAGGGACCGTGCTGACCGCGTTTACCCGGGCGTTCCGGACACCGGACCTGCGCAAGAAGTTGCTCTTCACCCTGGGCATCATCGCGCTGTTCCGTCTCGGCTCGGTTCTTCCGACTCCGGGAGTCCACGTCGAGAACCTCGCCGCCTGTTTCGACCAGGCGCGCAGTGGAGAAACCGGCAACATCTACGGGATGGTGCAGCTGTTCAGCGGCGGCGCGCTCCTGAAGTTGTCGGTGTTCGCGCTGGGCATCATGCCCTATATCACCGCGAGCATCATTCTGCAGCTGCTCGTCGTGGTGATCCCGCGCCTCGAGGCGCTCAAGAAGGAAGGCCAGGCCGGTCAGACGAAGATCACGCAGTACACGCGTTATCTGACCATCGGGCTCGCCGTCCTGCAGTCGACCGCCTTCATCGCGCTCGCGCGCACCGGCCAGTTGTTCCCCAACTGTCAGCAGGACGTCCTGCTCGACCCGGACAACATCTTCGGCATCGTCACGATGGTCGTGATCATGACGGCCGGCACCTCCGTGATCATGTGGCTCGGTGAGCTCATCACCGACCGCGGCGTCGGCAACGGCATGTCCATCCTGATCTTCACTCAGATCGTGGCGGTCTTCCCCTCCGAGCTCGCCAACATCTTCCAGGCCAACAAGTTCACCTTCGCGGTCGTCATGGTGGTCGGCGTCTTCATGATCGCCGCGGTGGTCTTCGTCGAGCAGGGGCAGCGGCGCATCCCGGTCCAGTACGCCAAGCGGATGGTGGGCCGCAGGATGTACGGCGGCACGTCCACCTACATCCCGCTCAAGGTCAACCAGGCCGGCATCATCCCGGTCATCTTCGCCTCCTCGCTGCTCTACCTGCCGCAGCTGATCACGTCGCTGTTCCAGACCAGCGACAACATGGTCATCCAGTGGATCTCGCAGAACCTCGCGACGGGCGACACGCCGATCTACATGGCCACGTTCTTCCTGTTGATCGTTTTCTTCACCTACTTCTACGTGTCCATCACGTTCAACCCCACTGAAGTCGCCGACAACATGAAGAAGTACGGTGGTTTCATTCCGGGCATCCGCCCCGGCCGTCCGACGGCTGAATACCTGAACTTCGTGCTCACCCGTCTGACCGCGCCCGGCGCGCTCTATCTGGGTCTGATCTCCATGGTCCCGATCGTCGCGCTGGCGATTGCCGGTGCGAGCCAGAACTTCCCGTTCGGAGGGACGAGCATTCTGATCATGGTAGGCGTCGGCCTTGACACGGTGAAGCAGATCGAGAGCCAGCTGCAGCAGCGTAACTACGAAGGTTTCCTGAGGTAGTGCGTCTCGTTCTGGTCGGGCCCCCCGGAGCGGGTAAGGGGACACAGGCCCAGTACATCGCATCCAACCTGTCCATCCCGAAGATCTCGACAGGTGACATTTTCCGTGCCAACGTCTCGGGGGGCACGGACCTCGGCAAGCTGGCCAAGACGTACATGGACCGCGGGGACCTGGTGCCCGACGAGGTCACCATCGCCATGGTGCGTGACCGGCTGTCCGAGGACGACGCGCAGGACGGCTTCTTGCTCGACGGGTTTCCGAGGAACGTCGCGCAGGCCGAGATCCTGCGCGACATGCTCAAAGACTGGAGCCAGGCGCTCGACCTGGTTCTCGAGCTCGTCGTGGACGACGACGAGGTGGTCAGGCGGCTGGCTGGCCGGCGCACCTGCAGCCAGTGCGGCCGCATCTGGCACGTCGAGTTCGACGACAAGAAAGACGACAAGTGCGACGCGTGCGGGGGCGCGTTGTTCCAGCGTGACGACGACAAAGAGGAGACCGTCAGGCACCGCCTGGAGGTCTATCAGGAGCAGACGGCGCCTCTGGTCTCCTACTACGCGGACGAGGGCATCCTGGTCGGTGTGGACGCCACTGGCCCGGTCGAAGAGGTCACGCAGCGGGCCATGGACGCGATCAGGCCGTATATGGGCTGAGTTCCGCTATCAACCGAATTGGGCGAGGTGGCACGGGATTCCGTGCCACCTCGCGGCTATTGTGGGGGAACTGGGCTCCCAGGTGGCCCGTTGAGACCCAGGGGGGCAGTACATGTTCAAGCGCAACCGGCACGGAATCCAGATCAAGTCGGCCGAGCAGCTCGAGAAGATGCGGGCGGCGGGCCTGGTGGTGGGTCGCACGCTCGACCTGCTCAAGCGCTCTGTCGAGCCCGGCATGACACCCCTGGACCTCGACGTGATCGCCGAGAAGGCGATCAGGGACGAGGGCGCGATCCCGTCGTTCAAGGGATACCAGGGTTTCCCCGCGACGATCTGCGCGTCGGTCAACGAGGAAGTGGTCCACGGCATCCCGACGAACGCCCGCAAGCTGCGCGAGGGCGACGTCATCTCGATCGACTGCGGCGCGATCCTCGAGGGCTGGCACGGCGACTCGGCCGTGACGGTGCCGATCGGCGAGGTCGACCCCAAGCTGACGGAGCTGATGCGCGTCACGGAGGAGGCCATGTGGCGCGGCATCGGCGCGCTGACCGTCGGCCGCCACCTGTCGGACATCGGCTACGAGGTCGAGCGGTACGTCAGGTCGCAGGGCCGCTATGGCATCCCTCAGGAGTACGGCGGCCACGGCATCGGCACCGAGATGCACATGGACCCGTGGATCGCCAACCACGGCAAGCCCGGCCGGGGCCCGGCGCTCGAAGAGGGCATGTGCCTGGCCATCGAGCCCATGGTCAACCTGGGCACCGACCGCACCCGCGTGTTGTCCGACGACTGGACCGTGGTGACCGTCGACGGCAAGCCTTCCGCGCACTTCGAACACAGCGTCGCGGTGACACATAATGGTCCTTGGGTGCTTACTGCCCTGGATGGGGGCAAAGAGCGCCTGACCCAGCTGGGATTCTGACCGGGAGTGGTGGGATGGCGAAGAGCCCCGAGATGCGAGCGTCCGACGCCGACCGCGACCGGGTGGCCGCCATCCTGCGCGAGCACACGGCGCAGGGCCGCCTCACGATGGAGGAGTTCAACGAGCGGCTCGAGCAGCTCTACCAGACCAAGACGTACGGCGAGCTGGCCAGGCTGACCTCCGACCTGCCCGACGTCGACCTGCGCAACCGCCCGGCCAAGGTCGAGTCCAAGTCCGTCAAGAAGGGCGCGCATCCCGGCCTGGTGGCGGCCTGGCAGACGTGGGCCGTGGCCAGCGGCATCAACTGGGTGATCTGGCTGATCGTGAGCATCACCTCGAGCGACCTGGTCTATCCGTGGCCGCTGTGGGTCATGGGCCCGTGGGGAGTGGTCCTGCTCATGAGCACCATCTTCGGCGCCTCCAAACCCAAGACGGAATAGGGCCCAGCGTCGGCAAGATCGGGCGTGGCGGGCCCCAGGCGCTGGGAAGTACGATGCGGCTGGTTCCGTCCATCGTAAGGAAAGCGTCATATGCCGCCTCGCCTTCAGTTGACCTCCGTGACCGTCGGCACGTCGAAGCCGCGCGAGCTCGCCCGCTTCTACGCCCGTCTGCTCGAGTACGAGGTGGTCGAGGAGGAGGGGCCCGGCCCCGACGAGCCCGAGCATGCGGCTTGGCTGCTGCTGCGGCCGCCGGCGGGCAGGAGCGGCCCGGCGGTGGGCTTCGAGTACGAGCGCTCCTACGTCCGCCCGGTGTGGCCGAGCGAGCCTGGAGCCCCGAACGCCACGCAGCACCTCGACATCAAGGTCGACGACCTGTCCGCGGCCGTGGAATGGGCGCTGGCCTGCGGGGCGGTCGAGGCGGCGTACCAGCCGCAGGAGGACGTGCGCGTGATGCTGGATCCGGACGGGCATCCTTTCTGTCTCTACCTCTGAAGAGCAAACAGACTGTTACCAAACCCGATATATCGCTTTTGATTGGGTAGCTGGAAGACCTCCCGCACTTTGGAGGCAAGCGACATGGGATGGAGCCATCGAAAGTCGATCAAGTTCGGGCCGTTCCGGCTGAACCTGTCCCGCCGCGGGGTGGGGCACAGCTGGGGCAACCGGCTGTTCCGGGTGACCCGCACGGCCGACGGACGCCGTACGGTCTCGGTCAACCTGCCCGGCGGCTTCCACTGGCGCAAGACCCGCAGCACTCGCTGATGGGTGGGGATACGGACGGGCCGGAGGCGCCGAGCCTCCGGCCTGGCGGGCTCGGGCGCGGCAAACGTCGGGTAGACTCACAGATGGTTGTGTCAGGACACCTGGCACGCATTTCGCGTTCTAGGCTCAGGTGTCGTACACTCCTTAGTCGGCTCACTATGACCTACACGCGTCGGCGGTCTTTGCCGATCGCCGCTCTCTTCGAAGCGTGAGGTCGCGGCTGCTTAGTGAACCGGAGCCTCAGACGATCGATCAGTGAAACGCGAGGAATTTTGGCCAAGAAAGACGGCGCCATCGAGATCGAGGGCACTGTGGTCGAGTCGCTCCCGAACGCCATGTTCCGGGTGCAGCTCGACAACGGCCATAAGGTCCTGGCCCACATCAGCGGACGGATGCGGATGCACTACATCCGGATTCTGCCGGACGACCGGGTTGTTGTTGAACTGAGCCCCTACGACCTGACTCGTGGGCGGATCGTCTACCGATACAAGTAAGACGTCTGAGGAACACAAAGGACAATGAAGGTAAAGCCGAGCGTCAAAAAGATCTGCGACAAGTGCAAGGTGATCCGCCGGCACGGTCGCGTCATGGTGATCTGCGACAACCTGCGCCACAAGCAGCGCCAGGGCTAGTCGCCGCAAGGCTTCTCCGAGTCCGCCCCGACAGGGAGCGGGCTCGACGCATGAGAAGCCTGAGTCAGTAATCGCGTGTCACACCCGGGCAGGCGGACCTTTCGCGAAGGGTTCGAACCACTCGGGAGACCCCCGGTCGGAGGCCGGGGCCCTCACCCCGGGCATTGGGGAGGGGCAGTGAGGCGCTAGACCTCCGCCACACAAGAAGGAGAATGCCCGCCATGGCTCGCCTGGTTGGCGTCGACCTCCCCCGCGACAAGCGGCTGGAGATCGCTCTCACCTACATTTACGGAATCGGCCGCACCCGCGCCCAGGAGATTCTCCAGGCCACCGGGGTCAGCGGCGACCTCCGCGTCCACCAGCTCTCCGACACCGAGCTCGTCCCGATGCGTGACTACATCGAGGCGAACTACAAGATCGAGGGTGACCTGCGCCGCGAGGTTCAGGCCGACATCCGTCGCAAGATCGAAATCGGTTGTTACCAGGGCATCCGGCACCGCAAGGGCCTGCCGGTCCACGGTCAGCGCACGCAGACCAACGCGCGCACCCGTAAGGGCAAGAAGAAGACCGTCGCCGGCAAGAAGAAGCCCGGTAAGAAGTAGTCCTCGCAGCCGCGGGACCGAAGACCTCAGGAGTTATGGCAAACAATGCCTCCTAAGAGCCGCCAGGGTGCGCCGAAGAAGGTGCGCCGCAAGGAAAAGAAGAACGTCGCTCACGGGCACGCCCACATCAAGAGCACGTTCAACAACACGATCGTCTCGATCACCGACCCGCTGGGCAACGTGATCTCCTGGGCCAGCGCCGGCCACGTGGGTTTCAAGGGCTCCCGGAAGTCCACCCCGTTCGCCGCGCAGATGGCCGCGGAAAACGCCGCTCGCCGAGCCATGGAGCACGGCATGCGCAAGGTCGACGTCTTCGTCAAGGGCCCCGGCTCCGGCCGCGAGACCGCGATCCGCTCGCTGCAGGCCACCGGCCTCGAGGTGGGCTCGATCCAGGACGTGACGCCGGTCCCGCACAACGGTTGCCGTCCGCCGAAGCGCCGCCGCGTCTGACATCCCAGGAGATATAGAGAAATGGCTCGTTACACGGGCGCGGACTGCAAGCTCTGCCGTCGCGAGAAGACCAAGCTCTTCCTCAAGGGCAGCAAGTGCGAGTCCGCCAAGTGCCCCATCGAGATCCGTCCTTACCCGCCGGGTGAGCACGGCCGAGGCCGTCCGAAGGACACCGAGTACCAGCTTCAGCTTCGCGAGAAGCAGAAGACCCGCCGCATCTACGGCGTCCTCGAGAAGCAGTTCCACAACTACTACGAGGAAGCCGCCCGCAAGAGCGGCAAGTCGGGTGAGGTGCTGCTCCAGATCCTGGAGAGCCGCCTCGACAACGTCGTCTACCGCGCCGGGTTCGCCCAGTCGCGTGACGCCGCCCGCCAGCAGGTGCGCCACGGCCACATCATGGTGAACGGCAAGAAGGTCGACATCCCGTCCTACCGCGTTCGCGAGCACGACATCATCGAGGTCCGCGAGACCAAGCGCAATCTGCTGCCCTACGAGGTGGCCCGCGCCACCGCCGGCGAGCGCACGATTCCCGCGTGGCTCGGCGTCGTGCCCGACAAGCTCCGCGTCCTGGTTCACCAGCTGCCGGTTCGCCAGCAGATCGACACCCAGGTCCAGGAGCAGCTGATCGTCGAGTACTACTCGAAGTAGTCACTCGCCTGCCCGGCCCGGATACGTTTCGGTGCCGTCGCGAGCTTCTCGCGGCTGCGCGTACCCGGGCTAGGCTGTTCATCGGAGTGGCGTCATATAGCGGGCGCCACACGAAAAAGGGGAGATCCCACTCATGCTGATCGCTCAGCGTCCGACTCTTCTCGAAGAGTCGATCGACGACACCCGGTCCCGATTCGTCATCGAGCCGCTGGAGCCGGGTTTCGGCTACACCATCGGCAACTCCGTGCGCCGCACGCTGCTGTCGTCCATTCCGGGCGCGGCCGTGACGAGCATTCGCATCGAGGGCGTGCTGCACGAGTTCTCGACCGTTCCCGGGGTCAAGGAAGACGTCACCGACATCATCCTCAACCTCAAGGAACTGGTCGTCTCCTCCGAGCACGACGAGCCGGTCGTGATGTACCTGCGCAAGCAGGGCCCGGGTGAGGTCACCGCCGCCGACATCGCGCCGCCGGCGGGTGTCGAGGTGCACAACCCCGAGCTGCGCATCGCCACGCTCAACGGCAAGGCGAAGCTGGAGATGGAGCTGACCGTCGAGCGCGGTCGCGGCTACGTCTCCGCAGCCCAGAACAAGCAGCCGGGCCAGGAGATCGGTCGCATTCCGATCGACTCGATCTACTCCCCGGTGCTCAAGGTCACCTACAAGGTCGAGGCCACCCGAGTCGAGCAGCGTACCGACTTCGACCGCCTCATCCTCGACGTCGAGACCAAGCCCGCGATGAAGCCCCGCGACGCGGTGGCCTCCGCCGGCAAGACCCTCGTCGAGCTCTTCGGCCTGGCCCGCGAGCTCAACGTCGAGGCCGAGGGCATCGACATCGGCCCGTCGCCGACCGACGCCGCCCTGGCCGCCGACCTGGCGCTGCCCATCGAGGAGCTCAACCTCACGGTCCGTTCCTACAACTGCCTCAAGCGCGAGGGCATCCACACCGTGGGCGAGCTCGTCGCGCGCAGCGAGCAGGACCTGCTCGACATAAGGAACTTCGGCGCCAAGTCGATCGAAGAGGTCAAGCAGAAGCTGCACGAGATGTCGCTGGCGCTCAAGGACTCCCCGCCCGGGTTCGACCCGAGCGCGGTGGCCGGCGGCGGCTACGACGACGACGACAGCGCGTACGTCGAGACCGAGCAGTACTGACAACGTCCCGCGGTTCGTCAGCGCGTTCTCCGTGAGGACGGCGGCCGGTTCGCGGACCGGCCGCCGTCCTCACGAGGCGCGGGGCAGGCGGGTGAACGTAACGGCGCCGCGCGACCGCGGCGCCGGCCCGACTCCGGTACCTGATACGGCCGGGGCGGGTTAATCCACAAGGAGAGATGACATGCCCAAGCCCACCAAGGGTGCACGTCTTGGCGGCAGCCCGGCGCACGAGCGGCTGATCCTGGCGAACCTCGCCACCGACCTGTTCCGCCACGGCAAGATCCGCACCACGGTCACCAAGGCCAAGCGCCTGCGTCCGGTGGCGGAGCGCCTAATCACCAAGGCGAAGAAGGGCGACATCCACAACCGTCGCCAGGTCCTGACCGTCGTCAGGGACAAGGGCGTCGTTCATCACCTCTTCACCGAGATCGCGACGACGTTCGCCGAGCGGCCCGGTGGCTACACCCGCATCACCAAGGTCGGCGCGCGCAAGGGCGACAACGCGCCGATGGCGGTCATCGAGCTGGTGACCGAGCCGATGAGCGGCGTCACCACCCGCCGCACCGAGGCCCCCGCCCCGGCGCCCGCCGCCGAGGAGACCAAGGCCGAGGAGACTCCGGCTGAGGAGACCGAGGCTGAGGAGACCAAGGCCGAGGAGACTCCGGCTGAGGAGACCGAGGCTGAGGAGACCAAGGCCGAGGCCCCCGAGGTCGCCGCCGAGGAGACCCCGGCCGCCGAGGCCGAGGCGAAGAAGGACGAGGCCTGATCGTTCAGATCGGCTGAAACGGGCCCGGACCCCTCTGCGGGGGTTCGGGCCCGTTTCGTACGAAGGAGAATCATCGTGGTACGGCTCCGCCTCGACCTCGCGTACGACGGGACCGAATTCTCCGGGTGGGCACGGCAGCCGGGGCGGCGCACGGTCCAGGGCGAGATCGAGCAGGCGCTCGGCCGGATCCTGCGCCTCGGCGAGCCCGCCCAGCTGACCGTGGCCGGCCGTACCGACGCCGGGGTGCACGCGCGCGGCCAGGTCTCCCACGTGGACGTGCCGGAGGGCTCCATGGCCGAGCTGGACGGCAACAGAGGGCCGCTGAGCGTCGATGAGCGGCTCGCTGCGCTCGTGAGGCGGCTGGGCGGGGTTCTGCCCCCGGACGTACGCGTTCATCGGGTCTCGGTGGCTTCTGAGGGCTTCGACGCCCGGTTCTCGGCCCTCTTCCGGCGGTACGCGTACCGGGTGAGCGACGCGGTGGGCGGCGTCGATCCGCTGCGCCGCCGCGAGGTCGTCTGGCACAACCGGCCGCTGGACGACGGCGCGCTCAACGCGGCCGCCGCGCGGCTGATCGGCGAGCACGACTTCGCCGCGTTCTGCAAGAAGCGCGAAGGGGCCACCACGATCAGGGAACTGCAGCGCCTCGACTGGGTCCGCGAGCCGGACGGCACCCTTGTGGCCACCGTCGTGGCCGACGCGTTCTGCCACTCGATGGTGCGGGCCCTGGTCGGCTCCCTGCTGGCCGCCGGTGACGGGCGGCGGCCGGTGGAGTGGCCCGGCGAGGTGCTCGGCAGGGCCGTACGCGACTCGGGCGTGCACGTGGCGCCCGCGCACGGGCTCTGCCTGGAGGAGGTGGGTTACCCGCCGGACGCGGAGCTCGCCGCGCGGGCCGCGGCCACCCGGCGGGTGCGCACGCCGGCGGGCTCAGCCGCCGTTGACGCGGCGGTCGAGGACGAGTGACGTCTCGTCGCGGAACGCCCCGCTCACCTTGGGCAGCGTCTTCTCGTCGGACGACGGGGTGTGGCCGTCGGCGTGGGTGGCGTAGCTGAAGACGATGTAGCGGCCCCACACCAGGCCCGCCGCGTAGCCGCCCGCGATGTGCACCCGCTCGCCGCCCGAGCCCTCACCGCCGGGAAGCGGGCGGAACCAGACGTTGCGTGACAGGTTCTTCGCCCGGTCGACGGCCTCGGCGGCGGTCTTGTCAGGCAGCACGGCGATGCCCGTGGTCACGGCGTAGCGCCGTTTCCTGTCGACGTACGTGGCCCTGAGCACGCGGCTGCACTTCTGCTCCTTGAGGGCGTCGGCGAAGGCACCCATGGCCGCCTTGTCGCAGGCCGTCTCGATGCCGGCCTTGACCCGCGTGAACGTCGTGCCGGCCGCGCTCACCTTCTTGTCGGGGAACGCCTCCGACAGCGACAACTTCTGCGGGTCGGTCCGCTCGGAGTTGAGCGCGGACGTGCCCTCGGCGGGTGGGGAGGCGGCCGGCTCCGAACTCGGCTGGACGGACGTGCTCGGCCGGGCGGCGGCGGTCGTCGGCGCGGGGTCGCTCACGGCCTGCCAGGCGAAGAAACCGCCGGTGGCCACACCCGCCAGGGCCAGCGCGCCGAGCGTGACGAGCAGGGCGCGCCTGCTCTTGCCCGGCGACGCGGGAGGTGGGGGCGGGGTCTGGAACGGGGGTTGTTTGAACGCTCCAGCCGGGAAGGCGGGGCTGCCCGCAGGCGGTGTGGGCGAGTCGAGCGGGACCGGTTGCCTCTGGCCCCAGGTGTCCCGGGGGAAGGGGAGATCGGGAAGTTTGTCCTCCTCTGAGGGGAGGGGCGGCCAGACGGGTACGTCGCCCGGCTCGGGCGGGCGCGCCGGCGTGTCGCCGGGCCCGGACGCTTCTCCCTGACGCGCGGCATCACGCCTGGCAGCCTTCGGGTCGAAGTAGTGGGCCGGCTTCTTGGACTTCGTGACTTCCTGCCCGGCTGGGCGGGCGATGTCGTTGTGGGCGAAGGGCCGGGTGTCTTCGGCGGTGACCGGGGCCGAAAGGGGAGGCTCGCCGGACGCGTCGCCGGGCTGGGGCTTCGCGGCGCCCGGCGGCTCTGTGACGTCCGCCTCCCCGGGGACGCCGGGTGGGGTGGCCGCGGGCTGGGCCGTGCCGGGCGGGGTGGATTCCGGCTCGGCGGCTGGTGCGGTGGCTCCGACGGGGCCGGGGGCGGTGGCTCGGAGGGCTTCTGGCTGGTCGGTGCCGGGCCGGGGGACGTCGGCCTGGCCGGTCCCCGGGTGGGCCGCGTCTGCGTGGGCGTCCGCGGGCTGTGGGCTGCTCGGGAGGGGTGTGGTGCTCGACGGGAGGCCTGCCGGGCGGGTGAAGCCCTCCGGATCAGTGGCGTTCGGGTCGAAGGAGGAGGGCGGGGAGCCGGGCTCGTCGGGATCGGGGTCGGCCACGAGCTCGCCGGTGGCGGCCGGCCATGGCGGCATGGCGTGCGGGTCGCCGGTGGGCGCGGGCCACACGGGCATGCCGGCCGCGGCGGCGGTGAACGCGGGTGGCGGCTCCCACGACGGCGCGCTGGGCGTTACCGGAGTGGCGGGCCGGCGGCCGGTCTCCTCTGTCGCAGGCGCGTCCCACGCGCCGTGTGCCTGGCGTCCCCGTGTGTCCTGTTCGTGCGTGGCCTGCGAGGGCTCGACCGGCGGCCGGTGGGCCGGGGTGTGACCGGGACGCGCGGGATCGGCCTGCTCGCGGCCGGTCCGCGGGCCGCTGAGGAGCTCCCGCGCGGCCGAAGGGCGGCCGGGCAACGCCTGGTGGGCGTGCGGATGGTCGGCCCATCCCTGGTCGGCGGGGTCGACGCCGGTGTGGTCGGCGAACCAGTCGTAGGGCGCGGTGTCGTCGCCCGACACCTCCCACGGCTGCGCACCCGGCCGGTCGTCAGGCGCCGGCAGGTCGGGGGGCGGACCCTGGAAGACGGGAATGGCGGGGCGCGCCCTGGTCGCCGCCCCTTCGCCGGAAGCGGCTCCGGTCGATGGGGTGCCGTAGGGGGCGCCGCCGTACGGGATGCCGGTAGTGGTGCCGGTAGTGGTGTCGGATGGGGTGAACGCCGGTGGAACGTCTCGCCCGTCGGTCTGGCCGAAGCTCGGCGGTGGCGTCGCTGGTGCGGCCGAGTTGTCGGCTTCCCTGCGATCGTGCTCAGACCCGGGTTCCTGGCCACGCATAGGGCGAGCCTAGCGAGAGAGACGAGATCGTTACGTCGGTATGAGCGTTCCCGAAAGGATCCGGCATCCCGTTTGGGGCATTACGCGTGCGAAGCCGGGTTTCAGATTCGCGGGCTCCCGGTGACCGACCGGTTGTCCAGCGCCTCGAACACCGTGGCCTTCGTGATGTCGTCTACGGCGGCGAAGAGCTGCTTGCTGCCCTTGTTGTCGGGCTTTGTGCCGTCCTTATTCTGGAACCACACCATGATCGCGTAGTGTCCGTGCGTCAGGATCCTGGTGCCGCCACTGCCCGAGCCGATGAACTTGGTGACACTGTCCTTACCCGCCAGCGGTTTGACGTAGTTTTCCGTGTCGCCGACCTTGGCCACCTTGCTCGCTGCCTTGGTGCTGGTGAGGTTGGCCACGCCGATCGTGCCGATCACCTTGCCCGCCTTGTCGCGGAAGCTGGCGCGGACGAGCTGGGTGCACTTGCCGGACTTGAGTGCCTTCTTGAGATCGTCGCCCAGGGCGCCGTCGGAGCACTTCTTGTCCTTCTTGGTGATCGTCCGCTCGTACGAACGCTTCGACACGGTGATCTTCGTCTTGCTGCCGAAGATCTCCTTCACCGAGATCGGGTCGGGGTCCGTGGAACGGCTGGCGGCGAAGCCGTACTCGCCGGGAGGCGCGGACGGCAGGGGCGCGGTGGTCATGCGGGGCCTGCCGGTTTCGGTGGCTACGGGGTCGTCGGCGTTCCACATGAGCACCAGGCCGCCGCCGAGCAGGCCGAGCACGGCCACGCCGCTGATCGCGAACCACAACGGGGCACGCGAGCGCGAGCCCTCGTCGTACGGACTCCACCCGACCTTGCTCTGCGGGCTCTTCGGGGCCTGCTCCTGGGGCTCGCCGGCGGCGCGTTCCTTGCGGCGCGGGCGGCGGAAGGCGCTGCCCGGCTCCTCGGGCGCGTTCCCCATCCCGTAGGGGGCGCCGCCCGAGCCGCTCTCACGTTCCCCGTTGCCGTTGGAAACCATGGGGAGACATTACCGTGATGTTCGTCATCGGGTTCCGAAGTCCTGGGTCCACCACGGACCGTTGGGGCCGTCGGCGACGCCGACGCCGATGGCCTTCAGCCGGCAGTCGAGGATGTTCCTGCGGTGGTCGCGGCTGTCCAGCCAGCCGCGTACGGCCTCGTCAGGCGTGGCGTAGCCGGCGCCGATGTTCTCGGCGGCGCCCCAGTGGTATCCCGCGCGCTCCATGCGGTCCCACGGGGAACCGCCGTCGGGGGAGTTGTGCACGAGCCGCCCGGTGCGGGCCATCTCCAGCGAGTGCGTACGGGCGGAGCGGGTGAGCCCGCGGTCGACCCTGAGCGCTCCGCAGCCATGCCTGGCCCTGGCGGCGTTGGTGAGCGTGACGACCCTGGACGCCATGCCCGCCATGACGCGCACGCCCTCGCCGTCGGTGCGGAGCTCGGCGGAGCCGTCGCCGTCGCTGGTGAACCCGGGGATCTGCCCGTCGGGCTTCTTGGTGACCCTGGGGGTCGTCCTGCCGCGCGGTGTGGGTCTGGTCGTCATCTCCCTGGGGATCCGCTCGGCGTGCGGCCGGGCCTTCTTCGAAGCCCTGGGCGTCGCGTGGGCGGTGGCGGCCGCGGGCGGGACGGTCTCTTCGAGGTAGACGTGGCGGGCGGGCTCGGCGTCGTCGGTCAGCCGGCCGATCAGCACGCCCGTGAACAGAACCGCCATCAGGCAGGTCAGCACACCCAGGTGATTCCGGCGCCGAGCGCCCCGCTGGGTTGGCCGGGTGTGAGAGTTCTGCCACATACCGCCATCAACGATAGGGATGTCTGGTCCTGGGAAAGAAGGGGTCCCAGGGAAACGAAATCGAACCGTTCTGCGGTCGGGTAGACTCGTGCGAGGTTACCGGTCTTTTGACCAGCGCGCCTCCGGGCGGGTAGCCTAATCGTTCGTTGTGTGCATAGGTCCAGCGTGACCAATGCGCGGCGCGTCCGGCGTCATCTCCCGTGTTGCGGAGACGGAAGGTCCGGGCCGTCGTGTGCCCGCACCGACCGACCAATGTTGCTGTCGCATCCGACAGCGCCGAAGACGCGAGCATAAAGAAGGCTACGACCGTGCGCACGTACTCACCGAAGCCCGCCGACGTCCAGCGTCAGTGGTACGTCATCGACGCGACCGATGTCGTGCTGGGCCGGCTGGCCAGCCACGTCGCGACCCTGCTCCGCGGCAAGCACAAGCCGATCTTCGCCAACCACGTCGACACCGGTGACTTCGTCATCGTCATCAACGCGGACAAGATCGCGCTGAGCGGCAACAAGCTCGAGCAGAAGAAGGCGTACCGTCACTCGGGATACCCGGGCGGTCTGCGTTCCGTCACCTATGGCGAGCTCATGGAGAAGCGGCCGGAGAAGGCCGTCGAGAAGGCTGTCAAGGGCATGCTGCCGAAAAACTCCCTGGGCCGGAAGATGGCGAAGAAGCTGAAGGTCTACGCGGGCTCCGAGCACCCGCACCAGGCCCAGCAGCCGGTGCCGTTCGAGATCAGCCAGATCGCCCAGTAAGTAGACCCGCGGGGGAGACCCCGTCGCATGCCCCCGCAAGGGGTAGCGCCGAGTTTCGAAAGTAAGAGGAGAACCGTGGCTGAGCCCACCGGTGTCGAGACGGCCGTCGAGACGGCCGAGGTGGAGGACTTCTCCAGCGAGGAGTTCCCGTCCGAATACACCACAGAATCCACCGCCAGCGCTGACGCTCCCGTGCGCAAGCCCGTCACCACGGGCAACTCGTACGGCACCGGCCGCCGCAAGGAGGCGATCGCCCGCGTGCGCATCGTCCCCGGCACCGGCAAGTGGACGATCAACGGTCGTTCGCTGGACGTCTACTTCCCGAACAAGGTCCACCAGCAGATCGTCAACGAGCCGTTCGTGGTGCTCGGCGCCGAGGAGGCGTTCGACGTCATCGCGCGGATCGACGGCGGCGGCGTCACCGGTCAGGCCGGCGCGCTGCGCATGGGCCTGTCCCGCGCCCTGGCGATCCTGGACGTCGACGTCAACCGCCCGCCGCTGAAGAAGGCCGGCTTCCTCACTCGTGACGCCCGCGCCACGGAGCGGAAGAAGTACGGCCTCAAGAAGGCCCGCAAGGCTCCGCAGTACAGCAAGCGCTGAGTTGGCGCGCCTTTTCGGCACCGACGGGGTTCGCGGGGTCGCGGGTCGCGACCTCACGGCGGAGCTCGCCATGGACCTTTCGGTCGCGGCGGCTCATGTCCTCGGCGATGCGGGCGCGTTCTCCGCTACCGGGCCCAGCCGTAAGAGCAGGCCGGTAGCGGTCGTAGGCCGGGACCCACGCGCCTCGGGAGAGTTTCTCGAGGCCGCGGTGGTCGCCGGCCTCGCGGCGTCTGGAGTGGACGTGTTGCGCCTCGGCGTGCTGCCCACCCCGGCCGTCGCCCACCTCACGGCCGCGCTCGGCGCCGACCTCGGCGTCATGCTGTCGGCGTCGCACAACCCGGCGCCCGACAACGGCATCAAGTTCCTGGCCCGCGGCGGCTTCAAGCTGTCCGACGCGGTCGAGGACGAGATCGAGCGGCGGCTGGGCGAGGAGTGGAGCTTCCCTGTCGGCTCGGCCGTGGGCCGCGTGCGCGACGCGTACGGTGAGGCCGACCGCTACATCTCCCACGTGCTGACCACGATGAGCGCCTCACTCGACGGCCTCCACATCGTGGTCGACTGCGCGCACGGCGCCGCCCACATGGTGGCGCCCGAGGCGCTCGTACGCGCGGGGGCCAGGGTCGAGGCCATCGGCTCCAGGCCCGACGGGCTCAACATC
This sequence comes from Nonomuraea sp. B1E8, assembly GCF_039871515.1. Taxonomy (NCBI): domain Bacteria; kingdom Bacillati; phylum Actinomycetota; class Actinomycetes; order Streptosporangiales; family Streptosporangiaceae; genus Nonomuraea; species Nonomuraea sp. B1E8. The sequence continues at coordinate 856,279 of NZ_JBDPLS010000001.1, read as the reverse complement.
AACGCCGGCCACGGCTCGACCCACCTGGACAAGCTCCAGCAGGTGGTCGTCTCGCGCGGAGCCGACCTGGGCGTGGCCTACGACGGCGACGCCGACCGCTGCCTGGCCGTCGACCACACCGGCTCGATCATCGACGGCGACCGCATCATGGCCGTGCTCGCCGCCGCCATGCACGGCGAGGGACTGCTGGCGAAGGACACCGTGGTCGCGACCGTGATGTCCAACCTCGGTTTCAAGCTGGCGATGCGCGACGCGGGCATCACCGTGGTCGAGACCGCGGTGGGTGACCGCTACGTGCTGGAGCGCATGAAGCACAACGGTTACAACCTCGGCGGCGAGCAGTCAGGGCACGTCATCATGCTCGACCACGCCACCACCGGCGACGGCCTGCTCACCTCGCTCCACCTGCTGGGCGTGGTGGCCAAGACGGGCGTGCCGCTGAAGGAACTGGCCTCGGTGATGACGCCGCTGCCGCAGATCCTGCTCAACGTCAAGGACGTCGACAAGGGCAAGGCCTCCGTTCCCGAGCTCGTCGCCGCCGTCCAGCAGGCGGAGGCCGAGCTGGGGGAGACGGGGCGGGTGCTGATCAGGCCGAGCGGCACCGAGCCGATGATCCGGGTCATGGTCGAGGCCGCGTCGGAAGAGCACGCCACCCTGGTGGCCGGCCGCCTCGCCGACGTGGTGCGCAAGGCCTGCATCTGAAGAGTTCCTCACGTCGGGTACGGCACGCGGTGCCGTACCCGACGATTATGAGCGGGACCTGAGCTGCTCGCCCCGCCCGTCAGGCACCTGCGCGACATGGTTGCCGGTCCCGATCGCCGTGGTCACGGGGATGGAGCAGGCGGCAGCCGCGGGAGCAGGTCAAAGGGGACTACTCGTCGCCGGTGAGCGAGAAGGCCCGCAGCCTGCGGCCCGCCCAGAAGACGGCGGCGACCGTGACGATGAGCAGGGCCGGTACGGCGAAGCCGAGCGTCACGTCGGCCTTGAGGAACGCCGAATCGGAGATCTGGTCGGCGATCGACTTCGCCCACTGCTGGATCGAGAACTTGCGGGCCCCCGGAAGGAACCCGCCCACCAGGGTCTCCCACACCAGGGCGTAGATGATGCCGATCGCCACCGCGTGCCGCGTCAGGACGCCCAGCAGGAGGAAGACTGCCGCGTAGGCGATGCCGGCCAGCAGCGCCCCCAGGGCGAACCCCGAGGCGATGCCGTCCTCGTTGCTGACCAGGAGCCAGGCCGACACGTACGTCGGGACCGCCCCGAACATGGCCAGCAGCGACGCCGCCACCAGGAACTTCGTCCGGATGATGACGGGGCGGGAGATCGGCTTGGACAGCAGGTGGATGATCGTGCCGTCGTCGATCTCCGGGGCGATGACGCCCGTGCCCGCGATCAGGCCCAGGAGGGGCAGCATCGTGTTGATCGCGAAGTTGTCCATCAGCAGCATGGCCGAGCGCTGGCCGGTCTCGCCGAACAGGCGCAGCAGCACCGCCAGGCCGATGAGACCCAGCGGCAGCACCAGCAGCAGGATGATGCGCCGGCGGCCCAGCAGGGCGCGGTAGGTGATACCCGCGACCACGGTGTTCATCAGGTGCTCCTGGTGATGAGGTAGGAGAAGACGCTTTCCAGGTCCTCGTCCGCGGGGGAGATCTGGTGCAGGTGCACGCCTTCCTCTTTAGCGACCCGGGGGAGGAGCCGGGCGAAGCGACGGAACTCGATGGCCTGAACCTCCAGGCCGTCGGGGCGGAGGGTGATGCCGCCGGCCGAGGGGTCGCGGATGAGCGCGGCTGCGAGCTTCCTGTCGTCGCTCGAACGGATCATGAACAGGTGTGGCCGGTCGGTCATCAGCCGGCGGATCTCGCGGAAGTTGCCCGACGCCGCGTGGCGGCCCGCCACCAGGACCTCGATGTGCTGGGCGACCCGTTCGACCTCCTCCAGGATGTGGGAGCTGAACAGGATCGTCTTGCCCCCTGCGCCCATGGAGCGGATGAGCTCCATCAGCTGGAGGCGCTGGCGGGGGTCCATGCCGTTGAACGGCTCGTCGAGCAGCAGCACCGGCGGGTCGTGGACGAGCGCCGCGGCGACCTTGACGCGCTGGCGCATGCCTTTCGAGTACGTCTCGACGCGGCGGTCCTTCGGCTCCTCCATCTCGACCGTGGCCAGGGCTTTGCGGGCGGCTTCCGCGGGGTCGGGCAGGCCATGGAGCCGGGCGGCGGAGAGCACGAACTGCCAGCCGGTCAGGAAGCCATACACACCTTCCCGTTCCGGGACTAGGCCGATATTTCGGTAAATGCGGTGGTTCTTCCAGACCTTGGTCCCGTCCAGCGTGACCGAGCCGCCCGACGGGGCCAGGAAGCCGGCCATCATGTGCAGGAGCGTCGACTTGCCCGCGCCGTTGGGCCCGAGCAGGCCGGTGACGCCGGGGCCGATCGTCATCGTCACGTCGTTGACCGCCACCACGTTGCCGTACCAGCGGGAGACCTGCGAGAGCTCGATCTTCATCGCGCGGCCGCCTTCCTGTAGCGCAGCGCGAGGGCGGCCAGCCCGGCGCAGATCAGCACGACGAGGATCGCCGCCGAGGCGGGGCCGTTCGGGTAGTCGCCCTCGATGGAGTGGGGCGGTGTGCCGAACACCCACGACTGCACGGAGTCGACCAGCCAGAACGGGTTGATCAGCCACGCCCAGGCGGCCTGCGACTCGTTGCCGGTGGAGGCCAGCGTGCCGTAGATCACCGGGACCGCCGCGAACGACAACAGGTAGACGGTGATCACCGAGGCCACGCCGAGCCCGCGCCGGGGCGTGAACGAGGCCAGTGCGAGGCCGAAGGCCGACAGGAGCAGCGCCAGCACGAGCGCCATGGTCATGGAGCCGGCGTACTCCCCGGTGGCCGGGGGGCCGGGGAGGTCGATCACCAGCTCGCCCACGTACATCAGCGTGAGCGGCACGGCGATCAGCAGGAACACCGACGCGGTCATCGCGGCCACCTTGGCCCCGACGTACTCGTTGATCGCCACGGGGCGCGACAGGTAGAGCGGCAGCACGCGGTAGCGCAGGTCGGGGGCGACGACGGTGGGGGCCTGCGAGGCCAGGAAGATCGCCACCACCGCCTGCATGATGACCGCGTAGCCGCTGTAGGGGATCTCGCTTCTCCTGAGCAGGGCCATCAGCGCGATGTTGACGATCGCCGGCACCAGCATGATGGTGGCCAGGGAGAACGGCATGATCTTGCTGCGGGCCGGGCGGCCGAGGCCGAAGATGCCGCGCAGGCTGTGCAGGGTCAGTGCCCTGGTGGCGTAGCCGCGGCCGAGCCGAGGGCCGTCGTAGTGCCGATAGCCGATGTCGTAAATTTCAGACACTTGTGCTCTCCTCCCGGAAGACGTCCTCGATGCTGTGACGTCCCTGTTCCAGGCGGATGAGGCAGAGGTCCAGGTCGACGGCGGCGTCGCGGATGGCGTCGTACGTCTCGGGCCCGAGCACCTTGACCACCAGCATGCGGCCCTGCGGCGAGACGGTCTGGCCGTCGCCGGTCAGGCGGGCGGTCAGCGCGTCAAGGCCCTCGTCGACCTCGACCGTGACGGTCTGCGTCGCCTGGGTGAACTCGCCGATCGTCGAGGAGCGCAGCAGCCGCCCCGCGTCGATGACGATCACGTGGTCGCAGATGCGCTCCAGCTCGCCCAGCAGGTGGGAGGTGACGAGCACGCTGATGCCGAACTCGGTGCCGATGCGCCGGATCAGCCTCAGCATCTCGTCGCGGCCCCGCGGGTCGAGCCCGTTGGTGGGCTCGTCGAGCAAGATCAGTTTCGGGTCGTGGACCAGGGCCTGGGCCAGCTTGACCCGCTGCTTCATACCGGTCGAGTAGCCGCCGACGGGACGGTAGCGCTCTTCCGCCAGGCCGACGTGGCGCAGGACGTCGGCGGCGCGCTCGCGGGCCGCCGTGCGCGGCAGCCCGGACATCTGGGCGAGGTGGACGACTAATTCGGTGGCGGAGACGTCGGGCGGGAGACACTCGTGCTCGGGCATGTAGCCGACGAGCCTGCGGATGTCCGCGCCCTGCGCGGTCACGTCCAGATCGAGCACCCGTGCGGTGCCGCCGGACGGCGGCAGCAGACCGAGCAGGATCTTGATCAGTGTCGACTTGCCCGCGCCGTTCGCCCCGACCAGGCCGGTGACACCGGGCCCCACGGTGACGGAGAGCTGGTCGACCGCCGTGACGGTGGGAAAGCGCTTGGTCAGCCCCTCGGTGGCGAGGATGTGCATGTGCCGGACACTACCGGGCGATCAGCGCCGTGGCCTCGTTCACACGGATGAACGGCGTCCTACTTGAGGCCAGAATTTCCGCTGGACCATCAGAGTCGTGGTGCCCGCCAGGATCATGCCGGCCACGTTCATCGACAGCTGCGACACCGAGCCCGCGACCTGCGCCCACTGGCCGAGCGCGAGCGCGACGGCCAGGTAGCCGGCGGCGGGCACCGTGGTGACCGAGATGAAGACGCCGATCAGGGCCGTCGACTTGCCCGCCGTGATCGACAGCACTCCGGCCACGCCCGCGAGCAGCGCCACGATGAACGACCACCGGTCGGGCGTGACGATGAACCTGACCTCCTCACCGGTGGCGAGGTCGCCGGGGCCGATCCAGCCGAGCCAGTGGGAGACGAGGGCGCAGGCGAAGGTGACCGCGATCGCCGCCGCGAACCCCGTGACCAGCGTACGGAACGCGTGGACGACCAGCTGCCACCTGCGGCGCAGCAGGCCGAAGCAGACGGCCGCGATCGGCCCGAACTCCGGGCTGAGCACCATCCCGCCGATGATGAGGACGACGGAGTTCTGTAGCACGCCGATGCCCGCCAACTGCGTGGCGATGGCGAGGAAGACCAGGAACGCCCACGTGATGCCGGACTCGCCCTGCACCCGGTGCGCTAACTCCTCCCAGATGACCGCGTCGTCGGGCTCGCCCGGCGCCTCCTCGACCGCCTCCTCCGCGGTCCTGGACAACGACAGGTCGACGTGCTCGATGGCGATCGAGCCCTCCTTCTCCAGCCACTTGAGCCGGCCCAGCACTTCGTTGGCCGACTCCCTGGCGGCGTCGCAGAGGATCACGTCGCCGCTCGGCACGCGGGCCGCCCCGGAGAGGACGACGATGTTGGTGACGCCAGGGCAGTCCTCCAACACCGCCGTCGCCTCATCAGCGCGTGAGGGCGGGCTGATCAGCCGTAGATGGAGCATCCGGCCATTGTCGTCGATCGGACGTTGACGTGGTTTTGACAGCCGTGCGCGAGGGTTTCTCGCATGTGCCGCTTCAACTGCCACGACCACGGTGAGGAGTGCTGGTTCGCCGGCATCGACGACCAGGAGTGCGGGGGCAGGTTCGCACGTTACGTGTACGAGGAGGCGTTCAGGTCTGGCGGAGCCGTACGCGCTGCACCGAGTGATCGGCGCCCTTCTTGAGCACGAGGTCGGCGCGGCCTCTGGTGGGGGCGATGTTCTCGACGAGGTTGCGTTCGTTGATGTCGCGCCAGACGTTGACCGCGAAGTTCGTGGCCTCGTCGTACGACAGCTCCGCGATGTGCCGGAAGTACGACTTCGGGTCCTCGAAGGCGGTCCGGCGAAGCTTGTGGAACCGTTCGACGTACCAGGTGCGGATGTCCTCGACCTTGGCGTCGACGTAGATGGAGAAGTCGAAGTAGTCGTTGACGGCGAGGGAGGTGGGCGGGGCGGGCTGGAGGACGTTGAGGCCCTCGATGATCAAGATATCCGGACTTTTCACGGTCTGGTGTGCGCCGGGGACTATGTCGTACTCGAGGTGGCTGTAGACCGGCGCCCGTGTCGCCGCCGCCCCGGCCTTGACCTCCGCCACGAACCTGACCAGCGCCCGCCGGTCATAACTCTCGGGGAAGCCCTTGCGATGCATGATGCCCTTCGACTCCAGCACCGCGTTCGGATAGAGGAAGCTGTCGGTCGTGACCAGCTCCACGTGCATGTGCTCGGGCCAGCGGGCGAGGAGGGTGTGCAGCAGCCGCGCCGTCGTCGACTTGCCGACCGCGACGCTGCCCGCGATGCCCAGGATGTACGGCACCCGCTGCTCGTCACGCCCGAGGAAGGCGCTCAGCACGCTGCTGCGCTGTTTGGACCCGGTGAAGTGCAGGTTCAGCAGCCGGGTCAGGGGGAGGTAGATGTCGGTGACTTCGGTGAGGTCGATGGGGTCGTCGACGCCGCGCAGCTCTTCCAGCTCGTCTGCGGTGAGAGTCAAGGGCGTGTTCTTGCGGAGCTCGCTCCACTGCTCCCTGCTCAGTTCCACGTAGCCGTTGTTCACCTAGGCAGCGTAGCGATGGAGGAAACAGCGGATCTTGGCGGGGCACGGGCCGGCTGTCCACAGGTTGTGGACGGCGGCCGGAGAATACCGCCGATTCCGGTATGCGAAGGTTTGCCGGGAGCTACTGTTGCTGGCGGGAGGCTTCCGTGGACCGTCGTCGTTTCATCACCAGCGTGGTCGCCGCAGCCGGCGTCGCGGGCCCCTTCGCCGGGGTCGCCTGCGCGGGCGCTCAGGGAGGGGCGAAGCCGGTCCGCGCGTACGGGCCGCTGCGTCCCGTACAAGATCTTCGTGACGGCAAGGTGCGCCTGCACCTGCCCGACGGGTTCAAGTACCGCTCGTTCAGCCCCGCGGGCGACCGGTTCGGCGACGGCTCGGCCGTGCCCGGCAGGCACGACGGCATGGCGGCCTTCGCCGGCCCCAAGGGCAGCGCCGTCCTGGTACGCAACCATGAGGTCAACGGGCCTGTCGGCGCGTTCGGCGACAAGGGCAGGGCTTACGACCCCATGGCCGGGGGAGGCACCTCGACGCTGCAGGTCACCCGCTACGGAGAGGTGATCAGGAGTGGCCCCTCGCTCAGCGGCACCATGATGAACTGCTCGGGCGGCCCCATGTCATGGGGGGCCTGGTTGACCTGCGAGGAGACGGTCAACGGTCCCGACGTGGGCGACGACTTCTCCGGCGGCGACAACTCCAAGCTCACCCGCCCGCACGGCTACATCTTCGAGGTGCCGCTCGACCGCCCCGCCGCCGCCCGGCCGATCAGGTCCGCGGGGCGTTTCCCGCACGAGTCGGCCGCCTTCGACCCGTCCACGGGCGCGATCTACCTCACCGAGGACAACTTCGGCTTCCCGTCCGGCTTCTACCGCTACCTCCCGCCCGAACATCCCGCCGTGGCGGGGCGGCTGCTCGACGGCGGCAGACTGCAGATGCTCGCCGTCAAGGGCGCCAAGCGCAAGGACCTGTCCGAGGGCCAGGAGCCGGGCGCCTCGTACGCCACCACGTGGGTGGACATCGACGACCCCGACCCCCGCTTCACGGGCACGCCGTCCAACGACGAGGCCGTCCAGGCCGTGGGCCGGCAGGGCAGGGCGGCCGGCGCGGCGATCTTCTCCCGCCTGGAGGGCGCGGTCTACCACCAGGGGACGGTCTACTTCGTCTCGACGCAGGGTGGGGCCACCGCGTCCGGTGACACGCCGCCCGACGGGTTCGGCAAGGGACGAGGACAGGTGTGGGCGTACGAGACATGGAGCGGCCGGCTCAGGCTCGCCTACGAGTCGCCGCGCTCGGAGGTGCTCGACCTGCCCGACAACGTGACGGTCAGCCGCCGCGGCACGCTGGTGTTGTGCGAGGACGGCGACGGCGCCAACTACCTGCGCGGGCTCAGCAGGGCGGGAAAGATCTTCGACTTCTGCCGCCTGGAGCCGATCCCCGGCGACGGGGGAGCCGAGTTCGCCGGGTCCACGTTCGGGCCCGGCGGCCACACGCTCTACGTCAACATCCAGGCCGAACACGGCATGTCGATCGCCATCTGGGGGCCCTGGGAGAAAGGGCTGTTCTAGGCTTGGTGCGGTGATCCTGGGCATCGGGGTGGACATCGTGGACATCTCCCGCTTCGAGGCGACGCTGCGCCGCACGCCGCGCCTGCGCGAGCGGTTGTTCACCGAGGCCGAGCGGCCGCTGCCGGTGCACTCGCTGGCCGCCAGGTTCGCCGCCAAGGAGGCCGTGGCCAAGGCGCTCGGCGCTCCACAAGGGCTGGGGCACCAGGAGGCCGAGGTGCGCTGCGACGACCTCGGCAAGCCCGAGCTGGTGATCACTGGGCGGGCCGCGGAGGTGGCGTACGAGCTCGGCATCAAACGCTGGCACCTCTCACTCAGCCATGACGCGGGCGTCGCCGTGGCCTACGTGATCGCGGAGGGATAGCTTCGGATCATGCGCACCGCCTACACCGCCGACCAGATCCGTGGCGCCGAGCACGCGCTCATGGCCCTCCTGCCGGAGGGCACGCTGATGCAGCGGGCCGCGTCGGGGCTCGCCGCCGTCTGCGCCGACCTCCTCGGCCGGGTGTACGGCAAGCGCGTCGTGCTCCTCGTCGGCAGCGGCGACAACGGCGGCGACGCCCTCTACGCGGGCGAGCGGCTGGCCCGGCGCGGCGCCCGGGCAGGCGCGGTCCTTGCCGGGTCCAAGACCCACGAGGCGGGGTTGCGCGCGTTCCAGCAGGCGGGCGGCCGGGTCGTCGACCGGGCGGCGATCGACGGCGCCGACCTGATCATCGACGGGCTTGTCGGCATCGGGGCGGCGGGGGCGCTGCGGGAGCCGTACGCGGAGCTCGCCGCGCAGGCCAACGCCGCCCGCGCCGCGATCGTCGCCGTGGACGTGCCGAGCGGGGCCGACGCGAGCAGCGGCCGGGTGCCGGGTGCGGCCGTGCGGGCCAAGGTGACCGTGACGATGGGGGCGTACAAGACGGGGTTGCTCGTCGATCCCGGCGCGGCCTGCGCGGGCGCGGTCGAGCTGGTGGACATCGGGCTCGGCGACCACCTGCCCGATCCCGACGTGGCCGCGCTGACCGGCGGCGACGTCGACCTCCTGCTGCCGCGGCCGGCCACCGAGTCCGACAAGTACCGCAGGGGAGTCCTGGGGGTCGCGGCGGGCAGCGACCTCTACACCGGCGCCGCCGTGCTCGCCGTGGGCGGCGCGCTGCGCGCCGGGGCGGGCATGGTGCGCTACGCGGGGCGGCACGCGCCCGTGGCGCAGGTGCGTGCGCACTGGCCCGAGGCGGTCGTCACCGAGCTGGACCGGCCCTCGATCGACGGCGTCGGGCGGGTGCAGGCGTGGGTGCTCGGGCCGGGGCTCGGCACCGATGACTGGGCGCACGAGCTGGCGGCCAAGGTGCTCGCCTCCAGCGTGCCCGTGCTGATCGACGCCGACGGGCTGACGCTGGTGGCCAGGGACCGCGGGCTGCTGCGCCGCGGCGCGCCCGTGCTGATCACCCCGCACGCGGGCGAACTGGCGCGGCTGATCAGGGCCGAGCGCGACGACATCGAGGCGGCCCGGCTGGAATACGCCCGCAGGGCGGCGGCGGAGCTCGGCGTGACCGTGCTGCTCAAGGGCTCCACCACGGTGGTGGCCGAAGACGCGCGGCCGGTGCGGGTCAACGTCACCGGCTCGCCGTGGCTGGCCACGGGGGGCACGGGCGACGTGCTGTCGGGGGTGGCGGGCTCGCTGCTCGCCCAGGGGCTGAGCTGTTACGACGCCGCGTCCTGCGGCGCCTACCTGCACGGGCTGGCCGGGCGGCTGGCCGCCGGGGACGCGCCGCTGACGGCGGCCGACGTGGCCACCGCCGTCCCCGCGGCCATCCGCGCCCTGAGCGGCGCCCCAGCAGGAGGTACGGCCTAGCGGGCGGCGGGGGTCGCGAGGGAGGATAATCGCGCTCGACCATGTGCGTGACCTGCCACACTAGAAGGATGTACTCCCCGATGACCACGCCCGCGCAGGCTCGGGTCGACCTGGCCGCGATCAGGCACAACGTGGCCCTGCTCAAAGAGCGGGCCGACGGCGCGGAGCTGATGGGCGCCGTCAAGGCCGACGCCTACGGCCACGGTCTGGTGCCCTCCTCCGAGGCGGTCCTGGAGGGCGGCGCGAGCCGGCTCGGCACCGCGTTCATCAGGGAGGCGCTCGCGCTGCGCGAGGGCGGCGTGACGGCGCCGATCCTGTCCTGGCTCCTCACCCCGGGAGAGCCGCTCGACGAGGCCGTGCAGGCTGACGTCGAGCTGTCGGCCTCCGACGAGGGGATGCTCGGCGAGATCGCCGCCGCCGCACGGCGCGCGGGCCGCACCGCGAAGGTGCACCTGGAGGCCGACACCGGCATGAGCAGGGGCGGCTGCCCGCCCGCCGCCTGGCCGGCGCTGCTGGCCGCGGCGCTGCGGCTGCAGGCCGAGGGCGCCGTCGAGATCGCCGGGCTGTGGTCCCATCTCGCCTGCGCCGACATCCCCGGCCATCCGTCGATCGGGCGGCAGCTGGAGGCGTTCGAGGCGGCGCTGAAGCTCGCCGAGCAGGCGGGCGCGGCCGGCTCCCACGTGATCAGGCACATCGCCAACTCCGCCGCCACCGTGACACTGCCCGAGGCCCGCTACGACCTGGTCAGGCCCGGCATCGCGATCTACGGCCTGAGCCCCATCCCCGAGCTGGGCGACTTCGGCCTCAGGCAGGCCATGACGCTGGTGGCCCAGGCCGGGCTGGTCAAGCGGGTCCCCGAGGGCGCCGGGGTCTCCTACGCCCACCTCTACGTCACCGGACGCGAGACCACGCTCGGGCTCGTGCCGCTCGGATACGCCGACGGCATCCTGCGGCACGCGACGGGAAAGGCCGAGGTCATGGCGGGCGGGCGGCGCAGGACGATCGCCGGCCGGGTGTGCATGGACCAGTTCATGATCGACATGGGCGACGACGAGCTGTCGGCGGGCGACGAGATCGTGCTGTTCGGGCCGGGTGACGAGGGCGAGCCGACCGCTCAGGAGTGGGCGGATACTCTCGGCACGATCACGCATGAGATCGTGACCAGGATCGGTTCGCGTGTGCCGAGGGTCTACGCGCACAGGACTCGGAGCACCTCGCGGCGGGCATGAGCGGGAGAAGGGTCGGGAGATGACGACGACAAGACGGCGCAGGGTGGGGATCGCCGGCGCGCTCGTCGGTGCGGCTTCCGCCGGTGTCGCGGCGGCGGCGCTGGCCAAGCGCTATGCGGTCGGCCGCATCAGGCTGCGCCCCGACGACGAGGCCAGCGAGCCGTTCGGCGAGTTGCGGGGCAGGGAGCGCACGCTCGTCACCTCCGACGGCAAGGCGCTGCACGTCGAGATCGACGGGCCGGACGACGCGCCGCTGACCATCGTCTTCTGCCACGGCTACTGCCTCAGCCTGGAGTCCTGGCACTACCAGCGTAAGGATCTGCGGGAGAATTACCGTCTCGTGCTGTGGGACCAGCGCTCCCACGGGCGCTCGCAGCGCGGGGGCTCCGACGACAGCACGATCGACCGGCTGGGCGATGACCTGGCCGAGGTGATCGAGGCCCACGTGCCCGGCCCGTGCGTGCTGGTCGGACACTCCATGGGCGGCATGACGATCATGGCGCTCGCCGACCGCCGTCCCGAGCTGTTCGGCGAGAGGATCCGCGCGGCCGCGCTCGTCGCGACCTCGGCGGGCAAGCTGGCCGAGATCACCCTCGGCCTGCCCGCGTTGCTGTCCAAGGTCGTGCACAAGATGGCCCCCACCACGGTGTCGATGCTGGGCAAGCGGGGTGCGCTGGTCGACCGCACCCGCCACGCGGGCAGCGACATCGCCTTCCTGATCACCCGCTACATGGGCTTCGGTGACTCCAAGAACGTCAGCCCGACCCTGGTCGACTTCGCCGAGTCGATGATCAGGGCGACGCCGACCGAGGTGGTCGCCGACTTCTACCCCGCGCTGATGAACCACGACAAGCTCTCCGCCCTGCACGTCCTCGACCCGGTGCCCACCGCGATCCTGGTGGGCGACGGCGACTGGCTGACCCCGCCCGAGCACAGCAGGGCCATCGCCGCCGCGCTGCCCAAGGCGCAGCTCACCGAGGTGCCCGACACCTCCCACCTGATCCAGCTGGAGCGCCCCGGCATCGTCAACGACGCGCTGCGCGACCTGGTGAAGAGGGTGGAGCTCTAATGCGACTCGCGACCCCTGAGGACATGCGCGCCTATGGCGCCCGCCTGGCCGCGCGGCTGCGCCCCGGAGACCTGCTGGTCCTGTCCGGCCCGCTCGGCGCGGGCAAGACCACGCTCGTGCAGGGCATCGCGGAAGGCCTCAAAGTACGCGGCCCGATCACCTCGCCCACCTTCGTGATCGCCAGGGTGCACCCGTCCCTGGGCCAGGGGCCGCCGCTCGTCCACGTCGACGCCTACCGGCTGGGCGGCGACCTGGAGGTCGACGACCTCGACCTCGACGCCTCGCTGGAGGAGTCGGTCACCGTCGTCGAATGGGGCGAGGGGCTCGTCGAGGGCCTGGCCGACGACCGGCTGGAGATCCACATCGACCGCGAGGCGGGCGACGAGGCCCGCGTCGTGACCCTGCGCGGCGTGGGCGAAAGATGGGCCGACACGCCGTCTGAGCCGCCGGAAGAGTAAAACGGCGGTCAAGTTCCGGCAATGCTGGCACCCTTGACGTACCCGGCCGATGATGTAAATCATGATCGTTGACTAGGGTTCGCCCAGAATTTCTGGGTATCAGGAGGGGCGACATCCATCTCTTTGGTGGATGCTGGGGTGTAACACGGCAAAGTGGGGTGCGGCCGGTGCTCAGGGTCAGGCGAGTCGCGTACGCGGGAGCCATCGTCATTCTCGGTCTGACCGGCTGCACAGCCTCGGCCGAGACCGATCCGACAACGACACCCTCGCCCACGGCCAGCGGCACCACCGCCGCCCCGACCGCCAGCGGCAGCCCGAGCCCCACGGCCACCAGGCAGACCATCTCGGTGCAGCTCAACCCCGACCGCGTCACCGCGGGCGAGACGTCCACGGTGTGGATCCTGGCCAACTGCCCGGTCCCGACCGGCGGCCCCGCCCACACCGGCACCGCCACGTCCAAGGCCTTCATCAACGGCGTCACGCTCAACCCGGTCCCCGCCGCGTCGGTGACCCCCACCCCGACCGCCACCCCGGCCAACGGCTCGCCATGGGTGCGCGGCGAGGCGCAGGTCTCCGGGACGGTCCGGCGCGGCAGCTACCGCGTCGACGTCAAGTGCGACGGCACCAACGACATGGGCAGGGCCACGCTCAGGGTGGTCGCGGCCGAGCCCGACGACGACCCGACCGGCGTGCCCACCAAGGCGCCCAAGGCAGGCGGCGGCGGCACGTACGCGAAGGACGCCGACGACGAGTCGTCCATCCCGCTCGGCCCCGCCGGCGCGCTGATCGCGCTGGCGCTGGCGGCCGGCGTCGGCATAGCGGTCAAGCGCCGTAAGGCATAGACCGTGGCCCGCCCAGGACGGGTGGTGCTCGCGGGCGCCGTGACGGGACTGCTGCTGGTCGCGTTCGGCAACAACCTGAAGACCGGCACCACCCCAGCACAGGCCGTCGTGCCGGAGAGCATCGACATCCCGTCGATCGACGTCGAGGCCCCGCTGATGGAGCTCGACCTGCTGAAGAACGGCGAGATCGAGCTGCCGCCCTACGAGAAGCCGAAGATGGCCGGCTGGTTCACCGGCAGCGCGGTGCCCGGCGAGAAGGGCGCCTCGGTCATCATCGGCCACGTCGACACCAAGACGGCGCCCGCCGTGTTCTACAAGCTCAGGAACTTACGCAAGGGCGAGACCGTCAAGGTCGAACGCAGCGACGGCAAGACCGTGACCTTCAAGGTCGACGGGATCGAGCAGGTGCACAAGGACGACTTCCCTGCCAAGCGCGTCTACGTCGAGGACGGGCTCAAGCTCGTCACCTGCGGCGGCAAGTTCGACTATGCCAAGGGCGAATACCTGGACAACATCATCGTGTACGCGTCCCGGGCCTGAAAAGCGGTTGCCCCCTCAGGGACGATGAAGACATGAGCGTGGACACCATCCCGCCCGCGTCCGGCGCCCGCGTGCCGTGGCACGCCGTGCACCCGCCGGTGCGCGCGGCGGTCGAGCGTTTCCTCGGCGGGCGCGTGGCGGAGGCGACGACGCAGCCCGGCGGCTTCTCGCCGGCGGCCGCCGTCCGGCTGCGCACCGACGGCGGCAGGCGGGCGTTCGTCAAGGCCGTCGGCCCCGAGCCGAACGCCGACAGCGTCCGCATGTACCAGAACGAGCTCAAGATCGCGGCAGCCCTGCCCGCGTCCGTGCCCGCGCCCCGCCTGCTGACGGGTTTCGAGCTGGACGGCTGGGTGACGCTGGTCTTCGAGGACGTCGAGGGCGCGCATCCCGAGTTGCCGTGGCGGCGCGACCAGCTCGACCGGGTGCTGGCCGCCCTCGACGAGATGTCGGCCGCGCTCACTCCCTCGCCGATCGACGTGCCGCGGATGGGCGAGACGTTCGGCTCGTCGTTCGGCGGCTGGCGCAGGCTGCTCGACGAGGACACCACCGGCCTCGACCCGTGGGCGCTGCGCCACCTCGATGAGCTGGCCGCGCTGGAGTCGGGCTGGGCCGCGGCCGCGGCGGGAGACAGCCTGGTCCACGCCGACGTGCGGGCCGACAACATCCTGCTCACCGACGATCGTGTCTACTTCGTCGACTGGCCGTGGGCCTGCCTGGGCGCGCCCTGGGTCGACCGGGTCTACCTGCTGCCGTCGGTCGGCATGCAGGGCGGGCCGCCGCCGTACGAACTGTGCACCGACCCCGATCCCGCCGTGACCGCGACGGTCGCGGCCATGGCGGGCTATTTCGTCCACCACGGCCGCCTGCCCGGCCCGCCGGGCCTGCCCACCATCAGGGCGTTCCAGCGGGCGCAGGGCGTGGTGGCGCTCGACTGGCTGCGGCGGCGTACGGGCTGGGCCTGACGCGCCCTGCACCGGCTTGTCGCCTGGCGTACCGGTAACGGCCGGGAGAGACCCTTACGGCGGGTACGCTAAACAGTCGTGCTGGTCCTGGCCTTTGATACCGCGACACCCGCCGTCACCGCCGCCCTCCACGACGGGGAGCGGGTGCTCGCCGAGTCGACGACGATCGACGCCCGACGCCACGGCGAGTTGCTCGCCCCCACCATCGAGCGTGTCCTGGCCGAGTCGGGGGCGTCGCTGCGCGACGTCACGGCCGTCGTGGCGGGCAGTGGCCCCGGGCCCTACACCGGGCTGCGTGTCGGCCTGATGACCGCGCAGGGGCTGTCCACGACGCTGGGCGTGCCCTCCTACGGCGTGTGCACGCTCGACGCGGTCGCGTTCGGCAGCGGCTTGACCGAGCCGTTCCTGGTGGCCACCGACGCGCGGCGCAAAGAGGTGTTCTGGGGGCGTTATGCCGACATGCGCACCCGGGTCGAGGGGCCGTTCGTCAACCGGCCCGCTGAGGTGCCGGTGGAGGGGCTGCCGGTCGTGGGGGCGGGTGCTGCGCTATATCCAGAAATTTTGGGAAACGGGAGCGACGTGCCCCCATACCCCAGCGCGGGGGCGCTGGCCGCGCTCGCGGCCGGGCGGCTCGCCGAGGGCGCCCCGCTCGATCCGCCCCGCCCGATCTACCTGCGCAGGCCCGACGCCGTGGTGCCGGGCGCGCCGAAGAGGGTGACGGCGTGAAGCTCAGGCCGATGACCGAGGCCGACCTGCCGGCGGTCATGGCGATCGAGCAGGCCACGTTCCCGCTCGACGCGTGGAGCGAGGGCATGATGCGCGGCGAGCTGGCCGACATGCCGCGCACGCGCCACTACGTCGTGGCCCTGGTCGACAGCGAGATCGTCGCCTACGCCGGGCTCGCCGCCGCGGCCGACCAGGCCGACGTCCAGACCATCGCCGTGCTGGAGAAACACCAGGGCACCGGCATCGGCAGCGCGATGCTCACCGAACTGCTGGCAGAGGCGCAGCGCAGGGGAGCGCGGGAGATCTTCCTGGAAGTACGCGCCGACAACGCGCGCGCGCAGACGGTCTACCGGCATTTCGGGTTCGAGGAGATCGGCACCCGCCGCCGCTACTACGACGACGGCACCGACGCGATCATGATGAGAAGGAAGCTCGATGGCTGACGAACCGCTGGTCCTGGGGATCGAGACCTCCTGCGACGAGACCGGCATCGGCATCGTCAGAGGTCACACGCTGCTGGCCAACACCATCGCCTCCAGCATGGAGGAGCACGCCAGGTTCGGCGGCGTGGTGCCCGAGGTCGCCTCGCGCGCCCATCTGGAGGCCATGACGCCGACCGTGGAGGCCGCCCTCGCCGAGGCCGGGCTGACGTTCTCCGACATCGACGCCGTCGCCGTGACCGCGGGCCCCGGGCTCGCCGGCGCCCTGCTGGTCGGAGTGGCCGCGGCCAAGTCCTACGCGCTCGGCCTCGGCGTGCCCCTCTACGGCGTCAACCACCTGGCCGCCCACGTCGCCGTCGACCAGCTGGAACACGGGCCGCTGCCCAAGCCGTGCGTCGCCATGCTGGTCTCGGGCGGCCACTCGTCGCTGCTGCTCGTGCCCGACGTCGCCGAAGACGTGATCTCGCTCGGCTCCACCGTGGACGACGCGGCCGGTGAGGCGTTCGACAAGGTGGCGCGGGTGCTGGGGCTGCCCTTCCCCGGCGGGCCGTACATCGACAGGGCCGCGCGCGAGGGCTCCGGCGAGGCGATCGCGTTCCCGCGCGGCAAGATCGACGACGGCACGCTCGACTTCTCCTTCTCCGGGCTCAAGACGGCCGTTGCGCGCTGGGTCGAGGCCCGCGAGGCGTCAGGGCAGGCCGTGCACGTGCCCGACGTCGCCGCCTCGTTCCAGGAGGCCGTGGTCGACGTGCTGACCCGCAAGGCGCTGCAGGCGTGCAGGAAATACGGGGTGGATGATCTGCTGATCGGCGGCGGTGTGGCGGCCAACTCCCGGCTGCGCGCGCTGGCGCAGGAGCGCTGCGAGGCGGCCGGTGTGCGCCTGCGGGTGCCGCGGCCCGGGTTGTGCACCGACAACGGCGCCATGGTCGCCGCCCTGGGATCCGACCTGGTCGCGGCCGGCATCACCCCCTCGACCCTGGAAATCCCGGCCGACTCCTCGCTCCCGATCACGACGGTCCACGTGTAGGGCGCGGGCAGGCCGGCGCGTGCCCGCGCGAGGGGTCAGTCTTTCGCCCTGGTCGGGCGGAGCAGGGCCTCGGCCAGCGCCAGCATGGTCTCCTCCAGGGCGCCGAGACGCTTGTTGAGGTCTTCGGCGGCGGGCTGGACGATGCCGGTGACCGTCTCGGCCAGCTCGTCGCGGTCGGGACGTGTCCTGACCAGCTCGGTGAGCGCGGTGGCGGCGGTGGCCAGCCGCTCGGCCTGGTCGCCGGTCTGCGAGCGGATCAGCTCGCCGATCCGCTCGGGGATGGCCAGGGTGGCGGGCAGCTCGCCGACGCGCTGGTTGACCGACTCGATGCGGTCGTCGACGGACTCCAGGTGCTCGCTGGCCTGCTCGGCGCGGGTGGCCAGGCCGTTGACGTGGGTGTCGAGGACGTTGAAGCGGCTGTCGAGCCCTCCGAGGTGGCCGTCGATGGCGTCGAAGCGGCTGCTCAGGTGCTCTTCGGCCTCGCCGAGGCGCTCGTCGATGGCGTCCATCTGGCCGTCGAGCCGGTTGAAGCGGCCCTCGGTGCGGGTGGTGCTCTCGCCCACGCGCTGCTCGGTGGCGGCCATGCGCTCGTCGAGCGCGGTGAAGCGGGCGTCGACGCGTACGTCGAGCGCGTCGAAGCGGTCGTCGTGGCGGCCCAGGTGGCCGTCGAGGACGCCCAGGCGCTTGTCGACCGCGCCGAGCTGGCCGTCCATCGACGCGAGGCGCTTGTCGACGCCGCCCACCCGGGTGTCGAGGCCGTCGATCCTGGTGTCGATGTCGGCCAGGCACTCGTCGGCGGACTCCAGCCGGCCGCCGAAGTCGGCGACCCGGGTGTCGAGGCCGGAGAGCGCGCTTTCCGCCCGGTCGAGCCGGGCGTCCACGCCGCCGAGCCGGGCGGTCAGGCGCTGCTCGCTCTCGCCGAGCTGGACGGCAAGGTGGCGGTCGGTCTCGTCGAGCCTGGCGGCGAGCCGCTGCTCGACGTCGGAGAGGTGGCCGGTGAGCTGGTCGTCGGCCTCCTTGAGCCGGATGGCGAGCCGCTCGTCGGCCTCGACGAGGCTCCTGGCCAGCCGCTGGTCGGTCTCGTCGAGCCGGGCGGTCAGGCGCCGGTCGGTGCCCTCCAGGCGCACGGTGAGCCGCTCGTCGGTCTCGTCGAGCCGGGTCGCGAGGTGCTGGCCCGCCTCGTCGAGCCGGGCGGTGAGGCGCTGGTCGGTCTCGTCGAGGCGGGCCGCCATGCGCTGCTCGGCGGCGTCGAGGCGGGCCCGCGTCTGCTCGGCCGAGTCGGCGACGCCCTCGGACAGATCGCTGATCACGCCCTCGATGCGGTCGGTGCGGGTGGCCAGGTCGGCCATCGACCGGTCGAGCCTGGTGAAGCGGCCGGCGGCGGCCTCCATGCTGGAGCTGATCGTGGTCAGCCTGGCGGCGAAGTCGGACATGCCCTTGGTGATGCCGTCGGCGGTGTCGAGCACCGCCTGCAGGCGGTTGAGCGCCTCGTCGACGCCCTCGCCGACGGTGCCGACGCCGGCCTGCAGGCTGGGCAGCTCGGACACCGGGGCGACGCGGGCGTCCACGCCGCTCACCCGCTCGCCGACGGCGTCGACGTGGTCGCGGACCGCCTCCACGTGCTGCGCCAGGCCCTCGGCCCACATCGGCGGCTTGGCGGTGATGTCGTCCAGCCGTCCGTTGACCGCCTCAAGGGTGCCGCTCAGGCCGCCGAGCTCACGCTCGCGCACCTCGCGCAGGAGCCACTCCATGCCTTCGAGCCGCTGGCGGATCTCGTCGAGCATGGCGCCCTGCGTGCGCTGCTCGTAGACGTGATCCTGGGAGGCGCGCTGCAGCAGGTCTCGCATTCTCTCTGAAATGGCCAGATGGCCGCCTGCCTGAAGAAGGGTGGTGTGGTTGGAATGATCCACCGAAAGCTCCTTCGCTCGCCGACGGTCTGCCGCGCAGCGGTGGGGTAGGTCAGGTTTGCAGATGAAAGAGCGAGAACACGGTTAACCGCACTGGGGAGAACTCCCGCCCGCCCACCTTAGCCTTTTGATCAAGGTCCGTCAGCGCCGAATGGAAAGATCGATCGAAACCGAAGAATGCCCGAGATGCCAGCTCAGCGGGGTGATAGCGGATTGCAGATGATGGCCGATGGTTTATCAAGAATGCGGGTCAGGATGACGACAGCTGTTCTGTCCCCGTTGAGTCGCAAATCGCTGCGCAGGCGTTCGATGTCGACGGCTGAGGCGCGCTTCTTGATAGTGACATTTCCGATTCTTCGCTCTCGGAGTGCGGCGCGTAGTTTCTTCAGCGAGAACGGGAGTACGTCGTCTATCTCGTATCTCGTGGCCCATGGGGTGTCCACGGGGTCGTCGCCCGTGATGTACGCGATCATCGGGTCGAGCAGGCGGCCGCCGACGATCTCGGCCACCTCGCCCACGAGGTGCGCGCGGATGGCGGCGCCGTCGGGCTCGTAGACGTGCCGGCCCGGCGGGCCCGTGGCGGCCTGGACGCCCGTGGCGGTGAGGGTGTGGCCGCCGGGCAGCAGGGTGGCCCGCCGGTCCGCCTTCCGGCCGGCCCCGGTCCAGAGCGTCGCCTCCTTGACCTCGCCCTTGAAGGACACCCACTCGGCCTCGGCCTCGTCGGGGATGAACGAGTAGGGGATGCCGGGGGCGACCTTGAGACAGGCCGTACGGGCCCTGGAGACGAGGTCGAGCACCACGGGCCACGGCGGCGAGTAGGCCATGGGGTCGAACGTACGGCCCCTGCTCGTACGCCGTGCCGGGTCGGCGAAGAGCACGTCGTAGCGCTCCGGCTCGACGCCGGCCGCGTCGGCCACGCGCACCGTCACCCGGTCGCCCAGCCCGAGCGCCTCGGCGTTGGCCCTGGCCACGGCGGCGGTCAGCGGGTCGGTGTCGACGGCCTCCACGGTGCAGCCCGCGCGGGCCAGCGCCAGCAGGTCGCCGCCGATGCCGCAGCACGCGTCCACGACCCTGGGCTCGGGGACGCCGGCGGCCACCAGGCGGGCGGCGCGGTGCCCGGCG
The DNA here is from genome assembly GCF_039871515.1 of Nonomuraea sp. B1E8. NCBI lineage: Bacteria > Bacillati > Actinomycetota > Actinomycetes > Streptosporangiales > Streptosporangiaceae > Nonomuraea > Nonomuraea sp. B1E8. Next base: position 836,254 of record NZ_JBDPLS010000001.1, on the reverse strand, counting down.
ACCTCCGTCCGGGTGGCCTGCTCCAGGCCGTGCGGCGTGAAGTACATCAGCCGGGCGTCCTCGCCGAACTTGGCCGTGGCGCGTTCCCTGAGCCCCGCCTGGGTGAGCGCCGCCGAGGTGAGCGCCGCGTCGTACGTCCTGCGCAGCCTCGTGGCGGCGGCCACCGGGTCGGCGCCGGCGAGCTCGCCGGCCTCCGCGAGTGCCCGCCGCCCGCGCGGGGTCAGCAGCTCGTTGAAGGCGTCGAGGTCCACGTCACACGACGTTAGCGGCACCGGGGACGCACTCGACCCGCGCGGGGCGCGGACGCGACCGGATCGCTGGGGCGCGGGGGACGGCGTGGAACGGCGGGCCGGTCGCATACCAGAAGACGCCGGGCTGTCAGGACGGCGCGACACGCGTTCGCGAATCTCGCGGCAGGAGGATCTTTACGAACCCCTGTATGACCGGCCATTACGCTGATAGAGCCTTGTTGCCGGCGCTCTGATCGCTCTCAGCAGACGCGTTCGTGTTGACTGTCAAGCCCCTCTTGCATATGTTTCCTGTTGGCACTCTCCCCTTGAGAGTGCCAACGTGCGACGAGGCAGGTCTGACACCCGCGACGGCAGGCCCAGCTGGTCGCCTCTTCTAGATCATTCAAATCTGAAGGGGAGGTCCGATCGTGACGACCGCCACCAAGGTTCCCGTTAAGCCGCTCGGCGACCGCATTGTGGTTCAGCCGCTTGAGGCCGAGCAGACCACCGCTTCCGGCCTGGTCATCCCGGACACCGCCAAGGAGAAGCCGCAGGAGGGCAAGGTCCTCGCGGTGGGCCCCGGCAACTGGGACGAGGACGGCGACAAGCGGATTCCGCTCGACGTCTCCGAGGGCGACATCGTCCTCTACAGCAAGTACGGCGGCACCGAGGTCAAGTACGGCGGCGAGGAGTACCTCGTGCTCTCCGCCCGCGACGTTCTCGCGATCATCGAGAAGTAAGCCGGTGCGTCGAGCCCCGGGCGCTCCAAGGGGCGACCGGGGCTTTCGACGCTAGGAGAGGACTTTCAGCTATGGCGAAGATCCTGGAGTTCGACGAGGACGCCCGCCGCGCGCTTGAGCGTGGCGTGAACGCCCTCGCGGACGCCGTGAAGGTGACCCTTGGCCCGCGTGGCCGCAACGTCGTCATCGACAAGAAGTTCGGTGCGCCGACGATCACGAACGACGGTGTGACCATCGCTCGTGAGATCGAGCTGGACGAGCGCTACGAAAACCTCGGCGCCCAGCTCGCCAAGGAAGTTGCCACCAAGACCAACGACATCGCCGGTGACGGCACCACCACCGCGACGGTGCTGGCCCAGGCGATGGTCCGCGAGGGCCTGCGCAACGTGGCCGCCGGCGCCTCGCCGCTGTCACTCAAGCGCGGCATCGACAAGGCCGCCAAGGAGATCAGCGACAAGCTGCTCGCCAGCGCCCGGCCGGTCGAGGACAAGAAGGAGATCGCCAACGTTGCGACGATCTCCGCCCAGGACGCGCAGATCGGCGACCTGATCGCCGAGGCGTTCGACAAGGTGGGCAAGGACGGTGTGCTCACCGTCGAAGAGTCCAACGCCATGGGCATGGAGCTCGAGTTCACCGAGGGTATGCAGTTCGACAAGGGCTACCTGTCGGCCTACATGGTGACCGACCCCGAGCGGATGGAGTCCGTCCTCGAGGACGCCTACATCCTGCTCACCCAGGGCAAGATCGCCTCCATCGCGGACTTCCTGCCGCTGCTGGAGAAGATCGCCCAGACGAAGAAGCCGCTGCTCGTGGTCGCCGAGGACGTCGAGGGCGAGGCCCTGGCCGTTCTGGTGACCAACAAGATCCGCGGCACCTTCACCTCCGTGGCCGTCAAGGCCCCGGGCTTCGGCGACCGCCGCAAGGCGATGCTGCAGGACATGGCCATCCTCACCGGCGGCCAGGTCGTCAGCGAGGAGGTCGGCCTCAAGCTGGAGCACGTCGGTCTCGAGGTGCTCGGGCAGGCCCGCCGCGTCGTGGTGACGAAGGACAACACCACCATCGTCGACGGCGCCGGTGACGCGCAGGCCATCGAGGACCGCGTCAAGGAGATCAAGATTGCCATCGAGCAGTCCGACTCCGACTGGGACCGCGAGAAGCTGCAGGAGCGCCTGGCCAAGCTCGCCGGCGGTGTGTGCGTGCTGCGTGTCGGCGCCGCCACCGAGGTCGAGCTGAAGGAGAAGAAGCACCGCCTCGAGGACGCGATCTCCGCGACGCGCGCCGCGATCGAGGAGGGCATCGTCTCGGGCGGCGGCACCGCGCTGATCCACGTCGGCAAGGGCCTCGACGACCTCGAGCTGTCCGGCGACGAGGCCACCGGCGTCGGCATCGTGCGCCGCGCGCTGGTCGAGCCGGCCCGCTGGATCGCCGAGAACGCCGGTCTCGAGGGTTACGTGGTCACCCACAAGATCGCCGAGCTGGAGGCCGGTCACGGCCTCAACGCCGCGACCGGCGAATACGGTGACATGATCGCGCAGGGCGTCATCGACCCGGTCAAGGTCACCCGGTCGGCGGTGCAGAACGCCGCTTCGATCGCGGGCATGCTGCTCACGACCGAGGCGCTCGTGGTGGACAAGCCCGAGGAGGAGGCCCCGGCCGACGGCCAGGGTCACGGTCACGGCCACGGCCACTGACCGTTTCTCCTGCTTCGCGTCACGGCCCGCATCCCTTCGGGGGTGCGGGCCGTTCTCGTTCGCCGCGCTTCCGGCCGGCCCCGGGGACGATGCCCTCCGGGCACCGGCTGGCTCTGCGTTGACGCGGTCAACGGCGTGGACTCCGCTGCTCAGGCGTCGCCGTCGTCTCCGTTGGGGGCTCGCGGTGCGGGAGGGCGCAGGGTTCTGGGGAGAAGTGGGGGAAAAGGTGGAATATTGCAGTAAACCGGTAGAGGGTGATATGCGTCGAGGGTCTGACAAATGTCGTGCATTCCCGGTTATGGGATGAAACATTATGTCAGCCGTTTCGCCGTAGTGTGCCCATTTGATTACCGATAGTTATCGTCGCTTCAATGTGACCAATCCGTAGCCGTTCGCCATGACGACAGGCCGGATCAGTGCGGGCATCATGCCTATCGTGAGCGAGGGAAGCGTCGCCGACGCCAAAATTGGGGTAAGGCTCGCGTCGAGACTTCCGGCACGGACGGATGACTCCGACCTTAGGGAACTGACGAGCCTCGCCGTGCAGGGAGATCGCAGTGCGATCGAATCTCTGCTCGGCGAGTTGCGTCCGATGGTGGTGCGGTATTGCCGTGCCAGGCTGGGCAGGGTTTCTGGGCAATATCACATTGCCGATGACGTCGCCCAGGAGGTGTGCATCGCGGTCCTGTCCGCGCTGCCGCGCTACCGCGACATGGGGCGGCCGTTCGCCTCCTTCGTGTTCGGGATCGCCTCGCACAAAGTGGCCGACGCGCTGCGGAGCTCCGTGCGCTCGGCCGTTCCGACCCAAAACCTGCCCGACGGGCCTGACGACGGGCCTGGGCCCGAGGAGACGGTGGTCCGCTACATCGAGGTGGAGCACGCGCGCAGGCTGCTGGCCAGGCTGCCGGAGAACCAGCGGGAGTTGTTGCTGCTGCGGGTGGTGTCGGGGCTTTCGGCGGAGGAGACCGGTAATGTACTCGGCATGTCACCGGGTGCGGTCCGCGTCGCCCAGCATCGGGCGCTGGCCAGGTTGCGGCAGATGGCCGAGCTGGAGTCGGCTTGACCCCAGAGCACGAGACCGATGCGCTGCTCGACGCGCTAGGTCGTGGAGAGATGCCGGACTCAGGCGATCCGGCCGCACGGTTGCTGGCCGTGCTGCTCGACGACGTGGATCAGCGGCGCTCCTCCGTGTCGATGACACCATCGACATAGCCTCTGGCGTATTCCCAGCTGACGTAGTCGGCGGGGTCAGGGTGGAAGGCCGGCTCGTGGACCTGTGGCTGGCCTTTCTCGATCATCTGTCGCAGGTTGCCGCGCAGCAGCTCCCAGTCGAAGAAGTGCTGCTCGCCGCATTCGGGGCAGTCGAGCACGAGGCCCAGCACTCCCTGCGGTTCGAGCAGGGAGCGGAAGACCTCGACGTCGGCGAGGTCGGTGATGGCCTCGTCGCGTTCGGCCGCGGTGAGTGGCTCGGCGTCGTCTAGGGCGCCCATCGCCGAGGAAGGGTCGTTAGGGTCGTCCGCGAACGGGTCGCGGGGGACGTCTTCCAGCACCTTCCCACCATATGACCGATGCGGCCCGAGCGGTGGATATTACCTCAGCCATCCGCGCCTGGCGGCTTCCACGCCTGCCTGGAAGCGGGATTGGGCGCCCAGTTCGGCCATGGCGCCGGCGAACCTGGCGCGTACCGTCCTGACCGAGACTCCGAGCTGGCGGGCTATCGACTCGTCGCACAGGCCCTGGGCGGCCAGGCGCAGCACCTGCGCCATCCCGTCGATCCCGCGCCCCCACGGCAGGGGGGTGGCGCGCCCCCACAACTCGTTGAAGAGGGCGCGGAGCGTGCCCACCACGATCGGCGTGCGTACGAGATAGAAGTGGTAGGCGTGGTCGGGCAGGTTGCCGCCCCAGAACGCGGGCAGGCCGGCCACGTCGGCGCCGGCGGCCATGAACCAGCTCGGCACACGATCCAGGGTGCGCACGTTGCCGCCGGCTTCGACCAGGCGGGTCAGCAGATCGCGTACGCCTGGGAGTGCCAGGGCGGAAACCGGCAAGATCACATGAACGGCAAGAAGATTTCGTTGCTGCGCATCAATCCATGGATCCGCAAATTTACGAGCAAAATCGCTCATTGTGCGTTCATCCGGGATTGCTGTGTGCAATTCGAGCGGCGGCGACTGCACGGCCATGCCGACCACGCTCTCGAACAGGACGTCGGCCCCGTTCAACATCTCCACCGTGAAAGGCCCGCTCTGGTAGTCGCGGCCGGCGTCGTAGTCGTGGATCAAACCCCGGATGGAGGCGAGCGCCGAATCGATCATCCGGCTCTCCTCGGCCAGCCGGTCGAGCCGCTCAGCGATCACCCGCCCGAGCGCCGCCGCTGGGTGGCGGGCCAGGTATTCGCCCGACCGTTCGTCCACCACACCCAGCTTGACCAGGTCGTCGAGCTGGCGGGTGACCTTCTCGACGGGGCCGTCGATGGCCTGCGCGAGGTCGGTGCGGGTGGCTCTGTGCAGGCGCAGCACCGTCGAGTAGAGAGCCCTCTGGGCAGGGTCGAGGCCCAGCGTCTCGTAGGGATCTGACGCGGCTCTGGACTCGTTGCGCATCGTGGGCGGCTCCGTAGGGGGGACACGGGCGTGCCGCGAGAATAACGCCGCATTGCGCCCGTGTCCGCTCGTTCCGTCGACTGGCCGGGGGAGGCGTGCAACTTCGTGCAATTGCACGTTTTCACCTTGCGATGTGCCGGTGAGTGACCCAGGCTTTACCTAGCGTCGGCATCCCGAAAGCAGGTGTGGCTGCGCCGCCCATCAGGACGCGGAGGGGGGTTCGGTGGTGCGTACGCGCCGCCACGCCTGGATGCCGGTGGCTGGGGGATGGGGCGGGTCACCGTCCGTCCGTCTCCCAGCGCTGTGAGATGCCGGGAGTACGACGGGCCGTGGGGGTCATCGTGCTCCCGGCACCAACTCTCCAGCGCTGAGCCGTGAGGCCGGGAAAACTTTCTCCCGCGCCGGGCCCGAGGCCGTGAATGCGCTTTTGGAGGCAGGCCCTAGACTTGGCTGCATCAGCGCATCGGCAGGAGGGGGCCGCAGCATGTCCAAGTTCACCGAGATCGGTTTGACCTTCGATGACGTGCTGCTGGTGCCCGGATATTCCGATCTCCAACCAGGTGACGCCGACACCAGGTCCCGCCTGTCCCGTGGCGTCACGCTGTCCATCCCGCTGGTCTCCGCCGCCATGGACACCGTGACCGAGGCCCGCATGGCGGTCGCCATGGCGCGGCAGGGCGGCATCGGCATCCTGCACCGCAACCTGTCGGTCGACGAGCAGGCCCAGCAGGCCGATCTGGTCAAGCGGTCCGAGGCCGGCATGGTCACCAATCCGGTGACGTGCAGCCCCGACGACACGCTGGCCGACGTCGAGCGGCTGTGCGCGACCTACCGGATCTCGGGGGTGCCCGTCACCGACGTGTCGGGCACGCTGGTCGGCATCGTGACCAACCGCGACATGCGCTTCGAGACCGACCAGTCGCGGCCCGTGCACCAGGTCATGACCAAGATGCCGCTGGTCACCGCGCCGGTGGGGGTGTCACGTGACGACGCCTTCGCCCTCCTCAGGAAGAACAAGATCGAAAAGCTGCCCCTCGTCGACGCTGAGGGCAGGCTGCGCGGCCTGATCACGGTCAAAGACTTCACCAAGAGCGAGCAGTACCCTCTCTCCACCAAAGACGCCGACGGCCGGCTCATCGTGGGGGCGGCCGTCGGCGTCGGCGGTGACGCGGAGGTGCGGGCCAAGGCGCTGATCGAGGCCGGGGTCGACGTGGTGGTGGTCGACGTGGCCCACGGCCATTCCAAGGGCCTGGCCGAGATGATCGCCAAGATCAAGGCCAACAGCAAGGTCGAGGTCATCGGCGGCAACATCGCGACCAGGGCGGGCGCGCAGATGCTGGTCGAAGCGGGCGCCGACGCGGTCAAGGTGGGTGTGGGCCCCGGCTCCATCTGCACCACGCGGGTGGTCGCCGGGGTCGGCGCCCCGCAGGTGACCGCCATCCACGAAGCCTCCAAGGCGTGCGCGCCCGCGGGCGTGCCGGTGATCGGCGACGGCGGCCTGCAATATTCCGGTGACATCGTCAAGGCGATCGCCGCCGGCGCCGACACGGTCATGCTGGGCTCGCTGCTCGCGGGGTGCGAGGAGTCGCCCGGCGAGCTGATCTTCATCAACGGCAAGCAGTTCAAGTCCTACCGCGGCATGGGCTCGCTCGGCGCCGTACGCAATCGCGAGCGCGGCGGCGCCTCCTTCAGCAAGGACCGCTACGCCCAGGCCGACGTCGGCGGCGAGGACAAATACATCCCCGAGGGCATCGAGGGTCAGGTGCCCTATCGCGGCCCGGTGGCGGCCGTCGCCCACCAGCTCGTCGGCGGGTTGCGCCAGGGCATGTGGTACGCCGGCTGCCGCACGATCTCGCAGATGCACACCGACTGCGAGCTCATGCCGATCACGGCGGCAGGTCTCAAGGAGAGCCACCCCCACGACATCCAGATGACGGTGGAAGCTCCGAACTATCACAGAAGGTAAGTTCATGACTCAGCAGGTGGAGATCGGCCGGGGCAAGACCGGGCGGCGGGCATACTCGCTTGACGAGATCGGGCTGGTGCCCTCGCGGCGCACCCGTGACCCGGAGGAGGTCTCGATCGCCTGGCAGATCGACGCCTACCGGTTCGAGCTGCCCGTGGTGGTGGCGCCCATGGACAGCGTGGTCTCGCCGGCCACCGCCATCGCGATCGGGCGGCTGGGCGGGCTGGCCCCGCTCGACCTCGAAGGGCTCTGGACCCGCTACGAAGACCCCTCGCCGCTGGTGGAGGAGTGCGCGGCGCTCGACGCGGCGGCGGCGACCAAGCGGCTGCAGGAGATCTACGCGGCGCCGATCCAGGAGGAGCTGATCGGCCGGCGGATCGAGGAGATCCGTGCCTCCGGGGTCACGACCGCCGTACGACTGTCGCCGCAGCGCACGGTCCAATACCACAAAACCGTGATCGACGCGGGCGTGGACATCTTCGTCATCCGCGGCACGACCGTCTCCGCCGAGCACGTGTCGGGGCGGGCCGAGCCGCTCAACCTCAAGCAGTTCATCTACGAGCTCGACGTGCCGGTCATCGTGGGCGGCTGCGCGACCCACACGGCCGCCCTCCACCTGATGCGCACCGGTGCGGCGGGGGTGCTGGTCGGCTTCGGCGGCGGCGCCTCCCACACGACGCGCAACGTGCTCGGGGTGGCCGTGCCGATGGCCACCGCGATCTCCGACGTCGCCGCCGCCCGGCGCGACTACATGGACGAGTCGGGCGGGCGCTACGTGCACGTGATCGCCGACGGCGGTATGGGCACGTCCGGTGACATCGCCAAGGCCATCGCCTGCGGGGCCGACGCCGTGATGGTGGGTTCGCCGCTGGCCCGTGCCGTGGAGGCGCCCGGTCACGGGTTCCACTGGGGATCCGAGGCGCACCACCCCGATCTGCCCAGGGGGCGGCGGGTCGAGTTCGGGACGGTGGGGACGCTGGAGCAGATCCTGCACGGGCCGTCGAGCGTGGCCGACGGCTCGATGAACCTCATGGGCGCGCTCAAGCGCACCATGGCCTCCACCGGCTATTCCGACATCAAGGAGTTCCAGCGGGTCGAGGTCGTGGTCGCCCCGACCCATCCCTGACCAGTCACGATCCCGTCACCGCGGCCCTGCCCGCCGGGCCGCGGTGCAGCTAGTGTTTCGGGCATGGAATCCCTTGAAGAGAGAGTTGCCCGGCTTGAGACGCAGATCGCCTACCTTCAGCGGCACCTCGGCATCGACCCCGCGCTGATCGACTCCGTTGACCAGGGCCCGCAGTTGCCGCCCGACTTCTACGTGGCGTTGCGGAAGGGGAAGACGATCCAGGCGATCAAGATCTACCGTGAGGCCACCGGGGCGTCGCTGCTGAACGCGAAGAACGCGGTCGAGCAGATGGAGCGGCAGGTTTCCGGCCGGAGGTGAGCCATTTCCGAGATTGAGCGGATCTTCCGGGAGGAGTACGGCCGGGCCGTCGCCGTGCTCGTCCGCGCCTTCGGCGACATCGACCTCGCCGAGGAGGCGGTCCAGGAGGCCTTCACCGTGGCGGTGCGGCAGTGGCCGTCCGCGGGGCCGCCGCCGAGCGCGGCCGGGTGGATCATCACCACCGCGCGCAACCGGGCCATCGACCGGCTGCGCAGGGAGTCGGCGCGGTCCGGCAAGCACGCGCAGGCCGCGCTGCTGAACGCCCCGGACGAGCCCGTGGAGCAGTGCCCCGTGCGGGACGACCGGCTGCGGCTGATCTTCACCTGCTGCCACCCCGCGCTCGCGCCCGCCGCCCGGGTCGCGCTGACGCTGCGCCTGCTGGGCGGGCTCACGACCCCGGAGATCGCCCGCGCGTTCCTGGTGCCCGAGCCGACCATGGCGCAGCGGATCGTGCGGGCCAAGCGCAAGATCAGGGATGCGGGCATCCCCTACCGGGTCCCGTACGAGGCCGACCTGCCCGAGCGGCTGCGGGCCGTGCTCGCCGTGATCTACCTGATCTTCAACGAGGGGTACACGGCCAGCTCGGGTGACCGGCTCGTCCGGGACGATCTTTCCGCGGAGGCCATCAGGCTGGGGCGGTTGCTCGCCGGGCTCATGCCGGAGGAGCCCGAGGTCATGGGGTTGCTGGCGCTGATGTTGCTGATCGAGTCGCGGCGCGCCGCGCGTACGGGACAGGCCGGCGAGCTGGTGCCCCTGCCCGAGCAGGACCGGACGTTGTGGGACCGCGCGCTCATCGACGAGGGTCAGGCCATCGTGCGGTGGTGCCTGGAGCGGGACCGGCCGGGCCCTTACCAGGTCCAGGCCGCCGTCAACGCCGTGCACGGCGACGCGCGGACCGCCGAGGACACCGACTGGCGGCAGATCGTGCGGCTCTACGACCTGCTGATGGCCTTCGACCCGGGGCCGGTCGTGGCGGTGCACCGGGCGGTCGCCGTGGCCGAGGTGGAGGGTGCGGAGGCGGCGCTGGAACTGCTGGACGGGCCGGCGGCGGACGACTATCACCTGTTCCATGCCGTACGGGCCGATCTGCTGCGGCGGCTGGGACGCGCGCCGGAGGCGGCCGAGGCGTACGCGGCGGCGATCGAACGGGCGGGCAACGAGGTGGAGCGGGACTTCCTGCGGAGCAGGGCGGGAGGGCCCTCCCGCGGCTGATCCACGGGACCGCCGGCGTGCGTCAGCGGGTGTAGGTCGTCAGGAGGGTGCCGTTGCCGAACGTCTCGGTGCCGGTCAGGGTGAACGTCGTCGGCCGGAACCCGCCGTGAAAGGCCTCGCCTGCGCGAGGTGCCGACCGAGCGGATCCGCGCCGACGTCGAGGCCAACGTGCGCCATCACCGCGAGGCGGGCCTGCCCGGCGACGACACCACCGTGGTGCTGCTCTACCTGGCACTCAACTGGCTGATCGTCGAGCGGCTGACGCTGCCGGACGTGTTCGGCGAGGGGGAGGTGCACGCGCTCGTGAGCGCCGCCGTCGAACGGCTGCTCCCCTAGCATGCGGGGATGGCTGATCATCGGCACACGCACGAGCTCGTCCAAGAAGGCGATCTCATCATCAAGCGGTACGTGGACGGCAAGCCGGGCGCGGCCGAGCGCGAATGGCGGGCGCTGACCCTCCTGGCCGAGCACGCTCCGGGGCTGGCCCCCGAGCCCGTGGCCTTCGACGGCCGCTCGGTCACGATGACCAGGATCGACGGGCTGCCGATGCGCGGGATCGAGGTGCGGGCCGAGCACGTCGCCGCCATGGCCGAGGCGCGCGCCCGGCTGCACGCCGCCATCCCGTACGGCGTCCTGCGGGACATTCCCGTGCGCCCGTGGTCGAACACGGCGGTCGCCGACTGGATCAGGCGGCGCGCCGCGGCCTGGCAGCCCAGGGGGCCGCTGGACGGCAAGGCCGTCGACGAGGGGTCGCGGTGGCTGGAGAGCTGGTCGCCGGGCGAGTCGGGGGTCACGCCCGCGTTCGGCGCGGGAGACGGCAACCTGGCCAACTTCCTGTGGGACGGTTCTCGCGTCCGCCTGGTCGACTTCGAGGACTCCGGGCGCAGCGACGTGGCGTACGAGGTGGCGGAGGTGGTCGAGCACGTGTCGATGTGGGTGGACGGCGAGGTGGAGATCGCGTCCGCGTTCGGCCTGAGCCCGCAGGAGGAGCGGCGGATGCGCGAGCACCGCAGGCTGCACGCCCTGATGTGGTTGTTCCTGCTGGCCCACGACTCCCCCGAGTCCCCGCGCAACCCGCCCGGCACCTTCGAGCGGCAGGCCGGGCGGGTGCTGGCGGCGCTGGGCGCCTGAACGCGGCTCAGCCCGTGAGCACGCCGAGCAGGTGCGTGACCTCTCTGGACACCGCGTCGCGTCCTGCCTTGAGATATTTCCTGGAGTCGACGACCCGCTCGTCGTGGGCCAGATAGTCGCGGATGGCGCCGGTGAACGCCTTGTTCAGGTGGGTCGCGATGTTGATCTTCTTCATGCCCTTCCCGACGGCTTCGCGCAGCACGTCGTCAGGCACCCCCGACGAGCCGTGCAGCACCAGCGGCACCGGCACCGCGGCCCGCAGCTCGGCGATGAGCTCCAGGTCGAGCACCGCGTCCTTGGACGTCATGGCGTGCGAGGTGCCCACCGCGACGGCCAGCGCGTCCACGCCCGTCCTGGTCACGTAGTCGACGGCCTCGTGCGGTTTGGTACGGGCGCCCGGCGCGTGCACGCCGTCCTTGCCCCCGACCTCGCCCAGCTCGGCCTCCACCCACACGCCGCGCCCGTGGCACCAGGCGACCACCTCGGCGGTGGCGGCGACGTTGTCCTCGTCGGGCAGGGCGGAAGCGTCGTACATCACCGAGCCCAGCCCCAGCTCCACCGCCTCCTCGACGAGTGCCCTGTCGGTGGCGTGGTCGAGGTGGACCGCGACCGGCACCTCGGCCCGGCGGGCGACCGCGAGCGCGGCCAGCGCGACCGGCTCCAGCGCGCCGTGGTAGCGCACGCAGTTCTCGCTGATCTGCAACACGACCGGCAATCCCAGCGCCTCGGCGCCGGTCACGATGGCGGTGGCGTGTTCGAGCTGGATCACGTTGAACGCGCCCACCCCTGCGGGCGACTGGCTGACGATGTCGCCGATGGCGGCGAGGGGCATGGCACTTGCTCCTTTACGTAATGATGATCTTGGGGTGGATGTCGGCGTACACGTCGGGGTCGAAGTCGCCGGCCACGGGCGCGGCCACGGCCGCCGCGCCCAGCGCCGCGGCCCGCCTCAGCCTGTCAGGCCACGGCGCCCGCTCCACCAGCCCCAGCGCCAGCCCGGCGACCAGCGAGTCGCCCGCCCCGGTCGGGTTTCCCCCCACGGTGTACGGCATGCGCGCCCTGAATGTTCCCTCCTCGGTGACCGCCAGCAGCCCGCCTGCGCCCATGGACACCACCACGGCCTCGGCCCCCCGCTCGCGCAGCGCCTGGGCGCTCTCAGCGGGGTCGCCGCCGGGCACCGCCCTGGCCAGCTCTTCCGCGTTGGGCTTGACGACGGAAGGACGGCCATCGGGCGCGTGGCGCAGCGGCTCGCCGTCGGCGTCCACGATCGCGGGCACGCCCTCGCGGGCCGCGATCGCGGCGAGGGCGGCGTACGTGTCGAGGGGCACGCCGCGCGGCAGGCTCCCCGACAGGACGACCGCGTCGGCGGCGGCCACGAGCGGCTCGTAGCGCCGCACGAAGCTCTCCAGCTCGCCGGGGGTCACCTCGGGCCCGGGCTCGTTGAACAGCGCCGTACGCCCGGCCCAGGCGCCGCGCTCCGCGACGCCGGGCGTTTGTGTGCGGGCCTGCCCGGAACCGGGTCGGGCGCGTGCCGGGGACGGGCGGGGGGTGGGTGTCTCCGTGACGGCCAGGGTGGTGCGGGAGTCGGCGGCGATGGGCGTCAGGTCGCTCGGCAGCCCGGCCGCGCGCAGATCGCCTGCGATCGCTTGCCCCGTCGGCCCGCCCGCCAGGCCGGCGACCAGCACCTCGTGGCCCAGGGTCGCCAGCACGCGGGCCACGTTGACACCCTTGCCGCCGGCCCGCCGGTGCACCGCGCCGACCCGGTTGACGCCGTCCCAGTCGACCTCGGGAAGCCGGTAGGTCACGTCGAGCGCGAGGTTGAGCGTCACGGTGAGGATCATCCGGGCTCCGTCACCCAGACGCCGTCCTTCATCACCCCGGTCACCTCCAGCGCGTCGGACAACACCACCAGGTCGGCGGCCTTGCCGACGGCGATCGAGCCGATCCGGTCGGCCAGGCCGAGCACCCGCGCGGGCGTCAGCGAGGCCACCTGCACGGCGTCGGGCAGCGACATGCCCACTTCCCGCACGCTGCGCCGGAACGCGACGTCCATGGTCAGCGTGGAGCCCGCGATCGAGCCGCCCTCGACGAGCCTGGCCACGCCGCCGTCCACGCGCACCGCCATCGAGCCGAGCACGTAGTCGCCGTCGCCGAGGCCGGCGGCCGACATCGCGTCGGTGATCAGCGCGGTCCGGCCGGGGCCCGCCACCTCGTAGGCCAGCCGCAACATGGCCGGATGCACGTGCACGCCGTCGTTGATCAGCTCGATCGTCACCCGCTCGTCGTCGAGCAGCGCGGCGATCGGCCCGGGGGCGCGGTGCCCGAGCGGCGGCATCGCATTGTAGAGATGGGTGGCCACGCTCGCGCCGGCCTCGATGCCGGCGATGGTCTGGTCGTAGCCGGCGTCGCTGTGGCCCACGGCGGCGATCACGCCCTCGGAGACGGCCAGCCGGATCGTGTCGAGCGCGCCGGGCAGCTCGGGCGCGATGGTGACCATGCGTACGTGGCCGCGCCCGGCCTTGACCAGCTCGGCGAACTCCTGTGGCGAGGGCTCGCGCAGCAGCGCGGGGTCGTGCGCGCCGCAGCGGGCCCTGGAGATGTAGGGGCCCTCGAAGTGCACGCCGGCCAGCAGCCCTTCGTCGCAGAGCTCGGACAGCGCCGACGCCGCTCTGAGCAGGTTGTCCGGGGTCTCGGTGACCAGGCTGGCCATCGTCGTGGTGGTGCCGTGGCGCCGGTGCAGCGCCACCGCGTCACGGGCCCGGTCGAGATCGCCGGTCGGGAAGGAGCCGCCCGCGCCGCCGTGGTTGTGGATGTCGACGAATCCGGGCACGACGTGCCTTCCGCCCACGCTCAGGCCGGGACCGGGGGCGGATCCGTGGCCGACATGCGTGATGCGGCCGTCTTCGATGGTCAGCCACCCCTCGTGAACTCCCGCGGGTGTCACGATCCTGGCGTCGGCAAGAGTAAGGCTCATGGAGACAGAATCACAGATCGCGTGAGGTGCATGGGTTCGTCGGGGTTCAGCTGCTGGGCGAACGCGCGCGCGACGGCCACCCGTTGGGCGCGGATCAGCTCGGCCATGGGGTCGAGCCCGCTCTCGAAGAACGTGCCGCCCGCCTGCTCGACCTGCGCGCGCAGGCCGGCGGGCGCGGCGCCGAGCATCCAGGTGACGCGCCCGGGGCCGGCGATGCTGATCGGGCCGTGCCGATATTCCATCGCCGGGTACGCCTCCGTCCACGAGCGGGACGCCTCGCGCATCTTCAGCGCGGCCTCCTGGGCCAGCCCGACCGTCCAGCCGGCGCCGAGGAAGCTGAACTGCTCGGCCTCGACCAGCTCGTCGGGGAGCGGCGCGGCCACGGCCTGCTCGGCGTCCTCGATCGCCTGGGTGAGGTCTTCGCCGAGGCTGGCCCGCAGCAGGGCCAGCTGCGTGGTGGCGAACCTGGTCTGCACGACCGAGCGCTCGTCGGCGTAGTCGAGCACGACGAGCTCGTCGGCGGCCCGCATGATCGGCGTCTCCGGGTCGGCGGTGATGGCCGTGGTCCTCGTGGTGGTGCGGGCGAGCAACTCCAGCACCTCGGTGGTGGTGCCCGAGCGGGTCAGCGCGAGCACGCGGTCGTACGACCGGCCTGAGGGCGCCTCGGAAGCGGCGAAGGCGTCGGTCTCGCCGTGCCCGGCCCGCTCCCGCAGCGCCGCGTACGCCATCGCGATGAACCATGACGTGCCGCAGCCGACGACGGCCACCCGCTCCCCGTGGCGCGGCAGCGCGTCGGCGGGAACGTTCGCGACGGCGCGGCGCCAGCACGACGGCTGGGACACGATCTCGGCCTCGGTGTGGCTGGTCACCACGTGCCTCCCCATGATTGATTGTTTCTGCGTTTTTTATACCAGGTAGGAGCATAAACGGACACTGGTGGCTCCGGCTCTCCAGGGTGTGCGACGCTTGCTCCTGACCTCGTCCATCAGGGAGGCCTCGTGTCCCGCTACGACCGCTGGAACGCCATCCTCGAGCTGCTCTCCCAGGAGGGCAGGCTCTCGGTCGAGGAGGCGTCGCAGGCGCTCGACGTCTCCACCGCGACCATCCGGCGGGACTTCGACCAGCTCGCCCAGCAGCAGATGCTCATGCGCACGCGGGGCGGCGCGGTGGCCCAGAGCGTGAGCTACGATCTGCCGCTGCGCTACAAGACCGCCCGGCACGCCGACGAGAAACAGCGCATCGCGGCCGCCGCGGCGGAGTTCGTGACGCCGGGCGGCGTGGTGGGGCTCAACGGCGGCACCACCACCTCCGAGCTGGCCCGCACCCTCGCCACGGCGCCCGCGCTGGAGAGCGGCTTCACCATCGTCACCAACGCGCTCAACATCGCCGCCGAGCTCACCGTCCGCCAGCACGTCAAGATCGTGGTGACCGGGGGCGTGGCCAGGCAGCAGTCGTACGAGCTCATCGGGCCGCTGGCGACCGGGGTGCTGGAGCAGGTGACGCTGGACGTGGCCTTCCTCGGGGTCGACGCGCTGGACACCGGGCTGGGCGCGTCGGCGCACCACGAGGGCGAGGCGAGCGTCAACAACCTGCTGATCAGCCGCGCCGGGCAGGTCGTCGTGGTGGCCGACTCCTCCAAGGTGGGCAAGCGGGCGTTCTCCCGCATCTGCCCGATCGGACAGATCGACACACTCGTCACCGACACCCAGCTCTCCGACGATCTTGCCGGTGAGCTGACAGAGGCGGGGGTAAAGGTCGTACGCGCCTGACCCGCTCAGGCGTTACAGGATGTTGTCGGTGCGGGTAGGAATGGGACACAGGCGACAAAGCCATTCCAGGGGGAAATATGGCGTCGGGAAGGACCGTGGCCCGTCTCGGGCCCGCCGAGCGCGCCGAGGCGCTGGAACGCATGGCCTCACGAGAGCTCGACGTGGTCGTGGTCGGCGGGGGCATCGTGGGGGCGGGGGTGGCTCTCGACGCCGCCACCCGCGGGCTCGACGTGGGGCTGGTCGAGGCCCGTGACTTCGCCTCGGGCACCTCGTCGCGCTCCTCCAAGCTCATCCACGGCGGCCTGCGCTACCTGGAGCAGCTCAACTTCGAACTGGTGCGCGAGGCCCTCCAGGAGCGGGCGCTGCTGCTGCGGCACATCGCGCCGCACCTCGTCAGGCCGGTGCCGTTCCTCTTCCCGCTGACCCACTACGCCTGGGAACGGGCCTACGTCGGCGCCGGCGTGGCTCTCTACGACACGCTCGGCTTCGCCTCAGGGCTCACCCGCGGCGTGCCCGGCCACCGGCACCTGTCCAGGTCGCGGGCGCGGCGGCTGGCGCCCGCGCTGAAGCGCAGCGCGTTCACGGGCGCCATCCAGTACTGGGACGCGCAGGTCGACGACGCCCGCTACGTGATGACCATGCTGCGCACCGCGGCCACCTACGGCGCCCACATCGCTCCCCGGGCGCAGGTGGTGGGGTTCCTGCGGGAGGGGGAGCGGGTCACCGGCGTGCGGGTGCGCGACCTGGAGAGCGGCGAGGAGCTCGAGATCCGCGCCCAGCAGGTCGTCAACGCCACCGGGGTCTGGACCGACGACATCCAGGAACTGGTCGGCGGCCGGGGCCAGATCCACGTACGCGCCTCCAAGGGCATCCATCTCGTCGTGCCGCGCGACCGGATCCAGTCGCTGACCGGGATCATCCTGCGTACGGAGAAGTCCGTGCTCTTCGTGATCCCCTGGGGACGGCACTGGATCATCGGCACCACCGACACGGAGTGGACCCTCGACAAGGGCCACCCGGCCGCCTCCAGGGCCGACATCGACTACCTGCTCGACCACGTCAACGCCGTGCTCTCCGTGCCCCTGAGCCGCGACGACGTCGAAGGCGTCTACGCGGGGCTGCGCCCGCTGCTGTCGGGCGAGTCGGACGAGACGTCCAAGCTGTCCAGGGAGCACGTGGTCGCCCATCCGGTGCCGGGCCTGGTGATGACCGCCGGCGGAAAATACACCACGTACCGGGTCATGGCGCGTGACGCGGTCGACGCCGTGGCGCACGGCCTCGACCAGCGGGTGCCCTCTTCGTGCACCGACCGCGTCCCGCTGGCGGGCGCGGAGGGCTACCAGGCGCTGTGGAACTCCCGGCACCGCATCGCCCACACCTCCGGGCTGCACGTGGCCAGGATCGAGCACCTGCTGCAGCGTTACGGCTCGCTGATCGACGAGGTGCTGGAGCTGATCGAGCGTGACCCGTCGCTGGGCAGGCCGCTGAGCGGGGCCGACGACTACCTGCGCGCCGAGATCGTCTACGCCGCCACGCACGAGGGCGCCCGGCATCTCAACGACGTGCTGACCCGGCGTACGCGCATCTCCATCGAGACCTTCCACCGCGGCGTGGCCGTGGCGCAGGAGTCGGCCGAACTGCTCGCCGAGCCGCTTGGCTGGGACGGCGAGCAGGTCAAGCGGGAGGTGGGATATTTCACCAAACGCGTGGAGGCCGAGCGCCGCTCCCAGGAGCAGGACTCCGACCAGGAGGCCGACGCGATCAGGCTCGGCGCGCCGGAGATCGTCCCCGTGGTCGCGCCCGAGTCCTAGCCGATCAGCCTGCCGGGATCCACGCCTGCTCGGCGAGCGTGGTGGCGTCGTTGACCTGCACGCCCTGGGGGGAGACCGTCCACAAGGAGTCGCCGATGACCACCGAGCGTTGGATGCCGGGCTGGAAACCGCGCTCGTTCTCCCCGCGCTGCGCCGGATGCCTGATCATGCCGAGCTTCGACACGCCCGAATCGGAGATCTTCAGCGCGAGCGCGCCCGACTCGTCGCCGCTCCTCAGCGGGAGCACCGCCAGGCCGGTCCTGGGCCAGTAGAGGAAGGCGTGCGGGTCCCACTCGGCCTCGGAGCCGGAGTCCTTCTGGAACAGCTGCGACAACCTGCGCGGGGAGGCGGGGTCGCTGACATCGAACAACGACACCTGCGTGCCCTGCGTCCTGCCCTCCTCGTTCGCCTCCTGGCCGATGCCGATCAGCCGGCCGTCGCCGGCCGGGTGGAGGTAGGCGGAGTAGCCGGTGATCTTCAGCTCGCCGGTCACCCTGGGCGCCGCCGGGTCGCGCAGGTCGAGGGTGTAGAGGGGATCGACCTGCCTGAACGTGACGGCGTAGCCGACGGGGCCGATGAACCGGACCGAGTAGATGCGCTCGCCCTTGCCGAGGCCGCCGACCTCGCCCTTCATCTCCATGGTGGCGGCGTCGAGCACGTGGACGGTGCTCGAACTGCTCCGGCCGTCCCGGGAGTTGAGCGTGGTGGCGACGCGGAGGTGACCTTCGTGCTCCGACAGCGAGTACTGGTTCAGCAGGCGTCCCGCCACCTTCCCCGACGCCACGTAGGCGGGCGGGCCCGGCTTGGAGACGTCGAACCGGTGGATCTGCGTCTCCTCGGGCGGGAGCGTGGGGATCGGCCGGGGCACGGGAGGCGACGTCGCCGTGACCGTCATCCTGGTCGGCGGGACATCGACCATGGTGCCCGTCACGGCGGGTTCGCTGGGAGTGGGCTCCTCGGCCGGGGCCACGCCCCGCGAGGTGGTGGGGGCGACCGGCAGCGGGCGGAACGGCATGCCCCACCAGAGCGGGTTGCTGGCCACGTAGAGGCTGCCGCCCGTGCCGTACACGATGTCGCCGTCGGCCGCCAGAGCGATCGGGTCGGTGCCGGCGACTCCCTGGGCCAGGTCGATGGTGTGCACGGTCAACATCGAGGTGCCGGTGTAGTCGGCGGGGTGGCTGACCCGGTCGCACGCGACGGTGCTCTCCTCGGCCGTCCCCGACGCGTCCGTGATCTTGATCTTGGGCAGCCAGGCCTCGGCCGGCGCCTTGCGCACGGCCTCCTGGTTCCGCTTGACGCGCTCGGCCTCCGGGACGTCTCCCCGTCTGACCTGCGGGAACGTGATGTCCGGCTGGCTGCGGGTGACGAGCCTGACCGTCGAGCCGACCATCCTGGCGTCGACGTACGTGCCCTGCGGCTCGACCGTGCTCAGCACCTTGGGCTCGCCGGCCAGGTCGACCAGCACGTACCGGGTGTCGCGCGGCGGCCCGAAGGAGCGGTACACGGCGCCGCCGCCGCGCAACATGACCAGCGCGCGGTCCCCGGAGAGCAGCAGGTCGGCGGGGACGCCGGGCCCGTCGCCGCCGGTCAGGTCGAGGGACGCGGTGACCTTTTTCGTGGCGGTGTCGATGATCCGCAGGGTGCCGTCCGTGACCGTGACGAGCCGGTCGCCGTCCGTCTTGACCAGGTCGGGCTCGTCCACCCCCGCCTCGTGCACGTTGGTCGTGGAGTGCTCGGGCGTGTAGGCCCCGGTGTCGGCCCTCGCCTCCGCCCTGGCGGTCATGGGCATGGCGTTGCCGAAGCCGTACGGGCCGACGTTCCTGGCGGCCTGCTCGCGCAGGCCCGCGAGCAGGTCGTCGCATCCGGTGTAGGCCACCAGGCGGGCGGCGCCCAGGCTCGTCCTGCCGGGCGGCGCCCCTTCCGGCGCGGAGGCGCAGGCGGCTGCCACCGTCGCCAGCGCCGTAGCGGTCACGGCCGTACGGATCAGCGTCTTCATGCCCTCCATCACGGTTGTGCGGGCAGGGCGGTTCAGGAAACTCTGTCCGGATTGATGGTGAACGCCGGGCTGAAGTTGATGTCGTCGGGCACTTCCAGCAGCTTGCGCAGCAGCTTCCCGCTGAAGTCGATCACCTGGACCTCGTCGTTGGGCGCGTTGTCCTGCTCCCAGCAGTAGAGGTGCTTCTCGTCGTAGAAGCCGAGCACCTTGTCGCAGTCGGAGGAGAACTTGCGCAGGCGCTCGCCCGACTCCGAGTCCCAGATGCAGTGGTCCCCGCCACCGCCGTTGGGGCAGTCGGTGACGAACGCGCGGCCCGAGGGCGAGAAGATGTCCTGCGTGCCGGCCGACATCGTGCCGATGCCGGGGAACGAGCGGGTGGCCCTGCCCTCGGCGTCGAAGAAGCGCAGGCCCTGGTTCTTCTCGTCGCCATAGACGTTGACCGTGCCCTCGTCGGCGCCGTCGAAGCCGAAGGCGGTCCCGCGGATCGAGGTGTCGGCCACGTCGATCGTGGTGGCCTTCTTCGTGGCCACGTCGACGATGGTGAAGCCCAGGTGGAGCCAGTCGTCGCCGTTCTTCTTCTCGGTGTTCAGCAGGATGCGCTCGCCGTCTTTCGACCAGGCCCTGATGGTGCTGATCAGGGGTTCCTTCACGATCTTGATCGTGGAACGCTCGCCGGAGTCCTGGTCGGTGATGACGATGAAGTCGAAGTCGTCGGAGCTGTAGCTCCTGCCCCGGTGCGCGAGGTAGCGGCCGTCGGGCGAGACCATCGACTCCCAATTGCCGGCGTACTTCGTGAACGAGCCGTGCAGGGAGTCCCTGGCGTAGTCGATCCAGTCGTCCTTCTTCTCGTCCTTGATCTCGTAGGAGGTCAGGAAGATCGCGTCGGCGGGATTCTCGTACAGGTGGATCTCGCCGCCGGGAAGCCGCGTCTTCGTGCCGGTGGGCGGCACGGCGGCCCGCGTGGTGCCCGGCGACGGGTCGCGCGTCGCGGTGGTCCGCGACGGCCCGTGGGTCCTGGTGCGGGACGGCTCGGCGAGCGAGGCCTGGTTGACCTGGATGGTCACGACCACGCCGGCGAGCAGCAGCAGGGCGACCGCCACCGTGACGCCGACGATCAGCGGGGTCCTGTTCTTGCGTTGCGGTTGCGTGGCGTACGGCTGATGGGCGATCTGCTCGTGCCGCGCCGGCGGCCAGGGCCCTGGATGGTGCGGGGGCGGCACGGTGGCGGCGTGTGGTTCCGGCGGCGCGACCGGTCCGTGCGGCCGGCCGAAAGGCGGCCCCGAGTGGGGTCCCGGGTGGGGGCCCGAGTGCGGCCCGGAGTGCGGCCCGGAGTGCGGCCCGGAGTGCGGCCCGGAGTGCGGCGCTGAGTGCGGCCCGGGGTGCGGCGCTGAGTGCGGCCCCGAGGGTTGTCCTCGGTGATGGGCGAAGGGCGCCTGGGGCGCGGCCTCGGCGGCGGCCTCGGCGAGGATGCCGGCGTTGGGCGCGGGGCGCTGCAGCAACCGCATGATGACCTGCTCCGCGGTCGGCCGTTGCGCGGGGTCCTTGGCCAGGCACGCGACCACCACGTCGCGCAGCTGGCCGTCCAGCATGCCGAGGTCGGGGTGCTGGTTGAGCACGCGGTTGATCACCGCGGGCATCGTGTCGCTGCCGAACGGAGCCCGGGCGGAGGCGGCGAACACCATCGTGCTGGCCCACGAGAACATGTCGGCGGCCGGCCCGGCGGTGTGC
The DNA here is from genome assembly GCF_039871515.1 of Nonomuraea sp. B1E8. Lineage (NCBI taxonomy): Bacteria > Bacillati > Actinomycetota > Actinomycetes > Streptosporangiales > Streptosporangiaceae > Nonomuraea > Nonomuraea sp. B1E8. The sequence goes on along the minus strand of NZ_JBDPLS010000001.1, from coordinate 814,962 downwards.
CCCATGATCTGCTCGGGCGCCATGTACGCGGGCGTGCCCACGACCGTGCCGGTGATCGTCGCGGTGGCGTTCAGCGCCCGCGCGATGCCGAAGTCGATCACTCTGGGCCCGTCGGCGCCGATGATCACGTTGGCGGGCTTGAAGTCGCGGTGCACGATGCCGGCCTGGTGGATGGCGGCCAGCGCGGTGGCGGTGCCGATGGCCAGCCGGTGCAGGACGGAGCCCGAGCGCGGCCCCTCCTCCATCACGACCTGCTGCAACGACGGCCCCTCGATGAACTCGCTGATGATGTAGGGGCGGTGTTGCTCGACGCCGGTGCCGAGGACGGCGGCGGTGCAGAACGGCGCGACCTGCTGGGCCACCTCGACCTCGCGCAGGAACCGCTCGACGCTCACCTGGTCGCCCGCCAGGTCGGGACGCATCCACTTGACGGCCACGCGTGTGCCCGACGGGTCGCTGGCGAGGTAGACGACGCCCTGGCCGCCCTCGCCTAGCCTGCCGGTGAGATCCAGGCCGCCCAGCCGTGGCGGATCTCCGGGTCGTAGCGGAGCGATGGATGCCATGGAGGAATTGTGTCCCCATGCCATGCATCGGCAAAAACTACCTGCCGGTAGCGATACCGAATCTTCTTCCTCCCGGCACATGGCGTCCATCGGGGCACCGCCATCTCGCTCCTGCGCATACGCTGTAAACGTGACGGGTGCTGGTACCGCCGAGCGCATCGTGACCGTAGCGCAGCGCATCCTCCACGAGGAGGGCGCCGCCGCGGTCAGCATGCGGCGCGTCGGTGACGCCGCGGGCATCACCGCCATGGCCATCTACCGGCACTACCCCAACCGGGATGCGCTGCTGCGGGCCGTCGCCAACCGCAGCGCGAGCGAGCTGGCCGCGGAGTGGCGGCGGCGATCCCCCTCGGGGGATCTCCTGGAACGGATCTCGGCGGCGCTCGACGACTTCCTCGACTTCGCGCTCGGCAACCGGCACCTGTACCGGTTCCTGGTCCTCGACGCGTGGACGGGGGCACGCCGCTTCCCCGAGGACTTCCGCGACGGGCAGGGCCCGCCGTTCGCCGTCCTCGCGGAGCTCGCAGAAGAGGGCATGCGCACGGGGCTGCTGCGCGAGGACGACGTGCTCGAGACCGCGCTGACCGTCTCGTCGTGCACGCAGGGCCTGGTGCAGCAGTTCCTGAGCGGCCGGATGGGGATGGACGAGGACGACTTCCGCGCGCTCTGCCACCGGTCCATGTGGCGGATCGTCGACGGACTTCGCGTCCGCCCTGAGCCGGGTCAGCCCAGCGGATGGCAGACCCAGACGTTGGGCTCCACGTAGACGGCGTGGTCGTGTTCCACGTCGCAGTGCACGGGATTGAGCGCTCCCGGCACCTCGACGGCCCCCGTACGGTCGAACGGCAGGCCCGTCCACCCTCGCCACTCCGCGAGCGTGCCCGCGATCACCATCGAGCGCGGCGCCACCTTGACGATCTTCCCGCCGGCCCGCACGTGCACCCGTAGCCAGGCGTCATGGGGCAGGCCGTCGGGGCGGGTGCGGAAGGCGTACTCGCTCATGGGGGTGTGGGGTTCGAGGTGCTTGGTGTTGGGCCTGACCGGCGCGACGAGCTCGTAGAAGCCGCGGTCGGCGGCGTGGCGGCGCATCGCCGCCACCATCTGCGAGGAGAGCCCCGTGCCCTGCAGGTCGCGCCGCACGGTGATCTCCAGGGCGGAGACGGCGTCGGGCCGGGCGCCGCGGTCGCGGGCCAGCCGGCCCGAGCGGATCACGGCGTCCCAGCCGTCGTCGGGCAGCTCGGACCCCTTCGCCACGAACGGGATCATGCACGCCCGCGCCACCAGCCTGCCGGGCTCGGCGTCGTCGTCGGCCACGAGCACGTAGTCGGCGTAGGCGGTGGTGGCGACCGCGTAGAACAGGTCGGCGATCGGGTCGTTGAGCATGAACTCCTGCCACGTATGGTCCATGTCCCACAACGCCGGCGCGAGCTCCGGACGCTCCGCGAGCGTCGTGATCTGGAGGGCCATACGGCCCAGTTTCGCATTCCGGTCTACTGGGACGCGCGCCATTAATCTGCGCAAAAGTTGTGCGCTAGCGTCGGCGCCATGACCGAACTTGACGCCAGGTTGAGAGCCGTCGCCGACCTGATCGTGCCCGAGGCGCGCGAGGGCGGCGGCAGGCACGAGTACGACGGCCGGATCCAGGATTTGTCGCCCGACGGCGTACGCGCCGGACTGGCCCGGCTCGGCGAGGGAGCCGCGCCCGCCGGCTCACACGACGCCAGGCACCTGGAGGTGTTCGAGGAGGGCCTGCGCACCCGGCTCGGTGAGCTGGCCCTGCACCGCAGGAACCCGCTGCTCCACCTGTCCAACCTCGACCTGGCCTGCTACGACCGCGACTACGCCCCGGCCGGCGACCGCGCCGAGGCCAAGGCCGCCCACCTCGCACTGTGGCCGGAAGCCGTGAGCAACGCGATCGACGCGCTCGACCGGATCCCGGCCCCCGTCGCGAAATCCCTGGTGAACACCGCCAAGGGCCTGGCCGCCGGGGTCACGGACGAGACCGCGCTGCAGGCGCACGGCAGGCTCGTCGCCCACATCCAGCGGGCGGCGGACGAGGGCGACCCCGACGCGGCGCTCGGCGGCGAGGCCCTGGCCGGTCTCATGGGCACGGCCGAAGGGCTCCCCGTCGACCTGGGCAGGCTGGCGGAGCGGGCCGACGCCGAGCGCGACCGGCTCATGGCGCTGCTCGCCGAGTCCTGCGCCAAGCTGGGCGAGCAGGGCCGCCCGCCCCTCGACGTCGTACGCGAGCTGGTCAAGGACCACCCCGACGCCGACGGCGTGATCGAGGCGGCCAGGGTCGGCACGGAGAAGGCCATCGCGTTCACCCGCGAGAAGGACCTCGTGCCCTACCACGACGGCGAGTGCCTGGTCGGGCCGGCGCCCGAGTCGCGCCGCTGGGCGATGGCCATGATGGCGTGGAACGCGCCCGGCGAGCCCGAGGGCCCCTCCTGGTACCACGTCACGCCGCCCGACCCCAGCTGGCCGCGGCAGGACCAGGAGGAGTGGCTGGAGGTCTTCAGCCGCACCACGCTGCCCGCGATCAACGTGCACGAGGTCGCCCCCGGGCACTTCTCGCACGCCAGGGCACTGCGGCGGGCGCCGTCGGAGGTGCGCAGGCTGCTGCAGTCGACCGCGTTCATCGAGGGCTGGGCCCACTACGCCGAGGAGCTCTGCGTCGAGGAGGGCTTCGAGGCCGGCGACCCCCGCTTCGAGATCGGCGTCTGGCTGGAGGCGCTGATCCGCGTCACCCGGCTGGCCTGCGCGATCGGCGTGCACACCGGCCAGATGACGGTCGAGGAGGGCGCCAGGCGGTTCGCGTCGGACACGCACCTGGCCGGCCCCGCCGCGACGGCGGAGGCGGAACGGGCGTCGTTCGACCCGACGTACGGCCGCTACACGTGGGGCAAGCTGCTCATCCGCGACCTGCGCGAGCAGGCCCGCAGGGAATGGGGCGCCGGTTTCACCCTGCAGCGCTTCCACAAGTCGCTGCTCGATCTCGGTTCGCCGCCTCTGGGCTTGATCGGTGGCATCCTGTAGCGTCTGGTGATCCGGAGCACCCTGCAGTGCCGGTCGCTGAGGAGGTCTGTCCGTGCGCGAGCTCTCCGGCAAGGTCGCCGTGATAACGGGCGCGGGCAGCGGCATCGGGCGGGCGCTGGCCCTCAGGTTCGCGGCCGAGGGCATGACGCTGATGCTCGCCGACGTCGATCACGGGGCGCTCGCGGAGACGGCCGCGCGGGCGGGCGACGCCGAGGTGCTCACGCAGATCACCGACGTGTCCGACGCGTCCTCCGTACGCCACCTGGCCGACCGGTGTTTCGGGGAGCTGCGGGCCGTACACGTGTTGTGCAACAACGCGGGCGTCTTCCAGGGCGGTCACCTGTGGACCCGCGGCGAGGAGGACCTCGCCTGGCTGCTCGGGGTGAACCTGTGGGGCGTGCTGCACGGCATCCGCGAGTTCGTGCCCCGCATGATCGAGCAGGACACCGAGGGACACATCGTCAACACGGTGTCCGTGGCCGGGCTGTTCACCACGCCGGGGACGGGCGGCTACGCGGTCGGCAAGCACGCCGCGCTGGCCGCCTCCCAGGCGCTCGCCCACGACCTGGCCGATGCGGGTTCCAAGCTGCGCGTGACCGCGCTCTGCCCCGGCGCGGTCAGGACGCGCATCGCCGACTCGGCGCGGCTGCGACCTCCGAGCCTGGCCACCGTGCCCGGCCAGGACGAGGTGGCCGCGCAGGAGGCGGTGAGCAGGGCGGTCGAGCGCGGCGTGGAGCCGTCCGAGGTCGCCGGCCTGGTGGTGGAGGCCATCCGCGACGAGAGGTTCCTGCTGCTGACCGACCCGGAGCACGCCGCGCGGTTACGCCTGCAGACCGAGACGCTGCTCAGCGGGCGGCTGCCGGTTCACCACTGACGTTCGTGGGCCAGCACCCGCACCACCGTGCCGCTGCGCGGCTTGACCAGCAGGCGTACGGAGTCACCCGGCAGCACGTCCTGGTAGACGCCCTGCTTGACCCGGAACGCGACGGCCGTCTCCGAGCTGCCGTCGTGCACCGCGATGTGGTAGGTGTTCTCTGTGTCCGTGGCGACCTCGACCCAGCGTTTGACGACGTGACCCCTGATCTCCTGCCGCTTCGGGCCCCGCGCGACGGCGGCCGCCGGCACGATCTCCACGCCGCGCCAGCCGCTGCCCGTGAAGATCCATTCCTGCTGCGGGTTCACCTCCACGTGCCCCGGCCCGGCGACCTCACGTCCGGCGGGAGTCAGCAGGAACCCGCGGCCCGCCAGGAGCAGCCCGAACCCGGCCACGAACGACACCATCGTCGCGATCATCCCGGGCCATGACAGGCCGGCCGCGGACACGGTGGCGAACCACGGGACCACCAGCCCGCCGGCCAGCAGCAACGGGACGATCATGCTCGACCAGCGCCGCCGCGCCAGCCCGAGGTCGATGGCGCACTGCCGGACCAGGGGGAGGAACTCGCGGTCGAGCGCCTGCCCGTCGGGCATGAGCGCGATCACCGGGGCCCTCGGAGCCCCGCCCATCCGGGTGCTCACCTGATCGAGCACCCACTGCTCGTACGGCAGGAGGGGCTCCGCCCGCCGCGGCGTCAGCGACAGCCGGTCGCCCTCCACGATGGCCCACCCGCGCCCCGCCAGCTCGAACAGCGCCGAATGGAACACGTCCTGCACCCGCATGCCGCGTAAGAGCTCCGCCACGGGGGCGGGCGCCGGATGGCGCGGCTCCCGTTCCGGGGTCCTGTCGCGACCGGACACCTTGAAGGCGGCGGCCAGGGTGGCGACCCAGAGAGCCCAGGTCGTCGCCGGCCAGACAAGATCCATTGTTCTGTGTTAGCACGAGAGCGGGAGCCAGGCCAGGCGTAATGCACAAGGCCGATAGACTGTACTCACCGCGTTCCGCCTTCTGGAGGGTCTTCAGTGTCTGAATTCGACACGGTTCTGGTGGTCGACTTCGGCGCGCAGTATGCGCAGCTCATTGCCAGGCGGGTGCGCGAGTGCCACGTCTACTCCGAGATCGTCCCCTCGTCGATGCCCGTCGAGGAGATGATGGCGAAGAATCCGAAGGCGATCATCCTGTCCGGCGGTCCCTCCTCGGTCTACGCCGACGGCGCGCCGCCCGTGCCGCACGGGCTGTTCGCGACGGGCGTGCCCACGTTCGGCATCTGCTACGGCTTCCAGGCCATGGCGCGGGCGCTGGGCGGCGAGGTGGCCCGCACGGGCGTCGCCGAATACGGCGGCACCGCGCTCGAAGTTCTCCACGAGGGCGTCATCTTCGCGGGCCTGCCGAGCGCCCAGAAGGTCTGGATGTCCCACGGCGACAGCGTGGCCAGCGCGCCCGAGGGGTTCACGGTGACCGCCTCGACGAGCCAGACGCCGGTCGCCGCCTTCGAGCACCCCGAGAAGGGCCTCTACGGCGTGCAGTTCCACCCGGAGGTGCTCCACTCCGAGCACGGGCAGGCGGTGCTCAGGCACTTCCTCGAGGCGGCCGGCTGCCGCCCGTCCTGGACCATGCTCAACATCGTCGAAGACTCCGTCGAGGCCGTGCGCCGCCAGGTCGGCGACGGCCACGCGATCTGCGCGCTGTCGGGCGGCGTCGACTCCGCGGTGGCCGCCGCCATCGTGCAGCGCGCCATCGGCGACCGGCTGACCTGCGTCTTCGTCGACCACGGCCTGCTGCGCAAGGGCGAGGCCGAGCAGGTCGAGCGCGACTTCGTGGCCGTCACCGGCGTCAAGCTGCGCGTCGTCGACGCCGCCGACCGCTTCATCAAGGCGCTGGAAGGCGTCACCGACCCCGAGGAGAAGCGGAAGATCATCGGCCGCGAGTTCATCCGCGTCTTCGAGGACGAACAGCGCGCCATCATGGCCGACAAGCCCGTGGAGTTCCTCGTCCAGGGCACGCTCTACCCCGACGTGGTCGAGTCGGGCGGCGGCACCGGCACCGCCAACATCAAGTCCCACCACAACGTCGGCGGCCTGCCGGACGACCTGCGGTTCACGCTGGTGGAGCCGCTGCGGGCGCTGTTCAAGGACGAGGTCCGCCGGGCCGGTGAGGAGCTCGGGCTGCCCGCCGCCATGGTCTGGCGCCAGCCGTTCCCCGGCCCCGGCCTGGGCATCCGCATCGTCGGAGAGGTGACGCGCGAGCGCCTCGAGTTGCTGCGCGAGGCCGACGCGATCGCCCGCGAAGAGCTGTCCAGGGCGGGCCTCGACCGGCAGATCTGGCAGTGCCCCGTGGTGCTGCTGGCCGACGTGCGCTCGGTGGGGGTGCAGGGCGACGGGCGCACCTACGGCCATCCGGTGGTGCTGCGCCCGGTGACGTCGGAGGACGCCATGACGGCCGACTGGGCGAAGGTGCCCTACGACGTGCTGTCCCGCATCTCGACCCGGATCACCAACGAGGTCCGCGAGGTCAACCGCGTGGTGCTCGACGTGACCAGCAAGCCCCCCGGCACGATCGAGTGGGAGTGACGCTTTCCGTCCGCGGAGGTTCTGCGGGACCATCCTTTACGGCACGGCCAAGGTCACCCCACCCGCCGCACGCGGCCGAGGGCCCGCCCTTGTCGGTGACGCCGCCGCGGGTCTCGTAGCCGTCGATGTCGCCGCCGTGCCCCCATGCCGTGCCGCAGCTCACCGGCATCTTCATCAGGCCGAGCCCGTACTCCCAGCCAGCCGGCATGCCGGGTGCCTTGACGGTCTTCTTCATGGCCTTGAGCTGCGCGGGCTTGAGGAGCTTGCCGTCCATCAGGGCCTGCCAGAAGCGGTTGAGATCGCTGGGGGTGGCGATGAGCTGGCCGGCGGCGCCGCCCCACGACGGGTCGAGGTTGGTGATGTCGACGAGCTTGCCGTCGATCTTCTCGATGAGCAGGCCGAGCACGATGTAGCCGGTGTTGCTGTACTCCCACTTCTTGCCCGGCGCGAACGACGCCTTGTGGGCGAAGGCGGTCTTCAGCAGGTCCTGTGGGCTGCCGGGTTGCGCGGTGATGAAGTAGAAGAGCATGAGGGCTTTCGAGTGACGAAACCCGTACGCGCGATCGCGGAGTCCGCGGCGGACCGGGCCGGCCAGGACCTGATCGACTTGGCCGTGGCTGAGCTGCTCGATCGTGGCGCCGCGACCAAGGGGCAACGTCTGAAAGCCGCACAACGAGCCGGTGCCCGGGCCGAGCTCGCCGTGGAGCGGGCCATCCAGGAGTTCACATGAGCCGCTATACGACATCGGTGAACCTTGGGTTGCTCGATGTGGTGCACCACGTGTTCGCCGCTCGAGACACCCACTTGGTGCCTGCGGACATCCCCGATCCGCCACCTGCATGGGTGGCCGAGTACCCCAGGCTCGCCGAAGACCTCACGTACGCCAGCCCCGGCCTTTTCAGCGCGCTTGATCTGCTTCGTGCCTTCTGGAGGCGAACACAGGCAGGCAACGGGACGGTGTGATCACTTCTCGATGTAACGGTCGTCGCGGTGGGTCACGTACAGCCTGCTGTACGTCTGCGACGCCTGGTGACCGCTCTCCTAGTGCGTGATCTTGATGACGGCCTTCTTCCCCTTGACCGCCAGGACCTCGAAGCTGACGTCGTTGATGGTGCTGGGGCCTCCTTGGTCCGGCGTCTGCTCGGACATGGTGACCTGCATGCCGGACGCGGTGAAGGCGTGGAAGGTGACCGAGTCGTCCTCGACGGTGACGTTGATGGGCATCAAGCCCCACTTGTCGTCCAGCCTGATGGTCCGACCGTCCGAGATGAGCACCTCGCACTTCGCGTCCCGGCACGCCCGGAGTCTCGTACCGTTCCTGGCCTTCGGGAGCGCCGACGGCGTCGGCGAGGGGGTCGATGACGGCGAGGGCGTCGCTGATGGGGAGGGGGCCGACGACGGGGGACTCGCCTCAGAAAGGGAAGGCTGCGGGGACGTAGCCGGCGAGGCCATTTTCTCGGCCGGGGAGCCGCAGCCGGTGAGCAGTCCGGCTGCGGTCACCGCGCTCACCAGCGCCATTCGCCCGGTCGGTACGCCTGGCATCTCTGCTCCCTTGCTCGCGCGACGACATCAGCCACCAGTGTCGTGCCACGGCGTCGGGACCCCTCCCGCCGGAGACGCGATAGAAAGATCACGCTTTCGTTGAACGGATGAAAGGTAAGACCATGCACAGGAAGGCCATCAGCGCCCTGACCCTTGCGTGCGCCATGGTCGTGACGCCCGTCGTGGCCGCCACCCCCGCCGCCGCCACGGCCAAGCCCAGCTACCGCGGCTGCTACGACGGGAAATGCAAGTTCACGTTCTCGAAGAAGGTGAGCTTTCGCATCTCCGCGAAGCGTTACGGCTTCTCCAGGGTGTACGTCTCCAAGGAGTTCGTCGGCGGCATCTTCAACCAGGACATGGTCGTGGTGCGGGCGCCCGGCTTGACGACTTCCCTGGGTGAAGGGGCTCGGGGCAACATGCAGAGCAACGGCAAGAACACCCTTTCCTTCCGCGTGCTGGCCATCACCAGCAAGGGCGCCACGATCCGCTTCACCGGATGACGGGACCCCGACCGTAGGCAGCCGCGTCGTCGGCGACGGACCGGCCGGTCAGCGGCGGTGCGGCTGCCGGGGCCAGCGCGCGGACGGAGGGGGAGAGCCTCGCGGGGCCGGCGGAGCGTGACGTGGGGCGGCAAGCCGCCCCACGTCACGCAGGCCGCGATCACGACGTACGGCTCGCGCTCCGGGCCCGCCGTATCCCGCCGATGCCGACGGTGTACGACAGCGCACCGGCCAGCCCGAGGATCACGGTGACCATCGTCTGGTGCGGGGGAAGACGTGGACCAGCGTGCCGATCAACGTCAGCGCCGCGCCGATGAAGAGGGTCCCGTTGCGCTTCATTGCCCTGACCATGGAGTGGTGCGATGCAGCGCACGTGTGGCGTGACGTCGGACCCGGGGTGCACGCTGGAGCGGCTAGTTCGGGCGCACGAAGTTGACCCGCTCCAGGTGCGGCTTGTAGTCGGCGATGCCGACGACGAGCTTCTCCTTGATCAGGTCGAGGTCGGCCCTGCCGGAGAGGTCGACGCGTTGGAAGAGCTGCGTGAGGCCGTTCACCCGCTTCACGATGATGTGCTCGTCGTCGTACCAGCCGGCGAAGGCGCGGACGTCCTTCTTGCCGATCCGGTGGAGGATCTTCCCGGTCGAAGCCTCTACGATGCCGATCTGCACCCTGTTGTCGCCCTTGCGGACCACTGTGGCGAACAACCGCCCCGAGGGCGAGGAGACCGTCACGGCGGACCACACGTCGAAGGCGCCGACGCCTGTGTAGAACCTGCGCAACTTCCCGCGCTGGTCGTAGACGGCGATGCGGCTCTTGGGCGAAGAGGGGTCCGCATCGTTGTGCTTGGCCAGCACCCGGCCGGACCTGCCGGCGAAGTAGAAGCGGAGGGTACGTCCGATGGACCAGTCGGAGACGGTGCGGCGGGGCCCGGCTTTGACCAGGCGGGGAACGCGGTCGGCCACGTTCACGGTGATGAAGCCGATGATGGTCAGGCTTCCGTCACGGTGCTTGTCGTACGCCGTGAGCAGGAGCGTGCGGCCGTCCGGCGACCACTCGGGGGACGTCGCCGGCGCGGGCAGGGAAATGGTGTACTTCCGGCGGCTCTGACGATCGATCAGGTCGATCTTCTTCATGGGCAGCCACAGCCGGTGGTCCGGAATCCCGGCCACCCACCGCTGCCCGGGCGCTACCAGCGCCTCGCGGTACGGCGTCCTGACGAACCTGTCGCCCTCGCGCAGGTAGCCGTAGTAGCCCTGGCCGGCGTCGAAGACCAGGGAGTACGAGGCCAGGCGGACCGCTCCCGGCCCGTCGTTGAGCTTGCCCGACGTGCCCGCGAGTTTGATCCACGGTTTCGATTCGATGGACTGGACGTTCGTGGTGGGCGTGCTCGCCCCCTGTGCGCTCGTCGGCTGGACGCCGGCCATGGTCAGTGCCAGGGCCATGAAGGTGGTGGCAACCGGTCTGATGGGCATGCGAACCTCCTCGCTCTACTCATCAGACAGATGAACCTGAGGTTTGGTTCACCGCCGTCCGCGAGGCAGTGCTCCGGCCGGTGACGACCGCGGACGTGAAGGCCATGGCCGCCGGCGCGCCACCCGGGTGACGGGATCCGCCGACGCAGCCTCGCCCTTCCACCGTTAGGCTTGTGTGGGAACGATCCCACACAAGCGGACGGAAGGCGCGCATGGATCAGCGATGGGAGCTTCGGGGTTTCCTCGGGGACGACTGGCAGTTGCACCGGGCCCAGCTCCACGCCAGGGACGGCCGCGGCGCGGGCGGGTGGATTCCCGCGAGGGTGCCGGGCAGCGTGCTGGCGGATCTGCTGGCCGCCGACCAGGTGCCGAGCCCGTACGTCGGCAGGCAGAGCCTGCTCTCCGAGTGGGTGTCCCAGCGGACCTGGGTCTACCGGACCAGGCTGAGCGCGCCGGACATGGCACCCGGGGAGCGGGCGTTCCTGGAGTTCGACGGCATCGACCACTCCGCCTCCGTCTACCTCGACGGCGAGCGCATCGCCACGCACGAGGGCACGTACGTCCCGCTGGTCGTCGAGGTGACCGGGCTCATCACGGGCGAACACAGCCTGGCGGTGGTCGTGGATCCGGCGCCCGTCAGCGAGCCGCAGGTCGGCTACACGGCCAAGGTCAGCGTGCACAAGGGGCGGATGGGGTACGGGTGGGACTTCTGCCCGCGAATCGTGCACCAAGGACTGTGGGGGCCCGTACGGCTGCGCGTCACCGGGCCCACGAGGCTGGCCGACGTCTGGGCCCGGCCCGCGGGCTCGGAAATCGTCGTGAGAACCGAGGTGGACGGCCCGCAGGTGGACGTCGAGCACACACTCAGGGACGCCGACGGCCGGGTGGTCGCGACGGCCACCGGCGAGCACGCGGTCCTCCAGGTCGGGCAGCCCCGCCGGTGGCGCCTCAACGGCCACGGCGAGGCCCACCTCTACGAGCTGACCACCGCGGTGAAGGGCGACGAGCGCCGGGTTCGCGTCGGCTTCCGCGACGTACGGTTCCGCGCCGACCAGACGGGTGCGCTCCCGTACCGGCTGACCGTCGACGGGGAGCCGGTCACGATCAAGGGCTGGAACTGGGTGCCCGCCGACGCTCTCTACGGCGCGGTCGAGGAGGCCAGGGTGCGGCACCTCCTCACGCTGGCCCGCGACGCCGGCGTGACGATGTTGCGGGTGTGGGGCGGCGGGCTCGTCGAGAGCACCATGTTCTACGACCTGTGCGACGAGTACGGGATTCTGGTCTGGCAGGAGTTCGCCCAGTCCAGCTCCGGCATGCGCAGCGTGCCCAGCGAGGACGAGGCGTTCGTCGCGCGGATGGCGTGGGAGGCCGAGCGCATCGTGCCCGCCCGCCGCAACCACCCCAGCCTGGCCGTCTGGTGCGGCGGGAACGAGTTGCAGCGAGCCGACGGCGTCCCGCTGACCGACGCGGAATCCCCGGTGCTCCAGGCGCTGCATGACGTCGTGGCGCGGCTCGACCCCGACCGGCACTGGTTGCCGACCTCACCGTCCGGGCCGGTGTTCGGCAACACCTTCGAAGGCCCGAGCCCGCACGACGCGCACGGCCCGTGGGAGCACCAGGGTCTGTCCGATCACTACGGCTTCTACGACCGGGGGCGGTCGTTGCTGCTCAGCGAGTTCGGGGTCGAGGGGATGAGCAACGTACGGGCGATCGAGTCGGTCGTGCCCGAGCAGGCGCGCCGCCTTCCGACGACCCGCCACCCCGTCTGGGACCACCTCGGCCGGTGGTGGAACAACGAGCCGCTGGTCCAGGAGGCGTTCGGCGGCGCGATCGGCGACCTCGCGACCATGTCGAGGGCCAGCCAGTTCCTCCAGGCCGACGGGCTGCGGTACGCCGTGGAGGCCAACCTGCGCCGGCCCGAGAGTTGTGGCGTGCTGCCGTGGCAGCTCAACGAGTCCTTCCCCAACGGGTGGTGCACGGCCGCCGTCGACTATTTCGGCGAGCCCAAGGCTGTCTACCACTACGTACGCCGGGCGTACCGCAACGCCCACGTCTGCGCGGCGCTCCCGGCTCAGCGCGTGGGCGGCGAGGTCACCGCCACGGTCTGGGCCTGGTCGGACGGTCCGGCGGAGGTCACGGCCCGTTTCCTCCGCCTGGACGGGAGCGAGCTCGCGAAGGAGCACTGGACGACCGAAGGCGGCCCGCCGCGGCCGCTGGGCGAGATCCGGTGCGCCGGTGACGGGGAGCTGCTCCTCCTGGACCTGTCCACCGGCAACCGCTACCTGCTGACCTCCGGCCCCGACTTCGCCGGGCTGCTCACGCTCCGCGAGGCCAGGGTCTCCACGCACCTGGAGACCGCCGGCACGACGTGGACGCTGCGCGTGCGGCACGAGGACGGGCCGGCGGCGCCGTTCCTGCGCCTGCTCGACGCGCGGCCGGCCGCCGCACAGGGCTGGATGCGCTGGGACGACAACGCCATCGACCTGCTGCCCGGCGAGGAACGGGTGCTCCGCTGCGAGTGGGACGGCGTACCGCCGGAGGAGCGCCGGGTGCTGCTCGACGGCTGGAACGTCGGCCCTCGGCTGGTAACCCCCGCACCTTCCGGCAAGGCCGGGTAGCCAGCGTTTCTGATGGCGTGACGTCAGACCGTCTCCCTGGTCAGGTCCTCGCACAGAGCCCAGATCGTGTCCTGGTTGCGCCGGTCGAGCGCGCTGGCCGGCCAGGGAGCGCGGCGGCACTTGCTGGTGAAGTACGTCCCGGTCACCCCTTCCACGTCGCCGCTGGAGGCGAGGTGGACGCTGGAGCGGGACGGCTTGCTCAGGTCGCCGAAGACCCGCGGTGTCACGGCCCGCAGCAGCGGGACGATCGGGCGGTACACGTAGGGGAAGCCGGCCGCCGTCATCGACTGGTTCATCGGCGTGTGGCCGTGGCCGGGGTAGGCGACGTTGACCGTGACGCCGCTGCCGGCCACCTGCTCCTGCTCGGCGAAGCGCAGGCTCATCGCCATGAGCATCGTCTTGGTGTGGTTGTACTGGCTGAACGTCCACCCCAGGTAACGCCGCTCCGCCTGCAGGTTGTCCAGCTCGATCGGGCCGCCGGGGATGCCTCCGGTGAGGTTGACGACCCGGCCGCCGAGCAGGGGCAGGAGGAGACGGGTGAGCGTGAACGGGGTGAGCACGTGGGCGGCGAAGGTGGCCTCCACGCCGTCTTCTGTGAGGGTGCGGCGCGGCGGGTTCGTACCGACGTTGTTGATCAGTACGTCCAGCCGGTCGCAACGTTCGGCCACCTGAGCGGCGAGCCTGGCGAGGTCGCGTTGCCTGGTCACGTCCGCGGTCAGGGCCTCGACCCGGCCACCGCCCGCGCCGAGCTCGTCCGCCGCCCGCCGCGCGCGTACGGGGTCGCGGCCGACCAGGATCACCCGGGCGCCGCGCGCGACCAGCCCGCGCGCGGTCTCCTTGCCTATGCCACCGGTGCCGCCGGTGACCAGGACGGTCTTGCCGTGCATGAAGATCCACCACCTTCGAGATCGATGGACCAATATGACACCGAGTGCCACAGATGGCAATCAGTGTAGAATGCACGAATGGAAGGTCTGCGGGATCGCACCAGGCGCGCCGTACGCGCCGAGCTGGCCGGGCGGGCGCTGGAGTTGTTCGCCGAGCGCGGCTTCGACGAGACGACCGTCGACGACATCGCCAGGGCGGCCGGGATGTCGAAACGCAGCTTCTTCCGCTATTTCCCGACCAAGGAGGACGTCGTCTTCGGCGAGATCGAGACGATGGGGGAGCAGGTCGCGCAGGAGATCGCCGCCCGGCCGCCGCAGGAGGAGCCGTGGCAGTGCCTGCACGCAGTGCTGCGCGGCTGGGAGTCGCGCATCAGCGCGCAGGCCGACGCGATGCGGCTCATCGAGTCCACGCCCGCGCTGCGCACCAGGCTCCTGCAGAAACGCGACGAGGCCCGCACCCGGATCATCCAGGCACTGGCCGACCGCGGGATGCCGCCGCTGGAGGCCGACCTGGCGGCGGCAGCGGCGGGCGCGGCCCTGGACGCGGTGGCCCGCGAATGGCTGCGCACCGGCGGCGCCGTCGACCGCCTCACCCTGGTCGACCGCGCCTTCACCATGCTCCGCCCGGCGTTCCTCACCTGAATCGTGGACCGTTCGTCAATATTGGATCATGTGTTCGATGGCGGGGATGACGTGGGGCGGGCCAGGACACTACTCTGTGGGTGTGAGCCATCGGGACGAGAGGGAACGCGCCGCGACAGTGGCGCTGCTTCGCCGTATCTCCACGGAGAAGGGTGAACGCGAGCTCGTGCAGCACCTCACCGAAGGCGCCTCCGCGGAGGCGTTGCTGCGTGAGAGCCTTGCCCCCATCGATCTGTTCTCCGACCCGTTGGAAGAGGCGATGGCCCAGGCGAACGAGGAGATCGCCGCGTGGGAGCAGAGCGGCATCCACGTCATGACATTGGGAGACGACCGCTACCCGCACCGGCTGCGAGATGTGTTCGATCGGCCTGCGCTGCTGTTCGCTCGTGGGACGCTCCTCGAAGAGGACGACGGAGTCGCTGTGGTCGGCTCCCGGTCTGTTTCATCGCAGGGCAGGTCGGTGGCGGCGGAGTTGGCCACGCGGCTCGTGGAGCGCGACCTCGCAGTGGTCTCGGGCCTCGCAGCAGGTGTCGACACGGCCGCGCACCGGGCCGCACTCGGGGCAGGGGGCCGGACAGTGGCCATCATCGGCACGGGGATTCACCGCCATTTCCCGCCGGAGAACCGAGACCTCCATCGAGAGGTCGCCGACCAAGGCGCCGTGTTCTCCCAGTTCTGGCCGGACAGAGCGCCGGACAAGTCGACGTTCCCGCTTCGCAACGGCACGATGTCCGGCTACAGTCTGGCGACGATCATCGTTGAGGCCGGCGAAAGAAGCGGCACACGCATTCAGGCACGCAAGGCGGTTGAACACGGTCGTCCTGTGATTTTGATGCGGTCGGTGGTCGATCGCACCGAATGGGGAAAGGCTACGGCGAGCAAGCCCGACGTCCACGTGGCTGGTGATGTCGATGAGGCCATGGTCATCGTCGACGACCTGCTCCGCCGGCCCAAGCAGCTTGAGGACCTCCTTTCAAGGATTGGCTGACACACTTGGCGGAGACACTCCCGCAGCTCCGGGACATGATTCGTGAACGTCTTGGCGCGATCATGACGAACCCGCTCCGGTTGCAGAGCGTCACATGCGACACCTGCACCGGCCCTGTTTCTCCGCAGTACACGAGGTGTTACCGCTGCACCCTCGATACGAGGCCTGGCGGTGTGCCCGTTGCACAGCGGGTCGTGCCGTTGACCTACGCCGCCGTGGGCACGCAAGCAGACCGGGACATGTACCGCTACAAAGAGCCAATGCCTGATCGTTATCGGCTCCGAAATCCCTCTTACCAGCGTCTTCTCCTTCTTCTCATAGGGTTTGCCGAGGCGCACGCGCATTGCCTGAGTGCGCTCGCTCCAAAGCCCGTCACCGGAATGGCGGTCGTGCCCTCGCTTCGAGGGCGTGTAGGAACCCATCCCCTCGCTACTCTGGGGGCAGTGCTTCCAGGTCACTGGGAGAAGATAGATCTCCATGCTGCACGCGATGTGCCTGAGGCGGAACGGCGTCAGTTACGGCCCGAGCATTTCACCGTGCCTGATCCGGCGGCCGCGGCCGGACAGCACATCGTCGTGCTGGAGGACACCTGGGTACAAGGTGGTCATGCTCAGTCCGCAGCTTCGGCCCTCCTGCTCGCGGGAGCTTCTGAAGTGACCATCGTGGTCATCGCCCGCCGTATTCGCCCTGACTTCGGGCGTCCGGAGCTGAAAGCATCCCTGCAACGGATCGTCGCGGATCGTGAGTACTCCTTGGAGTGTTGTCCCGTTACAGGCGATGTCTGTCGTGTGAGGCTCCCCAGGCAGCCCGGAAAAGGAGTCACTTGAAGGTGACAGTCCCGAACGAAGACTTCAGAGTCGTAGTCCGCCTCGACAGGGAGACGCCTCACCAACCAGGTTGGCGAGGCGTCTGTCGAATCTACTTCTACCCCAGGTCGTCAAACTCGCCTGCCATGATGCCACGGCAGAAGGCGGCGAACTCGCTTCGAGTGAAGTAGAGCTTGGGCCCCTCGGGATCCTTGGAGTCGCGTAGCGCGATGAGAGGTCCCTGGCTGGCTTTGTGTTGCAGGCTGAGCTCGCTAGTGGCAGCATCAGCGGTTCCGTCGACCAGCGCTGCTTCAACGCAGTCTCCGCCGGTTCCATTGGAAAAGCTCGACTTCCGCCATGCGGTACGGATGTTCTGCTCCCGGTCCTCTTCTTGCCTACCGTTCATTGGATCCTCCTGCTGCCTGCTCGATGAGGCGTCGGCTCTGATCAGGGCCGAGTGCTCTTGCGCGAAGATGATCGAATAGCCGGTTGTAGTCTGCAACGTCGTCAGGGTCTTCTAGATGAATGCTGCCCTTCCAATACTCAAGGTACACAATGTCCGGATCCGATAGTTTTGGGAATTTCAGGATGCGGAATCCGCCGTTCATCGCTGGGTGGGCCCCGCTGTCGAAGGCGAGGATCTGGACAGTGATGAAGTTGTGGGACGAGAGATCGAGGAGGTGCTGTAGCTGACGACGCATGACGCCCCCGGCGACGTGGCGCCGGATCACAGCCTCGTTGAGCACCATCCACATTTCGGGAGGATTGTCTGACGACAGTCGCTCTTGGCGCTTCATGCGGATCGAGAGGGTGTCGTTCAACTCCTCCTCGGGAGGCAGCGTCGGCTCCGCGTTCAAGATGGCCCTCGCGTACTCCTTGGTCTGGAACAGGCCGGGTATGTATTCACTCTCGTATCCAGAGATGGATGATGCGTCCTCTTCGAGGCCCACGTAGCTCTGGAAGTACTCGGGAATCGAATCGGATATTTTGTCCCACCAGCCACGTTTTCGGGCGTCGCGGGCCAATTGGAGGAGCACCTCCTTCGTGTGGTCCGGCACCTCGTAGATCTCCAGCATCATGGTCACGTCGGCGATGCGTGCGCCGGTCTGTGCCGCTTCTATGCGGGTGATCGTCGGCGGCGAACATCCCATCCGATCCGCGACCGTCTCCCGTGACATGCCCTTTTCCTTGCGCAAGCTGCGCAGTATGGCGGCCAGGCGGCGTTGACGAGCCGATGGGCTGCGCTGGGTAGTCATTTCACCTCCGTGAGTTACAACAAAGTCTGCTGGATCGATCTTGTGGTCACAACTTGTACGAAGTTCATTCTGATGCATCGCTTGCGCGGAGCGTAGTGGTTGCTGCACACTCTGTGTTTGTCGGCGGTGTTCATAACCGTTATGAGCTGCGTCATTGCCCGTGGGCGTCGCAACGAGTCGGCTCATGGCGCGCTCAGATCCAGTTGTACGAAGTACACGGTGACCAAAATCGGATGTTTCTGGGGCTGTAAGGCGGTTCGAAGCGATGCGACGTACCCGGACAACACGGAAGCGGGACGATCGGCGGGGGTTGGATTCGGTGCGGCCGAGTCGCGAGCAGGAGCAGTTCTTCCACCTGGCGCGGCTGGCTTGGGCGCTGAGGGCGCGCGGCCTGGCCGTTTCGGTTGAGTTGCCACGACGTGCGGAGCCGTGTGTCTCGGTCCGGCGGGAGTCGGGGCCGCTACTCGTCCGGGCCGCGCTTCAGGGCGAGCGCTGGATCTTCACGTGGGGGCGCGGGCGTGATCGATGGGTGGACGCACACGACGAGTGCGCGCCCGAGCGAGTGTGGGAGGTTGCCTGGTGAACGATCGGATCCTGGTCGAAATGACCTTTCCCGGTGTTGCGCGTTCGGTGTCGCTTGCTCGCCGCTGGGTCGTGGACGCGCTGGCGGCTGCGGGGCATCGCGAAACGGATGGGGTGCGGCTCGTCACGAGCGAGCTGGTGGGCAACGCCGTGCTGCACACCGGCTCCGGGCGGGCCGGTGGCATGGTGGTCGTGAAGGTCTTCGAGGTGAGTGGTGCGTTGGCCAGGATAGAAGTGATCGATCAAGGCGCGCCGACCGTACCCCAGCCTCGTGAGCCTGCGGACAGTGACTCTCGTGGGCGCGGGCTGTGGCTGGTCCAGCAGACATCCATCAGGTGGGGAGCCGGTCCCGTAGCCTTGCGCTGGAATCTGGTGTGGGCCGAGGTGGCCACAGTGGAGCCCAACGGCGCTCCGGCGTCCTCGGAAGGCAAGTGCCGGGGGTGAAATTGCGGTTCAAGTCCCCTTGGCGTTGGATCCTGTCGGCGACTTCACGTAAACGCCCATCCCTTGCACGGTCTCGACCAGTCCTTCGTCCTTGAGAACTCGCACGGCCTTGCGAAGGGTGTCTCGTGCGACGCCGAATTCGGCCTCCAGTTCGACCAGGCTAGGGATGCGTCGGCCTGGCGGGATCTCACCCGACTCGATGAGCTGACGAATCGCGGCCGCGATCTGCTGGTACGGCGGAATCGGCCCTTCCCTGTCAATCACTCCAACACGCTACGCGGCTAGCGCAAACAAGCCATAGCCACCCCAGAGGCTAGACGGGGGTAGTACACCAACCGTACGCTGCTGCGCGATGACACCCTCCGCCGGTTCATCAGACAGCGAATCAGCCTTTCGCTCTATGGCGCACGAGGAGACAACGCACGATGAGTAAGCTGCCCGACTTCCACGGCCCTCACGTCTGTCCTCCGCTGCCGGACGCCGAATCCGTCGAGTGGGAGGTGCCGATGGCACGCTTCGTCCGGGTGCGGGTGCTGCGGCACACGTGCGAGTGCAAGCCGTGTGTGTACGAGTTCTGCGCCGCGGGAGGGCTGGCGTGGGTGCGGCGTACCCAGCGCCGCGAGTTCGGCGAGACCGTCAGGGAGAGCCATCCGACAACAGTGGGCAAGGCCGAGGTGCTGTGGGAGAAGCTCATGAACGGTCAGGCCAGGTAGTGAACGTCTCAGGAGCAGGGCGAGTGCGATGTCGGCACGTCGCTGCATGAGAAGCGCGCAGGCCGAAGATCAGCCAGCGTGCTTGAGTTGGTGGACGCGTTGCTTTGACAGGCCCATCATCACGGCCCCGTCGCGCTCACTGATGCCGGCCGCTGCAAGCGCCTTGGCTGCCCGCTGGGCCATGGCGTCGCGTGCCTTGGTCAGCGCCTTGGCTCGCGCATCGACTGCCCGGAACTCGCCAAGCTCAGCGGCGGCCTGCTCATCGCCGAGGTCGTAGACATATTCGACGTCGATCGTGACATCGGCAGGAAGATCGAGGACGAAGTGCTTGACGGCCTCGACCTCCTGGTGGAGTTCGGCCAGCGTGTCCCCGGAGACGCCTCCGGAGGGGTGCCCTTCGAACAGCGCGATCCAGTACCCGTCCTTGCGGATGGCCTGAGCGATGAGTCGGGTCATTCCAAACACTCCCTCCCGAAGATGTGCGCAAGGGCGAGTTGGAGGTCGGCAAGTCGATCGCCATCGATGTGGCGAACGGGAACGAGAGCTCGTCCCACCACGATCTGCTCGGCATCGTACAGCAGGAGCAGCCGGGCGGACTCGCCACCGCCCGTCCCGCGCTGTCGACGTTGAAGCGGCGGCATACCGGCGCCATACCGGCGCCTCCTATGCTGACCGCGTTCGTCCACGGATGTTGGTGAAGGGAACCTGGTGTCCCGTTCTGTGCTGGTCATGGTCGTCGCGTTGCTACTGTCGGCGCTCCCCGGTGTGGCTCACGCGGAGCCCTCCGGTGTGGTGGGGACCGCGGGAAACCTCATACGGGAGGAGGAGCCGCGGGCCGACGGGATCAGGCACGTCGACACCAAGGCGATGATCGCGGGGTTGAAGGCCCTCAACGCCAACACCTACGTCTACCCGATGGCCGGCGACAACGTGCACTGGGAGGACCTGCGTAACGAGTTCCTCCCGGCCGCAGCCGCTGCCGGGATCGACGTCTGGGTGCTCGTGTACACGCCGAGCCAGGCGGGCTGTTGCGTCTCCCGGCCGTACAAGCACGACTACGTGGCATGGGCGCGCGAGATCGCCACCCTCTCCAGGACCCACCCGAACCTGACCGGCTGGACCGTGGACGACTACGGCTACGACCTCAAGACGTTCACGCCGGAGTACGTCAAGAAGATGCGCGCGGCCGCCAGGCAGATCAATCCCTCGTTGAAGTTCGTCCCCACGGTCTATTACAGCCAGTTCACCGGCGCGTTCATCGCCGAGCAGGTCCCGTTGCTGGATGGAGTGATCTTCCCCTTCCGGGACGCGCCGCACCGGGACACGTCGTGGACGTGGAGCCTGTCGTACCAGGTCAAGCAGCTCGCCAAGCGGCTTCCCGGCACTGAGGTCTACCTGATGCCGTATGCCCACCCGCTGAGCCACGCCGCCCAGAAGCCTACGGTCGGCTACGTCGAGGCCGTCACCAAGAAGGCCCTTGAGCACGTACGCACGGGCGAGCTGGCCGGGGTCGTGCAGTACAAGCTCCCCTACGTGTCCCGCGACGGCGGGTGGACCCGGCCCACGGGCGACAACCTCGCCCACACCGGCAACGGGCGGCTGAGCTTCGTCGTTCAGAAGGACACCGCCACCAAGGCGGGGATGTGGTGCAGCGCGAGCCGCCAGGTCCAGCTCACGCCGGGCGCCGGCAAGTACAGCGTGAGCTTCTGGCACGGGGACGGCCGGGGCCGTGGCAACCCGGCCGGCTACCACGTGAAGCAGCTTCTCCTCAACGGCAAGGTGGTGTGGGAGCAGGACGTCGCCGCCAACGACCACGCGTGGCAGAAGGTCACCGTCGACCTGACGGCCCGACTGGCCGGGGCGAGGAGCGCGAAGCTGGAGTGGCGGCTGTACGAGCGCAAGGGCGTCAGCGACTATTTCGTCGACGTCAGCGTGGACGACATCGTGGCCACGGGCCTGCAGATGAGCGACCCGGGCGTGGAGAACGCCGTCACCTGGACCGCCGGCCTGGTTCGGCAAGGGGGCCCGGTCTACTGCTCCGCCCAGGTCTACCACCAGAACTACGGCGCCGATCTCGGCGCGCGGATCGCCAGGTTGTACGCCGCCGGATAGTCAAGGACCGGCGGCGTCATGCTGGCGCGGTGCGGAGCGCGCCGGGGCCGTGCTCCAGCGTGGACGGTTTCGCGCCGGAAAACCCTGAGGAAGTCGGCGTGCTTTCTCCAGCACGATCACCTCGACGCTTTGCCGGGCCGGCAACAGCCCGGTCATGATCTCGGCGGGACCTCCGCCGCCGACGCAGCACCTGGCGCTCTGGGTGCGCATGACGGTCACCTTTTCTCGGGGAAGAGCAGCCGGACCAGGTGGGAGACGTCGACGGGGGATCAGGTCCCGCGGCCGACGGCCACGGTGGCGAACAGGGTCCTCGCCGCGGTCGCCATGTCGTGCGCACGCAGCTCGCCGACCGCGACGCGTCTTGCCAGGAAGTCGTTAGGCGATCAGGAGCGAACGGTCAACGCGCGTTCGCGGCGGCCAGTTGCCCGACGAGGGTGGCGAACGGCATGTCGAGGTCGGCGTACACGTTCGGTGCGAGCGGATGCGCGTTGTCGGCGAGCATTTCGACGGCGAGCGTGGCGTAGTCGCTCACGATCACGCCCGCCTGCTGCAGCCGCAGGAGGCCGGTCTCCCGCTTGGTCGCCGAGAAGGTGCCCGAGGCGTCCACGGCGACATAGGCGTCGTAACCCGCCGCGGTCGCGGAGATCGCGGGGAAGGCGGCGCAGACCTCGAGTGAGACCCCGGCGATGACGATCTTGCTGCGCCCGGCCGCCTCGACGGCGCTCCGGACCCGATCGTCGTGCCAGGCGTTCACCGTGCTTCGGTCGATCACCTCCACCTTGTCCGGCAGGGCGGCCTGCAGTTCGGGGATCAGCGGACCCCACATGCCGTCGGCGGAGGTGGTGGTGACGACGATGGGCACATCCAGGCGCAGCGCCGCCCTGGCCAGGCGGGTGACGTTGTGCTTCAGCTCGCCCACCGTGATGTCGCGCACCCCGGTGAACAGCCCGATCTGGTGATCCACCAGCAGCAGGACGGCGTTGTCCGTGGTCAGGTCGGCGTGGAATCGGTGTTGCATGTCATATCTCCTAGTCATTTCGTTGATGTACGGGTCTGCTGAGGAGCAGCGCCCCCGCGGCCGAGACGGCGCCGATGACGCCGACGCCGGCCCACAGAACGGCCGCCCCCAGCGGGAGCAGCGCGGTGCCGATCACCGGCGCGAGGGCCGCGCCGGCCGACCAGCTCATCCCGGACACGCCGGCATAGGTGCCCTGCACCTCGCGCGGGGCCAGCGCCGCCACGATCGTCGGAACGGTGCCCGCGACGAGGATCTCTCCCGCCGTCCAGACGGCCACCGTCAGCGCGAGCCCGCCCGCGTCGTCCACGAACGCCGTGAGCGCGAAACCCGCAGCCACGATGGCCGTTCCCGCCGCGAGCACGCGCGCCGGATCCCGCCGCGCCACCCAGGCCCCGGTCAGTGGCTGGACGACGATGATCAGTACGCCGTTGAGCGCCATGGCCAGCCCGAAGTGCGTCCGGTCGACCCCCTGCCCGGCCATGGCCAGCGGCAGCGTGGTGTACGCCTGGCCGTACATCACCCCGTAGCCCGCCGTGACCGCGCAGACCGCCAGCATCAGCCGGTCGCGCAGGACCACCCGCAGCCGCATCCCGCCGAGTGAGCCGCCGGCCGGTCGCGACTCGGGCACCGCCCGCCACACCACCGCGGCGAAGACTGCCGCCACGGCCGCGTTCACCGCGAACATCGCCTGCGGGCCCTGATCGGCGAGCCACCCACCGCCGACCATCGCCACCGAGTAGCCCAGGTTCACGCCCCAGAAGAGCAGCCCGAAGGCCCTCGCACGCAAGGCCGGCGGCACGAGGTCGGCGACCATGGCCTGCGAGGCCGGCCGGTAGGACTCGATGGTGAGCCCCAGGAGGAACGCGATCACCGTCACGGCGGTGAACCCGCTCGACGTGCCGAGGACCACCATCGCCGCCGAGGTGGCCAGCATGCCGCCGGTGAGCGTCAGCCGGCGGCCGAACCGGTCGGCCAGCCATCCGGCCACCACGTGCGACAGCAGCGACCCGACGCCGAAAGCCGCCATGACGGCGCCGGCCTGCGCCGCGGTGAAACCCCGTGCCTGGACCAGGTAGACCGCCAGGAACGGCTGCACGATCGCGCCGGTGCGGTTGACGACCGTGCCGAGCCAGAGCATCCAGAACGGGCGCGGCAACGACCGCGGCTCAACGGTGAGGACTGCCATGGCGCTCATCGTTGGCCACCGGCGCGAATCTCTGAAATGTTTAATCCGTGGCTGAATCCTCATATGCCGAGTTCGACTTCGCCTCGACCGATCTCGCGCGGCTGAGGTTCGCCTTCTCGCCGGCGTCGGAGGCCATCGCGAGCCTGCGCCTGCTGCAGGACCCAGGTAGGCACGCGCTGCACTGGCCGTGGGTCCGCGCCGTACGCCCCCGTCTCGCCGGGCTGAACCTGGGGCTGCTGTTCGCGCTGGTCCCGCTCGGGCCGTACTTCGCCGACTTCCTGACGCCGCCCCCGACGAGCCCGCTGCCCGACATCGCCGCGGAACTGGACCTCATCGCCGCGGCCGACCCGGACGAAGCGGTCGCGGAGGCCGCCAGGGTTCCCGCCGCCGGCACCCCCATCGTGCGGGAGTTCCTCGCCGATCCCGCCGCCGGCCTCGCCCGCGCGACCGCCGAGCTGCGCCTGTACTGGGACACGGCGATGGAGCGGTACTGGCCGCAGATCCGCGGGCTGTTCGAGGCCGAGCTGCTGCGCCGCTCCCGCCAGCTCGCCCGCGACGGCGCCGGCGCGATGTTCAACGACCTGCACCCGAACATCGCCTGGAACGACGGCCGCCTGCGTGTGCAGACCCGGGCCTGGCAACGCAGGGGGCCGCTCGGCGGCGACGGCATGATCCTCATCCCGAGCGTGTTCCACTGGCCGGACACCATCGTCATGGCGGAGCCCTACCAGCCGAACCTGGTCTATCCCGTGCCGGGCGTCGGTACGGTCTGGTCGCACGGAACCGTCCCCACCACCGACGCGCTCACCGCGCTCATCGGCCGCACCCGTGCGCGCATCCTCACCACGCTCAGCGACGCGGCCACGACGAGCATCCTCGCCCGGCGTCTGTCGATGGCGCCAGGGGCGGTCAGCCAGCATCTGAAGGTGTTGACCGACAGCGGCCTGATCACCAGGCGGCGCACCGGTCGCGAGGTCTTCTACCAACGTTCCCAACTGGGCGACACGCTCTGCGCCGCCTCGTGATCATCTCGTACGTGAGGCGACGGTGGCGGCCCAACGGCACGCCTGGTCAGCTCGTGCAGAGCTGGGAACGCAGAGTGTCGTGGGCCCAGCGCTCGAACCGCTCGGGCGTCCAGCCCCGGTCACGGGTGAACACCAGGTAGAGCTCCGGGCTGAGCACGCCGTACAGCAGGTCGGCGGCGTGGGACACCTCGGGGCGTGCCCCCGGCTTGGCCATCAGGCTGTCCGCGGCGGTCCGTGTCACCGTGTAGCGCGGATCCCGCTCGTCGGGCCACATGTCGGCGATCTCCGGGTCGGTGGCCACGGCGATCTGCAGCACCTTGGTCATCGGGGCCACCCGCTCCAGCACCGCCCGGGTGCCCGCCACGTAAAGCCGCAGGTGCTCCTGAGCGGTGGCGGCGTCCAGCGCGTCGCGGAACCACGGCCGGTCGAGGGTCGCCACGGGACGATCGTCGCCCGCGATCGTGACGTCGACGAGTTCCTTGAGCAGGCGGCGTTTGTTGCCGAACACGAAATAGATGGTCTGCACCGCCACGCCCGCCTTGTCGGCGATCTGCTGCAGCATGGTCGCGCCGTAGCCCTGTGCCACGAACAGCTCCCCGGCGGCCGCCAGGATCCGGCGCCGGGTCTCGGCGGACTTCTGCGCCTTCTTGTTGGGCTTCCTGTCCTCGCTCACGGGGAGCAAGGCTAGCCGAACTCTAGATGCGGACTACAGAACGCCGGGGCACCCCTCACGGGAAACGAGGAGGAAACATCCACTCGGCCATAAAGGACGGCGAGGGGAGCTGGTGCGCCTGCCGGGGCCGGGCTCGACCCCGGCCCCGGCAGTCGTGTGCCCCCGGCGAATTCTCACCGCTCAGGCCGGTTGATCTGGAGGAGACACCGTGAAACGTACGACGGCCGCCCTGGTATGTGCCGCGCTGCTGGCCCACCCCGCTCCCGCGACGGCCGCCGCCCTGCCCGGGAACGGGGACGTGCAACGGGCCATGGACGAGCTCGCCAAGGACGCCGGCGTGGTGGGCGTCATCAGCGAGGCGTTCTACGACGGCAGGCGCGTCGGCCACGGCTCGGCCGGCTCCCGCCTGATCGGCGGCAAGGGCGGCAAGATTCCCTCCGACTCCCGCTTCCGGGGCTGGTCGCACACGAAGGGCATGACCTCCGCCGTGATCGCGCAGCTGGTCGAGGAGGGCAGGCTCTCCCTGGACGACAAGCTCGGTGACCTGCTCCCGGTCGTCGTCGAGAAGGACCTGGTGGAGCGGGCCGGCGAGATCACCGTGGACCACCTGCTCAAGCACACCTCCGGCGTCCCTGACTACGGCGGGAAGCTCGACCTCTTCGACCTCACCTACCACTCACCGATGGATCTGCTGAAGGTCTCGCGAGGGCTGGAGCGCGAGCAGGACCCGGGCGAGAAGTTCTCCTACTCCAGCACCGGCTACGTCCTGCTCGGCCTGATCATCGAGAAGGAGACCGGTGACAGCCTGGGCAAGGCCTTCGCCAAGAGGCTGTGGGAGCCGCTGGGCATGACCAGCACCTACCTGCCCACCAAGCCCACGCAGCGCATCAAGGGTCCGCACGGGCACGGGTACTACCCCGACGACAAGGGCAGGTTGCGCGACGCCGACCGGCAGAACGCCACCAACGGGTGGGCGGCGGGCGGCGTCGTCTCCACCGCGAAGGACCTCACCGCCTTCTGGCGGTATCAGGCCGGCAAGCGGCCCCCGAAGGAACAGCCCGGCACGTGCATCGGCATCTCGGCCCTCGGGTCGGGCCCCGGATCCTTGGCCTATCTCTTCACCACGCAGGACGGGCGCCTGCAACTCGGCGTGACCCTCACCCTGAAGGTTCCCAACACCAGCACCGGTGACCTGCCGGAGAAGGTGCAGGAAGCCGCCGAATCGCTGCTCTGCCCCGCGCAGTGACGCTGACGGGGACCCATTGAAAGGAAATATCGTGAATCGTGCGACAGTGACCGGCCTGGCCGGGTTGGCCTGCGCGATGCTGGCGTTGGGCGTCGCCGCGCCCGCCGCCACGGCCGCCGCGGACCGGCCCCGGCTGGGCGACGTGCAGAAGGCCCTGTCGGAACTGGCGAAGAGCTCGAAGATCGTAGGCGCGATCGGCGCGGTCTACGTCGACGGCAAAAAGACCGGCAAGGGCTCGGCCGGCACCCGCCTGCTGAACGACAAGGGCGGCAGGATCCCCGCGGGCGCCCGCTTCAGGATCGGGTCGCAGACCAAGCTGATGACCCAGATCGTCATCATGAAGCTGGTCTCCGAGGGCAAGCTGTCGCTGGACGACAAGCTCGGCGACCTGCTGCCGGTCGTCGTCGAGAAGGACCTGGTGGAGCGGGCCGGCGAAATCACCGTGGAGCAGATGATCCACCACACCTCCGGCATCCCCAACTGGTACACACCGGAGCTCGTCGACGCCTTCGACTTCGACACCTACTACCCGCCGCTGGAGCTGGTGAAGAAGTCGCGCACCGTGGAGCGGTCGCAGGAGCCGGGGGAGAAGTTCTCCTACTCCAACACCAACTACATGCTCCTCGGGCTGATCATCGAGGACCTCACCGACCACTCCGTGTCCCGGGAGTTCGAGCGGCGTATCTTCGATCCCCTCCACATGGACGACACCTACCTGCCCACCAAGTGGCCCGGCGGCATCAAGGGCCCGCACGGGCACGGTTACCACCCCGACAAGCACGGCAAGCTCCGCGACGTCGACCGCCTCAACATGAGCTACGGCTACGCCGCAGGTGGTGTCATCTCCACCACCGACGACCTCAGCGCCTTCCACCGCGCCTTCGCCAGGGACAAGATCCTCACCAAGCAGGAGAAGGAGGCACTCAACGCCGGTCGCCCCGCTCCCGAGCCGAAGGCGTCCGAGGCCCCGTCGCAGAACCCCGCCGATTCGCAGATGTGCGGCGAGTACGGGACCACGAAGGGCGGCTCGAGCGGTTTCACTGCACTCACCTACAACTCACGGGACGGCAGGGTGCAGTTCGTCGTGTCCGTCACGATGGGCGCCGACCACACCGATCCAGCCATCGACCCGCTGGTCAAGAAGGCGGCCGAGGCCGTGCTCTGCCCCGGCGACTAGCGCAAGGGTCAGGCGCGCCGCCGCCGTACCAGGAAGAACGTGCCGGCGAAGCACAGGAGCCCGATTCCTATCCCCACGCCTCCGATGACCAGGTAACTCTGGTCGATCGGGGGGTGGGTGATGGGCGAGTCGACCGGCCCGTCGCCGAAATGTTTCTCCCCCTCGTACGCCGCCGCCTTCGGCTCGGCGCCCTTGGTCGTGGCCGCCGCCCGCACCGCGCGGTCCGCGTTGACCATCCCGTGGCCGAGGAACAGGGTGTAGCCGTTCGGGGGCTTCGTAGCGGTGCGGACGAGGATGTCGCGCACCTGCCGCGGGCTCAGGTCGGGATTGCGCGACAACATGAGCGCCACCGCGCCCGCCGCCAGCGCGCACGCCGGCGAGGTGCCCTTGACCATCCGGTATCCGCCGGTGTTGGTGGCGCTGCGGACGTCCACGCCCGGCGCGGCGATCGTGGTGTACGTGTGCACCTGGGAGAACTCCGCGCGCCGCCCCTGCGGGCTGACGGCGGCCACGCCGAGCACACCGGCGTACGCGGCGGGGTAGGACACCACGTTGTTGGCGTCGGTGGCGAGACGGTCCGTGGAGCCGCCGTTGCCCGCGGAGGCGAGCACGGTGACGCCCTTGCCGTTGGCGTAGTCGACGGCTGCGGCGACGTCGTCGAGGTAGTCGCGGAAACCTCCCCATTCGTCGGTGCCCAGGGACATCGAGATGACCTTGGCGCCCTGATCGACCGCATAGCGGATGGCTTTGGACATCCCCTTCTGCATCGCCAGGACCTCCTTGCTGAAGGTGCCGCCTTTGCGCCAGTTCTCCCACTCCTCCTCGATGCGGTCCCTGCCGGGGTCCTCGTGGTCGAGGATGACCCGCAGGGACAACACGCGGGCCTTGGGGGCGACGGACAGCACGTTGGAGGCCATCGCGGTGCCGTGCTCGCCCCAGTGCGGGTCCCCCTTCCTGGCGCCGTAGCGGATGAAGTCGGGCCCCGAGGTGACCCGTCCTCTGAACGCCGGATGGCCGGTCACCACGCCGGTGTCGAGCACCGCGACCGTGACGTCCTCGCCCTGGCTGGTCCGGTGGGCCTCCGGGACGTCCATGGCGTTGAGCTCCCAGCCGGCCGGCGCGGCGGCGCGAGCGGGAACGGCCGCCGAGAGGAGCAGCGGGACGGTGAGGAGGGCTGCGACGGTCGTCCTGCGGATCACGGTCTCGCCTCCTGGATCTGGTCCCTCAGGTGGGCGGTGGTGCTCTCGGCCAGGCCCGTGGCGATCTCGCCCCAGGGGGAGCGGTCGATGCGCTGTTCGCTCTCGCGATTGCCCCACGGCGGCGGGAGCTTGCCGGCGCGACGTCCGTCGGCCGGCCCCGAGGTCACCGCGACGAACAGCGTCGCGGCCGAGTCGGCGCCGCTTCCTGCCCGCGCGCCGTCCGTCCACTTGACGCCCTTCGCCGGCAGGGCCCGGACGCCGTAGTCACGCTCCTCGCGCTGCGCCTCGTACAGGATGGCGTCCAGGTCGTTGCCGGAGTCGTCCGCCGGGAACACGACGATGGCGACGGTGGCCGCCGTCCCTCCCGTGCCGTCGACGTAGGTGGCGCGCAGGGCCGCCTGGCAACCCCGCTTCTTCGCCTCCTCGGCGAGCCCGCCTGCCAGCGCCTTGCCGCAGGAGGTCTCGGGCGAGATCGCGGCCCGCGTCCAGCCGCCCCCCGCCTTGTCGCGCCGATCCGGGTCTCGCATGCCGATCGCCGGGGGGAACAGCGTCTCCGCCGGCAGGTTGCGCCACAGGTTCTTCGTGTACTCCTGGTTGTAGATCTCCTGGTTGCTGTTGGAGAAGGCGTGGGCGATGACCCCGCCGCCGGCGAGCGTGCACAGCACCCCGAAGCCGGCGATCAGCACGCCGAAGACGATCCGGACCGGCCCGCGCCCGCGCGGCGGGGCGGCGGGCGGGCGGTGGTACGGAGCGCCGGGAGGGGCCTGCCGCGGGCCAGGCCACGGCTGCTGCTGCTGGTAATGCGGCGGCGGCTGATGGTGTCCGGGTGGTGGCGGCTGTTGCCCGCCTGGCGGGTAGCCCATGGTGGCTCCTGTCGCGTGGCTTCGCGATCAGGGGCGCGGGTACGGTCAATCCGGCAACGCGGCGTTCCCCCGATCGCTGACGTGCACATGGCACTTTAGCCACATTCTTCACACAGTGAGCAATTCACACGGTGACCGGAAGGTCCTCTCGCACCGGCTTCTCACGACGGGGCAGCAGCGCCAGCGCGGCCATCAGGGCGAACGCCGACAACACGGTCGAGCCGAGGAGCGCCGCCCGATACCCCAGACCGGCGGAGCTCAGTGAGACTGCCAGGTGAAACGGGCTTGGTCGAAACGCCGGGCAGCGAGGTCCTCGGCGGTGGTCAGCCAGTAGAGGACGCCCCCATCGCCCCACATCATGCCGGCGTCGTCGTCGCTGGCGAACTGAGCGAGAAGCTTCCACCGGGACACCTCGGCGATAATGTCGTCCTCATGAGGGTTGTCGGGGGTATGGTCGTCGATGTCCCAATCCGGCGGGAAGTCGGCGACCTCGTACTCGACCTCGCCCTGGACATTGCTGGGCGGACCACCCATTTGATGCTTGTAGGCAACACATAGGTTGCGCACGGCGTCGTTGAACTCGGCGTACATCGGGTCACTGCGCAGCGTCTCGGGGGCAATGCCAAGTGGTTCGTACATCTCGAAGCCCTCGATCAGCGGCAGAGTAACGGCAGGATCGGCGCGTAGCGGCACCTGCTTGTAGGGCTTCAGCCGGCTCGGTGTCCGGCATGGGCGCACGGGTGTTCCCGCAGGGATGTACAGGATCCGGGAGCCGGGCCGGGACTCGGGTTGTGATGGGTGAACCCAGCTCTGGTAGTCGTCGGCCTGCCCGTCGAAGTAGAAGAACATCAGTGTGCCGCCCACGGGCAGGGCCAGCCCGGTCTTGGTGGCCGACAACGGGCCGCAGTCGAGTGCGGCAACGAAGGACAGCGGACCGTGACCTTCCCACACCGGCCACGCGAGGGTTTCCGGAAGCCGAGGTTCGCCGCCCAGGAAGCCGACCTGTTCGTCTCCGGGCTGGGCAGCCGAAAGAATCTGGCCTGACGGTTCCAACAGCGAGCAGTATCGGTCCGCGAGATAGGTGGGAAGCCGTTCGTGCGCCAAGGCGTTGATCTGAGAGAGACTGATCATCATGCGGCGGCAGTATGCCAAAACCGTGTGACAGAGCGGACCAGAACGACCGGCCCGGGTCGATCGAGGGTCAGACGTCCTCAGCTGCACCGCCGCCCGTCTGTGACACCGAGCCGATTGACCAGCCCCGCCGGAGCAGCTTATCCACCACGCCACGCCCATGGCGCTGGAGCTCTATGAGGCCATGCTGACGCTCATGAATTGGTCACGCCGGCACAGCGCCTGCGTCGCCGCCTCCCACGAGCGTCATGACGCCCGCCAGGCCGGCTAGGGGTAGCTCTCCCCGGCGACCGGCCTCTTGCCCCGCAGCAGCGTGGGCACGGTGACCAGGTGGTAGCCCCGCTTCTTGAGCTCCTTGACGATGCCCGGCATGGCCTTCGCCGTCGCCGGGACCACGTCGTGCATCAGCAGCACGCCGTCGCGCTTGGCCAGCCGGAGCACGGCCGCCTTGATCTTCTTCGGGTCACGCAGTTTCCAGTCGAGCGTCGTGCCCGTCCATAACACCTGCGCGAGGTCCGTCTGCGCGGCCAGGCCCAGCACCCGCTCGTCGGTGTGCCCGTAGGGCGGGCGGAACATCGAAGGCCGGTGCCCCGTGGCCTTCTCGATCACCTGCTGGGTGAGCTTGAGCTCGTCGAGGATCCTGTCGTCGTCGTAGGACGGCAGCGAGGCGTGGGCGTAGGTGTGGTTGCCGATCGCGTGCCCCTGCGCCAGCATCTGCCTGGCGAGCTTCGGGCGTTTCTCCACCTGCCTGCCCACCAGGAAGAAGGTGGCCTTCGCGCCTGCCTTCCTGAGCGTCTTGAGCACGGCCGGCGTGGTCGTGCCCGGCCCGTCGTCGAACGTCAGCGCCAGGCACTTGACCCGCTTGCAGTCGACGGCCGCCTGGGCCGGGAGCGAGGTCGTGGAGGTCAGGGCCAGCGAGGCCGCGAGCACGGCTTGGATCACCACAGAAGACAGCCTAGAGCCATCGCCGCGACCGGAAGTGCCGCCCGCACATCACTTTCCGGGCACCGTCCTCATACCAGCCGGGCACGCAGGAACAGCGAGACGCCCTTGCGCGAGCCGACCGGCAGATACCTCTCGGCGCGGACGACCGCCGACAGGCCGGCGTTGACGAGGAACGGCGTCCTCTTCAGGTCGCTGCCCGCGGACCGGCGCCGGTGCCGCAGCACGAGCGGGCGCAGCAGCACGTTCCAGCTCCAGACCCGGTCGACGGTCAGCCCCGCGCGGCGGACCACGCTGATCAGCGACTCGCGGCCATAACGCCGTACGTGGCCGACGGCGTGGTCGTGGGCCGACCACAGCGCCATGTCGCTCGGCACCGCGATCAGCGCGTGCCCGCCGGGCGCCAGCACCCTGGCGATCTCCTCGGTGACCAGGTGGTCCTCGCGGATGTGCTCGAGCACGTCGAACGCGGTCACCAGCCCCATGCTGCCCGACGCGAACGGCAGCGCCCTGGCGTCGGCGTGCACCGCCCTGAGCCCGCGCTCCCTGGCCAGTTCGACCGCCGCCTCGCTGCAGTCGGTGGCGGTGGCGTGCCAGCCGGCCTCGACCAGCACCCGGGTGTTGCCACCGCCGGCGGCGCCGATGTCCAGCGCCCGCCTCAACGGGGTGGGCTGCGGGCCGAGCTCGCGCAGCTGCCGGCGGAGGATGGCCCTGCGCTCGCGATACCACCAGTGGGTGTCCTCGAGCTCGATCAGGCGGCGGATCTCAGTCGTCTCCATCGATCATTTCCTCGGGAAGACCCAGCGGTCCAGGGCCGTGAAGCGGATCAGGGTGAGCAGGCAGTACGTGGCGACGACCACGCCCACTTCGGCCAGCGGCCCGGAGCCCGGGGGCACCTTGAGCACGGCCACGGTGGTGAGGGCATAGTTCGCGAGGAAGAGCAGAAATGCTCGGAAATGTACGGTGGTGCGTTTCCTGAAGGTCCATCGGCGGTTGGCCTCGATGTTGATGATCCCCGTGAGGACGAGCGCGCCGAGATTCGTCATGGCCGGTGACCATATATCGCGCAGCGGGAGATAAATGAGGGTGTACAGGACGACGGAGAAGACGCCTATCGCCGCGAACGACAGGAATTTCGCCAGCGTCACCGCCCGCGGCCGGGTGACCACCGCGTCCGGATGCGTGGGCCTCGGCTCCGACCGCCGCACCGCGACCGAGGCCCGGCCCGTCGACATCGACCAGGCGACCCTGGCCAGCCCCTTCAGATCGTCGAGCGCGGTCTTCACCACGCGCACGCGCGAATCGGTGTCCTCGATCCAGTCGACCGGCACCTCGTGCACGCGCAGCCCGTTGTGCTCGGCCAGCAGCAGCAGCTCGGTGTCGAAGAACCACGCGTCGTCCTCGACCTTGTCCATCAACGGCCTGACCACGTCGGCCCTGGCCGCCTTGAAACCGCACTGGGCGTCGCTGAACCGGACGCCGAAACCGTACCTGAGCAGGGCGTTGTAGGCGCGTGACACGACCTCGCGGCGCAGCGAGCGGCGGGTGCGCGCGCTGTGCGCCAGCCGGGTGCCGATGGCGATCTCCGAATGCCCGCTGGCCACCGACGCCACCAGCGGGAACAGGGCGTCGAGATCGGTGGACAGGTCGACGTCCATGTACGCCACGATGTCGGCGGGGCTGTCGCGCCAGGCCGCCCGCAGCGCCGCGCCCCTGCCCCTGATGTCGAGCCGGCGGGCGTGCACCAGGTCGAACTCCCCGGCCAGCGCGGTGGCGACCCCCCAGGTGCCGTCGGTGCTGCCGTTGTCGACGATCGTGATGCGCCACGGAAGCGGGAAACGTTCGTCGAGGAACCTGGCCAGCGTGCGTACGCAGCCCGGCAGGGCGCGCTCCTCGTTGAGCACGGGGATGACGATGTCCACCCACGCCAGCCGGTTGGCGGCGTCATCGGCGAGGCGGGGGCGCGGCTCCAGGGCGGCACGCGTGTTCATAGGATCCCCATCTGTTAGCTCGTGGCCGTGGCTCCACGAAAATGGTGCGGGGGATGTCGAGCAGGACGGGCGCGGTTTCTCGTCATCGTTCCATGAAAGGGGATTATCTTTACCTTCAGAAAAGCTGGTAGACCGAGGAACTCTCGTTCCGGAAACGCAGCTGGGCGAATCTCTCCAGTTTCCGATTTTTGTCGGTGAAAAGCCATCTGACGCCATATTTCTGGGCGAGCTGCCGCACGTTCTCCGCCGTCGGCCGCTGGAACACCGCGTCGTTCGCCGCCAGCCGCGCCGGATCGGCGAACGGCACGTCGAGGTAGGACGCCCTGAACAGCGGGGTCCGCGACAGCGTGCTCTCGGCGTACGCCCACCCCTCCACCAGCACCCGCCGCTCCGTGAACCCGGCCACCCAGTAGTGCCTGCTGTCGCACGGCGACTCCGCGACCGGGCGGCAGTGCAGGTCGGTGGCCACCACGTCGCCCGGCGACGAATGGTCGCGCAGCCACCGGCCCGCCTCCATCGCCCCCTCGGGGATCTCCCGCCTGCGCTCGCCCTCCTCGGGGGTGACGTGCGCGGCCACGTCGCGTGCCGACTCCGGCAGCGCGTACCCCGTGAGCAGCGCCACCACCGCCAGCCCGAACCCCCGCCGCCACAGCGGCAACGCCGCCGCCGCGAGCACCGCGTACGGCACCGCCACCGCCGCCAGCACATCGCCCGCGACGCCGGGCGCCGAGGCCAGCAGGGCGGCCCCCGCACCCATCCCCGCCAGGCAGGCCACGATCGGCCACGGCACCCGCCGCGCCGCCAGCACCCCGCACACGGCGGCGATCGACAGGTAGGGCCGCGCGCCTTCGAGGAAGTACAGCTGCGACAACGATGGATGCCCGAACACCACGGCCGCGCCGACGCCCGCCGCCCCGATGCCCAGCACCAGCAACATCGGCGGCTCCAGCGCCCGCCGCCCCAGCGCCGCCGCCCCACCCCACACGCACGCCAGGCAGAACAGGTGCACCGCCGTCAGCACCACCAGCGGCCAGGCAGGCACGGACGCCAGCTCCGGCATCCCGACGCCCGCCACCGACCCCCAGAGCGAGCGCATCGTGGCGAACGGCGCGACCGCCGTGCCCTGGGCGCCGCGCCCGAACACCACGAACTGCGCGATCAGCAGGCACCCCAGCGTGAGCCCCGCGGCCGCCGCCTGCTCCGCGCGCACCCGCCGCTCCACCACCCCGCGCACGACCAGCACCAGCAGCAGTCCCGCCAGCAGCAACGGCAGGAACGTGGCCTTCGCCCCGGTCAGCGCGAGCAGCAGCACGGCGAGTGCCACCCAGCTCCGCCGCCCGCCGGCCAGCATCAGCACCACGGGCGCGAACAGCAGCGCCCCCAACGTCTGCGTGGGGCTCGCCCAGGCGGTGAACATCGACCGCGACGTGAAGCTCACGCCCTCCTGCAACGCCGGGCTGAACAGGAAGTACGTGACCCCCACCGCCGCGATCCCCGCCCCCCAGCGCCCGCCGAGCCGGCGCCCGAGCACCGCGACCAGCACGACCATCGCCACCATCATCGGCAGCGTGGACAGCCGGTAGACCAGCGTCACCGGCTCGATCCCGGTGACCCAGCTCGCCGCCGCCATGTCGGCGTAGACGAACCAGTGGTAGGAGAGCCGCTCGCCCAGCACCGACGGCAGCGTGGGCGGCACGTGATGCTTGACCTCGCCGACCAGCGCCAGGTGGTAGGGCATGTCGACGTACGCGCTGGAGACCGGGTGGCGGTAGAGCGAGATCACGCACCACGCCACCAGGTAGCCGACCACCGCGGCGAGCGCCCAGGCGCACCACCCCGGCACGCGCTCCCGGCCGGGCGCACCACGCCAGTGCCGCCACAGGCGCGGCACGCAGAGGAACGTGCCCACGACGGCCACGGGCGGAGCCAGCACCAGCAGCGGCAGCCCCGCGGCCCGGGCCGGGATGTAGGCCAGCACCTCGACCGCGTACCCCAGGGCCAGCCCGGCCGCGAGGTCCTCCGCCGGCGTCCGGCCGCCTCCGGTCAGCGCCCGCCACAGCAGCGTCCCCGGCAGCGCCACGCCGGCGCCGACGTACGCCGCGAAGGCCGCCAGGTCACGGACGGGAACGCCGCACCACACCAGCGCGGCCACCGTGCCCGCGCCCACCAGCAGGGCGGGCGCCCAGCCCGGGCCGAACCCGCGTCCCGGCGACCCAGGAGGGCGGACGTGCGTGCTCTCGGGCGCCGCCAGCGTCATCGGGTCACGGTCACCAGTCGGGTGAACTCGGCGGGCAGGTCGACGCCGTCCCACACCCGGTGGAAGCTCAGCGCGCCGCCGACGGGCACCATCCGGTCGACCCCGCGCCCGGCCAGCCCTCTGGCCAACTCGTCCAGCTCGGCCCCGGCGAACCCGAAATGCGTCATCGTCTGGTCGCGCCGCTCGACCAGCGCGGCCAGCTCCGCCAGCGCGCCGATCCTGGCGTGCGTGAACGTCCCCGCTCCCAGCCACCGCCTGGGAGGCGCGGCGCCCTCGGCCAGCGTCACGTCCGCCAGAACGTTGCCCCGGAACTCCACCCGCTCCGCCACCCCGTCGGCGGCCAGGCCGTAGGCGGCGACCCGCTTCTCCACGGCCATCGCCGCATCGACCCCCCACCCGCGCTCGCCCAGCACCCGCGCGACGTGCTCGGCGAAGTCGGCCCGCGCCGCGTCGCAGTCGCTCGGCGCCCCCACCCAGAACACGGTCCTGGGGGACGAGCAGGCCGCCTGGTCGAACCAGTAGGCGTCGTTGACGAACCCCTCGGCCACCCTGACCCGCGCCGCCGCGGGCGCGCCCGACCACGCCGCCGCCCGGATCACCGCGAACGACGACCGGTCGGGGAAGGCCAGGTCACGGGCGTGCGGGGCGAGCGGGTGCCGACGCAGTGCCTGCACCGTGGCGTCGCCGCCCCACACCACCCGCAGGTCGCAGGCGGCGCAGAGCGCGGCGGTCACGGCGTCGTCGCGGTCGTAGGAGACGATCCGCTGGGTGGCGCCGATCACCGGGTCGGCCTCGGCCAGCGCCTCGTGCAGCGTGTCGAGGATGACCCCGGCCACCGGGCCCGAGCGCGGCGACAGGCGCACGATGTTGCGGTTGCCCATCAGGGCCGACAGCGCCCACGAGTAGACGAAGACGGTGTCGACGTTCGCGGGAGGGACGTGGAAGACCAGGCCGCGCGGGACGCGTAGGTGCTCGCCGGCCAGCCCTTCCACCGTGCGGGCCAGCTCGCTGGGCCGCAGGAAGAAGCCGAGCGAGCCGAGCTCAGGATGCCGGCGCGCCAGTGCGGGCCGCAGCAGCCGCCTGCCGAACGCGGTGAGGAACGCGCGGACCCGCTCGTCACCCGTCTCCAGCCGGCCGCGCACCTGCCCGAGCAGCACCTCGACGGGCACCCCCGCGACGGGTGGCGCGGCGGCGGGGAACCTGACCGTCACCTCCGGGCCCGGCATCAGCCGCCCTGCCCGAACGTGTCGCTGCAACCCCGCGCCTCGGCCCGCGGCAACCGGCCGAGCACCTCGAACCGCCGTCCCGGCAGGCACCCGTCGTCGACGCCGCGTACCACGCCGACGTCCTCCGTCAGCAGGACGTGCCCCGGATAGGACGTCGGCAGCGTGCTGACCACCTCGATCAGCCCCGGCACGCCGGGCGGCGCCTCCTGCCACGTCTGAGGGTCGCGGATCACGACATCGGCGAAATCGGGGCAGTAGAGCCCGTCGCCGTCGGGCCCCTCCAGGAAGACGGTGCCGATCTGCTCGACCATCCCGTAGAAGTTGTGCACGCTGCTCAGCCCGCACTCGTCCGCCAGCCGCCGCCGGAACCCGGCGTTGTCCACCGCCTGCTCGGCCAGCCGCTTCCAGCCGCCCGAGTGGATCAGCACCCCCCGCGACAGGTCCGCGCCGAGACCGCGCAGGTGGAGCCAGACCATGAACGTGAACCCGAAGATCAGGAACCGTTCGCGGCCGTGCCGCGCCAGGAAGCCCTTGACCGCCTCCGCGTCCACCCGGCCCCGCTCGTCGAGCACGAACGTGTGGTCCCTGCCGAAGTTCATCATCCCGAGCACGCCGGCGCCGCGCGCGCTCAGCGCCGGGTCACGCACCACGGAGCGGCTGTCGACGACCAGCATCGGCAGCCGCCGCTCGCCCAGCACCCCCCTGAACGTCGCCGCCAGCATCCGGGTCTGCGCGGCCGCCGCCTCGCGGTCGAGGAACACCCGGCTCGGCCGCTGCCCGGTCGTGCCGCTGGACGTCAGCACCCTGAACACCTGGTCTTTGCGTACGCTGCGCAACTCGTGCGTCTTGAACAGCCGCACCGGCAACCACGGCAGGTCGGCCACCCGCTCGTAGGGAGGCCGTGCGCCGATCGCGTCGAGAATCCGGTCGTAGGGCGGGCACGCCTGCCGGTGCCGCTCGGTCAGCGCCGCCAGCGCCGGCGCCAGCACCGCCTCCCGCTCGGCCCCGCCCAGCGTGAACACGCCCGAGGTCATGCGTGGGACTCCAGCGCGCGGTAGTCGATCTTGCCGTTCGCCAGGAGGGGAAGCCGGTCGACGCTGCGGACGTCGAACCCGCTCCAGTGCATGCGCAACTCCGCGCCGAGCCGCCGGGCCAGCCCCGCGCAGCCCGCCGCGTCGAGCCCTTCCGTCCACACCGTGACCCGGTCGTCGCCGCTGGTGGCCACCGCCGGGCCGGAGGCGGTCAGCAGGCGTTCGACGTCGTCGAGGTTGACCCGCACGCCGAAGATCTTGGCGATGCGCTTGAGCCGCCCGGTGATGTGGAGGAAGCCCTCGGGGTCGAGCCGGCCGAGGTCGCCCGTGCGCAGCACCCCTCCGAGGTCGTCGCCCCTCGCCAGGTCGGCGGCGGTCTCCGCGTAGCCCATCATGACGTTGGGACCGTGGTAGACGACCTCCCCGGCGTCGATGGTCAGCCGGCCCCCGGGGATGGCGAGCCCGGCCGAGCCCGGCTTGTCGGCGAGCCGGTCAGGAGGCAGGACGGCGATGCGGGCCGTGGCCTCGGTCTGCCCGTACATGACGAAGAACCGGTCGGCCTGAGCGGCGAACTCCTTGACCAGCTCCTCGCTGAGGCGCCCGCCCGCCTGCGTGAACGTGGCGAGCGCGGGGTGCTCGGCCCGGTCGTAACGCAGCCGGCGCAACATCTCGTACTGGTAGGGGACGGCCGCCAGCGACGTGCAGTGGTGGGCGTCGAGGTGGGTCCAGAACGAGCGCTCCAGCAGCCCCGCCTCCGTCAGCACGACGGTGGCCCCCGCCATCAGGTGGCTGTTGAGCACCGACAGGCCGTAGCTGTAGTGCAGCGGCAGGCTGGTGGGCACGATCTCGGCGGGCTCGATGGACAGCGCCGTGACGATGGCGGCGGCGTTGGCGAGCACGGCCCGGCGCGAGAGGCGGACGAGCCGGGGATTGCCGGTCGAGCCGGACGTGGCGAGCAGGACCGCCAGGTCGGGATGCGGCTCGGGCGGGTGACCCGCGTCGCGGTGGGACGGAGGTCGTGGCGCCCGCGGGACGCGCGGTGACGAGCCGTCGGCCGCGTGGGTGAACCCGAGCAGCGCGGCCGGCTGGAACCTGCCCGTCAGGTCGGCCAGCGCCCCGACGGGCAGGTCGGGGTCGAGCAGCGCGATCGGCCGGCCGGAGCGCCAGGCGGCGAGATAGCGCAGCACCGACGCGAGGTTGTTGCGCATCCCGCAGAACAGCGGCCCCGGCCGCAGCCGGGCCAGGGCCTCGGCGGCGCGGTCGATGTCGTCACCCAGCTCACCGCCCGAGAGCGCTGTCTCGTCTCCCGCGACGACGAGCCGGGCCTCCGGATGGGGGAACGGCGGCTCCTGGCTCACAGCACCAGCCCGCCGTCCACGCCGAGGACCTGGCCGGTGATGAAACCGGCGTCGGAGGAGAGCAGGAACGCCGTGGCGCGGGCGACGTCGGCCGGCCTGCCGAGGCGCCCGAGCGGGGTCGCCGCGACCGTGGCCGTGCGGGTGTGCTCGTCGAGCGTGCTGAGCATGTCGGTCTGGATGTAGCCGGGCGCCACGGCGTTGACGCGGATGCCGGCGGGCCCCAGCTCCTTGGCGGCGGCCAGGGTGAGGCCGATGATCGAGGCCTTGGTCGCGGAGTAGACGGCCTGGCCGGCGCCGCCCGCGCGGCCCATGATCGAGGAGACGAGCACCACGGCGGGGCTGGTGCCCCGGCGCAGCAGCCGGAGCGAGGCCTGCAGGGTGTGCGTGGCGCCGATCGCGTTGACCTCGAAGAGGCGGCCGATGGTGTCGTGGCGGACCATGCCGAGCAGGCCCGCGGCGTGCACGCCCGCGTTGATCACCAGGGAGTCGAGCCGGCCGTGCCGCTGGTAGATGCGCCGCATCATGGCCGAGACGAGCCCGGGATCGGCCACGTCGCCGTGGACGGAGCCGGTCAGGCCGCCGGTCTCGGCGGCCACGTCGGCGGCGACCTTCGCGGCCCGCTCCTCGTCGCGGCCGTGGAGCACGACGTCGTGACCGGCGGCGGCCAGCGCGGTCGCGATGGCCCGGCCGATGCCCGCCGTCGAACCCGTGACCAGGGTGACCCTGGCCTCAGCGGGCGGCAGCGCCGACGCCATGCTTCTCCAGCAGCTCGGCCGCCTTCGCGAACGAGCTCATGTCGATCATCTCGTCGGTGTCGATCATGACGGAGAACTCGTCCTCCATCGCGGCGACCAACGCCATGTGGGCCAAGGAGTCCCACTGCGGGATGGCACGGTATTCGAGCCCGTCGACGTCGGTGCCGTCAGGCAGGTTGAGCGCCATGCGGAAGGTGGCCCGCAGGCGATCGAGATGACTCATGATCACTCACTCTCTGTCCTCAAGGCGCGACCCAGTGTATCCGCGATCGACAGGTGAGGAGAAACCAAGGCCCCGTGGTGGGTAATGGAAGCGTATAACGACGCGTGGGCCGTGCGGAGGGCTGGGAATGTCGGCTGGGACACGCCAACCGTACGGGGGAAATGATGGACGAATCCAATCACTGGTACGGGCACTCCCGCATTCTCGGCCAATATTGCGGCCTGCCGGACGAGGCGCCGAAGCGCATCCAGGGGTTTCTCCAGCACGGATGGAACTATCTCCACGGATTTCCCCCGAACGACCACTGGTGCAGCCCCGGCTATCCCCGTTTCGTCTGGTCGGACGTGCTGCGCCGCCGTGGCTGGTCCATGGGCCGCAGGGGGCACTACCTGATCGGCGCGCCGTGGATCTACCTCCTTCACCTCGAGCCGGACTTGGGCGTGGTTCCCGATCGTGAAGGTACGATCTGGTATCCCTTTCATGGATGGGAGAAGCATTCCGTCAGTGGTGACCACGGTCGACTTGCCGACGAAATACGAGATGTCGAGACCGACCCGGTCACGGTCTGCCTTTACTGGTTGGAGTTCGCAAATCCGGACATTCGGCGAGCGTACGAGTCGAGAGGTTTCCGGGTCATCTGCCATGGCGAGCGCGGATCCCGCTGGGATACGAAGGGGCGTGATTTCCTGCGCAAGCAGCTGCGCCAGTTGCGGCGCCACCGCAGGGTGGCCTCCAACAGGCTCGGCAGCGCGCTGTTCTACGGCGCGTCGGTGGGCTGCGAAGTGGCCGTGTACGGCGATCCGATGCAGTTCGAGGACGAACGGCCGGAATACGGCGGCGCGGCGCGCCGCATGAGGCTCTGGCCCGAGCTGCACGGCACGACCGTCGACCCCGGGCTGGCGGCGGAGACGGCGAGGCAGGAGCTGGGTTTCGACTATCAGGCGACACCGGAGGAGCTACGGCGAATGTTCGGATGGAAGCGGGTGCACTGCGGATCCTCGGCGACCGGGCACGGAGCGAGGTCATGAACACGCGCATGAGCGAGGCGCCCGAGAACGTCCGGCTGATCGGCGGGGAGATGCTGCTGTGGTCCGACCTGTCCGACACGGGCGGCATCACGGACTGGCGCGGCGCGGCACTTGAGCTGGTCAGGCGGATGACCCCGGCGAGCGGCAGGGTGCTGCTGGTCGGGCCGCATCCGCAGGCGCTGGTGGACGAGGTCGTCGCGCTGGCTTCCGAGGCGGCGGTGCTGGTGCGCTCCTTCCCCGACGCGTGCGCGCTCGGCTCGCGGCACCCGGGGCTGGAGGTGTTCTGCGGCCGGCTGGAGATGCTGGACGCCGACGAGCCGTACGACCTGGTTCTCGCGATCGACGGGCTGGCGCGCACGCACTCCGCCGAGGCGCCGGCCGCCGGGTGGAAGGAGTCGGTGGCCGCGCTGGCGGCGCTGGTCGCGCCCGGCGGGCGGCTGGTGCTCGGCGTACGCAACGACCTGGGCATCGACCGGTTCATCGAGGCCAGGCCCGCTGACCGGGAGGGCGGCGACGACCAGTGGGCGCCGCACGGTTTCGACCCGGGCTACCCCAGCGGGCCGCTGGCCGTCGACCGCGGCCTGGAGTCCGCGGGTCTGCTCGTGCAGCGCCGCTACGCGGCCTACCCCGGACGCCAGGCGCCGCGCGCGCTGCTGGCCAGTGAGGCGCTGGCCGGCGACCTGCCCGACGCGCTCACGTTCCCGCTCAGCGCGCGTGGCGGTGACCGGATGCTGGTGGCCGACCCGTTGCGGCTGACCCGCGTGGTGTTCCGCCACCGCCTGGGCGAGGAGCTGGCGCCGCTCTGGGTCGCCGTCGCCACCCGCCCGCCGGTCGCCCCCGGCGTCGAGGGCGACCTGCCGCTGGGCCTGATCGAGGAGGGTTCGGCCCTGTACGAGTTCACCGGCACGGCCACCCGGCGGCTGCCCGACGGCGACGAGCGCCGGATCCCCACCGGCCGGGTCGTCGAGGAGATCCTCGTCGAGGCCTGCGCCCGCGAGGACGTCAAAACCGTACGCGACCTGCTCGCCCGCCTCGCCAAGTGGCTGGAGGGCGGCGGCGCCGTCGTGGCCGCGACCGACAGCCTCGTCCACGACGGCACGCGCTTCGCCGCGATCAGTCCCGCGGCGGCGCCGTCCGTGCCTCCCGAGCCGCGCGTCGTGCTCTGCCGGATCCTGTGGCGGTTCGCGGTCAGGCTGCTGGCGGCCGGGCACCACCATCCGTGGCCGTGGCCGCTGGAGGCCGACCAGCTCGCGCTGACCCTGTGCGGCATGGCCGGGCGGCCCTGCGACCGGAACGACCTCGACCGGGCCAGGAAGTTCGACGCCGAGCTCGGTCAGCCCGCCGAGCCGGCCGACCAGGCCCCCACCTACCGTGACCTGCTCGGCGCCCGCGACCGTCTGGCCGACCAGCTCACCGCCGCCCTGGCCAGGATCGCCCGCCTGGAGACCAAGCTGACCTACCGCGAACGCGAGCTGGTCAGGTCGAAGTCCCGCCTGCGCAGGACGCAGCGCAGGGCCACCGCCTACAGAAGAACCCTCGGATACCGCCTCTCCCGCCGCCTGGCCCGCCCTCGCAAGGTCGCCCGCCGAGTCATCCGCCTGTTGTCCGGTTGACGTAACGATGAGGAGTGCATGTGCCGGTTCTGTCGGTGATCGTGCCGTTCTATAACGTCGAGAAGTACATCGGACCCTGCCTGGACTCCATCGCCGCGCAGACCCTTGCCGACCTCGAGGTGATCTGCGTCGACGACGGCAGCGACGACGGCGGCCCGGCCGTGGTGGCGTCCAGGCAGGCCGGCGACCGGCGGATCCGCCTCATCAGACAGGACAACCACGGAGTCGGCCGGGCCCGCAACGTCGGCGTACGGCAGGCGAGCGGCCGCTACCTGGCCTTCGTCGACGGCGACGACACCGTGCCGCCCGACGCGTTCGGCCGGATGGTGGCCTCGCTCGAAAGCACCGGCTCCGACCTGGCCTGCGGCAACGTCATGCGGCTGCACCGCAACCTGCTCGTGCCCTCGTGGGCGCACCGGCAGGCGTTCGCCAGGGCGCGCAAGGGCACCCACATCACCCGTCACCCGCTACTGATCCGCGACCGCATGTTGTGGAACAAGGTCTACCGCCGCTCCTTCTGGGACGACCTGGGCCTGAGCTTCCCCGAGCGCATGTACGAGGACCAGCCCGTCGCCATGGCCGCCCACGTCGGCGCCCGTTCGGTGGACGTGCTGTCCAGGGTCGTCTACCACTGGCGGCAGCGCGACGAGCCCGGCGCCTCGATCACCCAGCGCAGCCTGGAGCCCGGCAACCTGCGCGACCGCCTGCTGTCGGTGGTGCAGACCGCCGATCTGCTCGGCCGTGCCGCGCCGGGGCTGAAGCCCGGCTTCGACAGCGACACGATGGACATCGACATGGCGGTCGCCGTCGAGGCGATCGCCGCCATGGGCCCGTCGGCCGACGCCGGCCTGCTCGACCTGGCCTGCCACTACCTCGACGGCGTCTCGCGCGAAGCCTGGCAGAGCATCCCGTTCGAGCGCCGCCTCCAGGTGCACCTGCTGCACCGGCGCCGCCTGGAGGAGCTGGCCGACGTGTTCGCCCAGGCTCGCGACGGGCGGTTGTTGCCGAAGGTCGGACCGGTGGGGCTG
Source organism: Nonomuraea sp. B1E8 (assembly GCF_039871515.1). NCBI lineage: Bacteria > Bacillati > Actinomycetota > Actinomycetes > Streptosporangiales > Streptosporangiaceae > Nonomuraea > Nonomuraea sp. B1E8. Next base: position 770,381 of record NZ_JBDPLS010000001.1, on the reverse strand, counting down.
CTGCGCCGGCGCTGGCGCGGCCGCCACCCGTCGATGCCTGGCCACCTGTCGGACGTCTCGGGCGAGCTGCGCCTGGTGGGCCGGCTGGTGAGCCTGGAGTGGCGCGACGGGGTGCTGCACGGCGTGGGCCGGGTGTCGCTGGGCAGGTTCGACGCCACCCGGCTGAGACGGGTGCGATTGCGCGTGTGGTTGCAGGAGCGCGGGACGGGCGAGACCGTGCTCCTGTCGGAAGCGGGCAGCGCGCCCGTCTGGGAGGACTTCGAGCGGGACGACGGCCCCTCGGTGGCCGAGCACACCTTCCCGTTCAGGTTCGCCTTCGACCCGGAGACGCTGACGCCCGCGCAGCTGGCCAGGCACGGTCATTGGGACCTGCGCGCGCGGCTGACGGGCCACGGGCTGCGGCTCGACGGCCGGGTGGGCGGGCCGCGCTGGTCACGGCCGCTCGTCCCGGAGCCGCTGCGGCTGCCGGGGGTGTGGGTGGTGCCGGTGCGCATGCCCAAGGGTGCCTGGGGCCTGCGCCTGCGTACGCCCAGGGCGGTCATCGGCTCGTGCCAGGTGGACGGCGGCGAGCTGGTGTGCGCGGGGAGGATCTCCGACGCCGGCGACGGCGAACCCGTGCTGCGGCTGAGACGCAGGAGCGACGGCGAGGAGATGTACTTCCCCGTCGCGCTGGAGGGCCGGGAGTTCCGCGCGCGGGTGCCGCTGGCCGACATCGACGAGCGCGTCGGTGACGAGGCGTGGTGGGAGGTGCTCATCGACCAGGGCAGGCCCATCCGCCCGCTGGTGCGGACGGGGGATCGGCCGGTCGCGACCGTCGCAGACCGGCGCTTCCTCATCGACAGGGACGACGACGGCGGCCTGCTGCTCGCCGAACGCTGATCAGGACAGAATGCCGGCCAGCGTCTCCGCGACCCGCTCCTGCTGGACGTCCGACAGGCAGGGGAACAACGGCAGCGACAGTTCCTCGGCGTAGTAGGCCTCGGCCACGGGGCAGAGCCCGCGCCGGTAGCCGAGGTCCTCGAACACCGGATGCCGGTAGGCCGGCAGGTAGTTGACCTGCACGCCGATGCCCGCGGCGCGCATGCGGTCGTAGACCTCCCGCCGGCGGCCGTCGAGGACCCTGACGGGATAGAGGTGCCAGGCCGGCTCGACGTAGGCGCGCTGGGCGGGCAGGACGAGGCCGGGCACGTCGCTCAGCATCAGGTGGTAGCGGGCGACCAGCTCCGCGCGTCGCGCGCGGAAACGGCGCAGCCGCCGCAGCTGGCTCAGGCCGAGCGCGCAGAGCACGTCGGGCAGCCGGTAGTTCAGCCCGAACGCGTGCACCTCCTGGTGCCAGCCGCCCTCGCCGGGGTGGCGCTGCTCGGCTGGGTCTCTGACCAGGCCGTGGTTCATGAACCGGGCGGCCCCCCTCAAGTGCTGGGGGTCGGCCGCCGCCACCGCGCCGCCCTCCGCCGTGGTGACGGTCTTGGTCGGGAAGAACGAGAACGTCGTCAGATCCGCCAGCGCCCCCACCGGCCGCCCTTTGTACGCAGACCCGATCGAGTGGGCCGCGTCGGCCATCAGCAGCGCCCCGGCGTCGTCGGCGACCGCGCGCAACTCGTCGTAGTCGGCGGGATGGCCCGCGTAGTCGACCGCCGTCACCACCCGCGTGCGGGGCGTGACCAGCGCCGCGGCGCTGCCGGGGTCGAGGTTGCCCGTGTCGGGCTGCACGTCGGCGAAGACCACCCGCGCGCCCAGCAGCGCGGCCGTGGCGGCGGTGGCCACGAACGTCAGCGGCGAGGTGACGACCTCGTCGCCCGGCCGCACCCCGGCCGCGACGTAGGCGAGGTGCAGCGCCGCGGTGCCGGACGTGACCGCCACGCACGGCACGCCGCCGGTCCAGCGGGCTAGCTCGGCCTCGAACGCGCCGACCGCGGGGCCCGTGGTCAGCCAGTCGCCGCGCAGCACCTCGGCGACGGCCTCGACGTCGGACTCGGTGATCGACTGGCGTCCGTAGGGCAACATCAGCCGGTCACCATGCCGCGCAGGTCGTCGACCGAGAGCCACTGGTCGTTGGTGTCGGATCGGTAGGCGAAACCCTCGGGGAGCAGCTCGCCGGCGTGCGGCGGCCGGTAGCCCCAGGTCGCGATCGTCGGCTGGAGCACGTAGCGGTCGGCCAGCCGCAGCGTCCTGCGCCCGTCGTCGGGCCCGATCATCTCCTCGTGCAGCTTCTCGCCGGGGCGCACGCCGATCTCGTAGACCGGGCTGTGCGGGGCCAGCGCCTCGGCCAGGTCGGTGATGCGCATGCTGGGGATGCGCGGCACGTACAGCTCGCCGCCCTGCATCAGGTCGAACGAGTCGACCACGAACCTGACGGCCTGGTCGAGCGTGATCCAGAACCTCGTCATGCGCTTGTCGGTGATCGGCAGGGAGCCGCCCTGCTCGGCCAGCCTCAGGAAGAGGGGCACGACCGAGCCGCGGCTGCCGACGACATTGCCGTAGCGCACGACGGAGAAGCGGGTCTCGTGGGCGGCGGCGTAGTGGTTGGCCGAGACGAACAGCTTGTCGGCGACGAGCTTCGTGGCGCCGTAGAGGTTGATCGGGCTGGACGCCTTGTCAGTGGAGAGCGCGACGACCTTGCGCACGCCGCAGTCGATGGCGGCCTCGACGACGTTCTGGGAGCCGGAGACGTTGGTGCGGACGTATTCGAACGGGTTGTACTCGGCGGTGTCGACCTGCTTGAGCGCCGCCGCGTGGATGACGTGGTCGACGCCGTGCATGGCGCGGGTCAGCCGGTCGCGGTCGCGGACGTCGCCGATGAACCAGCGCAGCCGCTCGTCGTCGTCGAAGAGTTGCCTGAGTTCGTACTGCTTCAGCTCGTCGCGGGAGAAGACCACCAGGCGCCGCACTCCGAGCGAGTCGAGCGCGTGCCTGATGAACGCCTTGCCGAAGGACCCGGTGCCTCCGGTGATCAAGATCGACGATCCGCTGAGAATGCTCACGTGGCCCCCTGAATCGTGCTTGCGCACTGTCGTCGTATGAGCAGGCGGTAGCATAGCGCGATCGTGCTGGGACTCAGCGTCACACGGGGGAATGGGGCTTCGGTGCGCATTGTCGGAATTGTTCAGGCTCGGATGGGCTCCACACGCCTGCCCGGAAAGGTGCTGCGCGACCTGGGCGGCCGCTCGGTGTTGTCCTGGGTCGTACGCGCCGCGCGCGAGGCGGGCGCCCTCGACGATCTCGTTGTCGCCACCACGACCGAGCCGGCCGACGACGCCGTGGCCGCCGAGTGCCGCGCGCTCGGCGTGGCCTGTCACCGGGGGCCGGTCGACGACGTGCTGACGCGCTTCGTGCACGCGATGGCCGGCCGGCGCGCCGACGCGGTGATGCGGTTCACGGCCGACTGCCCGCTGCTCGACCCGGCCGTGATCAGGGAGGCGGCGCTGGTCTTCCGGGCCGTGCCCGGCCTCGACTACCTGAGCACGAGCCTGGTGCGCACGCTGCCGCGCGGGCTCGACGTGGAGATCGTCGGCAGGACCGCCTTGGAGCGGGCCGACCGGGAGGCCGCCGCCTTCCACCGCACCCACGTCACCTCCTACGTCTACGAGCATCCCGGCGACGCGCGGCTGCTCGGGCTGACCTACCGGCCCGCCGCCGACGACCTGCGGGTCACGCTCGACACCGAGGACGACTGGGAGCTGATCTCCCGCGTGGTGGGCGAGTTCGGCGACCGCTACGTGCCGGTCAAGGCGCTGGTGGGCTGGTTGCGAGCCCGGCCCGAGGTGTGCGGGCTCAACGCCCACGTGCGGCAGAAGGCGCTGCAGGACGCGTGAGCGGCCGCCACAGGGTGGGTTTCCGCTGCGACGCCGGGGAGAGCATCGGAGTCGGCCATCTGGTGCGCTGCGTGGCGCTGGCCGAGGAGTTGTGCGCCCGGGGCGCCGAGGTGGTCTTCCTCGGGCACGTGCGCGGCTCGGAGTGGGCGCTGGCGCAGCTGGAGCAGCGCGGGCTGCCGCTGGTCGACGCGCCGCCCGCTCCCGGCCGCCTGGCGGCGCTGGCCCGCGAGTCGCGGCTGGCCGCCGTCGTGCTGGACTCGTACGAGCTGCACGCCGAGACGGGGGCGGCGCTCAGGCAGGCCGGCCTGGCGGTGCTGGCCATCGCCGACGGCGACCCCCTGGGCCAGCAGGCCGACCTCTATCTCGACCAGAACCTCGGCGCCGAGCGCCGCCACGGGTCCGGCACGGGCGGGCGGTGGCTGGCCGGAGCACGGTACGCGCTGCTGCGCGACCGCGTACGCCGGTGCGCGCGCACGCCCCGGCGTGACCGGGTGCCGCACGTGCTCTGCTTCTTCGGCGGCACCGACAGCGCCGGCGTCGCCCCCGCGTGGGCACGGGCCCTCCTGGCGACGGGCGAGCCGTTCCGCGGCACGGTGATCAGTCCGGCGCCCTTCGACGCGGGTGACCCGATCACCGTGATCCCGCCGACGGACCGCCTGCCCGAGCTGATGGCCGGCGCCGACCTCGTGGTCACCGCCGCCGGCTCGGCCATCTGGGAGCTGCTCTACCTCGGCGTGCCCACGGCGCTGACCTGGGTGGCGGACAACCAGCTCATCGGCTATGGCGAGCTGGTCGGCCGGGGCGTCGCCGCCGGGCTGGGCGGCGAGCCGGACGCGCGGGCCGTGGCCGCGCTCGCCCGGCTGCTCGCCGACCCCGCCACCCGCGAGGAACACGGCAGGCGGGGGAGCGGCCTCGTCGACGGCAAGGGCAGGGAGCGCGCAGCCGACGCCCTGCTCGCCCTGCTCTAGACGAGGTCCCAGGTCAGCGGCGTGCCGAACGCCACGTCCCGGGTGAAGCACCGGCCCATCACCTGCGCGGCGGCCTCGGGAGGCAGCCCGCCCGCCGGCCGGATCGAGCGTACGTTGTCCGGGGTCACCGGCTCGCCCGCGCGCACGTCGCGCACGACGTAGAGGGATCGGCGGAAGCGCAGCCCTTCGCGCTCGGACGGGCGCGGCCCGATCACCGGGCTGCCCAGCGACTGCCAGGCCCGCTCGCTCTCCACCACCAGCGCCAGCAGCTCGCCCGGCTCCAGCGAGAAGGCCGCGTCGACCCCTCCCTCGGCCCTGGACGTCGTGACGTGCTTCTCGATCAGGCAGGCGCCCAGCGCCACCGCGGCCAGCGCGGCGCCCAGCCCCGGCGTGTGGTCGGAGACGCCGACGACCGCTCCGGTGAGCGCGGCCAGCAGCGGCAGCGCGCGCAGGTTGCTCTCGGCGGGCGAGGCCGGATAGGACGCCGTGCACGACAGGACCGCCGGCTGCGCGCAGCCCGCCTCGCGGGCGGCCGTCACGGCGGCCTCGATCTCCCCGGCGGACGCCATGCCCGTCGAGATGATCAGCGGCTTGCCCGTGCTCGCCGCGAGCCTGATCAGCGGCAGGTCCACGATCTCCGACGAGGCGATCTTGTACGCCGGTGTGCCCAGTTTCTCCAGCAGCTCGACGGCCGTGGGGTCGAAGGGGGAGGAGAAGGCGGTGAGCCCGTGCTCGCGGGCCCGCTCGAAGATCGGCTCGTGCCACTCCCACGGCGTGTGGGCACGCTCGTAGAGCCGGTAGAGGTGCTCGCCGCCCCACAGTTCGTGCCCGTCGCCGATCCGGAACGCGGGCCCGTCGCAGTCGACGGTCAGCGTGTCGGCCCGGTAGGTCTGCAACTTCAGCGCGTGCGCGCCGCTGGCCGCCACCGCGTCCACGATGGCCAGCGCCTGCGCCAGGCTCCCGTTGTGGTTGCCGGACATCTCGGCGACGACGTAGGGCGGATGCCCGGCCCCGATCGGCCGCCCCGCGATGGAGATCATGCCTGCCCCTTCCTGAGCTCGATGGCCACGACGTCGCGCGGAACACCGTCGACGTCGCGCTGGTAGGAATCCACCTCGGCGAAGCCGAACCGCTGGTGCAGCAGCCTGACCGGCGCGTTGTCGGCCAGCACCTCGCCGCGGAGCGCCGCCTGCCCGAGCGGCCCGAAGGCGTGCGCGATGGCCGCCTTCTCCAGCCCGATCCACGCCCGCAGCAGGTCGCCCGACCCTTCGAGCCCCTCGAGGTCGAGGTAGAAGCCCCAGGAGGCGGCGCCGGACGCCAGGTCGGCGTAGGTCACCACCCCCGCGGAGACCCCGTGGTGGTCGTAGATCAGCACGCACCGGCCCGGGTCGGCGCAGGTCGCCTGCCACCACCGCAGGTGCTCGGCCGGCGTGATCTCGTGCGTGGCGAAGCTGGCCGCGCGCACCCGCGGGTGGTTGCGCCATCGGCGCATGACGGGCAGATCATCGTCACGGACGCTCCTCAGCATCGCTGCCCCTAACTCTCAGCGCGGACTCAACTGCACAACGTAGCCGATTCTGCGTCAGGTAAAGAGCTGATCAGGGATGCGGATCCGGCCCGGCGGCCACGGCATGCTGCCCTCGACCTGTCCTTTCGAGCCGGGTCCAGGAAGCAAGGAGCAATCGTCATGATCCCCCTGCTCAGCGTCGTCGTCCCGTTTCACGACGTGGAGGCGTACATCACCGAGTGCCTGAAGTCGCTGGCCGCCCAGACACTGGAGGACTTCGAAGTGATCCTGGTCGACGACGGCTCCGAGGACGGCAGCCGGCGCGTGGCCGAGGACTTCGCCGCCCGTGACGAGCGTTTTGTCATCGTCACCCAGCGCAACCAGGGGCCGGGCCCCGCGCGGAACGAGGGCATCCGGCACGCCCGCGGCACCTATCTGGCCTTCGCCGACAGCGACGACGTCGTGCCGCCGCACGCGTACGAGCTGCTCGTCGGCAGCCTGGCCGAGACCGGGTCCGACCTCGCGTGCGGCGCGGTGGGACGGCTCGTGGACGGCCGGCTGGAGGAGTCGACGCTGCACGAGAAGGTGTTCAGGCGGCCGCAGCTGTGCACCCACATCACCGACAAGCAGGTGCTCGTCAGGGACCGCACGGTGTGGAACAAGGTCTACCGGCGCGCCTTCTGGGAGCGCTGCGGCCTGGCGTTCCCCGCCGGCATCTACGAGGACGTGCCCGTCGCCATGCAGGCGCACGTCCTGGCCACCAGCGTGGACATGGTGGGCGACGTGGTCTACCACTGGCGCAGGCGCGAGACAGGGGCGACGTCGATCACGCAGCGCAGGACCGAGCCGGACAACCTGTACGAGCGCCTCGCGGCCATCCGCGCGGTCCGCGCCTTCCTCGAGGAGCGTGCGCCCGATCTGCTCGACGGCTTCGACGCGCTGGTGCTGGAGAAGGACATCCTGTTCCTCTTCCAGGCGCTGGAGAACTGCGACGAGTGCGGTCCTGTGGTGGAGCTGGCCCACGCGTGGCTGGCCGAGCTGAGCGTGCGGGCGCTGGCCACCGCGCCCTCGCTGCGCCGCCTGGAGCTGCACCTGGTCAAGCGCGGGCTGGTGGCGGAGCTGCGCAAGGTGCGCGCGTTCCGGCGGGCCCGCGAGGGCGCCACCCGCATCGTGCCGCGCGGCCTGCGCGTCACCAACTGGTACGGCGACTACCCCTTCTTCCGCAACCGCCGGCTCCGGATCCCCGACGAGGTCTTCGACGCCCGGGACGAGCTCAAACTGGTCGCCAGGGTCGACGCGTGCGAGTGGACCGGCACGGAGTACCGGCTGCGGGGGCACGTGTCGTTCCACCGCGTCGACAGGAAGCCGGCCAGGGTCAGCATGTGGCTCTGCGACGGACGCCGCCGCGTGCCCCTGGAGGTGCGGCGCTCGGGCCGCTACGGCGTGGTCGCCGCCATCGACCCCCGCCGGCTCGGCGGCGGCGGGAAGAGCTGGAAACTCGAGGTGCGCGCCGAACTGCGCGGCCTGGTCATGACCGGCTGGTGCAGGGACGGCGACACCGGACCCACGTGGCGGTTTTCCGTGCCGGGACGGTCAAGAACAGGCATGGAAACCATCCAGTAGTTCCAGAGAGTAATCGATCTGGCGCGTCGCGTGGCCATGCTGGAGTCCATGAGGACCTATTCGCTCGATGACGTCCACGAGACACGCAAGCGGAGAGATTCCTGGTGGACCGTGTATTTCGTGGACCCGGCCGCCTGCCGGGTCGCGCTGGCCGTGGCCAACCGTACCCAGCTGACGCCCAACGCGCTCACCGTGTTCTCCTTGGTCCTCGGCGCGGTGTCGGCCGCCTGCTTCGCGATGAACCAGCTCGCGGCGGGCGCTCTCGCGTTCTATCTGAGCTTCATGATCGACTGCGTGGACGGCAAGGTCGCCCGGCTCAAGGGCACCGGCACGCCCTTCGGGCTCTGGCTCGACTACGTGGGAGACCGCGTCCGGGTGGTCCTGTGCGCCGGGGGGCTGGCGTACGGGCAGTACGCGCTGACGGGCGAGGTGCACTTCATCGTCCTGGGCGCGGCGGTGGCCGTGCTCGACCTGTTCAGGTACGTCAACGCGCCGCAGATGAAGCGGGTGCGCGAGGCGGTCAAGGAGGGGCGGCAGGAGCCCGGCGACGAGCATGAGCCCTTCGATCAGGATCCTTTCGACCAGGAGCCGCAGGAGCCGCAGGATCGGGTGGCGCTGGGGCGGGGGCCCCGGCGGCGCAGCTTTCCGCGACGGCTCAACAGGTTCCTGGCCCGCCACCGGGTGCGCTCGCACCTGATCAGCGGCATCGAGTTCCATGCGGCGGTGTTCGTGGTCGCGCCTCTTGCGGGGGCATGGGCGCTGATCCCGCTCGCCGCGATGTCGGGGGTCCTGCTGCTGGCCAACGAGGTCTTCCTCGTCTACCGGCTGTGGCTCTTCACGCGCAGGCACGGCGCGGCCTCCTCTCAGGAGAGCCGAGAGCACGTTCTCGTCTAAGTTTTCGGGGGTTACTACGCAATGTCCGACCGGCCAGTCTTCGTCATCGGATGCCCGCGGTCTGGCACCACGATGCTCCAGCTCATGCTCCACTCGCACCCGCGCATGGCGGTGCCTCCGGAGACGCGCTTCCTCGTTCCCGCCTACCACCGCCGGCGCACCTGGGGCGACCTGCGGGTCACCCAGCGCCGTCGCGCCTTCGCCCAGTGGATCGCGACCGAACGCAGCACCAAGTTCCGCGAGCTCAAGATCGACAAGGACGAGTTCGTCCGGCAGTGCGTGGAGGGTCCAGGCTCGCTCGGCTCGGTGATCGGCACGGCCTTCCGCATGTACGCCGACCGCTTCGACAAGCCCCGCTGGGGCGACAAGCGGCCGAGCTACGTCAAGCAGGTCGACATGCTGCTGCGGCTCTTCCCCGACGCCCAGTTCATCCACCTCATCAGGGACGGCCGCGACTGCGTGTCCTCGCTCAAAGAGATGCCCTGGTACAACCTGGACTCCTTCCACGCCGTGTCCACCTGGGCCGAGGCCATCGACGCGGGCGGCCGGCTGCGCCGGACCCTGCCCGAGGACACGTACTACGAGCTGCGCTACGAGGACCTCACGGACGACCCGGCGACCGAGCTGAAGAAGCTCTGCCACTTCCTGGAGGAGGACTTCGCCCCGTCGATGGTCTCCCCGCGCGAGGCGGCCCAGGTGGCGGTGCCGCAGCACAAGGTCTGGCACAGCAACACGCACGGCGACGTCCTGCGCACCCGCGTGGGCAGCTGGGCGAACCGGCTGGAGGACTGGGAGATCTCGCTGTGCGAGCACATGCTCGGCGACCGCCTGGAGTCCATGGGGTACGAGCTCACCGGCGCGCCCAAGCCCACGAAGGAACACGTGATCGCCTGCCAGAAGACGATGCAGAAGCGTAAGGCCAGCCGCATGCGCAAGGCCATGCGCGACCGGCTGAACCGGCTGCGCGAGCCGAGCCCGGTGGCCGCGATGCTGACCTCGGGCCAGTGCGCGCTCGCGGGCGTGCCGCAGCAGCGCCCGGAACTGGCCGAACCGGCGGTGTAGCCGCTCATCGGTCGATGTGGGCGAACATCGACTCCCAGCGGTCCAGCACGGCGTCGAGGCGGAAGGCCTCGGCCCGTGCGCGGGCGGCGGCGCCCGAGCGGCGCCGCTCCTCAGCGGAACGGACGAGCCGGCCCAGCGCGGAGGCGAAGGCGGTGACGTCGCCGGGCGGCACCGCCACCGGCCCGGCCGAGCGCACGCCCCCCGACACGTCGAACGCCACTGCGGGCACCCCGTGCGCGGCAGACTCCAGCAGCACGACGGGCAGGCCCTCGTGCTCGCTGGTCAGGCCGAGAACCGAGGCCGCGAGATATTCGCCGGGCATGCGCGCGGCGGGCACCCGTCCCCGGAAGACCACCCGGTCACCGACGCCCTCCCCGGCCGCGTGCTCGCGCAGCCGTGCCAGCTCGCCGCCGTCGCCGATCAGGTGCAGCTCCCACGGCGGCGGCGCGCCCGACCGGGCGAACGCGGTGATCAGCCGGTCGAACCGTTTGACCCCCTCCAGCCTGCCCACGCCGAGCACCCGCGGGGAGTCGAGCGCGGACGTCTCCTCCGGCCAGATCGCCAGGGGGTTCGGCAGGCTCCACGCGTTGGGCAGCAGCGCGTGCTCCGAGAACCGCCACGCGTCGTCCTCGCTGAGGAACACCGCCTGGTCGAGCCGGGGGTAGTGCCTCCTGATCGAGGCCAGGTGCCAGCAGTCGCGGGCGTGGTCGTAGGAGCCGTGATACTGCCCGATGGGCCGGAACGCCGGCGGCAGCAGCCCTGCCATCCTGGCCACCGCCGAGGGCGAGGTCATCACCGCGTACCCCGGCCGGATCGTTTCGAGCAGTTCCTTCAGCTTCCTGTCGACCCGCCTGCGGGCCAGGCGTCCGGTCGTGTCCATGGGGCGGCGGCTGACCACGTGGTGGTGGTAGAGCGGCCGGTCCACGTACCGGAAGGGGGCGGCGGGGCGGTGAAGGCCGATCACGTGCACCTCGTGGCCCCGGCCGGCCAGCCCCTGCGCGAGGGTGTGCGTCACCTGCTGGACACCGCCGAGGGAGTCGGCGTCGAGGCAGGCGAAGACGACGCTCAATGGGCGCCCTCGAAGAAGTCGGCCACGATCCTGGCGGCGGCGTCGCCGTGCTCGTCGGCGCACCAGAGCTCGCGGAAGGCGGCGTACCGCTCGGCGCAGGCCGCGTGCCGGGCGGGCAGGTCCCTGAGCGCGGCCACCAGGTCCTCGGTGGTCGTCACGCACGGTCCCGGCGCGATGGCCGGGAGGTCGTGGTAGACGCCGCGCTCCGAGAGCCGGTAGTCGTCCCAGTCGTCGACGAAGAACACCATCGGCTTGCCCGTGAGCGCGTAGTCGCACATCACCGAGGAGTAGTCCGTCAGCAGCGCGTCCGAGGCGGGCATCAGGTCGTTGATCTCCGGGTAGGACCCGGCGGTGCGGACGAAGTGCAGCAGGTGCTCGGGCACGCGATACCGCTCGACCGGATGGATGCGCAGGACGACGACCCACTCGCCGGCCAGCTCGTCGGCCATGAGCTCCAGGTCCACGCGCACCGACCGGCCGCTGCCCTTGGCCCGGTCCCGGTACGTGGGCGCGTACAGCAGGATCTTCCTGCCGGGCGGGATCTCCAGCCGCTCCCGCACATCGCGCGCGCCCTCCCCGCGTACGAGGGCGTCGCAGCGGGGCGTCCCGCAGCGGTAGACCTTGCCCGTGTAGCCGTTGGACGGCAGGAACACCCGCGAGAACTCCGCGCTCGGCGACACCAGCGCGTCCCACCGGGCGACCGCGGCCCGCCATCGTGCCCGCGGCCGGTCGAAGTCGCCGCGCAGGTCGGGCGCGTCGAAGCCGATCGACTTGATCCCCTGGCCGTGCCAGGTCTGCAGGTAGCGGGTGCCGCGCGGCTTCGGGTAGTCGAGCGGGAACCCGTGACTGTCCACCCAGAATCCCGCGCGCGCCATCGTCCAGACGTGACGCCAGCTGCCCCTGCGCACCCGCCGCACGCCTTGGGGAAACCCGCCGCCCCCCTTCGCCGCCGACCAGACCACCTCGATCGGCAGCCCCCGCCGCCGCAGCTCCTCGTGGACGGCCCGAGGGCTGCCGCTGTAGCCCTTCCCGACGTCCGACTCGAACAGCGCGAGGTCCCCGCGCCGCGGCAACACGCGGATCAGCACCTTGTACGCCCTCAGCTTGTTCCGCGGCGTGCTGTACCGCTTGATGAGGCGCCGCTTGACCCGCTGCCACACGGGCCGCGGCCCGGCCACGGGACGCACGCACAGGTACGCGGCGTGGCCCTCCGCCTTCACCGTGCGGCCGGGCAGCTCGATGGGCTCGGTGCGCGGATCGACGATGATCCGGTCGGTCGTGGTGTGCCCGTCGGAGGTCCTGGTGAAGCCGATGCGCGGATCGCACTTGCCGGTGGGCGTGAAGACGACCTCGCTGACGTACCCGCCGTCGCCGGACGGCCGCGGCGTGATGGGGACACGCTTCCCGCCGAGCTGCAGGAACGCCGTCCACTCCAGCGGCAGCTTGCCGAACGGGTCGTAGCTGCGCACGGTCATCCGTACGCGCTCGCCGTCGGAGGACAGAGCCGTCGCCTCGTGCCGCAGCCTGGACGCCGAGTAGGGCAGGTCCGCCAGCCGCAGCCGGGTGATGTCCATGCCGGGCGAGACCGTGGTGCCCCAGTACGTCCGCCCGTCCTGCTGCACGGCGGCCCTGGGGGCGGCCCTCGGCCCGGTGAGCGAGCCCGCCGCGATCCGCAGGTCCTCGATCCGGTCGTCCAGGATGAGCCGGCAGCAGACCCGGTCGAGGGGCGCCATCTCGTCCAGCGCGTCCCCGGGGATCTCCTCCAGGTACGGCCGCACGATGGAGGCGAACTCCTTGGTCCACACCAGGTCGCGGGAGGGCAGCGGGTTGAGGTAGACGCGCAGGTCCTGGCGGAGGAAGCGGCGCTGGCGGTGCGGCACCAGGTCGCCGGCCCCGTGCCGGCGCAGGGCGTCGTCGCTCATCCGGGCGGCGGTGACCCGCTGGCGCACGTTGTCCAGGTCGTCGATGCTCAGCGAGATCGACTCGTTCGTCGGCGCCCTGTGCCAGTGGTAGACCGTCCACGGCACGACGGCGAACCTGCGTGACAGCGCGTACAGCTCGGCGGCGAAGACGTGGTCCTCGTAGTGGATGTCCTCGGGGAAACGCAGCCGGGCGGCGCGCAGCCGGCTCAGGTCGTAGAGCTTGTTGGTGGTGAAGCCGTCGAGGAACAGCTCGGGCTCCTCGCGGATGCCCTCGACCACCCGCCGCCGGGCGAACAACCACGGATAGTACGGCTGCAGGCGTCCGGTCCGCTCGTACAGGCGTGAGATCTGCCCCGACACGAAGTCGGCGCCGGTGCGCTCGATCTCGGTGAGCAGGCTCTTGCACGCGTGCCGGGGCAGTTCGTCGTCGCTGTCGAGGAACATGACGTACGGCGCGGTCGCCGCGTCGACGCCGTCGTTGCGCGGGGCCCCGCACCCGCCGCTGTTGTGCTGCCTGCGCAGGTAGCGGACCCGGGGGTCGGCGGCCACGAGGCGGGCCGCCACCTCCGGCGTGCCGTCCGTGCTGGCGTCGTCGGAGATGATCACTTCCAGGTCGCGCAGCGACTGCCCGAGCACGGAGTGTACGGCCCTGGGCAGGCGGGCCGCGTCGTTGTACGTGATGACGACGACCGTGCAGTCCGGCATGCCGAGTCCCCCCCAGTAGTCCTCTGCGGGGATGGCTGCCCCTACCGGAGGGGAAGCGTCAGAACTTGATCGAATATTTGCCCAAAAATCAGCGCATAAGCCGACGAATCACCCAGACGATGACCAGCAGCGCCGCGACCGCGCCCGCGATGGGCGCCAGCCGCTTGAGCAGCGGTTGCCCGGCGATCTCCAGCAGGTCGAGCGCCTCCTCGTCGGCCGTGCGCGACGTGCGCAACGTGCCCACGGGCCGCACCTCCTGCCGGAGCTCCTCGGGTTCGCCGGGCTCGGGCACCGCCGCGAGAGGCCGATCCTCCTCCTGTGGGGAGGCGGGCTCGACGGTCGACTCGGACAGCAGCGCGGCCAGATTCTCGGCGAACCTGTCGATCAGCTTGGCGCCGACCTCGGCCATCACGCCGCGCCCGAACTGGGCCGGCCGGCCGGTCACGTTGAACGTCGTCTCCACGGCCACCGCCGTGGCCCCCTCACGCGGCGTCATCCGCGCCTTGACCGTGGCGGAGGCCGTGCCCGACCCCCTCGCCTCCTTGCCCGACGCCTTGAGCGTCAGCGTGTGGGAGTCTTTGTCCACTTCCTCGAACGCGGCCGAGCCCTTGTACGTCACCGTGATCGGGCCGACCTTGACCTTCATCCTGCCGGTGAACTCGTCGCCCTCGAAGACGTCCAGGCTCGCCCCCGGCAGGCACGGAGCGACCCGCTCGACGTCGAGCAGCACCGCCCAGGCCTGCTCGACCGGAACAGGGACCGTGAACTCGTGTTCGAACCGCATCGCATCTCCGGATAGGATTGAGCTTGTTCTTTCGGGCATCGGTCAGGGCTTGACCGTCGTCTCCCGCGCGAGCGGGCGAGAAGCCGCTCCCTTCGCGGAGCGGAGAAGTCACCGATCCGCTCCCTCTGGTAGCGACACTACGCCGGGGCGGGGGCACCCCGGAAGGGATGCCCCCGCGAGGTCAGGGCGATCCCGTCGCCGCGCGTACCGCCCGGTGGGTCAGCACCCTGGCCAGATGCCGCCGGTAGTCTGGCTGCGCGTGCAGGTCGGCCGGCGGAGAGGTGTCCGCGGCCGCCTCCTCGCACGCCAGGCGCACCTGGTCACCGAGCTCCACGCCCCGCAGGGCCGACTCGGTGGCGCGGGCGCGCAGCGGCTTCTCTCCCATGTTCGTCAGCCCGATCCTGGCCTCGGTGATCGTGCCGTTGGAACGCTTGACCGCCGCCGCCACCCCGACGATCGCCCACGACTGCGCGGTCCTGTGGAACTTCTCGTAGTGGAAACCCCAGCCCGCGCCCAGTTTCGGGATCTTCACCCCGGTCAGGATCTCGCCCGGCTCCAGCGCCGACTCCAGGTAGTCGACGAAGAAGCCGGCGGCGGGGATCTCCCGCTCACCCTCCGCCGACCTGGCCACGAGCACGCCGTCCAGCGCCAGCACCACGGCAGGCAGGTCACCCGCCGGGTCGGCGTGCGCCAGCGAGCCGCCGAACGTGCCCCGGTGCCGGATCGCCCGGTCGGCCACCATGGCCGTGCACAGCGCCACCAGCGGGCAGCCCGCGGTGACCACGTCGGAGCGCACGACCTCGTCGTGCGTGGTCATCGCGCCGATGAAGACGTGGTCGCCGCGGTCGTGCACGCCCTTCAGATCCGGCAGCCGGCCGACGTCCACCAGCGTCGACGGGTACGCCAGCCGCATGCGCAGCAGCGGCAGCAGCGACTGGCCGCCCGCCAGCACCTTGGCTTCCTCGTCGGAGGCGAGCGCCTGGCAGGCCTCGTCCAGCGAGGCGGGCCGCGCGTAGTCGAACTGCGCGGGGATCATGGCCGTACTCCTTCCTGCGCGCCGTCGTTGAGGACCCGCCAGATGCGTTCCGGCGTGCACGGCATCCGAACGTCGTGCACGCCGCGCGGGCGCAGGGCGTCCACGACGGCGTTCACCACGGCCGGGGTCGAGGCGATCGTGCCCGCCTCGCCGACGCCCTTGACGCCCAGCGGGTTGCTGGTCGCCGGCGTCTCGGTGCGGTCGAGGGTGAAGCCCGGCAGGTCCGCCGCCGACGGAAGCAGATAGTCGGCCATCGTGGTGGTCAGCAGGTTGCCGTCGGCGTCGTAGACGGCCTCCTCGAACAGCGCCTGCGCGATGCCCTGCGCGATGCCGCCGTGCACCTGGCCCTCCACGATCAGCGGGTTGACGACCTTGCCGACGTCGTCGACCGCCACGTACGAGCGGATCTTCACCATGCCCGTCTCCGTGTCCACCTCGACCGCGCACAGGTGGGTGCCGTGCGGGAAGGAGTAGTTCTCCGGGTCGAACGTGGCCTCGGAGTCGAGCCGCGCCTCCACCCCGTCGGGCAGGTCGTGCGCCGTGAACGCGGCCAGGGCGAGCTCCTGGATCGTCCGCTGCGACTCGGTGCCCCGCACCTTGAACGCCCCGGCCTCGAACTCCAGGTCGTCCGGCGAGCATTCCAGCACGTGCGCGGCCAGCTTGCGGGCCTTGTCCTTGACCTTGTCGCAGGCCTTCAGCACCGCGACGCCGCCGATGACCAGCGAGCGGGAGCCGTAGGTGTCCATGCCCTTGTGGGCGATCGCCGTGTCGCCGTGCAACACCGTGACGTCCTCGAACGGCACGCCGAGCGCGTCGGCCGCGATCTGGCTCCACGACGTCACGTGGCCCTGCCCGTGCGGCGAGGTGCCGGTGATGACCTCGACCTTGCCCGTGGGCAGCATGCGCACCGCGCCGTGCTCCCAGCCGCCCGCGCCGTAGTTGGCCTCGCCGAGCATCCTCGACGGCGCCAGTCCGCACATCTCGGTGTACGTGCTGACGCCGATGCCGAGCTGCACCGGGTCGCCCCTGTCACGCCGGTCGGACTGCTCGGCCCGCAGCTTGTCGTAGCCGAACAACGCCAGCGCCTTGTCCGTGGCCGCCTCGTAGTTGCCCGAGTCGTACGTCAGGCCCGAGATCGTCGTGTACGGGAACTCCTCGTGCCTGATCCAGTTGCGCCTGCGCACCTCCACCGGGTCCATGCCCAGCTCGGCGGCCAGCTCGTCCATCATCCGCTCGATGGCGAACGTCGCCTCCGGGCGGCCCGCGCCCCGGTACGCGTCGGTGGGCATCTTGGTGGTGAACACGCCCGTGCAGGCGAACTCGTACGCGTCCATCTTGTAGATCGCGTTGAACATCGACGCGCCCAGCATGGGGATGCCCGGCGTCACCAGCATCAGGTAGGCGCCCATGTCGGCCAGCAGGTCGACCTGCAGCCCTCTGATGCGCCCGTCGGCGTCGGCGGCCAGCCTGATGTGCTGGATCTGGTCGCGGCCGTGGTGCACGGTCAGGTTGCCCTCGGAGCGGGACTCCGTCCATTTGACCGGCTTGCCGAGCTTGCGCGTGAGCAGCAGGCCCAGCACCTCCTCCGCGGTGACCTGCAACTTCGAGCCGAACCCGCCGCCCACGTCGGGTGCGATCACGCGGATCCGGTGCTCGGGGACGCCGGTCACCATGGCCAGCATGACCCGCAGGACGTGCGGAATCTGCGTGGACGTCCAGAGCGTAAACGACTCGCCGTCGGTGTCGGCCAGCACCGCCCGCGGCTCCATCGCGCTCGGGATGAGCCGCTGCTGCACGTACGTGCGGTCGATGACGACGGGGGCGCCCTCGAACGCGGCGTCGAGGTCGCCCGACGTGATCTTCGTGCTGAACGCCTTGTTGCCCGCCTCGTGCACCTTCGGGCTGCCGTCGGCGAGGGCTTCGTTCATGTCGAGCACGGCCGGCAGCGGCTCGTAGTCGACCTCGATGGCGTCGAGCGCGTCGGCGGCGCGGTAGCGGTCGGTCGCGACCACGCAGGCCACGGCCTCGCCGACGTAGCGCACCTCGGACACGGCCATCGGCGGGTGGTCGGGGATGACGATGTCCTCGCTCACCGGCCAGGCGCACGGGAGGCTGCCCTGCTCGGCGGCGAAATCCTCCCCGCTGTACGCCGCCACGACCCCCGGCAGGTCACGCGCCCCGGACACGTCGACCCTGGTGATCCTGGCGTGCGCCATCGGGCTGCGCAGGTACATCACGTGCAGCATGCCGGGGCGCGAGAGGTTGTCCGTCCACTGCGTCCGCCCCGTGAGCAGCCTCGTGTCCTCTTTGCGCAGCCGCGGCCTGCCCACCTCGGAGCGGCCGGTCGGCTCGTTGAGCTGGTCGCTCTGGGCGATCTGCTCCGCGACCAGGCCGGCGTCCATCTCGGTCATTGCGCGCTCACCGCCCGCCCCATCTCCTGCGCGCCCCTCCGTACGGCGCGGACGATGTTGCAGTAGCCGGTGCAGCGGCACAGGTTGCCCTCGAGTCCCTCCCTGATCGTCTCCTCGGACGGGTCGGGATCGTCTCTGAGCAGGTCGATCGAGGCCATGACCATGCCGGGCGTGCAGTATCCGCACTGCAGCGCGTGCTCTTCGTGGAAGGCCCGCTGCATCGGGTGCATCGACCCGTCGGCGCCCAGGCCCTCGATGGTGACGACGTCGCCGCCGTCGGCCTGCACGGCCAGCACCGAGCAGCTCTTCACGCTCTTGCCGTCGAGCATGACCGTGCAGGCGCCGCAGTTGCTGGTGTCGCAGCCGATCGGCGTGCCGGTCTTGCCGAGCCGGTCTCTCAGCAGGTGGACGAGCAGGAGCCGCGGCTCGACGTCCTCCTCGTAGGTGATCCCGTCGACGGTGACGGTGATTCGGGGCATACGTCCTCCCTCAGGAGCAGGGGGAAAGGCGGACACTCCGAACGTACGCCGGTGTTATTCCGGGTCAAGGTCTACTTGCCGCGGAGCCCCTTGGCGATGATCGCCACCAGTCCCGCGAACGCCAATCCCAGCACCATCACACCCCAGAGAACCAGCCAATCCGTGATCGCCCTTGTCACCACCAAAATACCCAAAACGACAAAAAGCACGCCGCTGAGCAGGGCCATCCAGTCCGTCCTGTGCACGCGGCGCGGCCGCTCGACGTCACGCGCCACGTCGCACCTCGATGTCGCCGACGCCGCTGCGCAGATCGAGCACGAGGGTGGCGGGCTCGCCGTCCGGTTTCACCTCGGGTTGCATCACTTCGTTCACCCGCACGTCCACTCCGCCCTGGATCGACTGGTCCAGCGTGATGTCGCCGACCTTGTTGGAGGCACGCACCTCCACTCTCGCCGTCGGTGGCACGATCACCACCAGCTCGCCCGCCTTGACCGACGCGGTGAACGTCGTCGTCGACCCCGGCGCCAGCTCCAGCTCCGACAGGTCGAGCCGGCCGTCGCCGAGCCCCACGTCATAGTGGCGGCTCGACTCCGCCACGCTGGCCGGGGTCCACTCCGACGATCCGACATTGCTCGGCACACCGCCCAGCATCAGCCCCGTGCCCACGAGCAGCGCGACGAACGTACCAGCGGCGACCAGCCCGGCGCCCCGCCCCCACCAGGCGGCGATCAGCAGCCCGGCGCCGATGGTGATGAGCATGGCGCCGCCGACGATGGTCGGGCTCACGCCAGCGGCCGTCCTGGCCTGGGCCGCCATGACGATTCCTCCAATGATGAAAGCCAGCAACAGGGTGAAGACGCCGATGAACGACTTCGGGCGGCGCGCCGGTCTGGGTCGTTCCTCGGGGGCCGGGCGGGCGTACAGAGCGGGATCGTACGGCGAGTAGCCGCCGCCTCTCCTGGCCGGATCGAGCGGCTGGTAGGGGCCGTTGGGGGCGAACGGGTCGCCGTAGCCGGCCGTGCCCGGCTGCCGCCGGCCATGGGCGGGCGGCTGGTACGCGGGCACGGCATGCTCCGCAGTCACCGCGTCGCCGAGGGCCGCATCCGGCTCCATGGCGTCGTGCGCCCGGGCGGGCCCGGCGGGAGGCGACTCCTGCGCGTTCTCGTTCACCAGCCCGGTGAACTCCCGGGTCGTCTCCTGTGCCGGCTCGGTGGACGGCCGCCGGATCGAACGACCGGCGGCCTCCTGGGCCTGGCCGGACGCCTCCTGGGCCTGGCCGGGCACCCCCTGATTCTGGACGGGGGCCGCCCGCTGAGTCTGGTCGGTCACCGCTGCCCGGGACGATGCCGGCGACGTCTGCGCGGTCTCGCTCAAACCGGTGGCCGCGGACTGCGGCCGCACCGGAGAGGCCGGCCTGGGAGGCGTGTAGGACGGCGCCGGCTGCCCGTCGCCGGTCCTGCGCCTGCTGAGCCGCTCGGGCATCGACCGGGCCAGCCCCAGCAGGTCGACCCCGCTCGCGTGCGCGGCCAGCAGCGACACGGCCAGGAACACCCCCACCACCAGCGTGCCCACGCCCAGCCACACCGTCGCCATGTTGATCCCCAGGCCGCACGCCAGCACCGCGGCCAGCAGCGCCATCACGGCGTCGGCGTCGAAGTCGCGACGGGTCCACTGCTCGATGAGGCCGGGCTTGCCGTTCGGCTCCTTCATCAGCAGGAACGCCGCGAGGTAGAGGAACAGGCCGATGCCCGAGCCGAGCATCAGCACCGCGAAGCCCACGCGGAACACCACGGGGTCGATGCCGGTGTGCCGCCCGAGGCCCGCGCAGACTCCCATGAGGAAGCGCCCCTCGCTGCTGCGTCGCAGCACACGGTGAGGAGCGGCCGGTTCCCTGGGCGGAGCTTCTGTCATGTCACCATCGTGTACCTGCGTGCGGTGTGCCCGCATCCGGGACACCCCTGACCCGACCCGGGGGTCGTTCCCTGATGCCCTTGTGCCCGGGACGTGTGACTATGGCCATGTTATGGCTGACCAGAAGACACTTGCCGAGCCCACCGGCGAAACGCCTTATCGGCGGATGATGCGCCCCATGGAGGGCCGCCTGATCGGCGGCGTGGCCCAGGGGCTGGCGACGCAGCTCTCGCTTGATCCGGTGGTGATCAGGCTGATGTTCGTGCTGCTCAGCGTCGTCGACGGCATCGGCATGGTCGCGTACGCGGTGTTGTGGATGGTCGCGCCGAAACAGCCGTACCAGGGGACCGCTCCGCCGCAGCGTGACTGGAGCCAGCTCGCCGCGTTCAGCGCGATCGGGGTGGCGCTGCTCGCGTTCGGCTGGCTGACGGGCGCCTCCCAAGGCGGCATCGGCATGTTGCCGTTCGCCGTGGGCGGGATCGGCGCCCTCATCCTCTGGCAGCAGGCGGACCCGGAACGCCGCAAGACCTGGATGAGCGGCGCCGCTCTCAGCATGCGGAAGAACCGCGTGCGCTCGCTGCTCGGCGTCGTGCTCGTCGTGATCGGCGCGGCCGGCTTCCTGGCCGCCCAGGACGCGCTGGCCCAGGCCAGCCAAGGGCTGCTGTTCACCGCCGTCGTGGTCGGCGGCCTGGCCGTCATCGCCGCACCCTGGCTGGCCGGCCTGTGGAAGGAACTGCAGCTCGAACGGCGTGAGCGCATCAGGCAGGAGGAACGCGCCGAGGTGGCCGCCATGGTGCACGACTCGGTACTCCACACGCTCACGCTGATCCAGCGGGTCGCCCACGACCAGCGCGAGGTCACCCGCCTGGCCCGTGCGCAGGAGCGCGACCTGCGCAACTGGCTCTACCAGCCGGCCCAGGACGCCGACGCCACGGTGGCGGCCGCCGTACGCAGGATCGCGGCCGAGGAGGAGGACGCGCACGGCGTGCCCATCGAGGTCGTCTGCGTCGGAGACATCGACCTCGACCCGGCGGGCAAGCTGGCCGCCATGCTCAAGGCGTCCCGGCAGGCGATGGTCAACGCCGCCAAATACTCTGGCAGTCCGTCCATCTCCGTCTATGCAGAAGTAGAGGGTGAAGAGGTCACGATTTTCGTGAAGGATCGTGGCAAGGGATTCGATCTTGACGCCGTGCCCCTGGACAGGATGGGGATCAGAGAGTCCATCATCGGGAGAATGGAACGTCACGGAGGCGCGGCCAGGGTGCGCACCGAGCCCGGCGAGGGCACGGAAGTGATGTTGACCATGAAGGTGGAGAAGGCATGACACGGGTGTTGATCGTCGATGATCACCGGCTGTTCCGTTCCGGCGTACGCGCCGAACTCGGCGACTCGATCGACGTGGTGGGCGAGGCCGAGGACGTGGACTCCGCGGTCAAGGCGATCGCCGAGCTGCAGCCCGACGTGGTGCTGCTCGACGTGCACATGCCCGGGGGCGGTGGCCAGGAGGTGCTGCGCCGCGTCCTGGGCTCCGGCTCCCAGGTGCGTTTCCTGGCCCTGTCGGTCTCCGACGCCGCCGAGGACGTCATCGGCGTGATCCGGGGCGGCGCCAGAGGCTACGTCACCAAGAACATCAGCGGCAAGGAGCTGACCGACGCCATCCGCAGGGTGTCGGAGGGCGACGCGGTCTTCTCGCCGCGGCTGGCGGGCTTCGTGCTGGACGCGTTCGCCTCGTCGGAGGCCCCGTCCATCGACCCTGAGCTCGACTCGCTGACGCAGCGCGAGCGCGAGGTGCTGCGGCTGATCGCGCGCGGCTACGCGTACAAGGAGATCGCGAAGGAGCTGTTCATCTCGGTCAAGACCGTGGAGACACACGTGTCGTCGGTGCTGCGCAAGCTCCAGCTCTCCAACCGCCACGAGCTCTCCCGCTGGGCCACCGCGCGCCGCCTGGTCTGACCCCCGGCCGCCGGACCGTCTGCCTGGCCGCCCGCCACCAGCGATCTCACCGCCGGCGGCGGGCGGCACGAACACCGCCGCCCGAGGACCGGCGCGCCAACCGGTCGCGCGGATTTCACCACCGGTCGGTCAACGCGGCTCTGGCCGCCGGTGTCCTGGGGTCGCGCCGGCCCTTTCCCGCCGGTCCGGCCGGAGTCACAACTTCTCGAGCGGTGCGTACGCCAGCAGCAGCGTCTTCTCCCCGCCGCTGCCGAAGTCGATCTTGACCTTGGTCTTCTCCGCCACCCCGTCGACGGACACCACCGTGCCCAGCCCGAACGCGTCATGGCTGACCCGGTCGCCCGGCGCCAGCGACGGCACGGTGCGCCCGCCGCTCTTCGCCGGGGCCGGCCGGGCGGCCGGCTCGCGCCGCGTGGCCGCGTTCCAGGCGGACTTCTCCGGGTCGGTGCGCCAGTCGACGAGCTTCGCCGGCACCTCGTTGACGAAGCGGGAGGCGGGATTGAACGACGGCGCCCCCCAGGAGCTGCGCACGGCCGCGCGCGTGAGATAGAGCCGCTGCTGGGCCCGGGTGATGCCGACGTAGGCCAGCCGCCGCTCCTCCTCCAGCTCCTTGGGCTCGCTCAGTGACCTGATGTGCGGGAACACGCCGTCCTCCATCGCCGTCAGGAAGACGACGGGGAACTCCAGCCCCTTGGCGGTGTGCAGGGTCATCAGCGTGACGACGCCCTGCCCGCCGTCGGCGTCGGGGATCTGGTCGGCGTCGGCCACCAGCGACACCTGCTCCAGGAACTCGACCAGCGTGCCCTCCGGGTTGGCCTCTTCGAACTCGGAGGCCACGGAGATGAGCTCGTTGAGGTTTTCCAGGCGCGACTCGTCCTGCGGATCTTCTGAGGCCTCCAGCTCGGCGCGGTAGCCGGTGGCCACCAGCACCTCCTCGGCCAGTGCGGACGGCGGCACGCCCTCGGCCTTGGAGATCAGCTCCTCGATCATCGCGACGAACTCGCGCACCGCGTTGAGCGAGCGGGTGGCCATGCCGAAGGCCTCGTCGGCCCTGCGCAGCGCGTCCCAGAACGAGATGCGCTCGCGCGACGACAGCGCCTCGATCATGGCCTCCGCCCGGTCGCCGATGCCGCGCTTGGGCACGTTGAGGATGCGGCGCAGCGACACCACGTCGGCCGGGTTGGCCAGCACCCGCAGGTAGGCCAGCAGGTCCTTGACCTCCTTGCGCTCGTAGAAGCGCACGCCCCCGACCACCTTGTAGGGCAGGCCGGTGCGGATGAAGATCTCTTCGAACACGCGGGAGGCGGCGTTGGTGCGGTAGAAGACCGCGACGTCGCCGGCCTTGACGCCCTCCTCGTCGCTGAGCCGGTCGACCTCCTGGGCCACGAACATGGCCTCGTCGTGCTCGTTGTCGGCGACGTAGCCCACGATCTTGGGGCCGTCGCCCTGGTCGGACCAGAGGTTTTTGGGCTTGCGCGACTCGTTGCGCGCGATGACGGCGTTGGCGGCGGCCAGGATGTTCTGGGTGGAGCGGTAGTTCTGCTCCAGCATGATCGTGCGCGCGTCGGGATAGTCGCGCTCGAACTCCAGGATGTTGCGGATCGTCGCGCCGCGGAAGGCGTAGATCGACTGGTCGGCGTCGCCCACCACGCACAGCTCCGACTGGTCGGCCCCCGACCGCACCAGATCGCCGTCGGTGGTGCGCAGCTCGGGATGCCCCACCAGCTCCCTGATCAGGATGTACTGGGCGTGGTTGGTGTCCTGGTATTCGTCGACCAGCACGTGCCTGAAGCGCATCCGGTAGTGCTCCGCCACCTCGGGGAAGAGCTGGAACAACGTCACCGTGTTCATGATGATGTCGTCGAAGTCCATCGCGCCGGCCTCGGTCAGCTTGAGCTGATAGGCCTTGTACGCCTGCGCGAGCGTCTTCTCCAGGTGCGAGCCCGCCCTGTCGAGCGCGGTCTCGTAGTCGACCAGCTCGTTCTTGAAGTTGCTGACCTGGGCGGAGAACGAGCGCGGCGGATAACGCTTCGGGTCGAGCTCCATCTCCCTGCAGACCATCGCCATGAGCCGCTGGGAGTCGGCCTGGTCATAGATCGAGAAGCTGGAGGGGAACCCCAGCCGCTTGGCCTCCCGTCGCAGGATGCGCATGCAGGCGCTGTGGAACGTCATCACCCACATGGCCTTGGACCGCGGCCCGACCAGCTGGTCGATGCGCTCCTTCATCTCCTTGGCAGCCTTGTTGGTGAAGGTGATCGCGAGGATCTCGCCCGGATGCGCGTCGCGCTCGGCCAGCAGATAGGCGATGCGATGCGTCAGCACCCGCGTCTTGCCTGACCCTGCCCCCGCGACGATGAGCAGCGGGCTGCCATGATGGATCACGGCCTCGCGCTGCTGCGGGTTGAGGCCATCGAGCAAGGGGTGGTCAACAGAGACTTGGGTCGGCACCTACCTAGGTTAAGACGCCCCACCGACAAACGTCGCACGGAATGCCATCGCCGGTGCCCCGGTTGTGATCGACGGAAGTCCAGAAAGGGGAACCATGCTGCCGGAGAGCGAGATCAACCGGGTTCTTGTCGTGACCGCCCACCCGGATGACGCCGATTTCGGCGCTGCGGGGAGCGTGGCGCTGTTCGTCGACCGGGGCGTGGAGGTCACATACCTGCTGGTCACGGACGGTGACGCGGGCGGCAACGAACGCACTCTGGACAACTCGGGCATGGCCGAGCTGCGCAGGACCGAGCAGCGGGCCGCCGCCAAGGCGGTCGGCGTCACAGATCTGCGTTTCCTCGGCTATCCGGACGGCCAGGTGGTGCCGTCGCTCGAGCTCAGGCGTGCCATCGCCCGGGTGATCCGGCAGGTCAGGCCCGACCTGGTCATCACCCACCATCCGGATCGCAACTACCGGTTCGTCGCGCCCAGCCATCCCGACCATCGCGCGGTGGGCGGCGCCGCCCTCGACGCCGTCTACCCCGACGCCCGCAACCCCTACGCGTTCCCCGAGCTGGCGCGGGACGAGGGCCTGGAGGCGTGGACCGTACGTGAGGTGTGGCTGACCGGCGGTCCCGCGCCGGATCACTGGGTGGACGTCACCGGCGCCATGGACCGCAAGCTCGCGGCCTTGCAGTCACATGTGAGCCAGGTCGCTCATGTGGAGGGCTTCGCCGACTTCGTCAAGAGCCGCTTCGCCGCCTGGGGCGAGCAGGCCGGCTTCGGCGAGGGCCGCTACGCGGAGGGCTTCCAGGTCGTCTCCACGGCCTGACCTCCGCCTCGCGGTGCTACGGCACCGATCCGGGGGGCACCACCCAGAGCGCGGGCTGCCCTGTGACCTCGGAGATGATGTCGAAGTCACGGTCGTAGTGCAGGATCGTCGCCCCGTGCACCTCGGCGCAGGCGGCGATCAGCAGATCGTTCGGTCCGATGCCGCGGTGCTGAGAGATCGCTACGAGCTGCTTCTGCACGTCCAGGGCCCGTGCCTGCACCTCCTGGTCCATCGGGAGCAGCACGCACTCACGCTGGGCCCGAAGGATGCGTTGGTAGTGGGCGATGTCGCGGGCGCTGTAGAGGACTTCGAGATCGATGATGCTGCAGGTCGCCACGGCCCGTGCCGCGTAGAGCGGATGGAGCGCCTTGGCGACCGCGTCGCTGGTGCGGATGCGCGCCAGCGCGCTCTTGTCCAGCAGATACATCAGTCCTGCCGTCGCCACGCATTCTTCATGATCTCCGGGTCGAGCAGATCCGGGCTCCCCTCCGTGCGCCAGAACTCGAAGGCCTCTATCGCGCTGGCCCTCTCCGCGTCCCTGTCGATGACCACCTGCAGTGCGATGTGGACCGTCTCCTTCATGGTCGGCGTCCCTAGCTTCTGCTGGGCCTCCTCCAGGAGCTCCTTGTCGATGTCGATCACTGTACGCATACAACACCACCTCCGTACCTCCAGCGTATATCAGAACCTGCGATCTTGATATACGCCCTTCCCGAGGAGGAGCGATTTCCCGGGAAGGGCGCCTCGCAGACGTTAGAGCATCGAGGTAGGGGTCGTGTGGAACGATCCAGAAGGCGCCGGAGGGATCTTCACTCTCGGGTGGAGAACCTTCATTCCCGGACGGGTAGATGATCTACCG
Organism: Nonomuraea sp. B1E8; assembly: GCF_039871515.1. Taxonomy (NCBI): domain Bacteria; kingdom Bacillati; phylum Actinomycetota; class Actinomycetes; order Streptosporangiales; family Streptosporangiaceae; genus Nonomuraea; species Nonomuraea sp. B1E8. The sequence goes on along the minus strand of NZ_JBDPLS010000001.1, from coordinate 744,124 downwards.
CGGAGCCGGAGGGGCGTCACCGTACGTGGTCAAAACGGGGTGAGCGGAAGATCTCAGGCTGAGGCGGGAGGGCCTGGCTTTCGCTTGGCGGCGAGGCGGGCGAAGAGGTAGCCGAAGGAGTTGGTGGCCAGATGCAGCATCACGGGGGTGAGCAGGCCGCCCCGTCGGCGTAGCTCGCAGAACAGCACGCCCGCCGCCGCCGTGGACACCACGCTGCCCGCCACCACGCGGGCGGTGTCGAGGCGCCCGGGGGCTTCGTCGGCGACCAGGGCGCCGAGCGCGGGGTTGGCGCGGGCCATGTCGATGGCCGGGAGGATGTGCCAGAGGCCGAACAGGGCAGAGGAGACCCCGGTGGCGGCGACCGCGCCGTGCCTCTGGCGGAGCAACGCGTGGAGGGCGCCCCTGAAGCCCACCTCTTCCAGCAGGACCGTGCCGAAGGGAACCTGGATCAGGGCCTCCTCCCAGACGCGGGCGCGCGACAGCGACAGGGCGCGGTCGTCGTGGAAGAGGGGTCTGGTGCGCGGCATCGAGATGCCGACCGTGTAGACGGCGGCCACCCCGGCGGCCAGGGCACCGCCCGCGATCGCGCCCCGGCGGCCGTGCTCGAAGCCGAGCTCCTGCCAGGAGAGGCCGGACCTGCGAGCCATCGCCACCAGGGCGGCCGTCGCGGCGGCGGACGTCACCGGGCCGAGCCGGGGGGCGATCTTGTTGTTCATGATGTTGGCGGCGGCGAGGATCGCGATCGAGCGAAGCAGCACCCCTGCAGGCTACGTCGCCCGGGTCGTCAGGAGGCGGGCGACGTAGCCCGCGTCGTCAGGAGGCGGCGGGACGGCGCCAGCCCTCGGGGAAGCGGGTGCGGCGGCGCTCCTGCGGGGTGAGGCCGCCCCAGATGCCCTCCGCCTCTCCCGCCCTTAACGCGTAGGAGCGGCACTCCTCGATGACCTGGCAGCCGGCGCAGACCGCTTTGGCCCGCGCCTCCTGCAGCGGTGTGGGGGCGAGAGGGAAGAAGAGGTCAGGGTCGCTGGACCTGCACGCGCCCCTGCGCAGCCAGCCGATCTCCTCCAGTGACATGGGTCAAAGGTAGAGCGTGGTCATGATCGGACACATCATCCTCTCGGTTGACGCGCGCGTACATCCCTGGGGTGGGGGCCCGCCCGGTCCGTACGACGTCGGCAGGCGCTTCGGGACCCGCCCGGTCCGTACGACTCGGGACCCGCCCGGTCCACACGGCGTCAGCAGGCGCTCACCCCGTCCTGGTATCCCCTCGCGAACGAGGCCTGACGCTGCGCCGCCGTGCCGTGCGCCGAGGGGTCGAGCCAGTCGTCCGTAGGGTCGCCCGCCGCCTCCAGGCTGTAGAGCAGCTCTTCCTCGTCACCCTCCTCCGCTCGCAGCGCGCCCGAGTTCACCAGGGCGGACAGGGTGCCGCCCGCGTAGCAGTCGGCCTGGAGCTCCGCCTGCACGTTCAGCTGGAAGCCCGTCTGGAGCTGCGCCTGTACGGCGTGCCCGATCTCATGCGGGATGATCACATAGACGGATCCGTCGCCCATCTCCGTCCACAGCGCCTCCATCCAGTCCCGGTCAAAGGCGACGAAGTGGCCGAGCGGACAGTAGAAGGCGTTGTTCGGGGCGGCGGGCTCGTTGCCGCAGGCGGGGCCGGAGCGGCCCGAGTAGGGGACGAAGGCGGTCAGCGGCCGATATATCCGGCCTAACTGCTCGAACTGCTGCTTCCAGAACGCCTCCGACAACGTACGTGCCGTGCGGACGTCCTCCTCGAAGGAGTCGGCGCCCTCCGTGTCCATGGACGTCGGCCGGGTGATGCCGCACGCGCCGGCCAGCAGGACCAGGACGAGAACCAGGACTCGGATCACGGGCTTCACACGTCCCAAGTGTGCACGGGTTCGTTGCTGTGCATGCGCTCGATGTACTCCAGCGTCATGGTCCGCAGCGCCTCGTGCCGGTCGCCTCCATACGCGTGCACGCGCTCCACCTGCCAGTTCGCGCCCGTACGGCCGGCGATGCAGCGTCCTTCGATGATGCCGAGCAGCCGGTCGGCGACGGGCCCGTCCACGCCCCACGCGGCCAGCCCCTCCTGCGCCATGGGCAGCAGACGGCGCAGGATCAGCTCGGCCGCGGGCACCTCGCCCACTCCAGGCCAGTACAGCCGCGCGTCCAGCCCGTGCCGGGCCGCGGTGGCGAGGTTGTCGGCCGCCGCCTGGAACGACATCCGGCTCCACAGCGGCCGCTCGGCGTACGGCATGACGCGCATCAACCCGTAGTAGAAGGCCGCGTTGGCGGTGATGTCGGCCACGGAGGGGCCGGCGGGCAGCACCCGGTTCTCGACGCGCAGGTGCGGCACCCCGTTCACCACCGCGTACACCGGCCGGTTCCAGCGGTAGATCGTGCCGTTGTGCAGGGTGAGCTCGTGGAGTTCCGGCACGCGGCCCTGTTCGAGCTTCACGCGCGGGTCCTCGGTCTCGCAGAGGGGGAGCAGCGCGGGGAAGTAGCTGACGTTCTCCTCGAACAGGTCGAAGACGCTCGTGATCCACCGCTCGCCGAACCAGACTCTCGGCCGTACGCCCTGCGTCTTCAGCTCCGCCGGCCGCGTGTCCGTGGCCTGCTCGAACAGCGCCATCCTGGTCTCGCGGTGCAGTTCCCTGCCGAACAGGTAGGGCGAGTTGGCCGCGACCGCGACCTGGGGGGCGGCGATGATCTGGGCCGCGTTCCAGTGGGCGGCGAACGCCTCGGGGCTGACCTGCAGGTGGAGCTGCACGCTGGTGCAGGCGGCCTCGGGCGTGATGCTGTCCGCGTGTGTGTCGAGGCGTTCGACGCCGTCGATGGACAGGTGCAGGTCCTCGCCGCGGGCCGCGAAGATCTGCTCGTTGAGCAGGCGGTAGCGGGGGTTCGCGGAGAGCGTGCCCTCGCCGATGTCCTGCTCGCGCAGCGTGGGCAGGATGCCGATCAGGACCAGGTGGGCGTCCTGGGAGCGGGCGCGATCCTCGGCGTGGTTGAGCCGCGCCCTGATGTCGTCTTCCAGGAGGAGCGCGCCGTCGCCGCCGAGCTCCCGGGGCTCGATGTTGATCTCGATGTTGAACTGGCCCAGCTCCGTCGCCCAGTCCGGCCGCTCGATGGCGGCGAGAACCTGGGCGTTGCGCATGACGGCCTCGCCGCGCGCGTCCACGATGTTGAGCTCGATCTCCAGCCCGGCGAGCGGGCGTTCGAAGTCGAAGCGGGATTCGCGCAACATCTGGGCGAAGACGTCGAGGCACCGACGCACCTTTTCCCGATATTTCCGGCGGTCGTCCCGGCTGAAGACGACGACTGGCACGTCCCTGCCCATATCAGGAAATGTCGCACGCCAACGCCGCCAAAACCAGTGCCCAGCCCAGTCTTTACCCCGCACAGAGCCCGGAATGAACCCCACCAAAACCCACCCACACAACCACCACTCACCACCGGAAACGTCCACCGGAAACGTCCGATGGAGGCGTCCGGCGGGGACGTCCGACGGAGGGCGTCCGGGGCGTCCAGCGGGAAGCTGCCCGACCGCCAAAGCGCGCCGGCACCTGGTGGACCCGAGTACCGCCGTGCCCGAGCGCGAAGTGGTGCCGAGCGGGAAGTGCGAGGGCGGAGTGTCCAGCGCCCGAGCGCCCCAGCGGAAGTGCCACCCGTCTCCGAGCGCTTGAGCGGGGAGTGCTTGAGCGCCGATCAGGGATTGTCGCCGGGCCTGAGCGCCCGAGCGGAGAGTGCCTGCGTCTCTGAGTGCCTGAGTGGGGAGTGTCGCCGTGCCCGGGCGCCCGATCAGGAAGTGCCACTGTGCCCGAGCGCCGGAGCGGGGCGTGCCGCCATGCCCGAGCACCCGAGACCCGAGCGCCCGAGCACCCGAGTTGGAAGTGCCCGGGTGCCCAGTGGGAGTGTCGAGCCGGGTGCGGGGCGTCCGGGGACCGGTCGCCGTATGGGTGCCGTCCCGGAGATGTTACAGCGTGCTCCGACGGGTGCGGTCGACGATGTGGAGGGGTACGTCCTGCTCGATCCGGCTGAGGACCGTCAGGGCGTTGCCGCCCCGGGCGGCGGCGTACTCCGCCTCCGTCAGCGCGGCGATCTGCAGGAACGTCACGCTGCCGTTCGGGGTTTCGATGGTGCCCAGGTCGGGGTCGACGGCGAAGGCGAGGGCCGCGAGTTCGGTGGGGGTGTTCTCGGCCTGGCCCGGACGGTCGTTGAAGATGCCGGAGGCGACGTGGATGGTGTGTCCGGGGGCGAACGGGCGCTCGGCGATCACGTAGCGGGCCAGTTGCTGGAGCAGGACCGCCGCCCATATCGGGGGGCCGGCGTCTTCGGTGTCCCTGGCCACGCGCAGGCTGAACTCGATGCCCCACCCCGACAAATCCGGAATGTCGCTGGTCTTGTCGTACAACTCCGACAGGCCGCAGCCGACCATGTGCCAGTGAGGGCGCGGCTCGTCGTGGTCGTAGTTGCGGATGGCGTCCAGCGGGTCAGGCCCGCCCAGGTTGTACGGGCGCTGTGTCGCCCAGTCAGGCCAGCGGCTGTCGCGGCCGTAGTGCTCACGGAGCGCGGCGTTGATGGCGTCCCAGCCGTTCGTCGGTTGCGCGGTTTCGATCATCGACCGCACATTAGCGTGCCTGGACGCCGGCATCACGCCCGTGATTCTGGACCGCCTGGTGACGAGGCGCGGGGAGTTCGCGCAGGGGCGGGTGGGACCGTCCCATCGAGGTCGTCGAGGCTCCAGTTCGCCCCGGCGACGTGCCCGGCGCCTACACGCGCAGCGACCGGGCTCGCCGCCTGCTGGACTGGCAGGCCCGCCACTCCATCGACGAGGGCATCAGGCACTTGCTCGAATGGGCGGCACTCCGGGAGTCCAGACTGGGCTGAGTCCGGCCGCCCCTCTCCCGCGCGGCCGCGCCCGTCCCGCCCGGTCGTCCCGTCCCGTGGGTGGTGCCTGTCCTGTCCGGTGGTGCCTGTACTGCCCGGTGGTGATGGTCACGTCCGGTGGCGCCTGTCGCGCCCGGTACGCGCCTCTCCCGTCCTGGGGCGGCGGGAGAGGCGCGGACGGCCGCCAGGTCAGCCGGTGACGGCGTACGCGCCGAGGGGGATCTCGGTCAGGCTGGAGATGTCGTCCTCGCCGTCCTCGAACGAGGTCGCGACGTCCTTGGCCGCCGGCGCCTTGATCGACACGGCCTTGCCCCAGCCGGTGTATCGCGTGTCCACGCTCACGGTGCCCTTGTCGCCGGTGCCGTTCACCGTCGACGAGAACGTCGTGACGAGGCGCGTCGGCAGGCCGGCCGCGTTGACGGTGAGCCGCCACGTGATCGGGCTCTTCAGCGCATTGGCGGACGGCTTGCTCGGCGAGCCGGCGCGCAGCCAGGGCGAGGCCTTCCACAGGGCGCCCAGCTTGATGGTGCCCTTGTAGCCGTGGCTGGTGGCCTTGGCGCCCTTGAGCAGGGTCTTGAGCGTGGAGTATTCGGCGACGTTGACGGGCTGGCCGTACGTGCCGGTGATGCCGCCGGGCGGGCCCTTGGGCGCCTTGAACCAGGTCTTGCCCTCGGGCAGCAGGGTCGTCCACATGTTGCCGGAGAGGTAGGCCGTGGTGCCGACCCTGATCGTGCGCTCGGGCTTGGCCACCGCCTTGAGGATCTCGCCGAACTCGCTGTCCGGCACGTCGCCCAGGTCCTTGGAGGTGATGTTGAGCTTGCCGGTGATGTCGGAGGCGGCGATGCCCGACCTGCTGAACTGCAGGGTGCCGCTGCGCCGGAGGAACACCTCGCGCTCGTCGCCCTGGGACACGGTCGTGCGCTCGGTGAAGCTCACCCCCTTGCCGGTGGTCATCCGCTTCTTGACGGCCACCACGGGGTCCTTGGGAGCGGCCATCGCCGGGGTGGCGGTCACCAGCGCGGCGGTCGTGGCTAACGCCACGCCGGTCAGGATTCGCTTCATGCGGATTTCCTTCGTCGAAGTTCTGTTGTTGAGGTCAAGGCAGAAGTGCGGCCTTGTGGAGCGGCTCGGCGTAGTCGGCCATTTACGGAATGCCGCCGAGCGAGTTCAGCGAGTGGATCGGGTCTTCCTCAAGGAACGCCGTGTGCCCCCGTGCGTGCGGACGTGGTCACCGCCAGGCCGCGACAAATCGGTTCATACGAGTTTCCTCTGGTTCCAAAAGGAAGAGGAGCCGATTCTGCCAATCGAAGATCACGACCGTATATCGAGAACCGGGGCGTATGCCGTCGAATCGGTGCAAAACTCGTGCAGATGCCGTCGTGGGGAAGTGAGATCACCGTCACATAGCGCGAGAACCCCCACCCGATGACCTGGTCAGGTCAAGCTTCGGGCTAGGCTTCACTGGCGGAAACGCCCGGCACGCACCCTGAGCGTAGGAGCTCGCCGTGAGAGAGCGAGGCACGATGCCACCGAACGGCGAAGCGGACGCGACCGTAAGTGCAGGTGCCCGGGCCGCCGAACATCAGGCGGACAAGCGTCGAACATTCAGTCGGATAAGCAAGGAGCGAACCCGACGCAGCGAGCGGAGTGGAGGGCCGGCGCAGAAGGCGCTCCACGGAGCGAGTGAGGAGGGTGAGCGACAAATGGGAAGAGGACGGACCCCTCGTGGACCTGTTCGAACATCAGGCGAAGGAACTCTTCGCTGACTACGGCATCCCGGTGCCACGCGGCATCGTCGCCCACACCGTGGAGGAGGTGCGGTCGGCGGCCGAGGAGCTGACAGGCCGCGTTGTTGTCAAGGCACAGGTCAAGACCGGTGGCCGTGGCAAGGCCGGCGGTGTGAAGGTGGCGGCCGACGCCGCCGACGCCGTCGAGAAGGCCACCGCCATCCTCGGCATGGACATCAAAGGCCACACGGTCCACAAAGTGCTCGTGGAGGAGGCCAGCGCAATTCTGGAGGAGTATTACTTCTCCTTCCTGCTCGACCGCGCCAACCGTACATTCCTCGCGATCTGCTCCGCCGCCGGCGGCATGGACATCGAAGAGGTCGCCCACACCGCGCCGGAGAAGGTCGCCAAGGTGCCGGTCTCGGCGCTGACCGGCATCGACCGCGCCAAGGCCCGCGAGATCGCGGTGGCCGGCGGCCTGCCGGACAAGGCGCTCGACGGCGCCGCCGAGCTCATCGAGAAGCTGTGGTGCTGCTTCGTCGACGAGGACGCCACGCTCGTCGAGGTCAACCCCATGATCCTGTCGGCCGACGGCCAGGTGAAGGCCCTCGACGGCAAGGTCACCCTCGACGACAACGCCACGTTCCGCCAGCCCGACCACGAGGCGCTCGCCGACAAGGCGGCCGAGGACCCGCTCGAGGCCAGGGCCAAGGAGAAGGACCTCAACTACGTCAAGCTCGACGGCGACGTCGGCATCATCGGCAACGGCGCGGGCCTGGTCATGTCCACGCTCGACGTGGTGGCCTACGCGGGTGAGCAGTTCCCCGGCAAGCCGTCCCCCGCGAACTTCCTCGACATCGGCGGCGGCGCCTCGGCCGAGGTCATGGCCGCGGGCCTGGAGATCATCCTCTCCGACCCGAGCGTCAAGTCGATCTTCGTGAACGTCTTCGGCGGCATCACCGCCTGCGACGCCGTCGCCAACGGCATCGTTTCGGCGTTCAAGCTGCTGGAGAGCCGTGGCGAGGCCGTGACCCACCCCCTGGTGGTCCGTCTCGACGGCAACAACGCCCAGCTCGGGCGGCAGATCCTGGCCGACGCCGCACTCCCGCGGGTCGAGCTGGTGGACACGATGGACGACGCGGCCAAGCGGGCCGCCGAGCTCGCTGCGGCAGGTGTGTGACCCATGGCCATCTGGTTGACTGAGAACAGCAAGATCATCGTTCAGGGCATGACGGGCGGCGAGGGCACCAAGCACACCCGCCGCATGCTCGCCTCCGGCGCCCGCGTGGTCGGCGGCGTCAACGCCCGCAAGGCCGGCACCACGCACGAGGGCCTGCCCGTGTTCGGGACGGTCAAGGAGGCGATGGAGCAGACCGGCGCCGACGTGTCGGTCGTGTTCGTGCCCCCGGCGTTCACCAAGGACGCGGTCAAGGAGGCCATCGACGCCGAGATGCCGCTCTGCGTGGTGATCACCGAGGGCGTGCCGGTGCACGACTCGACCGAGTTCTGGGCCTACGCGGTGGCCAAGGGCAACAAGACCCGCATCATCGGCCCCAACTGCCCGGGCATCGCCTCTCCCGGCGCCTCCAACGCCGGCATCATCCCCGCCGACATCACCACCGCCGGCCGCATCGGCCTGGTCTCGAAGTCCGGCACGCTCACCTACCAGCTGATGTACGAGCTTCGTGACTTCGGCTTCTCCACCGCCGTGGGCATCGGCGGCGACCCGGTCATCGGCACCACGCACATCGACGCGCTCCAGGCGTTCCAGGAAGACCCCGCCACCGACGCGATCGTGATGATCGGCGAGATCGGCGGCGACGCCGAGGAGCGGGCCGCCGCCTACATCGAGCAGCACGTCACCAAGCCGGTCGTGGCCTACGTCGCGGGCTTCACCGCTCCAGAGGGCAAGACGATGGGCCACGCGGGCGCCATCGTGTCCGGCTCCGCCGGCACCGCCCAGGCGAAGAAGGAGGCCCTGGAGAAGGTCGGCGTCCGCGTCGGCAAGACTCCCTCCGAGACGGCCCGCCTTATGCGCGAGATCATGCAGGCTCGCTGAGCGTCGCCTCCTGACAGCCCCGCACGGCCTCCCGTGCGGGGCTTCTCGTTTGCCACGGAACACGGCCGACCAGGCGTCGTAGCGGCGGCGCGCCACTGACCGGCTCAGAAGCGTCTCCCTGGACCGACGCCGGCCCCGGTCGGCGGTTGGGGCGACCACGGCAGCGCCGTAAAGGATGGAAAGGGAAGAGCCGCGCGCGACCGGGACGGGATCGGCGGCCACAAAGTAAGGGCGGGCGGCGCGTCAACCAAGCGCTGGTCGGGAAAGCTTGAGAAAATCGCCTACTGTGACGGCGATTCTCGACCAGCTACGTGCCGCCCCCCGGTCGGTGCTCGGCCGACTGCCCGGGGTCTCGAGCGACGACGACGAGACCAGGCGGCCGCTGCCCGTGTCGGGGATGCTGGCGGCCGCCGCCACGCTCGGCGTCGGGCTGGCGGCGCTCACCACGCTCACGCTGGTCGGCTGGATCGCGGCGCCGCGCGGCACGCTCGAAGCCGGGCTGCCGGGCGTGTTCCGTACGGCGGCGCAGCTCTGGCTGGCCGCCCACCACGCCGGGTTCGCGATCCCCGGTGGGCGGGTCGGCCTGCTGCCGCTGGGGCTGATGCTGCTGCCCGCCGTGCTGCTCTACCGCGCGGCGCGATGGATGGCCCGCGACGCCGACCTGCGGCTGCGCCTGCCCGCCCGGCTGCCTAAGAACAGCCCCAGGGCGCAGGCGAGCGCCAGGCGGCGGGCCCAGCTGGGGCTCGTGGTGCAGGCGGGGGTGTCGCTGGCGGCCCCGTACGCGCTGCTCGCCGGACTGATCGCGGTCGTCGCGCGCAACGAGATCACCCAGCCGTTCCTCGGCGAGACGCTGTTCAGCCACTTCGTGCTGGCGTTCCTCGCGGGCTCGCTGGCCACGGCGCGGATGATCGGGCCCTGGCGGGTCATGTTGCGGCTGCTCCCCGAGCGGGTGCGCGCGCTCACCGTAGGCACGGCCGTCGCCACGGCGGTGCTGCTCGTGGCCGGGCTCGCGCTCGTGCTGGTCGCCATCGTGCTCAACTTCGGGCAGATCCAGGAGCTGTCCAGCGTGCTCTCGCCCGGGTTCGTGGGCGGGGTGCTGTTGTTGCTGCTGCAACTCCTCTACGCGCTCAACGCCGTCATCTGGGCCTTGTCCTACATCGCTGGGCCGGGGTTCGCGATCGGTGCCGACACCCTGGTCGCGCCCACCGGGGTGCAGCTCGGCACGGTTCCGAGCCTGCCGCTGCTGGGGGCGCTGCCGGAGAGCGGCACCTTGTCGGCGTGGATGATGGCGGTGATCGCGCTGCCGTTCGCGGCCGGAGCGGTGGCGGGCGTGATGGTGGCCAGGATCTCGCCGTCGCCGTCCTACGAGGCGGCGCCGCTGTGGGGGTTCCTCAGCGGGGTCTCGACAGGCGCCGTGGCGGGGGTGCTCGCGGCATTGTCCGGCGGGCCCATCGGCGGTGGCAGGCTCGCCACGGTCGGGCCGTCCCCCTGGGAGGTGGCGCTGTCGGTGGCGCTTGAGGTCGGCGTGGCCGCGGGCATCTCCGCCGGCGTGACCAACCTGCTGCTGCTCAACAAACGCGCCCGTACGCCGCTCGACAAGGCGGCCGCCCCCGTACGCAAGGCCGGGGCCGCGCTGGCCAAGGCGGCGAGCAAGGTGGGGCTGGCCGAGTCCGACCCGCGGCCGCTGCCCGGCCACTGGATGGACGCGACGGAAGCCGACACCCAGGAGATCCCCGTCATCAGGGACGACTGGCAGGACGAGCACGCGTCGGCGGCGGCCGAGACGCTGGCCCAGTCCCGCTCGCGCGTGCCGGAGCCGGGTCCGGGGCCGGACACCCGCCCGCCGCGTAAGGACATCGTCGACGAGTCGGACGACCGCGGCGGCCACGTCATCTACGTCGACCCCTACGCCTGGGACCGCGACTGATCGCCGGACCTCCGCGCCAACCAGGTGCTCCAGGACCGACGGGCCCCGCACGACTCCGCCGCGGGATCGCACGGCACGGTACGCGTTGTCCGGCTCGGTGCTGGGCCTGCCCCGCGAGTGCGAGGGGCTGTGTCCCGGCGCGTGCAGGGGGTCTCGCGGTCCCGGCTGGTCACGCGGGGTACGGCACGTTGTGGCGGGTTATGGCTGCATGGCGCCGAGCAGTTCGAGCACGTCGGCCGGGAGCTTGCGCTCGGCCGCGTCCCTGAACTGCGTGAAACACTCGCCCTGGGACGACACCGTCCCCGCCCCCTTCATGCACTCCTGGTAGGCGGAGTATTCGTCCATCAGGTAGAGCTGCATCCCCGTGGCCATCGTGGACAGCGCCAGGGCGATCGCAGAGACGGTGATGCCGCCCATGGCGACGCCCGTGGGCTTGCCTTCGCCTTTGAGCAGCGGTAGCGCCTTGATGCCGGCCATGAGCGCGAACAACGCCATGACCAGGCCCGCGAGCGGCAACATGAACGTCATGGCCAGCGCTGCGATGGACAACCAGATCGCTCGGCGGCCCGCCGATTCAGCGGGCTGCTGGCCTGCCGGTGCCTTCACCGGTGTCGACACCTGACCTCCTCTGCGTCGCCGGGCGAGGAACGGATACGCTGACAGCCCCACCCTGTTACCTCTTGGGAGAGTGTGCGTGTCTAAGGTCGGGCGGCTCGTCGTCCTCGTCTCCGGCTCTGGAACCAACCTACAGGCCTTGCTGGACGCTTCTGCCGACCCGTCTTACGGTGCTCGCGTGGTCGCGGTCGGCGCCGACAGGGAGGGGATAGAGGGGCTGGTCAGGGCCTCGAAGGCAGGCGTCCCGACTTTCGTGGAAAAAGTGGGCGATTACGCGACGCGGGCGGAATGGGATGTGGCCATCGCGGCCAGAATCTCCGCGTACGAGCCTGACCTGGTCGTGTCGGCGGGTTTCATGAGAATTCTCGGCAAGCCCACACTCCAGGCCTTCCCCCTGCTCAACACCCACCCCGCGCTCCTGCCGTCGTTCCCCGGCGCCCACGGCGTGCGCGACGCGCTGGCCCACGGCGTCAAAGTGACCGGCTGCACGGTGATGCTGGCCGACGAGGGTGTCGACACCGGGCCGATCGTCGCCCAGGAAGCGGTGCCCGTGCTCCCGGACGACGACGAAGCCGTCCTGCACGAGCGCATCAAGACCGTCGAGCGCCGTCTGCTCGTCGAGATCGTCGGCCGGATGGCTCGCGAGGGCTGGACGGTCAGCGGACGCAGCGTCCGCATCGGCAACCACACAGGAGGGGAATCCACGTGACTCGCATCGCCATCCGGCGCGCGTTGATCGCTGTATACGACAAGTCCGGTCTCGAAGAGCTGGCCAGAGCCCTCGACGGCGCAGGCGTGGAGATCGTCTCGACCGGCGGCACGGCGGCCGCGATCTCGTCCTTCGGGATCCCGGTGACGAAGGTGGAGCAGCTGACCGGGTTCCCCGAGTGCCTCGACGGACGGGTCAAGACCCTGCACCCGCGCGTGCACGCCGGGCTGCTGGCCGACATCACCAAGCCCCACCACGTGACCCAGCTGGCGGAGCTGGAGATCGACCCGTTCCAGCTCGTGGTCGTCAACCTCTATCCGTTCCAGGAGACGGTGGCCTCGGGGGCGTCCGATGAGGAGTGCGTCGAGCAGATCGACATCGGCGGGCCCGCCATGATCCGTGGCGCCGCGAAGAACCACAACACCTGCGCGGTCGTGGTCGACCCCGGCTTCTACGGCGACGTGCTCGCCGCCGTGGCCGAGGGCGGGTTCACGCTGGCCGAGCGCCGGCGCCTGGCCGGCATCGCCTACGCCCACACGGCCTCGTACGACGTGGCCGTGGCCAACTGGTTCGCCGGCACGTACGGCGAGGAGGGCGACTTCCCGTCGTTCACCGGCGGCGCCTACCAGCGCAAGGCCACCCTGCGCTACGGCGAGAACCCGCACCAGGGCGCCGCCCTCTACACGGGCGGCACGGGCGGTCTCGCCAACGCCGAGCAGTTGCACGGCAAGGAGATGTCCTACAACAACTACCTCGACTCCGACGCCGCCTGGCGCGCGGCGTGGGACTTCTCCGAGCCCTGCGTCGCCATCATCAAGCACCAGAACCCCTGCGGCATCGCGGTCGGCTCCGACGTGGCCGAGGCGCACCGCAAGGCCCACGCGTGCGACCCCGTGTCCGCCTACGGCGGCGTGATCGCCGTCAACCGCGAGGTCACGGCCGAGCTGGCCAGGCAGATCGCCGACGTCTTCACCGAGGTCGTCATCGCCCCCTCCTACGCCGCCGAGGCGCTGGAGACGTTGCGTGCCAAGAAGAGCCTGCGCCTCCTGGTGTGCCCGCAGGGCCCGTCACGGAGGACGGAGCTGCGCGAGATCGACGGCGGCCTGCTGGTGCAGTCGGTCGACAAGGTGGACGCGTCCGGCGACTCCGCCGCCCAGTGGGAGCTCAAGACCGGCACGCCCGCGACGCCCGAGCAGCTGGCCGACCTGGAGTTCGCCTGGCGGGCCTGCCGCTCGGTCAAGTCGAACGCCATCCTGCTCGCCGCCGACGGCGCGACCGTGGGCGTCGGCATGGGCCAGGTCAACCGGGTCGACTCCTGCCGCCTGGCGGCCACCAGGGCGGGCGAGCGCGCCGCCGGCGCGGTCGCGGCCTCCGACGCGTTCTTCCCGTTCCCCGACGGTCCGCAGGTGCTGATCGAGGCGGGTGTGCGGGCGATCGTCGAACCCGGCGGCTCCATCCGTGACCAGGAGGTCATCGACGCGGCCGAGAAGGCGGGCATCACCCTCTACTTCACCGGCACGCGCCACTTCTTCCACTGATCACCTTACGTCCACTGATTATCCGCAAAAGGGCGACATGGCCGATCGTGTCGCCCTTTGGGCTGTTTTGCGGCGAGCATCCCTCGTCTCCGGTTAACCTGATGCCTTCCCCCGTTTGCTCGTTTCCCGGAGTCTTCCTTGCTTGACGCGATGCTGCAGGCCCTCGTCACTGTCAACGGCCTCGCTACCAGCCCCTTCGTCCTCCTGATGCTCGCCTTCATCGGTGCCTATCTGGGCAGCCGCGTCATGGAGATCATCCCCTTCACCCGCCGCATCATCGAACGCCGCGAGGCCCGGCTCACCGAACCCGAGTAACCCCGGCGACCCGCGGCAGGTCTCCCCGCGCCACACGGGCCACTGTCCGCGCGCCGCACGGGACGCCGGCCGCGTGGTCGGTAAGGGCTATGCCGGTGGAGAATGATCCAGCGCGAGCTTCGCCGCACCGGCCAGAGAGGCCCGGACGCCCAGAACGGAAGGCACGACGCGGACAGCCCGGACGAAGGCGAGGCCCGCGACGTCGTCGAGCGCCCGCGCCAAGGGTTCGAACAGCACCTTGCCGGCCATCGACACGCCGCCACCGACCACCACCTTCGTGGTCTCGGTTGCGGCCGTCACCGAGGCGATCATCCCCGCCAGCGCCCTGGCCCCCCGCTCGAACGCGGCCAGCGCGACCGAGTCGCCCGCCGCCGCGTCCTCGGCCAGAGTCCGGGCGTCGGCGGGCTCGCCTTTCCAACCGTGACCGACGGCCCAGCGAACCAGGTTGGGGCCACTGGAGTAGCGCTCCACACACCCTCGGCCGCCGCACTCGCACCGCTCACCGTTCGGGTCCACGGACATGTGCCCCACATGGCCGGAGTTTCCTGTCGGGCCGAGCAGCGGCGAGCCGTTGATCACCAGGCCGCCGCCGATGCCCGTGGAGACCACGATGCCGAGCAGCGCGTCGCTGCCCTGGCCCGCGCCCAGCCAGTGCTCCCCGAGCGCGAAGCACTGCGCGTCGCCCGCCAGCACGGTGGGCAAGCCGGTCACCTTCCGTACTTCGTCGCGCAGCGGGAACCCCCGCCAACTCGGCATGTTGACCGGGCTCACGGTTCCGGCGGCGAGGTCGATGGGACCCGCGCAACCGATGCCGGCGGCCACGGGCGGCGGACCGCCCGTCTTCACCTCCGAGATGAGAGCAGCAAGCGCGTTCATGACGTCCGCACGCGGTGTGGGCCGGGTCGCGGAACGCAGGATCGAACCCGACTCGTCCACCAGTGCGGCGGCGAGCTTGGTCCCTCCGATGTCGATGGCGAGTACGCAGGTCATCAATGTTTGTGGTGGTTGTCGGGCTGGCGTGGATCGCCAGGATGCTCAAAGCCGGGAACGAGCTTCACTTTCTTGGCACGTAGGTCGTCGAGCCATCGCGCGAACGCCTGCCGCTGCGCCGCCTCCAAGAGGTATGGGTCTTGGCGCGATGCACGGGACATCCGATGCGATTGTTGCTCCTCCAGGGCGGATCCTCCCATAAAGCCCGCCACAGCCGTCCTCGGGGTCATGGTTGCGGCAGTTTCCTGAGGCGACGGTGAGATCGCAGCGGTGGCCGGGTCGGGGATCGGGTCAGTCACGCTCGGGTCGGTCCGGGGCATGCCTGCGGTCGGTCGTGGGGTCGCGGTTGCGGAGGGTCCGGGGGGCGATGGCGAGCTCGTATGTGAGGCCGGGCCTGGGGCCGTGCCGAAGGTCACGTCCGTAGCTGGGACCGTGGTGGGTTCAGGGGCTGAACGCGGGGCCGGGTGGTCGGGCGGGCTCGGGGTCGTGACGGGGGTCGCGATGGCGACGTGCCAGCCGAGGCCGTCTTCGACCGGGCCGACGAGCGTGGCGTACGGGTGGGCCCGGAGGGCTTCGGCGATGGCGATCGGCAGCGAGTCGAGCGCGATCGCCCCGAGAGGTTCGAGATCAGCGGGGGAGGCTTCGCTCGCCCGCTCGCGATCGGTGAACAGACGATGTCGTACGAGGTGCCGTGAGGGGGAAGCGGAGGCGGGAGACGGCCTGCGCCGCCATTGCGACGGGGTGATGACATCGGCTGTGACGTGGTCGAACATGGTGCGCACCCACGGGCTGCCGTTGTAGGCGGCGGCGTTGATCGAGCCCAGTTCGACGGCGGCCAAGCGATCCAGTGGCGGTCTCACCTTCGGGCGCAGGCCGAGACCGGTGGCCGTGCTCTCGCACAGTGCCTCGGTGAGGATGACCTGGGTGAGCCACCTGGCGAGCTGGCGGTCCTCGGAGGTGCCCGGCACCGGAAGCGCCGCGCTGAGCGGGCCCTCTCGCAGGGCGGTGAGGCGCTCGTCGAGGAGCTTGCGGGAGATCGGGCGGCCGTCCACCCAGCCGATCACCTCACGCTGATCGGAGTGTGCCTCGTGTCGTGTCTCCGCTGCCGTGGGACTCTGGAGGTGGTGGGTCACCGGGTCACCTCCAGGCGGATGGCTGGGGCGTACTGGCAGCGGCCGAACCACATGACCTTGGCCAGGGCCCAGGCGTGGCCGTCGGTCGCGTCCGTCGGGACCTCCACCGGGAACGACACCTCCGCCGTCTCGCCCGCGGCCACCGTGAAGCCCTGGATGACCTCCGGGAGCATGGCCCACGTGCCCCAAGGGGACGCCAGCTGGGCCTCGCCGCGGATCTCGTCCGAGGTCGTGTTGGCGAGGCCGAGCGTGAGCGAGGCGCGGTCGCCGGGCCGGAGCGTCAGCGACCCGGTGGCGGGGGTGATCGACAGGCCCGTCGGGCGGGCATCGGCGGACTTGGTGCCCCGGTTGGCTCGGCGAGGTTCGGTGGGGGTGCCGGCTACGGGCAGCTCGGGGGCCTCGCCGAAGGCGACCGTGGTGACGTCTTCGATGAGCTGGCCGCCCGCGGCGGTGCGGGCCGAGACGAAGCAGAGGCCGGATCCTGGGAGGGGCGAGGGCGTCACGGTCACCGGGAACCGCAGGTGGCCGCCAGGTGGGAGGCGGAAGGGGCGCTGGGCCGGGGTGGCGGTCCACCCTTCGGGCACGCGGACCTCTGCCACGCCCTCATGGGGCTCGTCGGTCAGGTGGGAGGAGACGACGACCTCCACCTCGAAGGGCTCCTGCGGTGAGGTGACGAGGCCGGGGTCGATGGCGATGGAGATCGGCAGGTAGCCCAGCGGTGCGGGGCCCTTGTTGTGCAGCCAGTAGCGGCTGTAGACGGGCTGCGCCGGCTCCGTGTCCGGGCCGAACTCGGGGGCGTCGGTGGCGGGCGGGGCTGTGGGGGCGACGTAGGTGGCGATCTCGGCGCCGGTCAGGGTGAGGTCGGTGGCCGACGCTCCTGGACGTTCGAGCAGATCGGCGTGGGCGAGCCGGTCGAGGGGGAGCACAGGAGAGGCGAGCCCGGCCTGGGAGCCCAGCCCGGTCGACTCGACCAGGCGGATGGTGACACCGTCGTCGGGCCGGTCGGCGCGGCCGTGGGCGTGCGGGTTGCCGGTGGCCTTGAGGGTGCTCAGCAGCACGTCGCGAGCCGGCGTGAGGGTCAGCAGGGAGTGGACCTCGGGGAGGGCGCCCTGCTGTGCGGCGTCGACGGTGCGGGGGAGCAGCGGGGTGATGTGCTCCTGCGCCGCCGCCGGCAACCGCAGGGCCCGCCAGTCGCCCTCACCGGCCACCAGGGAGTAGGAGAACTCGTGGGTCCAGTGCTGGAGCTGGAAACCCGAGCCGTCGGGCGTGGTGCGGTGGGGCGGGTCGAGCCAGATGCCCGACGGCCAGCCCGTGCACGAGCGCATCAGGGACAGGTGCAGCGCACCCGAGGGGTCGACAGCGAAGCCGGGCAGGCCATAGGTCAGCAGGGCGACCGTACGGTCGTCGAGGTGCTCGACGCCCAGCGGGCAGACCGCCTCGATCGTGGCGTCGGCGAGGTCGGCCACCAGGTCGGCGACAGGGCCGGTGACGATCAGGGCGGGCAGGGCGCGTACGTCGCGCAGGTCGGCGCTGGGCTGCCAGACCTCCGTCAGCGGGCGCTCGGCGGGCACCCACACCCGGGACGCGCCCGACTTGAGCGCGTCGAGGTAGGCCGGGTCGGCGCGGGAGAGCAGCTCGGCGGCCAGCGGGTTGTCGTCGGGGCCGCCGATGACGATGCGAACGTCGGGCAGGTTGGAGTCGACGTCGAGCCAGCCGTAACGGGTGCCGGGCGCGGAGGACGTGGTGGCGGTGACACCGACGCGGGCCAGGGCGACCACCAGGTCACGGGCCTTGGGGGCGTCGTCGAGGGCGGGCACCACGACCTCGGCCACGCCCAACGCCCGCGCACCCGCTTCGCCGAGGTCGACCTTCGCCGTGGTGGACAGGCCGAACCAGGTGTTGGCCGGGTTGTCGAGTGTCCACGGGTGCTCGGCGGTGTCGACGTCGGGCAGTGCGAACCCGCGCCCCACCACGGCGCCGGCCACGTCGGACACCGGCAGCGCCCCGTCGACACGGGCGGGGAAACGCACCCGGAGCAGGCGGTCCGCGCCGGTGTGGTCGAGGACGCGGGTGGTGAAGTCGATGCGGTCGGAGCCGTCCGTCAGGGTGACGGTCTGCTCGTAGGAGATCTCGCCGACCTGGCCCGTGACCGTCAGGCGGTGGCCGATCGGGCTCGTCCGCGCGGACGCCGACAGCGCCCGCGTCTCGGCCGAGCCTTCGGCCTGGCCGGTGGGGATGAGATGCCAGGGGCCCTCGCCCATGTCGGGATGTTGCGGGTATTCGTGATAGAGGCGCAGCTCGTTGCCGGGGCCGGTGAGCAACTCCCGGCCTGAGGCGAGATCGAGGATGGAGGTCAGCGCCCCGCCGCGCGCCGGATCGGCCGTGACGCGCCACCGGTCGTTTTCGATGGTGACGGGCGTCGACGCGTCAGCGAGGACGGGGCCGGGACGCGAGGTGTCCGAGACGACCGGCGTCGGCCGGACCTCCGGCTCGGGGGCCTGAGCCTGCCAGGAGCCGGGGACGCCCCGCACCACGCGGTAGGTGCGCCAGCCCAGCGAGGGCACGTCGCGGGCCAGGAAGGTCAGCGTGTCACCCTCCGCGACGGCGGGGACCTCGGCTCCCGAAGGGCCGGCCACGGTGTGCCCGGCGGGGACGCTCACGCGGACCAGGCCGTCGCGGGCGAAGGGCAGGGTGTTGGTCACCACCACGCTGTGGCAGTCGAGCGTGATCTGGCCGGTCAGCGCGTCGAGCGCGCGGTCGCGGGCGGTCGCGGCCAGGTCGTGGGCCTCGCGCCAGCCGGTCAGCAGGTCGATGTAGACCTGGTCGGACTCGGAGCCGGTGATCGCGTCGTGGTGTGCGCCGTAGGCCAGCTGCCGCCACACCTTGTCGAGCGCGGTGTGCGGGTAGCGGCCGAGCCCGAGCAGGGCGGCGAACGTCGACAGGCGCTCGGCGTCGAGTGCCGCCACCTCGGCGGCCCGCTGGGCCTGCTTGGTGTCGATGTAGGAGACGTCTTTGCCGGTGTAGATGGGGTTCATGTCGCGCGTCTGAGGGCTGAACGACGACCTGCCGGCGCGGACGGCGTCGAGGAAGTCGCGGGGTGTGGCGCAGACGAACCTGGGCCACACGTAGCGGGAGGCCCAGGTGCGGTGGAGGTCGGTGACCCACTTGTTGGGCGGGGTGTAGTCGGTGCCGACCGGGAGCAGGATGTTCTTCGTCGCGGCGACGGGCTTGAGCGAGCGGTAGAGGTCGTAGACCGCCTGACATGCCTCGTCGAGGGAGGGCGAGGAGTCCATCGACCAGCCGGCGGAATAGTGGGCGGGCATGTAGTGGGTCAGCACACCCTGCCCTGACGGCGAGATCCACTCGAACTCGCTGGGAAACTGCATCAGCGCCGCGTCGTTCTTGGCCTGCTTGAAGTTTTTGCTGATCGGGCCCCACTGGTGGAACGGCCCGCGTGCCCACGCGCTGCCGGTCAGCCCGGCCGCCGCGAGGTAGCCGGGGAACTGGGGGTCGTGCCCGAACACGTCGAGCTGCCACGCGGTGCGCGGGTCGCCGCCGAGGATGTCGCGCTGGTAGCCGATGCCGTAGACGAGGTTGCGGATGGTGGTCTCGGCGCCGGTCAGGTTGGTGTTGGGCTCGTTGTAGGTGCCGCCGATCAGCTCGACGCGGCCCTCGGCCATGAGGGCCCGCAGGTCGGCCCGCCGCTCGGGGTGGGTGTCGAAGAACGGCTTGAGGTAGTCGACCTCGGCCAGCACGAAGCGGTAGTCGGGGTCGCGCAGCGCCAGCTCGATGTGCGCCTCGACCAGCGCGAACGCGTTTCGCTCATAGAGCGGCCTGGTCGTGTTGTCGGCGGAGAGCAGCTCCCACGGGCTGGTGTAGGCGGCCTGCGTGTTCCACCACACCGGGTCGTAGTGGAAGTGGGAGACCATGTGCACGGTCCAGCCAGGCTCCTCGGCCGTGACGGTGACCTCGAGGGACTCCTCGCCCAGGGTGAGCAGGCAGGGCACGGCGGTGCCAGGAGGCGCGGACACGGCCATGGGGAGCTCCAGCACGCCGGCCGTGGCGGGAACGCGCACGGGCCCGGCCAGGCGGACGCCCTCGCCGCGCAGGTCGAGCGACGTCTCCTGGTCTCCTGCGGCGACGGTGACGCGCAGCACTTGATGCGGCTCGTCACGCGAGCCCACGAACAGATCGGTCGACTCGGCGGACAACAGGCGGGTGGGCAAGGGGGACCTCCTGAGCTTGTTGCTGGCGCCCGCAACACTAAGCCTTCGAAAGTTCGATGACAACGATGTCAAGAGGCGCCTGTGGATAACCGGATCCAGCTGCCTGGGATCTGTGGATAACCGGCGGCCCTACGCCGACCTCCGCCGCGTACGTGATCACTGGTCTCCCTCGACGCGAACGCCCCGCGCACCCCGTACGAGGGCCGCGACGAGGCATGGAAGGATTGCCGCATGAGCGCAGTGAAACTCGATGGCAAGGCCACCGCCGCCAAGATCAAGGCCGACCTCGCGACCAGGGTGGCCGCGCTGAGAGAACGCGGCATCACGCCCGGCCTCGGCACCGTGCTCGTGGGCGACGACCCCGGCAGCCAGATCTACGTCGCAGGCAAGCACCGCGACTGCGCCGAGGTGGGCATCGCCTCCATCCGCGTCGATCTGCCCGAGACCGCCACGCAGGCCGAGGTCGAGGCGGCCATCGACGAGCTCAACGCCTCCCCCGAGTGCACCGGCTACATCGTCCAGCTGCCCCTGCCCAAGCATCTCGACACGATGGCCCTGCTGGAGCGGATGGACCCGGCGAAGGACGCCGACGGCCTCCACCCGATCAACCTCGGCCGCCTCGTCCACATGGTCGACGCGCCCCTCCCGTGCACCCCGCACGGCATCGTGCTGCTCCTGCAGGAATACGGCGTGCCGATCAAGGGAGCCGAGGTGGCCGTGGTCGGCCGCGGCATCACGGTGGGCCGCTCGCTGGGGCTGCTGCTGACCCGCCGCAGCGAAAACGCCACCGTCACCCTCTGCCACACCGGCACTCAAGACCTGGCCGGCCACGTGCGCAGGGCCGACATCGTGGTGGCGGCGGCCGGCGTTCCCGAGCTCATCACCCGTGACATGGTCAAGCCCGGCGCGGCCGTGCTCGACGTGGGCGTCTCCCGGGTCAACGGGAAGATCGC
This sequence comes from Nonomuraea sp. B1E8, assembly GCF_039871515.1. Classification (NCBI taxonomy): domain Bacteria; kingdom Bacillati; phylum Actinomycetota; class Actinomycetes; order Streptosporangiales; family Streptosporangiaceae; genus Nonomuraea; species Nonomuraea sp. B1E8. The sequence continues at coordinate 723,045 of NZ_JBDPLS010000001.1, read as the reverse complement.
CGGGGACGTGGCGCTCGACGTCGAGGAGGTCGCGGGCTTCCTCACCCCCAACCCGGGCGGAGTCGGCCCCATGACCCGCGCCCTGCTGCTGTCCAACGTGGTGGAGGCGGCTGAGCGGCTCCAGCCCGGCGCCTCCGGCGGCTGACGCGGGCCGGCTGGTCCGGCTTCAGTACGACGGCGTTCCCCAGCGCGAGTGCCGGGGCGACGGACCTGATGCCGAGGATCAGCGGGAAGTTGGACGGCGCGATCACGCCCACGACCCCGGCGGGCACCCGGCGCGCGAAGCTGAGGCGTTTGCGCGCGGTCGGCAGCGCCTCGCCGAGCGGCTGGGAGGCCAGCGTCACCGCGAGGATGAACGCCACCGTCGCCGCCGGCCTGAGCCCGGTCATGACGAACGGGAGCGCGGTCGGCCACACCAGGTGCCTGATCCGCGCCGATCCGTGACCGCTCCGGCAGTACGGTGGCGGCGGTGAACGTCTCGACGCACACCAGCCGTACGAGCATGCAGGCGGCCCAGCGCGGCCTCCTGCCGCCACTGCTGGCCACGGGCCGCCAAAATCGAGGCGGACCTGGCCTCCCTGCCGACCGCCCGCGCCTGACCGGACCGATCAGCGGGCGCGGTAGCGGTCGGTGGCCTCCCTGGTGGCGCGGATGGCCGCGTCGGCCCTGTCGTAGGTGCGCTGCGCCAGCCCCACGAAGATGCAGTCGACGATCAGCAGCTGGCTGATCCGGCTGGCCAGCGCGCCGGGCCGGAAGGCCGTCTCGCGGCCCGCCGACACCAGCGTGTGGTGCGCCATCCCGGCCAGCGACGAGCGGGGGTTGTTGGTGATCCCGACGATCATCGCGCCCGTCTCGGCGGCCGTCCTGGCGGGGACGAGCACGTCGGGCGTCTCGCCGCTGCAGCTGATCGCCACCGCCACGTCGCCTTTCCCGAGCAGCGCCGCGCTGGTCAGGGCCAGGTGCGCGTCGCTGAACGGATGGCTGGACAGCCCGATCCGCAGCAGCTTCTGCGACATGTCGGCGGCTACCAGGCCGGAGGCGGCCACGCCGTACACGTCGACGCGCCGGGCCGTCGCGATGGCCTGCACGATCTCACCCAGCTGGTCGGGGTCGAGCTGCGCCGCCGTGTCGGCCAGCGCCTCCGACTCGGCGCGCGCGACCTTGGCGATCACGTCGGTCAGCGGGTCGTCGGGCCCGAGATCGCCCGGCACCAGCCGCTCGGGCTCCTTGGCGACGGCCGCGGCCAGCGCGAAGCGCATCTGCGAGTATCCGGCGAACCCGAGCGCCCGCGCCGTGCGGACGATCGTCGCCTCGCTGGTGCCGGAGACGGCGCTGAACTCGGTGATCGTGCTCCGCACGACCAGCCCGGGATCGTCGAGGATGATGCGGGCGATGGACTGTGCGGCGGGGGTGAGCGACGGCAGCACGGCGCGTACGGCCGCGACCGGGTTCGCCGGCTCGGCGCTCAACGAAGCAGCCATTCCGCCGCCGCGAGGGCGGACACGCGCGAGATGCCGTGGGTCGCCACATGGGTGAACCCGTGGGTGGCGCCGTCGGGCGGGGCGGGGATGCCGGTGTCGACCACGATCGCGTCGGGCCTGAGCGCGAGGGCCCTGGCCACGGTCTCCCGCACCCAGGCGTGCCGGGCGGCGTCGTGCACCACCAGCACGACCGGCCGTTCGTCGAAGGGCGGTAGCTCGCCCTGCGGCTCCATCTGCACCCTGGCCGTGTTCGGCAGCAGGGAGGCCAGTGCGGCCGTGACGCCGGTCGGCGTGGCCGGGTCGACCGCCTTGCTGAAGCGGGTGTTGACCTCGACGACCAGCGGCCCGCGGTCGAGCGCGGGGGTGCCGGAGGTGGTGAGCGCCGCCCTGGCGGCCTCCAGGCCGACGCCCTCGTCGACGTCGCCGCGGGCCTTGTCGCGCAGCTCCGTGCGGGCGGCGTACCAGCCGGCGAGCGCGCGGACCCGGGCGGCGGCCTCCGCCAGGCGCTCCTCCTGCAGCCTCCCCTCGCGCACCGCGGCCACGATCGCGTCGCGGATCTCGTGCAGGCTGTCCTCGGTGGACAACCCCACGCAGATCGCGTCCACGCCCGCGTCGAGCGCGCGCACCGCGATCTCGCCGGGGCCGAACATGTCGGCCACCGCCTGCATCTCGATCGCGTCGGTGACGAGCATCCCGTCGAAACCGAGCTCGCCCCTCAGGAGCTCGGTCAGGATGGTACGGCTGAGCGTCGCCGGCATTGACGGATCGAGGGCGGGGATGAGCAGGTGGCCCGACATGACGGAGCGCACCCCGGCGTCGATCGCGGCGCGGAAGGGCGGGAGGTCGCGTTCGTAGAAGACCTCGCGCGAGGCGTGCACGGTGGGCAGCGCCAGGTGGGAGTCGGTGACCGTGTCGCCGTGCCCGGGGAAGTGCTTGGCGCAGGCGGCCACGCCGGCGCCCTGCACGCCGTTGACGTAGGCGACGGTGTGGCGGGTGACCAGGTCGGGCGTCGCGCCGAACGAGCGCACGCCGATCACCGGGTTGGCCGGGTCGGAGTTCACGTCGGCGGAGGGCGCGTAGTCGAGGGTGATGTCGAGGTCGGCGAGCATCCTGCCGATCTGCCGGCCCACCCGTTCGGTGAGCGTCACGTCGTCGACCACGCCCAGCGCCCGGTTGCCGGGGAAGGAGCTGCCGTTCGTGACCTCGAGCCGGGTGACCGCGCCGCCCTCCTCGTCGATCGCCACGACCGTGTCCGGGTTTTCGGCGCGGAAGTGCCGTACGAGCTGCGCGTCGATGGCGTTGCGGGCGAACAGCACCACGCCGCCAAGACCTTCGCCCAGCGCCCGGCGCAGCCAGTCGGGGGTGGAGGTCCCCTCGTACCCCGGATGCAGCACCGTCATCGCCAGTCTGTACAGGTCACCGCTCATCGGCATTTTCCTTCACGATTGTTGATCTGAAGGTAATTTTCTGTCATTGTCGCCCTCGACACAACCACTTCCGAGAGGCCACCCCCCGATGCCCAGCAGAAGGACTCTCCTGAAGGGCTTAGCCCTCGCCGCCGCCTCCGCCGTCCCGCTGCCCGCCTACGCGTCGACGAACGGCCACATCCCGCCGCTGCGCCAGATGCGCGGCATGTGGATCGCCTCCGTGGTCAACATCAACTGGCCCTCGAAGCCGGGGCTGACCGCGGACGAGCAGAAGGCCGAATATCTCGCCTGGCTGGACGTGGCCGTGCAGCGCAAGCTCAACTCGGTGTTCGTGCAGATCAGGCCGACCGCTGACGCGTTCTGGCCGTCGCCGTTCGAACCCTGGTCACAGTATCTGACCGGGACGCAAGGGCAGGATCCCGGCTACGACCCGCTCGGGTTCGCCGTGGAGGAGACCCACAAGCGCGGCCTGGCCTTCCACGCGTGGTTCAACCCCTACCGCGTCTCGATGCAGGACGACCCGGCCAAGCTGCACCCCGACCACCCCGGGCGCAAGCACCCCGACTGGATCCTGCCGTTCGGCGGGAAGCTCTACTACAACCCCGGCATGCCGGAAGTGCGGAAGTTCTGTCAGGACGCCATGATGGACGCGGTCACCCGCTACGACATCGACGGCCTCCACTTCGACGACTACTTCTACCCGACCAACACCACGGCCTTCGACGACAGCGCCGCCTTCGCCGAGCACGGCGCCGGCTTCCCCGACCTGGCCTCCTGGCGGCGCAACAACGTCGACCTCATGGTCCAGGAGATGCAGCAGCGGGTGCTGGAGTCCAAGCCGGAGATCGCGTGGGGCATCAGCCCGTCCGGCATCTGGCGCAACAAGGCCAGCGACCCGCTCGGCTCCGACACCAACGGCGGCCAGTCGTACGACAACCTGCACGCCGACACCCGCGGCTGGGTCAAGAAGGGCTGGCTCGACTACATCGCCCCGCAGCTCTACTGGTACATCGGGCAGCCGCCGGCCGACTACTCCAAGCTCGTGCCCTGGTGGTCGGACGTCGCCGCGGGCACGAAGACGCAGCTGTGGATCGGCCAGGCCGCCTACAAGGCCGGCGACCCCGCCCAGGCGGCGGAGTGGCAGGCGCCGGACGAACTGTCCAGGCACCTGACCCTCAACAGGGACCACCCCGAGATCGGCGGCGACATCTGGTACAACGCCAACGACGTCAAGGTCGACAGGATCGCCTCCATCTCGACCGCGGTCGACGAGCACTACCGGCGGCCCGCGCTGGCGCCCGTGCTGCCCAGGCTCGCCAAGGGGGAGCCGCCGCGCCGGCCGGTGCTGGCGTACGCGCTGCGCCGCCACGGCGGGGTCGAGGTGCGGGCGGTGGCGACCGGCCGGGACGAGCCGTTCCTGTTCGCTGTCTTCCGCTTCGACGGGAACGCGCGGTCCAGCGACTTCGCCGACGCGCGCCACCTGGTGGCCGTCGTGCCCGGCGACCGGGAGGTGCGCTGGACCGACCCCGACGGCGGACGCGGCGACCACTACTATGTGGTGGCGGTCGACCGTGCCAACAGGACCAGCAAGCCCAGCAACGGCTTCCGGGTGATCTGAGCCGGTTCGCGAACGTGCTGCGCCCGTACGTGTCGCCGGCCGGTCATCCGGCCGGCGATCACCCGGCACGCCCCGCCCGAGTGCATGCCCTCGCCACCGCTCGTGAAGGTTCCGATGCCGCCGGAACCCCTCGCCGTGGCCCCGGTCGCGATCCGGTCTACGCAGGTGGCCTTTCAGGCACCTAAGAAGCCCTCCGCCCAGCGGGCGACGGCTGCTCGGCGGCTCCCGACGACCTCTGCGGCGGCACCACGGGGGTCGGGCGCACCAGTCCGAGCGCGACGACCTCGTTGGCCAGCCGCGTGCGCCGGTTGGTGCCCTCGGGAATCCTGAACTTCTGGTAGAGCCGCAGCAGATGCTGCTTGACCGCGGCCTCGGTCACGACCAGGTCGTCGGCGATCTCGCGTGCGGTCGCCGGGGCGACGAACGCCTCGTCCGACAGCGCCGGCCTGCAGAGCGAGGTCAGCACATCGACCTCGCGCCTGGTCAGCTCGGGCGCTGCCGCCCTGCGCAGCTCGACCTCAGGGGTGAAGTCCTCACGGGGGACTCCACCGATGCGACCCCGGGCCGCGCCGAAGGAGACGACGTCGCCGTCGTCAAGGACCCTCCGGGCGATCGGCCTGCCGTTCACCCGTGTGCCGTTCCTGGACAGCCCCAGGTCGACGACATACAGGTAGGGTCCTCGTCTGACGAACTCGGCATGGAGTCGAGACACGCTGGGGTCGGTGAGCCGGATGTCCACACCCCGGCCCCTCCCCACCGTCGTGATCTCGGGGCGCAAGGGGACCACCTCGCCGGTGTCCTCGATGCGTATGAACGGCCCCTCCACTGGCGGTTCCTCCCCTGGGTTGACGCAGCGTATGAACGGCACGCCTACTCCTGGGCACGGCAGTTCCTCCCCAGGTAGCCCGCCGTAACTATTACTACAGCTCCGGCTTACCCAAACGAGGGGATGCGGAATCTCCTTTGCTGAAAGGAGAATCCGACGTGAAATTGGTCTGGACCTTTGAAGTCGGTTTTGCCTGCTCACGGGTAGACTCCGAGGGAAGATAAGCGGAGGAAACACCCATGGCGGACAAGCCCACGAAAGGTCTGGCCGATGTCGTCGCCGCGTCCACAGCGCTGAGCGACATCGACGGAAAGGCCGGCCGGCTCTTCTACCGTGGATACGACATCCACGACCTGGCCGGCCGTGCGACGTTCGAGGAGACCGCACACTTGCTGCAGCGCGGCAAGCTGCCCGACCGGGCCGAGCTCGACGCGTACGGCGCCGAGCTGGCGCGCGGCAGGGAGCTCGGTGCCCTGGTCTCGGCGAACATCGCCGAAATCGCCGAGAAACAGAAACCCATGGAGGCGCTGCGCTCGCTGGTCTCGCTGTCGGGCGCCGACGACCCGGACAAGGACTCCATCACCCCGGACGCCAACCTGCGCAAGGCCGCCCGGCTGACCGCGCAGCAACCCCTCCTGGTCGCCCGCTTCCACGCCGCCCGCAGCGGCGGGAGCGTTCCCGACCCCGACTCCTCGCTGGGCATCGCCGCGAACTTCCTGCTCCAGGTGACCGGTCGCACTCCCGACCCCCGTGAGGTCGAGATCTTCGACGAGTGCCTGGTGCTGCACGCCGACCACACCATGAACGCCTCCACGTTCGCCGCCCGCGTGTGCGCCGCGACCCTGTCGGACATGCACTCCGCCATCGTCGCCGCCATCGGCACCCTCAAGGGGCCGCTGCACGGCGGGGCGAACGAGCAGGTCATGAAGACCCTGGAGTCGTTGACGCCCGGCAGCGTGGCCCAGGCCGTACGCGACAAGCTCGCGGCCGGCGAGAAGATCATGGGCTTCGGCCACCGCGTCTACAAGACCGAGGACCCGCGCGCCACCCACCTGCGCAGGATGTCCGCCGAACTGGCCGGGGCGTCCGGGGACGACACCTACTACCGGATGTCCAAGGAGATGGAGGAGGTCGTCTTCGAGACGAAGGGCCTCTATCCGAACGTCGACTTCTACGCCGCGTCCGTCTACCACTACCTGGGCATCCCGACCGACCTGTTCACGCCGGTCTTCTCCATCAGCCGCATGTCCGGCTGGACCGCCCATGTCATCGAGCAGCACGCCGACAACCGGCTCATCCGCCCGGACAGCGAGTACATCGGGGAGACGGACCAGAAGTGGAAGCCGGTCGACGAGCGGTGAGCCGGGTGAGCCGGGCCGGGGAGAATGTGACCATCAACAGGTGCTGATGTGACTGTGAGCGGATGCGTTGAGCCAGGGGACTGAACGCGAGAGCTGGGGACCGTACCCGCTGATCCTGGTGGGTGCGGTCACAGGCGTGCTCGTGACCTACTTCGTGGACCTGCGCTGGGGCGGGTTCACCATGGGCGCCGTCATCATGGTCGCCGCCGCCCTCCGCTTCGCCGGGTACGGCGGGCAACTGTCCGTGCGGAGCAGGCGGACCGACGTCATCACGCTGTCGGTCTTCGGCTTCGTGCTGGTGCTGACCTCGCTGCTGCTGTACAACAACGAGCTGAAGGCGCTGATCCTGTCCCTTTTAGCCCGGTGACTTGACGGTCCGATAGCCTCAACGCATCACATCATTGAAGGGGAACCATTCGCATGCCCAAGATCAAGGTGGAGGGTCCCGTCGTCGAGCTTGACGGCGACGAGATGACCCGGATCATCTGGCAGTTCATCAAGGACCAGTTGATCCTTCCCTACCTCGATGTCGATCTGAAGTACTACGACCTCGGCATCGAGCATCGGGACGCGACGGACGACCAGGTCACCATCGACGCCGCCAACGCCATCAAGCAGCACGGCGTCGGCGTGAAGTGCGCCACCATCACCCCGGACGAGGCGCGGGTCGAGGAGTTCGGCCTCAAGAAGATGTGGAAGTCCCCCAACGGGACCATCCGCAACATCCTCGGCGGCGTCATCTTCCGCGAGCCGATCATCATGTCCAACGTGCCGCGGCTCGTCCCCGGCTGGACCAAGCCGATCGTCGTCGGCCGTCACGCCTTCGGCGACCAGTATCGCGCCACCGATCTGAAGATCCCCGGCGAGGGCACGCTCACCCTGACGTTCACGCCGAAGGACGGCTCCGAGCCGATCGAGATCGACGTGTACGACTTCCCCGGCAGCGGCATCGCGATGGCGATGTACAACCTGGACGAGTCGATCCGCGACTTCGCCCGCGCGTCGATGCGCTACGGCCTGGCCCGCAACTACCCGGTCTACCTCTCGACGAAGAACACGATCCTCAAGGCGTACGACGGCCGCTTCAAGGACATCTTCGCCGAGATCTACGAGTCGGAGTTCAAAGCCGACTTCGAGAAGGCCGGCCTCACCTACGAGCACCGCCTCATCGACGACATGGTCGCGGCGGCGCTGAAGTGGGAGGGCGGCTACGTCTGGGCGGCGAAGAACTACGACGGCGACGTGCAGTCCGACACGGTGGCGCAGGGCTTCGGCTCGCTCGGCCTGATGACCTCGGTGCTGATGACCCCCGACGGCCGCACCGTAGAGGCGGAGGCCGCGCACGGCACCGTGACCCGCCACTACCGCCAGCACCAGCAGGGCAAGCCGACCTCCACCAACCCGATCGCCTCGATCTTCGCGTGGACGCGCGGCCTGGCCCACCGGGGCAAGCTCGACGGCACCCCCGCCGTGATCGACTTCGCCGACAAGCTGGAGCAGGTCTGCGTCGAGACCGTCGAGGGCGGCCAGATGACCAAGGACCTCGCGCTCCTGGTCGGCGGCGACGCCCAGTGGCTGACCACCCAGGACTTCCTGGCGGCGCTGGACGAGAACCTCAAGAAGAAGATGTCCGCCTAGCCGGACACGGCCCCTGCCGCGGCTTCGCCGCGTGGCGGGGGCCGTTTTGTGTGGCGCCTAAACGGGCCCATAGTCCCGTTACGATGGAACTCCGGTCCCGATAGGAGTCAGTCATGGCCACCGCGCCGCAGCCCGGCACCGTCCGCCCTGGTGGGCGCACTGCGCGCGTCCGCGAAGCCGCCCTTCGGGCGGCGGGTGACGTGCTGGCCGAGAAGGGCTTCGACGCCCTCGACCTGGCGGAGATCGCACGCGGCGCGGGGGTCGGCAAGACCACCGTCTACCGGCGTTGGCGCACGCCCGGCGCGCTCGTGGCCGACCTTCTCGACGACATGGCCGAACAGTCCCTGCCCCGCGCCCGCACCGGCAGCGTCGACGACGACCTGCGCGCGAACGCCCGCCTGGTCGTCAAGACCCTCACCGATCCCCGCCAAGGACGGCTCTTCAAAGCGCTGATCGCCGCCTCCCTGTGCGACGAGCACGCCGCCCGGGCCCTGCGCCGCTTCTACGCCGTCCGCATCGACGAGTGGGCCGGCTGCGTCATGGACGGCATCGAACGAGGCGAACTGCCCGCGGGGACGGACCCCCGCCGAGTGATCGCCGACGTCTCCGCCCCGCTCTACTACGCCCTCCTCAACACCGGGGAGCCGCTGGACGACGCCGCGGCCGACCGCGCGGCAGCCGCGGCCCTGGCCATCGCGCGCGCCGGGGTCGCAACAGGCTGACCACGGCAGGTTCGCTCACCTCGACGGGCCCGCCCGGGCGGCTCCCTGAGCTCGCTCCCTTGGCCGCCGCGCTCCACGGCATATGCGTGTGGCCGCCCTTTCCTTGGTCCATGCCTCGATCTAATGGAACTCGGGTCCCGTTAGTGTGCTACGGTGCTAACAGAACTGGAGACCCGTTAAGGATGGGGTGCGCATGGAGTATCGACAGCTGGGAGCGTCCGGACTGAAGGTTCCGGCGTTGAGTTTCGGAACAGGCACCTTCGCGGGCAAGGGCCCGCTGTTCGGCGCGTGGGGCACCACCGATGTGACCGAGGCCAGGCGGCTGGTGGACATCTGCCTCGACGCCGGCGTCACCATGTTCGACACCGCCGACGTCTACTCCGACGGCGCGTCCGAAGAGGTGCTGGGGCAGGCGATCAAGGGCCGCCGCGAGCGCGTGCTCATCTCGACGAAGGCGGGCCTGCCGATGGGGGACGGCCCCGGCGACGCGGGCACCTCACGGCCGCGCCTCATCAAGGTGGTCGACGACGCGCTGCGCCGCCTGGGCGCCGGCCACATCGACCTGTTCCAGTTGCACGCCTTCGATGCGTACACCCCCGTCGAGGAGGTGCTGTCCACCCTGGACGACCTGGTCAGGGCCGGGAAGCTGCGCTATGTGGGCGTGTCCAACTTCTCCGGCTGGCAGCTGATGAAGTCGCTGGCGGTGGCGGACGAGTACGGTTACCCGCGCTACGTGGCCAACCAGGTCTACTACTCGCTCATCGGCCGCGACTACGAGTGGGAACTGATGCCCCTCGGCCACGACCAGGGTGTCGGCGCCCTGGTGTGGAGCCCGCTCGGCTGGGGCCGCCTCACCGGCAGGATCCGGCGCGGACAGCCGCTGCCCGAGCACAGCCGGCTGCACCAGACCGCCTCCTTCGGCCCGCCGGTCGACGACGAGCACCTCTACACTGTGGTGGACGCGCTGGAGGAGATCGCCGAGGAGACCGGTAAGTCCGTGCCGCAGGTCGCGCTCAACTGGCTGCTGCAGCGCCCGACCGTCTCCTCGGTCATCATCGGCGCCCGCAACGAGGAACAACTCCGCCAGAACCTCGGCGCGGTCGGCTGGGATCTCTCCGCCGGCCAGGTCGCCAGGCTCGACCAGGCGAGCACCAGGACCGCGCCCTACCCCTACTTCCCCTACCGCCGCCAGGAGGGCTTCGCCCGCCTCAACCCTCCGATGGAAACCCTGCTCAAGGAAGCGAAATGAACGTCCCAGCCAGGCGACTCGGCCTGTTCGCGGCCGCCCTGGCCGTCGTGCTCTCCACCGGAACCGCCCACGCCGACCGCGCGCCCGAATGGTCGGGAGCCTGGTCGGCCTCGCCCCAGGCGCCGAGCACGGGCTTCGCGCCGAACTGGTCGGAGCACGGGTTCGACGGTGAGACGATCCGCCAGGTCGTCCGGGTGAGCGCGGGCGGCGCCGCGGTACGCGTCCGGCTGTCCAACGAGTACGGCAAAGCGCCACTGAAGGTGGCCGGGGCCACGATCGCCAGGACGGTGAAGGGCGCGGACGTGAAGGACGTCCGGCCGCTCACGTTCGGCGGCGAGCCGTCGACCACGATCGCGGCTGGCCGGCGCGTCGCCACGGACGCGGCCCGCCTGCGGGTCAAGCCCTTCGAGTCGGTCGCCGTCACGCTCTACCTGTCCGGACGGACCGGCCCGGCGACCTTCCACGCGCAGGGCTACGCCACCACCTACCGGGCGGACGGCGACCACCGGGCCGACCGTGACGGTGCGGCGTTCATGGACACGACCGTCTCCTGGTATTACCTGACCGACGTGGAGGTCGACGGTGGCCCGCCGGCCAGGGACGCGGTCGTGACCCTGGGCGACTCGATCACGGATGGCTTCGGCTCCACCACCGATGCGAACAACCGTTTCTCCGACGAGCTGGCCGAGCACCTGAAGCGGCCGGTGCTGAACCAGGGCATCGGAGGCAACCGCGTGCTCACCGATTCGGCGTGGTACGGCGAGCGGGCGTTGGACCGGCTCCGGCGGGACGTGCTGTCCAAGCCGGACGTGGGCACGCTCTTCGTGCTCGAAGGCATCAACGACATCGGCTTCAGCGACTGGGCCGGCGAGGCGACAGCCGTTCCGCGGACGCGGGTGAGCGCCGCCCAGCTCATCGAGGGGCACCGGGCGCTGATCAAACGTGCCCACGCCAAGGGCATCAAGGTGGTCGGGGCGACGCTCCTGCCGTACAAGGGCTCGCAGTATTTCACGGCCCGCGGCGAACGTGTCCGCGACGCTCTCAACACCTGGATCCGCACCTCCGGCGCCTACGACGCGGTCGTCGACTTCGACAAGATCATGGCCGATCCGGCGGACCCGGACCAGATCAACCCGGTCTACGACAGCGGCGACAAACTGCACCCCGGGGATGCCGGATATCGGGTCATGGCCGAGGCCGTCGACCCGCGCATCCTGGGCTGAAGCCCGCCCGTGGCGCGCACGACGACCCCTGCCCGCAGCCACGCCGCAGGCAGGGGCTGTTCCACGTCTCCCCGGGAGTTCCAGACCATTTCTTGACGGTGGCGGGCGCGTGGCGTAATTGATCACCTGGGTATGGACCTCCCTGTAGGTACACATTCCGCTACCTACCGTAACGGTCGTACGTGTCTTGGGGGGTTCGGATGCGACTGGGAATTCTGGGCGGGCTGGGACTGATCGCCGCGGTCGCGATGGTGTCCGGTTGTGACTCGCCGCCCGACACCGCCAAGCTGGCGGACAACAAGGCCGACGCCGCCACCAAGGTCAAGGTCGGCAAGGCGGCCAAGGCCAAGGCCGCGGCCGCCGTGAAGGCGAACGAGCTGGGGCAGATCCCGGTGCTGATGTTCCACCGGGTCATCCCCAAGCCGACCTCGACGGACGACCGGACGCCGCAGCAGTTCCGCGCGGACCTGGAGCGGCTGGTCAAGGAGGGGTACGTGCCGATCACGGCCGCCGAGATGGTGTCCGGCAAGATCGACATTCCGGCCGGCAAACATCCCGTGGTCCTGACCTTCGACGACTCCTCACCCTCGCAGCTCACCCTGAACCAGATGGGCGTGCCGCAGAAGGACACCGCCGTCGAGATCCTGCTCGACGTGGCCGCCAAGAACCCGGGCTTCCGCCCGGTCGCCACCTTCTACGTGACCCGCGACATGTTCGGCAAGAGCACCCCCGAGGAGCAGGCGCAGATGCTGCTCTGGCTGAAGAACCACAATTTCGAGATCGGCAACCACACCCGCGACCACCTCAACCTGCGCGGGCTCACGCACGAGAAGGTCGAGGAGCAGATCGGCTCGATCGCCAAGCAGGTCGGCACGTTGTCCTCGGTCAAGCCGGCCACGATCTCCCTGCCGTACGGCAACCAGCCGCGCAAGAAGCAATGGGCCATGCGGGGCAAGCACTTCAAGCACCAGGGGGCGTTCCTGGCCGGCTACACGCCCGCCCAGGCCCCGTTCAGCAAGTCGTTCGACCCCACCGGCATCCCGCGGATCAAGGTCATGGAGAAGAAGGGCGACTGCAAGCAGTTCTGCTCGCACGCGTGGCTCGACTGGCTCAAGAACAACCCGGACATGCGCTACACCTCGGACGGGGACCCGCGGACGGTCGCGTACCCGAAGTACAAGGCGCCGTACCTGCGGAAGTCGTTCCTCACGTCGAGCCTGCCGTACTGAGGGCCGGGGCCGGCCGGCGCGGCGTCACCCCGATCGCGTGGTGAAGGCGATGCCGGCCGCCCGCAGCCGGTCGATGAGCGGCCGGCCCATGGCCGAGGCGGTCGTGAGCTGGCCCGCGAGGTCGGGCACGTCGTCGAAGGCCAGGCAGAGCGCCGACTCGGCGAGCATCTTGGCGGTCTCGTCGTAGCCGGGGTCGCCGCCCGCGACCTCCGTGACGACCCGCTCGCCGCCGCCCTCGCCCAGGAACGTGACCTTGAACCAGCTCTTCGCGCGCTGCTCGGGCGACGGGCCCTCGCCGGGTTTCACGCGGCTCTGGAGCCAGCCGCGTACGGCGGGGACCTGGGAGAGCATCGCGAACACCCCCGCGCCCGCCACGACCGCCAGCGCGGCCGGGAGGGTCTTGACGGCGAGGTGCTGGCGGTAGGCGAAGTCGGGGCCGTAGCGGTCGAGGAGGCGGGCCGAGCGGCCGACGATGCGCGGGTCGACGGTGGGCATCGGGAGCGCCCAGCCGCCCACGTAACGCAGGCCGCCCGCCCTGCCGCTCACCCTGCGGCCGAGGGGCCCGTCCTCGGCGGAGCGGCGACGGGCGCCGGCCTCGGCCGCCTGCCTGGCCCGCCCGACGATGGACATCGCGCTGGTCAGCGTGCCGCCGGAGAAGCGCGCGTTGGCCCGCAGGAAGGCGCTGACCGTCAGCGGGACGTCCTTGGGCAGCTGGGAGACGGTGTAGAGGGTGCCGAGGTCGAAAACGATCGAGTCGAAGCCGCAGGCGTGCACGATCTTGGCTCCGCTGCTGACGGCCCGGTCGTGGTGGCGGACGTAGACCCGGTCCACGAACTCCGGCTCGCCCGTGAGGTCGAGGTAGTGGGTGCCGGCGTCGGCGCACGCGGCGACGAGCGGCTCGCCGTACATGATGTAGGGGCCTACCGTGGTGGCCAGGACGCGCGTCTGGCGGGCCAGCTCGGCCAGCGAGCCGGCGTCCGTGGCGTCGGCGAGCAGGATGGGTACGTCGAGCCCGAGACGCTCCAGCTTGGCCCGGTCGCGTCCGGCCAGCGCCCACCGCGTGCCGGGGCCGGCGGCGCGGGCGAGATAGGCGGCGGTGAGGGCGCCGGTGAACCCGCTCGCACCGAAAAGTACGATGTCGTAGGGACGGTCCATGATCAGCGGCTCCTGGTGATCGTCTGCTGCACATTCGACCGTGCCCATGGCCACGCCGGCGAACCCCCCAAGGTCTCGAAGGCTTAACAAATCCCTGGGAAGTGGCTGGGCGTCGTAAAGTTTGCGTCGTTGGGGTCAAGCACACGTGGGGATGACGAATGCCGCGAATCGCACCGTTGGTGGCCGGCGATCCCGACCACCTGGGGTCGTTCCGGCTGTCCGGACGGGTCGGAGAAGGCGGTCAGGGCATCGTCTACCTCGGCGTCAACGACGAGGGCGAGCGTGCGGCCATCAAGCTGCTGCACGTGAAGTTCAGCGGCGACACCATCGCCCGGTCGCGGTTCGCCAGGGAGCTGAAGGCCGCGCAGCGGGTGGCGTCGTTCTGCACCGCCAGGGTGATCGAGGCCGACCTCGACGGTGACACCCCGTACATCGCCAGCGAGTACATCGAGGGCAAGGCGCTGCGGGACCTCGTCGAGACCGACGGGCCGCTCACCGGCACGGCGCTCGACCGCCTCGCCATCGGCACCGCCACCGCGCTCACCGCCATCCACCACGCCTCGATCATCCACCGCGACTTCAAGCCCGACAACGTGCTGATCGCCGCCGACGGGCCGCGCGTGGTCGACTTCGGCATCGCCCGCATCATCGACTCCACCGGCACGATCACCAGCCGGGCCATCGGCACGCCCGCCTACATGGCGCCCGAGCAGATCGCGGGCGATGACATCGGCCCCTACACCGACGTGTTCTCGTGGGGGGCGACCATCGCCTTCGCGGCGACGGGAGAGACCGTCTTCGAGGGCAAGTCGATCGCGGTGGTGCTCAACCGGATCCTCAACCACGAGGTCGACGTCGACATGATGCCGGAGCCGCTGCGCAGCGTGGTGAGCTCGGCGCTGGCCAAGTCGCCGGCCGAGCGGCCCTCGGCCGACCAGATCCTGCTGCGGCTGCTCGGGCAGTCGTCCACGGCTGGGGCGTCCACGGCCGTGCTCACCAAGGGCGTGCAGCTGGCGGGCGACGACACGACGCCGTTCATCCGGGTGTCGGCGGGGTCGATCACCGACCACCCCAGCCGGCGGGCCTCCGCCGTACCGACCCACGGGCCGTCCCACGGCACGGGCCATCAGACCGGTTCCGGCCAGCACGCCGGCACGGCCTGGCCCGCGGTGAAACACGCCGCGACGGGGACGGAAACGGGCGCGGGGACCGGCACAGGCACAGGCACGGGGACCGGCACGGGGACAGGGCACGCCGCGACGGGGCCTCAGAGCGGGGCTGGGCAGGAGACGGCGCCTCCCGGCGAGTCCGGGCCGCCCCCGGGCGAGACGGAGCCGTCTGAGGGCGGCGGGACGCCGTACCCTGCGGAGAAGCTCGCCTCTCACGGCCGGCGCCGGTGGGTGAAGGCAGGGGTCGCGGCTGCCGCCGCGCTCGTCCTCGTCGCGGCCGCCGCGGTGGCGGTGACGATGAACGGCTGGCTGTCATTGCCCTTCGGCGGCACGGTGGAGCAGACGGTCGACCCCTCCGGCCCGAGCGTGGTGGACAAGGTGGCCGGCACCGGGCGGATCGTGATCGGCGTGCGGGGCGACCTGCCCGGCGTCGGCCTGCGCAACGGCGACGGTTTCGACGGCTTCGACGTCGACATCGCCAGAGAGCTCGCCGCGGAGCTCGGCGCGAAGGAGACGAAGTTCGTCCAGGTCAGCAGGGGTGACAGGGCCGACGCGCTGGAGAAGGGCCAGGTCGACCTCGTCGTGGCCGCGTACTCCATCGACAAGGGCAGGACACAGTTCGCCGGCCCCTATTACCTGGCGCACCGCGACCTGCTGGTGCGCGCGGACAGCGACCACGACACGATCGCCGACCTCAAGGGCGAGAAGGTCTGCGCCCCGAGCAGCTCGTCCCTCGGTGAAGTGCAGGACAAGGTGGCGGTCGAGCCGGTGCCGGCCAGCGACTACGCCGCCTGCATGGACCTGCTCAGAAGCGGCAAGGTCGCCGCGGTGCCGGGGGAGGACGTGATCCTGGCCGGATTCGCGCAGCGCGAGAGCATGCGCTACAAGATCCTCGGCGCCAAGCTCAACAACGAGCGTTACGCGGTCGGCATCAGGAACGGCGACGTGAAGACCTGTAAGGCGGTCAAGGCCGTCATCGCCGACCTCTACGCCAGGGGTGTCGTCAAGCGGCTCCTGACCAGCAGGTTCGGTAGGGTCGATTTCGAAATGGAGCTGAAGGTACCCGCGATGGAAACCTGTTGATGACGTGCGGGTAACATCCCGAAGGTCAACGAATCGTCCTGCGAGTTAGGGGAAGGCCATGGCGTCGTCAGCCACTGCGCCCGTCAAGGTGACCGTCACCGGAGCAGCCGGCCAGATCGGCTACGCGCTGCTGTTCCGCATCGCGTCGGGGCAGCTGCTCGGCGCCGACGTCCCGGTCAGGCTGAGCCTGCTGGAGATCCCGGCGGCGGTGAAGGCGGCCGAGGGCACCGCGATGGAGCTCGACGACTGCGCGTTCCCGCTGCTGTCCGGCATCGAGATCACCGACGATCCCAACGTCGCGTTCGCGGGCGCCAACGTCGCCCTGCTGGTCGGCGCCATGCCGCGGAAGGCCGGCATGGAGCGCGGTGACCTGCTCGGCGCCAACGGCGGCATCTTCGGCCCTCAGGGCAAGGCGATCAACGACCACGCCGCCGACGACGTCAGGGTCCTGGTCGTGGGCAACCCGGCCAACACCAACGCGCTCATCGCCCAGCGCAACGCGCCCGACGTGCCCGCCGACCGCTTCACGGCGATGACCAGGCTCGACCACAACCGCGCGCTGTCGCAGCTGGCCGCCAAGCTCCAGGTGCCGGTCACCGAGATCAAGAAGATGACGATCTGGGGCAACCACTCCGCCACCCAATACCCTGACCTGTTCCACGCCGAGGTGGGCGGCAAGGTCGCGGCCGAGCAGGTCGACGGCGACTGGCTGCGTGACACGTTCATCCCGACGGTGGCCAAGCGCGGCGCCGCGATCATCGAGGCGCGCGGCGCCTCCTCGGCCGCCTCGGCGGCCAACGCCGCGATCGACCACGTCTACGACTGGGTCAACGGCAGCGAATGGACGTCGGCGGCCGTGGTCTCCGACGGCTCCTACGGCGTGCCCGAGGGGCTCATCTCGTCGTTCCCCGTGCGCGCGGCCGGCGGCGCGTTCGAGATCATCCAGGGTCTCGAGATCGACGCGTTCTCCCGCGAGCGCATCGACGCCAGCGTGCGCGAGCTGGAGGAGGAGCGCGACGCGGTGACGTCGCTGGGCCTCATCTGAGCGGTAGGCACCGCCCGAACGCGAAACGCGCGCCCTCGTCGTCACGGGGGCGCGTTCGCGTTCATGGGGGCCCGCCCGGCTACGGGCAGGCCGCGGTGGGTACGGCGGGTGCGGCGGGCACGGACTGGATCGACGGCACGGGCAGGATCGCCGGCGTGGGCTGCAGGGCGGGCGCCGGCTGCGACGTCGCGAACAACACGCCGGCGGCGGCCATCAGGCTGCCCGCCACGACGAGGGCACCGTAGAGCAGCTTCGTGACCCTTGGTGAAAAGCTCCTCACGTTTCGGTATCTCAGCACATATCGCGCCTCCATATCAGGTGTTTGGCGAAAGCGCTCTCCAGGCATCGGAGACGATGTCGCCCAACGCCGCCCGCTCGGCCTTCCAGCCCAACTCGCGCTGGACCTTCGCGGACGAGGCGACCAGCACGGCCGGGTCGCCGGGCCGGCGGTCGCCGACGACGACGGGGATCTCGTGGCCGGTGACCTCGCGGCAGACCGAGATCACCTCCTGGACGCTGAAGCCGGTGCCGCTGCCCAGGTTGTAGATCTTGTGCTCGCCCGGCGTGATCGCGCCGAGCGCCAGCAGGTGCGCCCTGGCCAGGTCGGACACGTGGATGTAGTCGCGCACGCAGGTGCCGTCGGGCGTCGGGTAGTCGGAGCCGAACACGCTCACGGAGTCGCGCTCGCCGGTCGCGACCTTCAGGACGTTGGGGATGAGGTGGGTCTCGACCGTGTGCCGCTCGCGGTAGCGGCCGTGGGCGCCGGCCACGTTGAAGTAGCGCAGGCTCACCGCGCCCAGGCCGCGCACCTGCGCGAACGCGGTCAGCGCGGTGTCGACGGCCAGCTTGGAGGCGCCGTAGGGGTTGGTCGGGCGGGTCGGGTCGCTCTCCTGGATCGGGGAGCGCTCGGGCTCGCCGTACGTGGCCGCGGTCGAGGAGAACACGATCCTGTCCACGCCCTTGTCCCGCATGGCGTCGAGCAGGGCCAGCGTGCCGCCGAGGTTGTTGCCCCAGTAGAGTCCGGGCTTGGCCACCGACTCGCCGACCAGCGACTTGGCCGCGAAGTGCAGCACCGCGTCGGCGCCGTCGAGCGCGTCGTGCGCGCGGGCGATGTCCGCCCGGACGAATCGGGCGCCCTCCGGCACCGCGTCCTCGTGCCCGGTCGACAGGTCGTCGAGTACGGTCACCTCGTGGCCCGCCTCGACGAGTTGCGCCGCGACGACGCTGCCGACGTATCCGGCACCACCCGTGACCAGCAGCCTCATGTTCACTCCTGTTCAAATATGTTTGATTTTGTACGGCTTGCCGTTCAGCATACGCGGGAAAGCGGCCGAGTACGCTGCCAACCACCATGTTTGACACCGTCGCGGCCAACATCGCCCTGGTTCTGCTGTTCATTCTGATCGGCGGCTTCTTCGCCGCCGCCGAGATAGCGATGGTGTCCCTGAGGGACAGTCAGGTACGCCAGATCTCACAGCGGGGTCGTAGGGGCGAGCGTGTGGCCAAGCTCGCCCGCGATCCCAACCGTTTCCTGTCCGCCGTGCAGATCGGCGTCACGGTGGCCACCATGTTGTCGGCCGCGTTCGGCGCCGACCGGCTGGCCGCCCAGCTCGTGCCCGTGCTCGAAGGGTGGCGGGTGCCCGAGGCCGTCGCCCCCGTCATGTCGCTCGTGCTGGTGACGCTGGCCATCTCGTACGTGTCGCTCGTGCTGGGGGAGCTGGCCCCCAAGCGGCTGGCGCTGCAGCGGGCCGAGGGCCTGTCGTTGTACGTGGCGCCGTTCCTCGACCGGCTCGCCGCCCTGTCGCGCCCGATCATCTGGGCGCTGTCCAAGTCCACCGACGTCGTGGTCCGGCTGCTCGGAGGCAATCCCAAGGCCGACAGGGAGGAGGTCACCACCGAGGAGCTGCGCGAGATGGTGGTCGGCCACACCGACCTGACCGCCGACGAGCGCAAGCTGATCGCGGAGGTGTTCGCCGCGGGCAAGCGGCAGCTCAGGGAGGTGATGCTGCCGCGTACGGAGGTGGAGTTCATGGAGGCGGACACGCCGCTGGACGACGCCGCCCGCCTGGCCGCCACGCTCCCGCACTCGCGCTTCCCCGTCTACCGCGAGTCGTACGACGAGGTGGTCGGGTTCGTGCACGTGCGTGACCTGCTCGACCCCGAGCTGGCCGGGCGGAGCGAGCCGATCAGCGCGGTCGTGCCGATCAGGGCGGCCAAGTTCGTGCCCGCGTCCAAGCGGCTGCTCACCACGCTCAACGAGATGCGCGCGGAGGGCCAGCACCTGGCCATCGTGGTGGACGAGTACGGCGGCACGGCGGGCATCGTCACCCTGGAGGACCTGGTCGAGGAGCTGATCGGCGACATCAGGGACGAGTACGACGTGGAGGAGGACGTCGTGGTCCTGCCCGCGGGCGAGATCGAGATCGACGGCCTGACGAACCTCAACGACTTCGCCACCGAGACCGGCATCCGGCTGCCGGACGGCCCCTACGAGACGCTGGCCGGGTTTGTCATGGCCATGCTGGGGCACGTGCCCGTCGTCGGGGAGAAGGTGGAGGTGCTGGGCTTCGAGATGAGCGTCACCGAGCTCGACGGCCGCCGTATCGCCAGGGTACGCGTGAAACGCCGTCCGGTCGTCGAGTCGCCGCCCGACCAGGATTCCTGACACAATTGCCTGCTATGGCCAGACCTCGTGTACTCTCCGGCATCCAGCCCACAGCGGACTCCTTCCACCTGGGCAACTACCTGGGTGCGGTCCGCCAGTGGGTCACCTTGCAGGAGACCCACGACGCGTTCTACTGCGTGGTCGATCTCCACGCGATCACTGTGCCGACCGAGCCCGACGCGCTGCGCCGCCGCAGCCGCGTGGCCGCCGCGCAGCTCTTCGCCGCCGGCCTCGATCCCGAGCGGTCGACCGTCTTCGTGCAGTCGCACGTGCGCGAGCACAGCGAGCTCGCCTGGATCCTCAACTGCCTCACCGGGATGGGCGAGGCGGCCAGGATGACCCAGTTCAAGGACAAGTCCGCCAAGTTCGGGGAGAGCGCCGCGAGCGTCGGCCTGTTCACCTACCCGATCCTGCAGGCGGCCGACATCCTGCTCTACCAGGCCGACCGCGTGCCGGTGGGCGCCGACCAGAAGCAACATCTCGAGCTCACCCGCGACCTCGGCGGGCGCTTCAACCACCGGTACGGCGTGACGTTCAGGCTGCCGGAGCCGTACATCCTGAAGGAGGTCGAGAAGATCACCGACCTGCAGGACCCGACGGCGAAGATGTCCAAGTCGTCCTCCAGCCCGGCCGGCATCCTCGACGTCCTGGAGCAGCCGGGCCCGCTGCGCAAGAAGGTCATGCGCGCGGTGACCGACACCGGCTCCGAGGTGCTGTTCGACGAGGAGAGCAAACCGGGCATCAGCAACCTGCTGCGCATCCAGTCGGCGCTGACCGGAACGTCCATCCCCGACCTGGTGGCCCGCTACGAGGGGCAGGGCTACGGCACGTTCAAGAAGGACGTGGCCGAGGCGGTCGTGGAGGCGTTCGCGCCGATCAGGGAGCGCACGGAGAAGCTGCTGTCCGACGAGAAGGAGCTCGACCGGATGCTCGCCATCGGCGCCGAGCGCGCGTCGGCGGTGGCCAGGGAGACGATGGCCCAGGTCCGCGACCGGGTCGGCTTCCTGCCCACGACGTAGCGGCCGCCGCGGGTGCGACGGGCGCTCAGACGTCGTCGCGCAGGATGCCTGCCTCCCCCAGGGGAGGCCGCGCGAGGTCAGCCGCGCCGCACGACCCGGTGCACCCGCAGCAGCGCCCGCAGGGCGGCCAGGCTCGGCCGGGTGAAGCGGGTCTCGCCGCGGACGGCCGTCCAGCCGGAGGGGCCGCGGTCGAAATCCCAGCCG
Source organism: Nonomuraea sp. B1E8 (assembly GCF_039871515.1). Lineage (NCBI taxonomy): Bacteria > Bacillati > Actinomycetota > Actinomycetes > Streptosporangiales > Streptosporangiaceae > Nonomuraea > Nonomuraea sp. B1E8. The sequence goes on along the minus strand of NZ_JBDPLS010000001.1, from coordinate 701,931 downwards.
GGAAACTCGCGCGTCGCCTCCTGAAGCAGTCTTTCCATAACGATATCGGCACTCGGCGCTGTGGTCATGAACGCAGAGTGGCATCAGGACGCCGCACGGTGACGAACTGAGGCGAAGGATCTCCCAGTTCGCATGGACCGAACTCAGAGTTCGTTCCTCAGATCAGGATTCCGTGCCGCTCGGCCAGGAAGCGGACCTCCGGCGCCCACGAGGGCCGCGCCCGCCGTGCCAGGGCCCGGACCATCTCTCTCAGCAGCGGCTTGTGGTCGAGCTCCTCGGGGCTCTCCCGTTCCAGGCGCAGCAGGTGGAGCAGGCTGGCGGCGTCGTCGCCGAGGTCCTCGCAGGCGCGGGCCACGTGGCCGAGGTGGGTGGTGCGCCGCTCGATGGACGGCGTGCGGCGCAGGTCGATGTCGTCGGCGATGCGCAGCACGGCGTCGGGGCGGCCGGCGTCGTTCTCGATGCTGGCCATGTGGATGGCGACGTTGGTGGGCCCGAAGAAGGCCAGGTCGTAGCCGTCCGAGTGCTCGTGCACCCGCTCCGCGAGCTGTGTGGCGGGACCGCGCAGCCGTTCCCTGGCCTCGTCGTCGTCGCCCGAGCGGGCGGCGCCGACGGCGGCGAGCAGGTGCAACGCGCCGAGCGCCTTCCTGTGGCGCTCGTCTCCGTCGGCGACGTGGGGTTCGAGCACTTCGAGGCCCCGCCGGGCGACGTCGTACGCGATCTGGTGCATGTCGTCGGACAACATCGACTGTCCCAGGCTCCAGTACGCCCACGCTCTCATCAGCGGATCGGCCGACTCCTCGGCGAAGCGCATGGCCCGGTCGGCGGCGAGGTGGGCGAGGTCCACCCGGCCCAGATGTTTGAGCACGCCTCTGGCCAGCAGGTACGCGTCGGTCGCGACGCTGTGGGAGGCCGGGGTGCGTTCGAGCGCGAGGTTCTCGGCGTCGGAGATGAGCGAGGGCAGAGCCGCCATCAGGATCGAGTAGCGGCGGGCCGAGGTGAACCAGGCGTTGCGGGCCGCCGCCACGCGTTCGGCGAGCTGCTCGGCGTCGGGCGGCTCGAGGTCGGGGGTCAGCGTGCGGCAGGTGAACAGGGCACGTTCGATGTCGCGGACCTGCGGGCGGCTGGGCTCGTGGGAGTCGCGCGGCGTCTCTCCTAAAAGGACCGTGGTGCGTACGCCGAGCACCTTGGCGATCTCCCGCAGGAGGGGGAGTGACGGGGTGCGTTTGCCGTGTTCGATCAGCTCGATGTGCCTGGCGGTGCAGCCGGACTGGGTCGCCAGCGCGGTGGTGCTCATGCCTCTTCGTTCGCGCTGGAGCCTGACCATCTGCCCGGTGCTGATTTCGGCCATGGGTGTGGCGCCTCCTGGGTCGGTCCTAACTGCACAGGCTAGGGCCCACGAAGATCGCCTGTACTGGATTCCGCCCTGCTCAGGGGAGGTGATGGTGGCACGGTCGTGCAAGGCTGATCGGCCGGGGAATGAGAGGGGGATGGTGAGCCTGGCGGAGCGGATCGAGCCGGTGAAGGCCTGGGGCCGGCGCGCGGTGGACGACTGGCGGGTCCGCCGGCCGTCGATCGACCACCTCATCAGGACGGTGCAGCGTTACCGGCTCCAGTCGGGTGACCGGCTGGCCGGCGCGGTCACCTACTTCGCGTTCCTGTCCTTCTTCCCGCTCCTCTCGCTGGCGTACGCGGTGCTCGGGTTCGCGGTGGCGACCAGCGACGCCACCCGCGACGCGCTGCAGCGGGCGATCACCGAGCGGCTGCCCGGTCTCGCCTCCCAGCTGAACCTCGAGGGCATCGCCCAGGCCAGGGAGACCGCCGGGATCATCGGCCTGCTCGGTCTCCTCTACGCCGGGTTCGGCGCGCTCGACGCGCTGCGCGAGGCGTTGCGCGAGATGTCGATGACGACCGCGCCGCCGCTGGGCTTCGTCGCCGGCAAGCTGCGCGACCTCGCCTCGCTCGTCATCGTCGGGGCGACGATGATCCTGTCCGTGCTGGTGGCCGGGTTCGCCACCACGGCCACGGACAAGGTGCTGCACGCGCTCTTCGGCGACTCGTCCATGCTGGTGACGCTCGGGCTCAGGATCGCCGGAGTGGTGGCGAGCGTGGGCGCCGACTGGCTGCTGTTCCTGATCCTGCTCGGGTGGGTGGCCAAGGCCGGGCTGCCGTTCCGGGCGATCGCCCAGGGCGCGCTGCTCGGCGCTCTCGGGTTCGGGGTGCTCAAGCAGGCGGCGACCCTGCTGCTCGGGCACACGCTGAGCAACCCCGTCTACGGCGCGTTCGCGGTCATCGTCGGCCTGCTGATCTGGATCAACATCTCGGCCAGGCTCGTGCTGTTCGTCGCCGCGTGGACGTCGACGGCGGGGTTCAGCCCGCCGCCGGCCCCGTCGCCGGTGCCCGCGTCGGGGACGTCTTCAGAGCCGTGACCTACCGCGCTTGCGGCGGATCCCGTACGCGAGCCAGACCAGGCCGAACAGCAGCCCGCCGCCGATCACGAGCGCCCCCACGGTCCTGGTGGAGCCGGTCTGCTCGGAGGCGGCCCTGTCCAGCAGCGCCGGCTGGGCGGCGGGCGTGACGGACGTGGAGGCCTGCGGCGTGGGCGCGGCGGCCCGCGGGTCGGGCAGCGGGTCGACGAGCTTCCCGACCGGTGTCGCCTTGCCGCGTACCGAGAAACCCCAGTCGAGCAGCTTGGCCACCTCGTCCCAGAAGAAGCCCTCGTGCCGCATGATGCTCACCACGATCGTGTGGCCGCCACGGGTGGCCGCGCCGACGAAGCTGGCCCTGGCCTTCGAGGTCCAGCCGTTCTTGACGCCGATCATGCCCTTGTAACGCCAGAGCAGCTTGTTGTGGTTGCTGATCTGGTAGTGCTTGCCCTTGGGTGCGGGGAAGTTCGCGGTCTTCGTGCTGATGTAGCGCTTGAAGTCGGGGTTGGCCAGTCCCGCGCGGGCGATCAGCGCCAGGTCGTAGGCCGAGCTGCTCTGCCCCGGCTTGTCCAGGCCGCTGGGCGTCTTGGCCACCGTGTCGTTCGCCTGCAGCCGCTTGGCCTCGGCGTTCATGTCACGCATGGTCTTGTCCAGGCCGCCGTTCGTCTCGGCCAGGGCCATGGCGGCGTCGTTGCCCGACGACATCATGAGACCCTTGAACAGGTCCTCGACCTTGTACTTCGCCTTGACGGACAGGCCGACCGCGCTGCCCTCCTGGTTGCAGGCGTTGCGGCTCGGCCGGATCTCGCGGTTCTTGTCGAGTTTGGGGATGAGCGTGAGCGCGGTCAGCGCCTTGAGCGTGCTGGCCGGCAGGTACCGCCCGTGGGCGTCCTTCGCCGCGAGCACGTTCCCCGTGGTGACGTCCGCGATGACGTACGACGTAGCCTTGCTCTTGGGGGGTTTCTTGACGCCGTCGGGCGACACCAGGCCACGGCGGCCCAGCGCCTCGCCGCCGACCGGCGTGGTCGGGGCGGCGTAGGCGGTCCCGCCGGTGAGCGAGACTGAGGCGATGAATGCCGCAATTGGCACGATTTTCGTCCACATGGCCGTCTCAGCGTAGCTCCGTGTGAATGCCCATGTGGCGACACATCCCCTGGAGATCCACCTTCGATACTAGAGAGATGGGCATGTCACGAAAGCTCGCCGGATTCCTCATCATCCTCGGCGTATTCATGATCTTCGAGTGGGTGAACCTGGGGTTTAACTTGGCCGACGGCCATCCCACCAGCTTCTACGTGGTGCACGGCATCCTCGTCGTGGTGAACGTCGTGCTCGCCGTCATCCTGGCGGTCATCGGCTGGCGCGGCCTGCGCGCCGGCTCGGGTGCCGGCACGGGCTCCGGTGCCCCCTCGGTCACGGGCCGCAGTAGAGACGCCGGGTGAGTGCGTGCAGCTCGTCGGCCTCCTCCCGTGAGTTCCCGATCGAGGTGAAGCCCAGCTTGCCGTGCTCGGGCACGGCGCCGAGCAGGTGGAAGACGTTGCCGGTACGCCGCTCGGGGTCGAATCCGACCCCGAGCCGCTCGGCGGTCCTGACGATCTCGCCGGGGGTGCGCCCGCGCAGGCATTCCGAAGCGCAATTGTCGGTCGCGGTGTAGAACTTCGGCTGATTTCCGGACATGAGGAGACCGGTGGCCGGATCGTACGTGGCCCCGGTCGTCAGCATGGCGGCGCCGAACGGATGCGTGGTGCCGCCGATCCGCAGGTTGATCTCGCACAGCAGCGCCGCGTACCCGGCGTCGGCCTTGAGCGCGAAGAAGTCCATCCCGAACACGCCCACCACGCCCCGCTCGGCCAGGGCGCGGGCGATCCCGCCGGCCGACGCGCCCACCTCGGAGCGGTACTCCTCCGCCGCCGGGAACGTGCAGCCCTGGTAGACCTGGCCGCTGTCGCCGCCGAGGATCTGGTCGTGCGTGGCCAGCACGCGCGCGTCCCCGCCCGGCGTGATGCAGGCCAGCGCGCTCGGGTAGTAGAGCGGCCGGTGCTCGATGTACTCCTCGACCACCGCGCCGCGTTCATGGACCTTGGCGGTGTAGCTGGCCCAGGTCTCTCCCGCCGCGGAGAAGCGGGTCAGCGACCTGTCGGACTTGTCGACGATCACGTTGCCGAGCCCGGAGTAACCGTCGTTCAGCTTGACGATCACCCGCTCGCCCGGCACCCCCTCCATCGCCTCCTCGATCTCGGCCTCGGTGCGCAGATCGCCGAAGCCACGCGGCATCGGCACGCCCGCCTCATGTCCCACCTCGCGGGCGCCGCTCTTGGAGCCGTAATAGGAAAGGGACGTGGCCGGACCGTAGAGGGGCACGTTGAGTGACGAGGCGAGCTCCTCCTCCAGCTCGCTCAGGACGAACGGCACCAGCCAGGCGTCACCGTCGATCGCCGATCGCAGTTGCTCCATCACGTCGGGGCGGGAGAGCAGGCTCCTGGTCAACGGCTGAGACCAGGGGTCGTCGAGGGTGATCAGCGTGAGGCGCTTGGCGGCGTCGTCAGGGTCGGGGAGGAAACCGAAGTAATAGTCGATGATGTCGGGATCGATGGGGGCGGAGGAGAGATAGATCACCCTCACCCCGGGCTCCCGCAGCGTGAGCAGCAGGAAGAGCAGGCGCTCCTCGTACGACCTGACTCCCGTGATGCGGCGGAGCTCGTCCTGCGGAAGCGAGAGCGAGGGCACGACCACCAGGGTCCCCTCAACCGGCTCGAAGATGCTCAACCCAGCATACTTCTCCCCGAACGGGATATTAGTGATCATATAGCGAGTGAAGCACGCATTCTTCTCAGAGACAGCCATCGTCGAAGTGTGATGACCATGACGGAAGGTGACACGATTCGGAATCGCTGACCACGTTTGGAACTGGCGACAACGGGTCACCATCTACTGATCCCTTGTGACTATTTCGGGATCACGCAACCCCTGACGCACCGTGACCCACCCCAGGTTACGGGCATGCCATCGGCTAACTTTTGGTGTATCTGTCGCCGGGAAGCCGCGCGGGGACGATAAAGTCGAAGCATCGCCATCGGGCTCACGGCCGACCGCTGTGCTCCCGGGCCGCGGCGGCACTCGCGACTGACGAACGCAAGCCCGTGCTGACGATCTCGCGCACCTGACACCCGTGGGTGTGTTTTTGCTTCGCCGAGCGGCCGCCCGATCCGGGCGCCCCGCGGGGATGGACGAGTTTTCACAGCGCATCAGCCGCGTTGCCCGAGACGTTCGGGGCAGTGCGGCACTGGGACGGGACGGTGACATATGCGGGGACGTGAGCTTCGGGGGGAACTCGACGCGTTCCTGGCGGAGAGCGAGCAGGATCTCGTGGCGTTCCGCCGCGACCTCCACATGCACCCTGAGCTGGCCTTCGCCGAATACCGCACGACGCAGCGCATCGCCGAACGGCTCACGGCCGTCGGCCTGGCCCCTTCGGTGCTGCCCCGCGGCACCGGCCTGATCTGCGACGTGGGCAGCGGTGACGGCCCGACCATCGCGCTGCGCGCCGACATCGACGCGCTGCCGCTGCAGGACGAGAAGGACGTCTCCTACCACTCGACCGTGGCCGGGGTCTGCCACGCCTGCGGCCACGACGTGCACACGACGATCCTGCTCGGCACCTCGCTCTTCCTCGCCCAGCAGGCCGCCGCCGGCCTGCTGCCCGGCCGCGTACGCCTGATCTTCCAGCCCGCCGAGGAACTGCCGGGCGGCGCGCTCGAGGTCATGGCCCACGGCGGCATCAGCGGCGTCGACCGCATCTTCGGCCTCCACTGCGACCCGCGCGTCGACGTCGGCCAGCTCGGGCTCAGGAACGGCCCGATCACCTCCGCCTGCGACAAGCTGGCCATCAGGGTCTCGGGCCCCGGCGGCCACACCGCCCGCCCCCACCTGACCGCCGACCTCGTCTTCGCGCTGGCCAAGATCCTCACCGAACTGCCCGCCGCGCTGTCGCGCCGCGTCGACCCGCGCTCGTCCCTCAGCCTGGTCTGGGGCAAGGTCGAGGCCGGCTCGGCCGCCAACGCGATCCCCGACGACGGCGTCGCCGAGGGCACGGTCCGCTGCCTCGACGAGAACGCCTGGCACGCCGCCCCCGACCTGATCAAGTCGTTGCTGGAGTCGGTGGCCGGCGCCTACGGCGTCGAGGCCACGATGGACTACACGCGCGGCGTGCCGCCGGTGGTCAACGACGAGGTCAGCGTCGAGATGCTGGGCGAGGCCGCCGAGCGCGCGCTCGGCGCGGGCGCGGTCGTCCCGACGCAGCAGTCGCTCGGCGGCGAGGACTTCGCCTGGTATCTCGAGTCGATCCCCGGCGCGTTCGCCCGCCTCGGCACGCGCTCGCCCGACGGCTACACCTACGACATCCACCAGGGCACCTTTGACGTCGACGAGAAGGCGATCTCGACGGGCGTGCGGGTGATGGCCACCACCGCGCTGACCGCGCTGTGGGAGGTCGGCCCGCTCGACTCGATCACCTCCGCCCTGGCGTGACGGCCCGCCGCGCGCGCGGCGGGCCTCCCCATCACATCAGCCGGCCCCACACCACGGGCAGCCGCAGGGACGAGCGCCCCGGCGCGACCGTGATCCTGGTGCCCGGCGGATAGCGCAGGGTGTAGTCGACGTCGGTCGAGATGATCACCAGGCCCAGCCGGTGCCCCTTCTTGAACACGTAGTCGGTCGGCTGGAAGTCCCAGGTGAAGCCATATTCCTTGCCGGGCCGCAGCGGCTCGGTCCGGTCCGGGCGGTGCCGGTTGCGCACGTCCAGCCAGCCCCGGGTGACGATCTTGTAGGGGGTCACGGCCGTGCCGAGCCTCCTCAGCGTCGTGCAGCCCGAGTCGTCGGGGACGCTCTCGCCGTAGCAGTAGCTCTGGCCGGTCGAGACGAGGGTGCCGTTCGGGCGCTCGTCCGTGCCGTAGTCCACCAGCAACGCCGTCAGGTACGGCGACGCGCCGTCCTTCAGCGAGGCCCGCACCGAGACCGTGGGCGTGCCTGAGATGCGCACGTCGGTGGGGAGCGTGCCGGTCGTGTACGCCAGCCGGTTCGGATCGGACCCCGTGGCCTCCACGAGCTGCTCGGCCGTCCTGGACTTCTGGTCGGTGAACGACTCCTGGTGTGACAGCGGGCGCGGCAGCAGGCTCAGCTTCGCGCCCGAGCCCAGCCAGAGCGGCACCGTGGCCGTCCCCGGCAGCGGCCACGAGGCGTGCTGGGCCCACTGGCCGGCCGCGCTCTCCACGTCCGCCTGCGGCTCGCGCATGATGCCGGAGTCGACGCCGTGCAGCCAGTGGTCGAACCAGCCGTGCAGCTGCCGCAGCCACTCGGCGGTACGCAGGTTGAAGGGGCTCATGTGGGTGCCCTGGTGCAGCCAGATCTTGCGCGGCACGTCCCGCCTGGCCAGGGCGTACCACCACTGCGCGAACTGCTTGGTCTTGACGTTCCAGTCGTTGAGCCCGTGCACCAGGAAGACGCTCGCCCTGACCTTGCCGACGTCGTTCATGTAGTTGCGGGCGTCCCAGAGCGGGCTGTAGTCGCCGGTGACCCGGTCCTGCTCGGCGGTGAGCCGGTCCATCAGCGCGCCGCAGACCTCCTGGCCGTTCTCCCTGGTCAGTACGTATTTCGCGAGCACGTCCAGGTCCTCGCCCTGGAATCCGCCCGGCGCCAGGACGCCGCCGTTGGCACGGTAGTAGTCGTACCAGCTGGAGATCGCGGCGATCGGGACGATCGTCTCCAGCCCTTTGACCCCGGTCGCGGCGACCGCGTTCGGCAGTGTGCCGTTGTACGAGACGCCGATCATGCCGACCTTGCCCGTGGACCAGGTGGCCTCGACGGGCTCGCCGTCGGCGTCGAAACCCTTGGCGCGGCCGTTCAGCCAGTCGATCGCGGCCTTGGGCCCGGCCGTCTCGTTGCGGTCTCCGGAGGTCGGGCAGCCGGTGGCGCGTCCGCTGCCGAGGTTCTCCACCAGCGCGATGGCGTAGCCGCGGGGGACGAAGTAGTTGTCGTAGTAGCCGTCGAAGGGCTGGGGCACCGTCTTGGCCGCGTCGGCGCGCAGGCCAGGCAGCGGGTTGCCGTTCTCGTCGACGTCCACGGGGTGGTTGGAGACGTCGTTGCCGCCGGCGTAGTAGGGGCTGGCCTCCATGATCACGGGGACTTTGAGGCCCGCGTCGGTCTCCTTGGGCCGCAGGATGTCCACGGCGACGCGGTCCGGCTTGCCGTCGTTGTCGCTGTCGGTCCCCTCGACCTCGACGTACACGGTCTGCGCGATGGCGTCCGCCCTGGAGAAGATCGGCTGCGTGGCGTTGCCCTCGATCTTGATGGCGGGGGTGTCGGCTGTGGCGGGCGGGCTGCCGGTCAAGGTCGCGACGAGTAACGCGACCAGGGGCACGGACAGGACCTTGCAAGGATGCATACGGTGCTCCGATAGGAAATTTCCGCCGTCGCTGGGAATGTCCGCCATGATCTGCTCGGGGGCAAGGGCGATCGAGACCCAAACTTTGAGCAAAAGTTTTCCCGAGCCTGACGCCCGCTTCAGGTCACGGACGCGCTTGATGTCGATAACGGAGCGGTTGCGACACTGTGTGCTGGTTTGGTCTGCCCTGGTCAAGCAACTATCTTCCGTGCAGGTGCCGTACGCTCCTTGGCGCGCGCGACGAACTCGCAGCGGAGGAAGACGGCGGGGAAATGGAAGGAGTCGCCTTGCTCGGCAAGCGATTCAGCAGGATGGCGGTCGGCACGGTGGCCGGCGTCATGCTCATGGCAGCGGCCGCCTGCGGCGGCGACACTGGTGGGGGCACCACCGCGAGCGAGGCGCCGGCCGGCGAGTCCGAGGGCGCGCTCAAGGTGGGGCTCGCCTTCGACATCGGCGGGCGCGGCGACAAGTCGTTCAACGACGCGGCGTACGCGGGCCTGGAGAAGGCCAAGACGGAGCTCAACGCCGAGATCAAGGAGCTGAGCCCGGCCTCCGACGGCTCCAACCGCGGCGACCTGCTGCGCCAGCTGGCCGACGCCGGCTACAACCCCATCATCGGCGTCGGCTTCGCCTACGGCGAGGACATCAAGAAGACCGCGGAGGAATACCCCGACATCCAGTTCGCGGTCGTCGACTCCGCGTCCAACGCGCCCAACGTGACCGGCCTGCTGTTCGCCGAGGAGCAGGGCTCCTACCTGGCGGGTGTCGCCGCCGCGACCAAGGCGGAGAGCGGCCACGTCGGCTTCGTCGGCGGCGTCGAGAACGACCTGATCAAGAAGTTCGAGGCGGGCTTCGAGGCCGGCGTGAAGTCGGTCAAGTCGGACGCCACGATCGACGTGAAGTACCTGACCCCTGACGGCGACTTCACCGGGTTCAAGGCCCCCGACAAGGGCAAGGTCGCGGCCGAGAAGATGTTCCAGGACGGCGCCGACATCGTCTACCACGCCGCCGGCGACTCCGGCCTCGGCGTGTTCCAGGCGGCCGCCGCGGCCAAGAAGAAGGCCATCGGCGTCGACTCCGACCAGCGCCAGACGGTCAAGGAGAGCGACCTGCAGTCGGTCATCATGACCTCGATGCTCAAGCGCGTCGACGTCGGCGTGTTCGAGTTCGTCAAGGCCTTCCAGGGTGGGGCCAAGGGCGGCACCAACATCACCTACGACCTCAAGGTCGACGGCGTCGGTCTGGCCACCACGGGCGGCGAGATCGACGACATCAAGGACAAGCTCGACGCGGCCAAGAAGGACATCGTCGAGGGCAAGATCACGGTCCCGTCCAAGCCGTAATCAGGGACATGACCACGCGAGGGCCCGGAGTCCGCAACTTCGGGCCTTCGCCCATGCCGCCCTGCTGCTAGGAGAGGCGAAGTGAGCCAGCACCGACCGACGACCTGGGAGCGGTGAGCACATGAGCTCGGACACCCTCGACACGGCGAGACCCGCCGTCGAGCTCGAGGGCATCACCAAGCGCTTCCCCGGCGTCGTCGCCAACCATGACATCCGCATCTCCGTCCGGCAGGGCACGGTTCACGCCATCGTCGGGGAGAACGGCGCCGGCAAGTCGACACTGATGAAGATCCTCTACGGCATGCAGAAGCCGGACGAGGGCACGATCAAGGTCGACGGCGAGGACGTCAGCTTCCGCTCGCCGAGCGACGCCATCGACGCCGGCATCGGCATGGTCCACCAGCACTTCATGCTGGCCGACAACTTCACCGTGCTGGAGAACATCATCCTCGGCGCCGAGCCGACGACAGTCGGCATGCTCGACGTCGGCGCGGCCACGAAGCGCATCACCGAGCTGGCCACCGCCCACGGCCTGCGCGTCGATCCCGGCAGGCTGGTGGAGGACCTCGGCGTCGGCGACCGCCAGCGCGTGGAGATCCTCAAGGTCCTCTACCGCGGCGCCCGCATCCTCATCCTCGACGAGCCGACCGCCGTGCTCGTCCCGCAGGAGGTCGCCGAGCTCTTCCAGAACCTGCGCGAGCTCACGGCCGAGGGCCTGACGGTCATCTTCATCTCCCACAAGCTCGACGAGGTGCTCGACATCGCCGACGAGATCACCGTGATCCGGCGGGGCACCACCGTCGCGAGCGTCGATCCCCACGAGGTGACCGCCCGGCAACTCGCCGAGCTGATGGTGGGCAGCGAGCTGCCCACGCCCGAGACGCGCGAGTCCACGGTGACCGACACGGTGATGCTGAAGGTGTCGCACCTCACCATGGAGGCCGGCGGCCACCGCGCCGTGCCCAAGGGCATGCCGGTCGAGCGCTACGTCGACCTGCTGCGCGAGGAGGGCAGGCGGCTGCTCCTCGACGACGTGTCGTTCGAGATCCACAAGGGCGAGATCCTCGGCCTGGCCGGCGTCGAAGGCAACGGCCAGAGCGAGCTGATCGAGGCGATCATGGGCATCCGCCCGGCGCACGGCGGCATCGCGCTGGGCGAGCATGACCTCAGCGGCTGGTCCACGCTGAGACGCCGGGAGGCCGGCATCGGCTACATCCCGGAAGACCGCCACCGCCAGGGCCTGCTGCTGGAGGCGTCGCTGTGGGAGAACCGCGTGCTCGGCCACCAGACCAGGAAACCCGCCCGCAGCGGCATCTGGATCAACCGGAGGGCCTCCAAGGCCGACACCTGGCGCATCGTCGAGGACTACGACGTACGCACGCCCGGCGTCGACACGCTGGCCCTGGCGCTGTCCGGCGGCAACCAGCAGAAGCTGATCGTGGGCCGCGAGATGAGCGGCGAGCCCCTGTTCCTCATCGCCGCCCACCCCACGCGGGGCGTGGACGTCGGCGCCCAGGCCGCGATCTGGGACCACCTGCGCGAGGCCAGGGCGGCCGGGCTGGCCGTGCTGCTCATCTCCGCCGACCTCGACGAGCTGATCGGCCTGTCCGACTGCATCCAGGTGATCTACCGTGGCCGCCTCGTGGCCGCGCTCGACCCGTCCGACATCACGCCCGAGCGGCTGGGCGGCTACATGACCGGCGCCATCGCCGGCACTGAGGAGTCGTGATGCCCGCGGGGCTCAACCGGGCGCTGTTCACCGTCGCCGGCGCCGCCGTCGCCATCGTCCTGGCGATCGCGATCTGCAGTGTCGCCATCGTCGCCGCAGGAGCCGACCCGCTCACCGCGTTCGCCGCCTTCTTCGACTTCGGCGCGAGCGCCCGGTCGCAGTCGAACGGCATCGCGGCCTTCCTCAACCGCGCGGTGCCGCTGTTCATCGCCGGTCTGGCGGTGGCCGTGGGCTTCCGCATGAACCTCTTCAACATCGGCGTGGAAGGCCAGTATCGCCTGGCGGCCATCTGCGCGGCCTACGTGGGCTCGACGTTCACGGCGCCCAAGCCGATCCAGATCGCGGTGATCATCCTGGTCGCCGCGGTCGTCGGCGGCCTCTACGCGCTCATCCCCGCGGTCATGAAGGTGACCAGGGGCGTGAACGAGGTCATCGCCACGATCATGCTGAACTACATCGCGATCAACCTGACCTCCTACCTCGTACGCGGCCCGTTCGCGGGGCAGCGGGCCGAGGGCGAGCTCACCACGACGACGCCGGATCTCCCCGAGTCGGCCATGTTCCCCAACCTCAACTTCTTCTTCGACTGGTTCGGCCTGCTCCCGCCCACCCGGGGCGGCGGGGTGTGGGGCTTCCTGCTCGTGGCGGTCGTGCTCGGCCTGGTGGTCTGGGTGGTGCTGGAGCGCACCCGGTTCGGGTTCGACGTCAAGGCCAGCGGGCTCAACGGCCCGGCGGCGCTCGCCTCCGGCGTCAACCCCAAGACGATGGTGATCGCGGCGATGGTGATGTCCGGCGCGATCGCCGGGCTCATCGGGCTGCCCGAGATCCTCGGCGACCGGGGCGCCTTCAACTCCAACTTCACCGCCGGGCTCGGCTTCCTCGGCATCGCGGTGGCGCTGCTCGGCAGGAACAAGCCCGTGGGCATCGCGATCGCCGCGCTGCTGTTCGCGTTCCTCGACCGGGCGCAGGGGGCGCTGCAGATCGCGGAGGTGCCGCCGTCCGTCATCACGATCATCCAGGGCGTGATCGTGCTGCTCGTCGTCGTCGCCAACGAGGTGACCAACCGCCTCGCGCTCAGACTCGAAGAACGCAGGGCCGCCCGGCAACTCGGCGGGAACTCTCCGGTTGAGGTGGGAGCATGACCAGGGTCGGGAAATACCACGTGGCGCTCATCGGCGTCGCCGTGCTCCTCCTGCTGCTGTCGCTGGTGCGGGTCGTGTCCGGCTACAACGACATCACCTCCTCCGGCACGTTCGCCGCCGCGCTGCTGTTCGCCGTGCCGATCGGCCTGGCCGGGCTGGGCGGGTTGTGGGCCGAGCGGGCCGGCGTGGTCAACATCGGCCTCGAGGGCATGATGGTGCTCGGCACCTGGTTCGCCGGCTGGGCCGGCTACCAGTGGGGCGCCGTGGCCGCGCTGGTCGCGGGCCTGCTCGGCGGCGCGCTCGGCGGCCTGCTGCACGCGATCGCCACCGTGTCGTTCGGCGTCGACCACATCATCAGCGGCGTCGCGATCAACCTGCTCGGCCCCGGCGTCACCCGCTTCCTGTCGGAGGTGCTCTACAAGGAGGGCACCCAGGCGGCCGACGCGGGCGCGGGCATCACCACCTCGCCCGCGATCACCTCCCCGCCGCCCAGGCCCAGCCTGCCGCTGCTGTCGGACGGGCCCGACCTGCTCGGCCGGCTGGAGAGCACCCACTGGTTCCTGCTGTCCGACCTCGCCGGCATCCTGCGCGGGCTCACCCACAACGTCAACGTGCTGGTCGTCCTGGCCGTCCTCCTGCTGCCGCTGACGTACTTCGTGCTCTGGCACACGGCCTTCGGCCTGCGGCTGCGCTCGGCGGGCGAGAACCCGTGGGCGGCCGAGTCGCTCGGCGTGAACGTCTACCTGATCAAGTACGTCGCCGTCGTCATCTCCGGCGCGTTCGCCGGCCTCGGCGGCGTGTTCCTCGTCTTCGTCTCCACCAAATACGTGGAGGGGCAGACGGCGGGCCGCGGCTTCATCGGCCTGGCCGCCATGATCTTCGGCAACTGGCGTCCCGGCGGGCTCGCGGGCGGCGCCGCGCTGTTCGGCTACGCCGACGGCCTGCAGCTGCGCAGCTCGGGGGCGGTCACCTCGTTCTTCCTGTTCGGCGCCGTGCTGCTGCTCATCTACCTCGGGCAGCAGGTCCGCCGCCTGCTCACGTCGGGCGAGCCGGCCGAGATGGTGACCAGGGGCGCCAGGCAGTACACGATGATGGCCGCCGCCGTCGCGGGTATGGTCGTGCTGTTCTGGCTCTGGCTGACCGTCGACCAGCTGCCGAACGAGTTCGTCTTCATCACGCCGCACGTGCTCACGCTCATCGTGCTGCTGGTCGCCTCGCAGCGGCTGCGCATGCCCAAGGCCGACGGCGTGAGATACCGCAGGGGGGAACAACATTGAGCATCGACTGGGAGAGCCTGCGCGCCAGGGCCGCCGAGGCCATGCGCAACGCGTACGCGCCCTACTCCAAGTTCCCCGTGGGGGCGGCGGCGCTGGTCGACGACGGCCGGGTGGTCACCGGCTGCAACGTCGAGAACGCCTCCTACGGCGTCGGCCTGTGCGCCGAGTGCGGCCTGGTGTCGGCGCTGCACCAGTCGGGCGGCGGCCGGCTGGTGGCCTTCACCTGCGTCGACGGCCACGGCGAGCTGCTGATGCCGTGCGGGCGCTGCCGCCAGCTGCTCTACGAGTTCGGCGGCGACGACCTGCTGGTCGAGACCGTCGACGGGCCGAAGCCGATGCGTGAGATCCTGCCGTACGCGTTCGGCCCGCAGGACCTCAGCCGGAGCTCGTGATGGACGCGATCGAGGTCATCCGCGCCAAGCGCGACGGCGGCGAGCTGACCACCGCCCAGATCGACTGGGTGATCGACGCCTACACCGGCGGTGGCGTGGCCGACGAGCAGATGTCCGCGCTGGCCATGGCGATCCTGCTGAACGGCATGGACCGGCGCGAGATCGCCGCCTGGACCCAGGCGATGATCCGTTCGGGCGAGCGTATGGACTGGTCGGCGCTCGACCGTCCCACCGCCGACAAACACTCGACCGGCGGGGTCGGCGACAAGATCACGCTGCCGCTGGCGCCGCTCGT
Source organism: Nonomuraea sp. B1E8 (assembly GCF_039871515.1). Lineage (NCBI taxonomy): Bacteria > Bacillati > Actinomycetota > Actinomycetes > Streptosporangiales > Streptosporangiaceae > Nonomuraea > Nonomuraea sp. B1E8. Next base: position 686,891 of record NZ_JBDPLS010000001.1, on the reverse strand, counting down.
GGCGGCGTGCGGGGCGTACGTGCCGCAACTGTCCGGCCGCGGCCTCGGCCACACCGGCGGCACGCTCGACAAGCTCGAGTCGATCCCCGGCTGGCGCGCCTCGCTCTCCAACGACGAGATGTTGCACGTCCTGCGCGAGGCCGGGGCGGTCGTCTGCGCGGCGGGCTCGGGCCTCGCGCCCGCCGACAAGAAGCTGTACGCCCTGCGCGACGTCACCGGCACCGTGGAGTCGATCCCGCTGATCGCCTCCTCGATCATGTCGAAGAAGATCGCCGAGGGCACCGGCTCGCTCGTCCTCGACGTGAAGGTCGGCTCAGGGGCCTTTATGACGACCACGGAGACGGCCAGGGAACTGGCCGAGACCATGGTCGCGCTCGGCACGGACGCGGGCGTGCGCACGGTCGCGCTGCTGACGGCCATGGACCGGCCGCTCGGGCGGGCCGTGGGCAACGCCCTGGAGGTCGAGGAGGCCGTCGAGGTCCTGGCCGGCGGAGGGCCCGCCGACGTGGTGGAGCTGACGGTGGGCCTGGCGCGGGAGATGCTGGCCGCCGCCGGCGTCTCCGGCAAGGATCCGGCGAAGGCGCTGGCCGACGGCTCGGCGATGGACTCCTGGCGCCGCATGATCGCCGCCCAGGGTGGTGACCCCGATGCCGAGCTGCCCAGGGCTGCCGAGACCACCACGGTGCGGGTCCCGGCGTCGGGCGTGCTGACCCGGCTCGACGCGTACGCCGTCGGGCTGGCCGCCTGGCGGCTCGGCGCGGGCCGGGCACGCAAGGAGGACCCGGTCTCCGCGGGGGCGGGCATCACGCTGCACGCCAAGCCCGGTGACCCGGTGCGCGAGGGGCAGCCGCTGCTGACCCTCCACGCCGACGAGACGGCCCGTTTCGAGCGGGCGCTGGAGGCGCTGGACGGCGGCTACGCGGTGGGCCCCGCGGACGTGGCACGGCCGCCACTGATCATCGAACGCGTCACCGCCCCGTGACCACGACCCCGCTCGGGGCGGGGTCGCCGGCGAAGATCTGGAGCAGGACGGCGCGCTGCGTGGGGAGGGCCTCGGCGTGCCGGGCGCGCCCCGCGTCGGTGATGGACACGTAGACGCCCCGCCGGTCGGCGTCGCACACGCCGCGCGAGACCAGCTCGGCCTTCTCCAGCCGCGCCACCACCCGTGACAGGGCGCTCTGGCTCAGGTGGACCTCGTCGCAGAGCTCCTGGATGCGCAGCTTCCTCTCGTGGTGGACGATCCGGTCGAGCACCTCGAACTCGCTGGGACCCAGTCCGTGCCGGTCGCCCAGCTCGCGCTCCAGGGCGCACATGGCCCTGGCGTGCTTGGCCAGGACGTAGTGCCAGGTGCCGACCACGAACTCCTCGTCCATGTCGCGGAGGGTACCACCTCGGTGAATGCAATTGCATACGTTCTTCCGGGACGGTTGCGCGCCCGGCCATGGGCCCGCACGATGCGGAACCGTTTGCGTGTTTCGCCCGGCTGCCGGTCCGAGGGAGCGGCGCGATCTGCGGAAACGCGGCTTGCGGCGAGGCGGGGCGGGGCATCTACCGGGCATGCGCTCGCCATCCCCGTCCGGCCGCCGGTCGTCGCGCTCGCGCGCCCTGGCCTCGCTGGCCTGCCTCGCCGCGCTCACCGCCTGCGGCCCGGCCCAGCAGACCGCCCTGCCCGGATCGCCGGGCCCGACCAGGTCGTCCACCACCGCCCGCGACACTCCTGGCCGCAACGTCCCGACGAGCACCGCCGAGGTGGACGTCCGGCGCGACGGCATCGAGCCCGCCATCGTGACGGGCGTGCGGTACGCCGGGCACAGGACGTACGACCGCGTGGTCATCGACCTCGACGGCGAGATACCCGGCTACAACGTGCGATGGGTGGACGAGTTCGTGGAGGACGGCTCCGGCCGGCCGATCGACATCCGCGGCGGCGCGTACCTCCTCGTCACGCTCTTCCCCTCCCAGGCCCACGACGAGGACGGCACGCCCACGTGGAAGGCCGGCCCGATCTACCACGCCGGCCTGCGCAACCTCGCCGACGTCGTCAGGACCGGCGACTTCGAGGGCCGCGTCGGCATCGGTCTGGTGCTGAAGCGGCGGGCCGCCTTCCAGATCCAGGAACAGGACACGCCCAGCCGGCTGGTCATCGACGTGGCCCACTGAGCCGCAGCCCCTGAGCACCGGTTGCGGCTGGATGCGGCCGAGCGGTTGGTGCGTAACGGCTGGTCGTGCCAGGTCCCCGTCCGCCGCTCCCGTAGACGCGTCTCCATCGCCGGGCTGACCTGTACTACCTGCCGCCCTACGCGTCCGAAGCGGCCTCCGCTCATTGGATCAGGTCGGTGTGTGGATGCTCGGGAGAGGTCGGGCAAACGTAGAGCTGCATATTGTCCGTGCTGCCCACTTCGACCTTCGTCGGCTGCGCCGGGTCCTGACCGGCGGCTCGATGACCGGCAGCGTAGGCGGCGGCTTGGTCTTCGTACGGTGCCCAGCCGCGCTCACCACCGTCCCATTCGAAGGAGGCAATGGTCAGCAGCGGGGCCATCTGAGCGTCGCAGACAGTGCAGTATCGGTGGTACGGGTCGGTGCGGCCCCATGGCGGCCAGCCCCCGACCTTCCATCCGGGAGCGTCAGCCAGATTGCCGTCGTAGAACTCCTCCGGACAGTCCGCGTACGAGTTGTCCACGCCCACGCCGGCCGTCTGCCATCTGCTCCAGTCGCCCACCGCCAGCCTCATCTCCGGGCTCAGCTCAAGGCTGTTGGGGTATTCGGTGATTGCTTCTGGTGCCAGCAGACAGGGCTCCGGCACATAGCCTGAATAGTTCGCCTCATACGGTTCCGGTGGCGTGGCGAGGACATCGACGACCGAGGCGGCGGACCGCCAGAACACTGCGGTCGCGGGCTTCCAGTCCGGATCGTGGTCGTAGGGACACCAGAGGACCTGGAGCAGATCGGCGTCTCCGGGCGGCCGTAACAGGGTTATGTCGCGCAGATAGAGCTGAGCGACGGGCAACATGGGGACCGGGCACTCCGCGGGCCAGGGAGGGCCGGCGTCGAGTCGCTTCGCGAGCCTCGCGGCATTCTGTTCCTTGATCGCCTCCTCCTCGGTCGTGAACTCGGGACCATGGGGATCATGGTGGAGCCGGGCCAGCCTGCGCCTTTCCAGCCGTACGTCTGCCGGCGACCGGCGGAACCCACTGTCCGGGTGCTCGCTTTCGCAGTGTGGCCACGGCTCCTCAGCCGGCCACAACAACGGTCCCCCGACCGAGCTTTCCCCTGCCGAAGGCGACCCGGGACGAGGATGGAGCCGAATCGCAGGACGCGCCAACGGAGCCAGCTCAGGAAAGACCGCGGTCACCTCGACAGGCCGCGGCGGAGTCGTACGTGAGAGAACCATGCGGGTGATCCTGCCACCAGCCACCGACAGTCCCCTGCCACCAAGGCTTGCGCCACCCGACATCACGGGTCCAAGTTCAGTAGCCTGAGGTGGTGAGGAAGATCGAGGGGGCCGCACGCATACCGGTGCCCGGTGGCAAGGTCATTGACGAGCATGTGGGCCGTGTCAGCAGTGGCGACGAGGCGATTTCCATCGCCCGCATGGTCGCGCCGGCCGGCTGGGAGGAGCCCGCCCAGACGCCGTCGTTCACCGAGTACACCGTGGTCCTGCGCGGCACGGTGATCGTGGAGCACGCGGAGGGCACGACCGAGGTCGAGGCGGGGCAGTCGGTGGTGACCTCGCCGGGGGAGAAGGTCAGATACAGCGCCGGTCCCGAAGGGGCCGAGTACATCGCCGTGTGCCTGCCCGCGTTCAGCCCGGAATCGGCCGGCCGCGACTGAGCCGTAACCCGGAAGACGGGGCGGTGCTCATATCATGGCCTGATGAGCCCCACGCTTGACCAGATCCGGCGGGCTCCCAAGGTGTTGCTGCACGATCACCTCGACGGCGGGCTCCGCGCCGAGACGATCGTCGAGCTGGCCCGGGAGACCGCCTACGGCCGGCTGCCCACCCACGACCCCGACAACCTGCGCCAGTGGTTCGAGGAGGCATCCGACTCGGGCTCGCTCGAGCGCTACCTCGAGACGTTCGACCACACGGTCGGGGTCATGCAGACGCGCGAGTCCCTGGTGCGCGTCGCCTCCGAGTGCGCTCAAGACCTGGCCGCCGACGGGGTGGTCTACGCCGAAGTGCGCTTCGCGCCCGAGCAGCACACCTCCAGAGGGCTGAGCCTCGACCAGGTGGTCGAGGCCGTGCTCGAGGGGTTCAGGCAGGGGTCGGAAGGGCGTGACATCCACGTCGGCACGCTGCTGACGGCCATGCGGCACCAGGCGCGCTCCATGGAGATCGCCGAGCTCTCCGTGCGCTACCGCGACGTGGGCGTCGTGGGCTTCGACATCGCGGGCGCCGAGGCCGGCTACCCGCCCACGCGGCACCTCGATGCGTTCGAATACCTGCAGCGGGAGAACGCCCACTTCACCATCCACGCGGGCGAGGCGTTCGGGCTGCCGTCGATCTGGCAGGCCATCCAGTGGTGCGGCGCCGACCGGCTCGGCCACGGCGTGCGCATCATCGACGACATCTCCGTGGCCGGCGACCAGTCGGCCAAGCTGGGGCGGCTGGCCGCCTACGTGCGCGACAAGCGCATCCCGCTGGAGATGTGCCCGACCTCCAACCTGCAGACCGGCGCCGCCGCGTCGATCGCCGAGCACCCCATCGGGCTGCTGCGGCGGCTGCACTTCCGGGTCACGGTCAACACTGACAACCGGCTGATGAGCTCGACGAGCGTGTCGCAGGAGTTCCACAAGCTGGTCGAGGCGTTCGGCTACGGCTGGGATGATTTGCAGTGGTTCACGGTCAACGCGATGAAGTCGGCGTTCATCCCGTTCGACGAGCGGCTGGCGCTGATCAACGGCGTGATCAAGCCCGGGTTCGCGCAGATCAAGTGGCAGTCGTGAAAGAGTCCTACCGTTCCAAGACCGCGTTCGCGCTGGCGTGGGTGTGGCTGGCCTTCGTCGCGTTCAACGTGTGGGACCTCATCGCCCACTACACCGGCAAGTCGTCGCTGGTGGCGCTGGCCGTGCTGGGGGCGCTGACGGCGCTGGTCTACTCCATCGCGCTCAGGCCCGCCACCGTGTTCACGGAAAAGGGCCTGGTGGGGCGCAACCCGTTCCGCACGACGTTCCTGTCGTGGGCCTCCATCGACGACGTCACGGTCTCCCACTCCATCAACGTCCACCACGGCGACGAGCGGGTGCTGCGGTTGTGGACGCCGATGAGCAGTGCCAGAGAGCGGGCCAAGGCGCAGCGGCGCGGCGCTCCCAGGCGGCAACGCGGGCGTTTCACGACCGAGCCGACGCTCTCCAGGTCGGAGCAGGCGGCGGTCGAGGCGTTCGCGGGCAAGACCCACGCCGACTGGCTGGGCGACCAGATCCGCGAGCGCGCCGAGGCGGCCAGGCGCCGCGACGAGCAGGCGGCGCCGGCCCGGGTCACCTGGTCCTACGACTCCATCGCCGTGCTGGTGGCCGCGATCGCCCTGGTGGTGGCCGCGATCGTCGTCGCCTGACCAGCACCACCGCGAGGGTCGCCGGCTCGTCAGGAGTTCCGTGGCCGTCGCTCAGCCGGGGGAGTCCTGGCCGGGCCGGCGCGTGCGGTCGATGAACTTCGTCATGCCCGCCTGGGCGATGCCCGCCTCCTCCACGAGCCTGGCCGCCTCCGTCTCCGCCTCGAAGGCCCGCTCGACCTCGCGCGCCGGCGGCCGCAGCAGCCGGAGGTGCACGGCGGTGGCCGTGCCGGGCGCGGTCCAGCGGTGCACGCGGGCGATCGCCGCGTCGAGCAGCGCCTCCGGCGCGACGATCTCGTCCAGCAGGCCCGCGGCCAGGGCGTCGTGCGCGCTCATGCGGGTCGAGTCGAGCACCAGCCGCAGCGCCCTTGCGCCCGCCAGGCGGGGAAGCAGGTAGCTGGCGGCGTTCGAGATCGACAGGCCGATGTGGTTCTCGGGTAGGAAATACTCGGCCGACGGGGTGCCGATGCGCGTGTCGAAGCAGAGCGTCCACTCGGCGGCCCCGCCGACGGCCAGGCCGTTGACCGCCGCCACGACCGGTACGCGCGTCTCCAGAACGGCTCTGGTCATGTCGTGGAACGACGCCACCTCGTCGACCAGCGAACGGCCGGCGGCCTCGTGGATGTCCTCCCCGGCGGAGAAGGCCCGGCCCGTGCCGGTGACCACGATGCCCCTGGCGCTCCTGCCATCGCCGTGGTCCCGTACGGCCGCCGCGAGGTCCCTGCGCATGCCGGTGGTGAGGGCGTTGAGCTTGGCGGGCCGGGCGAGGGTGATCAGCGCCACCCCGTCGCGTTCGGTGACTTCGATCATGGTCTCTCCTTGCCGACGGGGATGGCGGGAGCGGCGCGCTGGTCACGTCCGGGGTGGAGCAGGTGGCGTTTCTCGATACGGGCCGACGGGGTGAGCGTGAACGACTCGACGAACTCCACGTACGCCGGGACCTTGAAGCGGGCCAGCCGGCCTCTGGCGTGCTCGATGACGTCCATGGCGGTACGCGCGTCGGAGGCGTGACCGGGGCGGAGCTGGAGGAATGCCTTGGGCAGTTCGCCCCACAGGTCGTCGGGGATGGGCACCAGGGCCGCCTGGAGCACGGCCGGGTGCTGGGTGAGCACACGTTCGACCTCGGCGCAGGAGATGTTCTCGCCGCCCCTGCGCACCATGTCCTTGATCCGCCCGGCGTGGTGGAGGTAGCCGTGGTCGTCGCGGAAGCCCAGGTCGCCGGTGTGGTACCAGCCGCCTCTGAAGGCGTGGGCGGTCGCCTCGGGGTGGTTCCAGTAGCCCTTCATCATGGGCACGCCCCTGACCAGGATCTCGCCGTCGTCGTCGAGCCTGACCTCCTTGCCCGGTGGCGCGACGCCCATGGCGCCGGTGCCGACCGTGTCGTCCGCGTCGACGGCCGCCACCAGGTCGGGGCCGCTCTCCGTGGAGCCGTAGAGCTCGCGCCATGGCGCGCCCCAGCGTTCCTCGAACGTGTGATGCAGCTCGGGCGGGATGCCGGAGCAGAGCACGAGCCGCATGCGGTTGTCGCGGTCACGCGGGTGGGGTGGCTGCTTGTGCAGCAGCAGGGGCATGGTGCCGAGCAGGTATGTGAGCGTCGCGCCGTGCTCCCTGGCCGAGTTCCAGAAGCCGGAGGCGGAGAAGCGGGGGAGCACCACGAGGGGGATGCCGCCGGCGAGGCAGAGCACGGTGAGCCATTGGGGGTCCATGTACGAGTACGCCTGGGCGATGATCACGACGTCTTCGTCGCGGAGGCGTGCCTGGTCGGCGACGATCTGGGCGGTCCTGAGCCAGTAGTCGTGGGTGAGCATGCAGGCTTTGGGGAAGCCCGTGGTGCCCGACGTGTACTGAAAATTGGCAACATCGTCGGCTTTGACGGAGACCTGCGGGCTCCGGTCGCCCGCCTGCCGGATCAGGGTCCGCGGGTCGCGGCACGGCCCCGGGTTGATCGCGGCCACGTCGTCCGTGGTCAGTGTCAGCACCGCGCCCGAGTCGTCGAGCACGTGACTCAGGTCGGCCGCCTGGTAGCGCACGTTCACCGGGACGGCGATCGCCCCGGCCTTCAGGATCGCGAGCCAGCTCAGCGGCCATTCGGGCACGTTGTCCAGCATGATCGCCACCCGGTGGCCCGGGCGCACGCCCTGGTCGATCAGGGCGGCGGCCAGGCGGTCCGACCGGGTGTCCGCGGCGTCGAAGGTCAGCGAGGTGTCGGGGAAGCGGAGGAACTCGCGCGTGCCGTACGTTCTAGCGGCGTGCCTCATCAGGTCGGGGATCGTTGTGTGCATCCGGCGGCTCCCACGGAAAGTCGGGCAGCAGGGAGAAGTCAGGACTTGTCGTGACCTGGGCGGGGGCGCGTACGGCGGCCAGGCCGATCGTGACGAACTCGGCGCACACCTGCTCCAGCGTGGAGTCCCCGTCGGGGCGGTACCACTCGCTGGTGCCGGTGCACATCGACATCAGGGCGAGGCGGGTCAGCTTCTGGTCGGCGACGCGGAAGATGCCCCCGGCGACGCCGTCGGCCAGCGTGCGCTTCCAGTGGGCCTCGTACGCGTCGCGCAGGGCGATGATCTCGACGTGGGCGGTCGAGCCCGGCGTCAGGGAGCGCAGCTCGCCGTCCATGACGCGGGTGGTCAGGGGGTTGAGGGCGTGGATGGCGGTGAGCGAGCCGATCAGCAGGGCCAGCCGATCGGCCGCGCCGCCGGCCGTGGCCAGCATGCCTTCCGTGGCGTCGTTCAGGCCCTGCTGGGCGACGCGCATGAGGTCGGCGAGCAGGGCCTCCTTGCTCGCCACGTGGTGATAGATCCCGGCGTTGGTCATGTTGACGGCCCGGCCGAGGTCCCTGATGCTCGTCGCGGCGTAGCCCTGCCGGGCGAACAGCAGCACCGCGGCGGTCCTGATCCGCTCGTGCGCGTCAGTGTCAGGGTCCGTGAGGTTGACGATCATGGCACCTACCGAACGTTCGGTCGCCTCGCAAGCTACCTCAACTCCTGAAAAATCGCCATAGGTTGACTCTGACACCGTGTGAGGCCCTAGACCGGAGACGTCATGTTCACCATCGGAGAGTTCGCCAGGCTGGGGCTGGTGTCCGTACGCATGTTGCGGCACTATGACGCGATCGGGCTGCTGCGCCCCGCGCACGTCGACCCGGTCAGCGGCTACCGCTCCTACCAGGCCGCGCAACTGTCCCGGCTCAACCGCATCGTCGCGATCAAGGACCTCGGCTTCACGCTGGAGCAGGTCAGGGCCATCCTCGACGAGAAGGTCAGCACGGAGGAACTGCACGGCATGGTACGCATGCGCCGCGCCCAGCTCGAAGCCCGGATCAGCGCCGACCTGGCGAGGTTGCGCAGCGTCGAGGCACGCCTGCGGACGATCGAAACGGAGGGCCACATGGAGAGTGCGGAGGTCGTGCTGAAGCGCGTCGCCCCGATCAGGGTCGCCGAGCTCAGCGCCAGGGCGGCCAGCTACGAGGAAGAGGACATCGGCCCGGTCATCCAGCCCCTTTTCGCCGAAATCTGCCGCCGCGTGGAGGAGGCCGCGGTCAAGGTCGTGGGCCCGGGGGTCGCCTACTACGAGGAGGAGGACGACGGCTCGGTCATGGCCCACGCCTGCCTGCCGGTGTCCGCGACGCCCGGCGACCACGACTTCCAGGTCCTCGACCTGCCGGCGATCGAGACGGCGGCCACGATCATCCACCACGGGTCGATGGAGGAGGTGGGGCAGACGTTCCAGACCCTGGCCCACTGGATCGAGGAGCACGGCTACCGTTCGCTCGCCCTGGCCAGGGAGGTCTCCCTGCACTGCCCGGAAAACCTGGACGAATGGGTGACGGAGCTCCAGATCGCGGTGGTTCCGGCCGGATGACGGACGTCGAGGAGGAACTCGAACACCACCGGGTGGCGCTGACCGGCTACTGCTACCGCATGCTCGGCTCGGGCTTCGAGGCCGAGGACGCGGTGCAGGAGACGTTCGTCAGGGCCTGGCGGACGTACGATGCCGCTCGGGGCGGGCTGCGCACGTGGCTGTTCCACCTGGCCACGAACGTCTGCTTCGACATGCTCAGGGGCCCGCAGCGCCGCGCCCGCGCCATGGACCTGGGCCCCGCCGCTACCCCCGGCGACGCCCTGGGCGAGCCGCTGCCGCCGAGCCGCTGGATCCAGCCCGTCCCGGACGCGAAGGTGCTCGACCCGGCCGAACTGGCGGTCACCCGGGAGACGGTCCGGCTGGCGTTCGTGGCGGCGCTCCAGCACCTGCCGCCGCGGCAGCGCGCCGTGCTCATCCTCCGCGACGTCCTCACGTGGTCCGCCGCCGAGACGGCCGCCCTGCTGTCCACCACCGTCCCGTCGGTCAACAGCGCGCTCCAGCGCGCCCGTGCCAAGCTCCCCCCGGCGGAGGAGACCGACGAGACGGTGGACGAGGGCCTGCTGGCCCGGTACGTGTCGGCGTTCGAACGGTACGACGTGGCCGCGCTGGTGTCGCTGCTGCATGAGGACGCGACGTCGTCGATGCCGCCGTTCGCGTGGTGGTTGCGCGGGCGCGAGCACATCCACCTGGTCCTGACCGCGGCCGCCGCGAGCGGCGATGCCCCGTGCGCGGGCTCCCGCCTGCTGCCGGTCAGGGCGAACGGCTCCCCGGCCTTCGGCCAGTATCTGAACGGCGAGCCGTTCGCCCTGGTCGTCCTCGACGTCGCCGGTGGCCGCATCGCGAGCGAGACCACCTACCTCGATCCCGGTCTGTTCCCGTTCTTCGGCCTGCCGATGAGTTTCGCGGCGCCGCTCCGTACAGGTTGATGAAGGAGGAACAGAACATGCCACAGATCGTCGAACTTCCCGAGCGGCCGTACGTCGGGGTGCGCGGGACCATCACCATGACCACCTTCGGCCTCGTCGCCGACCGGATCGGGGAGATCATCGGCTGGCTCGCCCAACGCGGCCACGCCCCCGCCGGAGCGCCCTTCCTCAGGTATGACGCCATCAACATGCCGGAGGACCGGCTGGTGGTGCAGGCGGGCGTCCCGGTGGCCGAGCCGGTGGAGGGCGAGGGCGACATCTTCGCCGCCACCCTGCCCGCCGGCCGCTACGCCGTCACGTCCCACCACGGACACCCCGACCAGCTCATCGGCGTCATCGAGGCGCTGCTGAAGTGGGGCGCGGAGCAGAGGCTCGCCTGGGACATGACGGAGAAGGACGGGACGGAGCACTGGGGCTGCCGGCTGGAGCTCTTCCAGACCGATCCCAGGGTCGAGCCCGACATGCACAACTGGGACACCGACCTGCAGATCCGCCTCGCCTGAGTAGGTCTCATGGTTGAGACCAACACGCGCTGTTGGTCTCAACCCCGGTCTCTAGCGGACCTGATCTCGCGTTGGTCTCATCGCTGAGACCATCCGTGCTCATCGCCAGGCGTCGACCAGGTGCTCAGGGGTGATGTGCGTGACGCCCTCCACCTCGCAGCCGCTGCGGGAGACGGCGTAGAGCGGCGTGGAGGAGTCGACTCCGGGCATCTTGGACCGGTGCACGATGAGCTCGCTCAGATCATGGTGATCGAACGGGCGGTTCTCCAGCCATTTGACGGACCCGACCATCGTGATCTGCTTAGCGACCGGCTCCCGGTCCGCGCCGACGATGTCGATCTTCGGATCGTTGGTCCTGGTCCAGAAGCCCCCGATCGCTCCCGTCGCCTCGGGCAGGCCGTCCATACGGCGAAGCGACTCCTGGATCAGGGGCTCGACGGCGACTCCGCGCCATGATGTCCAAGAGCTGCGGATCCGCTCCAGGACCTTGTCTCCCCGGCCGCGTTCGATGTCCGTCAGGCGGTTGGCGATGAAGGGAATCCAGAAGCGCAAGTGAGAGTCGATGACGCGGTAGCGCGACTCTCGTGAGGGGCGCGTCGACAAGGGCCGGTCCACAGCGATCATGCGCTTCTCGAGCAGAAGCTGAAGTGCGCGGTTCATCGTCGCGCGCGGGATCTCCTGGGTGGCGGTCGCGATGTTGGAGTGTGTGCGCTGGCCCGACCCGATGGCGTTCAGGGTCTGGCGGGCATGCGCTTCTGGCGGAAATTCAGCGGCGAGGGCCCGCTCGCCGCTGACGACCAGAGCCGACAGCGGGTCGTGGAGTGCCTGCTCCAGATATGCCCAGAGCGGGGCGCCCTTGGGCCACTCCTCACAGATCATCGGCAACCCGCCTGAAACCAGGTGTGCGTCGAACGCCGCCTCAGGGGGCAGATCAAGAGCCTGTCCGACGTCGTACGGTGTGAGGGGGCCCACTATGAAGTCGGCGGCCCGCTGGTAGAAGGGGCGGCCATAGGTGTTGATGGCTTCCATCATCGACAGATCCGAGCCGATGAGGAGAAGGAGGACCGGCCGTCTCGAGAACTCCCTGTCGAAGAGCTTCTGCAGCACGCTCTCCAGCGTGGGATCTGCCTTGACAAGGTAGGGGAGCTCATCGATGACCACGATGCTGGGGGAGTGTTCGGGCAGGGCGCGTGCCAGGAGGGAAAGCGCGTCGTGCCACGATTCGGGTTGCTCGACATCGAAGACGGAAGCGGCGGGGAGGTTGGACGATGACGCCTCGTCCGTGAAGATGTGGAGTTCTTCACGGAGCGTCTGCCCCGTCGCCGTGTAGTACAGGTGAGGCACCTGCGCCTGCCGGATGAACTCCTCCGCCAGCCTGGATTTTCCGACCCGGCGGCGTCCTCTCATCAGGAGTGCGCGTCCCGGCCGATCGAAATGACGGCGATTCGTCTTTTCAAGCGCACGCGTGAGGGCGGTCAGTTCTCGTCGCCTGCCGATGAAGGGTTCCACCGTTCCTCCAGTTAGTCTCACCGGTGAGACTAACGCAGCTATTGGTATCAAGGTGGGGATATTCTGACCCTGAGTGGGACGGTGGTCTCACGGATGAGACCACCGACGTTGGTGCATCCACCTGTGGATGGTTCACCAGTGGTGCGACCACGGGCGGGCCTTGCCTGAGTGCCCCAGACCGGCTATGGCCTTGTGTCCGGCGGGTCGTTGTCCTGGGGGCGCGGTGTGAGGGCGGCCCGGATGACCAGCGTCGCCACCCGTGCGATGAACGAAGGGGTGAGCACGGCGCCGGCCGCGCCCTGGCGGGCCGGGCCGGACGTCATCATCTGCGTGGCCCGGCCCGCGCCCAGGCAGGCCGTGGATGCGACGGCCACGGCCACCCACGGGCTGTAGCCCTGGGGAAGCAGCATGTCCACGAAGATCGGGTACGTGGCCAGCGCGCTCATGAACGCGATCACCCAGGACGCGGTCCCCCCGGACGGCTGAACGGGTGCGGGGGTCTGTGGGCGGCGGCTCCTGCCGGAACGTGCGGGCGATGTCGCCATCGGTGTTCTCCTCTCGTCCGGGAACGTCGGTGCTCGGTTTGACTCCAGGTGGAAGGCGTCGAAACGCGGCACGGAAAGAGGCCGCTTTTCGGCGCCGGTCTATGAGGGGCTCGTGTTTCTCGTCTCCTGGGCAAACAGGAGAGCGGGAGCTCCTCGTAGTGCGGTAAGCATGGCATGACGACTTGCGCTCACGCCAGGTGACCGTGCCGCGAATAAGGTTCCCGCTTTCGTCGCAGCGCGTGGCGGAGAAAAACGAAAAGGTCTCCCGTTTGCCCGGGAGACCTCTTCTGTCAACGGTTTTCCGGCGTCCACCTGGAGTCAGCGGACCATCTTCCGGAATCAGAGGAGAGGGCTGGGAGCGCTCGCGTCGACGTGCCTTCCCCTGCCCCTTCCAGGCCTTGCGTCCACGCGATCGGACTCAAGGTCATCGTTGTAATTGTACAGGTGAGAGGGGTTGATGTCCTTGCTTCCGCAGTTCGGTCGAGGGGTGGTTTGTCCGGAATGTGTGGCGTGTGGGGTGGGTTTGCGCGTGAACTGAGAATACTTGATGGCTTCGGGTTGGATGGCGTGTTATGAGGCGGTATGAGGTGACTTTCTGGCCCGCGATTCGAGGAACGATCTTTCGCTTCCGCGTGGCGAACCGTCGGCGGCCGATGGAAATCTTCGGCGTTTACAAAAACGCCTCCAGGCGCAATCCGATGCGTTTAACCGGCTCGGCTGGAACGTAATCCAAGGTGCGGCGGAAGAATCATTTCTCCCTTGCTGAATCGGCAGGTCGGCAAGGGCCGCGGGCGGCTTGAGTAAAATCTATGGCGTGGGCGTGTCGGGCTGCGTGCGGGCCTCCCGAATATCACCGTGCGTCTCGCCTGAATAACGCAGGGTAACTACGAGGGGTCGAGCAGGGCGGAGAGTTCTCTCTGCAGGAGGTCGAGCTCGCGGGCCGCCACGGCCCGTGCCTCGGTGACCTCGCCCGCCACCGGCACGACCGCCTCCAGATAGCACTTGAGCTTGGGCTCCGTGCCCGAGGGGCGCACCACCACGCGGGCGTCCCCCTCCAGCGCGTAGCGCAGCCCGTCGGTCGGCGGCAGGCCGCCGTAGCCCCTGGCCAGGTCGTCGGCCCGCAACACCGCCCGCCCGCCGAGCGTCGCGGGCGGGGCCGCGCGCAGCCGTGACATGGCGCCGGCGATCAGCGACAGGTCGGACACCCGGATGGACAGTTGCTCCGTGGCGTGCAGCCCGTAGCGCCGGGCCTGGTCGTCCAGCAGGTCCAGCAGCGTACGCCCGGCGCGCTTGGCCTCCGCCGCGATACCCGCCACCACCAGCGCCGCACCGATGCCGTCCTTGTCCCGGACCGGGAGGCCGGCGTCGGTGCCGACGCTGTAGCCGATGGCCTCCTCGTAGCCGAAGACCAGCCCCGGCCCCGCCTTGATGATCCATTTGAAGCCGGTCAGCGTCTCGCCGTAGCGCACGCCGTGCGCCTGCGCGATCTTGCCGAGCAACGTCGAGGAGACGATGGTGGTGGCCACCATCCGGTCACCGGTGGTGTGCGCGATGACGTGCTCGGCCAGCAGGCCACCGACCTCGTCGCCGGTCAGCATGCGGCAACCGCCGCCGGGCAACGGCACCCCCACCGAGCACCGGTCGGCGTCGGGGTCGTTGGCGAGGACCAGGTCCGCGCCGACCTCGGCGGCCAGCGCCACGGCCAGATCCATCGCGCCCGGCTCCTCCGGGTTGGGGAAGGGCACCGTCGGGAAGCGGGGATCGGGTTCGCGCTGCTCCTCGACCGCCAGCGGCGAAGGGAACCCGGCGGCCAGGAACGCGCCCGTCAGCGTGGCGGCGCCCACCCCGTGCAGCGGCGTGTAGGCCACCTTCAGGTCGCGGGCGTCGCCCAGCGGGAGCGACGTCACGGCGGCGATGTAGTCGTCGACGATGCCCTCGCCCAGCTCCGTCAGCGTGCCGGGGCCGTCGATCAGCAGCCGGTCGACGCGGCCGACGGCGTCGATGGCGGCCGAGATCCCGCGGTCGATCGGCGGCACGATCTGGGAGCCGTCGTCCCAGTAGACCTTGTAGCCGCTGTCACGCGGCGGGTTGTGGCTGGCGGTGACCGCCACGCCCGCGTCCGCGCCGAGGCGGCGTACGGCGAAGGCCAGCACGGGCGTGGGCAGCGGGCCGGGCAGGAGTGAGGCGTGCACCCCTGCGCCCGTCAGCACGGCGGCCGTGTCGCGGGCGAACACGTCGGACTTGTGCCGCGCGTCGTAGCCGATGACCACGTGCTTGCCGGGCCCGAGCACCGCGGCCAGGCCGGCGGCGGCGCGCATGACGGTGACGCGGTTCATCCGGTTGGGGCCGGCGCCGAGCTCGCCGCGCAGGCCCGCCGTGCCGAACTCGAGCCGGGCGCCGAAGCGCTCTTCGAGCGCGGCCAGGTCCTCCCCCTCGACCAGGCGGGAGAGCTCGGCGCGGGTGTCGGGGTCGGGATCCTGGGACAGCCACTCGCGCGCCTGCCGCAGAACGCTCAAAGCCGGTCCACCACCTTGGCCAGCAGCACGCCCATGCGGGCCGCCGTGGCCCGGCCGACCTCCAGGACCTCCTCGTGGTCGAGCGGCTCGCCGGACAGGCCCGCTCCCGGGTTGGTGACCAGGGAGATGCCGAGCACCTCCAGCCCGGCCTCGCGGGCGGCGACGGCCTCCAGCACGGTGGACATGCCGATCATGTCGCCGCCCAGCGTGCGGCACATGCGGATCTCGGCGGGCGTCTCGTACGTGGGCCCGCGGAAGGCGATGTAGACGCCTTCGGCCAGCGTCGGGTCGATCTCGCGGACCAGCGCGCGCAGGCGGCGGGAGTAGACCTCGGTGAGGTCGAGGAACGTGGTGCCGGTGATCGCGTTGGACCCGGTCAGGTTGATGTGGTCGCTGATCAGTACGGGGTCGCCGACGTTCTGCGTCTCCGGGCGCAGGCCGCCGGCCGCGTTGGTCAGCACGAGCGTGCGGACCCCGGCCGCGGCCGCCGTGCGCACGCCGTGCACCACGGCGTCGACCCCGAGCCCTTCGTAGAGGTGCGTACGCCCGAGGAACACCAGCGCGTGCCGCCCCGCGGAGGTGCGGACCACGCGGATCCTGCCGCCGTGGCCCGCCACGGCGGGGGCGCGGAACCCCGGCAGGCCGGTGAACGGGATCTCGCTCACCGTCTCGCCGATCGCCTCGGCGGCGGGCACCCACCCCGACCCCATGACGAGCGCCACGTCGAAGGTGTCGAGGCCGGTGGCGGCACGCAGCGCCGTGGCGGCCTCGGAGGCCAGGGTGTAAGGGTCTTCACTCACGTTTCAGTAGTTTAGGAGGAACCGGTCCAGAACCCGCACGCCGAAGTGCAGCGCGTCCACCGGCACCCGCTCGTCCACGCCGTGGAACATCGCCGCGAAGTCCATGTCCGCAGGCAGCCGCAGCGGCACGAAACCGAAGCCGCGCACGCCCAGGTCGGCGAAGAAGGTCTTGTTGTCGGTGCCGCCCGACATGCAGTACGGGATCGCCCGCGCCGCCGGGTCCTCGGCCTTCAGCGCCGCGATCATCGACTCGACCAGCGCGCCGTCGAACGAGGTCTCCAGCGCGATGTCGTGGTGCACGAAGTCGCGCCGCACCTTCGGTCCGAGCAGCGAGTCGACGGTCTTGAAGAACTCCTCCTCGAACCCCGGCAGGAAGCGCCCGTCGACCACGGCCGTGGCCTGGCCGGGGATCACGTTCGACTTGTAGCCGGCGCCGAGCTGGGTGGGGTTGGTGGTGTGCCTCAGCGTCGCCCCGACGAAGCGCACCAGCGGCCCGATCCTGTCCAGGATCGGCTGCGGGTCGTTCTCGTCGAACGGGATGCCGTACGCGGACGCGACCTCGGTGAGGAACCGGCGGACCGTGGGCGTGTAGGTGAGCGGCCAGTCGTGCTCGCCGATCCTGGCGACCGCCCTGGCGACCTCGGTGACGGCGTTGTCGTCGTTGAGCATGGATCCGTGGCCCGCGGTGCCGTCGGCGGTCAGCTTCATCCAGGCCAGGCCCTTCTGGGCGGTCTCGATGAGGTAGAGGCGCAACGACGGGTCGACCTCCAGGGAGTAGCCGCCGACCTCGCTGATCGACTCGGTGACCCCTTCGAAGAGCTCGGGGTGGTTGGCCGTGAGGTATTTGGCGCCGTACACGCCGCCGGCCTCCTCGTCGGCCAGCCAGGCGAAGACGATGTCGCGGCGCGGCCTGCGCCCTTCGCGCTTCATCTGGCGCAGCACCGCCAGCATCATCGCGTCCATGTCCTTCATGTCCACCGCGCCGCGGCCCCAGATGTAGCCGTCGCGCACCTCGCCGGCGAACGGGTCGACCGTCCAGTCGGCGGCGTTGGCGGGCACGACGTCCAGGTGCCCGTGCACGAGCAGGGCGGGCAGGGTCGGGTCGTCGCCCTCGACGCGGGTGACGACGTTGCCGCGGCCCGGCTCGCTCTCGACGTACGTGGACTCGATCCCGACCTCGGCCAGCCTGGCCATGACGACCTCGGCAGCGGCGCGCTCGCCGGGCCCGCTGCCGTCCCCGTAGTTGCTGCTGTCGACGCGGATCAGCTCCACGCAGAGGTCGGCGACTTCCTTCTCGGCAGGTGTCATGGCGTTTTCTCCCAACGGTGATCCAGCGTGAGCAGTCCGGACTTGAGCAGGTGGCCGCGCTTGTGAGCGCGGGTGATGAGGGTGAGGTCGATGTCGGTGATCTCGTCGTGCCGGCCGACGACGCCGGTCAGGAAACGGTAGAGGTCGGCCTCGTGGGCCGCCACCACCTGCACGATGAGGGAGTGGGTGCCTGTGGTGGCGGCGCAGTAACGGACGTTCTGGTGCGCGGCCAGTCGCCGGCCCACCAGGTCGAGCCCGTGCGGGCGGACCTTCAACCAGAGCATGGCCTCGACCTCCAGGCCGAGCAGCGCGGGTTCGACCTCCGCGCGCGGCAGCAGCAGCCGCCGTTCGAGCAGCGAGGTGACGCGCCGGCGGGCGGTCGGCACGGAGATGTCGAGCCGCTCGGCGACCGCGGTGAAGGCGATCCTGCCGTCGTGGGCGAGCAGCTGGGCGATCTCCTCCTCCAGCGGCGACAGGCCGTCCTCGTCGGGCAGGCACTCCGGCGGCGGCGGGGGCCGGAGCTCGGCCACCTCCTGCTCGGTGAGGTAGGGCGCGTGCCATTCCGCGACGGTCCTGAACGTGTGAAGGACAACCTGGGTCTGCGTCTGCACGACGCCGTCGATCTCGCTGATCTGCGCGGAGACGATGTGGTGCAGGTCCTCGCGGGACGGGGAGACCAGCTCGCTGCCGAGGTCGGCGGCGCCGGTCAGCGAGTAGACCGAGCGCGTGTCAGGCCGGTCGGCCAGTGCCTGCGCGACCTTGCCCGCGGTGCCGGGACGCACCTGGACGTGCAGGTGGACGGGGCGGCCGTGCCCGGTGCGCAGGTCGTCGTAGATGGCCGTGACCCGCACGATCCCTTCGGCGATGAGCCGCTGGAGCCGCCGGGCGACGGTGCGTTCGTGCTCGCCCACGGCCCTGCCGAGCTCGCCCCACGAGGCGCGAGGGCTGACTTGCAACGCGGCGACCAGACGCCGGTCGAGAACATCCACCTACAACCATCTCAATGTCGGGTATGTAAATATATTCCCAGATAATTGACTGTTTCGGTCGTCCCATGCACAGTAGGCCATCACGCACTGTTCAGCAAAGGAGCCATCCGTGGCGACCTCCCCCACCACGCAGTCACCACTCGGCATCCCCAAGAGCCGCGTCCGCCAGCTCACGGCGGCCAGCATCGGCAACGTCGTCGAGTGGTACGACTGGTACGCCTACAGCTTCCTCGCGATCTACTTCTCCAGCCAGGTCTTCCCCGAGAGCGCGGGCAACAGCCTGGTCCCGCTGCTGAGCTCGTTCGCGGTGTTCGCCGTCGGGTTCTTCATGCGCCCGCTGGGCGGCCTGCTGGTCGGCGCGTTCGCCGACAGGTACGGCCGCAAGCTCGCCATGACGGGCACGATCGTGCTGATGGGCGTGGGCTCGCTGCTCGTCGGCCTGACCCCCACCTATGAGGCCGTGGGCGTGCTGGCGCCGATCATCCTCGTCGTGGCCAGGCTCATCCAGGGCCTGTCGGTGGGCGGTGAGTTCGCCGCCGCGACCACGTTCCTCGTGGAGTCGGCCCCGCCCGGCCGCCGCGGCCTGTTCTCCAGCTTCCAGTACGTCAGCACCACCATCGGCCAGCTGCTGGCCTCGGGGCTCGCGGCGGTGCTGGCCACCATGCTCGTCCAGGCCGACATGGACGCGTGGGGCTGGCGCATCCCGTTCTTCGTGGGCGCCGTGCTCAGCCTCGTGGGCCTGTGGATCCGCAAGGGCGCCGACGAGACCTCGGCCGTGGCGGAGGAGGTGCGCCAGGGCAGGGCCGAACGGCAGAAGATGTTCGAGTTCCTCAAACTGCACCCGAGGTCGGCCGCCACCATCGTGGGCATCACGATCGCCGGCACCGTCGCCTACTACACGTGGACCACGTTCCTGCCGACGTACGCGCAGATCACCGTGGACTTCGACAAGGCCGACTCGCTCCAGATCGGCACGATCTCGCTGGTCTTCTTCATGGTCCTGCAGCCGCTGCTCGGCATGTTGTCGGACCGGATCGGGCGCAGGCCGATGCTGATCGCGTTCGGGCTCGGGTTCGTGCTGCTGCCCGTGCCGCTGCTGGGCCTGCTGACCGACGCGTACGGCAGCCTGCTGACCGTGCAGCTCATCGGCATGGTCTTCCTGGGCGGCTTCACGTCGATCTCGGCGGCGGTGAACTCGGAGCTCTTCCCCACCAGGGTGCGCGCGGCCGGCGCGGGCTTCCCCTACTCGCTGACCGTGGCGCTCTTCGGCGGCACCGCCCCGCTGATCGGCACCGCGATGCAGGAGATGGGCAACCCCGGCCTCTTCCCGTGGTATATGTCGGGGCTGGCGCTGATCTCGACGCTGGTCTACATCTTCGTGTTGCCGGAGACCAAGGACCAGCCGCTGCGCTAACCGCCGACCGAGGTGCAGGGGCGCTCCCGCAGCTCCTTGACGTAGTCGTCGGGGGCGCCCGCCCGCTCGGCCGCCTCGGCCAGGCTGCCGAGGTAGCGGGCCGAGGGCAGGCCGCCCTCATAGCCGTCGAGCACGTAGACCCAGGCCACGACCTCGCCGTCGAGGGTCTGCACCCGCAGCCGCACCTTGTGGTAGCGCCCGCGGACCGCGCCCTCCCACTGGTCGAGGGAGGTCTCCTCCCACTCGGGCACGTCGTAGAGCACGACGAACACGTGCTCGTCGGGGTCTTCGACGATCGTGGCGACGGCGCCCTCCCAGGCGAGGTCCATCCCGCCGAACGTCAGGCGCCAGCCGGGCAGCCAGCCGACCCCCCAGATGGGGGAGTGGGGGGCACGCATGGCCATCTGCTCCGGGTCCATGTTGGTGCCGTAGGCGGCATAGAGCCTGAGGTCATTGGACTTGCCCGAAGGATCCGAAAGCCACGCCACGATCCACCCCTCTCGCCGGGTGCTGCTTCGTCATCCAGCTACCGCGCCATCCTGCCACGCCACCCGCCGGAGTCGATCCATCCGGATCAGGTGGCGTGGCCCGGTTGCCGCCCGCCCCACCGCGTACGGGACAATGGGAGGCGTGACGAGGATCGCGATCATCGGTGGCGGACCAGGCGGCTACGAAGCAGCACTCGTGGCCGCACAGCTAGACGCGCAGGTCACCCTGGTCGAGCAGGACGGT
The DNA here is from genome assembly GCF_039871515.1 of Nonomuraea sp. B1E8. Lineage (NCBI taxonomy): Bacteria > Bacillati > Actinomycetota > Actinomycetes > Streptosporangiales > Streptosporangiaceae > Nonomuraea > Nonomuraea sp. B1E8. The sequence continues at coordinate 666,236 of NZ_JBDPLS010000001.1, read as the reverse complement.
CCTGGCGGAGCGTGCGTGCTGACCGACTGCGTGCCGTCCAAGACGCTGATCGCGACCTCGGTCCGCAAGCAGGCCCTGCTCGACGCCCCTTCGCTGGGAGTGTCGTTCTCCGGCGGCCCCGACGGTGACGCGGGCGTGGTCGGCGTCGACCTGCCGCTGGTCAACCAGCGCGTCAAGGAGCTGGCCCAGGCGCAGTCCGCCGACATCGCCACGCGGGTGGAGGCCGAGGGCGTCGAGATCGTCAAGGCGCGCGGGCGGCTGGTCGACCCGCAGGTGGTGCGCGCGGGCGACCGTACGATCAGGGCCGACGTCGTGCTCGTGGCCACCGGCGCGACCCCGCGCGTGTTGCCGGGCGCCGAGCCCGACGGCGAGCGCATTCTCACCTGGCGCCAGCTCTACGACCTGGAGGAGCTGCCCGAGCACCTGATCGTGATCGGCTCCGGCGTGACGGGCGCCGAGTTCGCCGGCGCCTACCGCTCGCTCGGGGCGGAGGTCACGCTGGTCTCCAGCCGCGACCGGATGATGCCCAACGAGGACGCCGACGGCGCCGAGGTGCTCGAAGAGGTCTACCGGCGGCGCGGCATGAACGTCATGGGCCGCTCGCGCGCCGCCTCCGTCAAGCGCACCCACGACGGCGTGGTGGTGACGCTGGAGGACGGCCGCACGGCCGAGGGCTCGCACGCGCTGATGACCGTCGGCATGGTGCCCAACACCTCGGGCATCGGGCTGGAGGAGGCCGGGGTCCAGCTCGACGACGGCGGCTTCATCAAGGTCGACAAGGTCTCCCGCACGTCCGCGCCGGGCGTCTACGCGGCCGGCGACTGCACGGGCGTGCTCATGCTGGCCTCGGTCGCCGCCATGCAGGGACGCATCGCGGTCTGGCACGCGCTCGGCGAGGCCGTGCAGCCGTTGCGGTTGTCGACCGTGGCCTCCAACATCTTCACCGACCCGGAGATCGCGGCGGTCGGGGTCGCGCAGCGCGCGATCGAGGCAGGCGAGGTCGAGGCCAACGTGGTCAAGCTGCCGCTCGCCACCAACGCGCGGGCCAAGATGCAGGGCTTCAACGACGGGTTCGTCAAGGTGTTCTGCCGCCCGCACACCGCGATCGTGCTGGGCGGCGTGGTGGTGGCGCCGGGCGCGTCCGAGCTGATCCTGGCCGTGTCGGTGGCCGTGCAGCAGCGGCTCACCGTCGACCAGCTCGCGCACACGTTCGCGGTCTATCCCTCGATGTCGGGCTCCATCACCGAGGCCGCCCGCCGCCTCATGCAGCCGGGCGTCGCCATCTAGGCCGTTTCTTCGGCAAAGACCCGTTGGTCCGGGCTTGGCCTTACCCGACGGCGATCTGCGGTATGGCTCGTTCGCGGGTGAGGTGCTCCCGTGTGCGGCGTGCACGCGCACCCGGCATCGACACGACCACGACGGGGGAGCACCATGCCTTACGTAGCCACGCGCGACGGCACGCAGATCTTCTTCTACGACTGGGGCAGCGGCCCGCCGGTCGTCTTCTGCCACGGCTGGCCGCTCAACGCCGACGCCTGGCACGACCAGATGAAGCTGGTGGCCGACAACGGCTTCCGGGCGATCGCGCACGACCGGCGCGGGCACGGCCGCTCCAGCCAGCCGTGGGACGGCTACGACTTCGACACCTTCGCCGACGACCTGAACGACCTCATCACCGCGCTCGACCTCAACGACATCACGCTGGTGGCCCACTCGATGGGCGGTGGCGAGCTGGCCCGTTACGTCGGCAGGCACGGGACGTCCCGCCTGCGCAAGGCGGTGCTGCTGTCGGCGATCCCGCCGCTGATGCTCAGGACCGACGCCAACCCCGAAGGGACGCCGCAGGAGGTCTTCGACGATCTCAAGGCCGGCATCCTCGCCGAGCGCTCGCAGTTCTGGCGTGACAGCGCGGAGGCCTTCTTCGGCGCCAACCGCCCGGGCAACACGGTGACGCAGGGCAACAAGGACGCCTTCTGGCTGATGGGCATGGCCGAGAACATCCAGGCGGGGGTGCGCTGCGTGGACGCGTTCTCCTCCACCGACTTCACCGAGGACCTCAAGAAGTTCGACATCCCGACCCTGATCGTCCACGGAGACGACGACCAGATCGTGCCGATCGCGGCGTCCGGCGACAAGTCCTCACAACTCATCGAGAACTGCTCGTACAAGGTGTACGAGGGCGGCTCCCACGGCATCGCCCTCGTCCCGGGGCAGAAGGAGCGCTTGAACGGCGACCTGCTGGAGTTCCTGCGCGCCTGACCAGGGTCACCTCCCGGCCGGAGAAGGGGACCTGGCCCGAGGGCAGGTCCCCGTGGGCCCGGCTAAAAGTCGAACTCTCCCCTGGACATGCCTGTCCTGAATGCGCTCCACTCCGCCGAGGTGAACACCAGGGCAGGCCCGCTGCGGTCCTTGCTGTCTCTTACGGCGACACGTCCACCGCTGAGCGGAGCGACCTCCACACATTCGCCGTTGTCGCCTGAGAACGAGGACTTCCGCCAGTCCGCGACCTTGAGTTCGTCGCTCATTTCCATGTCCACTCTTCCTCCAACCTCTCTTCTATGCGTCTTATCGACAAGCTCTGAGGCAGGGCCTCCGACTGAATGGCCCGAAAGCGTCGCCTGAGGGTTTCGACGTCTTCTGGACCGTCCCACACCTTGCCGGTCACGGGGGAGTCCACGAATGCGGCATCGGGCAGGCCCGCGGAGTGGGCGATCACGAATCCGCCCAGCAAACCGGGCGTCGACATGGCGCTGAACGGCAGGATCTGAATGGTGATCGAGTCACGCCGGCTCATCTTGATCAGGTGTGCCAGTTGGTCACGGGTGATGGATTCGCTGCCGATCGGACGGTACAGGATGGATTCGTCGAGGATGGCCAGGAGCGACGGAGGAGCATCCCGCTCAAAAGCTGCTTGTCTCGCCATTCTGGCCTTGACGGACGCCTCGGTGTCGCTCTCCTTGGACCCGGGCTTGCCGCTGAGGATGGCTCGCGCGTACGCCTCCGTCTGAAGCAGACCGGCCACGATGAGCGGTGCCCAGGTGCACAACTCCCCGGCGGTCTTCTCGACCTGCAGCCACGGAGCCAGCGTCCGGAAGATCGGATCGCGACGGGTCGCCGGCAGGAAACTGACCAGTCTGCCCGGCGGGAGCCCCAGCTCGTCCTCGACCCGGCGCGCTATCAACTCGGTAGGTGACCGCTCCGCTCTTTCGAAAGCACTGACGGTGGACGCGGCATATCGCGTCTTGTCGGCGACCTGTTGAAGAGTCAGCCCAGCCTCCATGCGCACCTTGCGTAGTTCATACCCAAATCGAGCCTCCGGGCTCGCGTCGGGGTCCAACTTCTTGGGATTCGGCATCCGGCCCCCTGCTCTTTCGCAGACGTGACACAACGCGTTGCACCGATCCGCGCGTCATCTGTGTAACACGGGAACATGTGCGGCACTCATCAATTATCCGGCTCATGTCAGCTTTGGCTAGAGCGCGTCTTCTGCGGTGACACAGGAATGACGCGGTCGTGTAGTCAATTCGGTCAATCTCCGAAACTGGTTGGTGATTAGCCCATATGCGAATAGCCATCGCAGAGCACCCAAATCACGGCATCAAAGTCTGGTTCATGGCGGAGATCGAGAACCCTGCCCGGCTCCCCGGGCTGGCGCGCCGAGAGCTTCGGCGGTGGATCGGTGATCACCCGTCCCTGGCCGACCTTCAGCTCATCGCGACAGAACTGGTCACCAATGCGGTCGTCCACGGTGCCGGCCCCTGGGTCCGGATGAGCCTGCGGGCGGTCGATGAGGGGGAACGCTGCTACTGGCGGCTGGCCGTCGAAGACCCTGGCCTGCCGGCCTCCGTCCCCATGCCGCGCATGCCGGGACCGGACGAGTCGCGAGGTCGGGGCCTGTGGATCGTGGACCACCTCACCCGCGGCTGCTGGGCCACCGATCGCACGCGGACCGGTGAACGAGTCGTGTGGGCTCTGCTACCGGCCGGTCCGTGAGGGGTGGGCCGGGCGTCCCCCGTGAAAGGCGTCCGCGGACGACCTGGTGGGCCGTTGACGTTTGTTGGTATGGACAGCAAACTAACTCACGAGTTGGCGCAGCCGTTCGAAGGAGCCTCCATGCCCTACCGCCCCCCGCTGGTCGCCCACGAGTACTTCGTGGCGGACCCGCCCGAGCTGCCGGTCCGCACGCGAGGCGAGGGCGGGCTGTCGGCGCTGACCGCCGCCGAGCTGGTCGCGGCCGACGGGGCCGAGGTGATGCTGAAGGCGGTCACCTCGGCGGAGGAGACCCTGGTCGTCCAGGTGGGCGTGGCGGGGGAGGGCGTCATCCGGGTGCGGCTGTCGGAGGACGCGACCGCCAGGCCCCGCTCGGAGAGGGCGATCTCCCTGGTGACGCCCGGCAGGTATCCGGAGGCCAGGGCCGAGGTGGCGCCGGGCGAGCCCATCGTGATCGACGCGGGCTCCCTGCGTGCCGAGATCAGCCTCGCGCCGTGGCACCTGCGCTTCACCGACGCCTCCGGCGCCACGCTGGCCGAGCAGGACCGCGGGCACATCGACATCAGCGGCAGGCTCCGTACGCTGCCGTTCGGCCGTTCCTCGGCCGGCGGCACCCCCGTGGCCTACCACGAGAGCTTCGCCGCCGCGCCCGACGAGGCGTTCGCCGGGTTCGGCGAGTCGTTCACCCGGCTGGACAAGCGCGGCCAGCGGCCGGTCATGTGGAACTTCGACGCCTTCGGGGCCGAGTCGCAGCGGGCGTACAAGAACGTCCCCCTCTACCTGTCGAGCAAGGGGTACGCGGTGCTCGTCGACAGCGGGGCGCCCGTGGAGTTCGACGTGTGCCAGTCGACGCACAGCGTCGTGCAGATCCTGGTGCCCGACGACGTGATGGACTACTACGTGATCGCCGGGCCGGGGCCCGCCGACGTGCTGGACCGTTACGACCGGCTGACCTGCCGGCCGGCGCTGCCGCCGAAATGGGCGTTCGGCACCTGGATCTCCTCCGGGTTCTGCGTGGACAGCCAGGAGCGGGTGCTGGCCAGGGGGCGCACGATCAGGGAGCGCGGCATCCCGTGCGACGTGCTGCACCTCGACACGTACTGGCAGGCCGACGGGCACTGGTCGGACCTGCGGTGGGATCCGGTGAACTTCCCCGACCCGGAGGGGATGCTGGCGGAGCTGGACGGGATGGGGTTCAAGGTCTGCCTGTGGATGAACCCGTACGTCTCCCACCTGAGCCCCGCCTTCGAGGAGGCCGCTGCAGCCGGATATTTCCTGAAAAATCGGGAGGGCGAGGTCTACGTCGCCGACTGCTGGCACGGCTCCTTCCCGCCCTGCGGCATCGTCGACTTCACCAACCCCGCGGCCGTCGAGTGGTTCACCGGCCTGCTGCGCGGGCTGCTGCGCCAGGGCGTCGCGGCGTTCAAGACCGACTTCGCCGAGGGCGTGCCCAGCGACGCGGTCGCCGCCAACGGGATGACCGGCACCGACCTGCACAACGTCTACACCCTGCTGTTCAACGACGCGGTCGCCGCCGTCACCCGCGAGGTCCACGGCCACGACCTGGTGTGGGCGCGCTCGTCGTACCTCGGGGGGCAGCGCCACAGCGCCCAGTGGAGCGGCGACACCTACACCAGCTACGCCGCCATGGGCAGCACGATCAGGGGCGGGCTCGCGCACGGCCTGTCGGGCGTGCCGTTCTGGAGCCACGACGCCGGCGGCTTCACCGGCCGCCCGTCCGACGACCTGTACGTGCGCTGGACCCAGTTCGGCGCGCTCTCCCCGCTGCTGCGCCTGCACGGCACCACCACCCGCGAGCCCTGGGAGTTCCCCGAGGTCGAGGAGGCGGCGGTGGCGGCGCTGAGGCTGCGCTACCGGCTGATGCCCTACCTCTATTCGGCGGCCGTCGAGGCCGCGCGCACGGGCGCGCCGATGATGCGGGCGCTGTGCGTGGACCATCCGGACGACCCGGTGGCCTGGCAGGCCGACCTGGAATATCTGCTCGGCCGTGACCTCCTGGTCGCCCCCATGACCGCGCCCGAGTGCGTCCGGCAGGTCTACCTGCCGCGCGGAACGTGGGTCGACTACTGGACGGGCGAGGTGCTGGACGGCTCCCGCCACGTCCGGGTGGACAAGCCGCTCGACCAGATCCCCCTGTTCGCCCGCCACGGAGCGCTCATCCCGGTCGCCGAGCCGCAGGACACGATCGGCGTGCCGGCGGAGATCACCCTCCTCGCCTTCGGGGGCGTCGACGGGACCGCCGAGATCCACGACACCGACGGCGTGACGGTCGCCGTCGCCACCAGGGACGGCGACGAGCTGCGCGTCTCCGTCACCGGCCCGAAGCGGGTCACCGGGGTCGAGATCGTCCCGGTGCCCGGAGCCCCCGCGCGAACCGTCATCGTGTGACACCCCTGGAGGGATCATGGTCAAGTTGAGAGGCGCCGCGGCGCTGGCCGCCGTGGTGCTCGCGCTGTCGGCCTGCGGCTCGGGCTCCGGCAGCCCGTCGCCCGCGGACAGCGGCCAGCCGCGCGTGCTGAGGCTGTGGCACTACGAGTCGGCCGAGAGCGCCATGGGCAAGGCATGGGCCGAGGCGATCAGGAAGTTCGAGGCGTCCCACCCGAACGTGACCGTCGAGTTCGAGGAGAAGAGCTTCGAGCAGATCCAGAAGACGGCGAGCATGGTGCTCAACTCCGACGAGGCGCCCGACCTCATGGAGTACAACAAGGGCAACGCCACCGCCGGCCTGCTGTCCAAGCAGGGCCTGCTCGCCGACCTGACGGAGGAGACCACCAGGCGCGGCTGGGACAAGCTGCTGACCGGCGGCCTGCGGACCACCGCGATGTACGACGACCGCGGCGTGATGGGCTCCGGCCAGTGGTACGGCATCCCCAACTACGGCGAGTTCGTCATGGTCTATTACAACAAGGACCTCTTCGCCAAGCACAAGGTCGACGTGCCGGAGACGTTCGAGGAGCTCACGGCCGCGCTCGACACGTTCGTCAAGGCCGGCGTGACGCCCGTCGCGAACGCGGGCGCCGAATACCCGGCCCAGCAGATCCTCTACCAGCTCGCGCTCACCAAGGCGCAGAAGCCGTGGCTGGCGGCGTTCCAGTCGTACCAGGGCAAGGTGGACTTCCACGGCCCCGAGTTCACCTACGGCGCCGACACGTTCGCCGACTGGGTGAAGAAGGGCTACATCGCCAAGAACTCCTCCGGGCTCAAGGCCGAGGACATGGGCGTGGCGTTCATGAACGGCGAGTTCCCCATCATGATCAGCGGCAGCTGGTGGTACGGCCGCCTCGCCTCGGAGATCAAGGACTTCGCGTGGGGCCACTTCCTCTTCCCCGGCGCCACCATGTCGCCCGGTTCGAGCGGAAACCTGTGGGTCGTGCCGGAGAAGTCGGAGAACAAGGACCTGGCCTACGACTTCATCGACATCACCATGAGCAAGGAGATCCAGAACCTGCTCGGCAACTCCGGCGGCGTGCCCGTGGCCGCCGACCCGGCCACGATCACCGACGAGAAGAGCAAGGAGCTCATCGAGAGCTTCAACAAGCTGACCGCCGCCGACGGCCTGGCCTTCTACCCCGACTGGCCCGCGCCCGGCTACTACGACGTGCTCGTGGCCGGCGTCCAGAACCTCATCAACGGCAGCAAGACCACCTCCGAGGTGCTGGACGAGATCGCCGGGCCGTACGAGGACAACCTCGCCGACCTTGGCTTCTAGATGGGGGAGCGCACGAGGGGCTACTGGCCCTACCTGGTCCCCAGCCTGCTGCTGTTCCTCGCCGTCATCGTCGTGCCGTTCCTGATGAACGTGGGCGCGAGCTTCACCCGCTGGTCGGGGGTGGGCACGCCGCGGTGGATCGGCCTCGACAACTACACCAGGCTGCTCGGCGACGAACGGTTCTGGGAGTCGTTCCAGCACAACGTGGGGCTGATCGTGGCGATGGCCGTCGTGCCGACCGCGATCGGCCTCGTGCTGGCGGCCGCGCTGTTCGACTACATCGGCCGGCGTTTCGGCACGCGGACGGCCTCGGCGCTGCGGGCGACGTACTACCTGCCGCAGGTGCTGCCGGTGGCCATCGCCGGCGTGGTGTGGGGCTGGATGTTGCACCCGTCGTACGGCGCGGTCAACCAGATCTTCGGGCTGGAGCTCGACTGGCTCGGCGATCCCGACCTGGCCCTGGCCACCGTCATGGCGGTCATGGTCTGGTTCCAGCTCGGCTATCCGGTGGTGATCTTCATGGCCGGGTTGCAGCGCGTGGACCCGTCCTACCACGAGGCGGCCGAGATCGACGGGGCCTCGTGGTGGCGCAGGTTCTGGCACGTCACGGTCCCGCAGATCCGGCCGGAGATCTTCGTGGTGCTGCTGACGTGCACGATCGCCGCTCTCAAGGTGTTCGGGCCGATCTTCGTGCTGACCCGCGGCGGGCCCGGCAACGCCACCATGGTCCCGTCGTACTTCTCGTACCTGAACTTCTTCCAGAAGAGCAACGTCGGGTACGGCTCCGCGATCGCCACGGTGCTGGCCCTGGTCATCGTCGTGGTGACGTTCCTGTTCCTGCGCGTGCAGGAGCGTGAGCCGTGAGGGGCCCGGGGCGCTGGGCGGTGTTGTTCGCGCTGGCCGTGCTGGCGGTCGTGATGGTCTTCCCGTTCGCGGTCGTGGCGATCAACGCGGTCAAGTCGCCGGCGGAGTACAGCTCGCAGGGGCCGCTGAGCCTGCCCGACGGGCTCTACCTGCAGGGCATCGTGGACTTCTGGCAGCGGGTCGAGTTCGGCACGAAGCTCTGGAACAGCTTCGTCATCAGCGCGTCGGTGTCGGTGCTGGCGGTCGTGTTGTCGGTGCTCAACGCGTACGCGCTGGGCATCGGCAGGGTGAAGGGCCGGCTGTCGATCCTGGTGCTCTTCCTGGTGGCCAACACGCTGCCGCAGGAGTCGCTGGCCTACCCGCTCTACTACCTGGCCAAGGCGGCGGGCCTGTACGACACCCGGCTGTCGGTGATCATCGTCATGACGGCGATCCAGGCGGCGTTCGGCACGTACCTGCTGAGCGCGGTGCTGGGCCGGTTCCCGAAGGAGATCCTGGAGGCGGCTGCCATCGACGGCGCCGGCCGGCTGCGGTCGCTGCTGCGGATCGTGGTGCCGATCAGCCGGCCCACGCTCAGCGTGCTGCTGATCTTCTTCTTCATCTGGACCTGGAACGAGTTCTTCCTGCCGCTGATCCTGCTGATCTCGAACGACACCCAGACGGTGCCCGTCGCGCTGGGTGTCCTGCAGGGCGAGCGCTACATGGACGCGACGATGTCCAGCGCCTCGGCCCTGCTCGGCGTCGTCCCGGCGATCGCCTTTTTCCTGATCTTCCAGCGCACGCTGACCCGAGGTGTGACGGTCGGCGCCATCAAGTGATGGAGAACCCCCCCATGCGAATCCCGTTATTGGCCACCCTCGCCCTGGCGGCCTCGATGCTCGCCGTGCCGCCCGCCCAGGCGGTCGGCCATCCGTTCCAGGATCCCGGCCTGCCGCTGGAGCAGCGGGTCGAGGACCTGCTCGGCCGGCTCACGCTGCAGGAGAAGCTCGGCCTGCTGCACCAGTCGCAGCCGGCGATCCCGCGGCTCGGCATCGGCTATCACAAGAACGGCACGGAGGCGCTGCACGGCGTCGCCTGGTCCAACCACCGCGACGACGGCTGGAACCAGAAGTTCGCCGCCGGGACGGTCTTCCCGCAGGCGGTCGGGCTGGCCAGCACCTGGGACCCGGAGCTGATCAGAAGGGTCGGCTCGGCGGTCGGTGACGAGGTGCGCGGCCACAACGCCGTCGATCCGGTGTTGTGGGGTCTGCAGGTCTGGGCGCCCGTGGCCGACCTGCTGCGCGACCCGCGCTCCGGCCGGAACGAGGAGGGCTATTCCGAGGACCCGCTGCTGACCGGCGCGATCTCCACCGCCTACGGCAAGGGCCTGCAGGGCGACGACCCCTTCTACCTGAAGACCGCGCCCGTGCTGAAGCACTACCTGGCCTACAACAACGAGACCGACCGGAGCCTCACCTCGTCCAACCTGACGCCGAAGCTCAAGCACGAGTACTACGAGCCGGCGTTCAAGGCCGCCGTCTCGGCCGACGCCGCGACCGGCGTGATGGCGTCGTACAACCTGGTCAACGGGCGGCCCAACCACGTCAACCCCGACCTGGACACGGTGGTCAGGTCGTGGACGGACAGGACGCTCTACAACGTCAGCGACGCCTGGGGGCCGCACGCGCTCACGGACCTGGAGAAGTACTACGACACCAAGCCCGAGGCGTTCGCCGCGGTGCTCAAGGCCGGGCTCGACAGCTACACGATCGACGGCAGCGACGGCGGGCCGCTGGCCCAGCACCTCACGGCGGCGCTCGACCAGGGCCTCATCACCGAGGCCGACGTGGACAGGGCGGTGCGGAACGTCCTGTCGATCAGGACCCGGCTGGGGCACTTCGACCCGGACGGCGGGCCGTACAGGAACATCACCGAGGACGTGATCGACAGCGCCGCCCACCGCGAGCTCAACCGCGAGACCGCGGGCAGGGCCGCGGTGCTGCTGCGGAACTCCGGTGTGTTGCCGCTGGCGGCTCCGAAGTCGGCGGCCGTGGTGGGGCCGCTGGCCGGGAGGGTGTACCGGGACTGGTACTCCGGGCAGGCGCCCTACCAGGTGACGCCGCTCGACGGGATCAAGGAGCGGGTCGGGGACGTCACGACCAGCCAGGGTCTGGAGCGCGTCGCGCTCAAGCACCTCGCGTCCGGCAGATACGTCACCGCCACCGGCACGGGCCCCGACGACAACGCGGCGCTCACCGACACCGCGCCCACGGCCGCCTCGCAGTGGGACCTGACCGACTGGACGGACGGCGTGTCCACGCTGCGCAACGCGGGCAACGGCCGGCTGCTCGGCGGCGACTGGCGCTCGCTCGACACCGACGACGCCGACCCCGACGGCTGGTACGTCTCCCAGCAGTTCGCGCTGGAGCGGCAGCCCGACGGCGCCTACCTGATCAGGTACGCCGGCTTCGAGACCGTCGAGAGCTGGTACGCGCTGCCCGACCCGTACGTGAGCGTCGCCGCCGACGGCACGCTCGGCCTGGCGCCCAGGGCGCAGGCGGCGAAGTTCGGCAAGGAGGTCGTCTCCGACGGCGTCGCCGAGGCCGCCGCGCGGGCGGCGGAGGCCGAGGTGGCGGTCGTGGTGGTCGGCAGCCACCCGTTCGTGGCGGGACGCGAGTTCCGCGACCGCGACGGCCTGCGGCTCGGCGAGGGGCAGCGGCGGCTGATCGAGGCCGTGCGCGAGGCCAACCCGAGGACGGTCGTCGTGCTGGAGACCGGCTACCCCGTCATCGTGGACGCGCCGACCCTGCTGTGGACCACGCACGCCGGCTCGGAGACCGGCCACGCCGTCGCCGACGTGCTGTTCGGCGACGTCAACCCGGCCGGCCGGCTCACCCAGACCTGGCCGGCGTCGGACGACCTGCCGGACATCCTGGACTATGACCTGACCAAGACCGGCATGACGTACCTCTACGGGAAGGACAGGCCGCTCTACGCCTTCGGGCACGGGCTGAGCTACACGTCGTTCGGTTACCAGGGCCTCAAGGTGCGCGGCGACCAGGTGAGCGTCAAGGTCACCAACACCGGGGACGTCAGGGGCGACGAGGTGGTCCAGCTCTACACCCACCAGCGCCGCTCCCGCTTCGCGCAGCCGGTCAAGCAGTTGCGCGGCTTCCAGCGGGTCACGCTGGACCCGGGGGAGTCGCGTACGGTGACCTTCACGCTGAAGCGGTCGGACCTGGCCGTCTGGGACCACACCCGCTCCAGGTGGGCCGTGGAGGAGGCCACTCATGACGTGCTCGTCGGCTCCTCGTCCGACCGGATCCGCGGGCGCGCGACCCTGAGCGTGCGGGGCGAGACCATTCCCGTGCGCGACCTGGCCAGGACCACGCGGGCGATGGACTTCGACGACTACCGGGGCGTGACGTTCGCGGAGGAGACGAAGGCGGCCGGCGAGGTCGTGGCGGGTTCGGAGGGCGACTGGATCTCCTTCACCCGCGCGGCGTACGGCTCCCGGTTAACCGCCGGGGTCGCGTCGGTGAGTGGCGGGGCCGTCGAGGTGCGGTCGGGCTCGCCGAAGGGCCGGCTGCTCGCGACCGCGCAGGTGCCCGCCACGGGCGGGATCTACCAGTGGGGTACGGCGAGCGCCTCGCTCAGGGCGGGCAAGGGCGACCTCTACCTCGTGTTCAAGGGTGACCTGCGGATCAGGGACTTCGTGTTCACCGGGTAGGCGACCCCTTATTGGATAGCGCTATTATCCATCTTGTGAGATAGTGGCGCTATCCAAGAGGAGGACGCATATGACTGTGATCGTGTTGCTGGTCGGCACGCTGGTGTTCCGGCTGCTGGGGGCGCTGGGGGTGCGGCGGTTCGCCACGTGGCGGGTCAGCGCGGCCCACGGCCTGGCCGTCATGCTGGTCATGACCGCCAGCGCGCACTTCGTGCCGGCCGGTGTGACCGTCATGCCGAACCACGCCGACCTGGTGGCCATGATGCCGCCGTTCGTGCCGTTCCCCGCGCTGATGGTCTACCTGACCGGCGTGCTGGAGCTGGCCGGGGCCGCCGGGCTCGTGCTCGCCGGCACCCGCGAGGCCGCGGGGGTCTGCCTCGCGCTGCTCTTCGTGGCCATGCTGCCGGCCAACGTCCACGCGGCCCTCGCCGACGTGCCGTTCGCGGGCGGGGAGGCCTCGCCGCTGTGGCAGCGGATCCCGGAGCAGGTGCTCTACATCGGGATCGCGCTCTGGGCCGCGGGCCGTCCGGCGGCCCTGCGTAGGATCGCCGGATCGTTCGGCCGCGGGAGGGCGGCGTATGGCCGGTGACCAGGGGTGCCGGTGCTTTTAATTCGTTGTCCGTCCAAACTATTGACCATCGGCTCGGGCGTGTGTGAGCCTTCTGGTGAGCTCATGCGCGAAGGCGCGGCGACGGTCAGGGTCCTGCACTCTGCTCGTGCATGGCGGGTCATCTGAAGCCCTCGGGGCGCCTGCCGGCGTGCCCGGAAAGGAAGAGCCGCGCATGCGAAGAAGACTGTTCGTCATGCTCGCGACCGCCGTCGTCCTGCTCGTGGCGGCGGTCGTGCGGATGTCACCGGTGTCGGCCGTCGCCTCGGATCCGTACGCGTACAAGAACGTCAGGATCGACGGCGGCGGCTTCGTCCCCGGCATCATCTTCAACCCGTCGGAGCGCAACCTCATCTACGCCCGCACCGACATCGGCGGGGCCTACCGCTGGGACCAGTCCACCAGGTCGTGGACCCCCTTGCTCGACTGGGTGGGCTGGGACAAGTGGGGCTACAACGGCGTGATCAGCCTGGCCACCGACCCCGTCGACACCGACCGCGTGTACGCCGCCGTCGGCATGTACACCAACAGCTGGGACCCCAACAACGGAGCCATCCTGCGCTCGGCCGACAGGGGCGACAGCTGGCAGGTCACGCCGCTGCCGTTCAAGCTCGGCGGCAACATGCCCGGCCGCGGCATGGGCGAGGCGCTGTCCGTCGACCCCAACGACAACAGCGTGCTCTACTTCGGCGCCCCCAACGGCAACGGGTTGTGGCGCAGCACCGACCACGGCGCGACCTGGTCGGAGGTGACGAGCTTCCCCAACCCCGGCAACTACGCCCAGGATCCGAATGACCCCAACGGCTACCTCAGCCACGAGCCCGGCGTGCTCTGGGTGACCTACGACCCGCGCTCGTCCGCTGAGGGCAGCGCCACCAGGACCATCTACGTGGGCGTCGCCGACAAGGACAACAGCGTCTACCGCACCACGGACGCGGGCGCCACCTGGCAGCGCGTGGCCGGCCAGCCCACCGGCTACCTGCCGCACAAGGGCGTGCTCGACACGGAGAACGGCTACCTGTACATCGCCACGAGCGACACCGGCGGGCCGTACGACGGGGCCAAGGGCGACGTGTGGCGTTACGCCACCGAGACGGGCGCCTGGACCCGGATCAGCCCCATCCCGTCCTCCAGCGAGGACGACTACTTCGGCTACAGCGGGCTCACCATCGACCGGCAGAACCCGTCCACGATCATGGTGGCCACCCAGATCTCCTGGTGGCCCGATGTGATCTTCTTCCGGTCCACGGACTCCGGCGCCACCTGGACCCGCGTGTGGGACTGGACGTCGTACCCGAACCGCAGCTTCCGCTACACGATGGACATCTCGGAGAACCCGTGGCTGACGTTCGGCGGTAACCCGCAGCCCCCCGAGACCGCGCCGAAGCTCGGCTGGATGACCGAGTCGCTGGAGATCGACCCGTTCGACTCCGACAGGATGATGTACGGCACCGGCGCCACCATCTACGGCACCGAGAACCTCACCCGCTGGGACGCGGGCGGGCAGTTCACGATCAAGCCCATGGCCAGGGGCCTGGAGGAGACGGCCGTGCTCGACCTGATCAGCCCGCCGAGCGGCGCACCCCTGATCAGCGGCCTGGGCGACATCGCCGGCTTCCGCCACACCGGCCTCGACGCCGTGCCGCCGATGATGTTCACCTCGCCGACGTTCACCTCCACCACCAGCCTCGACTACGCCGAGCGGAACCCGTCGGTCATGGTGCGGGCCGGCAACTTCACCGACGCCGACCGGCCGAACGACAGCCACGTGGCCTTCTCCACGGACGGCGGCGCCAACTGGTTCCAGGGCACCGAGCCGGGCGGCGTCAACGAGGGCGGCACGGTCGCGGCGGCGGCCGACGGCTCCCGCTTCGTCTGGGCGCCCAAGGGCGTGGCGCCGGTCTACTCGGCCGGCTACGGCAACTCCTGGCAGCCCGCCTCAGGCCTGCCCACGGACGCGGTCGTCGAGTCCGACCGGGTCGACCCGATGACGTTCTACGGCCTGAGCGGCGGCCGCCTCTACCGCAGCACCGACGGCGGCGCCACGTTCGCCGCCACCGCCGCGACCGGCCTGCCGGCCGGCGGCAAGTTCAAGGCGGTGCCCGGCCGCCAGGGCGACCTGTGGCTGGCCGGCGACGGCGGCCTGTGGCACTCCACGGACGGCGGGGCGTCTTTCTCCAAGGTGCCCGGCATCACCAAGTCGGTGAACGTCGGCTTCGGCAAGGCCGCGCCCGGCGGGACGTACATGGCGGTCTTCGCCGTGGCCACCCTCGACGGCGTCACCGGCCTCTACCGTTCGGACGACGCCGGAGCGAGCTGGCTCAGGATCAACGACGACGAGCACCAGTGGGGCAACATGGGCGAGGCCCTCACCGGCGACCCGCGCGTCCACGGCCGCGTCTACCTCGGCACCAACGGCCGCGGCATCATCTACGGCGACCGCACGGGCCCGCCCGTCACCGTCACCCCGACCGCCACGCCCACGGTCACACCCACAGTGACCCCGACCGTCACGCCCACGGTCACGCCCACAGTGACCCCGACCGTCACGCCCACGGCGGGCGGGGGCTGCACGGCCACGTACAAGGCGGGCAACCAGTGGCCGGGCGGGTTCCAGGCGGAGGTGACGGTCAAGAACACCGGCACATCCGCGATCAACGGCTGGACGGTCACCTGGACATGGGCGGGTGACGAGAAGATCACCCAGCTCTGGAACGGCACCGTCACCCAGACGGGCGCCGACGTGAGCGTCGGGAACGCCGGCTACAACGGCAACCTGTCACCGAACGGAACCGCGTCGTTCGGCTTCAACGGCAGCGGCAGCCACACCTCACCCCCCACCCTCACCTGTACGGAGTCCTGACCCGACGACCCGCGGGAGGCGCCTCCCGCGGGTCGTCCCCGGCACCGCGATCACCCCGGGCGGGACGAGCACCGGCCGGTCAGGCCAAGGGGCGGTAGGGGCCGGGATGGCGCATGACCTGGACGGTGCCGCGGATGATGCTCTCCTTGAACGCGGCGGAGGCACGGCCGGTGAGCACGACGTCCAGCGGGCTGTCGTCGGCGCGGGTGAACTGGGTGACGCCGTCGCGGCGGCCCAGGCTGAGGTTGCGCCAGACGTGGCGGAACCTGGCCGGCCCGGGCTTCCGCCCGGTCACCAGGTCGGCCACGGCGTCGCCCGTGCACAGGCCCATGGGCAGCCCGGTCTGGCACGACATACTCGACCGCTCGCCGGGCGGCGCCGCCGCGTCGCCGATGCCGAACACCTCAGGATGCGACACCGAGCGCAGCGACCGGTCGACGACCATGCGGCCCTCCTCGTCGGTGCGCAACCCCGACGCGGCGGCCAGCGGGGAGACGCGGAACCCGCCCGCCCACACCACCGTCCGCGCGGGCACCTCGTCGCCGCTCTCCAGCAGGACGCCGTCGGGGCCGACCTTGGCGACGGGTTCGTGCTCGCGGACCACGACGCCCAGGCGGGCGAAGGCCCGGTGGACGTGGCGGCGGCCCCGTACGGACAGGCCCGGGGCGACGGGGCCCGCGCAGAGCAGCTCGACCCGCAGCCCCGGGCGGGTCTCGGCGAGCTCGGCCGCCGTCTCGATCCCGGTGAGCCCGCCGCCCACCACGGTCACCGGTCCCGGTCCCGGCCCGGCCAGCCGTGCCCGCAACCGTACGGCGTCGTCCTCCGTCGCGATCGGCCACGCGTGCTCGCGCACGCCCGGCACGGTGTCCAGTTCGGCGGCGCTGCCGAGGGCGTAGACCAGCACGTCATAGCTCAGCGTGTACGGTGGCCCGTCCAGCTGGACCGTCCGCGCCTGAAGGTCGAGGCCCGTCACCTGGGCCAGCACCAGCCCGACGCCGGTGCCGTCGAGCAGGCCGGCCAGCGGCAGGTCGGGCAGCCGCTGCCCGGCCGCGAGCTGGTGCAGCCGCACCCGCTCGACGAACCGGTCGGCCGCGTTGACCAGCGTCACCCGTACGCCCGTCGAGCGCAGCCGGCGGGCGGCGCGTTTGGCCGCCCCCAGCCCGGCGTATCCGGCTCCCAGCACCACGATGTGGTCCGTCATGGTTCCTCCGTTCGAGAGTCCCCACATGAACCGGCGAGCCGGGCCGTTCGTGACACACCTGACCTGTGACGGTGCTCACACCAGCTGCGTGGCGGCGAAGGCGAGCTTGGCCGGGCTCACGATGGTCCTGACCGCGGAGACCCGACCGTCCACGACCTCAACGGCGAAGACCGCGAGCAGGCCGCCGCCGGCGTCACGTACGACCACCGCGGGCTCGGCGTTGACGTCCACGATGTCCCATGCGATCCCGGCCGCCTCCGGCCGGCCGGCGAGCCCGCGCAGGTAACGCAGCACCCTCGCCCGCCCGTACACCGGGCGGCGGGCGGAGGTGGCGGTGCCGCCGCCGTCGGCCCAGGCCACCACGTCGTCGGCGAGCAGTCGCTCCAGCGCCGCCAGGTCGCCGCCGAGCGTCGCCCGCAGGAACCCCCGCACGATCCGGCGATGGTGCTCGCGGTCGCTCTCGAACCGTTTGCGCGGCTCGCCGACGTGCGCCCTGGCCCGGCGGTGCAGCTGGCGGGAGTGCGCCTCGGTGATGCCGAGGATGCCGGCGACCTCGGCGTGGCCGTACCCGAACGCCTCCCTCAGCACGAACACCGCCCGCTCCACCGGGGTCAGCCGCTCCAGCAGGATGAGCACGCCCAGGGACACCGACTCGCGCTGCTCGACGGTCTCCAGCGGCCCGAGGGCGCCGTCGCCGGTCAGCACCGGCTCGGGCAGCCAGGGCCCCGCGTAGCTCTCCCGCCGCCGCCGCGCCGAGGCGAGCTGGCTCAGGCACAGGTTGGTGACCACCCTGGTCAGCCAGGCCGCGGGCACCTCGACCGGCCCGGCCTGGCTCCAGCGTACGTAAGCCTCCTGGACCATGTCCTCGGCCTCGGCGGCCGAGCCGAGCAGGCGGTAGGCCAGCGCGAACAGCCGCGGCCGCTGCTCCTCGAACACGGCCACGGGCGCCGGGTGCCGCTCCTCCGCGCCGGGAACCTCCACGCACCCGATGCTAGGACGTCACCCGGTCGCCGTCCCGGGCGGGCGAGCCGCCGGCCTACGGAACCTGCCCGAGCCGGTCGACGAGGCGGTCAGGCGGTGCGGTAGCGCACGGTCGCACCAGACCACCGCGGGGGTTGACCTCAACCAAGATCGAGGTTGCAGAGTAGGTCGTGAGAGATAAGGAGAGCGCCATGGCTGACGACAAGGTGATCATTTACGAGGCGACCGGCGCCGACCCGACGACTGACGTGCTGGTCATCGAGAACGCGAGCGGACGCACCCGCGTGCGCGCCGTGGAGGATCCCGCGCAGATGCTGGACCTGGTGACCGGTCTGGTGGCGGAGGGGGTGGACCAGTTCGAGCTCTGCGGCGGGTTCGGCGCCCTCCCGCACGCCGACGCCGTCAGGGCCGTCAGCGGCAGGGTGCCCGTGGGCGCGATCTACTACGGTTTCGAGTCGCTGACCGCTGTGGCGTCCTTCAAGGCGAGGTACGAAGCCGGGGAGGCGCTGTCGGAAGCGTTCATCATCGTGCACGAGGGCGCGGACCCCGCGACCGACCAGGTTGTGCACGACAAGGACGAGGGCGGCAGCACCACCGTGGTCGGGGTGCCGGACACGGCGGCGGCCGCGGAACTGGCCGGGAAGATGGCGGCCGGCCTGCAGCTCATCGAGCTCTACGGCACACCGGGACCGGACGCCGCCGAGCCGGTCATCCGCGCCGTGGAGGCCGCCGCCGTCCCCGTCGGCGTCATCGCCCACCGCCGCTGACCGGAGACGGGCTCAGGTGCTGGCGCGGACGGCGAGTTGCGGGGTGAGCAGGGTGGAGTCAGGCACCGCGCGGCCCTCCAGCTTGTCCATGACCAGGCGGACGGCCTCCCTGCCCACCTCCTCCGCCGGGATCAGCACCGAGGTCAGCGGCGGGCTGGCGCGCTCGGCCACGTCGTCGGGGCAGATCGCCACCACGGCCACGTCGTGCGGAACCCGCCGGTCCAGCTGGCGCAGCGCCGCGAGCACGTGTCCGACCGCGGCCTCGTTGTGCACGACCAGCCCCGACAGGCCGGGCTGGTCGAGGAGCAGGTCGCGGACGGTCTCGTACACCTCGTCGAACGTCTCCTCGCAGGCCAGCGCCACCCCCTTGAGGCCGTGGGCGTCCACCGCCTCCACGAACCCCTCCCGGGTGCGCCGGGCGAAGCCGGTGCCCCGCTCGTAGACCACGGACGGCGCCCCCAGCAGGGCGATCTCGTCGTGGCCGCGCTCGGCCAGGTGCTCGACGCAGCGCGCGCCGGCCGCGGCGAAGTCGAGGTCCACGCACGTCAGCCCGGCGGGTTCGGCGGGGAATCCGATGAGCACGCTCGGCTCGGCCAGCTCGCGCAGCAGCGGCACCCGGCGGTCGTCCAGCTCGACGTCCATGAGGACGAGCGCGTCCACCAGCGCGCTGGCCGCCACCCGCCGGATGCCGGCGGTGCCCTCGTCGGCGGTCAGCAGCAGCACGTCGTGGTCGAAGCGGCGGGCGGCGGTGACGACCGCGCTGGCGAAGCGCATGAGGACGGGCACGTGCATGCCGGCCCGCAGCGGCAGCACCAGCGCGATCACGTTGGAGCGCCTGCTGGCCAGGGCGCGGGCGCCGGCGTTCGGGTGGTAGCCGAGGGCGTTGATGCTGTCGAGCACCCGCCGCCTGGTGTCGGCCGAGATCGTCCGCTTGCCGCTGAGCACGTAGGAGACCGTGCTGACGGCCACGCCCGCGTGCCTGGCGACCTCGGAGATCGTGACCGCGCGCCCGCTCAAGCCCCGGCTCCGAAGTCGAGCCGGGACAGCCTCACCCCGTCGTTCTCGAACACGACATAAAGATCGTGCACGCCGTCCGCGTCCGCAAGGGGAGCCGTGACGGCGTGGTAGGTGTAGCGGCCGGTCCGCGGCACGGGAAGCGTGGCCAGGGCAGGGCCGTAGAGCGGGTCGTCGCGGCGGATGGTGATCATGCCGCCTTCCGCGCTGCCCGCCGTCGCCACGCAGGACCCGCTGCCGGTCAGGTCGACCTGCCGGAACAGGATCCAGGCGCCCTCCGCGTCGGACCGTACGGCGTCGCCGTCCTCCTTCGTCTCGTCCACGAACGTGATCGCGTCGTACTCGTCGTGGCAGGCCGCGCGCAGCAGCCCCGACTGGGGCGGGATGGTCTCGCCCTCGACCTCGAAGGGGGCGCTCAGGCGCAGGTCGGTGGCGCTGCGGCCGACCATGAGCCGGTGCGGCGCGTGCTCCACGACGAACCTGCTCCTGGTCACGTCCCAGAAGGCCAGCTCGGAGACGGGCAGCGCCAGCCTGACCGTACGGCTTTCGCCGGGCGCGAGGTGCGCCTTCTCGAAGCCGCGCAGGCGGCGCAGCGGCTGTTTGACGCGGGAGCGCTGCTGGTGGGTGTAGAACTGCACGACCTCGACGCCGGGCCGCGCGCCCGTGTTGGTGACCGTGACCTCGGCGCGCAGCACGTCGCCGTCGAGGTGCACGCGCAGGTCGGCGTAGCCGAACGTGGTGTAGCTGAGGCCGTGGCCGAACGGGTGCAGCGGCACCCCGCGGAAATACTGGTAGGTGGCGTCGGAGGCGATGATGTCGTAGTCGAGCAGGTCGGGCAGCTCCTGCTCCGAGCGGTACCACGTCTGGGTGAGGCGGCCCTCCGGGTCGGCGTCGCCGAAGAGCACGTCGGCCAGGGCGTGTCCGTACTCCTGGCCGCCGTGGGCCGACCACACCACGGCGGGCACGTCGCCGTCGGTCCAGGTGAGCGGGTAGCCGCTGGTGACGACCATGACGGTGCGGGGGTTCGCCGCGCGCACGGCCCGCACCACGGCGTCCTGGGCGGGGGCGAGCGCCAGGGTCATGCGGTCCTCGGTCTCCCTGCCGTTGACGAGGGGATGGTCGCCGACCACGACGACGGCGACGTCCGCGCCGGCGGCGAGCCTCGCGGCCTCCTCCGCGCCGCTCCTGACGACGTCCATGGCCAGCCAGACGGCCTGGTCGGCGTCGTCGACCAGGCGCAGCACGCCGTCGGCTCCCGCGCCGACGTAGCAGCCGGTAGAGATGTGGCGCAGGGCGAGGGTCCCGCGCGGGCGCTCCTCCATGCGGAACGTCTGGCGCACCTCCCACCCGTTCGGCCCCGGCTGGTCGTTGACCAGCGTCTGGCCGTCCACCGACACGAACCGCCCGGTCGCCACGGCCCGCAGCGCGTAGGCGCCGCCACCCCAGTCGAACAGGTCGAACCCGCTGGCCTCCGGACCGCCCACGCTGAGCGGCCCGCCGGCGGGGTCGGCGGCCACGGGCCCGGCCTCGGCGGTCAGCGTCACCCGGTCCACGGCCTCGCAGAACACCGTCCGGCAGCGCTCGGCCAGCCCGGCGCGCGCGGTGACGGCGTAGGGGAGGGTGCCGCTGTACCAGTCCTCCATGAGCGCGTCGCCGAGCTGGCCGATCACCGCGACCGTGCCGGTCCCGTCCAGCGGGAGCAGGCCGTCGTTGCGCAGCAGCACGAACGAGCGCCGCGCCGCCTCCCTGGCCAGCGCCTGGTGCCCGGGGCAGTTGACCACGTTGCCGGTGATGCCGTCGTACGGCGTCGCGGGGTCGAACTCGCCGAGCCGGAACCGGATCGACAGCGCGTGGCGGGCGGCGCCGTCGACGTCCTCCTCCGTGAGCAGGCCGAGCCGCAGCGCCTCGCGCAGGTGCCCGAGGGTGGCTTCCGCGCGGTCGTCGTCCTGGGTGAAGCTGTCGATCCCGGCCTTGACCGCGTGCGCGTACGCCTCGGGAGGCGTGTCGTGGTAGCCCTGCAGCGCGGTGAGGTTGCCCGGCGCGTACGCGTCGCTGACCACCAGCAGGTCGCCGGGCGCCCAGGCCCGCAGCACCTGCCCGATCAGCGGGCTGAGATGCGCGGGACGCCCGTTGACCAGGTTGTACGACGGCATGACGGCCACCGCGGCGCCCTGCTCGATGGCGGGCCGGAAGGCGGGCAGCTCGTACTCGTGCAGCACCCGGGGCGGCAGGCTGCTGGAGGTCGTGCAGCGGTCGGTCTCGTTGTTGTAGGCGAGGAAGTGCTTGAGCGTGGGCGCGGTCTTCAACGTATCGGGAGCGCTCCCACGTAGCCCGAGCGCGAACGCCGTGGCCGTGACGCCGGTCAGCCACGGGTCCTCGGAATAGCCCTCCTCGTTCCGCCCCCACCGGGGGTCGCGCAGCGGGTTGACCACGGGGGCCCACACGTTGAGCCCCGCGCCGGCCGGATCCTTGTGGTGGAAGGCCAGCACCTCGTCGCCGACCGCCTCGCCCACCCTGCGGACGAGGTCGAGGTCCCAGGTCGAGGCCAGCCCGACGGCCTGGGGGAACACGGTGGCCGGGCCGAGCCAGGCCAGGCCGTGCAGCGCCTCGGTGCCGGTGCGGAACGCCCCGACACCCAGCCGTTCGACCGGGGCCTGGTACTGGTGGAGCAGGCCCGTCTTCTCCTCGAGGGTGAGCCTGCGCAGCAGGTCGTCGATCCGGGTGGGGAGGGGGAGCGCTGGGTCGCGGAAGGGTTGGTGCATGGTCATCCCTCGGAGAGTGTCGAAGCGCTTCGACGACCGGCCTGGCGAAGTTACGCGGACATTTCGGTGGGTTGACTGAAGGGTGCACGTCCCGGAGACCGAGGTCAAGGGATTCGCGGCAATCCTCCGGGCAATCTTCCCGAATCGATGGAGTCGAGCACCCGCGCCGCGCCCCCGAGCGCCGCCGCGTCGTGACCCAGCGTCGAGGCCACGACCTGGCATCCGCCGCCCTCGACGGCGATGACGCGCTCGCCCATCTCGCCGTGCACCGCCGGCAGCAGCCAGGGCGCCAGCGGCACGTAGTAGCCTCCCAGGACCACCACCTCGGGGTTGAGAAGGTTCGCCAGGATGGACACGCCCTTGCCGAGGCTCCTGCCCACCGCGTCGAGCGTGGCCAGGGTGCCGGGGTCGCCGGCGCGGGCGAGCCGCACCGCCTCCTCGATCTCCATCTGCACCTCGGCGGGAGACAGGTCCTTGCGCAGCACGGCGCCGATGCCCGCCATGACCTCCAGACAGCCGCGCCGCCCGCAGGGGCACGCGGGGCCGTCGGGATCGAGTTGCACGTGGCCGATCTCGCCGCTGTAGCCGAGGCGCCCCCTGCGCAGCCGCCCGTCGAGGATGATGCCCGCCCCCACGCCGATCTCGCCGGTGAGATAGACCAGGTCGGAGGCCCCGGCGTGCGCGCCGAAGCGCTGCTCGGCCAGCGCGGCGAGGTTGGCGTCGTTGTCGACCTGGATGGGGAAGCCGGGGTCGCGCAGCGCCTTGGCCAGGTCGCCGCCGATGTCGGCGTCGCGCCAGCCCAGGTTGGGCGCGATGCGCGCGGTGCCCTGCACGTCCACCAGGCCCGGCACGGCCACGGCCAGGCCCAGCACCTGGCGTTCCTCCTTGGCCATGCGGCCGACCACGCGCCTGATGATCGCTCCGACGCCGGCCATGCCCTGGTTGACCGAGCCGCCTCCGGAGAACCCGCGCCGCCATGTCAGCAGCCGCTCGCCCGCCAGGCCGGTGGCCACGGCCGACACGTGGTCGACGTTGATCTCGACCCCGATGGCCGCGTAGGGGGAGCCGTCGAGCACGAGCATCGTGGCCGGCCTGCCGACCCGGTTCTCCGTCAGACCCGTCTCGCGTACGAGCCGCCGGTCGATGAGGTCGGCGACGAGGCTCGACACCGTCGCCTTGTTCAGCCCGGTGGAGGCCGCGATGTCGGCCCGCGAGCACGGCGCGTGCTCGCGGACGAAGCGCAGCACGACCGCGAGGTTGGTGGCGCGCACGTCGGCGAAGTCGGCCGGCTGAGGGCCGGTCGTAGAAGTGATCAATATCAGCCCCGTTCCCAGATGACCCCAGCATGCCGCATCGCAGGCTCCCTTCCCTAACGAGGAACCCGCTCGCGAGAGGCGCCGCCGCGTAGCACGTTTCCCATCAGTGCCAACCTGTGACCGTCCCGATCCTTGTGGCCTATGCTGACAGTCTACTAATTTGTTTGGCTGAAATACCAACTAATTCTGAGGCCCATCCCTCACTCGGAGAAGGGAGCGAGCCATGCCAACCACCACAACGCGCCGCGGGTTTCTCGGCCTGGTCGGAGCGAGTGTTCTGGTAGCGGGCTGCGCCGAGAAGAAAGCCACCTCCAAGGGCACCGCCGTAGCGGCCGACAAGCTCAAGAGCCTGGTGCCGACCCGCATCCCGTTCGAGATCCCCGGGCTCAAGCCCGACCTGCCCGGCAGCGAGTTCGTCGCGCCCGGCTTCCTGACCCGCCCCACCACCATGGTCCAGGCCGTCACCACCAAGCCGCTGACCAGCGGCAAAGAGGTGACCGCGATGACGCCGCTCTGGGGCACGGTGCCGCCGGGCCTGGGCGACAACTCCTACTACGACGCCGTCAACGAACGCCTCGGCGGGACCGTGCGCTTCAACATCTCCGACGGCAACACCTATGGGCAGAAGGTCAGCACCCTGCTGGCCAGCGGCGACGTGCCGGAGATGATCCAGATCCCGGGCTGGGAGATCATCACGATCGCGCGGTTCACGGAAGCGGCCAACAAGCTCTTCGCCGACCTGTCCCCCTACCTGGCCGGCGACAAGGCCAAGGAGTTCCCGCTGCTGGCCAACTACGACACCGCGGCCTGGCAGTACGGCGTCTTCGGCGGCGTCCTGCAGGGCATCCCCTGGCAGAACGAACCCTTCCCGTTCGCCACCTTCGTGCGCCAGGACATCCTGGAGGAGCTGGGCCTGGAACAGCCGAAGAGCGGCGACGACCTGGTCACGCTCGGCAAGGCCATCACCGACGCCAAGAAGAAGCGCTGGGCGTTCGGCGGCGGCATGGAGCAGGAGATGCAGCGGGCCTTCGGCGCGCCGCGCGAGTGGCGCAAGAAGAGCGACGGCACGCTCGAGTACAAGTACGAGACCGCCGAGTTCGCCGCGTCGGTCGAGTTCATGGTCAAGCTCTTCGAGGCCGGCTACGTGCACCCCGACATCGTCGCGAACAAGGACGCCGACAACAAAGGCATCTTCGGCAGCGGGCAGATGATCATCTACCGTGACGGACCGGGGGCCTGGCACGAGAGCCTCGGCCGGTTCCTGCCCGACAACCCCGAGTTCGACATGCAGGCCGTCGACCCCTACCCGGCCAAGCCCGGCGGCAAGACGATCATGTGGCGGAACGAGCCGGCCGGCATGTTCTGCTTCATCAGGAAAGGGCTCGGCGACGCCCGCACCCGCGAGCTGCTCGCGCTGGCCAACTGGTGCTCGGGGCCGTTCGGCACGCAGGAGTACGAGCTGGTCAACAACGGCGTCGAGGGCGAGCACTACGACGTCAAGGACGGCAAGGTCAAGCAGACCGCGCTCGGGCGCAAGGAGATCGCGCCCACGTACATGTTCCTGTCGGGCCGCCCGCCGGCCAACTCCATGAGCCAGTACGACGGCCTGGTCCAGGCCCAGCACGACTGGCAGACGAAGGCCGCCGCGATCCTCGACAACGACCCGTTCGTGGGAATCCGGGTGGAGACCCCCTCCAAGATGGCGGGCCTGGCGACGCCCACCGAGGACAAGATGAACGAGGTGTTCCGCGGCAAGCGGCCGCTCTCCGAATGGCCCAAGATCGTCAAGGAGTGGCAGGACCAGGGCGGCAACGAGGCGCGCGAGTTCTACATGAAGGTCGCCCGCGAGAACGGCAGGCTGTGACGTCCATGGGCACGAAGGACCTCCCATGGGCACGATGACGGCCAAGCGGCCCGTCCGGCGCGGCGCCCGCCGGCCAGGTCACGCCGCACCACCGCACCGGCTGTCCTGGCGGGCCAAGGCACGCAGGGACTGGCCGCTGCTGGTGATGAACCTGCCGATGTTGCTGGTCGTCCTGGCCTTCTGGTGGATCCCCGCCCTCGGCAACGTCATCGCGTTCCAGGACTACAACCCCTACACCGGCGGCATCACCGGCAGCCCGATCATCGGCTTCACCAACTTCGCGCTGCTCTTCCAGGACCCGCAGTTCCTGCGCGCCATCCTGAACACCCTGTCGATCACCGCCTTCCAGCTCGTCTTCTACTTCCCCGTGCCGATCATGCTGGCGCTCCTGCTCAACAGCATCGTCTCGGCCCGGCTGAGGGCGTTCGTGCAGGGCGTGGTCTACATGCCGTACTTCTTCTCCTGGGTGCTGGTCGTGGCCATCTTCCAGCAGATGTTCGGCGGCGCCGGGCTGCTGGCGCAGATCCTGCGGGACAACGGGCGCGAGGCCGTCGACTGGATGACCAACTCCGACACGTTCATCCTGCTCATCACCTCGCAGACGATCTGGAAGGACGCCGGCTGGGGCGCGATCATCTTCCTGGCCGCGCTCAGCACCATCGACCCCAACCTGTACGAGGCCGCCGCCGTGGACGGCGCCCGCCGGTGGCGGCGCATGTGGCACATCACCCTGCCAGGACTGCGGCCGGTCATCGTGCTGCTGCTCATCCTGCGGCTGGGCGACGCGCTCAACGTCGGATTCGAGCAGTTCATGCTGCAGCGCAGCGCCGTCGGCAGCGAGGCGTCCGAAGTGTTCGACACGTTCGTCTACTGGTCGGGCCTGCGCACCGGCGACCTCGGGTACGGCGCCGCGGCCGGGCTGTTCAAGGGCCTGGTGGGCCTGCTGCTCATCCTGGCGGCCAACCGGGTGGCGCACGCGCTCGGCGAGCGAGGAGTGTATTCACGATCATGACAGTGCTGACGTCCAGACGCCGCAGGGGCGCGCCCGCCGGGCTGGCGCCCTGGGAGGAACAGCCCTCGCCGGCCGCCCGGCTCGGCAAGGGCACGCTGGTGACCCTGATCGTCCTGGCCGTGCTCGGCCCGCTCTACACGATCGTGCTGACCAGCCTCAGCTCGTCGGCCACCGTCAACCGGGTCGGCGGGCTCGTGCTGGTGCCCGACGGCATCACGTTCGAGGCGTACCGGCAGATCTTCTCCGACACCGTGGTCAGCAGGGCCGTGCTCGTCAGCACCGGCGTGACCGTCGCCGGCACGCTGATCAGCACCGGGGTGAGCGTGCTGGGGGCGTACTCGCTGTCGCGGCCCGGCTCGTTCCTGCACCGGCCGTTGTTGTTCAGCGTGCTGCTGATGTTCGTGTTCTTCCCCGGCATCATCCCCGTCTACCTGATGGTGAGCGGGCTCGGGCTGAAGGACAGCTACTGGTCGCTGATCCTGCCGACGGCCGTCTCGGCGTTCAACGTGGTCGTGCTCCGCTCGTTCTTCATGAACATCCCCGGCGAGATCCTCGACAGCGCGCGCATCGACGGGGCGGGCGAGTTCCGCATCCTGTGGCGGATCGTCCTGCCCATGTCCAGGGCGGTCACGGCGGTCGTCGCGATGTTCTACGCGGTCGGCTACTGGAACGCCTGGTTCAACGCGATGCTCTACATCGACGACACCCGCAAGTGGCCGCTCGCGCTCATCCTGCGGCAGTACGTCGTCGACTCCAACCCGCTGCCCAGCGCCACGGCGGGGGTGACGGGCGACGCACCGCCGACGCTGGCGATCAAGATGGCCATCGTGGTGATCGCCGTGGTGCCGGCCCTGATCATCTACCCACTGGTGCAGCGCCACTTCACCAAGGGCGTCATCGTGGGGGCCATCAAGGGCTGAACCAGGGGTGGCACCCGTTCACGCACACCATCGTGAAGGGCCTGGTCGCGGGCGCCGCCGGGACCAGCGCGTCGCCGCCAACGTGGCGTACGAGCTGCTGCGGTCCTGACCCGTCATCTCCGCGGTGATGGCCCAGCGCTCGTGATCCCTCCACGCCCCGTCGACGAACTGGAACTTCGGCGAGAACCCCTCGCGCTCGAATTCAGCCCGGCCATGCCTCGCACCGCCATGACCGCCCGTCCCACTGCACGAGGAACGGCACCGCGTGCGGCAGCGGCGCCCCCCACACCCGCGCGCCCAGCCCGCACAGGGCGTTGAGCCCGGCCGTCAGGCTCGCGACGTGCCCGACCACGGCCACCGTCGCACCGGGGTGCGCCGCGGCGATCGATGTGAGGGCGGCGACGGTGCGGGCCGTGACCGCGTGCCCGTCCTCGCCGTCGCCGGCCGCCGCGTCCAGGTCGCCGTCCACGATCCACGAACGCAGCGTCTCGAGCACGCGTACGCGGACCGCCGGGTCGGCGGAGCCCTCCAGCCGGCCGGCGTGCATCTCGGTCAGGCCCTCCAGGGTCACGACGCCGTCGAGGCCGAGCGCGTGCCCGATGATCTCGGCGGTCTGCCGGGCGCGGACCGCGGTGCTGGCGTACACGTGCGTGATGCCCTCGCCGGCCAGCCGTCGCGCCGCCTCCGCCGCCTGCTCGTGCCCCCTCGGCGTCAGGCGGGCATGGGGGAGGGCGCCGGCGGCTCGGGCGGTGACGTTCTCCGACTCCGCGTGGCGCATGCAGAGCAGGCGCACGTGATCGCTCATGGCCGGGAGCCTAACCGAACGCTGCGCCGGGTTCCCCAAGGTGCGCTACGGGCCTGCCCGGTCGAGGTGGTGGATGAGGGTGGCGAGGGACTCCTGCGGCGTCTGGCCGGCCGTGTCGACGATGATGCGCTCCCGGTGCCACGGCTCGTACTCGCGCTCCACCACCTCCTGCCACTCGGGGAGCCGCAGGTCGGAGATGTCGACCGAGCGCGAGATCACGCGGTCGCGGTGCTCGGCGCGGTCGGAGCAGACCACCTCCACCTCGGCGACCGGTACGCCCGACGCGACCCCGACGGCGCGCCAGGCGTCACGGGTGACGAGGAGCGGGTTGACCGACTCCGCGATCACGGTCAGGCCCTGGCCGAGATGCTCCTCGGCCAGGGCGTAGCCGACGAAATAGCCGACGGGCCCGAGGGGCGGGCGGGCCAGGCCCGAGCGCACGATCGCCTGCTCGATGGTGTCGATACGCAGGTGAACCGCGCCCATGCGTCGGGCCAGGAGGCGGGCGAGCGTCGTCTTCCCGGTCGCGGGCAGGCCGCCCATGACGATGAGCATGCCCCTCATGCTGCCAGACGGGACCCTCCTTCACGCCGCCGCCCGAACGCCTGCCCACGGCCTGCGCGGCCGGGCGTCCGGCGGCCGTGGGTTCCGCGGAAAAACGGAGCGCTCCCCCGCGGGAGCCCGTGTGCCGGGCCTCGCGGGGGAGCGCTCCTCCTGCCGAACTAGAACGGCCGGTGGTGTGGCGTCACCAGTCGCCGCCGCCGAAATCTCCGCCGCCGAAGTCGCCGCCGCCACCGAAGTCGCCCCAGCCGCCGCCGGCGTCGCCGCCGAAGTCGCCGCCGAGGTCACCGGCGTCGGCGTCGTAGCCGCCGCCCCAGCCGCCGAAGCCGCCGCCGAGCATGCTGCCCATCATGGTGCCGATGAACATGCCGGTCATGATGTCGCCGAAGCCGCCGTAGTAGCCGTAGGCGTACGGCTGGTAGGCCGGGCCCGCGTCGTAGTAGGGGCGGCGCTGGCCGTCGACCATGACCTCGCGCATCTGCGGGTCGAAGCCGCGCTCCACGGCCTCGGCGTCCATCTTGCAGGCGGGCACGTCGCGCACCGCGCCGCCGGGCGGGGCCCAGCGCACGTCACGGGCCGACGGGCCGTGCTGCGGGTTGAAGAAGCAGGGCGCGCGCCGCTCGGGCACGGGGTCGTTGTTGACCTTGGCCTTCACCACGGCCAGCGCGTAGCGGCCGTCCTCGAGAGTCTGGGTGACCTCGCGGACCTGGTCGGCGCGCTCCACGGCCGCGAGCTGGGTCTTGGCCTTGTCGTAGGAGTCGAGCGCCGTCTGCCACTCGTCGATGTGCTTGCCGCTCTCGCCGGACAGCGTCACGTCGGTGTCGAGAGCGGTGATCTCCTCGCCCAGCTTGGTGACGTCCTCGTCGACGGTCTGCTTGACCGCGGCGAGGTCCTTCGCGTCCTGGATGGCCTTCTTCTTCCTCTTGTTGCTGGAGTAGAGGAAGTAGCCACCGCCACCGACGACCACGAGCGTGCCCAGGGCGATCAGCGCGGCGGTGCCGCCGGCGCCGGGGTTGGCCTGGCTGCCGGAGTCGAGAGCTGAGCGCTTGCCCTGCGCGGCCAGGTCGACGCGGTTGGCGAAGTCTTTCATGCCGTCGACGACGTTGCCCTCGTTGGAGCTGACCGCGCGGTTGGCCAGCTCGCCCGCCAGGCCCGGCTGGCGCAGGGCGCTCGAGGCGGCGAACAGCGTCATGCCGTCGAGCACCGCGAAGGTGGCCCGCGGCCGGCCCGCCGCGGTCAGCGCGGAGTTGAGCTGGGTCATGTAGCCCTTGATGGAGGAGTCGTCGACCGTGCCGTCGGGGAGCGCCACAGCGTAGATCTTGGTGTCGGCCCCCTTCAGCGCGTCACGGATGTCACTCTGCTGGTCAGAGGTCAGGGGCGAGCCCGACTCGACGAAGAGCGGGTCCTGCTTGTCCTTCCAGAAGGACACGACTTCCTGAGCGTCAGGTGGAGCGGCCGCCGCGTTGGCGGCAGGGGACAGCGCAAGAACGACGATGAGACCGGCGATCAGAGCCGCGATCACGGCCCCTGCTCGGCGCAGCGAATGGGTCATTGGCAGCAAGCCTCCTTCGCCCATGAGGACGAACGGGCGGTCGGCAAAGTTCCTCACTTGAACGTTACCCGCCCAGGAGTGCGCGGGTGCACAAGGCGGGCGAAGATCCTGGACGGCAGATGTCCCTTTTGCCGCCCCGCGGGGAAAGAGGCGGGGCAGCTCCCGTCACGAGTCCTTGATCACGCAGATCGTGGCGCCCGAGGTGACCGTCTGCCCCACGTCCGCGGAGAGCCCGGTGATCGTCCCCGCCTTGTGCGCGGTGAGCGGCTGCTCCATCTTCATGGCCTCCAGCACCACGACCGTGTCGCCCTCGGCGACGACGGCGCCGTCGCCGGCCACGATCTTGACGATGGTGCCCTGCATGGGGCTGACGAGCGCGTCGCCGCCCGCCGCCGCCTTCTTCGCGCCACCGCCGCCGCGCCTCGGCGCCTTCGTACCGGACCCGGCGGGGGTCGTGGCGGAGGCCGCGCCCAGGCCCGCGGGCAGCACCACTTCGAGGCGCTTGCCGCCGACCTCGACGGTCACCGACTCGCGCTCGGGAGCCTCGCCGGAGGCGATCTCACCCGCGTACGGGGCGATCGTGTTGTCCCACTCGGTCTCGATCCAGCGGGTGTGCACGGTGAACGGCGAGGAGACGAAGGCCGGGTCGCTGACGACGGCCTCGTGGAACGGCAGCACGGTCGGCATGCCCTCGATCGCGAAGTCGGCCAGCGCCCGCCGCGACCGCTCCAGCGCCTCCTGGCGCGTGCGCCCCGTCACGATCAGCTTGGCCACCAGCGAGTCGAACGTCTGCGGGACCGTCATCCCCGCTTCGTAGCCGGCGTCGAGCCGGACGCCCGGCCCCGACGGCGGGCGCATGACGGTCAGCGTGCCGGGCGCGGGCAGGAAGTTGCGCCCCGCGTCCTCGGCGTTGATCCGGAACTCGATCGAGTGCCCGCGCACCACCGGGTCGTCGTAGCCGAGCGGCTCGCCGTCGGCGATCCTGAACATCTCGCGCACCAGGTCGATGCCGGAGACCTCCTCGGTGACCGGGTGCTCGACCTGCAGGCGCGTGTTGACCTCGAGGAAGGAGATCGTGCCGTCCTGGCCGACGAGGAACTCGCACGTGCCCGCCCCGACGTAGCCGGCCTCTTTCAGGATGGCCTTGGAGCTGGAGTAGAGGACGTCGAGCTGCTCCTCCGACAGGAAGGGCGCCGGCGCCTCCTCCACCAGCTTCTGGTGGCGGCGCTGGAGCGAGCAGTCGCGGGTGCTGACGACCACCACGTTGCCCTGCCGGTCGGCCAGGCACTGCGTCTCGACGTGGCGGGGCCGGTCGAGATAGCGCTCGACGAAGCACTCGCCGCGGCCGAACGCCGCGACCGCCTCGCGCACCGCCGACTCGTACAGCTCGGCGACCTCCTCGAGCCGGCGCGCCACCTTGATGCCGCGCCCGCCGCCGCCGTACGCGGCCTTGATCGCGATCGGCAGCCCGTGCTCCTCGGCGAACGCCACCACCTCGGCGGCCCCGGAGACCGGGTCCTTCGTGCCCGCGACCAGCGGCGCGCCGACCTTCTGGGCGATGTGCCTGGCCTGCACCTTGTCGCCGAGCGCGGCGATCGCGGCCGGCGGCGGGCCGATCCAGATCAGCCCCGCGTCGATGACGGCCTGCGCGAAGGCGGCGTTCTCGGCCAGGAAGCCGTAGCCGGGATGCACGGCGTCCGCCCCTGAGCGCCGCGCGACGTCGAGCAGCTTGGCGAAGTCGAGGTAGGTCTCCGCCGGCGACTGCCCGCCCAGCGCGTACGCCTCGTCCGCCACCCTGACGTGCAGGGCGTCGAGGTCCTGGTCGGCGTATACGGCCACGCTGCCGATCCCGGCGTCCTTGCACGCACGGGCCACGCGTACGGCGATCTCGCCGCGGTTGGTGATCAGAACCTTCCGCACCGACGTAAGTCCTTCCTGCTGCCCGAGTTGCGGTTCAGCGGCCCAGGTATGCGCCGCCGTTCACGTGAATCACTTGCCCTGTCACGTGCCTGGCACCCGCTGACGCCAGGAAGAGAACGGTATCGGCCACATCGGCCGGATTTCCAGGGCGGCCGTTGCGCGTGTTCTCCACGCGGGCCCTGATGCCGTCTTCGGTCAGCCGGCCGCGGAAGAACTCGGTGTCCACGACGAGACCGGGCGAGACGACGTTCGCGGTGATGCCTCTGGGGCCGAGCTCGGCGGCCAGGTCGGCGGTCCAGGACTCCAGGGCGGCCTTGGCGGCGCCGTACGAGCCCGAGCCGGTGCCGCGCGCGGCGATGGAGCCGATCGAGACGACCCTGCCGTCCCTGGCGACGCGCGGCGCGAGCGCGGTGGTGACGAGCACGGCGGACATGAGGTTGGCGTTGAGGTTGGCCCACCAGGCCCGCGCCACCTCCGCCAGCTCGCCTGGCTGGCCCCGGTCGAGGTTGGTGTTGCCGCCGGCGTTGTTGACCAGCACGTCGACGTGCGCGGGCAGGTCGGCGAGCGCTTCGTTCACGGCGGCGGGGTCGGTGGCGTCGAAGGGCACGCAGGAGGCGCCCAGGCGCTCCGCGGCCTCCTTGAGCACGCTCTCGCGGCGCCCGGTGATCGTGACGCGGTCGCCGAGCGAGACGAACGCCGCCGCGACGGCGTATCCGATGCCGGTGCCGCCGCCGGTGACCACGATCTCGCGCATGGAAGTCTCCGCTTCCGCCGAAGATGAACGATCCTCCGCTAGACCATAGCCGCTCGGCATAACAGGGGCGACGGGAGATGGGCGACCTTAGCCTGAGGGCGCTTTCACAGGTTCCCCCAGGAGGTATGCATGAGTCAGAGCATGCTCGGCGGCGACCCCGCGGAAATGCAGCAGATGTCCACCCAGTTCACCCAGCAGTCCGAGGCGGTCCGCACCACGATGACCGCACTCGACCGCGAGGCCGCCAAGGTCGGCACCGCGTGGACGGGGCCGGGCGCCCAGCGTTTCCAGCAGGCGTGGCAGAACTACCGCACGGCGTTCCAGCGCATGACCGAGGAGCTTCAGGAGGCTTCGCGGGTCATCGGCACCTACCGCCAGAACATCGAATCCGCCACGAAATGATCACGGGCAGGGGCCCTGGCGAGGGTGCCGGGGCTTCTTCCACAGGCGCGGGCGGCCACCGTCGCCGGCGCCGCTCGGGCGGCCTCCCGCACGTCACGGGCGCCGCGACGCCGGACGGCGGGATGCCGTCACCTCCTCGTGCCGCCGAGCGACCGGCGTCGTGCCCCGGTGTTGTAGGAGCCGGCAGTCAAGCGAGCAGCCGAAACCCCTGATGCGTATGGGGCGTATTTGGTTAAATGTCCTTCGTTCATGACGCAATCCCGGAAAGGACGGTCATGGCGGAGAACGACGCCCCTCAGCCTGAGCGGATCGGCGGCCACGAGATCACGGGCCGCCTGGGCGAGGGGCCGCGCGGTGTCGTCCACCTAGGCCGGAAGTCCGAAGAAGCGCCGCAGGTGGTCGTCAAGACGCTGAGCGCCGACCCGGCCGCCGACCCCGGCTTCGTGGCCAGGCTCAAGAGCGTCGCGCGGGTGTCCAGCACGTACGTGGCCCGGACGTTCGACGCCGGCGTCGACAAGGGCCTGCCGTACGTGATCAGGGAGCATGTCGAAGGACGCTCCCTGGCCGAGACCGTCGCCGCGGACGGACCGCTGACCGGCGACGCGCTGGAGCGGGTCTCGGTGGGCATGCTCACCGCGCTGACCGCCGTCCACCTGGCCGGATTCGCGCACCGCGGCCTCAACCCTTCCAACGTGATCCTCGCCGGTGAGGGCCTGCGCGTCACCGACGTCGAGATGGGCGATCCGGTCGGTGAGATCGGTTACCGGGCGCCCGAGCAGCTCAATGGACTGCGGTACGGCCCGTCCGCCGACATCTTCTCCTGGGCCGCGACCGTCGTGTTCGCCGCCACCGGCTCCGCTCCTTTCGGCCACGAGGCCGAGAACGTGCTGAACGGGGAGCCCGAGACAGGGGAACTGCCCGAGCCGCTGCGCGAGGTTGTGCTGGCCGCGCTCTCCAAGGAGGTGGGGGCGCGGCCGACGACGCACACGGCGATGCTGCGGTTGCTGGGGGGCAACGTGCCCACCGGCCCGCAGGAGGATTCCGCTGCGCCGTCCGCCCCTGCTGAGGGCGCGCCCGGCGGGCAGCCCGGGCCGATGACGCCCACGATCCTGCCGATCCAGCTCTCCGTCAAGGGCATCAAGCCGCCTCAGGCGCCGGCGTCACCCGCTCCCCAGACCGCCCGGGGCCCCGTACAGCCTGGCCCCATGCAGCCCGGTCCTCTGCAGCCTGCTCCCGGCCAGTTCGGCCCAGGCGGCCCCGGCCCCGCGCACCACCAGGGCCCGATCGGCCAGATCCCGCCGGGTCCGGGTCCGATGGGTCCGGGTCCGATGGGTCCGGGGCATGTGCCGGCGCAGAGTCCCGTGGAGGCAGGGCCCGGACCCTCTGCCTGGGGTCCTCCGCCAGGCCCCGGCCAGCAGGCTCCGCCGCCCCAGAATCCGGAGCCCGGCGTCGTGCCCAAGCCGGGTGAGGGGCAGCAGCGCAAGCCGTTCCCCGTCGGGCTCGTGGCGGGCCTGACCGCAGTCGCGCTCCTGTCCGGCCTCGGCCTGTGGGGCGCGAGCCAGTACTCCGACAAGGTGACGTTCTCCCCGATCGCCGCGTCCAGCACGGACACGACCGGCGAGGGCAACGGCTTCTCCGCCCAGGGTGAGGGGTCGGCGACGGGCGCGCCACCGCAGCCGCAGGCCGAGGTGACCGCGCCGTGGGCGACCACGCCGAACCCTAACTCCAGCGACGTCGGCCCGATGGTGCTTCCGACCGACGAGCTCCCCACCAGCTCGCCGGCGGTTCCTGAGCTCACGGCGGTGCCG
This sequence comes from Nonomuraea sp. B1E8, assembly GCF_039871515.1. Classification (NCBI taxonomy): domain Bacteria; kingdom Bacillati; phylum Actinomycetota; class Actinomycetes; order Streptosporangiales; family Streptosporangiaceae; genus Nonomuraea; species Nonomuraea sp. B1E8. The sequence goes on along the minus strand of NZ_JBDPLS010000001.1, from coordinate 630,834 downwards.
ACACCGTCGCCGATCACGACTGTCCCGGTGCCCACGGTGACGGCGACGGCCCAGCCGACGACAACGACCAGCAAGCCGACCAAGAAGCCGACCAAGAAGCCCTCGCCGACGGCCACGGTGACCAAGACCGTGAAGCCCAGCAAGACGCCCACCCCGACCAAGAAGCCCACGAAGGAGCCGACCAAGGAGCCGACGAGGGAGCCCGAGCCGACGCCGACGAAGACGACGAAGCCCACCCCGAAGCCCACCCCGAAGCCCACCCCGAAGCCCACGCCGACGAAGACGACCAAGCCTGCGGCGAAGAAGAACCCGTACAGCGCTACCCAGGTGTGCGGCAGTGGTTTCGTGGTGCAGCGGAGCTCCTCGTTCGAGGGCGGCACGACGTACCAGCTGTGGAACAACAGCTCGGGGCAGAACTGTGTCGTCACCCTCAAGTCGGGCTCGGACGTCGGCAAGTCCACTCGCGTCAGCGCGACGCTGGAGGTGAAGGGCGGCAGCAGCAAGACCGACTCGGGGAACTTCGAATACTACGCGGGTCCTGTCAAGCTGTCCGCCAAGGGCAAATGTGTCCGCTACTCCGGCAGCGCCGGTTCTGGGAGCACGAGTGCGGGGTGGGCCAACTGCGGCTGAGCTTCGCTTTCCCGTCATGATCGGCCGCGTTCTGCTCGCAAGCCTGCTCGCCCTGCACCTCGGCGCGGCCCCGGCTGCGGCGGTGGCCGCGCCCGAGGAGTGCAAACCGGAGAAGGGCACGTTGAAGCTGCCTGCCAGCGAGCCCTGGGCGCAGAAACGGCTCGACATCAAGAACGCCTGGCAGTTGACGCGCGGCGCGGGGGTCAGGGTCGCGGTCGTCGACAGCGGTGCCGACTACCACCCGCAGGTCCAGATCTCCAAGATTATTGACGAGACGCACACCGGTCACCGCGACTGCGTCGGCCACGGCACGGCCGTCTCGGGCATCATCGGCGCCCGCTATGTGAGCGGGGTGCCCTTCCACGGGGTCGCGCCCGAGGCCGAGCTGGTGATGATCAAGCAGAGCAACAAGACCGAGGGTGACATCGCCAAGCTGATCAGCGCCATCGACGACGCCGTCGCGGCGAAGGCCGAGGTGATCAACGTCTCGGTGCGGGCCTCCGATCACTCCGGACTGAGGGCTGCCGTCCAGCGGGCGCTCGACAAGGACATCGTCGTGGTCGCCGCGGCGGGGAACGTCACGGGCCCCGACGACGAGGACGTGCCCGCCTATCCCGCGGCGTACGAGGGTGTGCTGTCCGTGGGCGCGGCCACCCCAGACGGCCGCCGCGCCGACCTGTCCAACGCCACCACCCCCGTCTCCGTGCTCGGCCCGGGGACGGACATCACCGCCCCCTGGCCGGGCCTTGGCTACAAGCGCGACCTGAAGGGCACCAGCTTCGCCACGCCCTATGTGGCGGGCACCGCCGCCCTCGTGCGGTCCCGCTTCCCCCAGCTCACCCAGGAGCAGGTGCGCCGCCGCATCATCGCCACCGCCGAAGGCACGACGGGCACGGGCAGCGGCGCGGGCATGGTGAACCCGGTGCTCGCTCTGACGGCCGTGCTGCCCTACGAGGACGCCGACGCCCCCGTGGTAGCCGAGCCGCCGCCCTCCGCGCTTCCCGCCGATGCCATCGCCAAGGTCCCGCCCCGAGATGAGCGGGCCATCGGCATCTCCATGGTGATGGGGACCGGCGCCATGGTGGCGATCGCCGTGGCGGGCGCGCTCGCGCTGCTCATTCCGCTGGGCCGCCGCAGGGGATGGCGTCCCGGCCGGCCGTCCTGATGGTTGCGTTTTGGTGAAACCGGAAGTTCGCCGGTGAAACTACTGATACCTATGTGATGGATTTGGTTGAATGTCCCATTGAGATCTTGAATCAGCGAAGGGACGATCATGCACCCCCTACGGCCGGGTGATCCCGAGAAGCTGGGCGAGTACGCCATCTCAGGACGGCTGGCCGATGGGCCCCGTGGCGTGGCCTACCTCGGCAGAGAGTCCGAGGACGCGCCTCTACGAGTGATCAGGTTGCTGCCCGCCGTCCCGGAGCAGGACGACGAGGAGATCGCCCGGCTCAGAGGAGTGCAGCGCGTCTCCAGCTCGTACGTCGCCAGGACCTTGGAGTCCGGCAGGCACGAGGACCGCCCCTACGTGGTGCGCGAGTACGTCGAGGGCCGCAGCCTCGCCCAGGTCGTGGCCGAGGACGGCCCGCTCGACCACGACGCGCTCGAGCGGCTGTCGGTGGGCATGCTGACCGCGCTGACCGCGGTGCACCTGGCCGGCATCACGCACCGCGGGCTCACCCCGCACAACGTGATCATCGCTGCGGGCGGCCCGAGGGTGACGGACGTCGACCTCGGCGGGCCAGTCGGCGAGCTGGGCTACCGCGCTCCCGAGCAGCTCAGAGGGCCGGTTTCCGGCCCATACGCCGACATGTTCGCCTGGGCCGCGACGGTGGTGTTCGCCGCGACCGGCGAGCCGCCGTTCGGGCAGGACGCCGAGTCCGTGCTGAACGGGCTACCCGAGGTGGGGAACCTGACCGAGCCGCTGCGCGGGGTGGTGCTCGCCGCGCTGGCCAAGGAGGTGGAGGCGCGGCCGACCACGTACACGGCGATGCTGCGGCTCCTCGGGGACCAGCGGGGCGCCGCCGGCCCGACGCCGCAGCAGCAGCCGTCCCAGCCGGGAGCGCCGCTCGTGGGCGTGCCCATTCCCGCGGTGCCTCTTGAGGGCATGACCGTGCCGGGAGCGCCGATCGAGGGCGTGCCCTTGCCGATGGCGCCGCCCTCGCAGCAGGACTGGGGGCCGGCGGCGCCGCCGCAGACTCAGGGTGGCGCCTCGCCGATGGAAGGCGTGCCGATGCCGCCATCGGGCCCCATGTGGGAGCCGCCCAGGCAGGAGCGGCAGGCGACGGTCCAGGGGCAGACGGTCTCCTCCCGCCCGCCGCGGAAGTTCCCCATGGGACTGGCCGCCGCGGTGGGCGTGCTGGTGGTCCTCTCCGGCGCGGGACTGTGGGGCGCCAGCCAGTATGCGTCGTCGCAGCGGTTCGAGCCGGTGAACGTGGCCGTGGGAACGTCCGAGGAGGGAACCCCGGAGGCCGGCCGGTCCGAGAGGACGGCCGCGCAGGAGGGCGTGCCTGAGCAGCCGGTGCAGCAGGAGGCCCAGCCGGAGGTGACCGCGCCGTGGGGTGAGCCGTCGGACGCCGACGTGGGCCCCATGACGCTGCCTTCCGACTGGACGTCGCAGACGCCCACGCCGCCCGAGCTCAGCACCGTTCCGACGCCGGCACCGATCCAGACCCAGCCGGTGGCCGCGCAGCCGACGCAGGCCCAGCCCACGGTGACCATGACGGGCGGGCCGAGCCAGAGCCCGACGCCCACGTCCGATGCCGTCGTGACCCAACCGGCGACCCCGGAGCCCTCATCGACACCGACACCCGCGCCGACCGTCACGGTGACGGTGACGCCCACCCCGACCCCCACTCCGACGGTCAGCGAGGAGCCGACCCCCGAGCCGACGCCGTCCGAGCCGAAGCCCTCGCCGACGAAGACGAAGACCCCGAAACCTACGCCGACGAAGACGAAGACCCCGAAACCCCAGCCCACCAAGACCAGTTCGCCGCCGCAGCGGAACCCGTACACGCCGGTCATGGTCTGCGGGCCGGGCTTCTCCGTGCAGCGCAGCCAGGATTTCCCCGGTGGCGAGACCTTCCAGCTCTACAACGGCGGCACCGGTGAGAACTGCGTGGTCACCATGAAGTCGACGTACGTGGGCAAGCCGACCGAGGTGACCGCCACGCTCGAAGTCAAGGGCGGCCGCACCTGGACGGAGTCCGGCACCTACATGTACTACGCCGGGCCGGTCAAGCTGCAGGCCAGGGGCAAGTGCGTGCGGTTCGCCGGCAGCCACAGGGGCAAGAGCACCAGCTCGAACTGGGCTAACTGCGGCTGACCCGCCCGTGACGGCGAAACCCCCTCAGGCCGGTTCCTGAGGGGGTTTCCGCGTGTGCGCCCCTTGGGGGTGAAAGTCCCCTGGAGGAAGAGGTGGTGCTAACTCCGAGCCGGAGGCAAGGGCGTCGTTGTGAGGCGGGGCCTGGAGGAAGCCCGAGGCGAAACTCTGCACTGAGGAACGCGGACCGCGTATGAGGCCGGATGGGTCTGGGCGAGCCTGCACGCGAAGGTGAAGCCCGTCATCACCGACAGGACCGTCAGGTAGACGCGGCGGGCGCAGGGGGAAATGATCGTTCTAGATCTGCCCGGGTGTCGGTTGTGCTGTTGTTGTCGCCGCGCCGACGGTTCCCGTCGTGAGGTGAGGGCTGACCAGGCAGAAGTCAGCAGAGGTCGTAGTACCGGTGAGGGGAACGGGACAATCAGCCGGGAAGGGTTGTGAAACGGGCGCTGCCCAACACCCATTCGGACGATCTCGGCCTGCTCGGACTCCAGAACACCTGGCGCAGGCTCAGCACCACGGCTGACGAACCGCCGGATGCGGGCCCGCATGTCCGGTGGTGGGAGAGGAGGGTGAGGCGGCCTCACCCTCCTACTCGATCAGTAGGGCTTGTATCCGGCGTTCGGGTCTCCACTCTCCAGGGACTTGATCCCGGGGTGTTCGCCGAGATTGCCGTAGCGGCTGTAGGTGTACAGGACGCCGGCGATGATGTTGTCCACCGGCTCCCGGATCTTGTCGTACCCGGGCAGCGCGTGCGCGTTGAAGGTGGGCGGGATGGTCTGCATCAGCCCTTGGGACGGCACGCCGTTCTTGGCGTTGATGTCCCAGTTGTTGATCGCGTTGGGGTTGCCGCCCGACTCGTGGTGGATGATCGTCCAGATGCGCTCGATGTCCTTGGGGTCGTTCGGGTCCAGGTCGCTCACGTCCAGACCCCTCTGCCTCAGGATCGCGGCCATCTCGGGCGACTTGATGACCCTGATGGCCTCCTTGATCCACTCGACGACCTGCGGCTTTGGCGCCGGGGTGTTGCCGTACGACGATGGCGCGCCGGCTCCTCCGCCTCCGCCGCCTCCTCCGGCCCCTGGGCCGGAGTCCGGGCCGTCGGGCGCGTTCGCCGAGGCGAGCGAGGTGGGGGAGTAACCCGCGGTCTTCTCCCAGTCGATCTGGTGGTCACCCGGCAGGAAGTCGGCGCCTCCGGGCTGCCGGATGCCCTTGAAGAAGCCGAACCCGTCCTCGCCGAGCTTCCTGTCGAGCGCGGTCTTGGCGGTGGTCAGGGCTGTCGTGGCCGTGGTGACGGCCTGGTTGGCCTTGCCGACCGGATCGTCGAGCTGCTGCTTGACGTGGTTGTCGATCTCGGTCTGCGTGGCGTCGCTGTGGTCGCGCCGGTAGTCGCTCGCGGCCGTGGTCGCGGCCTCGTGGAGCCCGCTGACCGTGGAGTGGGCGGTCTCCAGCTTGGTGGCCGCCGTGTCGAGGGCGGAGGCGCAGGAGTTGAGGGCGCTCTTGAGCCTCCGGCCGGCGGTGGGGTAGGCGGTCATGTAGTCGGCGAAGGCGTTGGCCGAGTCGCCCTCCCAGGCCTTGCCGACTTCGGTGACGTTTCTGACGAGCTTGTTCGTCGAGGTGGCGATGTGCCCGCCCATCGTCCGCATGGCGGCGGCGATGTTCCTGATCGCCACCGGGTCGCCGTCGACCTTGTTCTTGAGCCCGGCCAGGGTCTCGACGATGCTCATGCGCCTGACCCCGTCTCGGCGTCGCGGAAGTTGGAGGCGACCTGGCCGAGCGCCCGCTCGACGTTGGTCAGGCGGTTGCGTCCCTCGCCGAGTTCGGACCTGACCGATTCCCAGACCGCGTCGATCTTCGCGGCCAGGTCGCCGGCGCCTTCGAGCTCGCCGAAGACATCGGACTTGGTGTCGCCGTGAGGTGCGGTGACGTCGGAGTTCACGAACGCGTCGCCGAAGTCGAGCATGTTCTTCACCCTGAGGGCCTGGCGTGCGCACTCCTCCAGCGCTTGAACATGTACGTCCACGTAACTCATGGGACTCCCGGCGGTCGGTGAAGGCAGGAAAGGGCGGTCAACATGGGCACCTTCGTCCCGGGACCAGGAATCACGGCTGCTCCATGTAGGCGGTCTGGATCAGGCGCGCACCGTACTTCCTGTCGACGTAGAAGCCGCGGCCCGCGGGCAGCGGCTGCGGGCGGACGTTGCCGAAGAGCTGGCCTTCCTCCCGGTTGCCCGACATGATCAGCGCCGGGCTGGCCATCTCCTTCATGCGCTGGACGGCCTGGTCGTACATGGCGCGGCTGGCGCCGCCGCTCTGCCGGGCCAGCACCAGATGCAGCCCGATGTCGCGGGCCTGCGGCAGCAGCTCCGCCAGCGGCGCCAGAGGGTTGTTCGACGTGGCCACGAGGTCGTAGTCGTCCACCACGATGTACAGGTCCGAGCCCTGCCACCAGCTCCGCGAGCGCAGCTGCTCCGGAGTGAGGTCGGCCGGAGGAAGGCGCTTGAGCAGGGCGGAGCGGGCGTCCTGGATCAGCTCGGCGGCCGCGGTGCTGGAGGCGGCGTAGCCGATGCGGTGGTCGGTCACCGCGGTGTCCAGCAGCGAGCGCCGGTAGTCGATCACGAGCATCATGGCCTCGGCCGGCGTCTTCCTGGCGACCACGCCTTCCATGATGAGCTTGAGCACGTTCGACTTGCCGCACTCGTTGTCGCCGAACACGATGAAGTGCGGGTCGGTGTCGAAGTTCAGCATGACGGGCGAGAGCGTGTCCTCGTCGATGCCGATCGCGATGCGCTGCGGGCCCGTCTTCTCCGGCGACGGCAGGGAGGCCGCGGGTAGCAGCGACGGCAGCAGGCGCACCGGCGGTGCCGACGGCCCCTGCCAGGACCGCCGCACGATCTCCACCATCGAGCGCAGCCCTTCGGACACGTCCTCGGCGGTGCGCTGCCCGTCAATCCGCGGCAGGGTTGCGAGGAAGTGCATGCCGTCCCTGGTCAGGCCGCGCCCCGGCACCCCTTCCGGCACCGCGAGCGAGGCCTTCCTGCTGATCTCCGACTCGTACGCGTCGCCCAGCTTGAACTCGATCCTGGTGCCGAACAGGTCCCTGATCGCCGGCCGGAACTCCGACCACTTGTTGGTCGTGGCCACCACGTGGACGCCGTAGTTGAGCCCGCGCGCCGCCAGGTCGGTGATCACGGCCTCCAGGCTCTCGAACTCCTGCCGGATCGTCAGCCACCCATCGATGACGAGGAACACATCGCCCCACCCGTCGCTCTTGGTGCTGCCGTCGGCGACCATCCGCCGGTAGGCGGCGATCGACTCGATGCCGGACTCGGCGAAGCCCCGCTCGCGCTGCCGTACCAGCGAGGACACCTCGGCGACGGTCCTGCGCACCCGGTCGGCGTCGAGCCTGGTGGCCACGCCGCCCACGTGCGGCAGCCCTTCCAGCGCCGCCAGGGCGCCGCCGCCGAAGTCCAGGCAGTAGAACTGCACCTCGCGTGGCGTGTGGGTGAGGGCCATGCCGGAGATCAGCGTGCGCAGCACGTTGCTCTTGCCGCTCTGCGGCCCGCCGGCCACGCCGACGTGGCCGGCCGCCCCGGACAGATCCAGCCAGTACGGGTCACGCCGCTGCTCGAAAGGCCGGTCGATGATCCCGATGACGGCGTGCAACTTGCCACGGCCGTCCCACGTGGGCGTGGACAGCCCGAGCTCCGGCGTGACCGAGAGCGGCGGCAGCAGGTGCGCGAGCGTGGGTGGCTCGTCGAGCGGGGGCAGCCAGATGCGGTGGGCCGCAGGGCCGTGTCCGGCCAGCCGCCGGACGACGATGTCGAGCAGGCTGTCCTGCGGGCCGCGTTCGTCCACCTCCGTGGAGGGGGCCTCCTTGGAGGGCTCGGGCACGAGCGGCAGCGGCGCGTACGCCGAGGTGTACTCGACGACCTGGCGCTGGGTGGCCTGGTCGTCGTCCGAGCCGGCGTGGCGGTGGTCGCCCTGGTAGGCGCCCGAGACGTAGGCGGCCTTGAACCTGGTCATGTTGGTGGTGTCGACCTTGAGGTAGCCGTTGCCGGGCGCCGAGGGCAGCTCGTACGCGTCGGCCACGCCCAGCACGACCCGGCTCTCCATCGCGGAGAAGGTGCGCAAACCGATCCGGTACGACAGGTGGGTGTCCAGGCCCCGCAGCCGCCCCTCCTCCAGCCGCTGGGAGGCGAGGAGCAGGTGCACGCCGAGCGAGCGGCCGAGCCGGCCGATCATCACGAACAGGTCGATGAACTCCGGCTTGGCGGACAGCAGCTCGCTGAACTCGTCGAGCACCACGAACAACGTGGGCAGCGGGGCCAGGTCGGCCCCCTGCTCCCTGGCCCGCTCGTAGTCGCGCAGCGAGGCGTAGTTGCCGGCCGAGCGCAGCAGTTCCTGCCTGCGCACCATCTCGCCGTGCAGCGCGTCGTGCATGCGGTCGACCAGCGGAAGCTCGTCCTCCAGGTTGGTGATGACCGCGGAGACATGGGTGAGCGAGTCGAGCCCGAGGAAGGTCGCGCCGCCCTTGAAGTCGACCAGGACGAAGTTGAGGATCTCGGGGGAGTGCGTGACGGCCAGCCCCAGCACCAGCGTCCGCAGCAGCTCGCTCTTGCCCGAGCCGGTGGCTCCGATCACCAGCCCGTGCGGGCCCATGCCGCCCTGGGCCGACTCCTTGATGTCGAGCTCCACGATCCGCCCGTCGGATCCGAGCCCGATCGGCACCCGCAGCCTGTTGCGACCGGCTCGGGGCCGCCAGGTGAGCGCGGGGTCCACGCGGGCCGGGTCGCCGACGCCCAGCAGGTCGGTCAGGGTGGTGTTGATCGCCAGCACGTCCTCGGCCTCGCCCGCGGAGGCCGCCGAGGCCCGCAGCGGCGCGAGCTGCCTGGCCAGGCCCTCGGCCCGCAGGAAGTCGAGCTTGTCCGGGTCGCCGAACCGTGTCCTGTGCTCCTTGCCCGCGTGGTCGATCTTCACCATGTAGAAGCCGTCGGGCTGGACGTCCAGGCGCAACGTGTTCTGCTCCGCCACGTCGGCGGTCGAGCCGGACAGGTCGATCACCGTCACTCCCTGGATGGCGTCGCTGCCGAGCTGGGAGTCGTGCGGCACGTGCCCGCCGTCCACGATGAGCACGTGGTACGGCAGCGCGTCCCCGGCCGACCCCGGCCGGAACCTGGCGCGTTCCTTGAGCTCGTTCCCGACCAGCCGGTCCAGCTCGCTGAGGTTCTCCGCCATCAGCCGGACCTGTCCCGCCGCGTCCTCCTCCTCGGGATGCAGCGCGTGCGGCAACCACTTGACCCACTCCCAGTGCGGCATCCATTCCTCGCCGGAGCACACCATGATCCGCATGTCGTCGGGCGAGTGGAACACGGTCAGCTGGCTGATCACGGAGCGCAGCAGGTCGCGCACGGCGACGGGGTCGCCGTTCACCCTGATCCTGGCGAACGAGCCGAGTGCCACGGCGACGGGCAACTGGGCGACCGTCGAGTGCGCCCTGATGAACCTGCGCAGCGCGCCGGCCGACAGCGCGTCCAGGTCCTCGACGGGCTTGGAGTCCGGCGGGATGAGCTGGACGGCCAGCTTCTGGACGCCGGTGCCGAGACGTACGGTCGCGAAGTCCTCGTCGCGCGGGCGGCGCTCCCACAGCCGGGGGCCCATGGCGATCCACCACAGGGAGTCGGGCTCAGGGCCGCTCCACTCCAGGGCCTCGCGCTGCTGCTGCGCCGCGCGCCTGGTCCGCTTGCGGATCTGGCCCAGGTACCTGAAGTAGTCGCGGCGGGCGCCGTTGAGCCGGTATTTCCGCTCGCCCGCCTGGCGGCCCATCTGGCCGAGCGTCATGCCGACCATGGACAACGCGAACAGGCCGCTGGCGACGTACATGATCGGGTTGGCGTTGCCGTAGGCGGTGAACATCAGGGCCATCGCGGCCGCACCCGCCACCATGGGGAGGTAGGTGAGGACCATCGAGAAGCCCTGCCCCTGGACTTCGGGGATTTCGGGCGGTGACTCGATCAGAACCTCGCCGCGGGGCGGCTTGGGGCCCGGGCGGCGTTCTGGCCGGCGTACGACGACGATGCTCATCACGACGTTCTTACCAGAAAAGACCAGATATGTTCTCTGTTGTCCGTGACCATTGGTGGGGACGGAGAGTTGAGATGGGACAGATCGTTCAGGGGCCTCCACTCGGTCCACCGCCGGCCCAGGGTCCGCCCCCGGGATTTCCTCCGATGCACGGCCCGCCGCCAGGCTTCCCGGGACCGCCCGGGCAGCCTCCGCAAGGGCCGTTCCACCAGAGCGCGCTGCCGCAGGTGCCGATGCCCCTGCCGGCGCAGTGCCACGTGACGATCGTCGGCCCGCGGCGCAAGGCAGATCTGGCGCTTCCCGCTGACGTCCCGCTGCCCAACGTGCTGCCCAGCCTGCTGCGCGCGCTGGGAGAGGTGGGCGGCGACGCCGCGGCCGCTCCCGGGTGGACGTTGCAGCGGCTCGGCGGGGCGCCGCTCGACCTCGGGCAGAGCCTCGGCGCGCTGGGCGTGCTCGACGGGGAGATCCTCTACCTCAGGCCGCGCGAGGCGATCCTGCCGCCCGCTCTCTATGACGACGTGGCCGACGTGGTCGCCTCCGGCGTACGCGACGGCGGTGTCTGGTCGGCCAAGCACACCAGGCTGGTGGGCGCCGGCGGGGCCGCGGGCCTGCTCATCCTGGGGGGGTTCGGCCTGGCCGTGTCCGGCATGCCGGGGGTGACCGTCACGATCGTGGCCGCGCTGCTGACCCTGCTGCTGGTCGTCACCGGCGCCCTGCTGTCCCGGGCGGTCGGGGACTCCATGGCCGGCGCCCTGATCGGGCACGCGGCGTTGCCGTACGGATTCGTCGCGGGCTTGTTCGCGCCGGGCGGGACCCCGCTGGCCTTCGGCGTGCCGCACCTGCTGTCGGCGTTCGCCTGCACCGCGCTGGTGGCCGCCGTCGCGGGCGCGGTGATCTCCGACGGCGTTCCCGGCTTCCTCGGTACGGCCGTCGCCGCCACGGTCGCCGGGATCTGCGCGGCGGTGATCATGGTGTGGTCGGCCCCGCCGGCCGGGGTGGCGGCGCTGGCCATCGCGGTGCTGCTGGCGTTCAGCCCGCTGGTGCCCACGCTGTCGTTCAAGCTCGCCAAGGTGCCGCTGCCGGCGATGCCGACCACCGCGGAGGAACTCCGCAGCGACAACCAGCGCCTGGACGCCGCGGCCATCCAGGAGCGCACCAGGGGCGCGCAGCGCTACGCCACCGGCATGATCGCGGCCATCGCCCTCTCGGCGCTGATGGCGCTGGTGCTGCTGGTGTTCGCCGACGGCTGGGTGGCGGCCGTCATGATGGTGTCACTGTCGCTCACGCTCATCATGCGGGCCCGGGTCTTCCGCGGGTTCGGCCAGCGGATCTGGCTCATCGGGGCGGGCCTGGCCGGGCTCTCCATGCTGGCGCTGTCGCTGATCAGCTCCGGCGGGATCGTCGGCTCGCTGGCCGTGGCCATCGGGGTGTTGTGGGTGGCGCTGACGAGCGTCGGCATCGGGTTGTGGCTGCCAACGGGAAAGCCCTCGCCGTTCTGGGGCCGCGCGGCCGACATCCTGGACCTCGTGCTGATCGTCCAGCTCTTCCCGCTCGCTCTGGGCGTGCTGGAGGTCTACACCTGGGTGCGCGGGCTGTCCGGATGATCCGACAAGAAGGGTAGTGAGATGCAGGAGTTCGGCGACTTCGCGAAGATCGACATAGACAAGCTGCTGAAGGGTGCGGACGAGCAGCTCGCCCTTCTGGAGAAGTTCCAGGAGGAGGTCGGGTCGTACGTCGGTCATGCCCAGGACGAGGACGGTTTCGTCACCGTGGAGTACGACCATCAGGGCATGCGCACGCTGGAGATCCACCCGAAGGCGATGCGGCTGTCCTCGGGCGAGCTGGCCGACCTGATCAAAACCACGCTCGCGGAGGCCACGGCTGATTTCCAGAGCCGGCTCAACGCCGCCACGAGTGAGATGTTCGGCGAGGACGACAACCCCATGAAGCACCTCTCCGACCCCGAGGCCGCACTCGGCAGGATCAGGGAAGCGGGGGCGCTGCACGACAGGGCGTTCGCGGACGTGATGGGCGAGCTCGACCGCATCCGCCGCAGGATGAACCTCTGACGCAGCCCGTCCACCGTCTGGATCAGATGTTTGTCAGGACATACCAGGCCCGCCACCAGGGCGTTCACCTGAAAGTTGCAAGAGTGCGACTAATCCGTGATTTGTGGTTTCTGGGAATAAGGGGGTCATTGGTGGCTAACATGCCTTTTGAGGTTGATCGCGGGGGTAGTCGGTTCCATCAGGGGGTGACCGCCCGCCGTAGCAGCAACGCCATATCGACTTGGAGGTCCAGTGGCACTGTACGGGGCAAGCCCCACTCAGTTGACGAACGCGGCAGGCTACTGCCAGGACACCGCCCAGTACATCGAGGGCATGCGGCAGCGGGTCGAGCAGATCAAGGCCGACCTGACCACCCAGGGCTGGAAGGGCGGCGCGGCGCAGAAGTTCGCCACGGCCCTCACCCAGTGGGACGGCGAGTTCAGGGGCGTCATCAGGATCCTTGAGGACATCTACGACCGGATGAACATCGGCGCGGGCGTCTACCGGAACGCGGCCGACCAGAACATGGACATCGCCGGTGGTTTCGTCGGAGCCGGTGAGGGCGGTCGCATCGACTCCCTCATCAACGCCAACCGCTGAGCAGGACGGAGAACGCCATGACCACGCCTGACGACTACACGTACGTCCGGTTCGGCTCGATGGAGCAGGCCTACGAGGAGCTCAAGAAGGTCGTCACCGAGCTCGACCGCGCCACCGACGACCTGTACGCGGACATCAAGAGGGAGCTCGGCCCGAGCTGGGAGGGCGAAGCCGAGCGGTTCTTCGAGGAGAAGCGCCAGAAGTGGAACGCCCACGAGAAGGCGATGGGCCAGCAACTGTTCCAGGCCGCGTCGGCGGTCAACGTCGCCAAGGGCAACTATGAGCAGGCCGAGCGGCGCAACATCGGTATCTGGACGGACTGACCCGGACCGTCGATCCTCTCGGTCATCGCCAGCCGCGGTGGCCGAGAGTTCTGCTGCTAGAGGTGGAGCATGACAAGCAGGGACGCGACGGACGGGGGCAGCGACCCCCTTGCCGCCGATCCGCAGCTGTTCGAGGGTGGAGCCCGCGAGAACTCGCCGACGGGCATACGAGGGGTGGCAAGAGAGCTGAGGATCAGCCTCGACGCCATGCTCGGCGGCGGTGAGCGGCCCAACGGGAACATCAACCAGATCTCGACGGGCGGAGAGTTCTCCGCGGCCCAGATCGGTCAGTGGGACGACGCCCTGGCCCTCGCCTCGACCGTCGAGTCGAAGAACGCGGGCAGGAAGTTCGCCGAGGTCTACCAGAGGTTCATCGAGACGTATCAGAGCGTGGTCGAGGCCGTGGAGGCGAGCGCCGACAGCCACGACCGGGCCCGCCAGACCAACGAGGGTAGGGGCTGATGGGCCAGCAGCGGGGGGTCGTCACGATCCTCTCCTTCGACCGGACGCCCCAGGGCGCCTGGGTCGACAAGGACAAGAGCGAGATCAAGGCGCTGCTCCAGAACACCGACTCCTTCACCATCGAGACCACCGGGCAGACCTACCAGGACGCGGCGAGCAAGATCGAGCAGGCCATCAACGCCCTTGAGGCGCACGCCGGCAAGATCGCCGATGTCTGGAAGGGGCCCGACGCCGCCAGAGCCCGCACCGCGCTGGAGCTGCTGCACGCCACCGGCAACGAGCTGTCCAGCAAGCTGTCCATGATGGGCGCCGCGCTGCAGACGTACGCGGGGCACCTCAACGACACCAAGACCCAGGTCGACGAGGAGGTGTCTGTCCCCTCCGCCGGCCTGACCCAGCAAGAAGAGGACCTCGTCAGGGAGGGCCTCGAGAACACCCAGGCCCAGCGCGCGCTCTACGAGCTCAACCAGAAGATCGTCAGCATTTACGACATCGATCTTCCGCACAGCGTCTCCTACGATCTTCCGGCGGTCACCATCCCCAGCGGCCCCGCCGAGACGCAGGAACCGGACTACCGCACGGGTCCCGGGACGGAAGGCCCTGCTTTCACGACTCCCGTGAACGACGATGGCGGCTCCTACGACGGCGGCTCGCGAGTGTCGAACACGAGCACCGGAGGCACCGGCAGTGGCTCCCCTTCCGGCAGTTCCGAGCCGCAGGGATCCGATCGCGGTGACTCCGACCCGCGTGGTTCCGACCCTGGCGGCTCCAATCCTGGTGGCTCCGACCCCGGTGATCCCACCAACCCCGGCCCGGACACCCCGGCCGACCCGGGCACGGACCCGCCCGCCTCCCAGGACCCCGGAGGTCAGGACCCCGGATCGGAGAACGGCGCCACGGCGCCGCCTGTCATCGGTGCCGACGACACGACGACGACCGACGGCACGAATCCCACGGATCCGCGCCAGACCGACATGGCCGGCTACCAGCCGCCGACCGCCACGATCGCTCCGCCGACCGTGACCACGCCGTCCACCACGCTCAACCCGCAGATCGGCTATAACCTTCCCACCACGGGCGGCACGCCGGGCATCCCCTCGGTGATCGGCTCGCCGGCCATCGGCGGTGGCCAGTCCCCGCTGGTCACCCCCCTCGGACGCGGCAGCTCGACGGGGATGGCGGGCGGGATGCCCTTCATGCCGTTCATGGGCGGCGGCGTGGGCGGCGGCGAGTACAGCGATCTGGAGCGGAACACGTACGTGCCGGAGGACGCGAACTGCTGGACGGTCGGTCATGACACGACGGATCCGGTGATCGAGTGACGTACGGGATACCGGGCCTCACGGGCCTCGGCGGCGAAGGGCTGGAGATGTCGTCGGGCATCTCCTTCACCAAGGACGAGCTCGAGAGGGCAGGCAACAAGATCGGCGATCAGACCGATCTTCTTACCGGTCTGCAGACGGCCGACAGCAAGCTCGACGTGCCCTGGCCGGGCTTCGGCGTGGCGGGCTGGGGGCTCGGGAGCCTCCACTCGCAGTCGATCGAGACCCAGCGCGACACGCTGGACCGGGCGCGCAGGGCGCTGGAGACCTGGTCTCCGGCGCTCAAGGCGGCCGATCGCAACTACCGCAAGGCCGACGAGGACAGCGGCCCCGGCGGCCCCGGCGACCTTGGCCCGCAAGGGCCCGAAGACCTCGGGCTGGGTGACCCCGGTGGAATGCCCGACCCGGGCCTCGGTGATCTGGGCGAAACGGAGATGTCCGCCATGCCGGACACCAACCTGCCCGACAGTGAACTGCCCGACAGCAACCTGCCGGATGGCGAGCTGCCCGACAGCGACCTGCCGGATGGCGAGCTGCCTGACAGCGACCTGCCCGACATGGACACCCCTAGCACCGACCTGCCCCAGCAGAACCTGCCGGGCACCGACCCGGCGGACATGAAGGTCCCCGACATCGACTCGGCGCTCAATAACCCGGACGCGACCGACCTGTCGAACTACGACCCCACGACCCCGCAGATCCCGGGCGGCAACCTGCCGTCCGTGGATCCCAACGCTCCGAACTCGGGCACCCGCGTGGGGCCCGGCTCCGTCAGCGGCCCGGGCACGGGAGCGGGAGGACTCGGCGCCGGCGCGAACGGCGGCGTCTCGGCGGCCGGGTTGCGCGGAGCGGGCGCGTCCGGCATGCCGATGATGCCCTTCATGCCGATGGGCGGCGCGGGCGCGGGCGCCGGCCAGGAACGCGACCGGGACAAGAACGTCGGGCTCCCCGAGGACGAAGGCGTCTGGGGCGGCGATGAGGACATCGCACCGCAGGTCATCGGGGAGGAGGAAATATGAGCGTCTTTAAGGAGATGTACCTTACGGCCGCGGGTTCGGCTGCGGCCGCAGCGTTGGTGCTCAGGAAGCCTTGGGCGTCGTACATGGCGCTAGCCATCGGCACCTTGGTGTCCGACCCCGAGGGTATGGGGGATGCGGCCAGGCAGTGGCGCACGGCCGACCACTCCGGTGACATGGAGGAACTCGACCAGCTGGACCAGCAGCTGGACGATCTGAAGGCGCAGCTCAAAGACCAAGGCACGTGGGAAGGGCAGGCCTTCGACTCGTTCGAGACCGTTCACACCAGCTTCAAGGAATCGCTGCAGCAGCTCAAGGAGTCCCGTAACGCCACAGGCGACGGCGTCGATGCGCAGGCGGATTTCTTCAAGTGGGGCGCCGTAACCTGCACGGCCCTCGCCATGTTCATGTGGACTGTGGTGATAGTGAGCTATGGGTTTCTGCTCACCTCGGCCACTGGCTGGGGCATGGTGGCCAAGGAGGTCTGGGAGACGCGCATGGGCCTGAAAGGGCTGAGCATCACCAAGGCGATGCTCAGGAAGCATGGCATAGCCGTCGCCACCCTCGCCGGACTGCTGATCTTTCTCAAGACGCAGACCGAGAGCGTCGGCAAGATCTTCCCCACACTTGAGGCCATGCCGACCCAGATGTCCTCGATGCAGAACGGCGGCGCGATGCCGTTCACGAACGACGGCCTGACGTACGAGAAGGAGATGGGCGCGCTCTCCCCGCAGATGGACGAGTCCATGGACGGCGGCCTGCCGCGTTAGGCCGTCATCCCGTCGTCTGGGTCGTCCGGTTCGTCTGGACGTTCCGCACGTCCTGCACGGGCGTCATCGCGGCCGCCGGGTCCAGCGCGGGGCCGTCAGGGATGAGCCGCAGCAGGTGGACCGGCACCGGCGCGACGTCCTTCGCCTCGTACCCCAGCTTGCCTATCGCGTCCGCCGAGGCGAGCCGGAACTTCTTGCCCTGGTCGGTGATGAGCGAGTACTGCTGCACCGCGGACAGTTGCCCGTCGCCGGGCAGGGTGCCGGCCAGCACCGCGCTGCCCGGCGGGAGCAGCACCTGGTCGACCTTGTCCGCGCCGGCGCTCGTCGACGGCGGCGGGATGTGGACCTTGCTGCCGGTGGTCAGCACGGCGCTGGTCGAGCCCTTCTGGGTGTTGGCGTACACCGCGCAGAGCGGGGCGGAAACGCTGGGCGTGCGGAAAGCCGGCATGGTGGCCGGCAGGCCCGGCTTGCGCACCGACTGCTTCGACACCGTGGTCGCGTTGGCGGTCGCCGCGTCGATCAGCGTCTCGCGGGCCCCGCTCCTCCCGTAGGCGGCCTTGATGGCCGGGTCCTGGAGCAGCAGCAGCGCCTCGGTGTTGCTGATGGGGGCGATGCCGTCGGCCAGCAGGACGTACCAGCGCTCGCTCGACCCCGCCACGGACGCCACCTTGTACACGCGCCCGACCCTGGACGCCGTGCCGCCGGGGCCGACGGCCTTCTTGCCGAGCTGCGGGATCTTGGGGGCGGCGAAGTCGACGCCCGCGGGGATGGCGTTGATCCACGAGGCGGGTACGCGGCGCGGGGTCTGGTCGGTGAGCCGGTCCACGTTCGGGGCCCGCAGGCGCTGGTTGGACCAGAGCACCCAGTTCTGCCGCCCGTCGTTGACGAGCAACGCCTCGTCGCCCACCGGCGTGCCGCCGATGTCCGTCCCGCCCACGAGCGACACGTACGACCTGCGTCCCGCGGCGGCGTCGGCCGTCTCGGCCACGCACGCCGACCACGGCCCCTTGACCAGCCGCTCCTTCTTGGGCAGCGAGTCGGGAGCGCCCTGGATGCCCACCATCTGCCCTCGGGTGTAGCCGGCCAGCGACTCGGCGGACACCGACCTGACCTTGATGTCCTGGCTGTCGAGAAGCAGCCGGGCGGAGACGTAGTTGGCCACGGGCTGCAGCTGGCCGCTCTTCTGGTTGAAGACGTACGCGGCGCCGGTCTCCTCCTCGACCAGCAACTGGCCGGGATCGGTGAGCTTGGTGGCGTGCCCACCCTGACTGAGCAGTCCCCAGATTCCGAACCCGGCGACGATCAGCACGGCGATCAGAAGCCCTGCGAACGTCGCCACGTTCTGTCTGCGCATCGGGGACTCCGGCAAGTCCGGCTCCCCCTGCAGCAGAGCCATCCCCAAGCGCTGCGTCATCAACCGATGCGCCTGGTATAGATCCTTCTGGGTCTGCATATCATCTAATGTTACGCATGTTGACTATGTGCTTTCTGTACTCCAAGGGAACGGTCAAGTACGCTACTTGATCGAGTGTTCAAAGGGGGAAGCTCATGGCAGAAACCGAACCGCCCCGTGACTGGCCCGGGCTGCAACCCGATCGTGACGGCGTGAAATACAGCCCCAAGACGATCGCCAACATCGCCGGAGAGCTGCGCGAGGTCTTGGAGCCCATCAGTGGCCAGGGCCGGGGCGAGAACCAGGGCTCGATCATCGACCTCGAAACGTACGGCTCTCTCCGTGCGGTCCTCACCCACATCCGCAGCATGGAGCGCTGGCAGGGTGGCCAGGCGTTCGCCGACCTCGTGTCGCACAGCCAGCAGGAGTTCCTGACCGCCTACGAGGAGGTCCTGGAGAACTTCGCCACCGCGATCTCCTTGGTGGAGGCCGGGGCAGGCACCTATCAGGTGACGAACGCGGCCAATGAGGGCGGTGTCTGACCGGCATGGGGCAGGCGAAGAAGAACGTCCACATGCTGAAGCCGTACTGTGCCGACTGGTCGGTGGACACGGGCGGCCGGAGCGTCGAGGAGGTCGTGACCTTCATCAACGGCTTCGACGCCACCGGCATCGAGCAGGCGTCGACCGCCTACAACGACGCCCACTCGGCGGCCAACATCGCCAAGGAGGCGATCAGGACGCAGGCCGGCAGGCTGGCCGAGGTCTGGGAGGGCCCCTCCTCGGTCGAGGCACAGGAAGCGCTCGGGCTGCTGTACGTGTCGCTGGGCGAGCTGGCCGAGAAGCTGAAGAACATGTCCACACCGATCGGATCCCTCGCCACGGTCGTGCGCAAGCACCAGGAGTTCATCCAGGACGGCTGGAAGGGGATCATGCCGACCTGGGCCAACCAAGGAGGTCTGGGCGGCGGCACCTGGAACGACAGCATCGCCGACGGCTACAGCGTCTACTCTGGCTATTACGCGGGTGACAACGCCCGGGGCGACTGGGGGTCGCAGGACGAGCTGGCGGGGCTGCACCTGAAAACGTTCGGCGAGGACCTCTACCAGGTTCACGCCGACATGCCGGACACGCTGCAGACGACGCTCAGGGACATCAAGCCTCCGCAGATGCCGGACGACGGACCCGATGACATCGATCTCCCGCAGTTCCCCGACCAGGACCCGGGCGACGTGACTCCCACCGCGTACGACGGTGACGACCCGTCCGGGCCGCCGATCGGAGATCCGCGCGTGACGGTGCCCTCTGACGGACCCGACGGCCCTTCAGGCCCGACACCCACCACCCCCGGTGATCCGGAGACCGGCCAGGGCGACGACCCGTCGACCGGCTCTCCCACAACGCCGGACGCGGACGGCCAGAACCCTGGCGGCCAGGACCCGAATGCCCAGAGCCCTGGCGCTTCCACCAACGGCGGGCGGACGCCCGACCCTGACGTGGGCGCCGGCAGTCCCACGGACCTGCAGGAACACCAGCCCACCTCGAACGGCTCGCCTCTCGGGACCGGCCCTCAGACCGGCTCCGGCAACCCGTCCACGTCGTCCTCGCCGGGGGCGACGTCCGGAGGGCCGAGCACGTACGGCAACGGCGGCCCGGTGGCGGCCGCGGCCTCGCCGAGTGTCGGCGGCAGGCCCGGCATGAACGGCATGGGCATGCCGTTCATGCCGATGGGCGGGATGGGCGGGGCAGGCGGCCAGGAAGGCCAGGATCGCGAGTCCAGCACGTGGCTCCATGAGGACGACGACATCTGGGGCGGCGACACGGACTCGGTGGTGAACAGCAAGATCGGCTGACGCGGGGACGGTGACCACGGCGAGCACCTGGAGCGCGAGCCCGATCACCGGCCGCCCGCCCAACACCGGTCCGGGCACGGCCAGCTTCCCGCCGGTCATGATCAGGTAGGTCAGGTAGCAGAACCCGCCGGGCGCCCGCCCCCTCTACGTCCGCCTTTTCACCCTCCCCGCCGACGAGGGCTGACCCCTACGGGCCGCCGGGGAGGGCCACCTGGACGGGGGTGAAGGTGCCGGTCGTCACCAGGAAGCCGCGCCCCGGCG
This sequence comes from Nonomuraea sp. B1E8, assembly GCF_039871515.1. NCBI lineage: Bacteria > Bacillati > Actinomycetota > Actinomycetes > Streptosporangiales > Streptosporangiaceae > Nonomuraea > Nonomuraea sp. B1E8. The sequence goes on along the minus strand of NZ_JBDPLS010000001.1, from coordinate 610,752 downwards.
GGCCCCCGGCCGCGCCGCGCGGCAGGCGGATGGAGAAGAGGTCGCCGTCCGCCTGGCTCTGCACGGCCAGCAGGAGCCCCGTCCTCGACTTGCGCGTCTCCGCCACGAACCCGCGGTAGGCGACCGCCAGGTCCCCCGTCACGCCGGCGATGAGCAGCCCGTGGTCGCCGTCCCTGCCCGACCTGAGCACCTCCTCCAGGGCGGCGCCCAGCGGGCCGTCCGCGTTGATCAGCTCGGCGTCGTCCACCACCACGACGTAGCCATGCAGGTCCGCGACGAGCTCCGGCAGGTCGGTGGCGTTGCCGTCCAGCACCGCGACGGCGCCGTCCAGCTCCTTCAGCGGGCTGCGCCGCGGGGCGACGGCGACGACCGGGGTGCCGCGGGCGATCAGCGAGCGGGCCGCCGTCACCAGCGCCGACGAGCGGCCGGAACGCGACGGCCCCGCGATCACGGCGCCGGGGCCGTGGGCCAGCAGGTCGAGCCCGAGCGGGGCCAGGGCGTCGCCGCCCGCGCCGACCAGCGCCCACAGCGGCGACGGCGGGCTGAAGGCAGGGTCGAGGGCGAGCGTCTGGGCCGCCGTGATGCGCATCGGAAGTGCGTCCACCCGCAGCGGAGGATCTCCCTCCCAGCGCCAGACGCCCCGGCCGTTCTCGTGCGCCGGGCCCGGCTTCGGGCCTGCGGCCGTGCCGTTCTCGGGCGCGGGGCCGGGCTTCGGGCCTGGGGCCGTGCCGGGAGGGCCGGCGGCGGCGCGGGCCAGGGACTGCAGCGCGGCGACCTGCGCCGGGCCTGCCGGGTCCGCGTCCAGGAGGGCGATGTGGTGCTCCACGATGCCGTGCTCGCCCAGCGAGAGTGCCCGGCCCGGCGGTATCGACGACGGCAGGCCCTTGAGCGGGAACCCCGCCAGGCCGTAGTCGGACGAGTCGGACAACCGCAGCAGCAGCCGGTCGTCGAAGACCGTCGAGACCTGCCCGAGCAGGCCGGAGCGGTCACTGGTGACCACCGCTCGCAGGCCCACCGCCGGACCCTCGCGCAGGAGCTGGAGCAGCCCTTCGATCATGCGGCCGTAGTCGTAGCCCTCGAAGGCGGCGACGAAGCCCTCCCAGCGGTCGAGCAGGAGCACCAGCCAGGGCAGCCGGTGGCCCGCCTGCCGGTACTCGGCCAGCGACGCGTGCCCGGCCTCGGCCAGCAGCTGCTGGCGGCGGCCCACCTCGGCCTTGAGGCGGGTCAGCAGGCGCTCCACCCGGTCGAGCTGGTCGCGGGTCACCACGGCGCCGCAGTGCGGCATCGCCACTAGCGGCAGCAGCGCGCCCGAGCCGCAGTCGATCGCGTGCACGTGCACGTCCGAGGGGGAGGCGTGGGCCGCGATGGAGCCCGCGATCGTGCGCAGGGCCGTCGACCGGCCGCTGCGGGCCGCGCCCGCGATGAGCAGGTGACCGCCCTGCGCCACGTCCAGCGCCAGCGGATGCCGGTCCTGGGCCCACGGGCGGTCGGTGACGCCGAACGGCAACGGCGCCACCTCGGCGAACGCGCCCCCGTACGCCGCGGTGTCGGGAATCGGGGCGGCCAGGACGGGATGCCCGGCGGAGGGCTGGTCGAGGACGAGGCCGGTGGGCAGCGGGTCCAGCCACGGACTGGGCTGGACGGGGACGCCCGCCAGGCGCGCGGCCTCGACGAGGGCGTCGGCGACGAGCCCGAGGTCCGTGCCGGTCGCGTCCTCCTCCGGCTCCGGTGGCGGCGGGAGCGGACGGCCCAGCGAGCCCCAGCCGACCTCCAGCACCCGCACGTTCCCCGCGCGCGACGGCCCGCCGGCGGCAGGGCTGCGGCCGCCGACCCTGGCCGTCTGCACGGCGGTCGCCGCCCCCACGCCCGAGCGCACGTAACAGCGGCCGGGCGTCGACTTGGAGATGTGGGCCGCGTCGGGCAGGTCGATGACGTCGGACGACTCCGCGGGCTCCGTCACCCGCAGCGCGATCCGCAGCGAGGTGTTGGCCTGGATGTCGGCGGTGACCACGCCCGCGGGCCGCTGCGTGGCCAGGATCAGGTGGATGCCCAGCGACCGGCCCCTGCGGGCGATGTCGACCAGCCCGGTGACGAAGTCGGGCAGCTCGGCCACCAGCGCCGCGAACTCGTCGATGATCAGCACCAGGCGGGGGAGCGCGGGGCCGGTGTAGTCGTCGATGTCCTTGGCCCCGGCCGCCAGCAGCAGGCGCTCCCTGCGGCGGATCTCGGCCGCCAGCGAGTCGAGAGCGCGCTGGGTCAGGTGACCGTCGAGGTCGCTGACCATGCCGACGGTGTGCGGCAGGCGTACACACTCCTTGAAGGCGGCGCCGCCCTTGTAGTCGATGAGCACGAACGTGAGCTGGTCGGGCCGGTTGGCCACCGCGAGCGAGCAGATGAGCGTCTGGAGCAGCTCCGACTTGCCCGCGCCCGTGGTGCCGGCGATGAGCCCGTGGGGGCCGTCGAGCTTGAGGTCGACCGAGAAGGGGCCGTCGGGGCCGACGCCGATCAGCGCCTCGGTGGTGCCGCGCTCCCGCCAGCGGGCGGCCAGCTCCTCGCCGGAGGGTTCGGGCAGGCCCATCAGGTCGAGCAGCCGCACCGCGCCGGGCAGGTTGCCCGCGGGATCGTCCCTGCTCACGTCGCGGATCGGGGCGAGGGCTCTGGCCAGGCGGTCGCACCAGCCGGGTGAGACGAGGTCGGCAAGGAGCGGCCCGATGACGTCGAGGCCGCCGCCGCGCAGCTGCGCGAGGCCGTCGTCGCCGCACGCGGCCACCGTCTGGCACTCCTCGGGCAGCAGGCGCTGGTCCTCGTCGAGGGCGAGGGTGTACACGCCGCAGCGCGGGCCCTGGCGCAGGACCTGCGGCATCCCGGGCAGCCCCCGCAGCACCTGGGCGCCGTCCAGCACCACCAGCACGTCGTACGGGCGCACGTCGTAGGAGGAGAACGTGGGCTTCTCGGGCCCGCCGAGGTCGTCCCACCCGGTGGGGATCTTGCCCAGCTCGGGGATGGCGGTGTTCTGGCGTTCGTCGATGAGCTGGGCGAGCTCGGAGACGCGCCGGGCGGCGGACTCGGGATCGGTGCCGGCCAGCGTCACGCATTCCTGGCCCGACTGTGGCGAGCAGTGCGGCAGCCAGCGCATCCAGCCCCAGCGCTGCTCGCCGTCGGCGTGCGCGGAGACGATCACGATGGCCAGGTCGCGCGGGCTGTGCAGGGTCGCGGCCTGGGCGATCAGCCAGGCGGCCAGGCCGGTCGCGGCCTGGCGGGAGCCGGTGACGCCGGCCACGCCGAGCCGGCGCATGGGCAGCGCCACCGGCACGGAGCGGCAGACGGGCGGTTCGATGCGCCCGCCCTGCTCCTCCGACAGCTCCAGGTCGGCCGGCAGGTCGGCCAGCCCCACCCGCAGTTTGAGCGCGTCGTCGTCGTGGCTCCTGCGCTCCCACAATCTCCTGCGCGGGCCGGTGGCCGTCAGCAGCACCTGGGCCGGGTCGGGCGCGTTGGACCTGCGGACCGCCTCGTCGGCCACCCTGGCCCGCTCCACCGCCTCGTCGTACGCCTGGAGCCGCTCCTTGTGCTCCTTGACGGCCTTCTTGTGCTGCTTCTTACCGTGGCGGCGGTCGCTCCACCACTGGCCGATCATGATGACCGGCGTCATGAGGGCGACGAGCAGGTAGTACCACTGCTGTAGCGCGATCGCCAGGGTGAAGCCGAGCACGGCCGGGAGGAAGGCGGCGAGCAGCTGGAGGCGCATGCCCTCGTTCCTGGCCGGCTCCTTCGGCCTGACGAACGTGCGCTGGGGCTCCGGGCGCCTGAGCCTCGGCGGGCGGTTGTAGGCCACGCCGCCCTCGCTCCTGGGGGCCAGGTGGGCGTCCTTCGGCTCGATCGAGGTCAGCACGAACACCGACGAGCCGCAGGTCAGCACGGCATGGTCGGGCCAGTCGACGGGTTCGGTGAGCGGCCGGCCGTCGAGCTCGGGGGTCTCGCCGTAACCGGCCGTGAGCTCGGCCGCCTCGCGTTCCGCGACCCGCGCCGTGAGCTCGGCGACCTCGTCGGCCCACCGCCCCTTGAGCTTGAGCCTGGGCGCCTCGTCAGGCTCCCGCCACGCCCGCTCCACGGTGATCGCGTCCGGTGTCACGCGTACGGCCACCGCCTCGGGAGCCAGCGCGGGGTCGTCGACGGCCATCGCGCACATCGGGTCGGAGCCGATGACGTGCACGCCGAGCCCCAGCCGGTGCACCGTGCCCGCGCGGGGCCCGCCGACCACCCGCACCTCGGCGACCCCGCCAGGCTCCTCGACCACGGTGGCGCGGGCGAGGCGGGCGTCGAGCGTGACCTTGTCGCCGTCGCGCAGCACGGCGGCGGCCGGCGCGCGCGGGTCGAGCGGGCGGCCGTCGCGCCAGAGCGCAGGCGAGCGGCCGGCCGGCCCGCCGGTGTCCCGCTGCGGCCTGCGCGGCTGGGGGATGTGCGGGCTGTCGGCCGACAGCCCGTAGGGGGCTCGGGCTCTGGGCAGCCGGACGACGTCGGCCAGCGGCCCTTGATCGTTGAGAGCCTCGCTCACCCTCGCCACCGTGGCGCCGTCGTCTCCGTCGATCACGACGTCACGGTCGCCCTGCCCGCCGAGCACGGTGAGCATGATCCGCATGGTGCCGTCTCCTCGGTCGACCTCGGGCGCCAAAGGTAACGCCCGGAGCGGGAACAGGCGCGTGAGTTGACGGCAATGGCATGGGGAATCTGCAGCGACTTCGACCGATATGCTGCCATAAGGTGTGAAAAAAGTGGCTCGTGTGATCAAAGTGGCGACTAGCTGGAAAAATCAATACTCGTCAACTCGTTAGAAACAATAGGCATCGATTATTTCGAGTTGACATCCCGCCACCTGCGAAACGAGCATTGGTCCTCGCATTCCGCCCCCGTCACCACGTCAAGCCCCACATAATGGCGTGAATTCCGCAATTCACTTCCGGGAGCCCCCCACCCATGAGGACCAGTGAAAAGCCTGCCGCCGACGCGGCGGCGGGGTTGTCCGGCCCGGCCTCGCGCAAGCTCCCCGTGCCACCCCGCGAACGCAAGCCGGCCCTCGCCGCGCTGGCCGTCCTGCTCATCCTGGGCGGCGCGCTGGCCACGACGCTGCTCGTCCTGCGCAGCGGCGACCGCGTCTCCGCCATCCGCGTCACCCAGCAGATCGGCGCAGGCCAGAAGTTCACCGCGCAGGCGCTCGAAGAGGTCAAGATCGCCGCTGAGGGCGTCGACTACGTCAGCTGGTCGCAACTCGACCAGGTCGTCGGCAGTTTCGCGGCCGTCACCATCCTGCCCGGCACCCTGCTGACCAGCCAGATGGGCGCCAAGGCCAGCAGCGAGCTCGGCGAGGGAAAGGCCACCGTCGGGCTGGCGCTCAAGCCGGGTCAAATGCCCGCGGGCCTGAAAGAAGGCGACCGCGTTCAGCTGGTGCACGTTCCGAGCCGGGCGAGCCAAGGAGAAAGCCGGGTCCTGGCCGCGAGCGCGCTCGTCTTCTCCGTCGGCGACAAGTCCCGCACGGGAAATTCCGGCCAGATCACGGTGGTCGTCGATTCCTCGGCGTCGCCGGAAATCGTGGCCTTCGCCTCCAGCGGGGAAATCGCGGTGGCCGAGCTCCCGGGGGCACGCTGACGTGGCGCTCATCGTCCTGGCCGCCGACAAGGGCGCGCCGGGTGTGACGACCGCTGCCACCGCCCTCGCGGCGGTCTGGCCGCGGCCCGTGCTGCTGGCCGAGTGCGACCCGGCGGGCGGCGACCTCGCCTACCGGCTGCCCGCCGCCGACGGCGGCGTGCTCAACCCCGGCAAGGGCCTGCTCACGCTCGGCGCCACCGCCCGGCGCGGCCTCGAGCCCGCGCAGATCCACCAGCACACGCAGAAGATCGTCGGCGGGCTCGACGTGCTGGCCGGGCTCACGCACGGCGAGCAGGCCTCGGGGCTCACCTGGTTGTGGGGTCCGCTGGGCCGGGCGCTCGCGGCCATCCCCAACGCCGACGTGATCGCCGACTGCGGCCGGCTCGGCGCCCATCCCCAGCTCGGCGACCTGATGGCCGAGGCCGAGCAGGTCGTGCTGCTCACCCGGGCGACCCTCGACCACGTCGCCCACCTGCGCGAGCGGCTGCAGATCACCAAGGCGCACGGCGTCGCCGTGATCGCCGACCCGCGCAACTACCGCGCCTCGATAGACGACGTGCGCCGGATCGTCGGCAACACCGTCCCGTACGTCTACGGCCTCGCCCACGACCCCAAGGGCGCCGAGCTCCTGCGCGGGCAGTGGGGCGGCCGGCTCGACCGCTCCCTCCTGATCCGTACGGCACGCGACCTCGCGGGAAGGCTGGTGAGCCACCGATGATCGACCATTCGCTCGTCAAGCGCTTCCGCCAGGAGGTCGGCGACCGGCTGGCCCACCAGCGCCGGCTCGACCAGGCCAACGGCCTGCCCGCGATGACCGGCGAGGACGAGCGCCAGTTCGCCAGGGCGCTGATCTCCCAGGTGCTGGAAGAGCACGCCCGCGGCGAGATCGGGCTCGGCCGCACCCCGCCCACGGTCGAGGAGGAGGAGGCGCTCGCGGCCGGCATTCACGCGGCCCTGTTCGGCGTGGGCCGCCTCCAGCCGCTGCTCGACGACACCCAGGTCGAGAACATCGACATCAACGGCTGCGACCGGGTCTTCGTCAGCTACGCCGACGGCCAGGAGCTGATGCACGACCCGGTCGCCGACTCCGACGACGAGCTGATCGAGCTCATCCAGATCCTGGCGGCCTACTCCGGACTGTCCAGCAGGCCGTTCGACACCGCCAACCCGCAGCTCGACCTGCGGCTGCCCGACGGGTCCCGGCTGAGCGCCGTCATGGACGTCACGGTCAGGCCGGCCGTGTCGATCCGCCGCGCCCGCCTCGGCAAGGTCTTCCTGTCCGACCTGACCGGCAACGGCACGATCAGCCCCGACGTCGCGAGGTTCCTGACGGCCGCCGTAGCCGCCAGGAAGAACATCATGATCGCGGGCTCCACCAACGCCGGCAAGACCACCCTGCTCCGGGCCCTGGCCAACGAGATCCCGCCCGGCGAGCGCCTCATCACCGTCGAACGCGCCCTGGAGCTCGGACTCGACCAGTTCCCCGAGCTCCACCCCAACGTCGTCGCCTTCGAGCAGCGCCTGCCCAACTCCGAGGGCCAGGGCGAGATCTCCATGGCCGAGCTGGTCAGGCGCTCCCTGCGGATGAACCCCAGCCGGGTCATCGTCGGCGAGGTCCTCGGCGACGAGATCGTCACCATGCTCAATGCGATGACCCAGGGCAACGACGGCTCCCTGTCGACCATCCACGCCAACTCCAGCATGGAGGTCTTCAACCGCATCTCCACCTACGCCCTGCAGGCCGGCGAGCGGCTGCCCATCGACGCCACCCACATGCTCATCGCGGGCGCCATCGACTTCGTCGTCTTCGTCGAGAAGCGCAACGACTACCACGTCGGCGGTACGCTGCGCCGCTACGTCTCCAGCATCCGCGAGGTCAACGGCTGCGACGGCCGCGTCCTGTCGAGCGAGGTGTTCGCGCCAGGCCCCGACGGCGCCGCAGTCCCGCACGCCCCGATCTCCTGCATGGAGGAGCTCGCCGCCCACGGCTACACCCTGGGGGGCTGGTGAGCATGGGCGCCTTCACGTTCGACCCGCTGGCGCTGCTCGCCGGCGCCGTGGCGGGCGGCGGCCTCTTCCTGTTCTGCATCTCCCTGTACGGCCTGCGCCCCCGCCCGCCCCGGCCCAGGCGCCACCTGGTCAAGATGCTGACCACCCGCGCCGCGATCGCCGCCGTGGCCGCCGCCCTGGTCCTGATCGTCACCGGCTGGCCGGTCGTGGCGGTGGGCACGGTGCTGCTCGTGTTCGCCTGGCGCGGGTTGTCGGGCGGAGCGGCCGAGGAGCGCGCCGCCATGCGCCGCCTCGAAGGGCTCGCCGCCTGGACCGAGTCGTTGCGCGACACGATCGCCGGGGCGGCCGGGCTCGAACAGGCCATCCCGTCGTCCATCAGAGCCGCCGCGCCCACGCTCAGGCCACACCTGCGGTCGCTGATCGACCGGCTGCACACCAGGATGGCGCTGCCGCAGGCGCTCGCGCTCTTCGCCGACGAGCTCGACGACCCCTCGGCCGACCTGGTGGTGGCCGCGCTCATCCTCAACTCCCGGCTGCGCGGTCCCGGCCTGCGCGACGTGCTGGGCGCGCTGGCCGTCTCGGCCCGTGAAGAGCTCGACATGCGCCGCCGCGTCGAGGCCGAGCGCCGCGCCACCCGGCGCAGCGTGCAGATCGTGGTGATCACCGCTCTGGCCTTCGCCGGGATCCTCGTCGTGTTCAACCCCTCCTACGTCGAGGAGTACGACGGCCCTCTCGGCCAGGCCGTGCTCGTGGTCGTGGCGGGGCTGTTCGGGGCCGGTTTCGCCTGGATGCGGAGGCTGGCCAGGTTCGACAAGCCGACGCGGCTGCTCATGGGAGGAGGCGGCGATGGTTGAGGGCGCACTGGCCGGGGCCGTGATCGGGCTCGGCCTGCTCGTACTGTTCAGGGCGCTTTTCCCCGCCCGTCCCGGGCTGGTGGCGCGGCTGCTGGCGCTCGACGCCGTACGCGAGGACGCGGGCGCGCCGCGCATCCAGCTCCTGCTGCCCGACGAGGAGGTCAGCGCGTTCCGCCGCGGCCTCGGCGTGCGGCTGGCCCGCCTCTACAGCGCCCGCGGCTGGGAGGTCAGGTCGGTCCGATCGGACCTGGCGCTGGTCGGCCGCTCCTTCGAGGCGTTCCTGGCCACGAAGGTGCTGCTGGCGGCCGGCGGCCTGCTGGCCTTCCCGCTGCTGCTCGGCTGGCTGGTGCTCATGGAGTGGGGCACCTCGCTCGCCATCCCGTTCTGGTCCGCCGTGCTCGTAGCGGTCGTGTTCTTCTTCCTGCCCGACCTGCAGGTCAAGAAGGACGCGGCGGCCAAGCGGCGCGATTTCCGGCACGTCGTGGGCGCGTTCCTCGACCTCGTCTCGATGAACCTGGCCGGCGGCCGCGGCGTTCCCGAGGCCCTGATGATGGCCGTCTCGGTCAGCGGCGAGCAGCCCAACTGGGCGATGGGCCGCATCCGCGACGCGCTGGCCGGCGCGAGGATCGTCGGCATCACTCCGTGGCAGGCGCTCGGCCAGCTCGGCGAGGAGATCAACGTCGACGAGCTGCGCGACCTGTCGGCCGCGCTCGGTCTGGTGGCCGACGACGGCGCCAAAGTACGCGCCTCGCTGACGGCCAGGGCGGCCACGCTGCGCCGTCGCGAGCTGGCCGAGATCGAGGGCAGAGCGGGCGAGCGGTCGCAGTCGATGCTCGTGGCCCAGCTCCTGCTCTGCGCCGGTTTTGTGATCTTTCTCAGTTATCCCGCCGCTATGAAGATGTTGGGGGCATGATGAACCATCCCTGGATCATCTATCTGACCGCGTACCTCGGCGTGCGCATCCACCGGGCCAGGACCGCCCCCACCCGCGGGGCGTCCGCCGTCGAATGGGTGATCATCACCGCCATCATCGCCGGCGTCGCGCTCGGACTGGCCACGCTCATCAAGACCCTGGTCGAGCAGAAGCAGAGCGAGATCCAGGGCACCTTCGGCGGCGGTGGCGGCGATGGCGGCGGAGGCGAATAAGCCGGAGGGCGAGCGCGGCGCCACGGTGATCGAGCTGGCCGTGCTGATGCCGGTCATCCTCGCCGTCGTGCTGCTCATCGTGCAGGTCGCGCTCTGGTTCCACGGCCGGCAGGTGGCGGAGGCGGCCGCCAGGGAAGGCGCCCGCGTGGCCAGGTCCGCCCCGTTCGACTCGGGCGACTGGGAGGGCGCGGCCACCACGAAGGCCACCGACATCGTGCGGGCCATCGGCCCCCAGCTGCTCGGCAACGCCACCGCCACGACGTCCGAGAAGGAGCCCGACGAGCGCTTCGTCACGGTGACCGGCAGCGCCGTACAGGTCATCCCGCTGCTGCCCGAGCTCTCGTTCACGATCACCGCCACCGCGGGCGGGCCCGTCGAGTGCTTCCGCCCCGACAACGGCGGCGAGGACTGCCAATGAGACGGGCCGAACGCGGCTCCATGGCGGTGGAGACGGTGATGCTGGCCCCGGTCTTCCTGCTGTTCCTGCTGTTCCTGGCCGGAGCCGGGGTGCTGGTCGAGGCGCAGGGACGGATCAACGGAGCCGCCCGCGACGCCGCCCGCGCGGCGTCCGTGCAGCGCACGCTCGACGACGCCGGGTCCGCGGCCGAGGCCATCACCACGAGCGTGCTCGACGGCCGCTGCCAGTCCTCGTCGGTCTCGCTCGACGGGTCCGAGTGGGAGCAGGGCGGCCACGTCGAGGCCGAGGTGACGTGCGAGCTCGACCTGGCCTTCCTCGGGTTCGACGGCACCAAACAGCTGACCGGCACCGCGGTGGTGCCACTGGAGCAGTTCAGGAGGGTCGAATGAGGGCCGGCGAGCGGGGGTCCATGTCGGTGTTCACCGTGCTGTTCTCCGTGGTCGTGTTCCTGCTGGCCGGCTTGCTGGTGGACGGCGGAGCGGCGATCAACGCCCGGCTGCGCGCGACCGACGTGGCCGAGCAGGCCGCCAGGGCCGGCGCCGACCAGGTCGACGTCGACCACCTCCGCACGACCGGAGAGACCCGGCTGCTCGGCGACGCCGAGGTGTGCGGCAGGGCCGACGAGATCGTGCAGGCGCACGGCGGCGGCGACGTGACCCGCGGCGAGTGCGCCGTCGAGCAGGGGCAGGCCCAGGTCACGGTCACCGTGACGGTGCGGTGGGAGGCCTTCTTCCTGAGCGCGATCGGGTTCCCCGGCTCCGAGATGACCGGCGAGGCCAGCGCCGCCCCTGAAGCGAGATAGACCGAAACCGACCACTCGATGGATGCGGAACGCACGAGACACGACGCTGGAACAGAGAAGGGAGAGGCGATGCCGCCGCGAGAGCAGACGCGACAGCCCGCGCGTCCACCCGGACGTCACGTGCCCGTGCGCGTCCCGGCCAGGCGCAGCGCCGGCGACGTGCTCGCCGGGCTCGGCGCGCTGGTCCTGCTGGTCGCGCTCGTGGGCGGGGTGCCGTACGCGCTGCTCACCTTCGTCGGCCCGCCGATCGCGCCCGAGCTGCTCGATCTCGGCTTGCTCACCAGCAGGGTCGGGCCGAGCACGATCGTGGCCGTGCTCGTGCTGCTGGTGTGGCTGGCCTGGTTCCAGCTCTTCCTGTGCGTGCTGGTCGAGGTGTACGCCGGGGTGCGCAGGGTCGGCATGCCCGCCCGCGTGCCGCTCTCCGGAGGCATGCAGGTGCTGGCCAACAAGCTGGTCTCGGCCGTGCTGCTGCTGTTCACGGCCGGGGCGATGGTCGCGCCGGTAGCCCAGCTGACGCCGACCCCGGCGGCGCCGCCCGTGACCGCGGTCGCCTACTCCGCGCCGATCGTCGAGCAGGAGCTGGAGACACGCGAGACCAGGAAGGTGTACGTCGTGCAGCCGCCGCACGGCCGCCACCACGAGAGCCTGTGGGAGATCGCCGAGAAGTGCCTGGGAGACGGCCGCCGATATCCCGAGATCTACCGGCTCAACCAGGCGAAGGAGCAGCCCGACGGCACCCGGCTGCGCATGGCCGACCTGATCAGGCCCGGCTGGGTGCTCGACATGCCGGACGACGCGAAGAACGTGCACGTCGTCCCCGCCGACCAGCCGCGCGAGCAGACGTTGCGCGAGCATCCGGGCAGGGCCGACCCGGGCCCGGGTCGTGGAGACAGGGCGGCCGAGCGCGACGACCGCGCGGACCGCGAGGAGCGGCGGGACCGCCAGGAACGCGAGGAGCGCCAGGAGCGCGAGGACCGCGAGGAGCGCGGGACGCCCGGGCACGAGGGCAAACACCGCCAGACCGAGCCGGGCGCGCAGGACGGGCGGCAGCCGGTCATCCAGGAGCGCCAGGGCGAGCTGACCGACTACCTCGCGGCCGCCTCGCTGGCCGCGGCCGGGCTGCTGTTCGTGCTGGCCAGGCGGCGCAGGGAGCAGCTGTGGCGGCGCCTTTCCGGCCGCAGGATCGCCCGTCCCCGCGACGACGCCGCCGAGGCCGAGGTGGCGCTCAGGCTCGGCGGCGACGCCCCCGGCGCCCGCATCCTGGACGTCGGGCTGCGGCTGCTCGGCGCCGAGCTGGCCGCGCAGCACCGCACCCCGCCCACCGTGTACGGCGCGCACCTGTCGCCACGCACGCTCGACCTGTGGATCCATCCGCCGGACAACGACCCGCCCGCGCCCTGGACGGCCCAGGACGGCGGCCAGGTCTGGCGGCTGCCCGCGCACGAGGGGCGGCTGCTGCCCGACCTGCGGGGCGAGTCCGGGCGCGGGCATGCGGGCGGGGCGCCGTACCCGGGGCTGGTCTCCATCGGCACGGACGCCGGCGGGCGCGTGCTCATCGACCTGGAGGCCGCCCAGGGCCTGATCAACGTGCGCGGCCCGCAGACCACCGCGGCGCTCGCGGCGCTCGCCGTCGAGCTGGCCACCAACCGGTGGTCCGACCGCATGCGCATCACGCTCGTCGGCTTCGGCCAGGAGCTCACCGCGATCGCCCCCGAGCGGATCAGGGCGGTCGGAGGGCTGGCCGAGGTGCTGCCCGAGCTGGAGGCGAACGCGGCCCCGCGCAGAGAGGTGCTGACCGGGCGCATCAGCGGCGGCCACAACGTCGCCCACTACCTGCTGTCCGCGGTGGCGCCCACGCACGAGGAGGCCAGGCGGCTGGCGCTGCTGGCCCGCCGCGACACCGCCGGTTACGTGGTGGCTGGCGACGTCCCGCACGCCACGTGGACGATGGAGATCGGCGACGACGGCAGGGCCAGGATCGCCGAGCTGGGCTTCGAGGTGGAGGCCCAGCTCCTGCCGCGCCGCCACTACCGCGCGCTGGTCGATCTCTTCCGCACGGCCGACCGGCTCGACGGCGAGGCCATCCCCGAGGCCGAACCGCTGGAGGGGCTGCACCCGCCCGCGGTCGAGATCAGGGTGCTCGGCCCTCTCGAGATCGCCGGCCTGCGCCCCCTGGAGGAAGGCCGGATGGAGCTTGCGGCCGAGCTGCTGGTGTATCTGGCCACGCATCCGGGCGGCGTGCACCCCGCGGTGCTCGGCGGCGTACTGTGGCCGCGCGGCGTGCAGACCACGGTCAGGGACGCCACGATCTCCAGGGTCGCCGCGTGGCTGGGGCCCGACCACCTGCTCACCGACGAGTCCGGCCGGCTGCGGCTGGGGCCCGACGTCCGTACGGACTGGGCGCTGTTCCGCGAGCTCGTACGCCGCTCGCACGGCGACCCGACGGCCATGGCCGTGCTGCTGGAGAAGGCGCTCGGCCTGGTCAGAGGCCCGCTGCTGGCCGGCAGGCCGCCCGGAAGGTACGCCTGGCTGGCGGCGGAAGACCTGGAGTACGACGTGACCGCCGGGGTGGCCGACGCGGCCCACCAGCTCTGCGAGCTCAGGCTCGCCCACGGCCGGCCGGACGCCGCGGTGGCCGCCGTACGCGCTGGCCTGCTGCTGGCGGCCGACGACGAGGGGCTCTGGCGCGACCTGCTGCGGGCCACGCACGCCACCGAGGACATCGTGCGCCTGCGCGCCGTCGTCGAGGGCCTGACCCGCAGGGCGGCCTCCCACCCCTACGGCGGCGGGATGGCCCCGGAGACCGAGGCGTTGATCGAAGAGCTGCTGCCCACGTGGCGCATGCATGTGGTGAGGGAGTCGTCGGCTTGACTTCCTCACCACGGCTGAAGCCGGGGGATTCCAACCGTCGCCGGTTGGTCTTCCTGCTTCACCGCCAGCCGCCCGCCGGGCTTGCGCCCTTGAGGTCTTACACCGGCTCCACAGGCGTTTCAGCTCTCCGCCAGCCCGGCGGCGAGCACGTTCTTGGCCGCGTTCACGTCCCGGTCGTGGACCGCGCCGCAGGCGCACGTCCACTCCCGGACGTTCAGCGGCATCTCCTCCTGCAGCGTCCCGCACCGCGAGCACAGCCTGGAGGAGGGGAACCAGCGGTCCACAGCCACGAGCGTGCGCCCGTACCAGGCCGCCTTGTACTCCAGCATCGACCGAAGCTCCCGCCAAGGGGCGTCGGAGATGGCGCGGGCCAGACGATGGTTTTTGACCATGTTGCGGACGGTCAGGTCTTCCACGGCGATCACTTGGTTATCGCGAACAAGCCGTGTCGTGACCTTGTGCAGGTGATCCCTTCTGCGGTCGGTGATCCGGGCGTGGACGCGGGCTACCTTCAGGCGGGCCTTGGCCCGGTTGCTGCCACCCTTGGCCTTGCGGGCGAGCGCCCGCTGCGCCTTGGCCAGCTTGCGCCGGTCGCGGCGTTCGTGACGAGGGTTGACGATCTTCTCGCCGGTGGACAGTGTGGCCAGCGCCGTGATCCCGGCGTCGATCCCCACGTTCGCGGCGACAGGTGGCAGCGGGCTGATCTTCTCTTCGACCAGCAGGGACACGAACCAGCGCCCAGCCGCGTCCTTCGACACCGTGACCGTGGACGGCTGCGCACCCTCGGGAATCGGGCGCGACCACACGATGTTCAGCGGCGCGTCCATCTTCGCCAGCGTCAACTGCCCGTCGCGCCACCGGAACGCCGACCGCGTGTACTCAGCCGACGCCCGCGCCTTCTTCTTGCTCTTGAAGGTTGGATACCGGGCCCGTTTGGCGAAGAAATGCGCGAATGCCGCCTGAAGGTGGCGCAGCGCCTGCTGCAACGGCACGGACGACACCTCGAACAGGAAGTCGTAGTCGCCGCTGCGTTTCCACTCGGTCAGCTTCGCCGACGACTCCACGTAGGAGACGCGGCGGCCTTCCATGGTGTAGGCGCGGGTGCGTTGTTCGAGGGCTTTGTTGTAGACGAGGCGGACGCAGCCGAACGTCCGGGCAAGCTCTTCGGCTTGGCCGGGGGTCGGGTAGAAGCGGTATTTGTAGGCCCGCTTCGCGATCTGCGCCACGCGTCACATGGTACCACGCGATCGGCTAAGCATCGTTCGTGTGTTCGGTATGCGGCGCTGTGCCGCGTTTCCTCCCCAGGGCTTAAGCCCGGGGTCTCCACGCTTAAGGAGATTCGATGAGACGAGTCATGGCGGTGCTGGGCGTCTTCGGGCTGGGCGCCGGCGTACTGGCGGGATGCGGACCGGCCGAGCGGCCGTACACGCCCCGGGAGGCCGCGTCGCCCGCGAGCGGGCGGCCGGCCCCGAGCCCGTCGAAGAGCGAGAGCGGCGCCGCTCCTGCCTCAGGGCCCGAAACCCTGAAGATCGGCGGCGACAAGCTGCGGGTGCGGATCGAGTGGCCCGACGACCCCGACCCGTTGTTGAAGCTCATCACCGGCTACTACGTCGCCTCCAGGAAGGCGCTCGTCTCCGGAAGCGATCGATACCTGAAGGATCTGGATCTCGAACTCACGGCGGTCCGCGAAGCGTACGACTGGGTGCACGGATACACCGAGGAGGACATGACCGTGAGAGGCGACGCCCGGCTCTACAACCTGCGCGTCGCCGCGCTGGTTGGCAAGGGCGCGCAGGTCAACGCGTGCGTGGACGAGTCGGAGGTGCGCGTGCTGTCCACGCGTACGGGGGAGGCCGTCGAGCCTCAGCCCGCCTTCGTGCGCGAGCCGTACCTGCAGGCCGTGCTCGCGCACCGCGGCGATGACGGGGTGTGGCGGATCAGATCGTTCAGCTATGGCGAGGAAGGGTGCACCCGATGAACCCCATGAGCTCGATCGCCGTCGCCGCGCTGCTGGTGCTGGCGGGCGCGGCAAACCCCAACGACGACGGTGGACGGACGGTAGGCACCCCCATCAAAGAGGGCCGCACGAGGGGCCTCAACCTCGCCCACTCGAAGATCGTCGTGTCCGGCGACGGGACCAGGGGCGGTAAGAGCGACGGTTACGTGCTCAAGCGCCCATGCTGGTACGAGCCCGGCTTGGACGCGAACGAGATGCTCAAGTCGCAGGAAAGCTTGCGGGCCTACTGGTTCAGGTTCACGGAGAACCCCACCGAGGAGAAGTGGCAGGCGTTCCTCAAGCAGTTCGAGGACAAGATCGGAAAGGACGGGCGCTGGTGGGGGCCCGCGTACAACGCCGCCGACCCGAAAGGGCAGGCCTGTTTCGCCAGTCTTGACCCGTTCGTCTTCGTGCCGCCCGGCACCACACCGCCCTCCGGCATCACGATCCAGGAACTGGCCGAGATCGCCAGAGCCGCGCTGACCGTGCCCGAGCCCACGGTCAAGCTGAACCCCGACGCCAAGAGCTACGTGAATCTGCCCACCTGGGTGTGGCTGGAGGGCATCGGCCAGCCGCGCAGGTCGGTGACCGCGACGATCCCCGGTGTCATGAGCGCGACCGTGGTCGCCACGCTCGAAAGCATCACGATCGACCCGGGCACCACGAAGGACCGCGCCGAGGTGCACGAGGAGGGGTGCGGGACGACCGGCAAGCCGTACACCAAGGGCGGCACGTTCTCGTGCGGCGTGCGCTATCTGCGCTCGTCGATCGACCAGCCGCGCGAGAAGTACACGCTGACGGTCTCCACCGTCTGGCCGGTCGAGGTGGTCGACAACGTGGTGCCGGTGCAGTTTGAGCCCGTGGAGGTCGGCGCCACCCGCGACGTGCCGGTGGGGGAGATCCAGAGCAACGTCAAGCCCTGAACCTGTTGTGGCCAGGGGCCGGCACGGGTGCCGGCCCCTGGATTCTCCTGCGTCGAGCCTCTAGAGGAACAGTTCGTCGGCGCTCTCCGCGGTGGCGGCCTTGCGCACCCAGGACTCCAGGGTGCGCAGGTCGGTGCAGGCGAGGATGCGGGCCCGTGCTTCGTCGGGGAGCGAGATGCCCCGGGCCTCCAGGATCAGCAGGACGGCCTTCGCCTCGCCCTCCGCCTTTCCTTCAGCCATTCCTTGGGCCTTTCCTTCGGCTCTGCCCTCGGCGAGCCACGCGCGCACCACTGCGCTTCTGGGGTGGTCAGTTGCCATGGCCATCCTGAGCTCCCTGATCACTTTGTCGAGCATGAAGTCGGGCAGACACGAAAGGACGAGGTCAGAATACTCGCTGAACTCTTCGGGCAGCTGCCCCAGTGCCTCGAAGAGGGTCAGAATGTTGCCGAGGCCCGCTTCCGACTGGCCGTGCACGATGGCCGAGACGGTCGCGAGCTCAGGCTGGTCGACGGCCCAGCCGAGATCGATGATCGCAGGGATCCCGTCCGGGCCGATGACGATGGGATGCAGCACCCACCTGGGATGCCCCATCTCGATGGGTTCCGCGCAGCGGCGGGCTGTCCTGGAGTCCTCGCAGAAGACGAGGAGCAGCACGGGACACTTCGTACGCGCCCTGAGCGTGGACAGGTATACGGGCCAGGACCAGCGTTTGCGGGTGTCCGGTTCGCGTTGCACCTCGAGGACCACCGCAGAAACCGGGGTGCCCTCCTTGCAGAGGATCACCACCGAGTCGGCGCGGTATTCGGTGGGCGTGCAGTCTGTGAAATCCGCATTCCCCAAGCGCGCCTCGTCGAACGTCGGTACGGAGACGCCCGTCCCGGCCAGCAGCGTGGCGACCAGGGACGGGCGGTGGCGTACGAGCTCGATCAGGTATTCGTGTTCCTGTGTCGGCATGCCGAACACATTACCGAATGTTATCGAACCATTACCAAGCGTTAGTGCTTTCTCCGGATTCGTGGGCGATCAGCCACTCTTTCACTGGTACGCCGTAGTAGTAGCCGCCATACCCCCCGCCGCTGGGCAAGACCCGGTGGCACGGCACGAACGGTGCGATCAGGTTCTGGGCGCAGGCCGAGCCCGCCGCCCTGGCGGCCGTCCTCGGGAGCCCGGCCCGCGCGGCGAGTTCCGCGTACGTGACGGTCGTGCCCGGCCTGACCTCGCGCAACGCCGCGTGCAGCCGCTTGCGCGTGGGCGTGCCGGGTTGCGAGACCGGGATGGCGTCGAGGGCCTCCAGGTCGCCCGCCAGGTAGGCGAGCACGGCCTCACCGGCGGGGCCGGGGCCGTCCACGACCTCCAGGCCCTCCGACTGCAGGGCGGGCGTGAGGCGGGCGTACATCTCCTTGGGTTCGGCGGTGAAGCCGGCCGCGACCAGCACCGCCTCGCGGGACAGCAGGGACAGCGGGCCCATGGGTGTGGGAACGAGCCGAGCAGCGATCATGATGAGCTCCAGAGGTGCAGGGCGGCGTACGCCCGCCACGGGCGCCACCGCTCGATGTGGTCGTGCGGAATGCCCAGGGCGGCCATGCGCTTGTCGAGCACGAGGTCGCCCACGGGCCAGGCGTCGGGGTCGCGCAGCGCCCGCAGCGCGACGTAGCTCGCCGTCCACGGGCCGATGCCGCGGACGGCGAGCAGGCCGGCCACCGCGTCGGCGGGGTCCTGGCCGCCGTCGAGGTCGATGCTCCCGTCGGCCAGGCGGGCCGACAGGTCCTTGAGGGTGGCGATCCTGCGGTTCGTCAGCCCGAGGCCGGTGAGGTCGGTGTCCAGGAGCCGGGCGGGCGTGGGGAAAAGGCCCTCGGGCGCGGCGGCCCTCGCGACGATGCGGCCGAGCAGGGTGCGGGCGCCCGCCACGGAGATCTGCTGGCCGACGACCGCGCGTACGGCCAGCTCGAACCCGTCGAACGTGCCCGGCACCCGCAGCCCGGGCCGCGCCGCGACGAGCAGGGCGAGCGAGCCCTGCCCGAGGGCCTCCGCGATGGCGCCGGGGTCGGCGTCGAGGTCGAGCAGGCGGCGGCAGCGGCCCACGAGCCGGGTGAGTTGCCGCGTGTCGTCCACCGCCACGTCGAGGGCGATGTGGTCGTGCTGGGCGGTGAGCGTGATCGTTCCGCCGGGCACGGCCCTGGCGTACGACGTGCGGTCCGCCACCTCGAGCCCGGGGATGGCGCGAGAGGCCAGGAAGCCGAACACGCCGTCCGTGTCGTACGGCTCGCGCCGGTGCAGCCGCAGTCGGAGCGTGACCGGCCCGGCGGCGTCGGCGACCCTGGCCGTGGCCCGGCCGGCCGTGGCCCGCAGCTCGCTGGGCGTGAAGCCGTACGTCTCCCGCATCGTCGCGTTGAACTGCCGGACGCTGCCGAAGCCCGCCGCGAACGCCACCTCCGTGACCGGCAGGTCCGTCTCGGTCAGCAACTGTTTGGCGAGCAGCAGCCGTTTGGTCCGCGCCACCGCCAGCGGCCCGACACCCAGCTCGGCCACGAACAGCCGGTGCAGGTGGCGTTCGGTGATGTGCAGCCGCCTGGCCAGCCCGGCGACGCCCTGCTCGTCGGCGGCGCCGTCGTCGATCAGCCGCAGCGCCCTGCCGATGAGGTCGCCGCGGACGTCCCAGCCGGGGTCGCCGGGGGAGAGCTCGGGACGGCAGCGCTTGCACGGGCGGAACCCGGCCGCCTCCGCCGACGCCGCGTGCCGGTAGAACCGCACGTTGCGGAACGACGGCGTACGGGCCGGGCAGATCGGGCGGCAGTAGATCCGCGTCGTCGTCACCGCGGTGTAGAAACGCCCGTCGAACCGGGCGTCCCTGGCGGAGACCGCCCGGTAGCAGGAGTCGAAGTCGAGCTCAGGTGGTGACATGTCTCCGACGCTA
Organism: Nonomuraea sp. B1E8; assembly: GCF_039871515.1. Classification (NCBI taxonomy): domain Bacteria; kingdom Bacillati; phylum Actinomycetota; class Actinomycetes; order Streptosporangiales; family Streptosporangiaceae; genus Nonomuraea; species Nonomuraea sp. B1E8. The sequence goes on along the minus strand of NZ_JBDPLS010000001.1, from coordinate 591,178 downwards.
CGCGCTCGTCGGCCGCGCCTACCAGCGGAAATCAGACCTCACCGTAAAACCACAGGCCCGCAGGCAGGAATGGGTGACCGGCGGGATTCGGACCTCGCTGTCGCAAGGTTCGCGGCTGGTGGCTGAGCACTATTTGGAGGAGACGCCCACGCCCAGGTCGAACTCGCGGTAGACCCGCGCCCAGAACCCGTCGCGCAACCACACCCGCGCCTCGGGGTAGGGCCGCAGCGAGTGGCCGAGCTCCTTCTCCGCCTCGATGAGCAGCTCGGTGTCGATCACGGTCGGCAGGATCGGGCCCGGCAGCAGGTCGCGGATGTTGTCGCGGCCGCGGGTGAGGATCCACTTCTGGGCCACGTGCTCGCCGACGTCCTCGACGCGGGGCCGGCTCGGGCCGAGCTTGGCCACCTGGCCGGGCTTGGCGTGCGGCTTGACCGGGGCGCGCCCGGCGAACACCTGGGCGGGGGAGGGAGCGGCGGCGGCCGGCGGGGTGACCGGGACGGGCTGGGGAGCGCGGCTGAAAAAGGGCCTCAGGAAATCAGCGGTGATCACTTCAACGGTGTCGGACTCCCACACCAGGCGCTCGGCCTGGTTGGTGCCGTAAGGCGGTTCGACCCCCCACAGATGGATGCGCACGCCGTAGGCCTGCGCCGCCTCGACCGCCGGAACCATGTCCTCATCGCCTGCCAGCAGGATCGTGTCGGTGACCGCATGATGTCGGGCCAGGGCCTCCAGATCGCTCCTGATCTGCGCGTCCACGCCCTTCTGCTGGCCGCGGGCGTTCAGGTTGCCAAGTCGCACCTTGACCCAGGGGAGCTGGGCTATGACGCGCTGGTCGACGGTTGGCACACGGTCACGGGCTGCGTCATACCAATAGATCCGCAGGAGTTCGCCGGAAATACGTTCCTCTGCATGTTTCTGTAGGCTCTGGATGAGCTCATCGGCGGCCACCCGATATTCCTTGCGCTCCTTCGCGCCGAGCAGCACCTCACCTGCCGCAGCGTACAGATAACCGACATCCACTAGGACGGCGTACTTGGCTGCCACAGGATGCGGCATGAGGTCTGGGATGGCCATGTCGTCCTCCAGGCCGCGGGTGTTAGTTGATCGGCTGACTATATACGCCTACTTTCTCTAGATAGTCCCAACTCCCGGGGAACTTGACACCCGATTCACAGGATCTATCTAGGGTAGTGCGCTCATCCGCCATGCCGACTTCCCTGGGACGACAGGCTTACGCATACCTCTGACGGGGTTTCGCCACGTTTGCCGTCGGCGGGCGGTAGGCGGCTGTGGTTCGGCGTGTCGGGCGGCGAGTACCGCCACCAACGCGGCGATCTCCTCGGGTGCGGCGTCGCCGCGAACAATGCGCAGATGACTCGTCATAGCGGGATGTTCCCATGCTTCTTGGGCGGCAGCGTCGCCCGCTTGTTCCGTAGCATCCGCAGCGCCCTGATGACCTGTGCCCGGGTCTCGGCCGGCCGGATCACCGCGTCCACGTAGCCGCGCTCCGCCGCGATGTACGGATTGGTCAGCGTGTCCTCGTATTCGGTGACGCGCTTCGCCCGCACGGCGTCGGGGTCGTCGGAGGCGGCCAGCTCGCGCCGGTAGAGGATGTTGACCGCGCCCTGCGCACCCATGACCGCGATCTGGGCCGTGGGCCAGGCCAGGTTGACGTCGGCACCCAGGTGCTTGGAGCCCATGACGTCGTACGCGCCGCCGTACGCCTTGCGCGTGATCACCGTGATCAGCGGCACCGTGGCCTCGGCGTAGGCGTAGAGGAGCTTGGCCCCGCGGCGGATGATTCCGTTCCATTCCTGATCGGTCCCAGGGAGGAAACCCGGTACATCAACAAAAGTCAGGATAGGAATATTAAAAGCATCACATGTTCGAATAAATCTTGCGGCCTTCTCGGAGGCGTCGATATCCAGGCACCCGGCGAAATGCATCGGCTGGTTGGCCACGACCCCCACGGGCTGGCCGTCGACGCGGCCGTAGCCGACCACGATGTTCTGGGCGAACAGCGCGTGGACCTCGAGGAAGTCCCCGTCGTCCAGCACGTGCTCGATCACCCGGTGCATGTCGTACGGCTGGTTGGCCGAGTCGGGGATCAGCACGTCGAGCTCGGGGTCGGGCTCCAGGTCGACGGCCGGCTCGAAGACCGGCGCCTCGTCCAGGTTGTTGGACGGCAGGTACGACAGCAGCGCCTTGACGTAGTCGAGGGCGTCGCCCTCGTCGTCGGCCTGGTAGTGGGCCACCCCGGACTTGGTGTTGTGCGTGTGGGCCCCGCCGAGCTCCTCGAACGTGACCTCCTCGCCCGTCACCGTCTTGATCACGTCAGGGCCGGTGATGAACATCTGCGACGTCTGGTCCACCATGACGACGAAGTCGGTCAGCGCGGGCGAGTAGACGTGGCCGCCGGCCGCGGCGCCCATGATGAGCGAGATCTGCGGGATCACGCCGGAGGCGTGCACGTTGCGCTTGAAGATCTCCGCGTAGAGCCCGAGCGCGACCACGCCCTCCTGGATGCGCGCGCCGCCGCCCTCGTTGATGCCGATGATCGGGCAGCCCGTCTTGATCGCCAGGTCGAGCACCTTGACGATCTTCTCGCCGTACACCTCGCCAAGTGAGCCGCCGAAGACCGTCACGTCCTGCGAGAACACGCACACCGGCCGGCCGTCGACAGTGCCGTGGCCGGAGATGACGCCGTCGCCGTAAGGCCGCCGCTCCTCCAGCCCGAACATCGTGGACCGGTGCCGGGCGAACTCGTCGAACTCCACGAACGAGCCTTCGTCCAGCAGCGCCAGCACCCGCTCTCTGGCGGTCATCTTGCCCTTGGCGTGCTGCTTGGCCACCGCGGCCGCCGACCCCGCGTGGGCGGCCTCGTCGAGCCGTCGCTCCAGGTCAGCGATTTTTCCAGCAGTGGTATGGATGTCCAGCTTTTCCGGTAGGTCGTCAGCCGCTGCAGTCATGCGCGCAAATCTAGTCCGTCCGTCAGAGTGGATCCATGATGGATGCCGTTCGTACCCATGGCCTGGTCAAACGTTACGGGTCGCAGGTCGCTGCGGCAGGGGTCGATCTAGTGGTCCCCGGGAGTTTCGCCGGTCTCGTCGGCCCCAACGGCGCGGGCAAGACGACCACGCTCAGCATGATCGCTGCGCTGCTCCGTCCCGACGGCGGCCATGCCGAGGTCGACGGGCTCCACGTGTGTCGACGCCCACCTGACCTGCTGGGCAGCAGTGGTCTAGTCCAATAACTGAGACCGGTCTACGGTCGTTCGTGGCGACTCGCTACCCTTCGAAACATGATTGACCAGGGGCTCGAACATCGCAGCGCCGCCGTGACCGAGATGCCGGACGAGCTGCGCCACGATGTGCGCCTGCTCGGCAAGCTGCTCGGCCAGGTGCTGGCCGAACAGGGCGGCGAAGACCTGCTGGCCGACGTCGAACGGCTGCGCAAGGCGGTCATCGCCGCGCGCAGGGGCGAGATCTCGGCCGACGAGATCACCGACATGATCGCAGGATGGGAGATCGAGCGGGCGGTCGAGGTGGCCCGCGCGTTCACCTGCTACTTCCACCTGGCCAACCTGGCCGAGGAGCACTACCGCATCCGCACGCTGCGCGAACGCGACGCCGAGGGCAGGGTGCAGCGCGAGTCGCTCGCCCAGGCCGTACGCGAGCTGGGCCACGAGCGCGTCACCGAGCTGGTGGAGGGCCTTGAGCTGCACCCGGTGCTCACCGCGCACCCCACCGAGGCGCGCAGGCGCGCGGTCGTCACCGCGATCCAGCGGGTCAGCGGCCGGCTCACCGAGTACAACTCCCCGGGCCGCGGCGCCTCCGAGCGGGCGGAGAGCAAGCGGCGCATGCTGGAGGAGATCGACCTGCTGTGGCGCACGGCCCAGCTCCGCTCCACCAAGCTCGACCCGCTCGACGAGGTGCGCACCGCCATGGCCGCCTTCGACGAGACGCTCTTCCGTACGGTGCCGCAGGTCTACCGCGCGCTCGACGCGGCGCTCGGCGCGGCGGCCGACCCTGCTCTTGACGGGGGCACCGGCACCCGCCCGCCGCGGGCCAGGCCGTTCATCCGCTACGGCAGCTGGATCGGCGGCGACCGCGACGGCAACCCCAACGTCACGGCCAGGGTCACCCGCGAGACCGTCCAGATCCAGTCCGAGCACGTGCTGACGGCCCTCGAGACCGCCTGCTCGCGCATCGGCCGCACGCTGACGGCCTCCGCCCAGTTCGCCCCCTGCTCGCCCGAGCTCAAGATGGCGCTGGCCACGGCCGTGGACGCCTACCCTGAGGTCGTCTCCGAGCTGGCCACCCGCTCGCCGCGCGAGCCGCACCGGCAGTGGCTGCTGTTCGTGGCCGCGCGCATCGCCGCCACTCACCGCCGCGACCTCGACCTGGCCTACCGCTCGCCCGACGAGCTGCTGGCCGACCTGCGCCTGGCGCAGGAGTCGCTGGCGGCGAGCGCGCCGCGCCAGGCGTACGGCGAGCTCCAGCACCTCATCTGGCAGGTCGAGACGTTCGGCTTCCATCTGGCCGAGCTGGAGGTGCGTCAGCACTCCCAGGTGCACGCCGCCGCGCTGGAGGAGCTGCGGGCGGGCGGCGAGCCGTCGGAGCGCACCGAGGAGGTCCTGGCCACGATCCGGGTGATCGCCTGGATCCAGGAGCGGTTCGGGGTCGGCGCCTGCTCCCGCTACGTGGTCTCCTTCACCCGCTCGGCCGGCGACGTCGCGGCCGTCTACGAGCTGGCCGGGCACGCGCTCGGCGACCGCGCGCCCGTGCTCGACGTCGTGCCGCTGTTCGAGTCGGGCGAGGACCTGGCCAACTCGCCGCGCGTGCTCACCGGCATGCTCGACATCCCGCAGGTGCGGCAGCGCCTGGCCGACACGGGCCGGCGCATGGAGATCATGCTGGGCTACTCCGACTCGGCCAAGGAGCTCGGCCCCGCCGCGGCCACCCTCCGGCTCTACGAGGCGCAGGAGGAGCTGACCCGCTGGGCCGCCGAGCACGACGTGAAGCTGCGCATGTTCCACGGCCGCGGCGGCGCGCTCGGCCGCGGCGGCGGCCCGGCCAACCGCGCCGTGCTGGCCCAGGCCCCCGGCTCGGTCGCGGGCAGGTTCAAGGTCACCGAGCAGGGCGAGGTCATCTTCGCCCGATACGGCCACATCGCGATCGCCCGGCGGCACCTGGAGCAGGTGGCCAACGCCGTGCTGCTGGCCTCCTCGCCGACGATCGGGTCGCGCACCGCGGCCGCCGCCGAACGCTTCCGAGGCCTGGCCGAGCAGGTCGCCACGGCGTCCGAGCGGGCCTACAGGTCGCTGACCGAGGCGGAGGGCTTCCCCGAGTGGTTCGGCCTGGTCAGCCCGCTCGAGGAGATCGGCACGCTGCGCCTCGGCTCCCGTCCGGCCCGCCGCGGTCTGGGCGCGCCGCGCTCGCTCGACGACCTGCGGGCGATCCCGTGGGTGTTCGCGTGGGCGCAGACCCGGGTCAACCTGCCCGGCTGGTACGGCCTCGGCACCGGCCTGGCGGCCGTCGGAGACATCGAGGAGTTGCGGGCGGCGTACGCCGAGTGGCCGCTGTTCAACGCGATGCTCGACAACGCCGAGATGTCGTTGGCCAAGACCGACCGCTCGATCGCCAAGCGTTATCTAGCGCTGGGCGGCAGGGAGGACTTCGCCCGGCAGGTGCTGGAGGAGTACGACAGGACCCGCGAGCTGGTGCTCAGGGTCACGGGGCACAGGCGTCTGCTGGAGAACCGCAAGGTGCTCTCGCGGGCGGTCCAGCTGCGCGACCCGTACGTCGACGCGCTGTCGCACCTGCAGCTGCGGGCCCTGCGCGCGCTGCGCACCGGCAACCCGTCGGAGCGGGAGCGCGACCGGCTGTCAACGCTCCTGCTCCTGTCGGTCAACGGCGTCGCGGCGGGGCTGCAGAACACCGGCTGAGCTAGCGGAGAGCGTCGAAGAAGGCCCGGATGTCGGAGGTGAGCACCTCCGTGGCGCTGTGCGCGGTGTAGTGGCCACGCGCCGGGGCGGGCAGCGTCTTCCAGGAGACGATGTTCGCGTGGTCGCGCTCGGCGAAGCGGCGGATCGACCGGAAGTCGCCCTCGGCCATGGCCAGCGCCGTCGGCACGGTCGTGGGCTCCTTCGGCTGCTCCATGCGGGCGTTCTCCCAGTAGAGCCGCAGCGCGGAGCCCGCGGTGCCGGTGAACCAGTGGACGGCGGCGTTGGCCAGCACGAAGTCGTCGTCGAGGTCCTCGTCGAAGAGCTGGGCGAGCCAGCCCACGAGCCCGGCGGGGGAGTCGGCGAGGGCGTGCGCGAGCGTCTGCGGTTGTTGTGACTGCAGCACGTTGAAGGCTCCCTTCTCCTTCCAGAACCAGTCGAGCACGGCCAGCCCCGCCTGGTCGTCCTCGCTCAGGTCGGCGAACTCCGCGGGGTCGCCGGACGGGAACGAGAAGAGCTGCGTGACGTGCACGCCCACGACGTGCTCGGGGTCGATCCGGCCGACCTCGGGCGAGATCATCGACCCGGCGTCGTTGCCCGCAGCGCCGTAGCGCTCGTAGCCGAGCTCGGCCATGAGCGCGGCCCACGCTCTGGCGATGCGCTGGTTGTTCCAGCCCGGCTCGCGCGTCGGCCCTGAGAAGCCGTAGCCGGGCAGCGACGGGACGACCAGGTGGAAGTGGCGCGACAGCGGCTCGATGGCGTCGAGATATTCGACGACGGAGCCGGGCCAGCCGTGGGTGAGGATCAGCGGCAGGGCCTCGGGGTTGTCGGAGCGCACGTGGAAGAAGTGAATGTTCTGCCCGTCGATCTCGGTGGTGAACTGCGGGTACGCGTTGAGCCTGGCCTCCAGGGCCCGCCAGTCGAACCCGTCGCGCCAGTGGCTCACCAGGCGCTTGACCCGCTCGACGCTCACTCCCTGGCCGGCGCCGTCGATCTCGTCGGTGAAGCGGGTCAAGGCCAGACGGGCCCCCAGGTCGTCGAGGTCGGCCTGCGGGATGGCGATGCGGAAGGGGGCGATGCTCATGACGATCCTTTCGGGAACGGTTCGTTCTGTTCCGATGATAGCAGAACGGAATGCTTCATTCCAATAGTCCTCCCGCCGGTCAGGGACCCCACCGCCATCGGCCAAGATGGGGAGATGGCCAACTCGCGCTACTCCGACCTCGACCGCCCGCCACTGAACGCGGCGGCGCTCAACCGCGCGCTGGTCCGCCCGGGCTCGTTGTGGACGGGCGTCACGGTCGTCGAGAGCACCGGCTCGACCAACGCCGACCTGGCCGGCGCCGCCAAGAAGGGGGCGCAGGAGGGGGCCGTGCTGGTGGCGGAGGAGCAGGCCGCGGGCCGCGGGCGGCTGGGCCGCTCCTGGTCGGCTCCGCCCCGCTCCGGCCTGACGTTCTCGATCCTGCTCAGGCCGCACGTGCCCCTCGCCTCCCAGGGCTGGCTGACCCTCATGTACGGCGTCGCCGCCGCATCGGCGGTGCGCCGCCTGGCCGAGGTCGACGTGCGCCTGAAGTGGCCCAACGACCTGCTGGTCGGCGAGCGCAAGCTGGCCGGCGTGCTCGCCGAGCGCGCCGACGACGCCGTCGTCATCGGCATGGGGCTGAACGTGTCGCTCAAACCCGACGAGCTGCCCGTCGAGACCGCCACGTCGCTGGGCATCGAGCAGGCGGCCTGCCTCGACCGCGACCCGCTGCTGCGGGCCGTGCTGCGCGAGGTCGAGAGCCACTACCACGACTGGGTCGACGCCAAGGGCGACGCGGAGGCGTCCGGGTTGCGCTCGGCCTACCTCGCGACCAGCGCCACGGTCGGGAGGCAGGTCAGGGTGGAGCTGCCGGGCGATCAGGCGCTGACCGGCCGGGCGTCCGGCATCGACCAGTGGGGGCACCTCCAGGTGGAGGCCGGCGGCGAGCACTACACGCTGAGCGCGGGCGACGTCGTCCACGTGCGCGCGGCCTGACGCGTGAAGGGTGCGCGCCGCACCACCGCGATAGCCGCCGGGGTCGCGATGGTGGCACCATTCTGCGCATGACCCTTCCCGACCATCATCTGACGCAGGGCGAGCGGCGCGTCAGGTCCTTCCACCCGCACTGGAAGCGGCTCGTCGGCCCCTTCGTCGCGCTGGTGCTCATCGCGGCGGCCGCCGGCGCGGCTCTCTACTTCATCCCGGCCGACTGGGAATTCGCCTTCCACGCCAGGATCGCCACCGGCGTGATCGGCCTCATCCTGCTGACGATCTGGTCGTTCGTCCCCTACCTGCAGTGGAAGAACACCGGCTACGTGCTCACCACCCACCGCTTCTCGATCAGCACCGGCGTGCTCAACAAGTCGACCGACGAGATCCCGATCGCCAAGGTCAACACGGTCAGCTCCGACCAGACGTTCCCCGAGCGGCTGCTCGGCTGCGGCACGCTGACCGTCGAGTCCGCCTCCGACAGGGGCGAGATCGTGCTGCGCGACATCCCGAAGATCCAGGACGTCCGCACCGAGCTGTTCCGGCTCGTCGAGGACGCCTCCGACGGGACGCTCGACGGGCGCTGACGCACGCTCCCGGGGTGGGAGAATCGCCTCCGGCCGGACGGCCCGGCGTGGTGCGGCCCTATGTCTTGCGGAGATCATCCTCCTGACACAAGATGGCTGGCATGCCGTACGAAGTGCAGGGCGTGATCGCCAGGGGCAAGGGTCAGGAAGTTTCGCTCGAGACGGTCGTGGTCCCCGATCCGGGGCCGGGCGAGGCGGTCGTCAATGTGCAGGCCTGCGGGGTCTGCCATACCGACCTGCACTATCGGGAGGGCGGGATCGGCGACGACTTCCCCTACCTGCTCGGCCATGAGGCGGCGGGCACCGTCGAGGCGGTGGGCGAGGGGGTCACGGGGCTGGAACCGGGCGACTTCGTCATCCTCAACTGGCGGGCCGTGTGCGGCCAGTGCCGGGCCTGCCTGCGCGGCCGGCCGTGGTACTGCTTCAACACCCACAACGCCCGCCAGAAGATGACGCTCACTGACGGCACGGAGCTGTCGCCCGCGCTGGGCATCGGCGCGTTCCAGGCCAGGACGCTCGTCGCCGCCGGCCAGTGCACCAAGGTCTCCGCCGAGGCGCCCGCCCAGGTCGCGGGGCTGCTCGGCTGCGGCGTCATGGCCGGCATCGGCGCCGCGATCAACACCGGAGGGGTGACGCGCGGCGACAGCGTGGCGGTCATCGGCTGCGGCGGCGTCGGCGACGCGGCCGTGCTGGGCGCGTCGCTGGCCGGCGCCGCGAAGATCATCGCGGTCGACGTGGACGACCGCAAACTCGAGTGGGCCCGCGGCTTCGGCGCCACCCACACGGTCAACTCCCGCGACAACGACCCGGTCGAGGCCATCCGCGACCTCACCGGCGGCTTCGGCGCCGACGTGGTCATCGAGGCGGTGGGGCGGCCCGAGACGTACGAGCAGGCCTTCTACGCCCGCGACCTGGCCGGCACGGTCGTGCTGGTCGGCGTGCCGACCCCGGAGATGCGGCTGGAGTTGCCGCTGCTCGACGTGTTCGGGCGCGGCGGGTCGCTCAAGTCCTCCTGGTACGGCGACTGCCTGCCCTCGCGCGACTTCCCCATGCTGATCGACCTGTTCCTGCAGAACCGCCTGCCGCTCGACCGGTTCGTGACGGAGACGATCCAGCTCGGCCAGGTCGAGGAGGCGTTCGGCAAGATGCACCGCGGCGAGGTGCTGCGCTCGGTGGTGGTCCTCTGATGATCGACCGGGTCATCACCTCGGGCACGTTCTCGCTGGACGGCGGCACGTGGGAGGTCGACAACAACGTCTGGCTGGTGGGCGACGCCCGCGAGGTGGTCGTCATCGACGCCGCCCACGACGCCACGCCGATCGCCGAGCGGGTGGGCGGACGCGCGGTCAGGGCCATCGTCTGCACCCACGCCCACAACGACCACATCAACGCAGCCGGGCCTCTCGCGGGCCTGACGGGGGCGCCGATCCGGCTGCACCCCGCCGACCAGGTGCTGTGGGAGCAGCAGTACGGTGACTCGCTGTCGTACGAACCGCTGGCCGACGGCGAGAAGATCGCGGTCGGCGGCATCACGCTGCAGATCCTGCACACGCCCGGCCACGCGCCGGGAGCGGTCTGCGTGTACGCCCCCGAGCTGGGCGCGCTGTTCAGCGGCGACACGCTGTTCAAGGGCGGACCCGGGGCGACCGGGCGCTCCTACAGCTCGTTCGACACGATCATCGACTCGATCAGGGAGCGCCTGCTGACGCTGCCCGCGGAGACCGTCGTGCACACCGGGCACGGCGACTCGACCTCCATCGGCGCGGAGGCGCCGCACCTTGAGGAGTGGATCGCCCGGGGTCACTGAGAGGAATGACTCGCTCGCGTACGGGTACATCGCTGTGGCGTACCTAACATAGGCAAGCCTTACCAAAGTGGGCTACCTTAGGTGTGCCTTACCTCATGGTGTTCCCCCTTTGACTCGAGAGAGGCTTGTCCCCGGATGTACGTGTGCGTGTGTCGTGCGGTGACCGAGAACGAGGTGCACGACTGCATTGCCGCCGGGGCCACCAGCGCGAAGCAGATCCGTGACACCACCGGGGCTGGTGGTGACTGTGCCCGATGCGTACGGAAAATCTGTGCGATCCTGAAACGGTCTGAAGAACTGACGACCGCCTAGCCGGATAGCAGCAAGGGGCCTGCCATGCAGGGCGACAAGCAGATCATCGAGCTGCTCAACGAGCAGTTGACCGCCGAGCTGACCGCGATCAACCAGTATTTCCTGCACGCCAAGATGCAGGAGAACTGGGGATACACCAAGCTTGCCGAGCACACCCGCGCTGAGTCGTTCGACGAGATGCGCCACGCCGAACGCCTGACCGACCGCATCCTGTTCCTCGAAGGGCTGCCCAACTACCAGCGCCTGGGCACCCTGCACATCGGCCAGACCGTCGAGGAGCAGCTCAGGGCCGACCTCGAGGTGGAGCTGTCGGTGGTGCAGCGGCTGCGGCCGGCCATTCACCTCATGCGGGAGAAGGGCGACATCACCTCCGCCCGCATCTTCGAGGAGATCCTCGAGGACGAGGAGGAGCACATCGACTACCTGGAGACGGAGCTCGACCTGATCCGCAGCCTCGGTGAGCAGCTCTACCTCGCCCGCTACGCCGAGCCCCCCTCGGAGGACTGACCGCTCCCCGTCACGACCGTGTAGGCCGCCCCCGCGGCGGCGTTCCAGGCCAGGATGTGGCCGGAGCGGTGCGCGGCCACGTCGTCGCCCCGCCCGTCCAGCACCCGGCTGCCGGCCGTGATGGCCGCCGACCGTAACGCGATCGGGCCGGTGCGCCCTGTGCGCAGCGTGATCCGCTCGGCGGCGCCGTCACGCCAGGAGGCGTCCACCGTCACGTCGCCCCGGGCCCTCAGCCCGCGCACCGACCCCGCACCCCAGGCGGACGGCAGCGCGGGCAGCACGTGGATCTCGCCGGGCCTGCTCTGCACCAGCATCTCCGCGATGCCCGCGGTGGCGCCGAAGTTGCCGTCGATCTGGAACGGCGGGTGCGTGTCCCACAGGTTGTCCAGCGTGGAGTGCCTGAGCTGCTCGCGCAGCATCGTGTGCGCGTGGTCGCCGTCGAGCAGCCGCGCCCAGAAGCTGATCTTCCACGCCTTGCTCCAGCCGGTGCCGCCGTCGCCCCTGGCCGTCAGCGCGACCCCGGCCGCCTCTCCCTCAGGGCTCTCCGCCGTGATCTGACGCCCGGGGTGCAGCGCGTACAGGTGGGACACGTGCCGGTGCGTGTTGCCGGGGTCGTCCCAGTCGGCCTTCCACTCCTGGAGTTGTCCCCACGATCCGATCCGGAGCCCGGGATCGAGCCGGGCCAGCACCTCCCGCACCCGCGCGCGGAACGCGGCGTCGACGTCCAGCACGCCGGCGGCCTCGGCCACGTTCGTGAGCAGGTCCCAGACGATCTGCTGCGCCATCGACGCCCCTGACGAGAAGTCGCCCTGCTCGGGCGAGTAGCTCGGCGAGACGACCAGGCCGCCGTCGCGCGGGTCGGCGTGCAGCGTGTCCAGCCAGAACCGCGCGGCGCCCTTCATCACCGGGTAGGCGGTCTCGCGCAGGTAGTGGAGGTCACCGCTGAACAGGTAGTGCTCGTACAGTTGCCGGGTCAGCCAGGCGGCCGCCTCCGGGAACCAGAACGCGGTGGCCCAGTCGTGCACGCCGGTGAACCCGAACGGGTTCGATTCGTTGTGCACCACCCACCCGCCGGCCCCGAACATCTCCCGCGCCGTCACCTCGCCCGGCGCCACCAGCGCCGCGACGAAGTCGTCGTACGGCCGCGCCGTCTCGGCCAGGTTCGTCACCTCGGCGGGCCAGTAGTTCATCTGCAGGTTGATGTTGGTGTGGTAGTCGCCGGCCCAGGGCGGGCTGGTGGAGTCGTTCCAGACGCCCTGCAAATTCGCGGGCAACGATCCGGGCCGCGACGAGGCGATCAGCAGGTAGCGGCCGTAGGCGAAGAACAGCGCCTCCAGCGCGCGGTCGTCCGCCCCAGGGCCTCCGGTGTAGGCGGCCCGCAGCCGGTCCGTGGGGACGGACGGCGCCCGCTGCCCGAGGTCCAGCACCACGCGGTCGAACAACGCCCGGTGATCGTCCTGGTGGGCCCGCCTCAGATCGTCGTAGCCCAGCGCCACGGCCCGGTCCACGGCGGCGGTGACGGCGGCGTGCGGGTCGTCGCCGCGGTACGCCGGGTACGTCCCGGCGTAGTCGGTGCCCGCCGACATCACGAAGAACGCGCTGTCGGCCCCGGCGACCGTGATCAGGCCGTCCCCGTCGGTGCGGGTGCCGCCCTCCGCGACCACGTGCACCTGGGCCTCGTACCTCAGCCCGTTGTCCGCCAGCGCCCCCCTGAGCGTCAGCCGCCCGTTCGCGACGCCGGCCTGCCCGCCGGCCGGCAGGTGCGGCGAGGTCGCGCGGAGCGTGAACGACACCGCGCCCGCCCGGTCGGCCGAAAGCCGCCCGGCGATCACGTTCGCCGGATGGCAGGCGAAGTATTCGCGCGCGTGGCGCACGCCGCCCGCGGTGTAGCCGACCCTGGCCACGGCCTCCCGCAGGCGCAACTCCCGCCGGTAGCCGCCGACCGCGCCTCCCCCAGCCATCTCCAGCCACAGGTCGCCGAACGCCTGGTACGCCCCGAACCCCGACTTCGGCTGCCCCAGCTCGGCCGCGACCTCCTCGGGCGACATCCGCAGGTCGCGGTCGAGCCGCCGTCTGACCCCGGCCAGGGCGCCCGGCCGGGGCGAGGCCCAGTTGCCGAAGTCGTAGCCCTGTGCCGACCCCGGCCCGCCGGTCCACAACGTCTTCTCGTTGAACTGGAGCCGCTCGGTGCGGGTGCCGCCGAAGACCATCGCCCCGAGGGCGCCGTTGCCGATGGGCAGCGCCTGGGTCTCCCAGTCGGTGGCCGGTTCGTCGTACCAGAGCGCCAGGTCATCGGGTGTATTTCCGAAGATGTCCGCCATGCGGCCTCAGGTTAGCAGGACCGCGCGGCGAGACATCCGACCTCTGCTCAGGAAATGAGCCGGTAGAAACGCCAGAAGCCGAAGTCCTTGATGGGCAGGATCTCGACGTCGGAGAAGCCGGCCTCGCGGGCGTAGCGGCGCAGCGTGCCCGGCCGCATCGCGGTGCCGGTGGCGGCCGAGGGCTGCTCGCTCATCGCGTCGGGCAGGCAGATGAGCAGGCTGAAGCCGTACATCAGCCGCTCGACGTCGTCGGCGGGCGCCGTGAAGGAGTCGCCGACGGCCTCGTCCATGATCACGACGGCGCCGTCCGGCCTCGTCGCCCGCCGCGCCGCCCCCAGCGTCTCCACCGGCCGCGGCATGTCGTGCACGCACTCGAAGGCGAAGACGGCGTCGTAGCGGCCCTCGTCCAGCAGTGCCGCGTCGCCGCGGCGGAAGGTCGCCCGGTCCCCGAGGCCCGCGCCGGCCGCGTTGCGGGTGGCCAGCTCGACGGACGGGCCGTCGATGTCGACGCCCTCCACGGTCGCCCCGGGGTAGGCCCTGGCCAGCGCGATGGCCGACCATCCGCCGCCGCAGCCCACGTCGGCGAGCCGGGCGCCGGGCCGCCGCAACACGGTGTCCAGGCCGGGCACGCCCGCGAGCGCGTCCGGCAGGGCGCGCTCGAACCAGGGCCGGTTCATGTCGGCCTGCGACTCCCGCATGTCGGCCCCGTACGCCGCCCAGGGCACCCCGCCGCCGTCGCGGTAGGCGTCCAGGAGTGCGGGCAACTGGACGGACGCCGCGGCCAGCATCCGGGCCAGCGGGGCGAGGTAGGCCAGGCTGGACTCGTCGGTCAGCACCTCCGCCGCGCCGCCGGGCAGGGCGAAGCGGCCGTCTTCCGCGGTCTCCAGGATCCCGGTGGCGGCCTGCTGCTCCAGCCACTCCCTGGCGTACCGCTCGTGGCCGCGGGAACGGGCGACCAGTTCGGCGGCGTCGGCCGGGCCGTGCGCGGCCAGCGCGCGGTACCAGCCCATCCGGTCGCCGATGTGCATGGAGAGCAGGTCGATGGTGCCGAGTGCCGATCCCAGCAGGCGGTCGGCGAACGCGTCGCTGCTCGTGGTCATCATGATCATCTCCTTCTTCCGGCCGGGCCCCGATCGAGGATCGGGGCCGCGTGGCACCTGGAAAAGGTCTTTTGCCACACAACCGGTTCCGCCCCGGACGCGTCCCCTACCCGGGCTCCCGACCGGGGAAAGTGATCGGCGGAAAGTGCTGGGCGGAATTTTCACTCTGGCGCATCGTGCACGGGCGGCCAAGTTTCGCGTCGATAATCACGGTAATTTAATCCTGACTAAGTGATATTTAGCCGAGTTTGCCCAGGTCAATGGATAGGTCAACTACGAGTCAAACCGCGCGCTGTGCCCGGGAAACGATCGCCTAAGGTCCTACGATCGCTTCATGACCTGCGTACTTCTAGCCGAGGATGACACCTCGATTTCCGAGCCGCTCGCGCGTGCGCTACGCCGCGAGGGTTATCAGGTCGAGGTGAGTCCCGATGGCCCGCAGGCCCTGGAAAGGGCCCTGTCGGGCGGCATAGACCTCATCGTTCTCGACCTTGGCCTGCCCGAAATGGACGGTCTGGAGGTGGCCCGCCGGATCCGCGCCGAAGGGCACGGCACTCCGGTTCTGATACTCACCGCACGCGTCGACGAGGTCGACACGGTCGTCGGGCTCGACGCGGGCGCCGACGACTACGTGACGAAACCGTTCCGGCTGGCCGAACTGCTCGCCAGGGTCCGCGCCCTGCTGCGGCGAGGCACCTCGGAGACCCCGGTCGTCCAAGGGGTGCGCATCGACGCCGACTCGCGCCGGGCCTGGATGGGGGAGAAGGAGCTCCACCTGACGACCAAGGAGTTCGACCTGCTGCGCGTGCTCGTGCGCGACGCCGGCAAGGTCGTCACCCGCGAGCAGATCATGCGGGAGGTCTGGGACACGAACTGGTGGGGTTCGACCAAGACCCTCGACATGCACATCTCCTGGCTGCGCCGCAAGCTCGGCGACGATGCCGCCAAGCCCCGCTACATCACGACCGTTCGGGGAGTCGGCTTCCGGTTCGAACGCGAGTAGGCGGATGCGCCGCCGACTGCTCACCTCCACCCTGGTCGTCGCGGTCATCGCGGTCCTGTTGCTGGGGGTCCCCCTGGGCGTCGTGGTGAGTCGCCTGATCGTCGACGAAGCGGCTCAGGAGCTTGGGTCCGAAGCCAAGCGTCTCGTGGGAGAGGTGGAATACGCCCGTGTCCAGGAGACGCCACTCGACCCCCAGCAGCTGGAGCAGAAATACCCGGGAAGATACATCCAGATCTGGGAGCACGGAACCCCCCTCCGGGTGACCGTGGTCGGCTCGCCTCCGCCGTCCGGTCACCTCATGACGGAGGACGCCCAGACCAACACCGGCGTCTACGTCCGGATCAGTCGCGACCGCGACCAGGTCGAACAGGACGTGGCCGCCCGCCTGCTGCTCATCGTGGCCCTGGCCGTGGCCGCTCTGGCGGTGGCCGTGAGCCTGGCCGTGGTTCAGTCACGCCGGCTGACGCTCCCCCTGCAGGACCTGGCGAAGATCGCCGACCGGCTCGGCTCGGGCGACGCGCGGCCGAGCAAGCACCGCTACGGCATCCCCGAGCTCGACCGGGTGGCCCAGGTGCTCGACCGCAGCGCCACCCGCATCTCCGACCTGCTCACCCGCGAGCGCGAGTTCGCCACCGACGCCTCCCACCAGCTCCGCACGCCGCTGACCGGCCTGACCATGCGGCTGGAGGAGATCGTCGCCTCCTCCGACGAGCCGGAGGTCGTCCGAGAGGAGGGCGAGGCGGCGATCGTCCAGGCGGAGCGGCTCACCGCCGTGATCGACGAGTTGCTGGCCGCGGCCCGCCGCCAGCGGCACGCCCAGGCACATCCGGTCGCCATCGACGAGATCCTCGGCCAGCAGATCATCGAGTGGGAGCCGGTCTTCCGCGACGCGGGCCGCGAGATCCGGCTCGACGGCACCCGCGGGATGAAGGCGATGGCCACCACCGGCGGCTTCGGCCAGGTGATCGCCTCGCTGCTGGAGAACTCCCTGCGCCACGGCGGCGGCGCCGTCACCGTGACGTCCACCTGCGGCGACAACTACGTGGTGATCGAGGTCGCGGACGAGGGCCAGGGCATCGCCGACGAGATCGCCCCGAGGATCTTCGAGCGGAACGTCAGCGGCGGCGGAGGCACCGGACTCGGCCTGACGCTGGCCCGCGCGCTGGCCGCCGCCGACGGCGGCAGGCTGGAGCTGGTGCGCCGGCGCCCGGCCACGTTCGCCGTCTTCCTGCGCCCCGCGGAGGAGAACGGCGGCAACCGCGTGGTCAGCGGTCCTGCCTGACCCCGGCTTCCGGCAGCTCGACCGGAATGGGCTCGGTGGCTTCCAGGAACACCCACTTCTTGTACGACCAGAAGCGGAACAGCGTGCCGAGCCCGACGCCGATGATGTTGGCGATGTTGGCGCTGAGGGGGTCGTCGAGGTGGAGCGTGTACGTGGTGAAGCCGATCACCAGCAGCCCGAACAGCAGGGCGATGCCGTTGAGCAGGAAGAACAGGAAATACTCGCGCCCGAGCCCGCTCTGCTCCCGGTGCCGGAACGTCCAGTAGCGGTTGCCCAGGTAGGCGAACGTCGCCGAGATCGTGGTCGCGAAAACCTTGGAGGTGAGCGGCCCCACGTCGACCCCCAGCAGGAAGAGGTTGTAGGCGCCGGTGTCGATCAGGAACGCGATGGCCCCGATGCTGCCGAACTTGGCCAGCTCGTGCAGCAGGGAGGCGAACCGCTCGTAGAGGCGTTTGGCGAAGTCCACGTCTCTGCTCGGTCCCTTCCCTTGTCGAGCCTGACCAACTCAGCGTACCGGTCACCGTGCAGGCCCGGTGTCAGACAGATGAACATACCGCGCAAAGGAACGTTCATCGCGAAATCGTCCTAACCCCCGCCAAGCCCGCTAACCTGCCATGATCTGGAAGGGCCGCCCGTCAGGGAAGTCGTTCCGTCCCGGTAAGCTCACCTGGCGTGAGTTCCTACAGCCCCATCGGACCGGTCGTGGGCATCGTCGGCGCCGGCCAGCTCGCCCGGATGACGCAGCCGCCCGCCATCGCGCTCGGCGTCGAACTGCGGGTGCTGGCCGCGGCCCCCGGCGAGAGCGCCGCCCGGGTGATCACCGACGCGCGGGTCGGAGACTATCGCGACCTCGGCGACCTCCGCGCGTTCGCCAAGGGCTGCGCCGCGATCACGTTCGACCACGAGCACGTGCCCACCGAGCACATCAGGGCCCTGGTCGCCGACGGCCACACCGTGCACCCGGGGGCCGAGGCCCTCGTGCACGCCCAGGACAAAGCGGTCATGCGCGAGCGGCTGACCGCGATCGGCGTGCCCTGCCCGGCCTGGGCCAGGGTCGGCACGGCCGCCGACGCCGAGCGCTTCGCCGGCGAGCACGGCTGGCCGGTGGTGCTCAAGGCCGTGCGCGGCGGCTACGACGGCCGCGGCGTGTGGGTGTGCAGGTCGGCCGCCGACGTCGCGGAGGCGTTCGCGTCCGGCGTCGAGCTGATGGCCGAGGCGTTCGTGCCGTTCGAGCGGGAGCTGGCGGTGCTGGTGGCCCGCTCGCCGCACGGGCAGGGCGTCAGCTACCCGGTCGTGGAGACCGTGCAGGAGGACGGCATCTGCGTCGAGGTGCTGGCCCCCGCGCCCGGGCTCGACCCCGAAGACGCCGCCCAGGCCCAGCGCATCGGCCTGAAGATCGCCCACGAGCTGGGGGTGACCGGGCTGCTGGCGGTGGAGCTGTTCGAGACCACGCAGGGGCTGGTGGTCAACGAGCTGGCCATGCGGCCGCACAACAGCGGCCACTGGACGATCGAGGGCGCCAGGACCTCGCAGTTCGAGCAGCACCTGAGGGCGGTGCTCGACCTGCCGCTCGGCTCGCCCACGATGACCGCGCCCGTCGTCGTCATGGCCAACCTGCTCGGCGGCGACGACCCCGGCCTGTTCAAGCGCTACGAGCACGTGCTCGCCCACGATCCGGGCATCAAGCTGCACTTCTACGGCAAGGAGGTGCGTCCGGGCCGCAAGATCGGCCACGTGACGGCCCTCGGCTCCAACCTCGACCAGGTGCGCGCCCGCGCCCGCCACGCCGCCGTTTACCTCACCACCGGGGAGTACACATGAGTGCGCCCGCGGCGCGCGTCGGCATCGTCATGGGCAGCGACTCCGACTGGCCCGTCATGAAGGCCGCCGCCGAGGCGGTCGCCGAGTTCGGGGTGACGTTCGAGGCCGACGTGGTGTCGGCCCACCGCATGCCGGTCGAGATGATCGACTACGGCCGCCAGGCCGCCTCCCGCGGCCTCCAGGTGATCATCGCCGGCGCCGGCGGCGCCGCCCACCTGCCCGGCATGCTGGCCTCCGTCACGCCGCTGCCGGTGATCGGGGTGCCGGTGCCGCTCAAACACCTCGACGGGCTCGACTCCCTGCTGTCGATCGTCCAGATGCCGGCCGGGGTGCCGGTGGCCACCGTGGCCGTCGGCGGCGCCCGCAACGCGGGGCTGCTGGCCGTACGCGTCCTCGCCGCCTCCGACGACGGGCTGCGGGCGCGCATGGAGGAGTTCCAGGCGCGGCTGAAGGAGCAGGCGTACGCCAAGGGTGAGCGGTTGCGGGCCGAGGCCGCCGAGCTCTGACCCAGGCCCGGACGCCCCTGGGAAAGCGCTCCCACGGGCCTGGCCGTACGGCTAGGGTGCCGTGGATGGACAACGTGATCAGGGGCCATGCCGCCCGGGTGCGGGCGGCCGACCCGCTGGTCGCAGGACACGACGGGCTGCCCGGCGCGGGAGGGGTGCGGCTGGAGACCCGCGACGCCGCGGGGCTGGCCTCCGTCGACCGCATCGACCGGGACGACCTGCGCGCCTCCTGGTCGCCGCTCGTCGTCCACCGGCTCCAGGCCCGCGTCGGCGGCCCCGACCCCGAGGCCGCGCTGGGCGGGCTGCTCGACCGGTGGATGGCGGGGTTACGCGATCCCGGCCCCGGGCAGGCGCTGGCCGTGTCGTGGCCGAGCAGGGACACCGCGCCGGTCAGGGCTCTGGCCGTGCGGGGGTTCGCACCCATCTCCGTGGCCGCCGTCCGCCGGCTCGGCGAGCGCTCGGCAAACACGCCCGGCGCCCGCCCGCCCCATGAACGCTCGGCAAACACGCCCGCCGCCCGCCCTCCCCGTGAGCGCTCGGCAAACACGCCCGGCGCCGGCCGGCTCGGTGAGCGCGAGGTGGGCGCGCCCGCCGTCCGCCGGGCCACCGCGGATGACGCGGAGGCCGTCGTGCGGATGTACGAGCGGCTGGTGGCCTACGACGCGCAGTTCGGCTGGGTGGCCGTGCGTGACTCGACACCGGCACGCATCAAGGAACTCGTGGCGGCGGAGGTGCTGCCGCTGGAGTGGTGCTGGGTCGCCGAGACGGGCGGCCGGCCGGTGGGCTGCGTCATCGTCCAGCCGCCGGGCCGCTCCCGCTGGATCGGCAAGGACGTACGTGACTCGCCCGTGGCCTACCTCGGGGTCATGTACGTCGAGCCGGCCTGGCGGGGCCGCGGCGTGGGCGCGCCGCTCGTCGACGTGGCCCACCGCCACGCGTCGGAGCGCGGGGTGTCGTCCATGATGCTCCACCACGCGCTGCCCAACCCGTTGTCCACGCCGTTCTGGGCGCGCCGCGGCTATCGCCCGCTGACCACCCAGTGGGTGCTCCACCTGCGATGACTCACGGGCGGCCCAGGGCGCGGTAGTGCCAGCCGGCCGAGCGCCACGACTCGGGGTTGAGGCAGTTGCGGCCGTCGACGATGCGCCGGGTGGCGACCACCGCGCCCAGCTGCTCGGGATCGAGCTCCAGGAACTCCTGCCACTCCGTGAGCAGCAGGACCACGTGCGCCCCACGCACCGCCTCGACGGCGGAATCGCCATAGTTGAGCTCGGGATGAGCCTTACGAGCGTTGTCGAGCGCGATCGGGTCGTAGATGGTGACCTGTCCGCCCTGCTGGCCGATGGTCACGGCGACGTTGAGCGCGGGGGAGTCGCGGATGTCGTCGGAGTTGGGCTTGAACGCGGCGCCCAGCACGCCCACGGTGCACCCGTGGAAGGAGCCGCCCGCCAGCTCCCTTGCCAGGTCGACCATGCGGGCCCGCCGGCGCATGTTGATGTCGTCCACCTCGCGCAGGAACGTCAGCGCCTGGTCCGCGCCCAGCTCGCCGGCCCGCGCCATGAAGGCCCTGATGTCCTTGGGCAGGCAGCCGCCGCCGAAGCCGAGCCCGGCGTTGAGGTAACGCCCGCCGATCCTGTCGTCGTACGACAGCGCCTCGGACAGCTGCTTGACGTCGGCGTGGGCGGCCTCGCAGACCTCGGCCATGGCGTTGATGAAGGAGATCTTGGTGGCGAGGAAGGCGTTCGCGGCCGTCTTGACCAGCTCGGACGTCGCATAGTCCGTCACCACGAACGGGATCTCGCCCAGCGGCTCGTACACCTCGCGCAGCACCTTCTCCGCCCGCTCGCTGCGCACGCCGAGCACGATGCGGTCGGGGTTGAGCGTGTCCTTGACCGCGAAACCCTCCCGCAGGAACTCGGGGTTCCAGGCCAGCTCGGCCTCGGCGCCCGCGGGGGCGAGCCGGGTGAGCTTGTCGGCCAGCCGCTCGGCGGTGCCGACGGGCACGGTGGACTTGCCCACCACCAGGCATTCCCGGTCAAGGAGCGGGGCCAGGGACTCGATGGCGCTGTCCGCGTAGGAGACGTCCGCGGCGTATTCGCCGCGCTTCTGCGGGGTGCCGACGCAGAGGAAGTGCACGTCGCCGAAGGCGGCGACCTCTTCGAAGGAGGAGGTGAAGCGCAGGCGGCCGGATTCGAGCCCGCGGTGGAGCACCTCTTCGAGCCCGGGTTCGTGGATCGGGAGCTGCCCGTTGCTGAGCCGGTTGATCTTGTCGGCGTCGATGTCGAGGCCCAGGACTTCGTATCCGAGATCGGCCATGCACGCCGCATGGGTGATGCCCAGGTATCCGGTCCCGATCACCGTGAGGCGATATGGCACGAGAGAGCTCCTTTCGATCGCTGAGGCATGTTACCGGCCCGCGCTATCTCCTTCGTGCCACCTCCTCCCTTTTGCAAACCGTACCCGCTGGTAACAAGATGGTCGGACGTCCTAGTATCTGTCGCATGAGCTTCCCTCTTTACGCGCCCGCCGAGGAACACGACATGCTCAGGGAGACCGTCCGCGCCCTGGCCGACGAGAAGATCGCTCCGCACGCCGCAGAGGCCGACGAGACCGAGGAGTTCTCCTGGGACGTCTACAAGGCGCTCGTCGCGGCCGACCTGCACGCCGCCCACGTCCCCGAACAGTACGGCGGCGCGGGGGCGGACGCGCTGGCCACGGTGATCGTCATCGAGGAGGTCGCCCGCGCGTGCGCGTCGTCCTCCCTGATCCCCGCGGTCAACAAGCTGGGCACCGTCCCGCTGCTGCTCTCGGCGTCGGAAGAGCTGAAGTCCCGCTACCTGGCGCCCGTCGCCCGGGGGGAGGCCATGTTCTCGTACGCGCTGTCGGAGCCGGAGGCGGGCTCGGACGCGGCGGCCATGAAGACCCGCGCGGTCGCGGACGGCGACACGTACGTGCTCAACGGCACCAAGATGTGGATCACGAACGCCGGCGTCTCCGAGTACTACACGGTCATGGCGGTCACCGACCCGTCCGCAGGGGCACGCGGCATCTCCGCCTTCGTGGTCGAAAAATCCGACGAAGGCGTCTCCTTCGGGCCCAAGGAGAAGAAACTCGGCATCAAGGGCTCACCCACCCGCCAGGTGATCCTGGACGACGTACGCATTCCGGCCAGCCGCATGATCGGCGACCCCGGCACCGGCTTCAAAACCGCCCTCGCCACCCTCGACCACACCCGCGTCACCATCGCCGCCCAGGCCCTCGGCATCGCCCAGGGAGCCCTCGACTACGCGATCGGCTACGTCAAGGAACGCAAGCAGTTCGGCCGCCCCGTGGCCGACTTCCAGGGGCTGCAGTTCATGATCGCCGACATGGCCATGAAACTGGAGGCGGCCCGGCAGCTCACGTACCACGCGGCCGCGAAGTCGGAGCGCGCCATGCACGGCGAACCCCAGAAGGACCTCACCTTCCTGTCGAGCGCCGCGAAGTGCGCCGCCTCGGACGCCGCCATGGAGATCACGACGGACGCGGTGCAACTGCTGGGCGGGTACGGCTACACGAAGGACTTCCCGGTGGAGCGGATGATGCGCGACGCCAAGATCACCCAGATCTACGAGGGTACGAACCAGATCCAGCGCATGGTGATGGCCCGCCAGCTCCTGAAGTAGGGCTCTGAGCAGCGGAAACCCCGGTCCTCGATGGTGGAGAGCCGGGGTTCGCCAGCGTGCAGGTTCGGGGCTCAACGAGTGCTGTTCCGTGGCTGTTCCGTGAGACACGGAGCAGAGCGGAACGGAGAAGCCTAAGTCCGTACGATCGGATCATGCTCCCAGGTGGCGATGGCCTGTTCATCGCGTTCCATCGCGCGCCGCGCCGGGATCTGCACCGACCAGCCGTGCCGTCGTAGTAGCTTGCCGACGCCCCCGATGGTGTAACCGATGTGGAACAGTTTGCCGATCAGGGTCTTGACCCGGCCCAGAGCCCAGCGCTGATCATCGCCGAACCCGTGCGCCAGCGGGCCCCGGTTGAGCTCGGTCTCCAGCCGGGCCCACTGCGTCTGTGTCAGCTTCTCGCGTGAGACCGGCCCTTTCGAGCGCGGCGCCTCGGTGCCGCCCTCCCGCCAGGACTTGCGCCATCTGGCCACCGTCCGCTCGTGGACTTGCAGTTCACGAGCGATCTGTCTGGTGCCGTGCCCGTCCTCGAACCGCTCGGCTGTCTGTAACCGCAGACGTTCCCGTCGTTCCTGCTCTGCGGGGGTGTACCTGCCTCGTTGCCCGTACAGAGGATGAAAGTCTGGGGTTTCATGGCGATCTTGGGTTGATGATCAGGCCGGTGTGTGCCAGGAAGGAGGTCGGGGCGGTACTGCATCTGCTTGAGCCGGCTGCGGATGACCTTGGGGAGGTTGTCGAGGGGGCAGTGGGCCAGGTTGCTCAGGGCGCGTTTGCGGTGTGACCACACCAACTCCATCGGGTTGAGTTCGGGCGCGTAGGCCGGCAGGCAGAATACCGTCAGCCACGGGCGTGCCTCGATCAGGCTGCGCATCAGGGCATCCACGTGGATGTTGACGTTGTCCCAGATGAGCACGATCGGGCCGCCGAACTGCTGGTGAGCGGCGTCGAGTAAGCGGGCGTAGTCGCTCTCGCCGAACCCTCTGCGTTCGTGCTTGCGCCGCCGGTAGATCATGATGCGGTAGAGCAGCCGGGTTCGTTGTCCCGGTTTGACGCAGAGCGGCCCGGTGAGGTTGACGCGGCCGGATCCCTTGCCCGAGACGGTGACGACGGGGGTGTGTCCACGGCGGGACCAGGTACGGGCCTTGGGCGGCCTCAGCGATTGGCCTGCTTCGTCGGCGAAGCAGATCCACGCGTCCTGGTCCTGCGCGGTGGTCCCGCCAGCGGCCAGGTGTCCTTCACCCAGGTCGCAATCGCTTCTTCGTCGCGTTCGGCAGCCCTGCGCTGGGCTGCCTGCGGGCTCCAGCCCAGCCGGTGCAGCAGATAGGACACTCCGCGCGGGGTGTAGGTGACGTGGAACAACCGGCCGATCAGCGCCGCCACCCGGGCCAGGGTCCAGCGCTGATCCTCCTGCCACCCCCAGACTGCAGGACCGGCGTCCAACGCCGCCTCCAGTCGCTGCACCTGCGCCTCGCTCAGCCGGCAGCGCGGCCCACCCGGCCCTTTCGACTCCAGCCCCTCAACTCCTGCGGTACGCCACACCTTGTGCCAGACATAGGCCGACTTACGAGAGACCCGCAGCTTCCTGGCCACCTCAGGCGGCGACACGCCCGCGGCGAACAACCCGGCAGCCTCCAAGCGGACCTGTTCACGCTTGGCGCGCGCCGCCGAGGTCAGACCACCACCATCCGGATAACGCATCCCACCGGGATACTCCCCAACCCCGCCCCGCACAGGCAACCGCGAGGTGACACCTCAGTAATTCAGCCTCTGTAGCGCATACATCGGTCGTACACCGGCAACAGCGCACCGTCACGACCCTATGACCCTACGAATTCAAGCTGTGTAATTCGCATCCCTTGGCGAGCACCCGTCAGAACGCGCAGGACGGTTCGCAGGGGCACGTACGGTCAATCGGGAAATCAGCCCTCCGTGATGCCTTCACGACAGATCTGGATCTATCGCACCTTTCATTATCGATCTAGGATCGAGTGCCTTAGTGATCTTCATGCTGGAGGTTGGGTGCATATCCCCCGCGAAGCTCACCCCGGTGCGTCCAAAGACGGGCGAACATGGTACCGAGCGACTCTCGTCACTGGTCTAGTAGTAGCTCTACTTCTGTCCACCGCTCACGCAGCTGCAGCAGCCACTCCGATATCCACGACACAAACACTGACACCGTCGGCAAAGCCGCACCCCGTAGTGGAGAGCCCAGATCGCGTTTCGGCGGCTTTGGCCGCACGCCAGCAAAGCAGCCGAGTTCTAGTAACGGGCGAAACCACCGAATCGACGCTCACTTACATCAATCCTGACGGCACGATCACGCTGGAAGCAGCCAGCGGACCAGTCCGGGTCAAGCAGGGCGATCGCTGGACCCCGATAGACACCACGCTTACCGTCCATGGCGGAGTGCTGAAGCCTAAGGCCAGTATCGCTGATGTGAAATTCTCCGCCGGAGGTGACGGGGAACCATTAGCCGTGCTGGACCGTCCGGGTGGGCAGTCCTATATGCTGACCTGGCCCACTGCGCTGCCCAAGCCCAAGGTCGAGGGCAATAAGGCTACCTATCCTGACGCCGCTGGCCCGGGCGCCGATCTCGTCCTGACTGCACTTGCCACCGGATTCCGACACGACGTGGTTTTACGTCAACGTCCCACAGGACCCGTTGAGTACGAGATTCCGCTCCGCACCGAAGGCCTCACCATCACAAAAACCTCAAGCGGCGGGCTGGCGCTGAAGGACGCCAAGGGGAAAACCGTTGCAGCCGCGCCTCGACCAATCATGTTCGGATCCCAATCGGCTCAGGCTACAGCCGCAGAGACAACGGCAGCCAGCACAGATCATCCCGATAGGGGAGCAGTCAGCCTGGCTATACGTCAGGCTGACGACGGGCGGCGACTGATTCTCAGGCCAGATCCGGCCTTTCTCACCGATCCTGGAACCGTTTATCCTGTCACAGTCGACCCTACGGTGACGCTGACGTCTCAAGCTACCAATACCATCAATTCAACGTGCCCCAATGGTGATCAGTTCGTGGCCTGGGGGGCGTCCGTCGGAGTCACCAACTACGTGTGTCCCAGCAACTGGGGCGCCAAGGTGATTGAGCGGGCACTGCTTGGCTTCGACACCTCCTCCTTAGCTGGACAGCAGATCACCGACGCACAAGTGCAGCTGACTGGCGACCTGTGGGGCTGTCCCCTGAACCAAAAGCTGCAAGTCAGGCGGATCACGCGGGCGTGGAACGACAGCGATGTCTTCTGGAGCACTCAGCCAACCACAACCGATGACGGTGAAGTCACCGTCAGCCCTCCGTCGATCTGCACAGCGAACTCATCCCCCGCGAGCGATGTGCCCTGGGCTGTGACCGTGACCGCGATCGCGCAGGCATGGGCCAGCGGAGCAGGGAGCCACGGCCTTTTGCTCAAAGTCTCAAACGAGGAAAAGACCCAACCCGTCTTTTCATGGGACTTCACCTCCTCTGAGGCACCGAAGCTCGTCGTCACCTACGGAAGCACCCCTATAGTGGAGCATCCGCGTGCCGTACCCGTGGCCAGCCCCACCAGACCGATTCAGCCAGAGGTGGGAGAAGAGCCCCAGATCAGCGGAAGGCTTTTTACCACAACCACCACGCCAACGCTGTCGGTGGGAGTACGGGGCACCAGCAGCAATCTGCGGGGCGAGTTCGAAGTCGAGCACGACCCCAACATCCCGGCACAAGGCAGCGGACTCATTTGGTCGGGTGTCTCCACCGACACTCAGCCGGGCGAGGTGGCGAACATTACTGTGCCGGCAGGGAACATCTCAGACGGCTGGCGCATCCGCTGGCGAGCGCGGGCTACAGACGGCTCCACCAACTCTGCCTGGACCCAGTGGCAACTCCTCGGTGTCGACGCCACGCGTCCGCAGCCGCCGGTCGTCTACTGCAACCGCCCTTATCTTGAGGGCAGTTGGGGACCGCACACCGACGACGGCGTCAGCTGCACCTTTGAATCAGGGGTCCGAGATGTTACCGAGTACCTGTGGGCCTTAGACGACACCAGCAAATACAACGTGATGGAGGCGGGCCATTGGGAGATGTCTCTCGGAGAGACCCGCTCCAACAAATTCGCAGTCGAAGACGGCTGGCACACACTCTACGTCAAGACACGAGACAAGGCTCACAACACCTCGGACGTCACGACGTATAGCTTCGGTGCCGGGCCAGGAGGCTTGGTTACAGCTCAATCTCAGAACCGTACGCAGAGATACCTCACTCTCGACGCCGCCGCGCATCCCGGACGCACCGAGATCACTTATGAGTATAACACCGGGTCTGCCCTGGAATGGGAATGGGCCACCATCCCGAGTAACGACGTCCACGTCCCCGGGACCACTCAACCGATCAGCAACTGGCCGCAAACCCGTGCCGACACCTCCAAGAACTTCTCCCCACTCAGCTGGGACATTACAAAGACCCTGCACGACGCCGGCCTCGACGATCGCCTGGTCTACGTCCGCGCCTGCTTCTCGGGCGGAGACGTCGTTTATGACTGCTCAGCACACGTGATGATCACACTGGAGGATTCGGCATTCGGAAAGTCGTACGGCACGGCGGAGATCGGGCCTGGAAAACTTGCCCTGCAAACCGGTGACTTCGCTGTCGACTCTTCTGATGTCTCACTTTTCGGGATGGAAGTGAGCAGGACCCACACCAGCCTGTATCCGCAAGCCGAGCGCGTGGATGAGCAACTGGGGGAAACCCAGGTGTTCGGCCCAGGCTGGCGGGCGGGCTTCCCATCTGCCCCGTCCGGTGTGGCCGACTTCTCCCCAGCCGGCGGAGGCTCGTCCGTCTATCTGGTGGGCGCAGACGGCACGACTCTGTCGTACGTCAAGAAGGGCACCAGCTATAGGGGCGTAGGAGACGCGGCCGATGGATCCCGCATCACTGCCACGGACGAAGAACTCGTACACACCGACACCGACGGCAACAGGACCACTTACACCAAGATCAACGGCCGTTGGCTGGTGACCCGTGCTGAGACAGCAGCCGAGGAATCGGCCGTAACCTACTATAGGGATGGGCAGGGCCGGATCACCCGCATCCTTGCTCCAGTGCCCGACGGTGTTACCTGCGAAACTACCTTGGCGGCCGGGTGCCGGGCGCTGGAACTCTCCTATGGCGCCTCCACGACTGCCACAGGTGTCGCGTCCGGATGGGGTGACTACAAGAACCAGGTCAAGAACGTGTCGTTCACCGCGTTCGACCCGGAGACCAACACCGTGAAGTCCACGGTTGTGGCTGCATACCTGTACGACTCGACCGGGCATCTCAGGCAGGCGACGGATCCTCGCAGCAATCTCGGCACCGTCTACTACTACAACGGCGAAGGCCGCCTCTCCCAGATTACTCCTGCGGGCCTCTCACCCTGGCTGATCGAATATGACAACCGAGGCCGCCTGGCACACGTACAACGCGAAGGAGGTGACGTCGACCCCACTCAAGCAATCACCTATGACGTTCCGATCGGCGGCACAGATGCCCCAGTCAACCTCATTGAGGCGGAGACCGCTCGATGGGGTCAGGTGACTAATCCGCCCATAATCGGAACGGCCATGTTCCCTGCCTCACACGTTCCGGCGCGACACACGGATGGCACCTATAGGCCCACCAACGCCGACTGGGAATATGCTCAACTAGCGTATCTCGATGTCAATGGACGAGTGGTCAACGGTGCATCCTTTGGTGCGGGCACATGGCAGGTGTCGGCAGTTAGCCACGACGACAAAGGAAACGCTGTATGGGAACTCTCACCAGATAACCTGGCCCAAGCGCTGACACCGACCAGCAACACCGATCCTTATGTGGCCAGCCGAACCGACTCAGCCGAACGGGCCAATCTTCTTGCCCGCACCAGAATCTTCAACGACGACAGTGACCTGCTATCCGGAGAGGATCAGGCACGTCAGGTCGTACTGGCCGATGGCACGCAAGTCTCGGCCCGGCCGCGTACGACCGTGTCGTACGACGAAGGGAAACCAACCAACGACAAGGCTTATCATCTGGTGACCTCGTCGAAGACCGAACCGGTCGTTCTGGACGGGGTGGCCGTACCGGGCCCTGCCGACATCGATGAGACGAAAACCGGTTACGAGCCGATACGATCGGGAGATCCATCCGGATGGGACCTGCGCCTCCCCACATCGGGAACGACAGTCATGCCGGACCAGGAGGACATCACTACCCGCATCCGTTATGACACCGCAGGCAGAGAAGTAGAACGGCGCACGCCGAAGTCGACAGGCGCAGATGCCGGTACGACAACGTTCATGTACTACACAGCAGGGCCTCATCCTTCTGTTACTGCATGCGGAAACAAGCCAGGCTGGGCCGGGCTGAAGTGTCGTACGGGTCCCGCAGATCAACCTGCGGGAAAGCCGCTGCCCACCACAATGATCACATACTCTTACCTTGGCCAGCAGGCAAGCTCGACAGATACGTCCGGATCGGTTATACGCACATCGACCACAGAGTTCGATGCCGCTGGACGGCCCGTGGGCGGGACATTGACCGTTACTCCCGAGAGCGAGGGCGGGCACTCTGTTCCAGAGGTCACGTACACCTATGACCCGAATACTGGTCTGCGGACGCAAGCCTCCTCGGGTGGAGTAGCCATCCAACAGCAGTATGACAGTTTTGGGCGCATTGTCTCGGTCACGGACGCCGACAGCAACACGTCCACGATGACGTACACGGTGGACGGCAAGATAGCCACACTGAATGACGGAAAGGGGACGACAACATACACCTACAACGGCGCCGACGCTGTCGGGCGCATCGAACGGCGCGGAATACCGACGAAGATTGAGGCAAGCAGCGTAGGCGCCTTCACAGCAGCATATGATGCTGGCGGTCGGATTGCCGTACAGACCTATCCCAATGGACTGTCGGCGACCTACGAATACGATAACACCGGCAAGCAGGTCGGACTTGCCTACGCCAAGGACAACATGCCGTGGCTGCGATTCTCAAGCAAGTCCAACGCAGACGGGCTCACGGTTGTGAACAATGGCCCGAACGGCAGTAATCAGCGCTACACCTACGACGCACACGGCCGCTTAACCGCAGTTGCCGATACCTACGCCGGCACGTGCGTAACCAGGACCTACGAGTTCGACCTGAACACGAACCGGTCTAGCCTGACAACTCAGGGTCCTGACTCCTCGGGAGGGTGCAGTTCCTCGACCGACCCCATCGTCGAGTCCTATAGCTATGACGCGGCAGATCGGATCACAAATGCCGGCTACGCCTACGACGACCTAGGCCGTACGCGTACCATACCGGCCTCACATGTAGGCGGCGGAAGCCAGCTGCAGGTTGAATACTACGCAAATGACATGGTCGCCTCACTCACCCAGGACGGCCAAGCGAGGGCATTCGTACTTGATCCGCTAGGTCGAATTCGCACGATGACCAAGACAGGCAATAGCTCGCCGCAGACAATGGTCAACCATTATGCGGGGGAGGCCGATAGCCCGGCCTGGATAGCAGAGCCCGATGGCACGTGGACGCGAAACATCGTCGCTTTCACCGGATTGGCCGCGATACAGAAGAGTGACGGAACAAGTTCTCTGCAACTCGTCAACCTCCATGGTGACATCGTGGCCACTTGCGACAACAGTGCTGCGGCAACAAGCATCACGTCATATTTCGAACAAACCGAGTACGGTATCGCTAGGGCTGAGAACACCAGCAACCCACAGCGCTACGGATGGATTGGCAATCAGCAGCGATCCGTCGATGCCCTCGCCGGTTTAGTGCTGATGGGCGCTCGCCTCTACAACCCCGTCACCGGCAGGTTTCTGCAAGTCGATCCCGTCCTCAGCGGCAGCGCGAACAGATATGATTACTGCTCTGCGGACCCCATCAATTGCTACGACGTCGCCGGCAAAGCAGAGTGCGGCTTCTGGTGCGAGCTTATCAAGGGCGGTATCGCAGCCATTGTAGCGGGGGTCTTCGGCGCAGTATGTGCGGCATTCACGGCAGGCGTTGGCGCAGTGCTCTGCGCCGTCGTCGCCGGTGGAGTCGGCGCGGCCGTCGACTACTTGGCGGAGACATATATGACCGGCGAACCGTTCAGCTGGAGCAAATTCAGAGACAAAGCGGTCGGCGGCCTCGTCAATGGACTCATAGGCGGTAGTGCAGGAGCAGCCTTCATCAAATCTGCGGCTGGAAAAAAATTTGGCCAGGCCATAGTTGGCGCCCTCAACGAGATAGGCCATAAGATATCAAATCTATTCGGTAGCAAATACGGGCGCTTCTTCACATGGATCGGAGCACAGCTCGCCATCGTCCTCGGTGGAGCAGGGTGGGCGTGCGGGGCTGACATGAGAAGTTGCTGAACAACTCGCACTGACATATGATTCCGGCATGGGGCAAGAGCCCCATGCCGGAATTCTATCTCAATCTATGTCATTTTCTGGGGGCAGTGTTCATGAGGCTCAAAAGCTTCAGAGGCCTGATCTGGTGGAAGGTAGCGTTGCTAGGGCTTATTCTCACCCCCATTCGCATCGCTATTGCCATTGCAGATGGAGAGCGGGGGGTAAATATATTGGCAGCGTCCGCCGCGGTGATCACAATCTCCGCAATTGCCTGCTTTCTAGCAGCACGCGAGTATTGCAAGAAATATCCCGATGAGTAGCCCTCGCCGATGGCGACACACTTGGCGTACTCATACATCAAGCTACGGGTGCCTCTTGGTGCATTCGAACCGTTATGTTCGGGGACATGTCGGCGTAGAGCTGAAGCGTTCTCAGATTGTGAGACCGAGCAGTTGAAGGCCGTCGGCTACACGGGTTGAACTCGTAGAGCCGGTCATGTGGTCACGGTGGTCTCCTCGATGATGAGTCCGGTCTGAGCCAGACAGCCGTCGATCGGGTGGGGTCGGTACTGAATCTTTTTGAGCTTGCGCTTGACGATCCGGACGAGTGCGGTCAGGTCGGTGACCACGAAGTTGGCCATGGAGTCCGGGTGGTCGACTACACCGTGCCCGACCGCAAAGGCGAGCACATCCGGCTGATCACCAGCATTCTCGACCCAGCCGAGGCCACCGCCGAGGAGCTGGCCCGTTGCTACCATGATCGCTGGGAGGCCGAAACAGGCATCGACCAGCTGAAGACGCACTTACGCGGGCCTGGTCGGATCCTGCGCTCCCGTACCCCCGAGCTGGCCTATCAGGAGATCTGGGCCTACCTGCTCACCCACTGGGCGTTATGCACGCTGATCTGCACCGCCGCCACCACGGCCGGCATCGACCCCGACCGGATCAAGTTCCTGGGCACCGTCCGCATCGTGCGCCGCTCGGTCACCGACCGCGCGGCCTTTCCCCCCTGAGCCGCACGACGCCTCCTGGAACCGGGCCCTCCACCAGGTCGCGCACCGACGGAACACCAACCCGCACCGCCGCCACCGTTCCTACCCGCGAGCCGTCAAACGCTCTCGCAAGAGCAGCTACCGCGAACGACGCCCCTCCGACAAAGGCACCCGATACGCAGGACCGCCGACCGTCGCACTCTTGCCCACGCCATCGACCGCACAGACGGGACCGTGATCATTTTTTTATCTGAACGGCATTGGGGCCAGGAGCAGCGTGGTCGCCTGGATATGGCGGAGGTCGTTCAGCCTGGCATGCATCCGGCGGGCGGGATGGGCGGCCCCGGTCCAGAACGGCCCCGTCCAGAGCGGTCTCTGAGGCGAGCTGACGCGCTCAGGGGTGCAGGAGGAGCAGCGGGTCGCAGGTGTCGGTCCCGACGAGCTGGCGGTTGTTCGGGTCGCGCAGCTGGTTCTCGCTGTTCACGATGAAGTAGCCGCCGGACGTCCGAGGAATCACGATCAGCGTCTGGAACCGCATCTGGTCCTGGGCGTCGGCCACGGTCGCGCCCTGGCCCATCGCGTGGACGAGCATGGTCCGGAGCATGTCGAAGAGATTGTCGTGGCTGAACCCCGGCCAGATCAGCACCCGGTAGACGTGCGGCAGGATGCCGAGTTGCTCGCTGAACCCGCGGACCGACACGCGGGTGTGCGCCCAGTCGGCGACGTTGTGAGCGGCGCTCCCCTGCTGCGACTCCAGGTCGCTCCGGGACACCGGCCGTGCGGTGGCCATGTGGATGTGGAGCTGGTTGAAGTTCCGGGCGCGCTGCGAGTTGATCCCCAGCCCAACCGGTGGCCGCACCACAGTCGGCTGCCTCGTGGCGAAGTAGTTCGCGGCGTCCCAATAGTTGGGGGCGTGGCTGTTGCAGATCCAGGGGCACTCGATCCCGTTGATCCGCTGAGTGGGAACGAGGATGTAGTTCGTGTACCCGGAGGCGTTGTTGTTGCCGGGCATCACGACGTAGTCGTCGCCGTTCTGCAGGCAGCTGTTGGTGCTGTGGCAGCGCTGCATCGAGACCCACAGGGAATCCGTGCTGCTGGTGCTGCCGCACACGGTCGGGTCGGGGCCTCCGACGGTGGGGGGCGGTGGCTTCGGTCCGTCGGCCGCCGCCAGGTCCTGGCCGGCGGCGGCGAGCACGACGCTCGCGCCGGCCGCGCCGGAGAAGCGGACGAACCGGCGCCGGGTCAGCCCGTCCGTCGCGTTTTCCGGCATGCCGTTCTCACCCATGAACAACCCCCAAGATCTCCGCGAGCATCCGCCACACGGGATGTACAGGTCCGGCGCACGGCCGGAGACGCTCTCGGACCGAGAGCCGAACAGCGCCTTCGCGGTGCCGTCCCCCGAGCGGGGAGTCGGCACGCACGAATCAGAATGCTCCCCTTCGCGATCAGCGGTCGAAACCTACCGGTTCGAGACTTGGGCCTTCGCTGGCGAGAACGAGACGCTCTTCGCGATGTCCGCCCATCCACTCGCACCGGCACATGTCATCACGAGGTCGACAATTGGCGTGCCACGTACTCCCTGAGATGGCAGCCGGTCGGTGGTCAGTTCCCGGTGACGAGCACCATGCGGAAACGGGCCGCGCCGCTGGTCGCCCTGGCGAAGGCGGCTGCGGCGTCCTCGAGCGGCACCTCCCCGGCCCACGCCCGTACACCGCTCCGCGCGGCGAAGCGGAGGGTTTCTAGCTGAACAGGTGGCTGGCCCTGGCGGTGGCCGCCTACCACGGCCAGGTGCACGGCACGCTGGGCCAGACCCCGGCCGGACGGTGGGCCGAAGGTGTCGCGGCCAGCGGCCGTCCGGCCACGGTGACCAGCGAGACCGCGTTCTTGGTCGACTTCTTGCCGGTGATCCGGCGGACGCTGAGGCGGACCGGCTTCACGATCGACCACGTGCAGTACTACAGCGACGTGCTCAAGCCCTGGATCGCCCGCCGCGACGGGTTGGAGAAGTTCGTGCTGCGCCGCGACCCGCGCGACCTCTCCCGGGTCTGGGTGCTGGACCCGTACGGGCACGCCTACCTGGCGGTGCCGTACCGGATGCTGTCGCGCCCGCCGATCAGCGTGTGGGAACAGCGCGCCGCGATCGTCCGGCTGCGCCAGGACGGCCGCGCCCAGGTCGATGAGAACGCCCTGTTCGCCATGGTGGAGCAGATGCGGCAGATCACTGAGAATGCGCGGCCAAGACCCGCCGGGCCCGCCGGGAGGTCGAGCGTCGCTCGGCGACCCCCGCGCCGCGAGCAGCTTCGCCGCCGACCTCGCCGCCGGCCGAGGGGTGCGTGGACGACACGCCGGTGCGGCCGTTCGAGGTGATCGAGCAGTGGTGAACAGCGAACCGAAGACCGGGCCGGAGATCGAGCTGGAGCCGGGGCCGGCAGAGGACCTGTCGCACCTGCATGAAAGCGCCCGGCCGGTGGCCCGGCTGCCCGCCGCCGAACGGCTGGCCCGGGTGCGAGCGGATCGGTGGATCGGCTACACCCGCGCCACGCAGGCACTGGACCAGCTGCACACCTTGCTGAACTGGCCGGCCAAGCATGCCGAACCTGCTGGTGATCGGGCCGGCCAACAACGGCAAGTCGATGATTCTGGAGAAGTTCCGGCGCCTGCACGCGCCGACCTCGCACCCGGACCGGGAGGAGATCCCGGTGCTGATGGTGCAGATGCCCTCCGACCCGCACGTGGCCCGCTTCTACACCGCGCTGCTGACCGCGCTCGGCGCGCCAATGCGGCCCCGCCAGCGGTTGGCCGAGCTGGAGCAGCTCGCGGTGCGGCTGCTGCGGCAGGCCGGCGCGCGGATGCTGGTGATCGACGAACTGCACAACGTGCTGGCCGGCCGCGGTGAGGCGCGCCGCGAGTTCCTCAACCTGCTGCGCTTCCTGGGCAACGAACTGAAGATTCCGCTGGTCGGCGTCGGCACCCGGGACGCCTATCTGGCGATCCGCTCCGACGACCAGCTGGAGAACCGCTTCGCCCCGTTCGTGCTGCCGCGCTGGCAGCCCGACCGGGAGGCGAGCACCCTGATGGCCAGCTTCGCCGCCGCCTTCCCGCTGCGCCGCGCCTCCCACCTTGCCACCCCGGAGATGACCGACTACCTGCTGACCCGCAGCGAGGGCACCATCGGGGAGTTGGCCGCACTGCTCACCGAGGCCGCCGCCGCGGCGATCGAGTCCGGCGAGGAGGCCATCAACCAGCGCACCCTGCTCCTGGCGAGCTACGCCGGCCCGACCGAGCGGCGCCGCAAGTTCGAACGCGAGCTGGTGTGACACGCGCGGACCTGCCGGGCGGTGTGCGCCGCTGGCCCGTCCACCCCGAGCCTGCCCCCGGCGAGGCGCTCACCTCCTGGCTCGGCCGTCTCGCCGGGCTGTACCGTCTGTCGGTCGAGCAGCTGCTGACGCACAACCTCGGCCCGCCGACGGCACAGTTCGACCGCGGCGCAGACCTGGACTACCAGACGCCCACGATCATCGTGCACGCGCTCGCCGCCCGGACCGGCATCGAGGTGGGCCGGCTGCGCCGGATGACGATCACCGGATGCGTGCCGTGGCTGGCCGACACCTTGAATCCCGCCGACGGCTGGCAGGCCTTCTCTGCCTACGTCCGGCAGGACTCGGTGCTACTGCCGCCGGGCCGGGCCGGATATCACGTCGTCCATCTGTTTGCACCGACCTATGAAACAGCGTTCGCCCTGGACGCATTCGGCCGCGACGCGTGTTTCATAGGTGGTCGCCTGTGAAACAGCAGGCTACATGGGTCCTGAGGCTGCACAAGCCGCGCGCGGATCGCGCGCTCATCAAAAAAATGATCTTTATCTACTGGGCGGCGGAGAAAGAGACCTCCTCAGACAAGGTGAGCCTCATAGGCGGCGATGACCAGGTGGACGCGAGTTCGGGCATCGAGCTTGGTCAGCAGGTTGCTGACGTGCGTTTTCACCGTGCTGAGGCTGACGTACAGGCTTTGGGCGATCTCTGCATTGGACATGCCCCGGGCCACCAGGACGAGGACCTCACGCTCGCGTTCGGTGATGTCGAGGCCACCCGCCCGCGATGGCGGGTTCACGAACCGCTGGATCAACCGCCGCGTCGCGGTCGGCGCCAGCAGCGACTCGCCCGACGCGATGACGTTCATGCTCCTGATCAGTTCGGCGGGTGGAGTGTCCTTGAGCAGGAAGCCCGCGGCGCCGGCCTGGAGCGCTCCGTAGACGTACTCGTCCAGGTCGAAGGT
Source organism: Nonomuraea sp. B1E8 (assembly GCF_039871515.1). Lineage (NCBI taxonomy): Bacteria > Bacillati > Actinomycetota > Actinomycetes > Streptosporangiales > Streptosporangiaceae > Nonomuraea > Nonomuraea sp. B1E8. The sequence goes on along the minus strand of NZ_JBDPLS010000001.1, from coordinate 554,691 downwards.
GGTCACCATGAGCACGCGCGTCTGCGGATAGTCGGCACAGATGCGACGCGTGGCCTCGATCCCGTTCATCTCCGGCATGCGCACGTCCATGAGCACCAGATCGGGACGATCGCGAGCACCCACTGTCACCGCCTGCGCGCCCGTCGCCGCCTCACCAACTGTCTGGAACCCCGGCGCGGAGTCGATCAACCTGCGGAAGCTCGCCCTGATGAGCGCCTGATCGTCGGCCACCAGCACCCTGATCATAGCGGCAGCCTGGCCATCACACGGAAGCCGCGCACGGGGCGAGCCCCTGCCTCAAACTCGCCGCCGAAGAGGTGCACGCGCTCGCGCAGCCCTGTCAGGCCATGTCCGTACGGCCGTGCCTGGCCTCGCGTGCCATCGTCGGTGACCTCCACCGTCAGCCCGTCCTCTTGCCCTTCGATCCGCACCAGGGCATGGCGGGCTCCAGCGTGTTTGAGCACGTTGGTCAGTGCCTCTTGCACGATCCGGTAGACCGTCGGCTCCATCTCCCCGCCCACATCGCCGTTGATCTGCAGCTCCACCTCCAGGCCCGCCGCCCTGGTCCTCATGACGAGCGCGTCGAGATCGGCCAGTCCCGGGGCGGGGGCGAGTTCGGCCTCGCCGTCCTCACGCAGCACACCGAGCAACTGCCTGGTTTCACGTAGGGCCGACCTGCTGGTCTCCTCGATCGAGGCCAGCGCGTGGCCCATCTCCTCCGCCCCGCCCACATGGCCTGCCACCCCCGCCTGCACGGCGATCGTGCTGAGACTGTGGCCGATGACGTCGTGCAACTCCCTGGCGATGCGCAGCCGCTCCGCCATCGCCTCCGCACGCGCCCGCTCTTCCGCCTGCGCGGCGAGTTGCTCGGTGTAGAGCCGGCGCTGTCGCACAGCCGTACCGGTGGCCCATGAAGCTGCCAAGATCGCCAGCACCAGCCCGAGCTGGTCACGCACCACCACCGAAAGCGGGAGTTCCACCACGCCCTGCATGGTGACCACGCCCGCCACGAGCAGCGGGAGCACAGCCTTGCTCCGCGTGGCCAGCGTGTACAGCGCAAGAGGCAGGCAGAGCAGGTCGGCGTGCGGGATGAGGAATTCGCGCATCCCAAGACCGCCCAGCAGGACGATCACGAACACCGAGCGCGGCCACAACCGCCTGACCGCTACGGGCAGGCTCGTCACAAGGGCCGCCCCGTAGTCCACCACGTCGGGCTCCGACAGGTTCCTCGATGAGGCGAGCCCGATGAAGGAGGCCGCGAAGACCAGGGCGATTCCGGCGTCGATCGTCACCCAGGCCCAGGCCGGCACCCGGCTCAGCAGGGGAAGTCGGATCTGTTCGCGCACGGTATGAACCTAGCCCGGTCGCCGGGCCGGCCGTATCGGTCCCAAGACCGATGCGCGACGGGCCGGTTGCGGCAGATCGTGAGAGACATGATCGAAGTCACCGGACTGACCAAACGCTTCAAACAGACACTTGCCGTGGACGACCTCTCCTTCACGGTCTCGCCCGGCAGGATCACCGGCTTTCTCGGCCCGAACGGCGCCGGCAAGACCACGACCATGCGGCTGCTCCTCGGCCTCGACCAGCCCACCGCCGGACGGGCCACAGTGAACGGCATGCCCTACCGGGAGCTGAAAAGTCCGCTCACCCAGGTCGGCGCGCTGCTGGACGTGACCGCGGTGCAGGGCGGGCGGCGGGCAGAGCAGCACCTGTGGTGGCTGGCCCGCTCCAACGGCATCTCCCGCACCCGCATCGGCGGGCTGCTGGAGCTCGTGGGGCTCGGCCACGAGGGAGGCAAGCGCGTCGGCGGATTCTCGCTGGGCATGAAGCAGCGGCTGGGGCTCGCCGCGGCTCTGCTGGGCGACCCGGAAGTGCTCGTGCTCGATGAGCCCACCAACGGACTCGATCCCGAAGGCATCCGCTGGATGCGCGGCCTGCTCAAGTCCCTCGCCGCCGAGGGCCGCACCGTGCTCGTGTCGAGCCACTTGATGAGCGAGATGGCGGTCACGGCCGATCATCTGATCGTCGTCGCCCAGGGCAGGTTGCGCGCCGACGCCGCGATCACAGAGCTGGTAGGCCCGGGCATGTCGCTGGAGGACGCGTTCATGAACGTCATCGAAAGGAGCGCCCCGTGAGCGCGGTCGCCGCCGAGTGGATCAAACTTCGGAGTCTGCGTTCGACCTGGTGGGCGTTGGGCATCGGGGTGCTGGTGTCGCTCGCGCTCACCGTGCTGGGCGCCTCCGCCGTCATCTCGCGCTGGGATCCCGCCCGTACGAGCGATCAGGCCGCCATGGGAATCGTCGTGGCCGTGTACGTGGGAGTGGTCCTGGCCCAGCTGCCGCTCGGCATGCTGGGCACGATGAGCATCAGCGGCGAGCACGCGTCCGGCATGATCGACACGACGTTCGTCGCAACACCGTCCAGGGCCCGCGTGCTGATGGCCAAGGCGGCAGTCCTGAGCGGAGCCGCGGTCGGCGGTTCGCTGCTCATCTCCGTGCCCGGCTATCTCTTCGGGCGGTTCGTCGCCGCGGAGTTCCACCCCTCGCTGCTGCCTGCCGGAACCTGGACGGTGATCGCCGGCGGCACGCTGATGATCGTGGTCACCACGCTGCTCGGACTGGCGCTCGGCACGATCCTGCGCAACGGCGCCGTGGCGACCGTGGCGCTGGTGGCGATCGTTCTTGTGCTGCCGTTCCTCGCCATGAACCTGCCCTGGGGCGAGCAGATCAGCCCGTTTCTGCCGGCGTACCCGGCCCTCCAGCTGATCGAGCAGGTCCCAGACATCATGCCAACCTGGACGGCGTTCACTGCGCTCGCCGCGTGGGCGGTGATCCCGCTGTTGATCGCGGTGATCACCAACGAGCGATCCCGCCACGGATCCTGACGCCCAGGTGCTGCCTGAGCTGCCACACTTGCCAGGCCGTATCCGTAGAGACGGTTCATCCACCGGCAGGTTCTCGTCGAGAAAGCAGTGCCCCGGCGCTGGCGCTCGCGCCAGGCTCAGGCGGCCACCCACCGCTAAGCCGCACATCACCACGGATGGTCTGCACGCCCGCACCCGCTGCGGGTGTGCAGACCACTCCGCGCATCCGTGCAGGCGACTTCGAAAACCGACAGCATGGTTTATGTTCGGTTCGTCTCGACTCCAGATTTGAGTGCATCGAGGGAGGTCTTCGATGCCGCCGCCTTCCGGGATCATGCCCCAGAGGAACGGCACCAGGTACTGAGGCGGTTCGCCCAAGAGCGCGGCCAGTTCGTCCTCAGCGACGGTGAGGGTGAAGGGCGAGCCCGGTTGCGCCGGGTTCCATCCTCGGTCGACGGCCCGCCGGATGCATCCGGCGACGAGGACGGGACGGATCGCGATCGTTCGCTTTCCCAGCCAGTTGTCCGGCCGGGCGCAGGGAAGTGACACTACGAGAACGCCGCCCGGCTCCTCGGCTCGCTCGACAGCGAAGCGGAGCGGGGTCCAGCTGTTGCCCTGGCAGTAGGTCGGCTTGCGGCGGACACGCCAGCGGAAGACGGCACCGTCGACGGTGATGAGCCGCGAGCCCTTCTTCGGCATCGCCACAGTCGCCTCCAAGTCCTCCTCTGTTCCGTCGCTGTTCCGTGGGAGCACTGGAATCAGTGGAAAGTGATGCGAGACGTCCACAAGCGTAACTACTGCTCACCGGCATGATCGAGCTGTTTTCGCGGCTGGCCAGGTCATGGCTCGGAGAACACCATCAGCTGGCAGCGCCGGGCGGTGGCTTGGTGTCGGCGGGAAGTGGTTCGCGGTGGCCGGCGCGCAGGCCGTCGAGGGAGATGTGCAGCAGCCTGTTCCACATCTGTGGGCGGCACTCGTCGGTGATCTGGAGGGCGTGGCCCAGCGAGACCAGAAGAAGCAGCAGGTCATCAGTGGTGACGCCGGGGCGCAGCAGGCCCGTGGCGCGGGCGCGGGCGCACAGTTGCTCGATGACGAGGCGAAGCTGATGGATGCCCTCCAGATCGGGGTCGGCCCAGGTCAGTGCGAAGTTCTCCATGATCGCGCGGTGGCGGGCGTAGCCGGTCAGGGCCTGCTGGTAGAAGTCCGTAAGTGCCGCCCAGGGGTCCTCGGCATCGATCGCCGCCTGGCGTGCCGATTTCGCCCAGTTCAAGAAGTCCCTGCGCAGGACCGTGTGAACGAGATCTTCCTTCTTCGGGAAATGCCGGTAGAGGGTGCCCATGCCCACTCCGCTGCGGCGGGCGATCTCGCGTACGTCCACTGCGGCGCCCTGCTCGGCCAGCACTTCGGCGGCGGCCTCGACAATCGCTTCCCGGTTGCGGATCGCGTCCGCGCGCGGCGCGCGGCGCCGGGTGGTGTTTTCCGGTTCAGCCACTGCCATACGGCCGAGCATACCGGAGCACATGCTCCGCTCTGTGCTACTTTGAGGAGCAATTGCTCCGGATAGCGAAGGGAATGCCATGTCCGACTCGTCCGCGACCACCGCAGCCGAGGTCAAAGCTCCTGCCATCGGCAGCTGGAACGATCGGATCATCGCCGAGTTCCGCGCGAACGTCGGCTACGTGCCTTGGAGCAGCGAAGAGCAATTCGCCGCAGGCCGACCCATCCCGCCCCGATTTCCCGGGTTCGACGAGCGAGGCATGCCGCTCATCCTGGTGCACCACATCGGGGCCAGGACCGGGCGCGAGCGGATCAGCCCGCTGTTCTACCAGCCGGTCGGCGATGGCTGGGCCATCTTCGGAACCCACGGCGGCAGTCCGCACCATCCGGTCTGGTACCACAACCTCATGGCGAATCCGCAGGCCACAGTCGAGGTGGGCACGGAGACGGTGCCGGTCGTGGCTCGGCTCGCGCAGGGCGAGGAGCGCGAGCGGCTCTGGGCGAAAGAGGTGGCGCTCGTCCCGAAGTTCGCCGAGTTCGAGGCAGCGGCCGGCAGGCAGATCCCCGTCGTCGTGCTGGAGCGTGTGGACGGACACCCATCACCCCAGCCCTCGTCGAGCAACTCCACGGCCTGACGAACCGACCGTGCGCCTGCCGCTTGCGTGTCCGGCGTGGCGCTGACAGCGCCTGAGATCCGCCGCCTGCCGGCCACTCTGCTGCTGACCCGGCAGGCGCCTGTTTGCGATCTTTACATGGCGTTCCGCGGATGCCAGCATCACGCAGCATGGATCTCGATGAGTTCTGGGATTTGATCGAGCGTTCCGGACGCGAGACCGGCACCAGAAGAAAGCGCCTGGAGTGGTTGGAGGGCGAGCTCTCCCGCCGTCCGGTCGAAGAGATCGTCGACTATGAGGTCTGGTGGAAGACCACTCATGATCGCGGCTGCACGGTTGATCTGTACGCGGCGTACTGGTTCATGTTCGGCATGGGGTCGCTGGACGGGTTCGAGTACTTCGTGAGCTGGCTCGTCAGTCTGGGACGTGCGACGTTCGAGAGCGTCGTCGAATGCCCTGATCGGGTGATCGAGGTGCCTCAGGTGCTCCATCTGCTGGAGCTGGAGAAGGCGTACACCAACCGCACCAGGCGCCCGCCGGAGGATCCGGAGCAGCAGAGGGAAGAGTCGGAAGGGTTCGAGGTGCTAGCCTATGCGGCCAGGAAGGCCTACGAGCGGGTGACCGGGCAGGAGCCGGACGAACTGCTCGAAGCCGCATACGCACGCGTCGAGTCTTCGGGCTTCCCGTTGGTGCCAGAGCTCGGCTCTGTTCCCCATGGCGAGAACTGGGATTTCGACGATGAGGAGGAGCTGGCTCGCAGGTTGCCGCGGATCGCCGCCTACCGAGACCGGTGACACACACGCCCTGGGTGAGGGCCGGCCGTGAGGCTCAGTCGTGGACCGGCCCCTGCCAGATGGTGATGTCGAGGGTCATGTAGTCGGCATCCTCGTCCGAGTCGCTCCAGCCGGTCACCTTGACGAGCGTGATCAGCCCGCTGTCCGTGTCGGTGACGCAGAGCGCCGCGCCCTCGGGCAGCTTCGAGCCGGGAATGCCGGGGATGGTGACGTTCTGGTAGTAGCGGGTGTCGTCGCGGCAGGTGCGGTATTCGCGTGGTTGCCCGGGTTTCAGCAGGACCACCTGTCGTCCACCGCGCACCGACACGTAACCATCATGTCTCATGCCCATGACCCCGTTCTCCTGGTTCGGGCGAATGGGCCTGTCGGTGAACGTAATCCTGTAGCCCTTCGAAAGGTTGATGCCTTTCTGCCGGTAGATGGGCGGCGGATCGTCGCCGATGGGCGTCTCGGACGGAGGGCTGCTCGGCTGGGCGGTCTCCGCTGGAGGAGTGCTGGGTGATCCTGAGCCGGTCGAGGGAGACGGCTGCTCGTTCTTGAACCAGTCGTAGGGGTTGCCGGTGGGGCCGAGGAGGAGCGCGATGATGATCGCCACCGCTACAGGGGCCAAGACGCTCCAGAGGAGCTTCTGGCTCGGCCGCTCGCGCTCCACCCGTTCAGTATCTTCTCGAATTCCCCTTCTAGCCAGGCATTCCTGGCCGGGCGAGGAGCGGTTCGGTCATGCATGAGGAGAGGCAGGGTCACAGCCCTCGGGAGGGTGCCGCGGTTAGCGTCGGTCCGCGACCGGATCGGCCGTCGCGCGAGGCACTGGTCGAACCCTCCGGGCGGAGGCTTCGACGGCGGGGAAGGATCAGATGCGGACAGAGCAGATCGACCGGCGGAGCGAGGCCGTGCCGGCGGTTCCTGACGGACATCGGTGGCGGTGGGCCTGGCTGGGAGCGGGGACGCTGCTGTGGCTCTTCGCCGTGCACGGCCGTTTCGACATCGCCGTGGCGGCCTGGTTGTCCCCGGTCTTCCTGCTGAGGTTCGTACGGACCGGCCCGGCCCTCGGCGGGCTCGCGGCGGTGTGGGCGGCCTCGGCGCTGGCCGGCGTGTTCTGGCTGGTCGAGACCGCCGTGCCGATGACCGTGGTCGTCGTGGTGGGGATCCTCGCGCTGGGCACCCTGACCGTCGTGCCGTACGTCGTGGACCGGCTCGTCACGCCGAGGGCGGGTACGGTCACGTCCCTGCTGCTGTTCCCGGCGGCGCTGGCGGCCTGCGAGTTCCTGATGACGCTGCTCAGCCCGTTCGGCACCGCGTTCGGCGTGCCGGCCGCCACCCAGCACGACGACCTGGCGCTGCTCCAGGTCGTGGCGTTGACCGGCCCGTACGGCGTGGGTTTCCTCATCGGCTGGTTCGCGACGACGGCGAACCAGCTCTGGGAGAACCGCCTGCGGGCGAACGCGCTCCGTGGCGCGGCCGCGTACGTCGCCGTGCTGCTGGTCGCCCTTCTCGCCGGCGGGGCCCGGCTCGTGTTCCTTACGCCGGACGGCGGCGCCGTGCGGGTCGCCGGCATCAGCCCGGACACCTCGGTCACCCGCGAACTGCGCGCCACCCTCAGCGCGGACCTCACCCCGCAGCAGGTGGCGGGACAGGACCAGGCGACCGTACGGGCGGCCTTCGGCAAGGTCAACGCCAACCTGCTGGCCAGGACGCGGGAGGCGGGGCAGGCGGGCGCGAAGATCGTTATGTGGTCCGAGCAGGCCGCCGGCGTCCTGGCCGCCGACGAGCAGGCGTTCCTCGGCCAGGTGGCCGCCGTGGCGCGGGAGAGCGGGATCTACCTACAGGCCGCCGTGTCCGTCGTCCTGCCGCAGGCGCCGTACGCGGCCAACCGCACCTACCTGTACGACCCGGCAGGCACGCAGGTCTGGGTCTACAACAAGGCCCATCCCATTCCCGGCCTGGAGTTCTACCCGCCGGGCGACGGCGTGGTGCCGGTCGCGCGGACGCCGTACGGGCGGCTGGCCACGGTGATCTGCTTCGACGCCGACTTCCCCGAGCTGATGCGCGTGGACACCGACATCATGCTCGTGCCTGCCCGCGACTGGGCGGAGATCGGGCCGGTGCACAACCAGAAGGCGAGCCTGCGCTCGATCGAGAACGGGTACGCGATGGTCCGGCAGGCCGAGTTCGGGGTGTCGGGGGCGTTCGACCCGCAGGGCAGGGTGCTGGCCGCGCACGACTACGCGGGCGGCGACCGGCACGTGGTCTTCTCCGACGTGCCCGTGCGCGGCACCACCACCGTCTACCGGGTGATCGGCGACGCCTTCGCCTGGTTGTGCCTGGCCGGGATGGCCGTCGCGATCGGCCTGGCCGTCCGCCGCCGCACCCGATAGCCCCGGGTCAGACGGTGTGCCGGGCGCGGTAGGCGCCCGGCGGGCTGCCGACCCAGCGCGTGAAGGCCCGCCGGAACGCGCTGGGCTCGGAGAATCCGAGCCGCGAGGAGATCTCCTCGATCGACTCCCTGCCGCGCTCCAGGCTCGCGACGGCCAGGTCCCGCAGCACCTCCTCCCGGATCCGCTGGAACGACGTGCCCTCCTGCCGGAGGAGCCGGCGCATGTGCTGAGGGCTGATCGACAGCCTGGCGGCAACGTCGTCGGCGCGTGTCCATTCGGTGGTGTCGCCGCGTTCGAGGACGTTGCGTACGCGGGCGGCGGTCGTCGTGCCGTAGTCGCGGTGCAGGATCAGGTCGGCCGGCCAGCGGCGGAGGTAGCGCAGCAGGTCGGCTTCCTCGCGTACGACGGGGGCCGTGAGGTGCCGGGCGTCGAAGCTGATCGAGACCGCCGGGGCGTCGAAGACCGGCATCCGGCCGAAGACCGGCACGTACGCGTCGCTGTACTCGGGCTCGGGGAAGGGCAGCTCCAGCCGGGACGGCACGATCCGCCGCCCGGCGAGCCAGGCCGGGAAGCGGTGCACGAGGGCCAGCATGATCTCGGCGGCGAGCGGCGTGATGCGGGCGCCGGGCTCGGCGGCGATCTCGATCCGGCAGGTGGCGCCGTCGACGACGAGGCGGCTGCGCGAGTAGCCCGTGGTGATCGACGCGAACTCGGTCAGGCGCTCGATCGCGGCCCGCAGGTCGGGTGCGTGGATCAGCCCCAGCGAGATCATCCGGAAGGTGCCGGGCGGGATCGGCCGCGGCCCGAGCCTGAGCAGCTCGTCGTCGCTGTGCCGCCACAGGTCCCGCATCGCCTCGACCGTCTGGGCGCAGCCGACGTGGGTGGCGCCGGGCCGCGTCAGCGCGGACAGCGCGCGCCTGATGTCGGGATCGGGCGTCTCCGCGGAGGCGACGGCCGCACGTACGAACTGGATCGCCACGCCGCTCGCCGACATGTGCACCACCCTCTCGCTGCACGAATGACGCTAACAGACGATCTGCCGGACATTAGGGACTCATCGACCCTTCTGCCTCATCGTCACCAACCGTAACTGTTTGCACTCTTTTAACAACTCAACTACGGTCCTTGACCACTGTCAGTCGTTTGTGTGCACACATGGAGCGATCAAGTGATGAACCGCAGGACAGGGACCGCCGTCGGCCTCGCCGTGACCGTGGGCGCTCTGTGCTTCACCTCTCTGACTCCGGCTCACGCCTCTCCCGCCACCCCCACGCCCAGCCCGGCCCCCACCTCCACCCCCACGCCGACTCCGACCGCCAGCACCAAGGGCCTGCTCAGCCCGCTGAAGTACAAGGTCAGCCTGAAAGGCCAGTACCAGCAGACCAACTACTTCTGCGTGCCGGCCTCGTCGTCGATGAGCCTGTCGACCTTCGGCGTCAAGGTCAGCCAGAAGACCCTGGCCAAGAAGATGAAGACCACCGCCTCCGGCGGCACCAAGGGCAAGTACGCCATTCCGGTGATCAACACCTACCTCAAGTCGAAGGGGTACAAGGTCACGAGCACGACCGACGCCGACGGCAACGCGCTGGTGCTCATGGACCGGATCTCCACCCAGGTGGGCGAGCTGCGCAAGGCGCCGGTGCTCGCGGTGTGGATGGAGCAGCTGCCCTGGAACAAGGGCAAGGTCAAGGGCTCGAAGGTCGGCCACGCGATCATCGCGTACGGCTACGACAAGCTGGCGAACACCATCACCGTCTACGACCCCTGGAAGCCGACCGGCGGCTCCCACACCATCAAGGCCTCCACCCTGGCCAAGATCCTGCAGCCGGGCGGCAACATGTACTCCATCTCGAAACTATGATCTACTGCTCGGGTGCTGCATCACGTCGAGCTGTGGGTGCCCGACCTGGGGCGCGCCACCGAGAGCTGGCAGTGGCTGCTGCGCGCCCTCGGCTACACCCCCTACCAGGAGTGGAGCGACGGCCGTAGCTGGCGGTCGGGGCGTACGTACGTGGTGCTGGAGCAGTCGCCGGCGCTCACCGCCGACCGGCACGACCGCTGCCGTCCCGGCCTGAACCACCTGGCCTTCCACGTGGACGGGCGGGCCCGGCTGGACGAGCTGGTGGGGGAGGCGCCGGCGTACGGCTGGACGCTGCTGTTCCCCGACCGCCACCCGCATGCCGGTGGGGGCGAGCACTACGCCGCCTACCTGGAGGACCGCGACGGGTTCGAAGTCGAACTGGTCGCCGCGTCCACCGCGCCGGGCCTCCCGCCCGCGACGTGGTGAGGCCGCCGGCTTCGAGCACCGTGGTGACATGGAGCGCCATGTCGTTTGCTCCGCCGAGCGATCGGCAGCGGTAGGCCACGCCACGGACCTTCGTATGCGAGCGTCCATCCGATGCACGTTCGGCCGCCGCGTCGAGTGTTACGCACGGGGCGTAATGCCCTGAATGTGTAGTTTGGTGGCCGTTCGTGGCTGGTTCAGGTAAATGTCAGACAATGACACCCAGCCGGTATACCGTCTGATTTCGGTTTGATCCTTAATCGGAAACGGGTACTGCAACATGCGCAAGGTCCTGACGCTCACTCTCGCCGCAGCCGCCACCCTCGGCCTGCTCTCCTCCGCGGTCTCCGCCACCCCCGCCGACCGCCCCCGGGATCTCCCGAAGGAGATCTACGGTGGCGCCTGGACCGCCGGTCACGTCCAGGGCATCGCCATCGACCAGCGCAAGGGGTACATGTACTTCTCCTTCACCAACCTGCTCGTCAAGACCGACCTCAAGGGCAACCCGGTCGGCTCGGTGACGGGCTTCACGGGACATCTCGGCGACCTTGACTTCAACGCCAAGGACGGGCGGGTGTACGGCTCACTGGAGTACAAGGCGCAGGAGTCGTTCTACATCGCCATCTTCGACGCCGACCGCATCACCAGCATGAACATGGACGCGCAGACCACCGACGTGGTCAAGACCGTCTACCTCAAGGAGGTCGTCGACGACTACGTCGCCGACATGAACGGTGACGGCAAGTTCGACGGCAACATCGCCGAGACCCCCGACCACAGGTACGGGTGCAGCGGCATCGACGGCGTGTCGTTCGGGCCGGAGTTCGGCAAGAAGCACGGCAAGGAGCGGCTGACCGTCGCGTATGGCATCTACTCCCACGTCGGCAGGGAGGACAACGACCACCAGGTCCTCCTCCAGTACGACATCAGCCGGTGGAAGAAGTACGAGAAGCCGCTCACCGAGAGCGACCCGCACACCAGCGGCCCCGAGCAGGTGGACGGGAAATACTTCGTCTACACCGGCAACACCACCTACGGCGTGCAGAACCTGGAGTACGACGACCACACGGGCAACTGGATGATGGCCGTGTACAAGGGGAAGAAGCCGCAGTTCCCCAACTACCCCTTCTTCATGGTGAAGGGCGACGAGCAGCCCAGGAAGGGCGAGATCGTCGGCCAGCCGGAGCCCGAGCAGGGCAACCTGCTCACCCTGGCGCCGGGCGGGCTGGAGCACGAGGAGTCGGGTGTGCGCGGGTGGCAGTTCACCGGCGAGTACGGCCTGGTCTCGCTCGGCCGGGGCCGCTACTACGCCTCCAGGGCCGGCACGATCACGGAGGACGGCGAGACCAAGCAGACCGGGCACGCCGAGCTCTACCGCTGGACGGGCGAGGTGCCGACGCCCTTCGCGAAGGTCGGCTGAGCCCTCGCGGCCCTCTTGACCGAGGGCGAACCGGCGCTTAACCCGGCGTCCACGCTTGTCGCGGCTCACAACACTCGCCAGCGGTCAGCATGTATCCCCTGTTATGGTCTTACCCCGCCTAAAAACTCGGTAAAAAATCCTGTCTGGGGAGGGTCATGCAGACCAAAAGGAAGATCGCAGTCGTCGCATCCGTGGTTGCCGGGCTCGCCGCTCCGGCCGTGGCTGTGGCACCCGCGGCCGGAGCCCAGGCGGCGCCGGCATGGTACGCCTACCACAACGCGACCCCCGCCAAGAGCGTGGCGCATGTGAAAACCCTCGAGAGTCGCGGATACCGGCCTATCACGGTGAACGTCTCCGACGGCGAACGCTACGCCGCCGTGTGGGTCAAGGGCGGTTCGGCGCCGGAGTGGGGCATCTGGCAGGGCATGTCCGCAGCCGACTTCCAGGCCAAGTTCGACGCGGCGATGAGGCAGGGAGCGCAGCCGATCTCCGTCTCCGCCACGGGCTCGGGCTCCTCCGCCGTGTTCACGGCCATCTGGGAGAAGAAGAGCACCAAGTTCCTCACCAAGCACGGCCTCACGCCCGCACAGTTCGGCGCCTACAACAGGGAGGCCGCGGCGCAGGGGCTGGCGCTCTCCTCCGTCGACGCCTACGGCACCCCCGGCGACATCCGCTACGTGGGCGTGTGGACCGCCAACCCCGGCGGCACCTGGAAGTACACCTACGGCATGTCGCGCGAGCGCCACAAGGAGGAGTTCTACGCGAAGAAGAGCCAGGGCTACCGGCCGGTCAAGGTGGCGGTGGCGCCCGACGGCACGTACACGGCCGTGTGGCGCAAGGACGGACGCAAGTCCTGGGCCCACTACGTCGACATGTCCGCGGCCGGCTACCAGCAGCGGTTCAACGCCCTCAAGAGGCGGGGGCTGCACCCCGTCCAGGTGAACGCCGAGAACGGCAGGTACGCCGCCATCTGGGAGTAGGGCACGCGCTCACCTGGCGAGGACGCGGACGTCCCCCGACCCGCTGCGGGCGACGATGGTGCGGGAACTCCCGGCCTCGCGCTTGACCGTGGTGCGTGCGCGGCCCTCCTTGCTCGTGGCCGTGACCGCGTACGAGCCGGAGGGCACCTTCGCGGTCACCATGCCCTCGCGTGAGAGCAGGTCGAGGTCGGCGGGCGGGCGGTCGAACGCCACGTCGATCCGCCCGTCGACCGTCCGGCACCTGACCGCGTCCGACGTCAGGCCCTCGGCCGTGATCGAGCCCTCGCTGCGCAGCCGCAACCGCCCGGAGGCGCCCATCACCTGGATGCGGTCACGGCTCACCACGTCCACGTCCTGGGCAAGCCCTTTGAGGATGACGCCGTCGGCCGCTTCGACCGACAGTCGTACGCCGGGCGGGACGCGGACGTGGTAGCGGGCGCCGCAGTCGCCCATGATCATGGTGCAGTCGGCGCTGAGGCGGAGTGTGCCGTCGCGCAGCGACCAGGTGGCGTTGCCCTCGTCAGCGGCCTTGCCGCGCACCCACCGCTCCACCTCGACCCGCCCTCCGGCTCCCTGGAGCACGCGCACGCCGCCCAGCGACGACCGGATCCGCAACTCGGGGCCCGTGAGAACGAACGACTCCGCGGCGCGCACCTCCGCGGCGTCGAGCTCCACGCCGCAGCCGGTGGCGGCCAGGGCCACGGCCGCCGCCGCTAATGTGATCTTCCTCATGGGGACGATGGTGGCCGAACGCCGCCCGCGCGCCATCGGCCGGAGGACCGACCGCCTCCGGCGGCCCATCGGCCATTCGGCCATTCGGCCATTCGGCCATTCGGCCGAAGGCGCCTCCCCGGCCGCGTCGAACGGCCGACCACAGGATCGCGTCAGAGGGCCGACAGCAGCGCGTCGACGTGGCGCAGCGGGTCCGATCCCAGCGGGCGCACCGCGACCGTGTCGGCGCCGGCCGCCCACATGCTCTTGACCTGCGCCGCCGCCTCCGCGGGTGTGCCGGTCGCCATCACCACGTCCGCGGGCGCGACCCCCAGGAACTCCGCCTGTCCGGCCACCGTCTCCTCGACCGCCTCGGCGGTGCCGCCCCCCGTGTGCAGGTAGGTGAAGACCACGAGCTCGTGGTCCGCGCCGCCGCCGATCTGCGACCGGACGCCGGGCAACCGCGCGGGACCGATGCCTTCGGGCACGATCGTGCCCTGCGCGACCCGTCCCGACAACGCCAGCGAGCGCGGGCCCTTCACCCCGGCGAGCACGGGCGGCGGCTCGGCCGGCGGGTGCACCAGCGACACGCCGTCGAGGTGCACGGACCGGCCGTGCAGGGTGACCGTCTCGCCGCGCAGCAGCGCGCGTACGGACGTGATCGTCTCCTCCAGGAGTGACAGCGGCGAGGGAACGGCGGCGCCGACCTGGCGCATCCAGGCGGGCACGCCGTGACCGATGCCGGCGGCCAGCCGGCCGGGATGCATGCGGGCCAGATTGGCCAGCTCCATCGCCAGCAGCATCGGATTGCGCAGGGGAGCGGGGGTGATGCCGATGCCGACGCGCAGGCGGGACGTGACGGCGAGCGCGGTGGCCGCCGCCGAGACGCCGCCCGTCCAGCCGAGGTCCTCCACCACCCACAGGTCGTCGACGGCGGTGCCGTCGAGCTCTCCGGCGAACGGGACCAGCTGCTCGGGCGGCAGGTCCCGGTCGAACATGACGCCAAGTCTCATGATGCTCTCCAGTATTGACGCGCTCCCCGGTGAACGCCGGAGATTCAGCCTGTGCCGCGTAGCCACGAGGATCAGGCGGCCGTGCCGCTGACGGACCTGCTTGTACGTGGAGACCAGCACTGTCCCGACCTGCAGAAAGATATGCCTATTTCTTACATATGTTCTGCATTGCCGTTTTGGTGGATGGTGTAACGCTCGGCTTCGCGGTCGGCATGGATTTCGACCCCTTCTGCCGGACCTTCGGCTGGTCGCTGCCGAGAATCAGTTCGATGCCGTTGATGTCCACCTCGCGCAGCTCGGACCCGGGGATGGCGTCGGCCACCACCCGCGCGGCGGCCTCCTGGCCCTTGCCGTGGCGCACGACGGTCTTGTCGTAGTCGTGCTGCCTGGTGTTGCCCGGCTGGCCGGGCACCTTGAACCCGTACGCGACCAGCGCCTCCTTGGTGCGGGCGCCGAGACCGTTGATCAGCGTGCCGTTCTTGATCCTGAGCGAGACGCTCTCCGGCGGGATGGGCGACGGCTTGGCCGAGGGAGTGGCCGACGGGGTGGGCGCGGCCAGGTCGCGGTCGGCGTCGATCCTGGAGAACATGTCGCGGGCCGCCGCCTTGTCCCACAACACCGCGGACTCTCCGGTGGGCGTCCTGTAGTCGACGTCGGCCAGCGGCACCTCGGCGAACTTTACGTCCTCCAGCGAGACGTCCCTGAGCTGGGTGGCCAGGCCGATCAGCCCGTCGTCGGGGTCGACCTTGACCGTGCTCAGCGTCGAGTTGACGAACGAGGCCAGCGTGCCGGGGTTGGCCAGCGTGCCCGCGCTCAGCGCCCGGTTGAGCAGCGCGGAGATGACCTGCTGCTGCCGGTCGATGCGGTCGAGGTCGGAACGGGCGGTGGCGCGGGTGCGGGCGTAGCCGAGCGCCTGGACGCCGTCGAGCCTGTGGGTGCCGGCCGGCAGGTCGAGCGCGATCCGCTGGTCCTTGATCGGCACCGGCGTGCAGACGGTGACCCCGCCGAGGGAGTCGACGACGTCGATGAAACCGAGGATGTTGACCTCGATGTAGCGGTTGATCTGCAGCCCGGTGACGGACTCGACGGTCTGCCTGGCGAGCTTGGGCCCGCCGAACTGGTAGGCAGAGTTGATCTTGTGGTCGCCCTTGCCGGGGACCGTCACCCAGGTGTCGCGCGGCAGGCTCACCACCGTGACCTTGCGGTGGTCTTCGGACAGGTGGATGACCATCATGGTGTCGGTGCGCTGCCCGGACTCGCGGCCCAGCTTGAGCCGGTTCTGCTGCTGGCGGGTCAGGTCGTCGCGCTTGTCGACGCCCACCAGCAGGATGTTCTCGGCGCCGCGGGAGGAGGACGCGGTCACGCCCGCGTCGACCGTGCCGATCTGGCGCGGGGTCGCCCACACCACGCCGGTCGTGACCAGCACGCACGTGGACAGGAAACCCGCGATCAGCACGTTGCGGCGGCGGGCCCTGGCGCTTCTGAGCGGCCTGCGGGTGCGGCCGGGGGCGAGCTTGACACCGCCATAGGCGTCTCCGCCCACGAGCACACCGGCGTCCTCCTCGCCCGGCTCGCGCATGCAAGTCCCCCTCTGTTCACGCCGGAGGATCGGGCTTTCGATTGCCCTCCTCCCCTGCTCGTACAGTAGCGTGAGCCCCGCCATGAAGCAGTTCCCCGACTCGCCGCACGCCCCCGCGGAGACGCGTGCCTGGCCCCCCATCTCCGTCGTCATGCCGGTCCTCAACGAGGAGCGGCATCTCCGCGAGGCCGTCGACCAGGTCCTCGCCCAGAGTTACCCCGGTGAGATCGAGGTCGTCCTCGCCGTGGGTCCCTCCCAAGACCGCACCCAGGAGGTCGCCGAGGCCATCGCGGCGGCCGATCCACGGGTGACCGTCGTGCCCAACCCCACGGGCCGCACTCCCAACGCGCTCAACGCCGCCATCGCCGCATCGCGCAACGGCATCATCGCCAGGGTCGACGGGCACGCCATGCTGCCCTCCGACTACCTGCGCGTGGCGGTCGAGACGCTGGCGGAGACCGGCGCCGACAACGTCGGCGGCGTGATGGCGGCCGAGGGCGTCACGCCGTTCGAGCAGGCCGTGGCCTGCGCCATGACCTCCAAGATCGGCGTGGGCTCCGCCGCCTTCCACGTGGGCGGCACGGCGGGCCCGGCCGACACCGTCTACCTCGGCGTGTTCCGGCGCTCGGCGCTCGACCGGGTGGGCGGCTACGACGAGCACTTCCAGCGCGCCCAGGACTGGGAGATGAACCACCGCATCCGCCAGAGCGGCGGCCTGGTGTGGTTCCAGCCGCGCATGCGGGTCTCCTACCGGCCGCGGCCCAACGTCAAGGCGCTGGCCCGGCAATACTTCCACTACGGCCGCTGGCGGCACGTGGTCGCGCGCACCCACGAAGGCACGATCAACCTGCGCTACCTCGCGCCGCCCGCCGCGGTGCTGGCCATGCTGCTCGCGCTGGTCGCCTCGCCGTTCTTCCCGCTCGCGCTGGTCGTCCCCGGGGGCTACGCGCTGGCCATCGTGGCCGGCTCGGCGCTGACGGGCAGCGGTCTGCCGGCCGCCGCGAAGCTGCGCCTGCCGATCGTGTACGCCACCATGCACTGCTCCTGGGGCTGGGGCTTCCTCACCAGCCCCAAGAAGCTGGCCAGGCCGCCGCGGTGACGCCGCTCAGCCCGCGAGCACCCGCTCGATGGCGGCGTTGAAGCGGGCCAGCGCGTCGGGATATTCCGGCCCGAGCAGATAGCTCCTGAGCTTGACCCTGGCCCGGGCCAGCGTGTCCTTCCCGTTGAGGAAGTCCGCCAGCCCGGCCAGGTCCTGGCCGAGCAGCTCGCCCGCCTCTGTGCTCGGGTAACGCTCGTGGAAGGCCTGCTCCGGCAGGCCGGCCACGTTCGTCACCGCGTACGGCTTCTCGCTGGCCAGGAAGTCGGCCACGACGCTGGAGATGTCGGTGACGAGCATGTCGCACTCGTTGAAGCAGTCATAGAGATGCGGCTCGGAGCCGGTGACGATCAGATGCCTGATCGCCGGCGCCTCGCCGGCCGCCGCCGACGGGTGCCTGGCCTTCGACGTGGCCAGCTCGGTCTCCTCGATCATGGCGACGATCTTCCTGTGCGCCCGGAGGGCGCTCTTGTCGCGGTGACCGGTCAGCGGGTGCGGCTTGTAGATCACGCGCAGGCGCGGACGGTGGTCGAGCAGCGCCCGCACGAGGCGCGGGCCCATGCTGGTCAGCGACGTGTGCAGCAGGTCGTCACTCCAGCCCTCCCAGGTGGGGGCGTAGAGCACGGTCCGGTACGGCAGCCCCGGCCCCTCCGTCGAGATGCCCTCGAGCTGCGGCCTGCCGACCTCGTGGATGTTCTCGTCCCTGACCCCGACCCTGGCGCGCCGGTAACGGTCGCGGCCCGCCGGCCCGGCCACCCACACCTCGTCGTAGACCCGGGAGAACGGGTTGAACGACGCCTCCTTGTCGCTGTCGCCGTGGTTGAGGAACGCGCTGCGCAGGGTCGGGATGCGCAGCATGTGGACGTTGCGGCCGGCGTTGGAGACGTACAGGCACAGTTTGGCGGCGGTCAGGGCGCGGAAGCTCATCAGGTCGGCCGACGACGGGAAGCACAACATCGGCAGGGTGGTCGGCTCCAGATGGGCGGCCATGCCGCGCTCGCGGAGCACGACGATGGCGCGCCTGTGGATGCGTTCGAGCACGGGCAGCCACATCCTGGCCTGGTAGGCGGCGGCGGGGGCGCCGGAGAAGTACAGGATGACCTCGGGGCGGTACCTCTCGACCTGCCTGCCCACGACCTCCATGACCTTCGCCCTGTCGGTGAGCGGGGCGGCGCGCCGTACGTACGGGATGAGCGCGAGCGTGCCGGCGGCGCCGAGCGCGACGGCCAGGCCCGCGCCCAGGGCCGCCACCCTGGCGTCGAACGCCGCGCCGAGCACCGGCAGAGCGTCGAGATAGAGGAAGCGCACGCTCCGGTCGTCACGCAGGAAGCGGGGCGGCAGCTTGGGGATGCGCAGCGCGGAGACGTCGAGGTTGCGGGTCGTCACCGGCATCCGGCTGAGCATCTGCCTGAGCCGCAGGGCCAGCCCCGCGTGCCCGGCCCGTACGACGTGGATCGCGAACACACCGGCCGCCATCCCCAGGAACCACGGCGAGTCGGGCCCGGCCGTCCGCGCCACCAGCAGCAGCGCCATGGTCTCCCTGGCCGCGAAGCGCAGCGTGAGCCCGAGGTGCACCTTGCACAGCAGGTCGGGCAGCGGCCTGCCGGCCCGCGGAGCCACCCGCTCCACCAGGTAGGAGGCCGCGGCGACGGCCCCGAACAAGACCGGCGCCGGCCACAGGGCCGACGCCAGCAGGACGGGGTAGCAGCCGAGCAGTGCCGCGATCACGATGAGTCTCCTCATGTGATCGCACGGTAACAACTCTCAGGTCAAGCGCCGTCCACGCCTGCCTCTATGACTTGCCCTGATAGGTCGGAGATGAGGATGTCCAGCGAGGTCTGCGCGATGAGGTGCGGAGAAGTGCCGGTATTGATGCAGTTGACCCGGATGCCGCCAGCGGCCCATTCGCGGGCCAGTGCCCGGGTGAGCCCGGCCACCGCGGCCCGCGAGGCCGCGTGCAGCGCCCCGGAACCGGGCGGGCTGTGCAGCAGCAGGCTGCCGCGCAGGTGCGGGCGGGCGGCGCGGGCCACGGTGAGCGCGCCCAGATGGTTGACGCTGACCGTGTCGGCGACGCTCTCGCCGGTGGCCTCGGCGAGCCCGCCCGTGTGGCCGGCGACCGCCGCGTTCACCACGTGGTCGACGTCTCCCACGCCGTCGAGGGCCTTGGCCACCGCGCCGGCGTCGTCGACGCGCACCCCGTCGGCCTCCGAGAAGGCGTGCACCCGGGCGCCGCGGGCGGCGGCCAGCTCAGCGATCTCCGCGGAGCCGAAGACCACCACGCTCCGCCCGACGAGCCCTCCAGGATCGCCCGCCGGCACCCTCGCGGCGAGCTGGAAGAGCCGCTCGGCGATGTGCAGGTCGGCCGGATGGGTGACCTTGATGTTGTGCTCGCTGCCCGGCACCAGGTGGATCGGAACGTCGGGCAGGTAGCGCAGCACCACTCCGCAGTCGTCGGTGGCGGGCCGCTCGCCGAAGCCGGGATCGGCCATCGCCCGCTCGTAGGCCTCGCGGATCAGCGAGAGCCGGAAGCACTGAGGCGTCTGGCTGCGCCGCAGCCGCGTCCGGTCGAGCACCTCGCCGATCACCTCGCCGCCGGGCGCCGGCTTCGCCACCAGGACCGTGTCGGAGCTCGGGATCGCCACATTGACGGCGGGATGTTCGCGCAGCGCCCTGACGCACTCGGCGATGATGCGCGGCTCCACGAGCGGGCGGACGGCGTCGTGCAGCAGCACGTTGCACTCCTGCGTGCCCAGCGCCCGCAGTGCCCGCCACGTGCTCTCGGTGCGGCTCGCGCCGCCGTCGACGACCTGGCTGACCTTGCCGTAGCCGCCCCGCGCGACGATCTCGCGCACCCGGTCGGCGTGTCCCGGCGTCATCAGCACCACGATCTCGTCGATCTCGGGGGCACGCTCGAACGCCGCCAGCGAGTGCTCGATGATCGTCCGCCCGGCGACCTCGACGAGCTGTTTGGGCGTGTCGTGCCCGAACCGCTGCCCCACGCCACCCGCGAGGAGCACCCCAACCGACCGCAGCCGTGACGTCATACCGCGAGCCTAACGGTCCTGGTCCGTGATATCGCGATGACCTCTCGCTACGCTGTGGCTACGCACCCGCGTGCCCACGCACTCCCGACCCGACCGGGAGGAGACCTGTGCCTTGCCCGACTCAATGACGCGAGGTGGCACGACCAGCCCTCATGCCGCGGTCGTGGTCCTCGCCACGACCCCGGCATGCGGGCTCTCGTGCGCCGACGGCACGCTGCTCGATCGGCTCAGCGACCAGCTCGCCACGCTGCCGGTGCGCGAGGTGCAGGTGGTGACCCCCAGCGGCGGCCTCGGCGCCGACCTGCGAGGAGTGGCCAAGATCGCTCGCACCGCCACCGGCGCCGTCGCCGTGTTGCCCGGCGACCTCGTGATCCACACCGAGGCGCTGGCGCTGCTGCTCGAACACCCGGCCCACGACACCGGCGCGCTGGTCTGCCGCGAGACGGCCGCGGCCCCGCTCCGGCCGCCCGTACGCGTCGAAGGCGGCAAGGTCGTCGCCGCGGGCAGCTCGTTCCACCTGGTCCCCGAGGCGAACGCCACGTTCAGGGGCCTGCTCCAGGCGGCCGAGGCCGACCTCGGCGTGCTGGCCGACATCGCCGAAGAGCTGGCCGAGCTGGCCGACACCGGCCGCCTCGGCCCTGTCACCCCGGTCGAGGCCGTCGACCTGCTGCTCGTCGGGCTGGTCAGATCGGGTGTGGCCGTGCGCGCGGCGACGCTCGGGCCGCTGCACGCCGACCGGGTGACCGGCCAGATCTCCGCGGACACCGCCCTGGCCAAGCTGGCCGAGGTCGACGAGGCGAAGGTCAAGGTCGAGACCGCCGTCAAACACGACGACGGCTTCTTCGCCACCTACTTCGTCTCCACCTGGACCCGCCACCTGATCAAGCCGGCCGCCACGCTCAAGCTGACGCCCAACACCGTCACCGGCGTCTCCGTCGGCCTGGCGCTGCTGTCGGCCGTCTGGTTCTCCGCAGGCACCCCGGCCACGCGGCTGGCCGGGGCGGTGCTGCTCTACCTGTCGTTCGCGCTCGACTGCCTCGACGGCCAGCTCGCCCGCTACACCCGCACGTTCTCCCCGCTCGGCGCGTGGGCCGACGGCATGGCCGACCGGCTCAAGGAATACGTCGTCTACATCGGCCTGGCCGCCGGGTACGCCGGGCCCCGCATCTGGTACCTAGCGGTCGCCGCGATGATCCTGCAGATCGTCCGGCACGCCGTCGACTACACGTACGCGGGGGCCGTGGCCGACGCTTCCCGCGTCGGCGCCGCCTGGGGCCGGCCCGCCCGCTCCCTGCTGGAGTCGGAGGACGCCCGCCGCGCCAGGGGCGTGCTCGGCCTCGCCCAGCGGCTGGAACGCGACACCGTGGCCCGCTGGCTCAAGAAGATCATCGTGCTGCCCATCGGCGAGCGCACCGCCCTGATCGCCATCACCGCCGCCTGCTGGAACGCCAAGGTCACGTTCCTGGCGCTGCTGTGCTGGGGCGGCGTGGCGGCCCTCTACCAGCTCTTCGGACGGATCGCGAGGTCGGCACGGTGACATCGGTTCACATGGCACCCGTCCCCAGCAGCACGGTCGTGGCCTACCGCGACGACGGGCCGCTCTCGCGCGCCATGGGCCTGCTCGTGGCCGGGCAACTCCCGCCGCTGCCGCCGGTGATCGCGGGCACGTTCGTCACCGGGGTGCTGCTGGTGCTCGGCGTGGCCGGGTCCGACGGGCTCGCCGTGTTCGCGCCCGCCGTGACGCTGCTGCTGGCCGGGCCGGGCAGCAGCCACGCGCACGACGGCCGGCTCGACTGGCTCGTGCCGCCGATCCTGCGGGTCATCGAGTACACGTTCATCGCGGCGTGCGGGTTCGCCCACGGGGTGCACCCCGTACTGATCATGATGCTGATCGGCGCGCTGGCCTTCCACCACTACGACCTGGTGCACCGGCTGCGCCAGCGGGTCTACGCGCCGGCCTGGTTGTCCACGTTCGGGCTCGGCTGGGACGGGCGGATGATGGTGGTCTCGCTGGTCGCCCTCACGGGCTGGCTGACCGGCGGCTATGTGGTGTTCGCGCTCTACCTGTGGGCGTTGTTCGGCTGGGAGAGCCTCACCTGCTGGCTGGCCGCACCCCAGGCGGGGGCGGAAGCGGCGGAAACGGGAACACAAGACTGACGGCAGATTACCCACCGTAGGCCGAAAGGGAACTAACCTTTGGGCCTACGGTGGCGCGTCCAGCGCCCCACCCCCTACGCGGGTCGCGTCCAGTGCCCCGCCGCACGTTACGACTGAGGAGTGCACGTTGCTGGGAATGGTTCTGGCCGCCGGGGCCGGACGACGCCTGCGGCCGTACACCGACACGCTGCCCAAGGCGCTCGTGCCGGTCGACGGCGAGACCACGATCATGGACATCTCGCTGCGCAATCTCGCCGAGGTGGACCTGCGGGAGGTCGTGGTCGTCGTCGGTTACGCGGCGCAGGCCGTCCACGACCGCAAGGAGGAGCTGGAGGACAGGCACGGCGTCAAGCTCACCCTCGTGCACAACGACAAGGCCGAGGAGTGGAACAACGCCTACTCCCTGTGGTGCGCGCGCGACTACTTCGCCCAGGGCGCGCTGCTGGTCAACGGCGACACCGTGCACCCGGTCTCGGTCGAGAAGACGCTGCTGTCGGCGCCCGAGACGAGCGACATCCTGCTGGCCGTCGACAACGTGAAAAAGCTCGCCGACGAGGAGATGAAGGTCACCCTCTCGCCGGAGGGCGCGCTGCGCCGCATCACCAAGCTCATGGATCCGGCCGAGGCCTACGGCGAGTACATCGGCGCCACCCTCATCCGGCCGGGCGCGGCCGAGCGGCTGGCCGACGCGCTCAAGGCGACGTTCGAGCGCGATCCGCAGCTCTACTACGAGGACGGTTACCAGGAGATGGTCGAGCGCGGCGAGCTGATCCACGCCGCGCCCATCGGGGAGGTCGACTGGGTCGAGGTGGACAACCACGACGACCTGGCGAAGGCCCGCACCATAGCCGTGCGCTACTGAGGGGGCGCGATGCCGCTTCTAGCGAGAATGCTGCCGACGCCGCTGACCATGCAGGTCAGGCGGGGCGCGGTGGCGGAGCTCGGCGCGCTGCTGGCCGACAGCCGCGTGGCCACCTCCGGCAGGGTCGCCGTGGCCGTCGGGCCGGGCCAGGGCGACCACATCGAAAGCCTGATAGCGCCCACGCTGGGGGAGGCCGAGATCTTCAGGGTGGCCGACGGCACGGTCGACGCGGCCGTCTCGCTCGGCGCCGACCTGCGCAAGGGCGCCTACGAAGTCGTGGTCGGCGTCGGGGGCGGCAAGACGATCGACGCGACGAAATACGCCGCGTCGCTCGCCGGCATCCCGATGGTGGCCGTGGCCACCAACCTCGCCCACGACGGCATCTGCTCGCCCACCGCCTCCCTGGTCTACGACGGCGGCAAGGGCACGTTCGGGGTGCCGATGCCGCTGGCGATCCTCGTCGACCTCGACTTCGTGCACAACGCGCCGAAGCAGCTCGTCCGGGCGGGCGTGGGCGACGTGGTGAGCAACCTGTCGGCGATCGAGGACTGGCAGCTCGGCAACGTCGAGCGCGGCGAGCCGATCGACGGGCTGGCCTGCTCCATGGCCCGTACGGCCGCGGAGGCGCTGATCGGGCGGGCCGACTCCATCGAGTCCGACGCGTTCCTCACCGTGCTGGCCGAATCGCTGATTCTGTCGGGCATGTCGATGGTGATCGCGGGCTCGTCCCGGCCCGCGAGCGGTGGCGACCATGAGATCCTTCATGCCGTGGATCAGCTCTTCCCCGGCACCTCCAACCACGGCGAGCTCGCCGGCATCGGTGCCGCCTTCTGCTTCTTCCTCAGGGAGGACGACGCTCGCGTGGCGCAGGTGACCGGCTGCCTGCGCCGGCACGAGCTGCCGGTCGTCCCCGCCGACATCGGGCTGTCCAGCCAGCAGTTCGCCGAGGCCGTCGCGCTGGCGCCGGCCACCCGCCCCGGCCGCTACACGATCCTGGAACACCTGCGCATGCAGGACTCCGAGATCCACGATCGGGTGGAGGACTATGTCCGGGCCTTCGGTCGCTGACCTGCGGCGGGTCGCCCAGCCCGAGGGCCACCTCCAGCGCAAGAACGGCGAGCACTGGGCGGGCGTCCTCTACATGCGCAGGATGTCCATCTACGTCACGTGGCTGATGGCCAAGACGTCGGTCACGCCCAACCAGCTGACGTGGGTGATGACGCTGGTCGGCATCGTGGCCGGCGTCGTGCTGGCCCTGCCAGGGCTCTGGGCGGCCGTGTTCGCCGCGCTGCTCATCCAGGTCTACCTCCTGCTCGACTGCTCCGACGGCGAGCTGGCCCGCTGGACGGGCAAGACCTCGCTGGTCGGCGTCTATCTCGACCGCGTCGGCGCCTACTTCACCGAGGCGGCGCTGCTGGCCGGGCTGGGCTGGCGGGCCTCGGCCGTCCTGCCCGACTGGTACACCGTGCTGGGGGTCGGCGCCGCGCTGGGGGCGATCCTCATCAAGGCCGAGACCGACCTCGTGGACGTGGCGCGGGCCAAGGGCGGGCTGACGGCCGCGACCGAGGCGTCCGTGGGACAGTTCCGCTCCGGGCTGCTGGGGCTGGGCAGGCGGGTGCTGTCGGCGACGAAGTTCCACCGCATCGTGCAGCCGGTGGAGCTGTCGCTGCTCGCGCTGGCGACCGCGGTGATCGACCTGGCGATCGGCGATCTCACCCCCACCAGGGTGTTGCTCGTCGCCTGTTTCGTCGCTGCCTGCCTCCAGGTTGTCCTGCATTTGGTCAGCATCCTGGCATCGAGGCGACTTGCGTGATCTCATGTCGGAACCGGAAGAGCCCCTCGTCCGTCGTATTGATCGGACGTCCGCCGTTCGGTGGGGGTTCACTGACGGTTCCGATACGCTTAGCTCCACCCATATCCCAAACGATGCAGACCAGCAGACTCGGTGATCATGAAAGAATGCTCCGCCCGTGCTCTCAACGCGTCAGGACGATGATTCGTTGAAGATCTCGTGCGTCATCCTCACCATGGGCAACCGGGTCGCGGAGCTGAACCGGGCGGTCGAGTCCGCGCTCAACCAGGTCGACGGCGACGTCGAGGTGGTGATCGTAGGCAATGGCGCCGACGTGCCCGAGGTGTCGGCGACGCCACCCGAGGGGTCGTCCGCGATCGTGAAAGCGATCCGGCTCGACCAGAACACCGGCATTCCCGCAGGCCGAAACCGCGGCGTGGAGGAGTGCTCGGGCGACGTCGTGCTGTTCCTCGACGACGACGGCTGGTATGCCAGCCAGAAAGTGGTCGCCCACGTACGCGACCGTTTCGCCACCGAGCCCGACCTCGCGGTGATCTCCTTCCGGGTGATGGATCCCGACGGCGGCATCGGGCAGCGGCGTCACGTCCCCCGCCTGCGCGCGGGCGATCCGCAGCGCTCGTCGCCCGTCACGACGTTCCTGGGCGGCGCCTCGGCCATCAGGCGCTCGGCCTTCCTGCAGGTGGGCGGCCTGCCCGAGCGGTTCTTCTACGCGCACGAGGAGACCGACCTGGCCTGGCGGCTGCTCGGCGAGGGCTACCGCATCGAATATGACGCCGAGACGGTGATGTACCACCCGCAGGTGCCGCCGACGCGGCACACCGAGTTCTACCGGCTCAACGCCCGCAACCGGGTGTGGCTGGCCCGGCGCAACCTGCCGTGGCCGCTGGCGTGCCTCTACCTCACCAACTGGGTCGTCCTCACCATCGTGCGCGAGCGCGGCTCGGGTGGCGCGCTCAAAGCGTGGTTCGCCGGCTTCTTCGAAGGCCTGCGCACCTCCGCCGGCGAGCGCCGCCCCATGGCCTGGCGCACGGCCTGGCGCATGGTCAAGCTGGGCCGCCCGCCGATCGTCTGAGCTCAGACCCGCTCGGCCGCGCCGAAGACCATCTCGGCGCGCGAGACGTTCATGCTGAACAACGCCTGCTTCGGCAGCCCCAGCTCGCTCAGCTCCTTGGCGATGGGATGGTTGCCCAGGCGGATCAGCGCCCCGGCGGGGCGGACCCTGGCGCCGCGCGCCCGCACCGACCAGGGCACGCGCCGCGTCACGCCCTCCCGGTGCGTGTACGCGTCCAGCGGCGCCATGACGGTGGCGCCCGGCACCGGCACGCCCGGCTTGACCAGCATGTCGAGCACGAGCCTGCCGTCCTTGCGCAGCACACACCGCTTGTACGGCGAGCCGAGCCGCAACTCGATGTCGGCCAGCTCCTTCGGAAACCCCCACAACGTCCGCCCGGCCTCCAGCGTGAACTGCTGGTCGACGGGCAGCCAGTGCACGAACACCCCGGTCCGCGACAGGTCGGCCGCTCTCATGGGCCCCGACACGCCTGGAGGGCGCACCAGGAAGGCCATGCCGAACTCGTGGTAGGCGTCGAGATCGCCGTCGCGGTAGTCGACGAAGAGCAGCACGCAGAGGGCCTTGCCCGGCAGGACCTCGGCGACGTCGAGCCCGGAGTACGCGATGACCGCCCTGGCGGCGTCGGCGCGCACCGGATAGAAGGCGCCGCAGATCTCCGCGTCCCGCACCCGCACCGGCATGCCGACCGTCCGGCCCAGGATCAGATGCGATGCCATGGTTCCCAGTACATCAACCGGCAAGCCGTGTGACCATTCCCGCCCAGGTGCCGTCTAGGTGTGATGTGAGTTTCCCACCGGCACGGGGGCGAGCGCGTGCGCGGTCAGACCGGCCCACGACTCGGCGCGGCGCACGAAGTCCTGAGCGTGGTCCGGCCAGTGGTGGCGCAGGCGCGCCTCGGCGTGGCCCAGCGCGCCCAGCTTGAGCCGGCGTACCGGGTCCTCCTTGAGGTCCAGGACGGCGTTGAGGACGGCGTCCACGTCGAGGGGCACCACGAGGCCGCAGCCGGCCCTCTCGACCAGCGAGGCGGCCTGCGGGGTGGCGATCACGGGCAACCCCCGGCCCATGTAGTCCATGATCTTGGTGGGTGCCGTCCGCACCGCGTCGCCGGCCAGCGACAGGCCCGCCAGCGCGCCCTCGGCCATGCGCAGCGCGTGCCGGTTGGGCACGTAGCCGTACCAGTCGAGCAGGCCGACGCGCTGCGCGTCGCGCAGCAGCGGCCGCACGTCGCGGGCCGCCGCGCCGATCAGGTCCAGCCTCACCCCGTGCGGGACCAGCCGCTCGGCCAGCCCGATCAGCTCCGTCACGCCGCGCTCGGCCGACAGGCGGCCGATGTGCACGACCCTGGTGTCGCCGGGCGGAGGTGGTCCGGCCGACACCAGGGTCGCCTCGGGGACCACCGCGGGGGTGATCACCCGGTGCCGGCGTCCCGCCCGGGCGAGTTGCGCCGGGGTCACCTGCTCGCGTACGTCCCAGACGACAGGGGGGCGCCGGTGGGGCAGCGTGCGCAGCAGCCGATGCTCATGGACGAGCAGGAGGTCCGCGTCCTTCACGCCGCGCCTGAGCGCCGCGCGGGCCCGGCCCGGCGACGCGTGGTACGCCACGTCGACGGCCCCGAGTCCCATGGCCGGCGTCACGTTGAAGTAGGTGAACGGCGCGACGTAGGTCACCTCGTGGCCCGCGTCGAGCAGCGCCCGGATCTGCCGGTGCATGATCCGGGCGTCCTCGGGATGATGGACGGTCGTGGCGACACATGCGCGCATGTGTCGATGCTCGGCGCTAACCAGGTCAAAGGCGTTAATGCGGGCCGAACGGCTGCTTAACTTCGGGATGGCCGCCGGTAGAGCCAGGTCAGGCGGGGCTCAAGCACCCACTTGAAGACCGTGCGGGTCTCCGGCAGGCACAACACGATCGCCAGTGCGAAGGAGCTGAAGCTGATCGCCAGCACGCCGAGCGGCCCGTGCAGCCACGGGAACTCGAGCCAGCCCTGGTCCTTCGCGATGAGAACGGGGATGCCGTGCAGCAGGTAGCAGTAGAGCGTGCGGGTGCCGAGGTCGGTGTACCAGGTCTCCTTCCTGGGCACCAGCGCCAGTACGGCGAAGCACATGGCCAGCGCGCACACCAGCAGGCCGACGCGCAGGCCGAGCCCCATGTACCAGGACAGGTCGAGGTCCTGATAGCTGTTCTTGTAGTAGAAGGGGCCGAGCGGGGCCTTGGGCGCGATGTAGATGGCCACCGCCGCCGCGCCGAGCACCGTGACCGCCGAGACGATCTTGATCCAGCGCCGGTTGAGCAGTTCGAAGTGCTCCGGCTGCATCACGAGGCCGATGACGAAGAACGGCAGGAGACCGAAGAAGCGGTCCATGCTGAAGTCGCCCGAAATCTGCGAGAACCCGGCGAACAGGTAGATCGCTATCGACACGGGGACGGGATATTTCATGCGCTTCCACACCGGCGTGGACAGGCGCCAGAACAGCAGCGCCAGGAGATACCAGTTGAGCCACGCCGGGTCGATGATCGTCAGGCTCCACTTCTGGCCCAGCGCGAAGCGGAGCGCGGCGTAGCCGACCTCGACGATCACGTAGGGGACGAGGAACGTGTCGACCAGCTTGTTGGTCTTCGCGTTGGAGTTCCAGAAATTTCTGGACAAGTAGCCACTGATCAGCACGAACAGCGGCATGTGGAACGTGTAGATGAAGATGTACAGCGACCTGGAGGAGTCAGCCGACAGGGTCGGGACCAGCGAGTGGCCCAGCGGCACGAGCGCGATCAGGACGAACTTGACGTTGTCGAGGAACGGATCGCGCTTGCGCTTGGGCGGCTGCTCGGCCTGCTGCTTGGGCTGCGGCTGCGGCTGGGGCTGCGCGGCGGGCGCCGTGATCACGGGACGATCGGCCCGCACCGCCGGCTGGGGTGCGGTGCGCTCGCCGGGGGGCACGCCGTGCGGGTCGGTGGCCTCGCTCCAGAAGGTCTCCTCCGGCAGTGGCCATCGGGCTCCCGTGTCGGCGGGCCCGTCCGCGCCGTCGGGGCTCCGCGGGGTCGTGACCTGTGGGGACCATCTGGTGTCAGACACTGGGGGAGTCGCTCAGCTTCGCTCGGGGCCGGGGAACACGACGGCAGCACGACCCGGACAGCCTTGCGGCCCCGTGTCGCGCTGCGTCGCCGACCCGCAACACACTATCCCGCTCTCAGGGGTGCTGTCCCTCACGCGGGAGATATGACCCGATTACACAGGCAACTTGGAGCGTCAGGTGCACACGTTCTTCTGCTCGGACGCGTTGATCGAGCTCTGCTCGACGCTGTCGGGCAACTTGCTGACCTTGACCGAGTCGAAGTCCTCGCCGATGACGAACTGGATCACCGGGGTGCCCTTGAGCTTGGCCGCCTCCGTGCCGGTGGCGCTGGTCGCGGACGTGTACGGCTGCGCCGCCGTCGCCTTGACCTTGCCCGCCGCCGGCGAGGGCTTGGGCAGGACGGCCTTGGCCAGCACGTCGGCGTAGTCGGGCGCCGTGTCGACCGACTTGGCGTAGTGGACCTCGCTCTTGGCCAGGCTGGCGCCGTCCGCGGCCTCGTAGTTGCCCAGGCCGACCACCTTGAAGCCCTGCTCGGCCAGCTGGGCGGCGACCTCGCCGGCCTTGCCCTGGGCCTTGGTGCCGTTGAGCACCTGCACCCGCACCTGCTCCGGCTTGGGCGTGACCTTGGGCTTGGAGCTGGCGCTGGCGGACGGCGACGGCTCGGTGACCTCGGTGTCCGTCTTGATCGCGGTGAAGAGCTTCTCGGCGTCGGGCTGCCTCCAGATCACGCGAGCCTTGGGGTTCTCCGGGTCGGGCAACACCGGGACCGTGGTGAGCTCGACCCCCTTCGCCGTCAGTTGCTTCGTGCTCATGGCGATGGAGATGAGCTTCTCGGTGTCGTTGGCGAGCGCGGGGTCCATGGTGACCGAGCCGGCGGCGGCCGCGATGAAGTCCCTGAGCTTGCCGACGTCGGTCATGAGCTCGCTGCTGGTGGCCTTGGCGATGACCTTGCTCAGGAAGATCTGCTGCCGCTTGATGCGCTGGAGGTCGCTGCCGTCGCCGTATTTGCGCAGGCGTACGTAGCCCAGGGCCTTCTCGCCGTTGAGCAGGCTCTTGCCGGGCGGCAGCACGAGCTTGGAAGCCTTGTCGTTGACGCCGTTCTGCAGGCAGATCTCGATGCCGCCCAGGGCGTCGACGATGTTCTTGAAGCCGCTGAAGTCGACCTCGACGAAGTGGTTGACGCGGATGCCGGTGAGGGTCTCGAGCGTGGAGATCGTGCACGCGACGCCGCCCGAGTTGTACGCCGAGTTGATCATGTCACGGCGTGGGGGCATCTCCTGCTTGGTGGTCTCGTTCTTGCACTTCGGGATCTGCACCATCGAGTCGCGCGGGAAGCTGATCAACCGGGCCTGGTCGCGGTCGGGGGAGATGTGCAGCAGGATGATCGTGTCGGTGCGCTTGCCGCCGCCGTCGGCCTGCCTGGCCGTCTGCTGGCCGTATTTCGCGTTGCCCTCGCCCGCGCGGGTGTCGGAGCCCACGAGCAGCACGTTGAGCGCGCCGGTGTCGACGGGACGCGGGTTGATGATGTCGTTGTTGATGCTCTTCTGCTTGATGTTGCCGAACGCGTCGCGGTAGACGACGTAGCCGGTCAGCGCGCCCGCGACCATGAGCGAGGTGACGCCGATGCTGACCCAGGCCAGCACACGCATCCTGCCGCCCTGATCGCCGCCGCCGCGGTGGCCGCGGGGTGGCCGGTCGTCGTCAGGAGGCGGGGGAGGAGGCGGCGCGGAGCCCGCCGCTCTGCGGGCCATCCTGCTGCCCGGCTGGGAGTGAGCACCTCGGTGCTCGTGCGGAAAATCGGCTACTGGCGCGCCCCTGTAGTCGCTCATACGCCCCCCAGCCTCACTTCTTGCGCCTGACGCGCCGGCTTGGTCGCTCCGGGCAACGAGAGTAGGACACGTGCGGCGTGCCCGTGGCCATGATCGTAGGCAACGGTCGTGACCCGGGTGTGACGTTTTCGCGGCAAAGCATACTCAGAGCCGGATATTGGGTGGAATATCATCGCCAAAGTCTTTTCACCCTCCGGGTTCTCGTCGCAGTCGATCATGCCTGAGGCTGAGGGCCGCCGCCAGGCAGGCCAGAGGTACGGCCGGCAGCACGTAGCGATAGTCGAACTCGGCGACCGCGGCCGGTGCGACCAGCAGCACGACGGCCGCCGACCAGGGCACCAGCCAGGCCGGAGCCCCCGCGCGAGGCCGGCCCCGCCGCCTGCGCCGGAGCTCGGCGACGCCCGCCACCGGCGGCACCAGCAGCACCCCCAGAAGCACCGGGCCGGGCAGCCGCGCTGCGCTCTGGTAGGCCCTCAGCCATCCGGCGTAAGGCTCGACGATCTTCGTGCCGATCGCACCCTGCTCGTAGAGCTTGGCATATTCGGCGCCGACCTGTGCGGGATAACGGCCAGGCGGGCCCGGCTCCGTGACCGGGAACTCGTAGTAGCCGTAAATCTCGGCGTCAGGATAGACCGGGCGGCCCAAGACGAACGTGCGGCCCAGCTCGCTCAGCACGGAGGCGGCGTAGTCGAGCGGCTGGGTGATGATCGCCAGCGCCGCGAACCTGGCCGCGAGCTCGTCGTTCTCCTGGGTGAAAGTGATCCCCGGCTGCAGGACGAGGGGGGCGTCCTTGGCCCAGATGTACTCCTGGGAGGGCGGTCGCCGCTCCGGAGGGCGCGGGTCGCACAGGACCTTCAGATCGGGCGGCGGGTCCATCCTGTCGCAGTCGGCGAACGACATCGTGCGGGCGTAGAGGAAGGCGCCGTTCGCGCCCACCAGGCCGACCCGCTGGTAGGTGGCGTAGAACCAGGCGCCGTACGCGACGAGCGGCACCAGGGCGGCGGCGAGCAGCACCCCGGCAGGGCGGATGCGCCGGCGCAACACGAACCAGCCGGCCAGCACGACGATCAGCGGCTGGCCGACCGTCCTGGTGAGCACGGCGGCGGCCAGCAGGAGGCCGATGGCGGCGACGGTGGCGGGCCGCCGCGTCACGCTGAGCGAGACGGCCGCCACGACCAGGAACATGAAGAGCGTGTCGGCGACCAGCAGGTGCTCGAGTTCGATCTGGTACGCGTCCAGCAGCACGGGAACGGAGGCCAGCGTCGCCGCCCACCGGGGGGCCCGGTGGCCGACGCGGCGTGCCGCGAGGTAGACGAGCACGCCGGTGGCCAGCCCGAGCAGGTGCTGCACGGCCGCGACCGCGGCGAAGGAGTGCAGCGGCTCGAGCAGCTTGAGAAACATCGAGTAGCCCGCCGGCCGCACGAGGTCGGGGCGGGGGTGGAAGACGGTGACGATGTAGGTGTAGCTGTCGGGGAACCACAGGGCGGGCCGGTAACCCGCCATCGCCAGGACGCGCAGGGCCGTGCCGAGGCCGAGCACGGCCAGGAACCATCCGTGCCGCCGTATCAAGCGCTGGGCCCGGCGGCGGGTGTCGCGCGGGAGACGCCGCCTGCCCTGGCGGGCCGGCGCGGGCGCCTCCGCACGAGCCTCCGACATCACCCGTACGTCCTCCCGAATCTCCGGCACGCCGCAGAGGTGCTCGATCGGACACCCCAGGCCGCCACCCCCCGGGCGGTCTGCCACCGTACGGTACCGGCGATCGCGCGGAACCCGTGCCACTGGTGGCGCGCCACGCCCCCGCCATCGGCGTGCCCGGTGCTCGCGGTTGGATACGCTCGCTCACCGATGGGACACGATCGACCAGGCCGGTTGCTCGCCGCGCTCACGGTACTGCCCGCGCTCGCCGTGGCGGGATGGCTGCTGGCCGGGCTGCCGCTGCTGCTGCTCGGCCACTTCGCGCCGCTGCCCGCCGCGCTGCTCGGGCTGCCCGCCGCCGCGCTGCTGTGCTGGGCGGGCACGCGGCGGCTCGGCAAGCTGGTCGAGGCCACGTCCTTGCAGGTCGCGGGGGTCGCGACGGTGGCCCTGGCATCGGGCGTGTTCAACACGCTGCTGCA
Organism: Nonomuraea sp. B1E8; assembly: GCF_039871515.1. Lineage (NCBI taxonomy): Bacteria > Bacillati > Actinomycetota > Actinomycetes > Streptosporangiales > Streptosporangiaceae > Nonomuraea > Nonomuraea sp. B1E8. The sequence goes on along the minus strand of NZ_JBDPLS010000001.1, from coordinate 521,500 downwards.
CAGCGAGCAGATCGCCGTCAGGCGCGATCCGGCGACCTACGCGCTCTACGCGGCCTGGATCGCGGACCACGGCTCGCTGCCCATCCCCCGGCAGGCCGAGGCGTTCGGCGGGTCCGACCCCTGGTTGATCTTCGCCGGCGTCGGCTTCTTCGACGTGCCCGGCGGGGTGGTGCCGCAGTTCATGCCGGGGGCGCCGCTGCTGTTCGCGGTGGGCAACTGGTTCGGGGCGCCGTTCGCCATGCCCGCCGTGCTGGGCGCGCTGGCCGTGCTCACGCTGGCCGGGGTGGTGGCGCGGCTGGCCGGCGCGCGGTGGGCGGTGGTCGCGGCGGTGGCGCTCGCGGTGAGCCTGCCGATCCTCTACACCTCGCGCACCACGTTCAGCGAGATCCCGTCGCTGATCCTGCTGTTCGGCGGCCTGTCGCTGACCTGCGACGCGCTCGCCAGGCCGGGGTGGTGGCGCGGGGTGCTGGCGGGGCTGGTGTTCGGGCTGGCCGTGCTGGTCAGGATCGACGGGCTGCGCGACGTGCTGCCGGTGCTGGCGTTCGCGGGGCTGCTGATCGCGATGCGGCGTTCGGCCAGGAACAGGGGTGCTCTGGGCCCGGGGCTGCTGGCCGGTCTGGTCGCCGGCGGCGGGCTCGGGATGCTCGCCGGATACGTGCTGGCCCGGCCGTACCTGAACTATCTGGCGGGCTCGATCCGGCCGCTGCTGCTCATCTGCGCGGGCGTGCTCGTGCTCACCGCGGCCGGTACGGCCGCCGCGCCGCTCCTGGCGCGGTGGCGGCCGCCGGGGTGGCTGCCGATGGCGGGGGCCGGGCTGACCGTGCTCCTCATGGCCGGCCTCTACGCGCGGCCGTGGGTGCAGACGGTCACCCGGGTGCCCGCGCACGAGAGCGACCAGCGCACCTTCACGATGATCGAGGCGATCCAGCGGGCCAACGGCATGGCCCCCGACGGCACCCGGCTCTACTTCGAATACTCGCTGCACTGGGCGGTCTGGTACGTCGGCCTGCCCGCGGTCGTGCTGGCCACGATCGCCGCGGCCCTGCTCGTCCGCCGGCTGCTGCGCGACGGCACGCCCGTGGAGTGGCTGCTGCCGCTCGCGGTCGTCGGCTGGACGACCGTCACCACGCTGCTGCGGCCCGAGATCACCCCTGACCATCCGTGGGCCGCCCGCCGCCTGGTCCCCGTCGTCATCCCGGGGCTCATCCTGCTGGCCACGTACGCGCTGGCCTGGCTGCGCGACCAGGCGGCCAAACGTGGCACCCGCGTGCGGCGCTGGGGCACGGCGTCGGCGGTCGTGCTGATGCTCGTGCCCCCGGCCGTGACCTCGATCGGCACGGCGTTCACGCCGATCGAGCGGGGCGAGGCGGCGGCGGTCGAGGCGATGTGCGGCAAGATCCCGCGGAACGCGTCGGTGTTGTTCGTGGAGCGGGTCACCGGCGACCGGTTCATGCAGGCGGTGCGGGGCACGTGCGGGCGGCCCGCGGCCTCGGTCAAGCGTGTGCTCACCGACGTCGCGCCGGAGGACCAGGTCCGCCGCCTGATCGAGCGGGTGCGGGGCACGGGGCGCGTGCCGGTCGTGCTGGCCGCCGACGAGGACCAGGTGTCGCCGTACGGGCGGGCGACACAGATCATGGGGCTGGTCGCGCGCCAGGACGAGCGCTCGCTGATCGAGGCCCCGAACGGCACCTGGACCCTGCGGATGAACGTCTGGATGGCCGTGTCCGAATGAGATGATCTTGTAGGGTAGACTCGGTGCTCCTCTGGGCAGAGTAACCTCGATCCCCGTGAGCACGCTTGACGCCTCCAAGAGTGGATCTGCCGTGGAAGAAGCGCCATACGTCACGATCGTCCTTCCTTGCTACAACGAGCAGGATCACGTCATCGACGAGGTCGAGCGCATCACCAAGGCGATGGACTCGAGCGGCTACACCTACGAGCTCGTGGCCGTCGACGACTGCTCCAGTGACGAGACGCTGGCCAGGCTGAAAGAGGCCGCGCCCGGCTACCCCCACCTGCGCATCCGTGCCTTCCACCGCAACGGCGGCGCCGGAACCGTGCGGCGCATCGGCACGCAGGAGGCCAGGGGCGAGATCGTCGTGTGGACCGACGCCGACATGACCTACCCCAACGAGCGCATCCCCGAGCTGGTGCAGATCCTGGAGAAGGATCGCACGATCGACATGGTGGTCGGCGCGCGCACCAGCGAGGAGGGCTCGCACAAGCTGCTGCGGGTGCCCGCCAAGTGGGTGATCCGCAAGGTGGCGGAGAAGCTGGCCGGGCAGAAGATCCCCGACCTCAACTCCGGGCTGCGGGCCTTCCGCAGGCCGGTGGCCAAGCCCTATCTGCGGCTGCTGCCGCCCGGATTCTCCTGCGTCACGACGATCACGCTGTCGTTCCTGTCCAACCAGCACGACGTCTACTACCTGCCGATCGGCTACGCCAAGCGGGCCGGCAAGTCGAAGTTCAGCTTCGTCTCCGACGCCTACCGCTACATCCTGCAGGTGCTGCGGATGATCATGTACTTCAACCCGCTCAAGGTGCTGATGCCGCCCGCGCTCTGGCTGGTGGGCATCGGGCTCGTCAAGGGCATCTGGGACATGATCCAGCACCCGTTCTACTTCCCGGCCAACACCGTGATGATCTTCCTGTCCGGGTTGCTGATCGGGTCCGTGGCGCTGCTCGCGGACCTGATCGTGCGCTCGCGCGGGGACTGACCGGTGCGCATCGCGATCGTCGGCCCGACCTACCCGTACAAAGGGGGCGGGGCCCAGCACACCACCGAGCTGGCACACCGGCTCGCGGCGCTGGGACACGACGTGGTGATCGAGTCGTGGCGGGCCCAGTATCCGTCGTTCCTCTATCCCGGCCGGCAGACGATCTCCGCGCCCGAGGGCAGCCCCTATCCGAAGACCGCGCGCAGGCTCGACTGGCGGCGGCCCGACGGATGGGTCGCCGCCGGGCGGCGGCTGCGCTCGGCGGACCTGGTCGTGCTGGCGGTGCTGAGCCCGGTGCAGGTCCCGGCCTACCTGGGAATCCTGCTCGGCCTGGGGCGCAGGGCCAAGGCCGTCGCCCTGTGCCACAACGTGCTGCCGCACGAGCGCAAACCCTACGACCAGCCGCTGATGCGGGCGCTGCTCAAGCGGGTCGACGCCGTGCTGACCCACTCCGAGCAGCAGGCCGCGCTGGCCAGAGGGCTGACCGGCACGCCCGTGAGCGTGGCGGGGCTGCCGCCGCACCTGCCCTCGACCACCGCCGCGAGGTCCACCGCCGTGCACCGCCGGCTGCTCTTCTTCGGCATCGTCCGGCCGTACAAAGGGCTCGACCTGCTGCTGCGGGCGCTGCCCGACGGCGTCGCGCTGACGGTGGCGGGCGAATTCTGGGGCGGGCTCGACGAGACCAGGGCGCTGATCGCCGAGCTGGGCCTCGGCGACCGCGTCGAGCTGCGGCCCGGCTACGTGGCGGCCGAGGACGTGCCGGCGTTGTTCGCCGCCGCCGACGCGCTCGTGCTGCCCTACCGCACCGCGACCGCCAGCCAGAACGTCTGGCTCGGCCACGAGCACGGCGTGCCCGTGATCGCCACCCGCGTCGGGGCGCTGGCCGACCACGTCACCGACGGCATCGACGGGCTCCTGGTCGAGCCGGGCGACGCCGGCGCGCTCCGCGCGACGATCGAGCGGTTCTACGCCTCCGGCGAGCCCGAGAGGTTGCGGTCGGGGGTCAAGGCGGTCGATCCCGAGCCGTTCTGGTCCGCGTACACGGGGGTGCTGCTCGGCGCCTGACGGCCCAGCAGCCACGACACCCCCGCGGCCGTCGCGTCGGACAGGGTGAACGCCAGCCGCGACACGATCGCCACCGCGAGCGCGGCGGGGGTGCCGACGATCGGCCCGAGCACCAGCACCAGCGCGCCCTCCCTGATGCCGACCCCCGCGGGCACGACGACCGTGAGGATGCCGGTCGCCCACGCGAACGCGTAGGCGCCGGTGGCCACGACGTAAAGGTCGGTGACGCCGGCCAGCAGCCAGATGTGCACGCCGTACACGAGCCAGCCGAGCGCCGTCCACGCCACCGCGACGACGACCGTGCGGCCGGGCAGCACGCTCTCCAGCGGTTCCCTGCGGGCGACGCGCAGCGCGAGGTTGAGACCCCAGGCGAGCACCTTGGGGTGCAGGCAGACGACGATCACCGGCACGAGCAGCACGAGATACCAGGCCTGCCGCACCACCTCCTGCGAGCCCAGCGTGGCGGCGGCGATCGAGATCGCGACGCCGATGTTGATCACCAGGCCCAGCGAGATCGTCGCGAAAGTGCGCCGCGGCGGGCTGCCGTGGTCACGGCCGAGGTCCATCATCGCGGCGTACGCCCACACCGCGCCCGGGATGTATTTCCCGAGCTGGCCCACGAACATGATCCGCCCGGCCACCCGCAGCGGGACCCGCGTGCCGAGCCCCGCCAGGATCTCGCGCCAGGCCACGAGCATGAAGAACTGGCCGAGCAGCACCGCGGCGAACGCCCCCAGGACCGCCCACGGCGACATGGCGGCCACGGCGGCGGTGGTCTCCTCCCAGTTCGCGGCCAGGCCGTAGCCCAGGAAACCGAGCGCGACCAAAGCGAGGACGACGCGCAGCAGGCGGCGGAACATTGGGCCAGGCTACCGGGTTCGTCCGCAGTGCTCCGGCCTTCAGGTCGGGGGTGAAGCGGACTGTCTCGCGTAGCGGGGCAGAATCGCCGATTCGCCGTCAGGGTGATTCGTCGTGCGCTTCGTCGGCGGTGAGCGCTTTCTCAAGCAGGTGCACGATCTGAGAGTTCAGGGATCGCCGCTCGGTTTCGGCGCGGGCGGTCACCCGGGCGTGGACGTCGTCGGGCAGCCGGAGCGTTATCCGTATCATGACACCATTGTAGTGTCGCATCAGGTAGGATCGTGCCGTGCAGCTGCGGTACAACTTCCGCCTCTACCCGACCGCCGGTCAGCGTCAAGCGCTGGCGCGGGCGTTCGGGTGTGCGCGGACGGTGTTCAACGACGGGCTGCGCGCACGGCAGGACGCCCGCGAGCAGGGACTGCCGTACGTCTCGGACGCTGAGCTGTCCAAGCGGGTCATCACGCAGGCGAAGCAGACGCCGCAGCGGGCCTGGCTTTCCGGGGTGTCGGCGGTGGTGCTGCAGCAGGCGCTGGCCGACTTGAACACGGCCTACCGCAACTTCTTCGCCTCGATCACCGGCAAGCGCAAGGGGCCGAAGGCTGCCCCGCCCCGGTTCCGGTCCCGCAAGGATCGGCGGCAGGCGATCCGGTTCACCAAGAACTCCCGGTTTTCGGTCACGGCGGGTGGGAAGCTGCGCCTGCCGAAGATCGGGGACGTGCCGGTGCGCTGGTCGCGTTCCCTGCCGTCGGAGCCCTCCAGCGTCACGGTCGTTGTGGACGCAGCCGGGCGATACTTCGCCTCGTTCGTGGTCGAGGTCGGCGACGAGCAGCTGCCCCAGGCCACCAACGAGGTCGGTATCGATCTGGGGCTCACCCACTTCGCGGTGCTGTCGGACGGCCGGAAGATCGACAACCCTCGGTTCCTGCGCCGCGCCGAGCGGCGGCTGCGTAAGGCACAGCAGGCCCTGTCACGCAAGGCGAAGGGGTCGGCGAACAGGAAGAAGGCCGTCGTCCGGGTCGCCCGCGCACACGCGAGGGTGGCCGACGCGCGCCGGGACTTCGCGCACAAGCTGTCCACCCGGATCATCCGTGAGAACCAAGCGGTGATGGTGGAGGACCTGTGTGTGAAGGGCCTGGCCCGCACGAAGCTGGCCAAGAGTGTGCACGACGCCGGATGGTCGGCGTTCGTTGACATGCTTGCCTACAAGGCCGCCCGGCACGGCCGGATCTTGGTGAAGGTGGATCGCTGGTTCCCCAGCAGCAAGCTGTGCTCGGCCTGCGGCGCGGTTGCCGAGTCCATGCCGCTGGAGGTCCGGTCGTGGGCTTGTTCGTGCGGGGCGGTCCACGACCGGGATGTCAACGCCGCGCTCAACATCCTCGCCGCCGGACGGGCGGAGAGGTTAAACGCTTGTGGAGGCCGGGTAAGACCACCGCTCACGGTGGCGCAGGCCGGTGAAGCAGGAAGCCTCAGAGGTGCCGCATGAAGCGACACGGGCTGAATCCCCAGCCTTCAGGCCGGGGAGCGCGTCAAGCGTTCCTTCCCCGGACGAGCCAGACCATCGCCACGAGCACGACCAGCGCGGCGAGCACCGCCAGCGTGATCTTGACCGCGCTGTACGGCCGGTCGCCCTGGACCTCCCCGCTCACCCCGTTGATCATCACCTGGTACGTCCTGCCGCCGAACATGTAGTTGCCGACCCACACCGGAAGCAGCACCAGCTTGAACGTGACGTTCGAGTAGGCGGTGTTCACGGAGTGCACGCGCTGCGCGTCGCCGCCGATGTGCCGGCGGCAGTCGCCCACGATGCGCGTCCCGCACCATGATCGGGTTCTGCGTACCCCACTTGAAGTCCGCGAACTGGCGGGTGCTGACGAAGTAGACCTCGGCTTTGAAGGGGGAGTGGAAACCGTACTTCCAGCCCTTGTGCGTGGACAGGATGGGCAGGTTGCGGGTCTCCAGCGTGTACGTCCCCGGCGCGAACGCGTCGGCGATCTGGCCCTCGTTGACGAAGATGGCGGCCTGCGACTCGCGGACGACGAGCTGGGCGCCCATCTTGATCTCGTTCTCGTGGCGGGGGAATCGCCAGACCAGGGTGTCACGGCTGTCGTCGAGCCATTCGACGATGTCGATGAACTCGGCCCTGATCTTGTCGAAGAACGTCACTTCGCCCCCGTTTGTCGGTTTTGAGCCGGGTCGGCCACCGTACCAAAGCGGCTTGACATCGGATTGGCGTCGCGGTCGGTACTGTGGCCACCGTGGTGAAGCAACGGGTCGCGCAGCTCGAATACAGCGAATTCCAGTCCGCCATGCTCGACGAGGAGAAGCGGAGGCGGAAGGCCGCGAAGATCATCGCGGTGCTGGAGCACTTCCACGGGCCGCTGGGCGGGCTCACCGTGGGCGACGTGGGCTGCTCGGCCGGGTTCATCGCCGACGAGCTCGCACAGGCAGGGGCCAAGCACACCATGGGCATCGACATCGACGTGCCGGGCCTGCGCAAGGCGGCCGACCGGTTCGGCGAGCGGGTGGCGTTCGTGTGCGGCGACGGCACGGCGCTGCCGTTCCCCGACGGGTCGGTCGACGTGCTGGTGTTCAACCACATCTACGAGCACGTGGTCGACCCCGACGCGGTGGTGGCCGAGATGCACCGGGTGTTGTCGGACGACGGGGTGCTCTATCTCGGGCTCGGCAACCGGCTCGGCGTCATGGAGCCCCACTACAAGCTGCCGTTCCTGTCCTACCTCCCGCCGGCGGCCGCCGACCGCTACGTGCGGGCGTTCGGCCGGGCCGACCACTACTACGAACGTTTCCGCACCCGGCGCGGGCTGCGCAGGATGTTGCGCGCCTTCCACGTGTGGGACTACACGTTCCCCGTGCTGGCCACGCCCACCCGGTTCGCCGGGGCCGAGCTGTTCCCGGGGGTGCTGGGCAGGGTGGTGAAGGCGGTGTTGTCCAGGGCGCCGCGCGGGGTGCTGCGGCTGCTGCTGCCGGTCGTGCCCACCTACCTGTGGGTGGCGACCAAGAGGCCGCGGCGGCCCGCGGGCGCCGCGCTGCCGCAGCCGCCCGAGCCGGTCCGCCCGCTGTGAGCACGGGCGGACCGGGCGCGACCGGACCGGGCACGGGTGGCTTGGGTGAGGGCGGACCGGGCGTGACCGGCGTGAGCGACGGCTCGGCCGGCGCGGGCGAGGAGGCGGCCCGCCCGAGGCGGCCCGTGGCACGGACCGCGATCAGGTACGGGTTCCTGCTGATCGCGCTCGGGTTCGGCGGATGGGCCGTGGCCGGGCAGTGGGACGACGTGGTGGCCGGATTCGCCGGCCTGACGTGGCCCGCGCTGGCCGGGTCGCTGGTCGCGGTGGTCGCCGCGCTGCTCGCCGCCATGCTCATCTGGCGCACCCTGCTGTCCGACCTCGGCTCCCGGCTGCCGCTCAGAGCGGCGGCCAAGGTCTTCTTCGTCGGCCAGCTCGGCAAGTACATCCCCGGCGCGATCTGGCCCGTGCTGGCGCAGATGGAGATGGGCCGCGACCTCGGCGTGCCGCGCTCGCGCAGCGCGGCGGCGTTCTTCCTGATGATGCCGATCCAGCTGGCCACCGGCCTGCTCGTCACGCTGGTCACGCTCGGCTGGGACCGCTTCGGCTGGCTGCTGCTGTTCCTGCCCCTGCTGCTGGTGCTGCTCGAACCCAAGGTCGTCAACGGCGTGATCGGCTACGCCCTGCGCCGGCTCAAGCGCGAGCCGCTCGAACGCCCGCTCACCCGCCGCGGCATGCTCGCCGCGCTCGGCTGGGCGCTGGCCGGCTGGACCGCGTACGGCGTGCACTTCTTCTTCATCGCTCCCCAGGGCGGGCTGCTCTTCGCCATCGGCGCGTTCGCGCTGTCCTGGTGCCTGGGCATCCTGACCTTCGTCGTGCCGGCCGGCGCGGGGGTGCGGGAGGCCGCCATGGTCGGGGTGCTGGCCTCTCATCTGGCCGCCGGTCCCGCGATCGCGGTGGCGCTCACGTCGCGCGTCGTCATCATCCTGGGGGACCTGATCTGCGCCGGGCTGGCGGGAATCGCCGCACGTCGCGACAAGGTGTGATTTGGGCCACGATTGAGGGGACGCTGGCCATAGGCTGAAGTCCAGAGGGGGACCTGCCGGGTCCCGCGTGGATCTTGAGGGGAGAAGATCTTCGTATGCCTCGAGTGCTCGTTGACGCGGCGGCGGTCCCCGCGGACCGCGGCGCGTTGATCAGATACGTGGACGGGCTGGTGGCCGGGCTCCACCGGGCCGGGGCGGACGTGGCGGTGGTCTGCCAGCGGTCCGAGGCCGAGCGATACCGGCGCCTCGCGCCCTCGGCGCAGGTCATCGCCGGGCCCGTCGCGATCACCAACAGGGCGGCCAGGCTCGCCTGGGAGCAGACGGGCCTGCCGCTGCTGGCCCGCCAGGCGGGCGCGGACGTGATCCACGCCCCCTACTACACCATCCCGCTCGGCTCAGGGTTGCCGACGGTCGTGACGGTGCACGACGCCACCTGGTTCACCGAGCCCGACCGGCACCGCCCCCGGGCGTCGTTCTTCCGCTCCGCCACCCGTACGGCCGTGCGACGCGCCCGGCGGATCATCGTGCCGTCGAAAGCGACCAGGGACGAGCTGGTGCGCGTGCTCGCCGCCGACCCCACCCGCATCGACGTCGCCTACCACGGCGTCGACCTGGCGCAGTTCCACCCGCCGTCGGAGGAGGAGATCCGCCGGGCGGCCCTGCGTTGCGGGCTGCACGGGCAGCCCTACGTGGCGTTCCTGGGCGCGCTCGACCCCCGTAAGAACGTCCCCAACCTGATCCGCGGCTTCGCCTCCGCCGTCGCGACGCTGGAGCGGCCCCCTGCGCTGGTGCTCGGCGGCGGCGTGCACGACGACGAGGTGGACGCCGCCTGCCGCGAGGTCGAGGCCACCGTGAAGGTCGTACGGCCCGGCTACCTGGGGGCGTCCGATCTGCCGGGGTTCCTGGGCGGGGCGCTCGTCGTGGCCTTCCCCTCGCGGGGAGAGGGCTTCGGGCTGCCGGTGCTGGAGGCCATGGCCTGCGGCGCGCCCGTGCTGACCACCCAGCGCTCGTCGCTGCCCGAGGTGGGCGGCGACGCGGTCGCCTACACCGAGCCCGACGCCGGCAGCATCGGAGCGGCGCTCGGACAGCTGCTCGCCGCGCCCGAGCGCAGGCGGCAGCTGCGGGAGGCGGGGCTGGCCCGCGCCCGCGAATTCACCTGGGACGCCTCGGCCGAGGCGCATCTCAGCTCCTATCAACGCGCGATCGAATAGTTCGGTAACCTCACGGAGTGATGGAGAGCTCTTTGCCGGACCTCGAGGCGATCCTCCTGGTCGGGGGGCAGGGCACGCGCCTGCGTCCGCTGACACTGGGCACGCCGAAGCCGCTGCTTCCGACCGCCGGGGTGCCGTTCCTGGCCCACCAACTCGCCCGGGCGCGATCGTTCGGCGTGCGCCGGATCGTGTTCGCGACGTCCTACAAGGCGGCGATGTTCGAGCCCGCCTTCGGCGACGGGTCGGCGTTCGGGCTCTCGCTCGAATACATGACGGAGGAGTCACCCCTCGGCACGGGCGGCGCGATCCGCAACGCCGCGGAGGCGCTCACCTCGGACCCCTCCGACCCCGTGCTCATCCTCAACGGCGACATCCTGTCCGGGCACGACATCGGCGATCAGGTGCGCACACACCTCGCACGACGGGCCGCTGTAACGCTCCATTTGACAGAAGTGGACGATCCCACCCGATTCGGATGCGTGCCGACCGACGATTCCGGGCGGGTGACCGCGTTCCTGGAGAAGACCCCCAACCCCGTGACCAACCGCATCAACGCCGGCTGCTACGTCTTCACCCGGTCGATGATCGACTCGATCCCGCGCGACGAGGTCGTGTCGGTGGAGCGGGAGACGTTCCCCGGGCTGATCGAGTCGGGGGAGCTCGTGCTGGGCTACGCCGACCGCAGCTACTGGCTCGACGTCGGCACCCCCGCCGCGTTCGTCCGCGGGTCGCGCGACCTGGTGCTGGGCCGGCTAGCCTCGCCCGCGCTGCCCGGGGCCACGGGCGAATACCTGGCGCTCGACGGGGCGCGGATCTCGGCGGAGGCCAAGGTGCAGGGCGGCACGGCCGTGGGCGCGCGGGTCGTGGTGGGCGCCGGAGCCTCGGTCGCCGGCTCGGTGCTGCTCGACGACTGCGTCATCGAGCCCGGCGCCGTCGTGACCGACTCCGTGGTGGGCACGGGGGCGCGGGTCTGCGCGGGCGCGGCGGTGCACGACGCGGTGATCGGCGACCGGGCCGTCGTGGGGCCGGGCAACGAGCTGCAGCACGGCGTGCGGGTCTGGCCCGACATCGCGCTGCCCGAATGCGCGGTGCGCTATTCCAGCGACGTCTGAGACGCCGCACGCTCGCGGCACACTGAAAGGGTGAAGGAGCGCAGGTGGGAGCCCGGCGGGCCGCTTGACGTGGGGCTGGCCCTGCAGCCCCACCGGCGTGGTGGCGGCGACCCCACCTGGCGCCGCGGGCGTGACGGCGTCGTGTGGCGCACGTCCAGGACCCCCGACGGGCCCTGCACGCTGCGGGTGAGCGTCGACGGCCGGTCCGTGCACGGGCGGGCGTGGGGGCCGGGCGCGGAGTGGGCGCTGGAGACGCTGCCGGCGCTGCTCGGGGCTGATGACGACGTTGCGGGCTTCAGCGCCAGGCACGAGGTCCTGGCGGAGGCCGTACGCAGAAATCCGGGGTTGCGGATCGGCAGGACCGGCCGCGTCATGGAGGCGCTCGTCCCCGCCGTGCTGGAGCAGAAGGTCGTCGGGCAGGAGGCGTGGCGGGCCTGGCGCTGGCTGCTGACCCGCTACGGCGAGCCCGCGCCGGGGCCCGCTCCCGAAGGGATGCGGGTCGTGCCGGAGACCGCGGTGTGGCGGCAGATCCCGAGCTGGCACTGGCACCGCGCGGGCGCCGAGGCCGTGCGCGCCAGGACCATCGCGAACGCCGCCTGGCACGCCGCCAAGCTGGAGGCCGCCGCCACCACGGAAGAGCTCGACCGGCTGCTGCGGGCGCTGCCGGGGATCGGGGTGTGGACCTCGGCCGAGGTGCGCCAGCGCGCATTCGGCGACCCCGACGCGGTGAGCGTGGGCGACTTCCATCTGGCCAAGCTCGTGGGCTACGCGCTGACGGGGGAGAAGACCGACGATCAGGGGATGTTGCGGCTGCTGGAGCCGTACGAAGGGCATCGGCACCGCGCCGCGGTGCTGGTCTGGCTCACCGGGCTGCGCCCGCCGGCCCGCGGGCCGCGGATGCCCGCGCGTGACTACCGCGCGTTCTGAGCCGCCCTGGGTGCGAGCGGCGAACTCAGCCCCACGTACTGTGCCCTTATGAGTCTCGTCAGCGATTCCGCGCTCCGCCGTGCTCTCGCCCGCGCCCGCGACGGCAAGGCCATCGACGTCGCCGAGGCGACTGTCCTGCTGCACGCCCGGGGCGAGCAGCTTGACGCCCTGCTCGACCACGCCTCCCGCGTACGTGACGCCGGGCTGGCGGCCGCCGGCCGCGAGGGCGTCATCACCTACAGCAGGAAGGTGTTCGTCCCGCTGACCCGGCTCTGCCGGGACCGGTGTGGTTACTGTACGTTCGCGACCGCGCCGCACAAGCTGGAGTCGCCGTTCCTGAGCCCCGACGAGGTGCTGGAGATCGCCAGGCAGGGGGCGGCGATGGGGTGCAAGGAGGCGCTGTTCACGCTGGGCGACCGGCCGGAGGACCGCTGGCGCCAGGCCCGCGAGTGGCTCGACGCGCACGGCTACGACGACACGCTCTCCTACGTGCGGGCCATGGCGATCAGGGTGCTGGAGGAGACCGGATTGCTGCCGCATCTGAACCCGGGGGTGCTGAGCTGGCGCGACCTGCAGCGGCTCAAGCCCGTCGCGCCGTCCATGGGGATGATGCTGGAGACGACGTCGCGGCGGTTGTTCGAGGAGAAGGGGCAGCCCCATCACGGTTCGCCGGACAAGGATCCGGCCGTGCGGCTGCGGGTACTGGAGGACGCCGGCCGCAGCGGCGTGCCCTTCACGACCGGGATCCTCATCGGCATCGGCGAGACGGTGGAGGACCGGGCGGAGTCGATCTTCGCGATCCGGCGGGTGGCCCGCGAGTACGGCGGCATCCAGGAGGTCATCGTCCAGAACTTCCGCGCCAAGCCGGACACCGCCATGCGCGGGCTGCCCGACGCCGACCTGCACGAGCTGGCGGCCACCATCGCCGTCGCCCGCCTCGTCCTCGGGCCCCGCGTCCGCCTCCAGGCGCCGCCGAACCTGGTGGACGCCGAGTACGCGCTCATGATCCGGGCGGGCATCGACGACTGGGGCGGGGTGTCGCCGCTCACGCCCGACCACGTGAACCCGGAGCGGCCCTGGCCGCAGATCGACGACCTCGCGGCCCGCACCGCCGATGAGGGCTTCCTGCTGCGGGAGCGGCTGACGATCTATCCCGAGTACGTGCTGGCGGGGGAGCCCTGGCTCGACCCGCGGCTGCTCGGGCACGTGGCCGCCCTGGCGGACCCGGCCACGGGCCTGGCCAGGCAGGACGCCGTCCTGCGCGGGCTGCCCTGGCAGGAGCCCGACGGGGGGTTCACCGCGTCGGGCCGGGTCGATCTGCACGTCGAGGTCGACACGACCGGGCGGACCAGCGACCGGCGCGACGACTTCGACCACGTCTACGGCGACTGGACGGCACTGCGCGACCGCCTCGTCCCGGAGCCCGCCACGCCGGCCAGGGGCGGGGGCGCGACGCCCGGCGAGGTGCGGGCGGCGCTCAGGCGGGCCGAGGCGGATCCCGCGGGCCTGACGGACGCCGAGGCGGTCGCGCTGCTCGGGGCGGAGGGCGAGGCGCTGGACGAGCTGGCCGCGATCGCCGACGGGCTGCGCAGGGAGACGGTCGGGGACGACGTGACCTACGTCGTCAACAGGAACATCAACTTCACGAACGTGTGTTACACCGGCTGCCGCTTCTGCGCGTTCGCCCAGCGCAGGACCGACGCCGACGCGTACACGCTGAGCCTCGACCAGGTGGCCGACCGGGCGCAGGAGGCGTGGGAGGCGGGGGCGACCGAGGTGTGCATGCAGGGCGGCATCCACCCCGACCTGCCCGGCACGGCGTACTTCGACATCGCGAGGGCGGTGAAGGCCAGGACGCCGGGCATGCACGTGCACGCGTTCTCCCCGATGGAGGTCATCAACGGCGCGAGCCGGACGAACATGTCCGTCCGCGCCTGGCTGGAGGCGGCCAAGGAGGCAGGCGTCGACTCGCTGCCCGGGACTGCGGCCGAGATCCTCGACGACGACGTGCGGTGGGTGCTGACCAAGGGCAAGCTGCCGGCCGCCGAATGGGTCGAGGTGATCACCACGGCCCACGAGGTGGGCATCCCCACGACGTCCACCATGATGTACGGGCACGTCGACAACCACCTGCACTGGGTCAGGCACATCAAGCTGATCCGGCGGCTCCAGGAGAGGACCGGCGGGTTCTCGGAGTTCGTGCTGCTGCCGTTCGTGCACACCAGCGCCCCCATCTACCTGGCCGGCCTGGCCAGGCCGGGCCCCACGGCCCAGGAGAACAGGGCCGTGCACGCCCTGGCCAGGCTGCTCCTGCACGGCGCGATCAGGAACATCCAGTGCTCCTGGGTCAAGCTCCGCGACGACCTGTGCCGCCAGGTGCTCCAGGGCGGCGTGAACGACCTCGGCGGCACGCTCATGGAGGAGACCATCAGCCGGATGGCCGGCTCGGAGAACGGCTCCTACAAGACCATCAGCGAGCTGCGGGAGATGGTCGAGGCCACGGGCCGCCCGGCCAGGCAGCGCACGACGGAGTACGCGACTCCGGCGGCGGAGCGGCTGCGGGCCTCGCAGGCGAGTGACGGCGTGTGCCAGAGCGTCAGAAGGTCTCTTCCGATCGCCTAGTTATAACATGTTCTAACAAGCCTTGCGCCCGCCACGGGAGGCGCTGGAAGAATCGTCACTCCCCGGAGAGAGGTTCACCGTGCGGTTGGGTCGGCACCGTGCCGCGCTGCCCCCTGAGCGGCGGCGCAGGAAGGCGTTCCGGCGGGGCATGCTGGCGACGCTCACGGCCGTGGCGATCGTCGCGGCGGGCGCCGTCGCGGTGCTCGGCGGCGGGGGCGTGCTGTGCAGCGCACGAGAGCCTGTTCTGGTGAGCGTGGCGGCAGCCGTCGACGTGGCCCCCGCGGCGATGGAGGCCGCGGGGCGGTTCAACGAGACGAAGACGGCGGTCGGCGGCCGGTGCGTGCTGGTCCAGGTGACCGAGCACCCGCCGGCCACCGTCCTGCGCACGCTGATCGGGGACCGGGCGGGCGTGCTGCGCGAGCGGCCCGACGGCTGGATCGCCGACTCCTCCGCGTGGATCAGGCTGGCCCGCCAGCAAGGGGCGAGCGCGCTGCCCGCGGGCGAGAGCGTGGTGGCCACGTCGCCGCTCGTGTTCGCGACCCGCCAGTCGCTGGCCGAGCGGTTCTCCGTCGGCAGGACCGAGATGAACTGGCGGATGGTCTTCCCCTCGACCGTGCGCGGGCGCCTGACGCCCACCGAGGACGAGCCCGACATCGTCCGCGTGCCCGACCCGTCCCTCGCCGGGGCGGGCATCGCCACGGTGGCCGCCGCCAGGGACGTCGTCGGCACGGGCCCGGAGGCCGACAAGGCGCTGACCGCGTTCGTACGGTGGGCGCAGGCCGGTTCGGCCCCCGACTACCGCAGCATGCTGGACGCGGTCGACGACCGCGCGCTCTGGAAACGACCGGTCGTGATCGTCCCCGAGCAGTCGGTGCGGCAGCACAACCTGCGCCCGTCGGACGACCCGGTGGTGGCGCTGCACCCGCGCGAGGGCACGATCAACCTCGACTATCCGTACGTGGTCACCGCCACCGACCCGGCGGTCGCGGAGGCGTCCGCGGCCTTCGCCGGCTGGCTGGAGGGGCCGCAGGCCCAGGAGATCGTACGGCGGGCCGGGTTCAGGTCGGGCGACGGGCGGCAGGGGCCGATCTCTGCCGGGCCGCAGATCCCCTCGGCCGCTCCGAGGGCGAGGCCGTCGGTGTCGCCGCAGGACATCGACGCGGCGCTGGCCGCCTGGAGCAGGCTGGCCCCGCCGACGAACATCCTGGTGCTGACCGACGCCTCCAAGCACATGGCGGAGAAGCTGGACGGCAAGACCAAGATCAGGGTGGCGCTGGACGCGGCCAAGATCGGGCTGCGGTTGTTCCCCGACTCCACGCACATGGGTTTCTGGGAGTTCGCCGACCGGCTCGGCGGCATCAAGGGCTACCGGGAGCGGGTCACGCTCGGGCCGATCAACGAACCTGAGTCGGGGCAGGTGATCCGGCGCAGCCGGCTGGACGAGCTGACCAGCACGATGACCGCCCACCCGAAGACGAAGAGCTCGCTCTACGGCTCGATACTGAGCGGCTTCCGCAAGGTCACCGGCGACTACCGCGACGACATGAACAACACGCTCCTGGTGATCACCGGTGGCCGCGACGACGGTCAAGGCACCGACCTCGCGGGGCTTCTCCAGGCCTTGCGGGACGGGTGGAACCCGGACCGGCCCGTCCAGATCATCATCATCGCGTTCGGCAAGGACGTGGAGCGGGCGAGCCTGTCGCAGATCGCGGCCGCCACGAACGGCTCGCTGCACGCGGCGAAGGAGCCGGAGGAGATCATCGACGTCTTCCTCGCCGCCCTGGCCCGCCGCCTGTGCCACCCCACCTGCAAGCCGACGACCTGAGGCCCGCGCCTACAAGTCTCTTCCTGAAGGGCTGGGGCGCCATCATCAGCGCGATCGGCACATCCTGCCTGACCGGTTGCCCGCGGTGCTCGCCGACGTCTTCCGGGCCCCGTCACCGCGATCAGGTTCGGCTGCGGCAACACGTCAGTGACGAATACCGGCAGCTACCCCGTTTGCGTCGTCCTTGCGGCGCAGGTGGTAGGAGACGGTGGCGATGGCCAGCGCGGCGCCCCAAATCGGCCAGAAGCACTCCGGTAGCCAGGCACCCCATTCGGACAGGGCGAACCGGCCGGCGATCGTCCACCGGATGTAGGTCAGCCCGGCCACAGTCACGATGATCGAGACGAATCCAGCCGGGATGACCGCCAGCAGGGGCGGTACCCGCCTGCCGCGCAGGCCGGGAATCCAGCGCGGGAAGATCTCCCCCCACCGCTGGGTCAGCCCGAGGGTGAGTACGCCGCCGAATGCGCCGAAGGTCGCCAGATAGGCGCCCGCCAGCCACAGGCCGTCCTCACCTTCGGCCAGGAACTCCGGGCTCACACCGAGGGGGATGCCCAGTGCCCAGGCCCACCGGGTGGCGCAGTACACGAGAGGCACGACGACGGCCACGTACACGGCCGTGCGGCCCCGCTGCGGGGTGAACCAGCGCGTGCCGGCCTGGCTACGGCCATACGCCAGCGCCGCGGCGGCCAGCAGCAGTCCGCCCAGCACGCAGACGAGCTGGTTCAGTACGGGCCATGGCCAGGCATCGGCGAACGTGGCGCCGCCCAGGCCCCAGCCGAAGACCGGCGCCACCAGCAGGAGCGGCGTGTAGGCGACGCCCATCATCAGCCGCGAGTCGGGAATCACCAGGACCAGGATCGCGGCGATCGGCCAGGCCAAGAACAACGGAGCTCGACGTTCGCTCCTGCGCGTGAGCGCCAACGCGGTCACCGCGGTGAGCAGGCTGAAGGCGGCGATCCACCATCCGAAACGTGGTGTCGTGCCGGCCAGGATGGACAGTGCCCCGTCCGGGTCGGGGTCGGAGGCACCCCAGGGGAAGCCGGGCAGTCCGAGCGCCCACGCCGAGCCGAGCAGTCCATAGACCAGCGCCCACAGTGCCGTCGCATAGCCTCGCCAGGCAGAAGTGATGGTTGTCATGTTGATCAGCATCTCCGGGTGGAGCCCAGCGGCCCAGATGCCGAACGGCACCTCCGGCCGCCGGTACAGGTGCCGAACGGCACTGTGGCCGGATGCCAGGGTGGTCGTATCGTCGGTCTGGTGGGCTTGATGTGGATTGCCGTGTCGATATCGCTGCTGGTTCCCGTCGCAGCGACTGCGGCGGTGCTGTGGCGGTCATCGCTCAGGTCGGGTCTGCCCGCGCTGACGTGTGTGGCGGCCGTCGGCTCGCTGGCCGTCACGCTGGCTCACGTCATCGGCATGGCGCAGTCCGCACCGGGCGCCGCCGTATTGGGAATGATCGAGAGCTTGGCGCTCATGGCGCTGGTCGGCCTGGTCATCCGGTACGCACCGGCACGGCGGGCGGCGGTGGCCGCGCCCACGGCGAGCCTGGCCGCGGCCACCTGGCTGCTGCGCTCCTTCACTCCCGCCTCAGCGCTGGAAGGGCTGGGCGTGTGCGCGTTCTGGGGATCGGGCGCGCTCCTGGCCGCCGCTGTGGGCGGCTATCTGCGTTTTCTCGATGTACGACAGGCCCGCGCCGTGGCCGGCACCCGCACCGCATTGCGACTCCAGCTGGCCAGAGACCTGCACGACTTCGTCGCCCACGACATCAGCGAAATGGTGGCGCACGCCCAGGCGGGCAGGATCGCCGGCGATCCGCTACAAGCGCTCGAACGCGTCGAAGCCGCAGGCCAGCGCGCCATGTCGATGCTGGACCGTACCCTGGACATGCTCCACCGCGATCGGCCTCTCACCCCCACCGGTGACCTCAGCGGCATTCGCGAGGCAGCCGAACGTTTCTCCGCCGCCGGACCCGCACCGGTCCGCCTGGGCATGGACCCGCAGGTGGCGGTCCCGGCGGAGACCGCGGCCCTGGCCTACCGAATCGTGATCGAAGGACTCACGAACGTCCGGCGGCACGCTCCCGAGGCCAGCCGTGTCGACCTGGGCATCAGCACCGGAACCGGCCTCCTGAAGATCACCATGACCAACGACGGCGTGACCCGAGCGGGAAGCGGCCGGCGCGGCGGATCCGGCCTGCCCGGCCTGACCGCACTCGTGGAGGAACAGGGCGGGGAACTGGTCACGCAGGCCGTACCGGACGGGTGGTCGCTGACCGCGTACCTGCCGCTGGCACAATCGCCGGAGTGTCCACCCGCATCCTCATCGCCGACGATCAGGAAGGCATCCGAAGCGCCTTCCGCATGATCCTCGATGCCCAGCCCGACATGACCGTCGTGGCCGAGGCCGCCGACGGCCGCACCGCGATCGACACCGCCAAGGCGATCAAACCCGACGTCGTGCTCGCCGACATCCGGATGCCCGGAGCCGACGGCATCGAGGTGGCTCGTGCCCTTGCCGACACCGGCATCCACGTGGTGATCGTCACCACTTTCGGTCTCGACGAGTACGTCCACGCGGCACTGCGGCACGGCGCCGCCGGGTTCATCCTCAAACGCTCCGGCCCCACTCTGCTCATCGAGGCCATCAGGGCCGCGATGAACGGCGACATGCTCATCAGCCCGCAGCTCACCGTCCGGCTGCTGCGCCGGCACGGCCTGCCACACCAGACGCCGAACGTCGTCCTCACCGAGCGGGAGGACGACATCGTGGCACTGCTCGCGCACGGCAAGACCAACGCCGAGATCGCCGCGGAACTCTTCCTCTCTCCGGGCACGGTGAAGAACCACATCGCGGTCATCCAGCGCAAGACCGGCGCCAGAAACCGCGTCGCCATCGCGGCCTGGGCATGGGCGAGCGGCAGAGTCGAGCCCTGATCGCCGGGGCGGCCCAGGACGCGGCCCCGCCGCATCCTGGCCGATTCACTTCGACAGACGCCCTATGCGCGCTGCCAGAGCGCGGGCACGTTGGGCGGCTCCCACCCGGCGATGGCGGTGTGCGCCTGGACGCACCGGTAGGTGGCGCCGTTGTAGGTCACCGTGCTGCCGGTCGTGTACGCCGTGCCGGCCTTCCAGGTGCCCGAGGGGGTCGTCGGGGTGCCGGTCGGAGTCGGGGTCGGAGTCGGGGTCGGGGTCGGGGTCGGGGTCGGGGTCGGGGTGGGCGTCGGCGTGGCGGTGGGGTCCGGGTCGCTCCCGCCCCCGATGCGTACGTCGACGCACGAGTAGAAGGCGTTGGCCGTGTCGGCGATGTTCCAGATCGCCAGGATCTTCTGCCGCCCGGAGAACCCGGAGAGGTCGACCGTGTGCGAGACCGTGGAAGGCGGCTGCCGGCCGCCGCCGTCGAAGACGGCCACCCGCGTGCCGCCGATGTAGTACTCGAAGTCGCGCGTGGCGTGCTGGACGGTGAACGTCCAGGTGAAGGTCGTCGTGCCGCCCACCGAGGCGACGGGCCACGGCTTGCTCTCGTCGCTGAGCTGGGCGAACTGCGGGAGGTTGGCGTGGCAGCTGCGCAGGCCCTTCGGCCCCTCCACGCTCTGCGGCTCGTAGATGATGTTGCCGCAGTCGGGCACCTTGCCCTGGGCGCAGTTGGCCTGGCGGCTCGGCGGCGAGTTCACGTAGCCGTGGGCGAACGCCGGGGCGGTGTCGAACACCGTGGTGGCGAAGGCGACCACCACCACGGCGAACAAGGTCAGCGTCCTTCTCATTCGGCGGCTCCTTCACATGGGGGGATGAGCCGAATGTAAAGGAAACTTTCCTAACGGTAAATGCCCGGCTGACTGGAGTTCCGTCACCCGGTCAACGCGTGACGATGAAATCGTCAGGGTCGCGCGGCGCCCGCTCGCGCGGCGGCGCGGCCGCGTGCCCGACGGCCACGCAGCCCATCGGATCCCACGACCCGGGCAGGCCGAGCACCTCGCGCACGACCGGCCGGCAGAACATCGTGGACGACACCCACGCCGACCCGAGCCCCTCGACGGCGAGCTGGATCAGGAAGTTCTCCACCCCGGCACCCGTCGCCACGACGAACATCTCCCTTTCGGAGGCGTTGCGCCGCTTGTCGCGGTAGGTATGGGAGCCCTCCATCACCAGGCACGGCACCACCAGGTAGGGGGCGTTGCGCAGCACGTCGCCACGCTTGATCCGCTTGGCGATCGACTGCTCGGTGAACCCGTCGCCGCGCAGGTCATGAATCCACGCCTCGCGCATCGCGTCGAGCAGTTTCGTCCTCGTCTCGGGCGACTCGACCAGCACGAACCTCCACGGGGTCGTGTGGTGCGGCGCCGGCGCCGCGATGCCCGCCGCCACGGCCCTGCGCACGGCCGCGGGGTCGACGGGCCGGTCGGCGAACTCCCTGATCGTCCTGCGGGCGAACACGACGTCGCGCGACCCGTAGCGGAACAGGTCTTCGTCGGCCGCCCGCACGAGCGGCCTGACGCCCGGTCCGTCGTCGTCGGTGACCAGGTGGGACAGCCCGCGCACGATCGCCACAGGAACCCCGTCGAGCTTGCCCTTGACCAGCTCGGCCGCGCCCGCGATCTCGTCGGCCAGCGCCGTGACCGTCGCGCTGAGCTCGTTGCCGTAGCCGTCGGACGCGCCCCGGAAGTCGTCGAGCGGCCGCACGCCCGCCGCCCCGATGGCCACGTCGGTGAGGCCGTTGCGCCACGGCCGGCCGAACGTGTCGGAGACGATCACCCCGGCGCGCACGCTCAGGCCGGCCCTGATGCGCCTGGCCGACGCGTCGGGATCGGCGGGCAGGAGCAGCACGGTGCCGGGCTCGGTGTTGGAGGCGTCGACGCCGGCGGCGGCCATGACGAAGCCGTGGCGGGTCTGCGAGATCACGGTGTCGCCGCGCCGGGCCACCACGCGCTCGGTCTCGTCCTCGATCGCCTGGGCGCGGTCGGGTGCCTGCCGCACCCTGCCCTCCGCCTTGCTCACGATCTTCGAGGTGACGACCACGATGTCGCCGTCACGCAGCCCGGCGTCCTTGAGCAGGGCCGCCACGTCGTCGCCCGGCCGCACCTCGCCGATGCCCGCGACCGCGATCACCTCGATCCGCCGCGCGGCGCCCGCGGGCCCGGGAGCCGCCGGCCGGTCGGAGGCGGTCGCGGGCGACGAGGGCTGGGACGGGGTCATCGGGCGAGCTCCAGGGCGAGGTCGAGGGCGGTGCGGGCGATGCCGGCGGCGGCGTCGGGGTCGTGCATGAGGATCGGCCTGGCGACCACCCTGACGCCGTCGAGGGCGACCGCGTGATCCTCCTCCGCCACCAGCCAGCCGTCGACGAGGTCGGAGCCGTACAGCTCCAGGACGGCCTGCGCGGTCGTCTCCACCCCGATGGCCGTCAGGCAGGCGTCGGCCATGCCCCTGACCGGCGCGCCGCCGATGATCGGCGAGACGCCGACCACGGTCTTGGGCAGCAGGGCGTCGCGGATGCCGGGGACCTGCAGGATCGTGCCGATGCTCACCACCGGGTTGGACGGCGGCAGGATGACCACGTCGGCCTGCTCGACGGCCTCCAGCACGCCGGGCGCGGGCTTCGCGGTGTCGGCCCCCACCAGCGCGAACGACTGGGCGGGCACCGAGGCGCGCAGGCGTACCCACCACTCCTGGAAGTGCACGGCGCGCTTGCCACGGTCGTCCTCGATCACGACGTGGGTCTCGCAGCGGTCGTCGGTCATCGGCAGCAGCCGCACGCCGGGCTGCCAGCGCGTGCACAGGGCCTGCGTGATCTGCGAGAGCGGATAGCCCGCCTCCAGCATCTGCGAGCGCACGATGTGGGTGGCGAAGTCGCGGTCGCCCAGCCCGAACCACTGCGGCTCGACGCCGTAGGCCGCCAGCTCCTCCTTGACGACGTGGGTCTCCTTGGCCCGGCCCCAGCCCTGTTCCTCGTCGATGCCGCCGCCCAGCGTGTACATCACAGTGTCGAGGTCAGGGCAGACCCGCAGGCCGAACAGGGTGATGTCGTCACCCGTGTTGCCGATGACGGTGATCGAGGCGTCTGGCTCGGTGGCGCGCAGGCCGCGCAGGAAACGGGCGCCGCCGATGCCTCCGGCGAGGGACACGATGTGCATGCGGCCCAGTCTTCCACCGGGTTCTGACAGGCCTGCCCCGGGACCGGGTTTGGCCGTGCCGAAACCCCTGTACATGGGGATATTTGTAGAATTGGGATGGAAGAGGTTTCTGGGACTCCCGCGAGCCCCGTCAGTGATGTGGCAAACTCCCTTCGGGCTAAAGGGTCCGATGGGGGTAGTTGTGAGCAAATTTGACGTCGCCCGGCTGAGGGAGCCGGCCGCGTGGGCCATGGTCGTCCTAGGACTCATGTACGTCCTGGTGAGGTTCGGTCGTGTCCTGGTCGGGGACCCCGACACGACCATCATGGAACGTGCTTCCTGGAACACCCTCGACATGACGAGCCCGTACGTGGTGGCGTTGTTCGTGGGGTCCGTGCTGCTCCTCACCAAGGTCGGCGAGCCGTCGCCCAAGGCCAAGCCGGTCGCGTACGCCGCGGTGGCCGGGCTGGCGATGGCCGCGGTGGGCGGCATGCTCTCGCTCGTGCTCGGCGTGTTCACCGGCGACGGCGCCCGGTCCGCGTTCGAACTCGTGCTGCTGGGCGCGCCCGCGCTCGCGCTGACCGCCATCGCCCTCGTCTACCTGCTGCCGCAGGTCGTCCCCGACCGTCCCGCCGCGCAGGTCTACCACCAGCCCCAGTTCGGCCAGCAGCCCCCCTACTACGGCCAGCAGCAGCCCGCCCCCGGCTGCGGCCAGCCTGGCCCCGGCCAGCCCGGCCAGCCCGGTTTCGGGCAGCAGGAGCAGCCGGCCGCGTTCGGCCAGCAGCCCGGTTACGGCCAGGAGCAGCCCTCCGGCGCGTACGGCCAGCAGCCTCCGTCCGGCCAGCCCGGGTACGGCCCGCAACCCCCGTCGGGTCAGCAGCCCGGCTACGGTCAGCAGCCTCCGTCCGGTCAGCCCGGTTACGCCCCGTCGGGCCAGCAGCCCGGCTACGGCCAGCAGCCTCCGTCCGGCCAGCAGCCCGACTACGGCCAGCAGCCCGACTACGGCCAGCCCGAGCAGCCCGGCTACGCGCCCGCGGCCGACAACCAGCACTACGGCCAGCCTGACCCCCAGCCCCAGCCGCAGATCAGGGGCGCGCTGCCCGCCGCCCCTTCGGACCAGCAGCAGCCGGACCAGGCCTTCGCGCCGCAGAGCTTCGGCCAGCCGGCCTACACCCCCGCCGACACGGCCCCCGCGGGCCAGGAGTACGCCGCTCCGCCCGCCGAGTACCAGCCGGCCCCGTACGTCCCCGCGGACAGCCAGCCCAACATCCACAACCAGCCCAGCCAGAACCCGTACGCCCCTCCGGCCGACCAGCAGAACCCCTACGGTCCGTCCCCGGACCAGCAGAACCCGTACGCCCCACCCGCCGACCAGCAGAACCCCTACGCGCCGCCGGACGCCGCCCCCAGCGCCTTCGCCCCCGCCGAGCAGGCCTACCCCCAGGGCGACACCAGCCCGAACGTCCCGCCCCCCGCGGCGGACGGCCAGCAGCCGTACTTCGGCCAGAGCGCGTTCGACCCGCAGCAGGCGGACCCGCAGCAGGGCGGCCAGCCGTTCACGGGATTCTCCGGCCAGGGGTATGCCACCCCCCAGGCGTACCAGGAGCCGCCCGTCGACCCCCGTTCCCAGCAGCTCATGGACGCCTACCAGCAGGCGGACACCTACCAGCACTCCTTGCCGGGCACCCAGCCCGAGCTGCGCGTGCCCGACTACACGGGCCAGCCGCCCCGGCCGTACGACGACCCGTTCGGCCACCCCCAGCAGCCCTATCAGCAGCCCCATCAACAGCAGGGCGGCGGGTACGAGCCGCAGCAGGGCCAGTACCAGCCCTCCCACCAGGTCCCGGCCGGGGACGCGACGATGCGGCTCGACCCGTCGTTCGGGCCGGACGCCTTCGGCGGCGACCAGCGCCGTCCTGGAGACGACCCGATCGACCCGACAGCCATATACACCCCCAATGAGCCACGCAGGTAACGGACCGGCAATGAACGGCTAGAGAGAAGGTGGGCCACGGGCGGCCGTCTATCCCGCCCTGGTACGGTTCGGACCGCTGACAGCGTTGAACAAGCCTGGCTGACGCCGCGCGCACATGGGTGTCGGCCGGGTGCGAACATCACATGCCAAGCACACCGGGGCGAGGTCTGGTCTTTCCCCGGATACCTGCATGCCGCTTGACGCCACGTGCGGCACGCGCGTGTAATTACAACCATGTTGTTACGCCTTCCAGTGGGTGGGTAATAAGGAAGGCGTCCATGGGGGGCTCCATTGCGGGCGGGCGGCAGGGAGGTGTGCAGTGACCGATCCGGTCATCGCACAGGATCAGCTTGACGCTGAAGAACTCGGATGGCAGGAGCGCGCCTTGTGCGCGCAGACTGATCCGGAGGCGTTCTTCCCGGAGAAGGGCGGCTCCACCCGAGAGGCCAAGAAGGTCTGCCGATCGTGCGAGGTCCGTGCCGAGTGCCTGGAATACGCACTCGAGCACGATGAGCGGTTCGGCATCTGGGGTGGGCTGTCCGAGCGGGAGCGCAGACGGATCAAGCGCCAGGCCGTTTGAGAGATATGGGCGAGGGGGTCACGCGGGCTGCCGTGTGGCCCTTTTTCGCATCTCCTGAAGGGGTTCGCCGGTAAGGTGGGCGCGCCTGATCACCAGGAGCCACCACCCCTGGCACGTCCCTACGTCACCGCGATCGTCGTCGCTCACGACGGCGGGCGCTGGCTCGGGGAGCCGCTGCGGGCTCTGGCCGGCCAGAGCCCGCAGGCCCGACCGCGTGGCGGGCGGAGCGCCGAGGCCCCGCAGGCCTCAGCCGCGGTCGTCGTAGCCCGGATCGACGGTCTCGGGGGCCAGGCCGAGCAGGGTGGCCACCTGCTCCACGACCGTGTCGTGCACCATGGCCCCCAGCGTGTCGCGGTCGCGGGCCCGTGCCTCCAGCGGACGCCGGTAGACCACGATCGAGGCGGGATTGGGGCCGGCGGCCGCGTCGGCGCGGCCGAACGGGATCGGGTCGGAGCTCAGCTGCGGCCCGTCGCCCAGCTCGCTCAGCGGCGGCACCTCTTCCACCGCGAACTCCACCGCCGACAACTGGCGCTCCCACCGGGGCCTGAGCCGGTCGACCGCGTCGAGCACGAGGTCGTCGAAGCGCTCGCTGCGGGACTTGGCCATGGGGACGTGGGAGGGGGCGAGCGGGCCGCGGAGACCGCGACCGTGGCGATCGCGCCGCCTGGGACCGCGCCTGTGAGTCACGGGCTCAAGTGTACGGGTGCGTACGGGCGCTTCCGGGGAGCGGCGTCACCTGTTCACGTCGGACTGTTCTGCCCCGGGAACGCGGGAAATGTTCGGGCTCGAAGACCGGGTCCCTGGCGGGGAAATCGGTGGAAAGGCTGCGACAGGTGTCCGAATTGTGGCGACACGCTCGTTAAGAGTGCTCAGATAGTGGCGCCTCGCACTCTTACCAGATACGGTCCCTCCGTGAGCCCCGTCCGCCGCTGTTCCCGCACCGCCTGCAGCCAGCCTGCCGTCTTCACGCTCACGTACGTATACGCCGACTCGACCGCTGTTCTCGGCCCTCTGGCGACGTACGCGGAGCCACATTGTTATGACCTGTGCGCCGAACACGCCGAGCGGCTGACCGCCCCCCGCGGCTGGGAGGTGGTGCGGCTGCCGACGGACGGCGCCTCGCCCAGTTCCGACGATCTGGAGGCGCTGGCCAACGCGGTCAGGGAGGCGGCGCGGCCCACGCCGTCCGGCGGGGGCGAGCCGGTCGGCCAGGGCGTCGAGGTCGGCAGGCGCGGACACCTGCGCGTTCTGAGGTCGGCCCAGCAGCACCGCGACCGGTAGGCTCGTTTCAACGGAGGAAACGACCAAGGGCGGAGCTGCGGAGTGGGCGATTTCGCCAAGATCTTTAAAGCGTACGACGTTCGCGGAGTGGTTCCCGACGAGTTCGACGAGCAGACCGCCGAGGCCGTGGGGGCGGCCTTCGTCGAGGTGACGGGCGCCGGGTCGGTCGTGGTCGCCCATGACATGCGCGAGTCGTCCGTGCCGCTGGCCGAGGCCTTCATCCGCGGCGCGCGTTCGCGCCGGGCCGACGTGGTGCACGCCGGGCTCGGCTCCACCGACCTGCTCTACTACGCGAGCGGCAGCCTCGGGCTGCCGGGCGTCATGTTCACCGCCAGCCACAATCCCGCCCGCTACAACGGCATGAAGATGTGCCGGTCCGGCGCGGTGCCGATCGGTGGCGACACGGGGTTGACGGAGATCCGCGACCGCGCGGCGGAGCTGGTCGGCGTGACGGCCACGCCGACGGGGTCGCTGATCGAGAAGGACCTGCTTCCGGGCTACGCCCATCATCTGCGCACACTGGTCGACCTGGCGGGCGTCAGGCCGCTCAAGGTGGTCGTCGACGCGGGCAACGGCATGGGCGGGCACACCGTTCCCGCCGTGTTCGAGGGGCTGCCGATCGAGCTGGTCCCGCTCTACTTCGAGCTGGACGGCGGCTTCCCCAATCACGAGGCCAACCCGCTGGAGCCACAGAACCTCGTCGACCTGCAGCGGGCGGTCGTCGACAGCGGTGCGGACCTCGGGTTGGCCTTCGACGGCGACGCCGACCGGTGCTGGGTGATCGACGAGCGGGGAGAGTCCGTCTCGCCGTCGGCCGTGACCGCGCTGGTCGCGGTGCGCGAGCTGGCCAAGGTCCCGGGCGCGACGATCATCCACAATCTGATCACGTCGCACGGCGTGCCCGAGATCGTCCGCGAGCACGGCGGGGTTCCGGTGCGGACGCGGGTGGGGCATTCGTTCATCAAGGCCGAGATGGCCCGCACGGGCGCGGTGTTCGGTGGCGAGCACTCGGCCCACTACTACTTCCGCGACTTCTGGTTCGCCGACTCGGGCATGCTGGCCGCGATGCACGTGCTGGCGGCGCTCGGCGAGCAGGAGCGGGCGCTGTCCGAGCTGGTGGCGGCCTACTCGCGCTATCACGCCTCCGGTGAGGTCAACAGCGCGGTCGCCGACCAGGACGAGGCGCTGCGGCGGGTGCGGGAGGCGTTCGCGGGCCGGGGCGAGTTCGACGAGCTCGACGGGCTGACCGTGACGGGATCCGGCTGGTGGTTCAACCTGCGGCCCTCCAACACCGAGCCGCTGCTCCGGCTGAACGCCGAGGCGGCCGACGAGACCGAGATGACGGCGATCAGGGACGAGGTCCTCGCCATTGTGGGAAAGGTGTCAGAGTGAAGATCGACGACTGGCTGCTGGAGATCCTGGCCTGCCCGGCGTGCAAGGCGCCCCTGCGCGCCGAGACCGAGGCCGAAGAGCTGGCCTGCACCGGTTGCGGCCTCATCTACCCGGTCCGGGATGACATCCCCGTTCTGCTGGTCGACGAGGCCAGGAAGCCGTGACCTGGGAGCCGGGGCGGCTCGACGACCAGCGGCATCTCAGCGACGGCGATCCCGGGGGCATGTTGCCGGCGGTCGCCGCCGCGGCGGCCCACGTACGCACCGGCTACCGCACCGCCGTCGAGTCCCGTGTCGATCGCCTGGCCGAGATGGGGCGCCCGCGCGCCATCGTGGTCGCGGGCATGGGCGTCTCCGGCATCGCGGGTGACATCATGGCGGCGGCCGCCGGCAACGGCGCGCCGCTGCCGATCATCACCCTGCGCTCCTACCAGCTTCCCGGCTGGGTCGGCGCCACCGACCTGGTCATCGCCGTCTCCGGCTCGGGCGACACCGAGGAGACGCTGGCCGTCGCCACCCAGGCCGTGCGGCGCGGGTGCACGCTGCTGGGCGTGGGCGCGCCCGGCTCGCCGCTGGAGGCGATCGCCACCCAGGCGTCGGCGCTCTACGTGCCGGTGCCGGTGAGCGGGCAGTCCAGGGTCAACATCTGGCTGCTGGCCGTGCCGCTGATCGTGGCGGCCGCCGCGCTGCGGCTGGTTGGCCGGCCGACGCGGAGCTGTTCGAACGGGTGGCCACGGCGCTGGAGGAGATGGCGCACCGGTGCCGGCCGGCCAGCGAGTCGTTCGTCAATCCGGGCAAGTCGCTCGCGCTCGACCTGGCCGAGAGCCTTCCGGTGATCTGGGGATCGTCGGCCGCGGCGTCGGTGGCGGCGTACCGGCTGGCCTGCCAGCTCAACACCAACGCGAAATATCCCGCCATCTTCGGAGAGCTGCCCGAGGCGGGCCACGGCCAGGTCGCGACCTTCGACGGGCCGATGGCCGAGCGCGACATCTTCGCCGACGCCCCCGCGCACGCGCTCAGGCTGGTCATGCTGCGCGACGTCGAGGAGCATCCCCAGCTGACACGCCAGCGCGAGGCGTCGCTGCGCCTGGCGCGCGAGCGCGACGTGCCGGTGACCGAGCTGGCGGCGGAGGGCGTGCACCCGCTGGAGCGGATGGCCTCATTGATCGTGCTCGGCGATTACGCGAGCACCTATCTGGCGCTGGGATACGCCGTCGATCCGAGCTCGGTCTCGGCGATCAGTGAGCTAAAGGCCAGGATTTCGCAATAGGATCCCCTTCCAGGCCTTTGTAATTGATCTTATGAGTGGAGAAGACCGGTGAGCGCGAGCGGCGGAACAAAAGCGATCATGGCGGCGTTGGTCGCAAACTTGTCCATTGCCGTGGCCAAGTTCGTGGCGGCGTTCTTCACCGGGTCATCGTCGATGCTGGCCGAGGGCATCCACTCGGTCGCCGACTCCGGCAACCAGGTGCTGCTCCTGGTCGGCGGCAAGCGTGCGGCCCGCGCCAGCACCAAGGAACACCCGTTCGGCTACGGTCGCGAGCGCTATTTCTACGCGTTCGTGGTGGCCGTGGTGCTGTTCGCGATCGGCGCGCTCTTCTCGCTGTACGAGGGCTACCACAAGCTGACCCACGCCGAGCCCCTCACGTCGCCCGCCTGGGCGTTCGGCGTGCTGATCTTCGCGATCATCGCTGAGATCTTCTCGTTCCGGACGGCCATCAAGGAGGCCAACCTGGTGCGCGGCGGTCAGGGGTGGGTCTCGTTCATCCGCCGGTCCAAGTCGCCAGAGCTGCCGGTCATCCTGCTGGAGGACCTGGGTGCGCTGCTCGGCCTGATCTTCGCTCTCTTCGGCGTCACCATGGCCGTGGTGACGGGCAACCCCGTCTGGGATGCCATCGGCACCCTGATGATCGGCACCCTGCTCGCCATCATCTCGGTCGTGCTGGCCGTGGAGACCAAGTCGCTGCTGGTCGGCGAGGGCGCCTCGCCGGAGGTGGAGAATCAGATCCGCCGCGCGCTGGAGAGCGCGCCCGAGGTCGAGCGGATCATCCACATGCGCACGCTGCACCTCGGCCCGGAGGAGCTGCTCGTGGGCGCCAAGATCGCGGTCTCGCACGACGAGACGGCCGGCGAGGTGGCGCGCGGCATCGACGAGGCCGAGCAGCGTATCCGCGCGGCCGTGCCGATCGCCAGGGTCATCTACCTCGAGCCCGACCTCGACCGGTCCCGCACGCCCGCCTCCTGAGCGCCGCCCGGCCTCGACCGGTCCCGCACGCCCGCCTCCTGGGCGCCGCCGGACGTGCGCAGCAGCCGCAGGGCCTTCTCCTTCTCGAAGTCGAGGGCCCTGCGGGGCACCTGGATGCGCCCGATCCGCACCCCGAGGTCGCGCACGGCCGCCGCCACCGCCGGCTCGCTCAGCACCCGCAGCGCGAACGCCAGCTCGGCCGGCGACACGTCGAACCGTTTCTCCAGCTCGACGCCCTGTGCCACGGCGGCCAGCTCCTCGGGGCCGAACCGCCGGTGCGCCCCCTGCTCCCGCACAGGGGGCAGCAGGCCGAGTGCCTCCCGGTAACGGAGCATCCGCGGGGACATGCCGAGCCGCTTGGCGGCTTCCGTGATGCGCATCCTTACATTCTTACGTCAGTTTCACCCTTCTCGGCGTGCGTCGTCGTACGAACGGTGCCTAGACTCGTCGGCGACAACCATCAGTGACGCGAGGGGAAACCCGATGGACTTCAAGGTCGCAGACCTTTCACTTGCCGACTTCGGTCGTAAGGAGATCCGGCTCGCCGAGCACGAGATGCCCGGCCTCATGGCCGTGCGCCGCGACTACTCGGACACGCGACCTTTGGCGGGCGCGAAGATCATGGGCTCCCTGCACATGACCATCCAGACCGCCGTCCTCATCGAGACGCTGGTGGCGCTCGGAGCCGAGGTCCGCTGGGTCAGCTGCAACATCTTCTCCACGCAGGACCACGCCGCCGCCGCCGTGGTCGTCGGGCCCGACGGCACCGTCGACGACCCGAAGGGCGTGCCGGTCTTCGCCTGGAAGGGCGAGACCCTGGAGGAATACTGGTGGTGCACCGAGCAGGCGCTGACCTGGCCTGACGGCGGCGCCCCCAACATGATCCTCGACGACGGCGGCGACGCCACGCTGCTGGTGCACAAGGGCGCCGAATACGAGAAGGCCGGCGCCGTGCCCGCCGCCACCGCCGACGACCCCGAAGAGTGGCACGTCATCATCGACCTGCTCAACCGCACGGTCGGCGCCGACAAGAAGTGGACCAGGATCGCCGAGAGCATCAAGGGCGTCACCGAGGAGACCACCACCGGCGTGCACCGCCTCTACGAGATGCACAAGAACGGCCAGCTCCTCTTCCCGGCCATCAACGTCAACGACTCGGTCACCAAGTCGAAGTTCGACAACAAGTACGGCTGCCGCCACTCCGTCATCGACGGCCTCAACCGCGCCACCGACGTGCTCATCGGCGGCAAGGTGGCCGTGGTCTGCGGCTACGGCGACGTCGGCAAGGGCTGCGCCGACGCGCTGCGCGGCCAGGGCGCCCGCGTGATCGTCACCGAGATCGACCCGATCTGCGCGCTCCAGGCGGCCATGGACGGCTACCAGGTGACCACACTGGACGAGGTCGTCGGCATCGCCGACATCTTCGTCACCGCCACGGGCAACTTCAACATCATCACCGCCGACCACATGGCGCGGATGAAGCACCAGGCGATCGTCTCCAACATCGGCCACTTCGACAACGAGATCGACATGGCCGGCCTCGCCAAGCTGCCCGGCATCCAGCGCAACACCATCAAGCCCCAGGTCGACGAGTGGGTCTTCGCCGACGGCCACACGATCCTCGTGCTCGCCGAGGGCCGCCTGATGAACCTCGGCTGCGCGACCGGCCACCCGAGCTTCGTCATGTCCAACTCGTTCACCAACCAGGTGATCGCCCAGATCGAGCTGTTCACCAAGACGGCCGACTACCCGATCGGCGTCTACACGCTGCCGAAGCACCTCGACGAGAAGGTCGCCCGCCTGCACCTCGACGCCCTCGGCGTCAAGCTCACCGAGCTCACCAAGGAGCAGGCGGCCTACATCGGCGTCCACGTCGAGGGCCCGTACAAGCCCGACCACTACCGGTACTGATCCTTCGGGAGCTCCTCCGCTGTCATTGAGGGCTTCTCCGCTTCACCACCGCTCCGAGAGGGCTCTCCCCTCGGAGCGGTGCGCGCTCCCGCGGAGCGCACCAACCCCATCTTTTACGGCAGGCCAAGTCACCCGCACGCGCCGACGCCGCTTCCGTCCGTCATGGCCGGTCGTGAAGGCTCACGGGAATCTCGCCGTTACGAGCGCGTTCTTGGCCGTCTTCTTTGGTTACAGGTGAGCCATGGACGTCTGGGAAAGCGGTGAGCGGCAGATCTCGTGGGCCGCGCGTTCGATGCCGGTGTTGACGGCGATCGGCGAGCGCTTCGGCGTGGAACGGCCGCTGGACGGGCTGAAGATCGCGGCCTGCCTGCACGTCACCGCCGAGACGGCCGTCCTCATGGGAGCGCTGAAGGCGGGTGGCGCCGAGATCGCGCTCGCCGCCTCCAACCCGCTGTCGACGCGGGACGACGTGGCCGAGGCGTTGCGCGCGTACGGGATCGCGGTGCACGCGCGGGCCGGCGTCGACCGGCCGACCTACTACCGGCACATCCACCAGGCGCTCGATCTCGGGCCCGATCTCGTGCTCGACGACGGGTGCGACCTGGTGAACATCCTGCACACCGAGCGTACCGACCTGCTCGACGGCGTCGGCGGCGGCTGCGAGGAGACCACCACGGGGATCATCAGGCTGCGCCAGATGACCGCGGAGCACGCGCTGAAGTTCCCGGTCGTGGCCGTGAACGACACCCGGACCAAGCGCATGTTCGACAACCGCTACGGCACCGGGCAGTCGACGCTCGACGGGATCATGCGGGCCACCAACATCATGCTCGCGGGGCGCACGGTGGTCGTGGCCGGGTTCGGGTTCTGCGGGCGCGGTGTGGCCGAGCGGGCCAAGGGCTTCGGCGCGCGGGTGATCGTCACCGAGATCGACGCCGTGAAGGCACTCGACGCGACGCTGCAGGGCTACGAGGTGCGGCCGATGGCGCAAGCGGCGCTGCTCGGCGACCTGTTCATCACCGTGACCGGCAACCGCGACGTGATCAGGGCCGAGCACCTGGCCGCCATGAAGGACGGCGCGATCCTGGCCAACGCGGGGCACTTCGACGTGGAGATCGACGTGCGGGCGCTGGACGAGCTGGCCGTCGAGGTGATCCGTGGCGTGCGGCCCAACACCGACGAGTACGTCATGCCCGACGGGCGCCGGCTGCTGCTGCTCGCCGAGGGCCGGCTGGTCAATTTGACGGCCGCCGAGGGGCACCCGGCCGCGGTCATGGACATGTCGTTCTCGGCGCAGGCGCTGGCCGTGGCGTGGCTGGCCGGCGAGCGGGCGCGTCTGGAGCCGGGCGTCTACGACGTGCCGCCGGAGATCGACCACGAGGTGGCCAGGCTCAAGCTGGCCGCCACCGGCATCGGCATCGACGAGCTCACCGCCGAGCAGGAGGACTACCTGCACTCCTGGCGCGTCGGCTCCTGAGGGGCGTACCTTCTCGCTCGCGGCTGCTGAGGGGCGTACCTTCTCGCTCGCGGCTCCTGGAGGGCGGTGCTTCGCCCGCGGCGCGTCAAAACGCCGTCTGCATCTCGCGCATGCGGCGGATCTCGGCCATCTGGGTGACGCTCACGTCGCCGGCCAGCTCCTCGATCCTGATGTGGGAGCCGCCGCTGAGCACCTTCTCCGACATCGTGATCGCCCCCTGGTGGTGGTTGATCATGAGCTGGAGGAACATCCGGTCGAAGTCCTTGCCCGTGGCCGCCCGCAGCGCCCCCAGTTGCTCCGGCGTGGCCATGCCCGGCATGCCGTCGTGTGCCGCGTGGTGGTCGGGCACCTTCTGCTCCTGCTCCCGCAACCACGTGGTCATGTACTGGATCTCGGGCGCCTGGGCGGCTCTGATCCGGTCGGCCAGGCTCTTCACCTTGGCCGACTCCGCCCTGTTCGGGGCCAGCAGCGCCATGTCCAGGGCCTGCCGGTGATGGACGATCATGTCCTGGACGTAGGTCACGTCGGCGGCGTTGGGGGTGGGGGAGGGCACCGCGGTGGCGGCCTCGGCCGGCGAGAGCGTCCTGTCCTGCTCGCCCGGGCGGCCGGGCGCGATCACGGGGGCGGTCGAGTCGGCCCGTGGCGCCTGAGGTGCCGTGCTGGAGCTGCAGCCGGTGAGGGTGACGACCGTGGCCATGACGACAATGAGCGCGGCGCGCACCCAGCCTCCCTGACTAACGTGGTGGAGAATGCGCACTCTAAGTCATGAACCCCGGCTAGGAAAGAGATCGAACCGGAACAAAAATTGACAGATTGGACGCTGGTCAACGGCGGTGAACAGAGCGACCATAACGAGGTTTATGCCCCCTTTATCGGAGGTCCCCGAGTGTTCACCCGCCGCAGGGTCCTCATCCTGGTCGCGGCCCTGGTCGCGCTGGCCGGCGCCACCCTGCCGGTCCAGGCTGCGGACATCCCGGCTCCTGGCGAGATCGTCATGAGCCCGAACATCAAGCACGTCACGAACGTGCCCAAGCCCGAGGCCCTGGCCCACATCCACACGGACATGGCCTTCCAGGGCGACTACGCGTACGTCGGGAACTACTACGGCTTCTCGATCTACGACATCCGCAACCCCAAGCGAACCTCGCTCGTCAGCTCCGTGGTCTGCCCCGGCGGCCAGATGGACGTGAGCGTCCACGGCGACCTGCTGTTCGGCTCGGTCGACTCCTCGCGTAACGACGACTCGTGCAACAGCACCTCGCAGTCCGCCTCCGTCAAGGAGTCGTGGGAGGGCGTACGCATCTTCGACGTCTCCGACAAGTCACACCCGAAGTACATCAAGGCGGTCGAGACCAACTGCGGCTCGCACACGCACACCCTGGTCCCCGACCGGCATGGGCGCAACGTCTACATCTACGTCTCCTCCTACGGCCCGAGCGACGCGTTCCCCGACTGCCGGACGCCGCACGACCTCATCTCGATCATCAAGGTGCCGCTGCGGGACCCGTCCGCCGCCACCGTCATCGCGACGCCCAACCTGTTCCCCGACGGCGGCTACCCGGGCAAGCAACTGCCCTATCCCGACGGCAGGTCCGCCACCACGGGCTGCCACGACATCACCGCCTACCCGGAGAAGGGCATCGCGGCGGGCGCCTGCATGGGTGAGGGCATCCTGCTCGACATCCGTGACCCCGAGCGGCCCAAGGTCACCGCGACCGCGCGCGACGAGGAGAACTTCGCCTTCTGGCACTCGGCCACGTTCAACAACGAGGGCACGAAGGTGATCTTCACCGACGAGCTCGGCGGCGGCGGCGCGCCCACCTGCAACGAGGCCATCGGGCCCAACCGGGGCGCCAACGCCTACTTCGACATCATGCGGGGACAGCTCGTCTTCAGGAGCTACTTCAAGATCTCCCGCCACCAGGACGACAGCGAGAACTGCGTCGCCCACAACGGCTCGCTGATCCCGGTCAAGGGCCGCGACATCATGGTGCAGGCGTGGTACCAGGGCGGCATCTCGGTGGTCGACTTCACCGACTCGGCGCACCCGCAGGAGATCGCCTACTTCGAGCGCGGCCCCGACAACACCGCGCCGGCGCTCAGCGGCGGCTTCTGGTCGGCCTACTACTACAACGGACACATCTACGGCTCCGACTTCAACCTGGGCCTCGATGTGCTGAAGATCAACGACTGGCGTACGAACCGGGCGAACGGCGTCAAGATGCGCGAGCTCAACGCGCAAACCCAGACGTCCTACCCCGAGCGTGGCCACGGTCACCACTGACCGGCCGCCGGTCCCCGTACGAAGGAGGCATCCCCCATGTCCAGCCCGCGCCGTGTCCTCGCGATGGCCGGGGCAGCCGTCGCCCTGCTCCTCACCGCGTTACCCGCGACCGCCAGCGACATCCCGCCACCTGACGCCGTCGTCACCAGCCCCAACGTGACCCACGTCAGGAACGTCCCCAAACCGGACGCCATCGCCTCGACCATCAACACCGACATCGCCTTCCAGGGCGGCTACGCCTACGTCGGCAACTACGGCGGCTTCTCCATCTACGACATCAGGGACCCCAAGAAAGCCAGGGCCGTGAGCTCCGTCGTCTGCCCCGGCGGGCAGATGGACGTCAGCGTCTACGGTGACCTGCTGTTCGCCGCCGTCGACAGCTCCCGCAGCGACGACTCCTGCGCCAGCACGGACCGGCCCGCCTCCGAGAAGGACGCCTGGGAAGGCGTTCGCATCTTCGACATCTCCGACAAGACCAGGCCGAGGTACGTCAAGGCGGTCGAGACGGCCTGCGGCTCCCACACCCTGACCCTGGTGCCGGGCAAGGGCCGCGACCGGAACAAGAACGTCTACGTCTACGTCTCCTCGTACCTGCCGGCGGCGAACTTCCCCGACTGCCAGCCGCCGCACGACAAGATATCGATCATCAAGGTGCCGCTGCGCCACCCGGAGGCCGCCCACGTCGCGGCCACCCCGGTCGTCTTCCCCGACGGCGGCAACGAGGACCAGCCCGGCCTGCTCGTCCCGACCACCGGCTGCCACGACATCACCGCGTACGCCGAGAAGGACATCGCGGCGGGTGCGTGCATGGGCGACGGCGTGCTGTTCGACATCTCCGACCGGCTCGACCCGAAGGTCACCGCCAGGACCACCGACCCCAACTTCGCCTTCTGGCATTCGGCCACCTTCAGCAACAACGCCACGAAGGTCGTCTTCACCGACGAGCTCGGCGGCGGGGGCGCGCCCACCTGCAACGAGGCCACCGGGCCCAACCGCGGCGCCGACGCGATCTACGACATCGCGCGCGGGCAACTCGTCTTCAGGAGCTACTTCAAGATCTCCCGCCACCAGGACGACAGCGAGAACTGCGTCGCCCACAACGGCTCGCTGATCCCCGTCAAGGGCCGCGACATCATGGTCCAGGCGTGGTACATGGGCGGGCTGTCGGTCTGGGACTTCACCGACTCCACCAACCCCAGGGAGATCGGCTACTTCGAACGCGGCCCCCGCTCGGGAGGCGGTGGCGGCGGCATCTGGTCCGCCTACTACTACAACGGCTACATCTACGCGGCCGACTTCCACGAGGGCTTCGACGTCATCAAGATCGACGACCGGCTCACGGACAGCGCCAGGCACGTGCGTACCGACCGGTTCAACGCACAGACGCAGGAGTCGTACCGCAACGGATGGCACTGAATTCATGGCCTCACTCCGTTCGGCGGGTTCGGTCGCCAGATGCCGCCGTCTTCCCCCGCTCTGGTCGCTGCGCTCCCGGCGCTCCTCCAGACGACGGCGCTCCCTCACGGGTTCATGGCCTCGCTCCGTTCGGCGGGTTCGGTCGCCGTGTGCCGGCGTCTTCCCCCGCTGTGGTCGCTGCGCTCCCGGCGCTCCTCCAGACGACGGCGCTCCCTCACGTGCTCATGGCCTCGCGCCGTGAGTGGGGCTCACTGGGGCGGCGCGAACCC
The DNA here is from genome assembly GCF_039871515.1 of Nonomuraea sp. B1E8. Taxonomy (NCBI): domain Bacteria; kingdom Bacillati; phylum Actinomycetota; class Actinomycetes; order Streptosporangiales; family Streptosporangiaceae; genus Nonomuraea; species Nonomuraea sp. B1E8. The sequence continues at coordinate 484,156 of NZ_JBDPLS010000001.1, read as the reverse complement.
GCCCGGGGTCGCCTGTGGCGGCTCCGGCGCGGGGGCGGGCGCGCCGGGCGGCAGGTGGGGAGCCGCCGGGGGAGGCCCTGGCGGCGCGTAGGGGCCGTACGAACCCGGCGGCGGAGGGCCGGGGTGTGGATATGAGCCCGGCGGCGGAGGGCCGGGCTGCGGGTACGGGACCGGCGAGGGCGGCGCGTACGGGCCCTGGGCCGCGCCGCCGTTTCCCGCCCGCTGCGCGAACCGGGCCTGCTCCCGCCGGCGGCGCTCGGCCAGGACGGCGCTCAGGTAGGCGTACGGCGGCGCCCCGGCAGGGGCCGCGGGGGAGACGAAGGACGCCACCTGGGTCGCGATGCGCACGCCCATCTCGTGCTGGACCTGCGGGGACAGGTCGGCCCAGCGCAACAGGTATTGTCTGGCCGCCTGCGCCACCTCGTCGGGCAGCTGGGAGAGCTCCAGCGTGGCCGCCCAGCTCGCCAGCGGCGGCGGCATCATGATGACCTGCCCCGCGTCGCGCGGCGCCCGGTCGGAGATCACGATGGTGCCCGCGAACACGTCGCCCAGCCGCTTGCCCCGCTGCGAGACTAGCGAGGCGATCAGCGCCGGCGCGCCGGCGAGCAGCCAGAACTCCACCACCCCGGCCAGCCCGCGGAACAGTGCCTGCCTGAAGCGCTCGGGGCTGCCGTCGTCGCTGACCACCCGGAGTCCGAGCGCCAGCTTGCCGAGGCTGCGGCCCCTGGTGACGGACTCGAAGATCACGGGGTAGCCGATCATCACCAGCACCATCAGCACGATCATGACGGCGCTGAACATGGCCAGGTCCGTGACGCCGGCGAACGCTCCTAAGAGCGCGTAGGCGCCGAACATCGCCGTGAACTGCACCGCCATGTCAATGACGACCGCCAGCGCCCGCGAGGGCATCTGGGCCACCCGCACTTCGACGACGACGGCGTCGCCGGTCACAACCTCCGACATAAGTCGGAGCCTAACGGCTATGTCGCACTGATTGAGCGGCCAGAATGTTCGGGTGGACATCGATGCTTTCGTCGCGGCGCACCGCCCCGTGTGGGACCGGCTCGACTACCTGGTGAAGAACCGTTCGTCGCTGACGGGCGTCGAGGTGGACGAGCTGGTCGACCTGTATCAGCGGGTGTCGACGCATCTGTCCATCGTGCGCTCCTCGTCGAACGACCCGATGCTGGCCGGGCGGCTGTCCGCGCTGGTGGCCAGGGCCAGGTCCGCGGTGACCGGCGCGCACACGCCGGCCTGGCGGGAGCTGACGAGGTTCTTCACGGTGACGTTCCCCGTGGTCGCCTACCGGGCCCGGTGGTGGTGGCTGGCGAGCTCGGCCGCGTTCCTGGTGGTCGCGTTCGTGATGGGCGCGTGGGTCGCGAACAACCCCGAGGTCCAGGCCGCCATCGCCAGCCCTGAGGAGATCACCCAGCTGGTCGAGGAGGACTTCGCCGACTACTACTCGGAGAATCCCGCCGCGTCCTTCGCCAGCCGCGTGTGGGTGAACAACGCGTGGGTCTCGGCGTTGATGATCGCCTATTCGGTGCTGCTGGGGCTGCCGATCCCGTACGCGCTCTACGCGAACGCCGAGAACGTCGCCGTCTCCGGCGGCCTCATGGCCTCCAGGGACAAACTGGATATCTTCTTCGGCCTCATCATGCCGCACGGGCTCCTGGAGCTGACCGCCGTGTTCCTCGCGGCGGCCGTCGGCATGCGTCTGGGCTGGACCGTCGTCGACCCCGGCCCCCGCAAGCGGGTCGAGGCGCTGGCCGAGCAGGGCAGGGCGGTGATGAGCGTGGCGCTCGGGCTGGTCGTGGTGCTGTTCGTGTCGGGGCTGATCGAGGCGTTCGTGACCCCGTCGGGGCTGCCGACGTGGGCGCGGGTGGGCATCGGGGTGCTCGCCGAAGCGGTCTTCCTGACGTACGTGATCGTCTTCGGCCGCCGGGCGCTGGCGCGGAACGAGACCGGCGACCTCGAACGCGCCCCCGACGTCGCCCCGTCAGCCTGACAACAAGCCGTCAGGGACGCCCTGCCGCACCCGGCCCCCGCGGCGTCCTCCCGGGCCTCGCCCCCGCGGCGTCCTCCGCTGTCAGAGGCGTCCTGCGGCCTTCAACGCCAGGTACGCGTCCGCGAGCGCGGGCGCGATGTCGTCCGGCGCCGCGTCGACCACCTCGACCCCGTGCCGGCGCAGCCTGGCGGTGATGCGCCTGCGCCCGAGCTGCGCGTGCTCGGCGGCGGCCGCGTCGTAGACCTCCTCGGTCGAGTCGCGGCGGCCGGCCATGGCCGCCACCCGCGGATCGGAAACCCCCGCGACCAGCACCAGGTGCCGCGCGGACAACTGCGGCAGCACCGGCATCAGCCCTTCGTCCAGCGCCGCCGAGTTGAGGTCGGTCAGCAACACGACCAGGCAGCGCCGCTTGGCCCTGGACAGGATGGCGGCCACCATGCCCTGCGAGTCGGCCTCGATCAGCTCCGCCTCGATCGGCGCCATCGCGTTGACCAGCGACGACAGCAGTTCGGTACGCGACTCGCCGCTCACCCACGCGCGTACCGCCCGGTCGTAGGCCAGGAAGTCCACCTGGTCGCCGGCCCTGGCGGCCAGGGCGGCCAGCAGCAGCGCGGCGTCCATCGACCAGTCGAGCCGGGGCCAGCCGGGCGCCGGCCGCGGATCGGGCCGCGCCAGCAGCCCGCCGCCGCCTCCACCCGCGCCGGCCAGGGGAATCGGCGCGTCACCCACCCGGCCCGCCGAGGTGCGGCCGGTGTCGAGCACGATCAGCACGCGGCGGTCACGCTCGGGACGCCAGGTGCGCACCACGACGTCGTGGCGGCGCGCGGTGGCCCGCCAGTCGATGGAGCGTACGTCGTCGCCCACCACGTATTCGCGCAGCGAGTCGAACTCGGTGCCCTGCCCGCGCACCAGCGCCGGATGTTGCCCGTCCAGCTCGCGCAGCCTGGCCAGCCTGGAGGGCAGATGCTTGCGCGACAGGAACGGCGGCAGCACCCGCACCGACCACGGAGCCTGGTGGCTGCCCTGGCGGGCGGCCAGGCCGAGCGGCCCCACCGAGCGCACGGTGACGGCCACGGACGTCCGGTCGCCGCGCCTGGTCGGATCCAGGGTCACGACGATCTTGCGACGCTCGCCGGCCGGCACGTCCAGCGGGGCGACGCGGGGCGAGGCTCCCGCGGAGGGCTGCCAGGCGTCCCTGAGCACGCCGCGTACGCGCCGGGGACCCGGATTCTCCACCACCAGCTCCACCGTGGCCCGCTGGCCCAGACGCATCAGGGTCTCGCCGGAGCGGTGGAACCTGAGCGGGCGCACCGCGCCGGCGAACACCAGGTCCACGATGATCGCGGCGGCCAGCAGCAAACACACCCCGGCCAGCGCGGGCCCCGGCAGAGGCGCGAACATCACCACCAGGATCCCGATCGCCGCGAGAAGCCCGGCACGTCCGGTCAGTGCCATCGGTCGCTCACCCTCCTCACTCGCTGCGCGGAGTGCCTCCTGCGTCGGCCCTCCACTCCGCTCGCTACGTCGGGTTCGCTCAGTGCCATGGGTCGCTCACCCTCCTCACTCGCTGCGCGGAGTGCCTCCTGCGTCGGCCCTCCACTCCGCTCGCTACGTCGGGTTCGCTCAGTGCCATGGGTCGCTCACACTCCTCACTCGCTGCGCGGAGTGCCTCCTGCGTCGGCCCTCCACTCCGCTCGCTACGTCGGGTTCGCTCAGTGCCATGGGTCGCTCACCCTCCTCACTCGCTGCGCGGAGTGCCTCCTGCGTCGGCCCTCCACTCCGCTCGCTACGTCGGGTTCGCTCAGTGCCATGGGTCGCTCCTCCCGTCAGCGGGGGACGGGGACGGAGGCGAGGATGCCGTCGAGCAGGCCGTCCGCGGTCGCCCCTTCCAGCTCGGCCTCCGGCCGGAGCTGGACGCGGTGCCGCAGCGCGGGCCTGGCCAGCGCCTTCACGTCGTCGGGCGTGACGTACTGGCGCCCGGACAACCACGCCCACGCCCGGGAGGCCGCGAGCAGGGCGGTGGCGCCGCGCGGCGAGACGCCGAGCTGCAACGCCGGCGAGCTCCTGGTGGCGCGGGCGACGTCGACGATGTAGCCGAGCACCTCCGGCGCCACGTGCACGCCGGCCGCCGCCTCCCGGCCCGCGGCCAGGTCGGCGGCCGTGGCGACGGCCTTGACCTCCGACAGGTCGCGGGGGTCGAAGCCGCGGGCGTGCCGGTCGAGCACCGAGATCTCCTGCTCGCGCGGCGGCAGCGGCACGGTCAGCTTGACGAGGAACCGGTCGAGCTGCGCCTCGGGAAGCTGGTAGGTGCCTTCGTACTCGACGGGGTTCTGGGTGGCGCACACCACGAAGGGGTCGGGCAGCGCCCGGGCCGTGCCCTCGACGCTGACCTGCCGCTCCTCCATCGCTTCGAGCAGGGCGGCCTGCGTCTTCGGCGGGGTGCGGTTGATCTCGTCGGCGAGCAGCAGGTTGGTGAACACCGGGCCCTCGCGGAACTCGAACCGCGCGGTCTTCGCGTCGTAGATCAGCGAGCCCGTCACGTCGCCCGGCATCAGGTCGGGCGTGAACTGCACCCGCTTGAAGTCGAGCGACAAGGCCGCCGAGATCGTGCGCACCAGCAGCGTCTTGGCCACGCCCGGCACGCCTTCGAGGAGCACGTGGCCCCTGCACAGCAGCGCGATGACCATCCCCGTCACCACCGCGTCCTGACCGACCACGGCCTTGGACACCTCGGTGCGCAACGCAGCCAGCGCCTCTCTCGCCGAGTCGCCCGAACCCGTCACGCGGTAGGTCTCGTCAAAGTTCACTCAACTGCCTTTCGATCAGGTCCAAGTATCCGGCCAGCTCGACGAGGCCGGCGTCGTCCGCCGGCGGCGGCCCGTACAGTGCCGCGCCGAGCTGGTGCGGGTCCTCCACCGTGCGGGCGGCGAGCGCCGCGACGACCTCCTGCGGCCCCGCGCCGTGGCCCAGCCCCAGCCTGGCCGTGAGCCGGTCGACCGTGCCCGCGCGCAGCGCGGCGGCCGCGCGTTCCCTGGCGTGCCTGGCCCGGTAGAGCCTGCCACGCCCCTCGACCGTCTCGGCGGCCCTGACCACGACGGGCAGCTTCTCCACCACCACCGGCCCGAGCCGCCTGCCCCGCCAGAACGCCGTGAGCGCCACGGCGATGATCGCCATGAAGATGGTCCAGCGGACGTTGGCGGGCATCAGGTCGTACATCGACTGGCCCCGCTCGCCGGCCAGCTCCCTGGGCGGCGGGTTGTCCGGGGGGACGAGCCAGGTCACGGGCTTGCCGGTGTTGAGGAGGTTGAGCGCGAGCGCCGCGTTGCCGTCCTCGGCCAGCCGCTGGTTCGTCATGAAGCCGCCGTCGCCGACGAGGGTGGTGACGCCCCCGCCGTTGGCGTAGCTGATCAGCGTGTGCGCGTCGCCCGCCGGGTAGCAGCCGGTCGAGCCGGGCGGGCCGCGGAAGGCGACGCCGCCCAGGTAGGCACTGCCGGCGGCCTGGGCGGCGGGCAGCGGGCACTCGGGCTCGCGCGATCGGGGGCGCGCGGGTTGGGGCAGCGTGCTGACGCCGGGGGCCAGGGCGGGCAGGCCGATGACGTCGCCGACGATCAGCCGGTCGCCGGGGAGCCCGGCGAGGCGGCGCTGGTCGACGTACGTCTGGTCGGTGATGAGCAGCAGGCGGTCGCCCGTGGCGGCCTTGTCGACGGCGGCCTGGGCGGAGTCGACCCGGTCGACGGTGACGCCCTTCTCGCGCAGCAGCTCGGCCAGGGCCTTGGAGCCCGCCAGCGAGGTGTCGTCGGGGTCGAGGGGCCGTGCGGGGCGCCCGCCGGAGCCGAGCAGCACGCTCGCCACCGCCGCGAGCACGACGACCAGGCCGAGGAGCACGATGAGCCGGCCGGCGCGCCAGGTGGAGCGGGGGGTCGGGGAGGTCGGCCGGGATCCGGCGGCGGGAGGCGTCGTGGTCACGCTCATGAGGCCCCTCCGCTCCCCTGCCACGGGCTCGCGCCGGGCGCCGCGGAAGCGGGGGACACGATGGGGACCGGGCGGGCCTGGCTGACGCGGTCGTCGAGGGCGGCCATCCGCGTGTAGGCGTCGCGGGTGCCGGGCACCCCGCCGTACGTGACGTCGTCGAACGAGCGGGCCGCCGCGGCCAGCTCGTCCGCGAAGCCCGGCAGGGAGACGGCGGCCTCGGCGGCCAGCTCGTCGGCCGTGCGCCCGGGCATGCCGTCGACGAGCGCGCGCTCTTCCAGGTCGCGGGCGATGGCACGGAGGCGTTCCTGGACGGCGGGAGTCCACTGCCCTTCGCCGGCCAGCCGTTCCCCCGCCTGCCGGTGCTCGGCCGCGCTCATCGCCCGCTCGCCGAACAGCGCGCCCGTCGCCGGCGCGTTCTTACGCGCGGACCTGCGCAGCTGCCACGAGATCAGCACGATCACCCCCAGGATGATCAGCACGATCACCACGGACGCGATGATCCCGCCGGCCGAGCCGCCGCCCGTGGCCGCGTCGATCAGGTCGCCCAGGAACTGCATGACCCATCGGTAGATCCGGTCGGGCAGCGACTCCGTCTCGTAGGCGGGGTCGAGCAGCTCGCGTGCGGCCTGCCGCGCGGCCTCCTCCCTGTCGATCGGGCTCACGACCTGGCGGAGTTGGACGGGTGCCAGAGCTCGTCGGCGGAGGCGTGCACCCAGCCCTGGCGCTGCTGCTCGATGGCCGCGGTCTGCAGGACGAGGTCGAACGCCTCACTCCGCATGCGGCGGTCGGCGTAGAGCAGACCGGCGACCCCCGCTTCGAACGGATAGACGAACATGGCGCTCAGCGTGCCGCCGATGGCGATCAGCACGGCCGACACGACCGCCGTGGCCGCCGATCCCGCGCCGAGCATGCCGAAGAGCGTGCCCGCGATCGTGAACGGCACCGACAGGATGCCCGCCACGAGCCCGACGAGCAGCGAGGTGAGCAGCAGGATGCCGAACACCCGCCAGAAGTCGCCGGTCACCAGGTGCCATGAGCGGCGCATGGCGTCGAGCGGGCTGCGGCCCTCGAGCACCACGGCGGGCGAGGCGAACGCGAAGCGGGTCCTCATGAACAGGTAGTAGCCGATGTAAACGACGATGAACAGGATGCTCAGCAGGGCCAGCCAGCCGAGGTCGCCGGCGCCGGCGTTGAGCGAGAAGGCCACGATGAGCAGCACGAAGACGAGGGCGGGCACCAGCATGATCGCCGCCATCAGCCCCACCACGCCGAACAGCGCAGGCACCCGGCCCTTGACCAGTTGCCAGGCCTCGCCGGCGGTGAGTTTGCCGCCGAAGACGGCCCGGCCGAGGATGCGGGTCAGCACGCCGGTCAGCAGGGTGACCACGACGAACTGGATGGCGTAGGAGAGCAGGGTGCCGCCGTACTGGGCGGCGAAGCCGTACAGGCCGGTGAGCTCGCCCTGCGTGGCGACCAGGCTGTCGGGGTCGGCGAGCGCGCTGCCCATTGAGTTGAGCAGGAACGCCTGCCCCACCGCCAGGGGCACGGACGCGAGCAGGGCGGCGACGGCCGACAGGCCGAGCACGGCTTTCGGATTGGACCTGATGAGCTTGATCGTGCCGTCGAGCAGGTCGCCGAGTTGCAGCGGGCGCAGCGGGATGATGCCCGGCCGGAGCGCGGGCGGCGGCGGCATGGCGCCGTATCCGGGCTGGGGGTATGGGTGTTGCGGATAAGGTGGCTGGGGTCCGTGGGGCGGCGGTTGTTGCCCGTGGGGAACCCCGTAGGGAGATTGTTGTTGCGAGCCCGGCGCGGTCCACGGGGAGGCCGGCGGGGCGCTGTACGGCGGGGGCTGTTCGGCCGACCAGCCTGATGGCGTCTCGGGCGTGGGACCGTGACCGTCTGACATATCCCAATCCTGGCATGCTGGGCGGGACATTGGTGTCGCCCGGTGGTGCCGGGATGATCCGACGCCCCGGCTTGGCCGCATTCTTCGGCGAATCCGGCCCGTGTTCGCGTCCAGGGATGGCAGAAAGTTGCTCTGTTACCGCAGACTGAGATGGCGATCGCGGGGGCGGACCGGAAATTCGCCTTTTGCGGGGCTCCGAGTCACACTCATGAGCCCGCCAAGGGTAACCTTCAGCGATCGTGCGGGTATGTCCCAGAATGCGTAGAACGAATGAGGGGCCATGAAAGGTCGCGTGCTGGTCGTCGATGACGACGCCGCTCTCGCCGAGATGTTGGGGATCGTGTTGCGGGGGGAGGGTTTCGAGCCGTCATTTGTCTCCGACGGTGACAAAGCCCTTGACGCTTTCCGGGATACACGCCCCGACCTGGTGCTGCTCGACCTGATGCTGCCGGGGGCCGACGGCATCGACGTCGCGCGCAGGATCAGGGCGGAGTCGGGCGTTCCGATCGTCATGCTCACGGCCAAGAGCGACACGATCGACGTCGTCCTCGGGCTGGAGTCCGGCGCCGACGACTACATCGTCAAGCCGTTCAAGCCGAAGGAACTGGTCGCCAGGGTGCGGGCGCGCCTGCGCCGCACCGACGAGCCGACCCCCGAGATCCTGCAGATCGGCGACATCACCATCGACGTGGCAGGACACTCGGTCAAGCGCGGCGAGGAGACCATCAACCTCACGCCGCTCGAGTTCGACCTGCTCGTCGCGCTGGCCCGCAAGCCACGCCAGGTGTTCACCCGCGAGGTCCTGCTCGAGCAGGTGTGGGGCTACCGGCACGCGGCCGACACGCGCCTGGTCAACGTACACGTCCAGCGGCTCAGGGCCAAGATCGAGAAGGACCCCGAGCACCCCGAGATCGTCGTGACCGTCCGCGGCGTGGGCTACAAAGCCGGACCCGCCTGACCCCCGCCCAGCCCTGCCATGCCCCCGACCACGAAGACGAGAACACGCAGGCGCACGCTCCGCCAGATTCTCGGCGGAGCGCGCCGGCGGGTTCGTCGTGCGGTGGGCAGGACACGCAGCGTGTGGCGGCGCTCGCTGCAGCTCCAGGTCGTCACCAGCACGCTGGTGATCTCCGTGATCGTGGTGGTGGTGCTCGGCACCTTCCTGTTCGGCCAGATCAACAAGTCGGTGGTCGACAGCAGCCAGCAGTCCTCCGTGAGCGACGCGTTCGCCGACCGCCTGCAGATCGCCGACGCCCTCGCCCCCGACACGGACGAGCAGACCAAGACCGCCGACACCGCCAAGAGCGGCGCGGTCAACCCGCTGGACGAGGTCATGGACACCGTCACGGGCTCAGGCGAGGACGGCTCCAAGAAGCGCTACGACGTGCTGATCCTCAACCCGGCCATCCCGGGCCAGTCGCGGGCCTCGGGCAGCGTCGTGCGCTCCAGCGTGCCGCCCAGCCTCAGGGCGAACCTGCAGCGCTACATGCGCAACCACGAATACGGCAAACCCGTCGGGATCCATCAGCAGATCAAGTTTCCCGGCGAGAGCCAGCCCCGGCTCACCTTCGTGGTCGGCGGCGTGGTGCACGTGCCCAGCAGCGGCCAGAACTACGAGGTCTACCACTTCTTCCCGTTCACCGAGGAAGAGGAGCTGCTCACCAACGTCAGGCTCGCCATCGTCGTGGTGGGCCTCGGCCTCGTGCTGCTGCTCGCCGCGATCGCGTACCTGGTCGCCCGCCAGGTCGTCTCTCCCGTACGGCTCGCGCGCCAGGCCGCCGAACGCCTGGCCGCCGGCAAGCTGGACGAACGCCTCAAAGTGCGCGGCGAGGACGACCTGGCCCGGCTGGCGAACTCGTTCAACGAGATGGCCGCCAACCTGGCGCTGAAGATCCACCAGCTGGAGGAGCTCTCGCAGGTCCAGCGGCAGTTCGTCTCCGACGTCTCCCACGAGCTGCGCACCCCGCTGACCACCGTGCGCATGGCCGCCGACCTGCTCTACGACGCCCGCGAGGACTTCGACCCGATGGCCTCCCGCTCCGCCGAGCTCATGCAGGCGCAGCTGGAGCGGTTCGAGGCGATGCTGGCCGACCTGCTGGAGATCAGCCGCTACGACGCCGGCGCCGCCACGCTCGACCTCGACCCGGTGGACGTGCGTGACGTCGTGCTGCGGGCCATCGGCGACTCCGAGGCGCTGGCCGAGCGCCACTCGACCCGCTTCGAGCTGCGGCTGCCCAACGAGCCGTGCATGGCCGAGATCGACAACCGCAGGGTCGAGCGCATCCTGCGCAACCTGCTGTTCAACGCGATCGAGCACGGCGAGGGCAGGGACGTCGTGGTCACCGTGGGCGCCGACAGGGACGCCGTCGCCATCGCCGTGCGCGACCACGGGATCGGCCTGAAGAACGGCGAGGACACGCTGGTGTTCGACCGGTTCTGGCGGGCCGACCCCTCGCGTGCGCGCACCATCGGCGGCACGGGGCTCGGGCTGGCGATCTCCCGCGAGGACGCCACGCTGCACGGCGGCTGGCTCCAGGCGTGGGGGCAGCCGGGCGAGGGGTCGCAGTTCAGGCTGACGCTGCCCCGGGCGGCAGGGGCCGACCTGAAGGGCTCGCCGCTGTCGCTGGTGCCGCCGGAGATCGAGATGCGGCGTACGTGGCGCGGCGCCATGACCCCCGTACTGCTGCCCGCCACGGCGGACGGGGGCGGTCATGACGACGATTAGGCGGCTCGGCGCCTCGGTCGCGATCGTTCTCGCCATGGTCGCCGCGGGCACCGGGTGCACCGTGATCCCCGTGACCGGCCCGTACATGGTGGGCGACGACGGCACCGGCGGCGACCCGCTGAACAAGCCGTTCCAGCGCATGATCGCCATGCCGCCCCAGCCGAACTGGGGGCCCGAGGACACCATCAAGGGCCTGCAGGCCGCCATGGCCGCCTACGCCGACGACCCGTCGATCCTGCCCCAATACCTGACCCCCGAGGCACGGGCCAAGTGGAGCGCCGCCGGCCCGGTGAAGGTGATCGAGGACGCGTTCGAGATCACCTATCCCACGCCGCGCGACGGCACGGAGACCGTGCTGCAGGTGACGCTCAAGGCGCAGTGGGTGGCCAGCATCGGGACCGACGACGCCTATGCCCCCACGGCAGGCACCTGGGACGGCGGGACGTTCGAGCTGGTCAAGACCCAGCAGGGCGGCTACCTCGTCAACAAGCTGCCCGCCGGGCTCCTGCTCACCAACTCCGACGTGGTGCGCGCGTACCGCCCCGCGAACCTCTACTACCTCAACGCCGACATGCCGGATCGGCTCGTCGTCGACCGCGTGCGCCTGCGGATGAAGCCGACAGAGAGCTTCGCGCGGACCATTCTCGAACGCCTGCTCAAAGAGCCCACCACGGCCCTTCGCGACGCGGTGACCACGAGCTTCCCCGAGGACACGACGATCGAGTCCATCAGGTGGAACGAGGAGCGCGTGCTGGTCAACCTCTCCGGCCCGCTCGATCCGCTCGACCTGAGCGCGGAGGCCGCACTCAGGGCGCAGATCAGGCACAGCTTCGCCGACAACGACGTCGCCAAGGGGCGCATCATCGAGATCCAGGTCGACGGCGAGACGTACGCCGTCGACCGGCCGGATCCCGCCGACCCCTGGCTGGACGACGGGGGCGACACCGCCTACTTCGTCGACAACGGCGCCGTGCACTTCATGGGCAAGGAAGGTCCCGGCGGCGCCGTGCCGGGCGCCGCGGGCGAGCAGCGCGCGGGCTACACCGACTTCGCCCTGTCGAAGGAGGAGACCGGCCTCATCGCCGCCAAGACCTCCACCGGCATTTCCATGGCCAAGCTCGCGCAGGACGGACGCTGGCAGGAGGTCATCCAGGGCACGGAGCTCACGCCGCCGACGTTCCACCGGGACGGGACCCTGTGGACGTACGACAACAAGAACGGCGTCCTGCTCCGGTACGACCCGGCGAGCGGGCGGGGGCCCGAGCGAGTCTCGGCGCCCAAGCTCGCCGGCCTTGACGTCGCCCGCCTGAGGATCGCCAGGGACGGCGTACGGGTGTCCGTCACCACGGGCGAGAACACCGTGCAGATCGGCGCGCTCACCTCCACTCCCGACGGGCTCGTGCTCGGCAACTTCCGCAGCCTGGCCACGACCGAGGTTGGAGACGAGATCGTCGACGTCACCTGGAGCGATGACGAGCACCTGCTGGTCCTGGTGGAGAGCAAGGCCGGGCAGATACTGAACGAGATCAACGTGGGCGACGGGGAGACGGTGGGGGTGCCGTTGAAGGACCGGCTCGCCTCGCTCGCGGCGCTGGACGACCGGGTGCTGGGAGAGGTGAGGACCGACAAGGAGACGAAGATCGTCGAACTGAACCAGGACCGCCAGACCTGGGTCCCGAAGGTCGAGTCCAACGCCGGCAGCCCGCTCTTCCCCCTGGGCTGACCGCCGCCCCGCCGCTGCGTGGTCGCCGGGAACTGTCGGTGCCGGGCGGCATGCTGGGCGGCGTGGTGACCGCCGTTCTCGATCTGGTTCTCCCCGGCACGTGCGCCGGTTGCGGCGCCAAGGGTGCGCGCCTGTGCGATGGCTGCGTCGCCGAGCTGACCGCCTCGCCCGCGCCGCGCAGGCCCGACCCGTCCCCGCCCGGCCTGCCCGACTGCTGGTCGGCGGCGCCCTACACCGGCGTGGTCAGGAAGGCGGTGGTGGCCTACAAGGAGCGCGGCGCGGTGGCGCTGGCCGGGGTGCTGGCGCAGGCGGCGACGTTCACCGCCGTGACGGCGATCGGGCGGACGCGGGCATCGTGGGCGTGCGGCCGGTTCGCGGTGGTTCCCGTGCCCAGCGCGCGGCGGAGCCTGCGCGGCAGGGGGCACGATCCGGTGGGGCGGCTGGCCGTGCTGGTCGCCCGCGACCTGCGGGCGCTGGGCATGCCGGCGAGGGCATGGACGGGGCTGGTCCAGGCTCGGGGCGTGGCCGACCAAGCGGGCCTGAGCTCCGCCGAGAGGGCCGCCAACCTCACGGGGTCACTCCAGGTCCACTCGCCCGCCGGAGGCCCTCCAGCGCCCGTTGCGCTGCTCCTGGACGACATCGTGACCACCGGCGCCACTCTCGCCGAGTCCGCGCGGGCCCTGCGGTCGGCCGGCGTGCCGACGCCGCTGGCGGTCACCGTCGCCGCGACACGCCGAAGATCGCGGAAGTCGTTACGGTGACGGTGAGTAAAGAAAGATCCAATTCGCCGCTCTAACCTGAAGGTGACAGGTGCCTTGCCCGAGTGGCGTGCCGGGGCAGCTCAGCGGTCAGGACGTTCGTGTCCGTAAGGGGTGCCGGCCGGGTGCGCCGGGCTTCGGAATGCGCTTTCCGTACCGTGGAAAATCACGGAAAGTGATCGTTTGATCGACCCTCCGGCTGACATTCTCCCTGGATGCGGATAGCGTTCTGACATGGCACCCGTTCGGGTCCGTGGTTGCGCAGAGCCGGTGTCCCCGGCTCTGCTAGCCGATGCCAGCCGCAGGCAAAACGGTCCACGTAAGGCGACTCTTTGTCGACCGATCACGGTGCGGCTTAGGGGTAAGTCCTGCCTTCCCGAGGGGCCAGATGTCCCTCGCCAGAAGAGAAGGGCAGTAGTGGCGACTGAGCTGCGAGACCCTCAGCAGGCGGATGTGGGGTCGAAGACCAGGTCGGCCGGGCGGGTGCCCACTGAGTTCCCGGTGACGCCGAGTCGGAAGAGGGTAACGGTGGCAGAAAGGCAGACAGAAGACCCCGCCCGGCACGCACATCGTCGGGCGCTCTTGCTCAGTCGTTAGACGAAGGGGGGCTGTTGCATGGACATCATCGTCAAGGGCCGGCACACAGGAGTGAGTGATCGGTTCCGAGACCACGTGACGACCAAGCTGGCCAGGATCGAACGTCTGGACAACAACATCATCCGAGTCGACGTGGAGGTGTCGAAGGAACGTAACCCACGCCTCGCCGACCGACGCGAGCGCGTCGAGCTCACTATTCACTCGAAAGGACCGGCCATCCGCGCCGAGGCGTCGGCCGACGACCGGTTCGCAGCCCTCGATCTCGCCCTCGACAAGCTGGAAGGCCGCCTCAGGCGCCTGGCCGACCGGCGCAAGGTCCATCACGGCAACCACTGCCCGCCTTCTGTGGCGGAGATCACCGCGACGCTTCCTGACGCCGCCGGGCTTCCCCCGATCACCCGGCCCTCCGTCCCCGAACAGGCCCAGGAGCCGGACGAGGACGAACAGGAGAAGAGCGACCAGCTCTACGACGACATCGTCCCGATCGAGATGGACGGCGACGGTCCGCTCATCGTCCGGGAGAAGTTCCACAAGGCGGAGCCCATGACCATCGACCAGGCCCTCCTCGAGATGGAACTGGTCGGACACGATTTCTACCTGTTCCGTGACAAGGAGAGCGGCCAGCCGTGTGTCGTCTACAACAGACGCGGTTACAACTATGGTGTGCTGCGGCTCGTAGAGCCCTGACAGCGCGCTGAAAGATCTTCTCGACCACCCGAGAACCGCGGCACCCATGCCATCATGGCGGTTCAACGGCTCTGGCCCCCCGACGAGGAGGAGACGTGAGCGAGCTCAGTCAGGTTCAGATGAGCGAGCGAAGCGACGAACACACAGTCGCGAGGCTGCGCAAGGAGGCCTCGTGACCGAGTCCGGCGAGGTCCGCGCGTCCGAGAGCGAGCCGATCCGCGTGCTGATCGTGGACGATCATGAGCTGATCAGGCGCAGCCTGGCGCTGGCGCTGGCCGCTGAGCCCGACATCGAGGTGGTCGGTGAGGCGAGCGACGGGCAGGAGGCGGTCGAACTGGCCGATCGCCTCATGCCCGACGTCGCCCTCATGGACGTGCGCATGCCGCGGCAGGACGGCATCGAGGCGGCGAAGGGCATCAAGGCCTCCGTCCCGAGCACCCGCATCATCATGCTGACGGTGAGCGACGAGGAAGAGGACCTCTTCGAGGCCATCAAGGCGGGCGCCACCGGCTATCTGCTGAAGGACGTCCAGATCAACGACGTCCCCGCCGCGGTGCGCGGTGTGCACGAGGGCCAGTCGTTAATCAACCCGGCGATGGCGGCCAAGCTCATCAGTGAGTTCGCCAACATGAGCCGCAAGGAGGCCGAGCGCCCGCCCCAGCTCCCCGTGCCCCGGCTGACCGACCGGGAGATGGAGGTGCTGCGGCTGGTGGCCAAGGGCATGAACAACCGCGAGATCGCCAAGCAGCTGTTCATCTCCGAGAACACCGTGAAGAACCACGTGCGCAACATCCTCGACAAGCTGCAACTGCACTCGCGGATGGAAGCCGTGGTCTACGCGGTGCGCGAACGCATGCTGGAGATCACGTAGGAGGTCCACGAGCGCAGCCGATGTCGAGATCGCCTCGACCTGGCGGCAGCACTCTTAGGGAGCTGCCGCCCAGACCTCCCATAGTGCTGGACCCCCGCTCTGGGCACGCAGCCGAAGATCTCGGACATGGCGCCTCTCGAAACGGTGCTCAACCCCTCCCGGTCGTGCTCAGGATCGGTGCGAGTTCGGGAGGGTCGGCGCGGTCGACACGGACGGAGTCGCAGCCGACCCAGTCGGCCGCCGACCACAGGGCCTCGCGCAGTGCGTCGGCCCACCGGGCGGAGGAGAGGCCGGGCTCCAGGCTGAGCTGCCTGGCCACCAGCGTGGTGCCCTCGCGCGCCGGGTCGACGCGGCCGATCAGCCGGCCGCCGGCCAGCACCGGCATCGTGAAATAGCCGTGGACGCGCTTGTGCTTGGGCACGTAGAGCTCCAGCGTGTAGCGGAAGCCGAAGACGCGCTCGGTGTGGCCGCGGTGCCAGATGAGCGAGTCGAACGGCGACAGCAGCGTCGTGCGGTGGCGGCCGCGCGGCTCGGATGCCAGGGCGGCCGGATCGGCCCACGCGTTGGCGAGGCCCTTCTTGCCCGGCCAGCCCGTGACGGCCACGGGCACCAGCCCCGCGGCACCGTTCAGCAGCACCTCGTCGAGTATCGCCGCGTGACGCCCCTTGAGCCGGAGGAAGTCGATCAGGTCGGTGCGGGTGGCCACGCCCAGCGAACGGCCCGCGATGGCGGCCAGGCGCGTGATGCACTCCTCGTCGGACAGGTCGTCGCCCAGCAGGTCGGCGGGGACGGCGCGCTCGGCCAGGTCATAGACGCGCCGCCAGCCGACGCGGCGGGTGCAGACCAGCTCGCCGATGTCGAGCAGCCACTCCAGGCCGATCTTGGAGTCGGACCAGTCCCACCACGGCCCGCCGTTCTTGGCGCCGCCCACGTCGGACGTCGTCAGCGGGCCCGACTCGCGCACCTTCTCCAGCAGCTTGTCGACGTCGTCGGGGACCTCGTGCCAGCGGAAGCGCCGCTCGCGGTAGGCGCGGCGGCGGAACGAATAGAGCGGCCAGTGCTCGATGGGCAGGATGCAGGCCGCGTGACACCAGTATTCGAAGCTTTGGGCGGGGTTGTGCCAGTATGCGCGCTCGATCTTGGACCGGCCGACCGCGCCCAGGCGGGCGTAGGCGACCAGTTCGTGGGAGCGGGCGAGGACCGAGATCGTGTCGAGCTGCACGGCGCCCAGCCTGCGCAGCATGGCGTGCACCCCACCCTTGCGTGCGTCGGCCCCGATGAGGCCCTGAGCGCGCAGGATGATGCGTCGTGCTTCGTCGGCGGTCAGATCCGGCAGGGGGGTCATGTCGGCATTTCCGTACGGCGGTGCATGCGAGCAATCTAGCGGCGGCCACCGACAGAACCGCCCGCCCGGACCGCCGGGGTGAGGGCCGGCGTAGGGGGGTCGTGGGGCGGGACACGCCCGGGGGAGCGCCGGAATGGAAAACGGCGGGCGGCCCGTTGGACGGGCGCCCGCCGTGCGGAGCGTATGTCAGCGGTGGTCTTCGGCTCGCATGCCCACGCGCGGAGCGTCGATCACGACGTCGGTGAAGATGTCGAAGACGAGAGCGAGGATGCCGCCCACGACGAACACACCGGCACCGATCCAGACGAGCGTCCAGTTACCGGCGGTCAGCCCGAAGCCGGCCACCACCGTGCCCACCAGCATCACGGTCACCGCCAGCCACGATGACGCGCGCCCGCCGTGGCTGCCAAGATTCTCGGTTTGCTCCGACTTCTTCCCCTCAACCATGACAAATCCTTCCTTTGCCGGTTATCGCGCTATTGGTGCGAGCCGACTCTCAACCGGCATATCCTCTGCCTTGAGCCCATTCTCCCAGACCAGTCTTGCGCCCTCGTCGGCACGGTGGCTGTGTCTGCTTGCGGAACCGCCTACCATGGCAACGGGGAAGTTTGTCTCGGCCTCTCCTCCTGGCGGCGCCGCCGGGGTAGACCTGCGAGGAGCTTTACATAAAGTGGCAGCCATTCTCGACAAGATCCTACGTGCCGGCGAAGGCAAGATCCTACGCAAGCTGAAGCGGTACGCAGACCAGGTCAACTCCATTGAGGACCATTTCACAGGCATGTCCGACGCGGAGTTGCGGGCGATGACGGACGAGTTCCGCAAGCGCCACGCCGACGGCGAGAGCCTCGACGACCTGCTTCCCGAAGCGTTCGCGACGGTCCGTGAGACGGCCCGCCGGGTGCTCGGCCAGCGACCCTTCGACGTGCAGATCATGGGCGGCGCCAACCTTCATCTGGGCAACATCTCTGAGATGAAGACCGGTGAGGGCAAGACCCTGACCTGCACCCTGCCGAGCTATCTCAACGCGCTGGCCGGCAAGGGCGTGCACGTCGTCACGGTCAACGACTACCTCGCCAAGCGCGACGCCGAGAACATGGGGCGCATCCACCGTTTCCTCGGCCTCGAGGTCGGCTGCATCGTGTCGGGCCAGCAGCCCGACGAGCGCCGCAGGCAGTACGAAGCCGACATCACCTACGGCACCAACAACGAGTTCGGCTTCGACTACCTCCGCGACAACATGGCCTGGTCGCTCGACGAGTGCGTGCAGCGCGGCCACTTCTTCGCGGTCGTCGACGAGGTCGACTCGATCCTGATCGACGAGGCCCGCACGCCGCTGATCATCTCGGGCCCTGGCGAGCAGTCGGGCAAGTGGTACAACGAGTTCGCCAAGATCGTGCCCCGCCTGCGCAGGGGCGTCGAGGCGAAGAACCCCGGCGAGGAGAGCACCGGCGACTACGTCGTCGACGAGAAGAAGCGCACGGTCGGCATCCTGGAGTCCGGCGTCGAGAAGGTCGAAGACTGGCTCGGCATCGACAACCTCTACAAGCCGGAGCACACCCACCTCGTCGGCTTCCTGAACAACGCGCTCAAGGCCAAAGAGCTGTTCAAGAAGGACAAGGACTACATCGTCGCCGACGGCGAGGTGCTGATCGTCGACGAGTTCACCGGCCGCATCCTGCACGGCCGCCGCTACAACGAGGGCATGCACCAGGCCATCGAGGCCAAGGAGAGCGTCAAGATCAAGGACGAGAACCAGACGCTCGCCACGGTCACCCTGCAGAACTACTTCCGCCTCTACGACAAGCTGGCCGGCATGACCGGCACGGCCGTCACCGAGGCCAACGAGTTCAACAAGACCTACAAGCTCAACGTGGTCCCGATCCCGACCAACCGGCCGATGATCCGTAAGGACCAGGCCGACGTGGTCTACAAGACCGAGGACGCCAAGTTCAACGCGGTGGTCGACGACATCAAGGAGCGCTACGAAGCCGGGCAGCCGGTCCTCGTCGGCACGACCTCGGTGGAGAAGTCCGAGCGGCTGTCCAAGGCGCTCAAGCGGCGCGGCGTGCAGCACGAGGTGCTCAACGCGAAGAACCACGCGCGTGAGGCGTCGATCATCGCCGAGGCGGGCCGCAAGGGCGCCGTCACCGTCGCCACCAACATGGCAGGCCGGGGCACCGACATCCAGCTCGGCGGCAATCCCGAGTTCCGCGCCGACCAGGAGCTGCGCCAGCGCGGGCTCGACCCGGTCGAGACGCCGGAGGAATACGAGAAGGCCTACCCCGAGGCGCTGGAGAAGGCCAAGGCGGCGGTCAAGGCCGAGCACGACGAGGTCACCAAGCTCGGCGGCCTCTACGTCCTGGGCACCGAGCGGCACGAGTCACGGCGCATCGACAACCAGCTGCGCGGACGCTCCGGCCGTCAGGGCGACCCCGGCGAGTCGCGGTTCTACCTGTCGCTCGGCGACGACCTCATGCGCCTGTTCAACTCGGCCAGGGTCGAGATGATCATGACCAGGCTGCAGATCCCCGACGACCAGCCGATCGAGTCCGGCATCGTCTCCAAGGCGATCGCCTCCGCCCAGCACCAGGTCGAGCAGCAGAACTTCGAGATCCGCAAGGAAGTTCTGAAGTACGACGAGGTGATGAACCGCCAGCGCAAGGTCATCTACGCCGAGCGCCTCCGCGTGCTGGAGGGCGCCGACCTGCACGAGCAGGTGCGCGGCTTCATCAGCGACGTCATCGACGGCTACGTCCAGGGCGCCACGTCCGAGGGCTTCGCGGAGGAGTGGGACCTCGAGAAGTTGTGGAAGGCGTTCGGCGAGCTCTACCCGGTCCAGGTCACGATCGAGGACATCGTCGAGGAGGCCGGCTCCCGCGAGGAGGTGACCGCCGAGCTGATCAGCGAGCGGATGAAGGCC
The DNA here is from genome assembly GCF_039871515.1 of Nonomuraea sp. B1E8. NCBI lineage: Bacteria > Bacillati > Actinomycetota > Actinomycetes > Streptosporangiales > Streptosporangiaceae > Nonomuraea > Nonomuraea sp. B1E8. Next base: position 464,644 of record NZ_JBDPLS010000001.1, on the reverse strand, counting down.
GACGCGCTGGCCGCGTACACCAGGCGCGAGGAGGAGTTCGGTCCCGAGACCACGCGTGACCTCGAGCGCCGCGTGATCCTCTCGGTGCTCGACCGCAAGTGGCGCGAGCACCTCTACGAGATGGACTACCTGCGCGAGGGCATCGGCATGCGGGCCTACGCGCAGAAGGACCCGCAGATCGAATACCAGCGCGAGGGCTACGAGATGTTCACCGCGATGCTCGAGGGCATCAAGGAGGACTCCGTCGGGTTCCTGTTCAACCTCGAGGTCGAGGTGCAGGAGAACCCGATCGTCGCCGAAGAGGACGACGCGCTGGCGGAGACCCGTTCGATCATCGCGCGCGGGCTGCGGGGCCCCGAGCGGCCGGCCGAGCTCGAATACTCGGCGCCCGGCGAGCAGGGCGAGGTCGAGCACACCAAGGTGCGCACGACCTCCGCCGAACGGGCCGCCTACGGCAACGTGGAGCGCAACGCGCCCTGCCCGTGCGGGTCGGGCAAGAAGTACAAGCGCTGCCACGGCGACCCGAAGAACGCCGCCTGACGGTTCCTGCGAAGACCCTCACCTTTCCGGGGTGGGGGTCTTCGGCTCTGTACGCACCCTCTTCGGGCGGCCGGTTGCGTGGTCTTTCTGCCTGGGCCACGGTTGTGCGGGGTCTCGCTCGATGAGGTGAGGCCGTCGGAGGGGTCAGGCGGTCTCGAAGTCGGTGCAGAGCCATTGGTGGCCGCGCCGTTCCAGGCGGGCGGCGAGTACGTGGTCGCGCTCGCCGCAGTGCACGACCACGCACATCTCCAGGGCGCCTTCCCTGGGTTCGGTCACGTGCGGCCTCCCGGCGAACGGGGGGCGGCTGGCCGCGATCATCCGCCCGGCCCTGACGAGATCCCGGTAGGCCCGCTCGGTGAGCCGCCCGGCCAGCGTCTCGGGCGGGCGGCGGCCGGTGAGCACCTCCGCCAGGGCCTGCCCGAGATGGCGCAGCCTGCGCTCGTCCGGGGCCGCTCCAGGTGCTCCCCACACCAGGGGGCGCGCGTCCAGAGCCAGGGCTCCGTGGGTCCGGGACGCCGCGCTGCCCGCCCTGCGCCGGCCGTCGTCGTAGGGCGGCTCGGGGACGGGGGTGATGCCGACGTGGGGTGTTGCGGACACGCATCCTCCAAGTGCTCAGGCGGAGAAACAAACGTCATAAGGAGTTTTCGGCCCGGCCCAGGAATACAGCGGCCACCAGCTTCCCCCGGCTGGGGTCGCTTTTCGTCCCGCCGCGAGAAGAAGGTCCTTCGGAGCTGGACCCCCCTCGTCGAGGGCTGCCCGCCGTTTCGGGCGCGGAGCGGCGTACGCATCGGCCGTCCTGAACTCAGGCGGGTTCGCGGCCGGGCGTGGGGAGGTGCAGGGAGCGGATCAGTACGGTGAACAACACGCGTTACAGCCCGCCGAACAGCGACGACCGGTCAGGGCTCGTGATGGTGGTCCGCCCACATCGTTCGCGGGGGTCGCGGGGTTCACCACCCCGCGGCGGATCGCGGGGAACCGGCGCTAGGTCTCGCCGGAGTCGACGTCCGGTTCGGGTTCGCGGCCGGGCGTCAGGATGTTGAGCCTGCGGATCAGGAACGTGAAGACGACGTAGTAGAGCACGCCGTAGACGGCGCCGAGGGCGAGGATGCCGGGTAAGTTCTCGGTGTTGGACTTGCTGGCGTTCAGCAGCAGGTCGAGCAGGCCGGCGGAGAAGCCGAAGCCCAACTGGCCGCCGATCAGCGTGGTCAGCGCCATGGCCAGGCCGGTCAGGATCGCGTGCACCACCAGGAGCAGCGGCGCCACGAAGATGAAGGCGAACTCGATCGGCTCCGTGATGCCGGTGACGAACGACGCCAGTGCCGCCGACAACATGATGCCGCCCACGCCGGCCCGCCGGTGCGGCGGCGCGGCGCGCCACATGGCCAGGGCGGCGGCGGGCAGGGCGAACATCATGATGGGGAAGAAGCCGGCCATGAACTGGCCCGCGTGCGCCGCGCCGCCGAAATAGCAGTTCCAGTCGCCGCCCAGCAACTGGCCGCCCACGTCGCACTGCGGCACCACGTGCCAGACGACGGAGTTGGCGAAGTGGTGCAGGCCGAGGGGGATGAGCAGGCGGTTGATCAGCCCGTAGAGGCCGGTGCCGATCGGGCCGATCGCGGTCAGGGCCTCGCCCGCGTGCCGGATCCACTCGCCGAGCACCGGCCAGAGCCAGCCGAAGAGCACGCCGATGAGCAGCGCCACGATGGCGGTGATGATGGGTACGAACCTGCGCCCGCCGAAGAACGCCAGCCACGTCGGCAGCTTGATGCGGTGGAAGCGCTGCCAGAGCAGGGCCGCGACCAGCCCCATGACGATGCCGCCGAGGACCTGGGTGGGGTTCTGCATGCCGTAGTCGATGATCTCGACGACGCCCTGGTCCTGGACCTCCTTGATCGCGACGGTGTCGCGGATGTCGGAGCCGAAGAACATGACCTTCGTCACCCGGTCGAAGACCAGGTAGCCGACCATGGCGGAGAGCGCGGTGCTGCCGTCGGACTTGCGGGCGAAGCCGATGGCCACGCCCACGGCGAACAGCAGGGGCAGGTTCTCCAGCAGCGCGCCGCCGGCCGCGGCCAGCACCTCGGCCACCTGGCCCACCCAGGCGAATCCCGCCACGTCCGCGAGGCCGCCGGGTTCGGCGCCGTTCGAGCCGAGCATGTCGGGCTGGCCGACGCGGAGCAGCAGGGCCGCCGCGGGCAGGGCGGCGATGGGCAACATCAAGGAGCGGCCCAGCCGCTGGAGCACGGTCATCACGCGAGCGCCCGGCGAAGGCCGGGCGGCGGTCTCGTTCACCGGGCGTTCCTCCGGGGGTGGGAGCCGACCCTCAGGGCTCGAGTAGGGTGCGCAGCTGGTAGCGGTCGGCGCGGTAGGTGGACACGCCGAGTTCCGCGCAGACGCCACCGGCGAACGACCTGCGCTGGAGCAGCAGCACGGCGCCGCCGCGCGGCAGCTTCAGCAGGTCGGCGTCGCTCGGGTCGGCGATGCCGCCGTCGATGGTGAGCTCGCCGGCGTCCATGACGAGACCGTAGCGGCTCTCCAGCAGCTCATACAGTGATTTGTCGGACAGGTCGTGGTCGGCCAGACCGGGGGCGAGCTTGACCGGGATGTGCGCCCGCTCGATGGACAGCGGCTCCCCGTCGGCCGTGCGCAGGCGCTCGATGAAGTGCACCTCCTCGCCCGGCTGGATGCCCAGCTCCTTGGCCAGGTGGGCGCTGGCGCGCACGATCCTCCTGTCGAGGTCGCGCGAGCCGGGGATCATGCCGCGGGCCCTCATGTCGTCGGTGAACGAGGTCAGCTGCAGCGCCAGCTCGATCTTGGGCCGGGCCACGAACGTGCCCTTGCCGGGGACGCGGTGCAGGCGCCCCTCGGAGACGAGGTGGTCGACCGCCTGCCGTACGGTCATTCTGGACAGGCCGAAGCGCTGGCAGAGCTCGCGCTCGGAGGGGATGGCGGCGCCGATGCTGAGCTCGTCGCTGTCGATGAGGTCCAGCAGGATCTCGCGAAGCTGGAAGTATTTGGGCACCGGGCTGTCCGGATCGATGTGCGCCACGGATCCTCCTCTCGAACTGACCAGGGCAATGAGTTATGGTTCGTACTGGTCTAGTCCGGACTAGACCACATGTCGCAAAAGACGGTCAAGTCTAAGCCCTACGGATTTGAGGGATGAGCCCGAGATGACCACGAAGATGCGCCGCGAGATCGCCGAGCAGCCGGCCGCGATTCAGGCCACGCTGGACGCCCTGCTCCCGAGGGTCGACGAAGTGCGCGCGGTGGGCGAGCACGCGAAGCAACTGCTGTTCATCGCCCGTGGCACCTCTGACAACGCGGCGGTCTACGGGCGCTACCTCGTCGAGTCGCACGCGGGCCGCCTGTGCGCGCTGGCCGCGCCGTCGATCGCGACGACGTACAGGCGCCGGCTCGACCTCGACGGCGTGCTGGCCGTGGCCATCTCGCAGTCTGGGCGCACGGAGGAGATCGTCGAGACGCTGGCCTGGGCGAAGGACTGCGGGGCGAGGACGGTCGGCGTCACCAACGGCGGGGCGGACAGCCCGCTGGCCCAGGCCGCCGACGTGGCACTCTGCACGGTGGCCGGCGAGGAGGAGGCCGTGCCGGCGACCAAGACCTACACCACGCAACTCGCCGCGCTGGCCGTGCTCGCGCTGGGGCTCGGCGCCGACGTGGACGTGGCGGAGCTGCGGCGGGTGCCCGAGGCCGTGGAGAAGCTCGTCGCGGCACCTGGCGACCTCGACGCCCTGGTCGAAGGGCTGGCGGACAAGCCGGGCGTGGTGGTGTCGGGGCGCGGGCTGGCGTTCTCCACGGCGCTGGAGACCGCGCTGAAGCTCAAGGAGGCCTGCTACCTGCACGCCATGGGCCTGTCGTACGCCGACCTGCTGCACGGGCCCATCGCCGTGGTCGACGCCGACACCCCCGCGTTGCTGGTCGCCTCCGAGAACAGCCCCACCCTGTCCGGTACGGTCGCGCTGGCCGAGCGGGTGGTGGCCGCGGGGGCGGCGGCGTACACGATCGGGGGCGGCGAGGCGCTCGCGCGGGCGGGCACGGCCGCGCTCAACGGTCCCGACCTGCCCGAGTGGGTCGCGCCGATGGGCCTGATCGTGCCGGGGCAACTGCTCACCGAGGCGCTCGCCCGCAGGCTCGGCATCGACCCCGACGCGCCGCGCGGCCTCAACAAGGTCACTCAGACGGACTGATCACACAGCGTCGTCTAGCCTGGTCGGAGTGTTAGCGCAAGGGAGGACCGGATGGCGGCTGACGTCAACGCGATCATCGCGGCGCTCGGCGGTGCCGGCAACATCATCGAGATAGAGCCCTGCATCACCCGGCTACGTACGGAGGTGCGCGACGCGTCCATGGTCGATCAGGCGGCGCTCAGGGCGGCGGGCGCGCACGGCGTGATGGCCGCGGGCAACGTGGTCCAGGTCGTCGTCGGGCCGGAGGCGGACACGATCGCCAGCGACATCGAGGACGTCATCGGCTGAGAGCGAGATCATGACGACTGTTCTCGCCCCGGTCGAGGGGGCGGCCGTGGGGTTGGCCGCGGTGCCCGATCCGGTGTTCTCCGCGGGCATGATGGGGCCGGGAACGGCGATCGATCCGCTGAGAGGGCCGGGGAAGGCCGTTGCTCCCATAGCGGGAAAAATCATGAAGCTGCATCCGCATGCGTACGTCATCGTGGGGGACGACGGCAGAGGCGTGCTGGTGCATCTGGGCATCGACACGGTCCAGCTCAGGGGCGAGGGGTTCCGGCTGCTGGCGACCGAGGGCGACAGGGTGTGCGCCGGTCAGGCGGTGGTGGCGTGGGACCCGACGGCCGTCGAGGCGGGCGGCCGCTCGCCGGTCTGCCCGGTGGTCGCGTTGGACGCGCTCTCCGATGCGGTGACCGGGGTCGCTCGGGGCAGGGTGCAGGCAGGAGACGAGCTGTTCACATGGGAATAGACCCGCTGCCAAGGCGTCACAATAGGCATGCCGCCGATTCGACCCCGATCGGGCAGGCGCCGTACTAATCCCGGGTCCGGCTGGTCCGGACCGGCGCAGAAGGAGGAAGAAGCAGATGGGTGAGCGCAAGGTCACCGTAGCGGCGGAGGTGGGGCTGCACGCCCGGCCCGCGGCGACGTTCGTGCAGCGGGCCAAACAGGCTCCGATGGACATCGCGGTGGCGAAGGCCCACGGCGGTGACCCCGTCAACGGCAAGAGCATTCTCGCGATCTTGGGGCTCGACGTCCGCCAGGGCGAGACCGTCGTGATCTCCGCGGCGGGCGAGGGTTCGGAAGAGGTGCTCGACGAACTGGCAGAGATCGCCGGTAAGCCATGAATCTGCGGGGGGTGGGGGTCAGCCCGGGCATCGGGCACGGCCCCGCGTACGTACTGACCGCCTCCGTGCCCGAACCCCCCGAGGGCGCCACCTACACCGGTGAGGCGGAGCAGGAGAAGGAGCGCGCGATGACCGCGCTCACCCGGGTCGCGGGCGAGCTGGAGGCCCGCGGCAACCAGGCGGGCGGCGAGGCCGAGGAGATCCTCAAGGCCCAGGCGCTGATGGCCGAGGATCCCGGCCTGGTCGTGAAGGTGCGCTCCCTGATCGACCGCGGGCTGGCCGCGCCGAGAGCGGTCTACGAAGCTTTCACGAAATATCGGGACGTGCTGGCCGGCTCCGGTGGATACCTGGGCGAGCGGGCCGCCGACCTCAACGACATCAGGGACCGCGTGGTCGCGCTCCTCTACGGGCACGCGATGCCGGGGTTGCCCGCCGCGCCGGCGGAGCCGTACGTGCTGGTCGCCCGAGACCTCGCGCCCGCCGACACCGCGCTGCTGTCCAGGGGCGACGTCGCCGCGTTCGTCACCGAGGAGGGCGGCCCCACCAGCCACACCGCGATCATCGCCAGGGCGATGGGCGTGCCCGCCGTCGTGGCCTGCCCGGGCGCGACCACGATCCGGCAGGGCGTGCGGGTGATGGCCGACGGCGGCTCGGGCGAGGTGCGCCTGGAGCCGGCCGAGTCCGACGTGGCCGAGGCCGTCGGCGCCGCGACGGCCAGGCAGGCCGCGGTGTCCGGGGCGGAGGGCCCCGGCCGGACCGCCGATGGCCACCTCGTTCCGCTTTTCGCGAACATCGGCAGCCCGGCCGACCTGGCCGCCGCCCGGGAGGCGGGGGCCGAGGGCATCGGGCTCTACCGGACCGAGTTCCTCTTCCTCGACCGCGCCGAGGCGCCGTCCGCCGAGGAGCAGCGGCGTGCCTACCAGGCGGCGCTGGAGGCGTTCCCCGGTGGCAAGGTCGTCGTCAGGACGCTCGACAGCGGCGCGGACAAACCGCTGGCCTTCCTGCCCTCCACCACAGAGCCGAACCCGGCGCTGGGCGAGCGGGGCCTGCGGGCGTTCCGTAAGTTCCCCGAGGTGCTGGAGGCACAGCTCGGCGCGCTGGCCGAGGTCGCGACCGACGACCTCATGGTGATGGCGCCCATGGTGGCCACGGCCGAGGAGAGCCACTGGTTCGCGCAGCGGTGCCGGGCCAAAGGGCTGAGCGGCGTGGGCGTGATGATCGAGATCCCGTCCGCCGCGCTGCGGGCCAAGGACCTGCTCGCGCCCGTGGACTTCGTCTCGATCGGAACCAACGACCTGTCCCAGTACGCCTACGCCGCCGACCGCCAGCTCGGCGCCGTGAGCGCGCTCCAGGACCCGTGGCAGCCCGCGCTGCTCGACCTGGTCGCCATGGCTGCGCACGCCGCCCACGACGCGGGCAAGCCGTGCGGGATCTGCGGGGAGTCGGCCGCCGATCCGGCGCTGGCGTGCGTGCTCGTCGGCCTGGGGGCGACGACGTTGTCGATGGGGGCAGGGGCGCTGCCCGCCGTACGCGCCGGACTGGCCGCGCACACCCTGCAGCAGTGCGCGTTCGCGGCCGAGGCGGCGCGGGAGCAGACGACCGCGGGCGCCGCGCGTGCGGCGGCCCGCGTGCACCTTCCCGAACTCGGCAGGCTGGGGCTCTGACGAGGGAACCGGGGCCCGCGGGCGCGGGGCCCGGCCGGGTCGTCGCACGGATACCTTAGGAGGCATGCCTCACTCCCCTCGACGCATCGCAACGGCAGGTGTCCTGACGATCGCGCTCGCCGCGTGCGCCGGCGGCGGCGGTTCGGCGGGCACGACGCCGCCGGGGGGTAAGGCGGCGCCACCCACGCAATCCACCCCGCAGCGCCCGCCCCAGACGCCGGACAAGCCCGATCCCGTCAAGAGCGCGCTGGCCGAGATGAGCGTCGCGGAGAAAGTGGGCCAGCTGTTCATGCCCGTCCTCTACGGCACCTCCGCCTCCTCGGTGTCGGGGGAGAACCACGCCCGCTACGGCGCCCAGACCCCGGCCAAGGTGATCAGGAAATATCACCTGGGCGGCGTGATCCTCTTCCCGCAGAACGTCAAGAGCTCCCGCCAGGTCGTCGGCCTCACCAACGGCATGCAGCGCGCGGCCAAGGGAGTCCCCCTCCTGGTGGCCACCGACCAGGAGAACGGCCTGGTGTCGCGGATGTCCGCGGTCATGACCGACTTCCCCGGCGCGGGCGAGATCGGCGCGAAGAAGGACCTGTCGTTGTCGCGGGCCGTGGCCGCGGCCACCGGCCGGGAGTTGCGGGCGCTCGGCGTCAACCTCGACTTCGCCCCCGTCGCCGACGTCAACGTCAACCCGGGAAACCCCGTGATCGGCAGGCGGGCCTTCGGCGACGACCCGAAAAAGGTGGCCAAGATGGTCACGGCGGCGGTCAAGGGCTTCGACGACGCGAAGATCGCCGCCACGGTCAAACACTTCCCCGGCCACGGCGACACGACCGTCGACAGCCACAGCGGGCTGCCCGTGATCAAGCACACCAGGGCCGAGTGGGAGCGGATCGACGCGCCGCCGTTCAAGGCCGCGATCGCCGCGGGCGTGGACGCCGTGATGAGCGCCCACATCGTCTTCCCCAAGCTCGACCCGTCGGGAGACCCGGCGACGTTGTCCAAGCCCATCCTCACCGGCCTGCTGCGGGAGAAGCTGGGCTTCAAGGGCGTGATCTCCACCGACGCGCTCAACATGGGCGGGGCGCGCACGAAGTACGACGACGGCGAGGTGGCGGTCCGTGCCGTGCTGGCCGGCGCCGACCTGCTGCTCATGCCCAACGACCTGCCCGAGGCCCACCGGGCGGTGCTGGCGGCGGTGAAGTCGGGCCGCATCTCCGAGCAGCGGCTCGACCAGTCGGTCACCAGGTTGCTCACGCTCAAGCAGTCGAAAGGGCTGCTGGCCGAGGCCCCCGTCGCCTCCGCTGCGGAGGCGGCCCGCGTGCTGCGCTCCGCCGAGCACCGCAAGCTGGCCGCCCGGGTCTCGGGCGGTTGAGGCCGCTACGATCCGTCCCGGACGTTCAGGCGTCGCGCCGGCCCAGCAGCAGCCCGCCGGCCAGGAGCGCGGCCGCCGCCCACGCGGCGAGCACGCCCAGCCCCGCCCACGGGCCGAGCGGCAGGACGGCGGCGTCGGTGGTGGCCTGGACCGCGAGCCCGGCGCCGGCCGGCGACAGCTGCCAGAGCAACCGCTGCGTCCCCTCGTCGGCGACCATCCGTACGGCGAGCGGGAACAGGTAGAGCAGGCCCAGCACGGCGCCCGTGGCCGCGGCGGAGTCTCGTACGGCGGTGGCGACGCCCAGGCTGAGCAGGGCGATCAGCGCCAGATAGAGCACGGACCCGGCGGCGGCGCGCAGCGTCGGGCCGTCGGCCGGCGACAGCGGCGGGTAGCCGTGGGCCGGGGTGAATCCGCTGCCAGGGAGCAGCAGCCGCCCGGCCAGCACCGACCCCAGCACGCCTGCGGTCCCCGCGGCCAGCGTCAGGCCGGTGAGCACGGTGGCCTTGGCGGCCAGGACGGTGGTGCGGCGCGGCATCGCGACGAGGCTGGTGCGGATCAGGCCGGTGCCGTATTCGCCGCACACCATCAGCACGGCCAGCAGCGCCACCGTCGCCTGGCCGAGCTGGACGCCCTGCAGGCCGATCCTGGCGGCGTCGTGGCCGCAGCCCGCCGACGCGCACGTCACGGAAGCGGCCGCCACGGCGCTCAGCGCCACGGTCAGCACGACCGTCCCGGCCAGCAGCCACCCGGGCCCCGGCACGGTGCGCAGCTTCGTCCACTCGGCGTACACGGCGTGTCTCATACGTCACTCCCGCGCAGCCGGTACGCGGCCAGGGCGAGGGCGGCGGCGGTGTAGCCGCACAGGACGGCGAAGCCGGCCCACGGCGCCAGCGGGTAGTAGCCGGCCACCGGCGCGTAGTGGGCGATCACCTGCGGATATTCGGGCACGCTCTGCTGGATCGCGAACCCGGCCGCGGGCGTGATCCGCAGCAGCCACTCCGACACGCTCTCCGGCAGGAAGGACATGACGGCGAGCACGTACGGGACGAGGGTGGCCGCGACGGCCACGACGACCGCCGTCGCGCTGCGCCGGAACAGCGCGCCGAGCGCGAGGCCGAGGACGGCGGCCACGGCCGGCAGCGCGGCGACGCCCGCGATCACGCGCAGCTCGGTGAGCAGGGGGACCGGCTGGGTGAAGACGCCGTTGCCGCTCAGGATGCGCCGCCCGGCCGGCAGCGTGACGCCGGTGGCGGCCAGCCCGGCGAGGAACGTCACCAAGCCGATCACCACGGCCTTGGCCGCCAGCACCCGGCCCCGGCGCGGGCTGGCCAGCATCGTGGTGTGGATCAGCCGCCGCCGGTATTCGGCGGTCACGAACAGCACCCCCACGACGATCGTCGCGATCAGCCCCGCCATCGCGCCGGACAGCGTGCGCTCGACGGTGTTCTCGCCCGTGAGGGGCGCGATGTCCCCGACGCCGGTGATGGCGAACGTGCCGCCGGAGCGCTCCAGCCGGCCCGGGTGATGGGGGGTCACGCCGTCGAGTCCCATCGTGACGCCGATGTCGTCGTTCTTCCACGTGCCGCCGGTTCCGGCGCCGCGCACGCTGACCCGGTCGGCGACGGCGGTGGCCTCCGTGAAGCGGGACGCCGCGACGGACCCGCCGGCGGCGTTCGGCGAGATCGTGAGGTCGCCGGGGGAGGCGGCGAACAGTCCGATGCGGACCTGCGTCGGCAGGCCCTCCAGGCGGGCGGTGCCGACCCGGGTCCACCGCCTGCCGTCGGGTGACTCCTCGCCGATGATCGTGTCACCCGTACGGGTCAGCCGCAGCCAGCGCGGGGATCGCGGTGAGACGCCGCCGGGGCGGCCGGCCACGTCCTCGGTGAAGTCGTGCTGCATGCGCACGCCGTGGTTGCCGGTGACCATCACGGCCGCGTAGGAGGCGCCCTGCTCCGTGCTCTCCTTGATCATGAGGCCGGCCTTGGCCCAGGGCACGACACCTTCGACCACGTTCCTGACGCCAGGGGTGGCGTCGGGCTTGCGGATCTGGCCGATCATGGAGGTGACGCGCGCGGTGATGGCGCCGTCGCCGTCCAGCGGCTGGTGGACGAAGAAGAACCGGTCCTCCACGGCCTGGCCGCCGGGGCCCAGCGGAGGGACGGGACACGGCACCTCCACCGGCCCATTGCTGCAAGAGGAGTGGCTGCCCGCGGCGAACGACAATCCGAGTCCCACGATGAGCAGCGCCCCGGTCGCCACGCCGGCCACCCACCCGCGAACGGTGCGGAACTTGGTCCACTCGGCGCGTACGAGCTGCCAGAACCCGTCCCGCCCGGCTCGCAGGTCCGAGCGGTAGGGGGTGACGGCGGTCATCGCGCCGCTCCCCGGTGGTCGACCGCATCCCTGGTCAGGTCGAGGTACGCCTCCTCCAGCGTCGCCCGGTGGGCGCTCACCTCGGAGAACGGCACGGACCGGTCGCCGAGCAGCCGTACGACGTGCTCGGCGGCCAGCCCCGCGACGGTGAGCGTGTCACGTCCGGTGACGGTCACCGTGGCGCCCGCTCCGGCTAGCGCCGACATCGCGGGCTCCCGTGCCGTCGTGCGGACCGTGACCTGGCCACCGGACGCGGCCGCGATCAGGTCGGCCACGCTGGTGTCCGCGACCACCCGGCCCCGGCCCGCCACCACGAGGTGGCCGGCGGTGTCCTGCAGCTCGCTCATCAGGTGGCTGGACACCAGCACGGCCCGCCCTTCGGCGGCCAGCGACCGCAGCAGCCCGCGGATCCACACGATGCCCTCGGGGTCGAGGCCGTTGAACGGCTCGTCCAGCATGAGCATCGGCGGGTCGCCCAGCAGCGCCGCGGCGATCCCCAGCCGCTGGCGCATGCCCAGCGAGAACCCGCCCGCGCGGCGTCTCGCCGCGGCGGCCAGCCCGACCTGCGCCAGCAGCGCGTCGGCCCGCCCGGCGCCCAGCCCCTGGGAGCGGGCCAGCCACAACAAGTGGTCGCGCGCGGTGCGGCTCGGTTGCAGCGCACCGGCGTCCAGCAGCGCGCCGACGTGCCGCAAGGGGGTGCGCAGGCTCCGGTACGGCCGCCCGCCGACCAGCGCCCTGCCCTCGTCGGCGGTGTCCAGACCGAGCACCACCCGCATCGTGGTGGACTTGCCCGCGCCGTTGGGGCCGACGAACCCGGTGACCTGGCCAGGCCGTACGGTGAACGACATCCCGTCCAGGGCCTGGGTCGCGCCGAACCGCTTGCGCAGCCCGGAGACTTCGATGGTTGCTTCCACGCCAGGCAGACTAGGCAGCGGACCCCGTGCCGGTCGTCACGCGACGGAGCCATCTCCGCCCTCCCTGACGCCCGCGACGGCCCGTCCCTCGTACGAGGGATGGCGGCGGGCCGCGGGGCGGTGACAATGGCTTGCGTGAGGCGAGCGGGCGGCAGGCGGATGGCGTGGGTGCGCCGGATCCCGGCCGCGTGCACGGCGCTGGCGCCGTATGCGCCCCTGGCGACCGGCGTGCTGCCGGCGCTGCTCGCCGTGGCCGAGTCGCTGGCGGCGCTCTCGTCGACGCGGCCGGTGCTGGGCGACACGGTGAGCGTGCCCGCGGGCACCTTTGTGGACGCCCCACCGACCGCGGACCGGGCGGGTCCCGGGGCGCGTGGCGCCGAGCCCTGGGTGCCGGACCCGGCCCAGCTCATCGTGCTGCCGCTGCTCGCGCTGGCCACCACGCTCCCGCTGCCGCTGTTGTGGGCGCAGCCGTTCGCGGGGGCCCTGGTCGCCTGCGCGGCGGCGGTGATGTCGATCGCGGCCTTCGACACGTTCACCGTGGCGGGCACGGTCACGCAGCTGATCGCCGCCTACCGGTCCGGCCACCACGGGCCGCCGGTCCCCGCCGTGCTGGCCGTGGCGCCGTTCCCGCTGCTGGCGGTGGCGCTGGCGGCGGCCGGTCGTACGGACGGCCAGGCGTGGATGCTCGCGCTGCTGGCGGCGTGCACGGCCCCGGCGGCCGCGCTGGCCGGGATCGCGCGGCGGGCCCGCCGCCGGGCGATGGCCGACACGGCGGCCCGGCAGGTCATGTCGGAAAGCTTGCTGGAGCACGCGGCCAGGGGCGAGCGCGCCCGTATCGCCCGTGAGCTGCACGACGTGGTCGCCCACCACATCTCCATGGTCGCCGTGCAGGCGGAGACGGCCCGGCTCGCCGTCCCCGGGATGCCCGACGCCGGTGCGGAGCGGCTGCTGGCGATCGGCGACACCGCCAGGGCGGCGCTGACCGAGATGCGGCGGTTGCTCGGCGTGCTGCGCGAGGACGCGGAGGCGGAGCCGGCCTGGCGGCCTCAGCCGGGCCTGCGCCTGCACGAGCTCAACGAGCTGCTCGACGCGTCGCGCGAGGCGTCGGGCACGGTCACCCGGCTCGTCCTGCGCGGCACTCCGGTGGAGCTCGACCCGGGGGTGGAACTGGCCGCGTACCGGATCATCCAGGAGGCTCTCACGAACGTGCGGCGGCACGCCCCGGGCGCGGCCGTGGACGTGGAGCTCGACTACGGTGACGAGGTCGTGCGGCTGCGCGTCCGCGACAACGGGCCGGGACCGCCCAGTAATGAGCCCGGTGATGAGCCCGGTGATGAGCAGGGTGGTCACGGTCTGTCAGGCATGCGCGAGCGCGCCGCGGCCGTCGGCGCCGGCCTGCACACGGGCCCCGCGCCGGGCGGGGGGTTCCTCGTCGAGGCCCGCCTCCCGCGCAGCGACGAACGCCTCCCGGGAAAGGAACGACCGAGCGGATGAGTGGTCCCAAGGTCCGTGTCGTCATCGCCGACGATCATCTGGTGGTGCGCACCGGGTTCGCCGAGTTGCTCGACACCCAGCCGGACTTCGAGGTCGCCGGCACCGCCGCCGACGGCGCCGAGGCGGTGCGGGTGTGCCGCGAGCGGTCGCCCGACGTGGTGCTCATGGACGTGCGCATGCCCGGCATGGGCGGCATCGAGGCCACCCGGCTGCTCGCGGGGCCCGGCGGGCCACGGGTGCTCATCCTGACGACGTTCGACCTCGACGAGTACGTCTACGACGCGCTGCGCGCCGGGGCCAGCGGCTTCCTGCTCAAGGACGTCACCGCCGAGCGGCTCTTCGACGCCGTACGCGTCATCGCTGCGGGCGAGGCGCTGCTGGCCCCGGCGGTCACCCGGCGGCTGATCAGCGAGTTCGCCCGCCAGGGCCCGAGGGGCGAGGCTCCCGTGGCGGAGCTGGCCAGGCTCACCCCGCGCGAGACGCAGGTGCTGAGACTGGTCGCGGAGGGGTTGTCCAATCCGGAGATCGCGGGGCGGCTGCTGGTGACGGAGGAGACGGTCAAGACGCACGTCAGCCGCGTGCTGAACAAGCTCGGCCTGCGTGACAGGACCCAGGCGGTCGTCGCGGCGTACGAAACGGGGCTGGTGGTGCCTCGCGGCCGGGCGTGAGCGCGGGCCGCGGGACACCTTATTCTGGAACGACGTTCGAGCCTGGAGGTGGTCGTGGTCACGGGTGTGCTGATCGACTGGGGCGGGGTGCTCACGACGAGCATGTCCGACTCCATCGGCAGGTGGATTCGCGAGGACCGGATCGACGCCGAGCACTACTACGTCGTGATGCGCGAGATGGTCGATCACGCTTACGGCGACGGCGCGGGGGAGAGCACGGTCCACGCGCTCGAACGCGGCGAGCTCGACGGTTCGGCCTTCGAGCGCGATCTCGCGGCCCGGCTGCTCACGCTCGACGGGGTGCCGCCGGTGGCGGAGGGGCTGCTGGATCGTATGTTCGCGGGGTTCGAGCGGGTCGAGGAGATGTACGACTTGCTCCGCGATGTGCGGAAAAATGGTCTTAAAACGTGTTTGCTCTCCAACTCCTGGGCGAACACGTATGCCCGCGACGGCTGGGACGACCTCTTCGACGCGGTCGTGATCTCCGGCGAGGTCGGCATGCGCAAGCCCGAGCCGCGCATCTTCCACCACGCCCTCGGCCGGATCGGGCTCCCCGGCGAGGAATGCGTGTTCATCGACGACATCGAGGCCAACATCCTGGCCGCCCGCGCCCTCGGCATCGCCGGCATCCACCACCGCGACGCGGAGTCGACCATCACGGAGCTCGAGTCCCTCCTCCGCCTCACGCTGCGCCGGGCCTGACAACCTGCCGGGGCATCGCGGTCAGGCGGCGGGCTGATGAGCAGGGCGCCGATCAGTAAGGTGTCGGTCTGGTGGCTCAGGTTTCCCGATGGCCGAGCCCTGGCGAAAGCGTGGAAAGGTACGTCATGCGCGTCTATCTGCCGTGCACTCTCCCTGGCCTGGCCGCGGCGGTCGAGGCGGGAGAGGTGGGCCCGGCCCCGTTGACCGGCTACGCGGTGACCCCCGCGCTGACCGAGTGGTACGCCTCGGGCGACACCGAGGAGCTCGAATACGTCGCGCTCACCGAGGCGGCCCGCGCCTCGCTGCGCCTGCTGGCCGCCGTCGGCGGGAGGGCCGCGCCCAGGCGTGTCGTGGTGGCGGCCGAGGTGCCGGACCGCGAGGTGTCCGCCGGCGTCGGTCTCGAGGAGCGGGGCAGGGTGCGCCTCGCCGGGCCGGTCCCGCTGGCCAAGGTGGCCGCCGTGCACGTCGACGACCACGACGCGGTGGCCGACATCGAGGCCGCCATCGCCGCGCTGCCGGCCTCCGACGCGGGCGACGACGACGCGAAGTTCACCGTGGACGGCGCGGAGGCCCACGAGCTCATGTGGTATGCGACCCAGGAGATCCCCGAACTTCTCGGTGAGTAACGGTGACGTTACGTCCGACACACTTCCTTGACCGGCCCGTGACTTTACCCGCTATTGTCCCGACCCAGCACTGTTCTTTACCCAAAGGAGTCGGTTCTCAGTGAAGCTTCGAGTTGTGGCTGTCGTTACGGGGGCGGTAGCGGCGGCGGCCCTCTTCGCAGGCTCTCCCGCGAACGCCCAGGCAGCCAAGCCGTACGACCACCAGGACCCCTACAAGTCGGGCTGCGGTAACTCGGCCCGCGCGGTGAAGACCGCGAAGATCAAGAGCCGTGCCCATGGCACCATCGGGACCATCAAGCTGATGTGGTCCGGCAGGTGCAAGACCAACTGGACCGAGATCAAGGTCGGCGCCAGCATGAGCGGCACCATCAAGGTCTACGCCAGGGACGGGCGCTACGACACCTTCTCCTACAAGGCCGGCAACGGGGGCCGCCACTGGGGCGACATGATCTGGGCGAACAACATGTGCGCCTGGGGCAGCGCCACCGCGCAGTGGGGCGGCGGCCGGGGTGGCCAGAACGGCTCCGGCACGACCGCGAAGGCCTGCGGCTGACGCATGCGAGCGGAGGCCGCGGCCGGACGGCCCGCGGCCTCCGCGTGTTCCGTGGAATGTCACGCCGGGCCACTATGCTGGTCATGACATGACAAAGCACATTGTTTGGGATTGGAACGGCACTCTCTTCCACGATCTCGACGCCGTGGTCGAAGCCACCAACGAAGTCTTCAAGCCGTACGACCTGCCTGCGATGACCGCCGACGGATTCCGCGCGGTCTACACGCGCCCGGTCTGGCTCGCCTACGAGCGCCTGCTCGGCCGCCCGCTGACCGAGGGCGAGTGGCAGCTGCTCGACGAAGGCTTCCACGAGCACTACTACCGGTTGTGCGACAGCTGCCGGCTGGCCGCCGGCGCCGAGGTCGTGCTCTCCAGCTGGACGGGCACGCAGTCGCTCTGCTCGATGGCGCCGCACGCCCATCTGGTGCCCAAGGTCGACTCGTTCGGCATCACCCGGCACTTCACCAGGATCGACGGGCTGCTCGGGCTGACCGGCGGCGAGAAGGCGGCCCACATGACCGCGCACATCGCGGCGCTCGGCATCGATCCCAGCGACATCCTGGTGATCGGCGACAGCGTGGACGACGGGCTCGCCGCCAAGCACGTGGGAGCCAGGGCGGTGCTCTACACCGGCGGCATGACGACCAGGGCCGATCTCGAAAGCACCGGTCTGCCGGTGGTCGACACCCTGGCCGACGCCCTCGACCACGCCTAGACAGCGCTCGCGCCATGCTCGGGGCATAACGAAAATCGCGCGGGCGCGGGCCTTGAGCCCGGTCGCGGCCGTACCCTTGGCAGGGATCACCCCCTCAGGAGGCCGCCATCAACCGCCTTGTGCTCTGGAACGTCGACCTGACCCTGGTCGACGTCGCCATCGTGACCAGGGACGCCTACGCCGAGGCGTTCCGCCTCGTGACCGGGCGACCGCTGGTCAAGCTCGTTCCCCCGCTGGGCCGCCCCGACTCCGAGATCGTCTTCGAGACGCTGGCCGTCAACGGCGTCCAGGCCGAGGACGCCCACCTGCCCAAGTTCCTGGCGGCCCTGGCCATGGCCTTCGCCGACCGGCGCGGGCGGCTGGCCGAGCAGGGCCGGATGATGCCCGGGGCGAAAGACGCGCTCAAGTCGGTGTCCAAGCTCGACGGCGTGGTCCAGACGGTGCTGACCGGCACGATCAAGAGCAACGCCGTGCACAAGCTCAAGGCTTTCAAGCTGGACAAGTACATCGACTTCGAGCTCGGCGGCTACGGCGAGGAGGTCTATCCCAAGGCGACGCTGCTGCAGGTCGCGCAGTCGCGGGCCAAGCAGCGCCTCGGGGTGCCGTTCACCGCGGCCAACACCGTGGTGATCGGCGACTCCACGCGTGACGTGCAGGCCGCCAGGATCGGCGGTGCGGCCATGATCGGGATCGCCTCCGGGCGGTCGACGGCGGCCGAGCTCAGCGAGGCGGGCGCCGACATCGTGCTGCCCGACCTGTCCAACGCCTCGGAGGTGGTGGCCGCGGTCGCCGGCCTCACGTCCCCTCTCGACCGCAAAGCCGGCTGACCTCCCGCTCGACCGCGATGCCGGCCGGCCTGCACCGCGGGGGTCAGGGCAGGGCGTCGAGGAAGCGGGCCGCGATCGGGGCCGCCACCGCGCTGCCCGCCCCGCCGCCCTCGACGACCACCGCGAACGCCAGGTCCCCCTTGTAGCCGATGAACCAGGAGTGCGCGGGCGGTTCCTTGCCGGAGCCGTACTCCGCGGTGCCGGTCTTGCCCGCCGTGCCGGCCGGGAACCGTACGGCGTGGGCGGTGCCGTCGGTGACGACGGCAGGCATGAGCTTGCGCAGCGCCGCCACCACCCCTCGCTCCAGCGGGCGTGGCCGGGACGGTTGCGCGTCGGGGATGTGCTCGTCCTTGACGAGGCTGGGCGGGATGTACGCGCCGGAGGCGACGGCCGCGGCGACGGACGCCATGTTCAGCGGGCTCGCCAGCACCCTGCCCTGCCCGATGGCGGCGGAGGCGAGGTCGGTGTCGTCCTTCGGGTCGGGGAACTCCGCCCGTACGGCGGGCACGCCGGGCGTGATCGGGACGCCGAAGCCGAAGCTCCCGGCGACCTCGCCGAGCCGGCCGCCGTTCAGTTCGGTCACGGCGAGCTCGCCGAACGTGGTGTTGCACGAATGCGCGAACGCGTCACGGAACGACAGCGTGCCGAAGTCCTCGTAGCCCGCGTTGTGGAACGGGAAGCCGCCGATGTTCCGCTCGGCGGGGCAGGCGACCTGCTCGCTCGGCTCGGTTCCGTCGGCGACCAGGGCGGAGGCCGTCACGACCTTGAAGGTCGAGCCCGGCGGATATTTGCCGAGCAGGGCCCGGTTGAACCCGCCGGGCGCGTTGATCGCCGCGAGGATCTCCCCGGTCGAGGCCCGCAGCGCCACCAGCGAGCGGGGCTTGGACACGCCTTCGAGCGCCCGGGCCCCCGACCGGTGCACCTTCAGGTCGATCGTGGTCCGCAACGGGCGCTTCCCGGCGGGTTTCACGACCGTCTGGAGGACCTTGTCCCCTTCGTACAGGTCGATTCTGGAGCGTTCCGGCACTTTGAAGCGGTCGGGAAGGGTCTGCTTGATCCCTTCGACGAGTTGCTGCACGGAGCCGGGCGCGTCCGGGGTGCTGATGGTGGTGCCGTCCGCGGCCACGACCGCGGGCGCGTCGCCCCGCTCCGTGACGACCCGCAGCGAGCGGCCCTGCTTCAGCAGGGGGTGCAGGGCGGCGGGGGTCCAGGCCACCTTCCAGTTACGGCCGCTCTCGACGAGCTTGAGCGCCCCGCTGTAGCGCCAGTCGTGCTCCCCGGTCAGCTGGGCGGTGAAGCCGACGACGCCGTCGGAGGCCGAGCGGGCGAAGACGCCTGACGGCTCGGGGCGGTGGAAGCCGGCCCGGGTCGCCTTGAGGTCGGCGAGGAAGCGCCGGTGCCAGCGCTCGAAGTCGGCGGGCGGGTCGACGACCAGCTCCCGCATCGCCGCGTAGTCCTGGGTCGACCAGGCTGCGAGGTATTCGTCGGCCGTCCGCTCCGGCGAGCCCTCCGTGCGCAGCGCCCAGATGACGCCGCCGGCCGCGACGACCGGGACGAGCAGTCCCGCGACGATCCACGGCCATCGCCGGCTCCGGCGCCGCGGCGGTCGTTCGGGCCGGAGGTAGGCATAGTTTGTCCCCGTTTGTGGTGCCATGACGGAGAGGACACCAGAGCGGGAGCGCGGATGTCCAATACTGATATGGCCGCTCGAAGGATACATATCTGGATATAGTTGCTGTTCATGGACCTTGTCCGGCACCTCCGCTACTTCACCGTGGTCGCGGAGGAACTCCACTTCGGCAACGCCGCGATCCGGCTCGGCATGGCGCAGCCGCCGCTCAGCCAGCGCATCAAGCGCCTGGAGGAGGAGCTCGGCGTGCGGCTGTTCGACCGCTCGGCCCGCCAGGTCAGGCTCACCGAGGCGGGCCGGCTGCTGCTGGGCGAGGCCCGCGAGATCGTGGCCAGGGTGGACCGGCTGCACGAACTGGCCAGGCAGGGCCAGGGCACGGTGCTGAAGGTCGGCGTCCCGCCCGACCTGGCCGCCGCCGCGATCGCGGCGCTCGTCGCCGGTTTCCGCGAGATCAAGCCGGAAGTACGCCTCGCGCCCGCCGAGATCTGGACCGCCGACCAGGTGACGGCGCTGGCGGAGGGCACGATCGACGTCGGCCTGGTCCGCCATCCGGTCTCCGCGCCCGGCCTGGAGTACGGCCGGATCCTCGTGCAGGCGCAGGGCGTGCTGCTGGCCGAGGGCGACCCGCTGACCGCCGTCGGCGAGGTGCACCTGGCCGACCTGGCAGGGCGCGAGCTGGTGATGCCGCCCAAGGTGGGCGAGCCAGGGCTGCACGCCGAGATGTTGTCGGAATGCCGGCGCCACGGCTTCGTCCCCGCGCAGGTGCACCAGGGCGCCGGGCTCGGGCTGGTCCTGGCCGGGGCGGCGGTGGCGTTCGGGCCGAAGGCAGAGCTCCCGGGGCTGGCCTGGCGGCCGCTGCTAGGCTCGCCGATCATGTCCCGGGTCTCCACGGCCTGGCGCATGGCGACGGCGTCCGGCAACGACCTGATCGGCGAGTTCTCCGCCGTGGCCGTACGGACATTGAAGGAGAGAGCGGGGATGACGGACGAGGGCGCCGTACCCGCACGGCGGATCAGCCGCAGGCCGGGGATGCTGGCATGAGGCGCGGACGCGACCCGCTGACGCGGCCGGTGAAGGAGGGCACGTGAGCACGCCCGACTTCGACGCCCTGTTCAGGGCGGCCGGCGTGAACGGCTGGCTGCACGCCGTCGACGTCGACTCGGGCCGGGAGATCGGTCACGGGGCCGACGTGCCGCTGCCCACGGCGTCGATGTTCAAGGTGCCGCTGCTGGTGGAGTTCTGCCGGCAGGCCGACGCCGGGCTGCTCGACCCCGCGGGCCGGATGACCGTGCCGGTGGCCGGCCGGTCGTCGGGGCCGACGGGCATCTCGGCGATGCTGGACGAGGTGACGCTCTCGCTGCGCGACCTGGCGTACCTGATGATCGCGGTGAGCGACAACGGCTCCGCCGACGTGCTGCTGGCCAGGGTCGGGCGCGAGGCGGTCAACACGATGCTGGCGGCGCTGGGGCTGCACGGCACGCGCGTCCTGCAGAGTTGCCAGGAGTTCAACGACAGCATGCGCGAGGACGCCGGCCACCCGTGGCCGTTCGTCGATCCCGACGACATCGCGCGCCTGAGCGCGCTCGACCCCGAGCGGACCAACCGGAGCACCCCGCGCGAGATGGCGGAGTTGTTCGGGCTGATCTGGCGGGACGAGGCGGCCTCGGCCGAGTCGTGCGCCTGGATGCGCGCGACGCTCAACAAGCAGGTCTGGCCGCACCGGCTGGCCTCCGGCTTCCCGTACGACGACGTCGCCGTCAGCGGCAAGACCGGCACGGCCCCGACGTTGCGCACCGAGTCGGGCGTCGTCGAATATCCCGACGGCAGGCGCTACGCGGTGGCCGTGTTCACCCGCTCCTTCAGCACCGCGCTCAACCAGCCCCGCGCCGACGCGGTGATCGGCACGGCCGCGCGTATGGCGGTGGACCACCTGAGGAAGTAGCAACTTGTGGGGAAGCCCGGGTATGACTTTCCGTTGATCAAGCGACAGGATGGGACACATGGTTGCTGAGGGCGAGCTCGTCTGGGAGCCGAGTGAAGAGGTCGTCGCATCGGCCAGGCTGACCCGCTACCTGGAGTGGCTGGGGCGGCCCGCCGACTACGAGGACGCGTGGCGGTGGTCCGTCGACAACCCCGAGGAGTTCTGGACGTCGATCTGGGACTACTTCGACGTGATCGGCGAGCGCGGCGACGGGCCGGTGTTGTCCGGCACGATGCCCGGCGTCACGTGGTTCGCCGGCAGCACCCTCAACTACGCCGAGAACGCGCTGCGCCCGCGGGCCGGGGGCGCAGCCCTGGTGTTCGTCTCGGAGGACGGCGCCCGCCAGGAGATGACCCACACCGAGCTGCGCGACGAGGTCGCCCGCGTGCGCACGGGGCTGCGCCGCCTGGGCGTCGGGCGCGGCGACCGGGTGGCCGCCTACGTGCCCAACATCCCGCAGGCCCTCATCGCCTTCCTGGCCACCGCCTCGCTGGGCGCGATCTGGTCGGCGGGCTCGCCCGACTTCGGCGTGCCGAGCGTGGTCGACCGGTTCACGCAGATCGAGCCCAAGGTGCTCATCGCGGTCGACGGCTACCACTACAACGGCAAGAGCTACGACCGCTCGGCCGCCGTCAACGAGATCGCCGCCGCGCTGCCCTCGCTGCGCGCGACCGTGTGGATCCCCTACCTGGCGGCGGCCGAGGAGGGCCGGGCACCGCAACACGCCGAGCCGGCGCCCGCGCACGCCACGGAGCCGCCGCACGGCGAGGTGATCGGCTGGGAGGGGCTGCGCGCCGAGGAGGGTCCGCTGGAGTTCGAGCGGGTGCCCTTCGACCATCCGCTGTGGATCCTCTACTCCAGCGGCACGACCGGGCTGCCCAAGCCGATCGTGCACGGGCACGGCGGCGTGGTGCTGGAGCACCTCAAGTCGCTCACCTTCCACCAGGACATGGGTGAGGGCGAGGTGTTCTTCTGGTACACCACCACGGGCTGGATGATGTGGAACTACCTCGTCGGCGCCCTGCTGGTGGGGGCCACGCCGGTGTTGTACGACGGCTCGGCCACCTATCCGTCGTCGGCGGCGCTGTGGCGGATCGCCGACTCCGAGAACGTGACCTACTTCGGGGTCGGGGCGCCCTACATCATGGCCTCGCAGAAGGCCGGCCTCCATCCGGAAGGGCTGGAGAAACTGCGCGGCGTCGGCTCGACCGGGTCGCCGCTGCCGCCCGAGGGGTTCGCGTGGCTGGCCGCCGAGCTGCCCGGCATCCCGCTCGGGTCGTTCTCCGGCGGCACCGACGTGTGCACGGGCTTCGTCGGGGCCACCGTGCTCCACCCGGTCAGGGCCGGCATCATCCCGTGCCGGTCGCTGGGGGCGAAGGTGGAGTCGTACGACCCCGCGGGCAAGCCGGTCGTCGGCGAGGTGGGCGAGCTGGTGGTGACCCGGCCTATGCCGTCGATGCCGGTGAAGTTCTGGAACGACCCGTCGGGCGAGCGCTATTTCGGCAGCTACTTCGACGTCTACCCCGGCGTGTGGCGGCACGGCGACTGGATCAAGATCAACGAGGACGGCAGCTGCGTGATCTACGGCCGCTCCGACTCGACGCTCAACCGCGGCGGCGTCCGCATGGGCACCAGCGAGTTCTACCGGGTCGTCGAACGGTTCGAGGAGGTCGCCGACAGCCTCGTGATCGACACCGGCCAGCTCGGCCAGGAGGGGCGGCTGCTGCTGTACGTCACGCTCGCCGAAGGGGCCGAGCTGACCGAGCCGCTCCAGCGGGCCCTCTGCGACGCCCTCCGCAAAGAGTTGTCGCCCCGCCACGTGCCCAACGAGATCCACGCCGTGCCGGGCATCCCGCGCACGCTGTCGGGCAAGAAGCTCGAGGTGCCCGTACGCAAGATCCTGCTCGGCGCGCCCGTCGAGCAGGCGGCCAACCCCGACGCCATGGCCAACCCGGAGGTCCTGCGGCACTTCAGACCGGTGTGATGACGATCTTTCCGCGGGTTTGCCCCGATTCCGCCCTGCGGTGGATCTCCGCCAGCGCCGCCAGCGGGTGGCACTCGGACGGGCCGGCGACCAGGTCTCCCCGGTCCACCAGGGCCGCCAGCTGAGCGAGCCGGCCGGGGTCGTTGCGGGTCACGAAGTGTGTGCCCCCCCTCGATCGGGGTGGCGATCGTGACCACCGTGCGCCCGAGCCGGGCCAGCGCGGCGGCGGCCGGCGGAGGGACGGCGGCCAGGTTCAGCAGCACGTCCATGCCGTCGGGCAGCGGCGTGGCGGTGTAGTCGATCACCTCATCGGCGCCGTATCCCTTGACCGCCGCCGCGCTGCGCGGGCTCGCCGTGGCCGTCACGACCGCGCCCGCCAGCCGGGCGAACTGGACGGCGAACATGCCGACGCCGCCGCCCGCGCCGTTGATCAGCACGCGCTGTCCCCTGGTGATGCGGGCGTGTTCGTGGACCGCCTGCCAGGCGGTGAGCCCGGCCACCGGGATGGTGGCCGCGTGGGCGAGCGGGATGCTCTCCGGGGCTCTGGCCAGCAGGTCCGCGGGCGCGGTCACGTACTCGGCCGCGGCGCCGTCCACCTGACCGAACACGCGGTCGCCCGGAGCCAGGCCGGTGACGTCCGCGCCGATCTCGAGCACGGTGCCGGAGACGTCCCAGCCGAGGGTGCGCGGCAGGCTCGTCCCGAAGACCTTGGTCAGCAGGCCGGAGCGCAGGCCGATCTCGGCCGGATTGAACGACGTGGCCGCCACCTCGATCAGCACCTCCCCCGGGCCGGGCCGCGGCACCGGGATCCGGTCGTGCCGGATCACCGACGGGCCGCCGAACTCGTGGATCCGGGCGGCGCGCATGGTGCCGGCCGGGACAGGGGCGGTGCGGAAGGCCGCGGCGTGCTCCGCGACCCACTCGCGGAACGTGCTGGCGGCCCTCCGCGTGACCTCCTCGACCGTCCGCGTGACCGGGGGCAGAGCGGTCACCAGGGTGGCCTGGGCCTGAAGGGCCTCCTCCACGGCGGGCGCGGCCCACCCCTCGGCCAGGAGTTCCGCACGGGCATGGGCCGGCGGGACCTCCTCCCAGCGCGCCGGGAATCCCGTGATCTCGGCGATGACGTCCACCTGGCCGGCCTGGGTGATCGGCTCAGGGCCGGTCAGCACGTAGGCGGAGCCGTGGTGGCCGTCCTCCAGCAGCGCCCGTACGGCGACCGCAGCGATGTCCCGCTCGTGCACCGGAGCCATGGCGGCCCGGCCGTACGGCGCGCGCACGACTCCGGCCCTGAGCTGCCTGGCCCACCGCAGCGCGTTGGCCGCGAAGGCGTGCGGGCGCAGGAACGTCCACTCCAGCCCGGACTCCTCGATCAGCCGCTCGACCTCGCGTTCGTGCTCGCGGACCGCGGCCGAGGAGAGGTAGACCACGCGGCGGGCACGCGCGGCCAGCACGTCGACCACCGCCCGCGCACCCTCGGCCGTCGCGAACGGCCACACCAGGAACACCGACTCCACCCCGTCGAGAGGCAACGATCCGGGGTCTTTGAGGTCACCCCCCGCATAACCCCTCGTCAGGGGTATGACCTCGGCGCCTGCCGCCCGCAACTGCTTCGCCACCTGGCTGCCGACCGTGCCGGTCGCCCCGGTGACCAGAACCGCACCCATAGAACGCTCCTTCCGTCGCCAGCAACCGTAGAAGCGCCCATCGAGACATCCAATGCGTCATCGGCGCGTATTTCATACGTCATCGTCTTAGACTCCGGGCTATGGACGTGCTCAGTGACGTGATCGCGCTCATGCGCACCGGGCGCCCCCGGGCGGCCCGCGTCGCGTGGCACGCACCCTGGGGCCAGCGGTTCCCGACGGTCCCCGGCTCGGCCGGGTTCCAGGTCGTCCTGGAGGGAACCGGCCGGCTGATCCCACCGGACGGCGAGCCGATCGCGCTGTCGGCGGGCGACGTGCTCTTCTTCCCGCGCGGGCACGGCTACGCGATGGCCGACACGGCGTCCACCCCGCCGGCCGAGCCCGCGTGCGACCCGCTGGAGGATGAGCTCGGCCTGTTCGCCGCGGACTCGTTCGGCGGCACGGGCGCGGCGACGGTGCTGCTGTGCGGTGGTTACCGGTTCGACACGAGCCGCGCCCACCCCATCCTGGCCGACCTGCCCGACCTGGTGCACCTGCCGGGGGCGCTCGGCCGGGACGCCGAGTTGGGTGCCGCGATCGGCCTGCTGAGCACGG
This sequence comes from Nonomuraea sp. B1E8, assembly GCF_039871515.1. Classification (NCBI taxonomy): domain Bacteria; kingdom Bacillati; phylum Actinomycetota; class Actinomycetes; order Streptosporangiales; family Streptosporangiaceae; genus Nonomuraea; species Nonomuraea sp. B1E8. Next base: position 439,041 of record NZ_JBDPLS010000001.1, on the reverse strand, counting down.
AGGTCCAGCGGCCGGGTGGTGGCGCCGACACGATCGTGACGTCGCTCCTTGACATGCTCCTGCTCTACATCCTGCGGGCCTGCTTCGCCGGGGAGCCGGGGCGCTGCCAGGTCGGCGGCTGGGTGGCGGCCCTGGCCGATCCGGGGATCAGCGCCGTGCTCGACGCCGTGCACCGGGATCCGGCGCATCCGTGGACCGTCCGGGAGATGGGCGAACGGGCGGGCCTGTCGAGGTCGGCCTTCGCCCGGCGGTTCGCGGCGCTGGTGGGGCAGCCGCCGCTCACCTACCTGACCTGGTGGCGCCTGGCCCTGGCGGCCCGGCTCATGCGGGAGTCGGACGCGGTGCTGGGGGAGATCGCCGCCCGGGTCGGCTACGGTTCGGAGTACGCGTTCGCCAACGCCTTCAAGCGGGAGCACGGCATGTCGCCCGGCCGGTATCGCCGCGAGGCGTGCCGGCTCGCGGCGCCGCCCGGTCGAAGCCGGCGGCGGACCCGTGTTCCACCAGGTCCCGGACGTGATTAAAACGTAGCAATCACAATGCCGCCATAGCTTCGGTCAAGGCATTGACGCTCGCTGGACACAGCGCCTAGATTCCGGACAGCCACCCGTTAAAACGTTTGTTGTTCGGGAGGATGGATGGCCGCTCCCCCCACGCTGGCCCTGGCGAACGTCAGCAAGTCGTTCGGCGCCGTGCGCGCGCTGCGTGACGTCTCCATCGAGTTGTTCGCCGGCGAGACGCACGGGCTGGCGGGGGAGAACGGCGCCGGCAAGTCCACCCTGGTCAAGACGCTCGCCGGGGTGCACCGCCCCGACAGCGGCCAGGTGCTGCTCGGCGGCGAGCCGGTCGACTTCGCCGGACCGGCCGACGCCCAGCAGGCGGGCGTGGCCGTCATCTACCAGGAGCCGACCCTCTTCCCCGACCTGTCCGTGGCCGAGAACATCTTCATGGGCCGCCAGCCCAGGCGCGGCCTCGGCCGGATCGACCGCAGGTCCATGCACGCGCGGACCAGCGAGCTGTTCGGGCGGCTCGGCGTGGCCCTCGACCCCGAGCAGCCCTCGCGCGGGCTGTCCATCGCTGACCAGCAGCTCGTCGAGATCGCCAAGGCGATCTCCAGGGACGCCCGCGTGCTGATCATGGACGAGCCGACGGCCGCGCTCTCCGGCCACGAGGTGACCCGGCTGTTCTCGGTCGCGCAGGCGCTGCGCGAGCAGGGCTGCGCCCTGCTGTTCATCTCCCACCGGCTGGACGAGATCTTCGCCCTGTGCCAGCGGGTCACGACCCTGCGCGACGGCGCCTGGATCGCCAGCGAGCCCGTCGAGGGCCTCACGCACGACGACCTCATCCGCCGCATGGTGGGCCGCGAGGTCGCCACGCTGTTCCCCAAGGAGGAGACGGCCGTCGGCGAGGTCGCGCTGAAGGTCGAGCGGCTGACCCGCGAGGGCGTGTTCACCGACGTGTCCTTCGAGGTGCGCAGGGGCGAGATCGTCGCCCTGGCGGGGCTGGTCGGCGCCGGCCGCAGCGAGGTGGCCAGGGCCGTCTTCGGCATCGACCGCTGGGACGCCGGGTCCGTCACGGTGGACGGCGTCACGCTGCCCGCGGGCAGCCCCACGGCCGCCATGAACGCGGGCCTGGCCCTGGTGCCCGAGGACCGCCGCCAGCAGGGGCTCGTCATGGACCTGTCGATCGAGCGCAACATCGGGCTGACCGGCCTGCGCGAGCTGCGCCGCGGACCGACGATCTCCCGCAGGGCCGAGCGCGACCGGGCCAGGGACTGGGCGCTGCGGCTGCAGCTGAAGTTCGCCCGGCTGGCCGACGGGGTGGGCGTGCTGTCCGGCGGCAACCAGCAGAAGGTGGTGCTGGCCAAGTGGCTGGCCACCGAGCCGTCCGTGCTCATCGTGGACGAGCCGACGCGCGGCATCGACGTCGGCACCAAGGCGGAGGTGCACCGGCTGCTGTCGGAGCTGGCCGGCCAGGGCATCGCCGTCCTCATGATCTCCTCCGAGCTGCCGGAGGTGCTCGGCATGGCCGACCGGGTGCTGGTCATGCACGAGGGCCGGCTGGCCGCCGAGATCCCCAGGGCCGAGGCGACCGAGGAGAGCGTGATGAGCGCCGCGACAGGGAGGGCCGCGTGACCGGACCCACCAGCACGGTGGCCGCGCCGTCCGAGCTGGCCCCCGGAGGGCGCAGCGCCAGGAGCCTGGTCGACCTGGTGTTCAGGGCCCGCGAGCTGAGCCTGCTCATCGCCCTGGCCCTGCTCATCGGCGTGACCGGCGCGGTCAACCCCAACTTCCTGTCCGGGCAGGGCATCGAGGACATCCTGCTCAACACCGCGATCCTCGCCCTGCTGGCCGTCGGGCAGTCGGTCGTGGTCATCACCCGCAACCTCGACCTGTCCGTCGGCTCCGTGGTGGGGCTGGTCGCGTTCGTCACCGCCGACGTGCTCGCGAGCGGCTGGGGCCTGGTGCCCGGCGTCGTGTTCGGGGTCGCCATCGGCGCGGCCTGCGGCCTGCTCAACGGGCTCCTCGTCAGCTTCTGCCGGGTCCCGGCCCTGGTCGTGACGCTCGGCACGCTCTACGTGATCCAGGGGGTCGACCACTACATCGCGCACGGCCGGCAGATCAACGCCGTCGACCTGCCGCCCGCGTTGTTGTCGCTCGGCAACGGGTCGGTGCTGGGTGTGCCGTACCTGCCGCTCATCACGCTCGTGGTCATGGTGCTGATCGGCTACTACCTGCGCTCCTACCCGAGCGGCCGGGAGTTCTACGCCATCGGCTCCAGCCCTGAGGCGGCCAGGCTGGCCGGCGTGCCGGTGCGCCGCCGCGTCCTGACCGCCTACCTCGTCAGCGGCTGCCTGGCCGGGGTGGCGGGCGTGCTCTGGCTGGCCAGGTTCGGGACGGTCATCGGCGACTCGGCCAACGGCTGGGAACTGATCGTGATCAGCGCGGTCGTGGTGGGCGGCGTCGCGATCACCGGCGGGGTCGGCAGCGTCTACGGGGCGGCCCTCGGCGCGCTGCTGCTCACCACGATCGGCAGCGCCCTGGTGGTGCTCCGCGTCAACCCCTTCTGGCAGCAGGCCATCACCGGCGCGCTGCTCCTGCTCGCCATCAGCGTCGACCGGGTGCTGGCCATGAGGGTGGCCCGCCTGCTCAGGAACAGGAGCCGTCATGGCTGACCAAGCGGGCGGCCGTTCCGTCATGGGCAGGGCCCTGCGGTGGGACGTCCTGGTGGCGTCGCTGCTGGTCGCCGTTTTCGTGGCGGGCTCCTTCACCACCCCTGGCTTCGCGACCACCGGCAACCTGTCGTTCGCGCTGAGCGACCTGGGCGAGATCGCGCTCATCGCGCTGGCCATGACCATGCTGGTGGTGGCCGCCGAGGTGGACCTGTCGGTCGCCTCCGTGCTCGGCCTGTCGAGCGCGCTCGTCGGCGCCATGTGGGAAGGCGGCATGGCGATCGAGACGATCATCCCGCTCGTGGTGCTCGTCGGCGCCGTCTGCGGGCTGGTCAACGGGCTGCTCGTGACCCGGCTCGGCCTTCCCTCGCTGGCCGTCACGATCGGCACGCTCGCCCTCTACCGAGGCCTGGCGTACGTGGTGCTCGGCGACAAGGCGATCGCCCAGTTCCCGCCCGGCTACGTCGCGCTGGCCGTGGACGACGTGCCCGGCACGCCGATCCCGTACCCGGTCGCGCTGTTCATCCTGCTCGCCGTCATCGTCGGAGTGGTGCTGCACTCCACCGGCTTCGGCCGTTCGCTCTACGCCATCGGGGCGCAGGAGCAGGTCGCGTTCTTCTCCGGCATCCGCGTCAAGCGCATCAAGCTCCTCCTCTTCGTCGTCTCCGGCACGGTCGCGGCGTTCGCCGGGGTCGTCTTCACCCTCAGGTACGGCTCCGCCCGCGCCGACAACGGCCTGGGCATCGAGCTCGCCGTCATCGCGGCCGTCCTGCTCGGCGGGGTCGACTTCGACGGCGGCAAGGGCACGCTGGGCGGGGTCATCGCCGGCGTGCTGCTCATCGGGTTGCTCCGCAACCTGCTGATGCTCGGCGACGTGTCGACGGAGATCCAGTCGATCGTCACCGGGCTCCTCCTCATCGTGTCGGTGCTCACCCCGCGCCTCGTCTCCCTCATCAGGCCGGCCCTGAAAGGAACACCATGACCCCGATGCGCCTCACCGCCGTCGCCACGCTGCTCGTCCTTGGCGTGGCGGCCTGCGGCGGCACCACGAGATCGTCCGTCACCGCCGCTCCGCAGGAGGCCCCCGCCTCCTCGGCCGCCTTCTCGGCGAACCCCGACGCGCCGCTCAAGGAGGGCATCAAGCTGGCGTTCCTGCCGAAACAGATCAACAACCCGTACGAAGTGATCGTCGACGAGGCCGGGATCGAGGCGGCCAAGGAGTTCAAGGGCGAGGCCAAGGAGGTCGGCCCGTCCGACGCGTCGGCGTCGTCCCAGATCTCCTACATCAACACGCTGACCCAGCAGGGCCACGACGCGATCCTCATCGCCGCCAACGACGCCAACGCCGTCTGCGGCCCGCTCCAGCAGGCCCGCGCCAAGGGCATCAAGATCGTGTCGTACGACTCGGACGCGGCGCCGCAGTGCCGCGACCTGTTCATCAACCAGGCCAGCTCAGAAGAGGTCGGCCGCAGCCAGGTGCAGCTGCTCGCGGAGATGATCGACCACAAGGGCGAGATCGCCATCCTGTCGGCCACGGCCAACGCGACGAACCAGAACACCTGGATCGAGTTCATGAAGGAGGAGCTGGCCAAGCCGGAGTACAAGGACATGAAGCTGGTCAAGGTCGCCTACGGGGACGACGACGACCAGAAGTCCTTCACCGAGACGCAGGGCCTGCTGCAGGCCTATCCCGACCTGAAGGGCATCATCTCGCCCACCACGGTCGGCGTCTCGGCCGCGGCCCGCTACATCTCGGGTTCGAAGTACAAGGGCAAGGTCGTGCTGACCGGCCTGGGCACGCCCAACCAGATGCGGCAGTTCGTCAAGGACAAGACCGTGGAGAAGTTCGCCCTGTGGAACCCGAAGGACCTGGGCTATCTCGCGTCGTACGCGGCGGCGGCGCTGGTGTCGGGGCAGATCACCGGGGCCGAGGGGGAGACGTTCAAGGCGGGCAAGCTGGGGGAGCGCACGATCGGCGAGAACGGTGAGGTCATCCTCGGGCCGCCGTTCACCTTCGACGCCTCCAACATCGACCAGTTCGACTTCTGACGCGCGGTGGCGCGCGGCCCCGGAACCCGGGCCGCACGCCGTCAGCCTGGAAGACACGGTTTGGCGGTCCCGTCACGGGGCCGCCGTTCTTCGTCGGTGACACCGGTGGGCGGGACCTCCCTGGCCGGACGCGCGCCCCCTTCCCGGGTATGCATCCGGATGCTAATCAGCGGAACACTCTGAGAACCGCCGTTCACCATGCTGTTCCTGCTCGCCCGTGCCGTTACCGGCCGGGCGATCGTCTTGGGTGCGCCTTGACAATGCATGCGCATGCAATGCACTCTTGAGCTCATTCTCGCGTCCTCTACGTGGGGCGTCAGTGACGAAGCGAACCCAAGGAGGAACGGACGTGTCGGCTGTTCTGAAAAGCGCGGTGCCCACCACAACGGACCTGGCGGAGGTCAGCGAGCAGGTACGCGAGACGGTGGCCACGGTCATCGCCGACATCCGGAAGGACGGCGACGACGCCGTACGCCGTTACTCGGAGAAGTTCGACCAGTGGTCTCCCGCGTCCTTCCGGCTGTCGGCCGAGCAGATCGAGGAGATCGTCGCCGGCGTCAACCCTCAGGTGATCGAGGACATCGCGTTCGTGCAGGCGCAGGTGCGCGGCTTCGCTCAGAGACAGCGGGAGTCGATCACGGATTTCGAGGTCGAGACGCTGCCCGGAGTGCACCTCGGGCAGAAGAACATCCCGATCAGCGCATCCGGCGCGTACGTGCCCGGCGGGCGGTATCCGCTCGTCGCCTCCGCCCACATGACGATCGTCACGGCCAAGGTGGCGGGCGTGCCCCGGGTCGTCGCGTGCACCCCGCCGATCCGGGGCGAGATCCCGGCGGCGACCGTCGCGGCCATGTCGCTGGCCGGCGCCGACGAGATCTACCTCCTCGGAGGCGTCCAGGCCGTCGCGGCCCTGGCCATGGGGACTGAGACGATCGGCCGGGTCGACCTGATCGCCGGCCCGGGCAACGCGTACGTGGCCGAGGCCAAGCGCCAGCTCTTCGGGGCCGTGGGCATCGACCTGATCGCCGGGCCGACCGAGATCCTCGTCATCGCCGACGAGAGCGCCGACCCGGTGACGGTCGCGGTCGACCTGCTCAGCCAGGCCGAGCACGGCCCCGACTCGCCGGCGGTGCTCGTCACCACGTGCGAGGCCCTGGGCCGCCAGGTCATCGACACGATCGAGCGCATCCTGCCGGAGATGCCGACCAGGGACTTCGCCGGGCCCGCGTGGCGCGACCACGGCCAGGTGATCGTGGCGGCGGACATCGACGAGGCGTGGGCGATCGCCGACTCGTTCGCCTCCGAGCACGTGCAGGTGCTGACGGCTGCTCCCCGTGACGCGCTGACCCGCCTGCACAACTACGGTGCGTTGTTCCTGGGCCAGGGCACGTGCGTCTCCTACGGCGACAAGGTGATCGGCACCAACCACGTGCTGCCGACCCGCGGCGCCGCGAACTACACGGGCGGCCTGTGGGTGGGCAAATATCTCAAGACCGTCACCTACCAGGAGGTCGTCGACCCCGCCACCAGTGCGGAGCTGGGCCGGATCTGTGGCCGGGCGTCGCGGGTGGAGCTTTTCGAGGGGCACGCCAGATCCGGCGACATTCGCGCCGCCGCGCAGGACGGCACGCCGGGCTGGCTCAGCGACCTCGGCCTGCGGGCGGCGGGCGGGTGACGACCCGCGGTGCGGGCCGGTTCAGCCGGCCCGCACCGGGGCGTCGGTCGAGCGGATGACCAGCCGCGGTGGCACCACCACCCGCCGGAGGCCCTCGTCGGCGCCTTCCACGCGGGAGACGAGGAGCTCGGCGGCCGTGCGCGCCATCGTGTCGATGTCCTGGTGGACGGTGGTGAGGTCGATGATCTCCCACGACGACATGTCCATGTCGTCGTAACCGATGACGGTGAGGTCGCGCGGCACGTCGACGCCGCGCGCCTTCGCGGCGTTCAGCGCGCCGATGGCGAGGACGTCGTTGGCGCAGAACACGGCGGTCGGCGCGGGCGATGAGTCAAGGATCTCCACCAGGGCCGAGTGGCCGGCCGCATGGGTGTACGGCACCTCGCGGCAGGCGGCCGGATGGAGCGCGACGCCCGCCTCCGCGAGGGCGTCGCGGAACCCTCGCGCGCGGTCGCGTCCGGTGCTCGTGTCGGCCGGGCCGAAGATGGCGCCGATGCGGCGATGGCCCAGCTCGACCAGGCGTTCGGCGACCAGGCGCGAGCCGCGGATGTTGTCGGAGACGCAGGCGTCCACGTCGGGATGCGCGGTTTCGCGGTTGAGCAGCACGGTCGGGATCCCGCGCTCGCGCAGCTCTCGCGGGAGGGAGGAGTGCAAGGTGAGCGAGGTCAGCGCGACCCCGTCGATGCCGCCCGACGAAAGCCGGGCGAGCAGGGTGGCGTCGTCGGCCTCGCGGAAGAGCGTGACCTGGAACCCGGCCTCCGCCAGCCGTTGCTCGAAGGCCGTCAGAACGCCGAGATAGAAGAAGTTGCGCAGGTCGGCCACCACCAGGCCGATGCGGTGGGTGCGCTGGGTCGCAAGGCTGCGCCCCGCGTCTCTCGGCACGTAACCGAGGCGCTCGGCGGCGGCCAGGACCCGTGACCGGGTCTCCTCGGAGACGCTGCCGCCGCGCAGCGCCCGCGACACGGTCGGCTGCGCCACGCCGGCCAGGGCGGCGACGTCGTAGCTGGTGACAGGTCTCGCTCGTTGCGGGGCAGGGCCGCCGGCCTTGCCTTTCGCGGCCCGCCGGCCACCGGGTGCCGGCGACTGCGCCATGACGCCCCCTTCTCGGTGCCCCCGCCGCACACCCTGCGATAGGTCATCAGCGCGCTCATGATAGCCCAGGGCGTCATTGAATGCGCATGCAGATCGAGGCCCCGCGGGCGGCTGCGAACCCGTGCGGGCCCGCGCCCGGCAGCGCCGGATCTGGCCCGCGGCCGGCCCTTGGGCGCCGGGCATCGGCGCACCAGGCGCGAACTGTATGCATTTTCATCTTCAGCCGGTCAACAGCCAGCCGTGCCGAACGCGGAGTGCCCAGATTTCGGGGTGGATGACGATGGATTATGCCGTGCTGTCCTGGGTGTCGGGGGCGTAAACGGGCAAATTCCCCGTCACATCGTTGACACGTCTTCTTCAAACTGCATACAGTTGGCCCCACTTCGCGGCGAACGCCACGGTCTTTCTCATACATCCGCCGTACGGCGTTGCCGACAGGCCGCCACAGTGACACGGCGCTGAGCCCCTCATCCGGCCACCTCATCGACCCGGCTCTCCGGCCGCGGCTGTATGACGTTCATCGAAGGAGACAGACATGCCCGAAACTCCCAGCCGTTCGCGTCGTACGACGGCCATGGGGCTCGCCGCGGCCGTCGCCCTGTTCGTGCCCGCCTGTAGCAGCGGGCCTGGGGGATCGGGCACCGCCGCCGGCGGCTCCTGCGCCACGCCGTCGGATCCGAAGAACGTGAAGATCTATCTCGGCGTCGGGGCGTTCTCGAGCACCTACTCGCAGGAGTTCATCCAGGGCGCGAAGGCCGTGGCCAAGTCGGCGGGCGTCCCCGAGAGCAACGTCAAGGCCTACGAGAGCAACTTCGACGGCCAGAAGCACCTCAACACGTTCACCGGCCTCCTGGCGGCCGGCGGGAAAGACACCGCCATCGTGCTGGACCCGGCCTCCACAGCGTTCACCAAGCCCCTCGTGCAGATGGCGGCGAACTCCGGAGCGCGCATCCTCACGCTGTGGAACCGGCCCGCGGAGATCCACCCCTGGGACTTCGGCGGCGGCTGCTGGGTGGCCCACCAGGCGTACGACGGCGTCGAGTCCGGGGAGAAGAGCGCGGAGGCGCTGTTCGAGAGCTTCGGGGGCAAGGGCAACATCGTCGCCCTCAACGGCGTGCCCGACAATCCCTCGGCCAAGGGACGCATCGCCGGCCTGAAGAAGGCCCTCGCCAAACACCCGGACGTCAAGCTGCTGGACTCGCAGGTGGGCAACTGGGACCAGACGAAGGGCCAGACCATCACCGAAACCTGGATCGGCAAGTACGGCGAGCAGATCGACGGCGTGTGGGCCGCCAACGACGGCATGGCCCTGGGCGCCGTCGAGGCGCTCCGAGCCCACAACCTGAACTCCCGGGTCAAGGTCACCGGATCGGACGGGTCGGCCGACGCGCTCGCCTCGATCGTCCGCGGCGACATGCTCACCTCGATGCGCGTCGACGGATACCTCCAGGGCGCCGTGACGTTCGGGCTCGCCTACGCCGCGATGGTCGGCGACGTCGACCCGCAGAAGTTGTCGCACGCCCAGCGCGACTTCTACCTCAAGCAGGAACTGGCCACGCCGGAGAACGCCTCGAAGCTGCTCAAGAGCAAGGCCGGCGACGCCAGGTACACCTACGACGCGCTGAAGAAGAACTTCTGGGCGGACTCGCCCGGGCAGATCGTCGAGATGTCCGACTCATGACCACGTGCCCGCGGGACACCAAGGACCAATCGTGACCTTGAACAACACCATCACCCCCGACGGCGAGCATGTTCCGGCCGTGCGCGTGCCCCCCGCACAACGGATGTCGCGCCTCCTGCCAGGCCGGATCGACCAGTGGGCTCCCATCGTCATGCTGGTCGTGCTGACGGCCGCGTTCTCCATGCTGAACGAGCAGTTCATGACGGCGGACAACTGGCGCACCATCGCCAACCAGGCCGCGATCCCGATGGTGCTGGCCGTCGGGCTCACGTTCGTCATCCTCACCGGATCCATCGACCTGAGCGCCGAAGGGGTGATGGCGTCGACGAGCATCAGCGTGTCGCTCATGCTCGCCAACAGCCTGAACTCCAATGACCTCGGCCTCGTCGCCGTCGCCGGCGGCATCGCGATCGGCGCGGCGTTCGGGCTGGTCAACGGGTTGCTGTACGCCAGGCTCCGGCTTCCCTCCCTCATCGTCACCCTGGGCACCTGGTTCATCGGGCTGGGAATCGCGAGCTACCTGTTCCCCGACCAGCAGCCGGTGGTCCGGGACCGGTCCTTCCGCTCCTGGGCGTTGGGGGAATGGTTCGGAGTGAGCCGCCTGGTCACGATCGCCGTGCTGGTGGCCGTCGCGGGTGCCGTGCTCCTGCGCTACACCCGGATCGGGCGTCACGTCTACGGCATCGGCGGCGCCGAGGACCTGATGCGGCTGGCAGGGATCCGCGTGGACACCTACAAGACGCTCGCCTTCGTGATCGCCGGCGCCCTGGCCGGGCTGGCAGGCCTGATGGCGACCGCGCAACTCGGCGTGGGGAACGCCAACGCGGGCGCGGACCGGCTCTTCCCCGCGCTGAGCGCCGTCGTCCTGGGCGGGACCCACCTCGCCGGCGGGCGGGGCGGGGTGTTCCAGTCCGTCCTCGGCGTCCTGGTCCTGGTCGTCCTGGGCAACGGGATGATCCTCAGCGGTGTGGGCCCGTACGTCCAGCAGGCCGTCGTCGGCGCGGTGATCATCGTGGCGGTGGTCGCGACGGGCTGGGGCGCCCGCGACCGGCTCAGGGTGGTGAAGTGACATGTCCCCTCTGCTGTCGATCGAAGGCCTGAGCAAGCGGTACGGCCGCACCGTCGCTCTGGACGAGGTGGATCTGGAGATCCGCCCCAACGAAGTCGTCGGGCTCATCGGGCAGAACGGCGCGGGCAAGTCGACGCTGCTGAAACTGCTGGCCGGTGTGCAGCAGCCGGACTCCGGCCGGCTGGTCATGCGCGGCTCCCCCATCAAGGTACGCAACCCCGCGCACGCCGCCGAGCAGGGGATCGGCATGGTCTTCCAGGAACAGTCGCTGGTGCCGAACCTGACCGTGGCGGAGAACGTCTTCCTGGGCCGGCCGAATCCGGGCACGGCGGGCGGCGTCTACAAGTGGCGACGGCTCAACGCGCTCGCGCGTGAGCAACTGGCCAAGACGGGCAGCGAGATCTCCCCGTCGGCTCTGGTACAGCGCCTGTCCTTCGCCGACCGCCAGATGGTGGAGCTGACAAAGGTGCTCGCGCTGGAGGAGCGCACCGACGGCGACCTGCTGATCCTGTTCGACGAGCCGACGAGCGTGTTGTCGGCAGCGGAGATCGAGACGTTGTTCGCCCAGATCCGCCGGCTCAAACGCCGCGCGAGCATCGTGTTCGTCTCCCACCGCATGGACGAGGTCCTCGCCATCTCCGACCGCATCTACGTGATGCGCGACGGGCGCCGCGTCGCCGAGCGAGACGCCGCCACCTGCGACGAGAACGAGCTCTACTCCCTGATGGTGGGCGAGAACAGGGCCGAGGACTACTTCCTGGACGGCGACCGGGCGCCCTACGACCGCGGCGCCATGGCACTGGAGGTCGACGGGCTCACCGCCGAGGGCTCGTTCAGCGACGTGACGTTCTCGGTGCGTCCCGGCCAGATCGTCGGGGTGGCCGGTGTCATCGGCTCGGGCCGCGAGGCGTTGTGCCGGGCCCTGTTCGGGGCGCTTCCGACGACCGCCGGACGCGTACGCCTCCAAGGCGAGGAGGTCACGATGGCCTCGCCCCGCGACGGCGTGCGGCTGGGCGTGGGTTACCTGCCCGCCGAGCGCAAGCACGAGGGCATGGTCGCGGAGCGCAGCATCTCCGAGAACCTGGTGCTCGCTTCGACACCTGCGCTGACCCGCGCGGGCCTGCTAAGCCGGGCGCGTGAGTCGGGCCTGGTCGAGGGCTGGATCGAGCGGCTCGGGGTCAAGGCCCCGAACGCCCGGGTGAAGATCTCGCAGCTTTCCGGCGGGAACCAGCAGAAGGTCGTGCTGGCCAAGTGGCTGGCCCTGCCGCAGTTGCGCGTGCTCGTGCTGGACCACCCGACGCGCGGGCTGGACCTGAAGGCGAAGACCGACGTCTACAAGCACGTACGCGCGGCCGCCGCCAGGGGAGTCGCGATCGTCCTGCTGTCCGACACCCTCGAGGAACTGCTCGGACTGTCCGACGAGATCGTCGTCATGCGGGACGGGCGGGTGACGGGCCGCTTCCCAGATGTGCCCGATGCGCCCCCTTCGTCCGAAGAGCTCGTCAAGTTGATGGTCTAGGGCCACGAGGTCGTACTGATGGAACACAGGAGCGTCATGTCACCGGTGAACATCCCGCGACGGACAGGAGCGTCCCAGCGGCTCGACATCGGCGGTTACCTGCCCGCCGTGCTGCTCGTCGCCCTGGTCGGGCTCATCGTGGTGCGCGACCCCGCATTCCTCGGACTCGCGTCCCTGCGGTCGGTGGCCGTCCAGGCCGCGCCGATCCTCCTGCTGGCGGTCGGGCTGACGCCGGTGATCCTGCTGGGCGGAATCGACCTGTCGGTGGCGGCACTGACGTCCCTCTGCTCGGTGCTTCTGGTGAGCTGGGCGAACCAGGCGGGCATCACGGGCGTCGCCGGCGTCGTCGTCCTCGCGACGGCGGCGGGCGCCGTGGTGGGGGTGATCCACTCGGTGGCGCAGGTCCCGTCGTTCATCGTGACGCTGGGCGCGCTCGGCCTGTATTCGGGCCTGTCGCTGGAGGCGTCGGACGCGACGAACACGCCGCTCGCCGAGGGCTCGGCCGCGATCTCCTGGGTGAACGACTATTTCGCGGGCATCCCGGCCGGGTTCGTGTTCGGGCTGGTCGTGCTGGCCATCGTGGGGCTGATGGTGCGATACCTGCCCTGGGGCCGCTACCTGTACGCCATGGGGTCGGCGGAGTCGGCCGCCCTGATGTCCGGCGTGCCGAAGACCCGCGTCCGCGCGGCGGCCTTCGCCCTGACGGGCATGACCTCGGCGATGGCGGCCATCGTCCTCGTGGGCAGGACGTCGTTCGGCTCGCCGACCCTCGCCTCCGGCCTGCTGCTGCCGGCCATCGCCGCCGTCGTGGTCGGCGGCACCGCGATCAGCGGTGGGGTGGGCGGCGTGGGCAGGACGCTGGTCGGCGTGCTCACCGTGACGGTCGTGCAGATCGGCATGGTCGTGGTCGGGATCGACCCGGTGCTGCAGAACGTCATCTTCGGCGCGGTGATCATCGTCGCCGTCGCGTTGACCATCGACCGGGCGAAGTTGTCGGTGATCAAGTAACCCGGCGCCGGGACGGCCCGTACCCGAACGCACAGCCGGCCGCTCAGCGCCGAGGCACACGCGTCGCGAGCGGATATTCGAGAAGGGGAAACGTAATGAGACTGGTTACCTACGCCGTCGATGGCGCCGCGGCGAGCGGCGTCCTCGTGGGCGATCGCGTCGTCGACCTGGCGAGTGCCGTGGCCAGGGCGGCAGGGGAAGACTCCGGGCTGCCGCGGCCGCTGCCGGTGCGGGCGTACCTCGAAAGGGAACTCGACCACGTGGCGGTGGCCGCCGCCGCCGGCGCGCTGGCTCGTGCGGGAGAAGGGGTCGCCCTCGACGAGGTCCGCCTGCTCCCGCCCGTGCCCGACCCGGAGAAGATCCTCTGCATCGGGCTGAACTACCGCGACCATGCCGAGGAAGCGGGGCTGCAACTACCGAGCGAGCCGATGGTGTTCGCGAAGTTCCGCAACAGCCTCATCGGCCCGGCCGACGCCATCGTGCTCCCGAACACCGTCGAGCGGGTCGACTACGAGGCCGAGCTGGCCGTGGTCATCGGCCGCCGCGGCCGCGCGATCCCGGAGGAGCTGGCCCTGCGGCACGTCGCCGGGGTGACCGTGTTCAACGACGTCAGCGCGCGCGACATGCAGGCGGCGACCAGCCAGTGGACCATGGGCAAGGCCGTGGACACCTTCGGGCCGTGCGGACCGTCGCTGGTGACGCTGGACGAGGTCGGTGATCTGGACGACCTGCGGCTGCGCACTCGTGTCAACGGGGCGACGGTTCAGGACGGTACGACCGCGGACATGGTGTTCTCCGTCGCCCGGCTCATCTCCCACCTGAGCCGGGCGATGACCCTGGAGCCCGGCGACATCATCGCGACCGGCACGCCCGCCGGGGTGGGCTTCAAGCGCACGCCGCCGGTTCTGCTCAAGGACGGTGACCTCGTGGAGGTCGAGATCGACGGGCTCGGGACCCTGGCCAACCGGGTGGCAGGCCCGGCGGCCGAGCGGGCCGGCGGCGTCACCGCCGCCGCGACGGCGTGAACGACCGCCGGGCGCATGCGGCCGTGCAGGGAGATGGGCAGGGCGACGGGCGGGGCGACGGGCGGGGCGACGGGCACGCGCAGGACCGGAGCTCCCTGAGGGGACGGCGGGCGCTGGTGACCGGGGCGGGACGGGGCATCGGCCGCGCGGCCGCCCGCGCGCTCGCGGCTCGCGGCGCGGACGTCGTGCTGATGGCGCGCAGCCCGGCCGAGCTCGGGGAGGTGGCCGACACCATCCGTGCGGGGGGAGGCCGGGCGAGCACCGTCCCGGTGGACCTCACCGACGACGCCGCACTCTCCGCCGCCATGCGAGAGGCCGGAGACGCCGACATCCTCGTCAACTGCGCGGGGACGAACCGCCCCGAACCGTTCGTCCAGGTGGCCGCCCGGGACCTCGACGATCTGCTGGCCCTCAACTTCCGCGCGGTCTTCCTGACCACCCAGCGTTTCGTCGCGTCCCTGCTCGATCGCGGCCGGCGTGGCGTGATCGTCAACGTCACCAGCCAGATGGGCCATGTCGGCGCGCCGGAGCGCAGCGTCTACTGCGCCACCAAACACGCGGTCGAAGGGCTGACGAAGGCGCTGGCGGTCGAGCTGGCCGGGCGCGGCATCCGCGTCCTGTCCGTCGCGCCGACGTTCGTCGAGACGGCGATGACGGGCGCGTACCTGGCCGACCCCCGTTTCCGGGAGTCCGTACTCGCGCAGATCCCGCTCGGCCGCATGGGCACGCCGGAAGAGGTCGCCGACGTCGTCGCCTTCGCCGCCTCACCGGCCGCGGAGCTCATCACCGGCAGCAGCCTGCTGGCGGACGGCGGATGGGTCTCCCGCTGACGCCCGGCCGCACCCGGTACACGAGTAAGGATCCCGACATGCACGAGACGGCACGAGCACGGAACCGCCGGCCCGCGCGGCCCGGCGGGGGAGGAGCGCGATGACGACGGCGACGCCGGTCACGACGCCGCGGCCGCCGCGGCCGGGTGAGCTGATGCCGGCCCTGACCATGGCCGGCCCTCGGGACCTGCGACTGCGGATGGTGCCGGCGCCGGCGGCGCGACCCGGCCACTGCGTCGTCCGTATCGCGTACGTCGGACTGTGCGGTGCCGACGCGTCCTTCTACGACGGCTCCAGCATGTATCTGCGCGAGGGGCTCAAGCACTATCCGTTCATCTTCGGGCACGAGTGGAGCGGGACGGTCGTGGAGGTCGCCGACGACGTGCGCGGCTTCGCCCGCGGTGACCGGGTGGCCGGGCACAACTTCGTCACCTGCGACGCGTGCCCCGAATGCCGGGCCGGCCGGCGCGTGTTGTGCCGGGCACGTTCGGAGATGGGGATCCTCGGCGACTACCCGGGCGTGGCCGGCCGCTTCGCCTGCGTCCCGGCCAAGGTGCTCACTCCGCTGCCGGCCACGGTCGGCGGTCCTGAGGCCGCGCTGCTCGAACCGTCCAGCACGGCGCTGCACGCGGTGCGGCGCACCGGGGTCCAGGACACCGACTCGGTGCTGGTCTACGGCACCGGCACGCTCGGGCTCGTCACCATGCAGCTCGCGCGGGCACGCGGGGCGAGCGTGCACGTCGCCGGCGTGGAGCGGTACGGGCTCGACCTGGCCGGCAGCCTCGGCGCGGACGGAGTGCTGACGCCCCGGGACGTCGAGCACGACCGATACGACGTGGTCATCGAGGCGTCGGGCGCGGTCGAGGCCGCCGCCCAGGCGCCGTCGGCGCTCGCGTACGGCGGCCGCCTGGGACTGGTCGGCGTGCCCCACCACCCGGTGCCGCACTTCCCGGCTGCTTCGCTGGTGGTGAAGAGCGCGACGGTGCACGGCGTGCTGTCCGGCATCGACGACTGGGACCGCCTGCTCGGCGTGATCGGCAGGGGCGGGGTGGCGCTCGCCCCGCTGATCGACCACGTCTATCCCTATCGCCGGGCCGATGAGGCGTTCGAGCGGCTCGCCCAGCCGGACCGCGCCCGGCCGAAGGTCCTGCTGGACTTCGGCTCGGAGGAGGAGTGATGGCGCGGGTCCGGTCCCGGCGCGACGCCCCTCAGGACCGGGACGCGACCACCCGACCCGACACGGTGAGCGCCACCGTGTGGTGGCTGATCGGCCGGAGCTCGGCCTGCGCCGATCTCGTCGCCGCCGGCCCGCCGGATCATCGGCTCCGCCTTCGACGTGGGCGGCACCATCCACGGCCTGTACTGACGGGCGGCAACACGAAAGAAAGGAGGCGGTATGCCCTCTCACGGACTCACCTCACTCACGATCGGCGTGCCCGACGTCGAGGAGACCGAGCGCTACTACACCGATTTCGGGCTCACCCCGCTGGGCGGCGGGCGTCTGGCGACGCTCGACGGCGGGGAGCAGTTGCGCCTCACGTACGCCCCCACGCGCCGGATCATCGAGCTGTGCGTCGGGGTGGACGATCCGGATGACCTGGACCGGGTGGAACGCGGGCTGCGAGGGCTGGACCTGGCCACCGAGCGGGCGACGGGATCGGTGAGCGCCGTCGAGCCCGTCACCGGCGTGCGCGCCACGGTCGAGATCGCGCCGCGGCCGGTGCAGGAGGCGCGCCCGGCGCCGGTCTACAACGGCCCGGGAAGGATCGACAGGCAGGGTGCCCGCGCTGACGGCGTGCTGCGCGACGGCCGGGTGCGCCCGCGCAAGCTCGGTCATGCCGTGCTGGGCTCGACCGACCAGGAGGCCACGCAGCGCTTCTTCACCGAGGGACTCGGTTTCAAGGTGAGCGACCTGGTCGCGGGTCGCGCGGCGTTCCTGCGCTGCTCGACCGATCACCACAACCTGCTCGTGCAGCGCGCGCCCGTGGCCTTCCTGCACCACACGTCGTGGCAGGTCGACGACGTCGACGAGGTGGGGCGCGGGGCCATGCAGATGCTGGAGGAGCATCCCGAACGGCACGTCTGGGGGATGGGACGCCACCATGTCGGATCCAACTTCTTCTGGTATCTGCGCGACCCGGCGGGCAACTTCTCCGAGTACTACTCCGACATGGACTGCATCGTGGACGATCAGCTGTGGGAGCCGGGTGTGTGGGAGGGGATGAAGAGCCTCTACAACTGGGGCCCGCCGCCACCGCCGTCGTTCCTCAAACCCGAGGACCTCGCCGCGCTGATGACGGACGCCCACCAGTAGGACACCACCCAAGGTGGAGCTGCATACAGAACACGGCGACCGTCATCGAACAAGCTCCAGGAAAGCGCGAATTCAGGACGCTCGCGATGGGGCCGTCTTGTTCCAGGAACCAACAACTGTATACACTTTCTGTCAAACGAAGGGGACGAAGAGACATGTCAAGCGTCATCGTCGGGGATGCCGACGCCCCGGCCACGGTCATGGGGGTGCACGGCGGTGCGGGCGCCCTGCTGTGGAAGCGCCTGGCCACGGGCTCGCATCTGCACGGCGACTGGGACGGCATCGAATGGGTCGCGCTCGAGCCGGGCGCGCGGGCCGGGCTCCACGTGCACAGCCACACCGAGGAGATCTGGTATTTCCTCAAGGGGACGGGCGTGATCGAGCTCGACGGCGAGACCCACGAGGTGGCGCCGGGCACCCTGGTGCTGACTCCGCACCACAGCAGCCACGCGGCCTGGAACACCGGAGACGAGCGGCTCGACTACGTGGTGATCGAGGTCTTCCCGCCCGCGATCAGCAGGGCTCTGCCGCCGCGGCGTCCCACCGAAGAGCGCAACCCAGGCACGCAGCGTGCCGTCGACGAGAAGGAAGGTGCCTAATGGCCGGGCTCGTGACCACGCTCAAGCCGGGGCAGACCCTCGCGGCCGGCGACTACTTCGCCGGCCCGTGGCGAGATTTCCAGCACCTGCGCCTGGCGCCTGGACAGCGGGAGGAGTTCGTCGCGGACAATGTCGAACTGGCGGCCTTCGTGATCTCCGGAAGCGGAGCCGGCGCCATCGGCGACGACTCGGTGCTCCTGCGCGAAGGCGTGTCGCTGACGGTCGGGCTCGGCAGCCGGGTCGCCGTCACAGCGGGTCAGGAGGGGTTGGACGTGTTCGTGACCAGACTAGACGTGGCCGCGGATCCACGGTGACGGTTACGCGAGCGGGCGACGGCGCCGTGGACTCCGGTGAGCGGGAGCACGGCGTCAGCCTCGTGCACGCCCGGCTGAGAGAGGCTCTCATCCGAGGTGAGCTCGAGGCCGGCCAGGTGCTCAGCCAGGTCCAGCTCGCTGAGCGCTACGGAGTGAGCCGCACCCCGTTGCGCGAGGCGCTGCGCCTGCTGGAGCGCGAAGGGCTCGTGGTCAGCGAGCCCAGGCGGCGGGTGCGCGTGGCGCCCTTCTCCATCGAAGACCTCGACCAGATCTACGCCGTGCGTATCAGCCTCGAGATCCTCGCGCTGCGGCTGACCCTCCCCCGCCTCACCGACGAGGCGATCGCCCGCATCGCCGAGCTGGAGCAGACGATGCGCCGGCACGCGGAGAACCATGACTACGACGCCTGGCACGAACCGCACCGGGAGTTCCATCGATCCTGCCTGACGCTCGCCGGCGACAGGTTGCTGGCCGACATCGATCGGGCCGCCGACCACGCCGAGAGATACCGGTTCTCCTACACCACGCAGGTGCCGACGGCCTGGGGCCAGGGCTTGCGCGAGCATCACGACATCCTGGTCGCGGTGCGTGACAGGGATGTCGAGGCGGCGAGCGTGGCCCTGGCCCGCCACTACGCGCGTGTGGCCCTGAGCGCCGCGGCCCTGCTCGTGCCCGAATATGATCCGCGGGCCATTCGCGAGGCGCTCCGCATGGTGCTGCGTTCGCCCGACGCCGAGATCGTCTGAGGCGCGCCCGGAGCCGCCGGGCACTCAGCCGCCGAGGCCGAGGAGGGGCAGGCAGGCGGGCAGGTTGTGGATCTCGAAACCGGGTGACTCCTGCCAGTCCTCCCTGGCCAGGCGGAAGCGCCGGGTGACGGCCGGCTTGCCCTGGCGGTCGTGGACCGTGATGCCGTCCTCCTGGTAGCCGAGCTTTCTCGTCACCGCCAGCGAGGCGGGGTTGTCCTCGAACGCCTCGGTCGTCGCGTGGCGCGCCCCCAGCCCGGCGAAGGCGAGGTGCAACACCGCCCCGCGCATCTCGGTGCCGATGCCCTTGCCCTGGAAACGCTGCCCGAGCCACGAGCCGGTGCCGACCTCGCGGGTGACCGCGAAGGACGTGGCGGTGATGCCCTGCGTGCCGACGACCTGGCCGTCGTACACGACCACGAAGTCGATCGACCACTTCTCCGGGGCGAGCGAGCCCCACGCGCGGAAGTGGTACTGCAGCGTGCTCCTGGCCCGCTCGGCGGGCTCGGCGTCCGTCCAGGGGAAGAAGAACGGCATGAATCCCACCTCGTGGACGCCCTCGGCGGCGCGGTCCGCGAGCTCGTCGAGCTCGTCGAGTGAGGGGAGGCGCAGCTCCAGGCGGGGGGTGGTGATGGACAGGTCGAACAGGGGCCAGTTCCGCATACCACCGCATGGTGGCAGCCGGCGTGCCCGTTCGCGACCGGTTTTTCGCCGGGAGTGATAGTCGAATAAATGGGGAATGCCCGTTTATAGCGGGATTCGCTAATTCGCTGCCTTTACCGGACAAAACCCATGCATGAGGTGAATTCTCGACGATGTGGGTAGGCATCGAATTATGATCATAAAGTTTCGAAGAATCGGCGCTTTCGCCGTTGGATGCGGGGCGCCCTTGCTGATGGGCATACCTGCGATGGCGGACAAAGACCGTTCGATACCGGTGGAATGGGCCGAGGTGAAGGCGCCCCTTCTGCGGCCGGGCGACCGCGGCAAGGAGATCGAGCTGCTCCAGCGGAGACTGCACCAGGGCCGCTACTACTTCGGCGAGATCAACGGGCGCTACGACGAGCAGACGAAGTTCGCGGTCTGGGCAGTGCAGAAGAGCCACAAGATGCAGGTGCGGGGCGCGGTGGGGCCGGACGTCTGGCGGGCGCTCGACCGGCCGCTTCGCACCCGTGCGCTGGTGCCCAACGGCCCGGCGAACCGGGTCGAGGTCAGGCTCCGGGAGCAGTTGATGATCGTCTACCGCCAGCACCGTCCCGCGCTGATCTCGCACATCTCCAGCGGTGCCCAGAAACGCTGGTGCCTCAACGGGCGCTGCGGCGACGCGGTCACGCCCGTGGGCGACTTCCGCGTCAACCGGCGAGCGCCCGGGTGGACGACCGGGCCGCTCGGGTCGATGTACAACTCCCTCTACTTCGTCGGCGGCATCGCGCTGCACGGCTCCACGAAAGTCCCGAACCGGCCGGCGTCCCACGGGTGCGTACGCGTCCCGATGGAAACGTCCAAGCGGCTCTACCAAATGGTGGGCATGGGGGAGCCGGTATATGTACGACAGAAATGGTAATTACTGAAATATTCGGATATTTCGCGTCACCCCGCCGTGCCTCCGACCCTCGAGACGTTCGGGCCGGTGCTCACGCGCGTGAGCCGGGGCATGCTCGCCCCGGCCTTCCTGAGCACGCCGTCCTTGACCAGCCGCAGGGGCGAGCCGGCGGGTGTGGGGCCGTTCCCGGTGGTCCGGGCGAGCCGCAGGGCCAGCGCCGGGCACATGTCGACCGCCCGCCGCGCCTCCTTGGCGAGGTAGCCGGGGACGTTCCTGAACGACGGGAACCCGTAGTCGTCCAGGTCCACGAACTCCGGCAGCAGGTGTGCGCAGAGCCCGTGCCCCTGGCAGCGGGACCAGTCGACCTCCAGCCGGTACTCGGGGTCGGCCTCGCGCTCGGGCATCGGCAGCACGCCGCGGATCGGCCGGCCGCACGAGCCGTGCTCCAGGTGCTGCGCGATCTCGGTCTCGAACGCGTCCAGCGCCGACAACACGAACTTCGCCGTGCCGTCGGGGTGGAAGCACGCCCCGCGCCGCTCGACGCCGCGCACGCAGCGGCGTACGGCGTCCACCGAACCCGTGCCCTCGACCAGCGCGTACATGGCCCTGGCGAGGTCCGGCAGGCCGAGGCGGCACGGACCGCACTGGCCCGCCGACTCGGCCGCCAGGTAGGCCGACACCCTGGCGGCCTCGCCGAGCGCGCAGGTGGACTCGCCGAGCGGGACGATGATCCCGGCCCCGAGAGTCGCTCCTGCCTGCTTCATGCCCTCGCGTGAGAGCACGGCCGTCTGGACGACCTCCGCGGACAACCACGCGCCGTGGTAGCCACCGACGAGCACGCCGTCGCCGATCTCGGCCTCCGTCAGCGCGAGCACGTCGGCCAGGTAGGTGCCCGTGGGCGCCTCGATGACCGCACCCTGGGCCGCGCCGCCGCTGACGGTGAGCAGGATGGTGCCGGGCTCCTTGCTGGTGCCGACCTCGGCGTACTTCTCGGGCCCGTACTCCGCCAGCAGGGCGAACTGCGCGTACGTCTCCGTGTTGGACAGCAGGGTCGGCAGCCCGTCCACGCCGCTCGTGGCGGCCCGCTTCTTGCGGCCGGGCGGGATGCCCTCCTCGCCGTTCACGGCCTTGACGAGCGCGCCCCCTTCGCCGGAGATGAACCTCTCCTTGATCCCGACCACCCGGATCGGGACCCGGCTCTCCGCACCGCCCGACACGTTCGAGGCCCGGCGCTCGGCCACGGCGGCGGCGACGGACGCCTCGGCGACCTCGCCACCGGCCGTGGCGACGACCACCTCGCGGGCGCCCAGCGCCTCGGCGGCCAGCACCGCGCCGTCCAGCACCAGGTGGGGGTTGCGAGTGAGCAGCATGGCGTCCTTGGAACTGGCCGGCTCGCCTTCGGCGCCGTTGACCAGCACCACGCTCTCGCCCGTGCCCGCCGCGTCGGCGACCGCCCGCAGCTTGCGCGCGAACGGGAAGGCCGCGCCGCCCCGCCCACGCATGTCCACATCGTTGGCAAGGGAGATGAGCTCGCCCAGCTCGCGCGGCTCCACGACCCCGTGGAGCGTGCGGTGCGCGGGCAGGTCGAGCCGGCGGCAGTGGTCGAGCCCGGCGGTGAGCCGGGCCGGACCCATGCGTAACACCCGGGGAACTCGGGCCGGAATCACGGTCGCTCCTGATCAATCGTCGCGGGCAGGCTCATCCGACCTCCCGGTATCTGCGCCTGGCATCGGCCAGGCTCACGGGTGCGTTGACGTTCACCGTGCCAGTCCTGGTGCCGGTCCTGGTGCCGGTCCTGGTGCCGGCCCCGGCGGCGGCCGGGACCTTCTGCGGCCGTTGGTTCGGCACGCCCGCGGTGGCCGGCGACGTCACCGCCGGCCCTTCGACCCTCTTGGGCACGATCGGCGGCCGGCGCAGCGAGGCCAGCACCCGCACGCAGAGCGCGGAGCCGACCGCCGCCAGGCAGGCCACGTAGGACCAGGCCACCCAGCCGGCCGGCGGACGGCCGGCGGTGAGCCCGTGCATGATGCCGACCGGCCAGGCCACGTACGCGGCGGCGTGGAGGATCCGCCACATCCATGGCCTGGTCCGTACGGCGAAGCGCCCCCTCAACATTCCCGTGACCACGGCCAGGACCATCAGGTCGAAGGCCAGCGCGCCGAACCCCACGTAGAGCCCGGCGACGGGGACGACCGCCGCCCCCAGCGGCACGTGCCCCAGGCTGATCATGAGGGTGATGTGCGTGATCAGGTAGGCGAGCCCGATGAACGCGGTGGCTCTGTGCGCGAGCTGGGCCCTGACCCGGTTGGCCGGTGTCAGGAAGACGCGTTCGGTGGTGAGCAGGCCGAGCGCGACCGTCGCGGTCAGCAGCACCAGCGCGAACACGCCCGCGTAGAACTCGAGGAAGCCCACCCCTCGGCCGAGCAGCGCCACGCCACGTTCCGTCCTGGTCAGCGCGAACGCCGACAACAGGATGGCCATGATCGAGGCGCTCGCCCCCAGCCGGACGCTTCTGGTGTCCAGCTTGGTGGGGGCGTGCCTGGGGGATCGTCTATGGAGCATCTATTTCCCTCCAAGGTCGGGTGAGGGTGCGACTCGGAAGGCTGGTGCCCGTGAGGGCATGTCAGATCAGCAACGGCGGCCCCGGTTGATGCATGAGACGACGGTCCGCATCAGCCGATCGGGCATCACATTGACGAAGTCGCCGTGGTCGGTGACCGGATTGTGCTTCTGCTCGGGGAAAGCGTCCACGGCGTACGACGGGCCTTGTGGGACGTTGTACGCGAGGGTCATGCGGAGTTGGGGAATCGCCCGAGTGCCCTGAGGGCAGGCACCGTTCTGGTCGGGGAAGACCACGTGCGTCCGGTGATTGGCGCTGTCGGTGTTCTGGCCGTCCCAGCAGCTAGGGAAATCCAGGATACGAAGAACCTGACTGCCACGCGGGCAAAGCGTGTATTTGTCGGGACTTATGCGATTTTGGAATCCCGAGCAGCTCCAGCCGGCCTTGGCGTTGGCGGTGCCGTTCGTGCCCGCCTTGGCGTCACCGGTGATGATCCTCATGAACCTCGGCATCGCCACGACGTCGTCGGTGGCGTTGCCGCGGAACTGCAACGTCGCGGCGCGGGGCAGCAGCAGCCGCCCGACGTTGCCGTCGGGGTCGTCGGCGTTCTCGTTCGACCTGCGGTCCCTGATCACGGGCCAGAAGTACGTGGACTTGTCGCCCAGCCGGCAGGTGGTGCCCGCGGCGGCCAGGCTCTCGTCGGTGGAGAACGCGTCCGTCGACAGGTTGCCCACGTAGTCGTGCAGGTGGTGCGCCCCGTTGCTCACGCCGGGCGCGACGATGAAGTTGTCGGGGTTGTGGTGGCGGTTCTGGTTGGTGCCGCAGCGGGAGACGAACGAGCCGCGGGAGCCGTCCCTGCCGATCCGCACCTGGTCGACCGGCTGGACCTGGCGGATGTCGACGAAGTCATCGGTGAACGGGCCGAGGTCGCAGTCAGTACCGTCGCCGCCCTGGGTGGGGGAGGGGGAGGGCGACGCCGTTCCCTGCGGGGGCGGGCTCTGCGTCGGGTCGTCGGTGGGGTCGTCGGTGGGGTCGTCGGTGGGGTTGCCGGTGGGGTTGCCGGTCGGGTCGTCGGTCGGGTTGCCGGTGGGGTCGTCGTCCGGGTCCTGGGTCCGCGTCGGGCGGGGGTCCGGCCGGCCGCGGCGCGACTGCACCGTGGCGCTCTCCTCGGGCTCGGGGACGCGCGCCGTGTCGTCCGGCGAGCCGGCGGGGTTCACCGCGGCGCCGCCTCCCTGGGGAGCCTGCTGATCGGCGTCCTGCTGATCCTGGCCCTGTCCCTGGTCCTGGCCCTGCTCCCGGTTCGGGTCCTGGTTCGGGTCCTGGCGTCCCTGGTTCGGGTCCTGGTTCGGGTCCTGCTGGTCCTGGTTCTGGTCGGGGACCCGCGGGTCGCGGTCCTGGCCCTGGTTCCGTCCGTTCCTGTTCCGCTGGTCGGAGTCTCGCCGCTGATTCTGATCCCGCGGTTCCTGCTGCGACGGGGAATCGGCCGAGTCGCAGATGTCGGCGCGTGCCGGGCCGGCCCCGATGACGGCCGCGGACACCAGCCCGCTCGCCGTCACGGCCAAAGCGGACATGGCCGCGGCCATGCGTCTGGATCTCCTCATGTGTGTCTCCTCTTATCGACCGCCAACGCGACGGGTGGAGCCGGCGCGGGCGTGGGAGGCTCCGGCAGGGCGTTGTGGTCGACCAGGCCGGTGGACTCCAGCAGCGCCATGTGTCTCATGACGTACTTCACGCCCTCCTCGGCGAACTTCCTGATCTCGGAGTTGCGGGTGCCCGCCCGCACCGCCGCCACGGTGGTGAAGACCTTGCCGTGCGCGGCACGCAGCAGGTTCGCGTAGTCCTTGTCGAAGGCGGGCCCGCTCTCCGCGGCGAGCTGGGCCATCCAGCTCTGCTGCTGCGGGCTGGGCTCGTCCGGCAGGGCCACGCCCAGCTTCTTCGCGACCTGACGGGTCAGCAGGTCCAGCTTCATGTGATCTTCCATGATCAGCCTGCCGACTTCCTTGACACGCTGGGACTCGGCGCGGGTCCTGGCGTACTCGCCCGCGGGCATCTCCCAGAGGCCGGCCTGCCGTACCCTGACCAGCAGGTCGCGGTCGGCGGCCGTGAGCGGCCCTGTGGGCGTCTGCGCCCACTGGGCGGCAGCGGGATCGATCACCGGGGGCATGACCAGCAGGATCGTCACCGCGGCCGCCACGACGAAACCGCCGAGCATGAACACCTCGCCGCGCAAAAGCCTGTGCATGGTGGGAGGTACGCGGGCTTCACACCCCCGGTTCATCTATGGCCGGAGATAGTTAGAAATGACTGGAGTTATCGGAGTGGCTACCGCTTGGATAACGAAGGTGTAAAGATGTGCCCCGTGCTAGGTCACCTCGACGGCAGGTTCGAGAGTGCGGATGCCGAGGCGGAGCACCGCATTGCGGTGCTTTACCAGGAGTTCGGCGGCCCTCTGCTGCGACACGTCCGCAAATCCACAGGTAACGACCTTCAGTGGGCCGAAGACGTTGTACAGGAGACGCTCGTCCGGGCCTGGCGGAACTCGGCAAGACTGCAATGGGAACCAAGCCTTATATGGGCGTGGCTGCTTACCGTGGCCCGTCGCATAGTCATTGATGGTCGTCGGCGGAAGAGCGTTCGGCCGCAGGAGGTCGAGCCGCCCGAAGTCGACATGATGGCGGTGCCGGACGGTTCGGATCGGGCTCTGTCGGCGATGGTCGTCGCGGACGCCCTCCGGTCCCTGTCCGCGGAACACCGCGAAGTCATTGAGCAGACCTACCTTCGAGACCGTACGATAAGTGAGGCGGCGGAGATTCTGGGGATCCCACCGGGCACGGTGAAGTCCCGGCTCTACTACGGGATCCGGGCACTCCGCGAACTGCTGCGGGACAAGGGGGTAGCCGGCTGATGCATGACGGGGTGGCCGCCTACGTCCTCGGCGTCCTCGATGAAGAGGAGCACGAGGCCTTCGAACGCCACCTCGACACATGCGAAGGATGCCAGGCGGAGCTGGTGGAGTTCGCCGGGCTGCCGGACCAGCTCGACGAGCTCAAGAACGCCTCCTCGACCTCCGACGACGATCCCCCGATGTCGATGTCACGTTGACGTCTATTCCCTTTTCGGGTGGTATCGGTATCGGCAAGACGTGCGCCCGGCGGCAAGTGCCGGGTGGTCGGGGGGAGGTGTTCGGTGGGCATCGACGACGATGCGCCCCGTCCCCCGCGCCGGCGGTTCGGCGAGGAAGGCGGCCGGCTGTCGTACGGTGGCTACCTCCGCCTGCCCGCGCTGCTCGCCCAGCAGCAGCCGCGGTCGCAGGCCCCTGACGAGCTGCTCTTCATCACCATCCACCAGGTCTACGAGCTCTGGTTCAAGCTGCTGCTCCATGAGCTGGAGTCGGTCCGCGAGGCCATGTCCCGTGGCGAGGCGTGGCGGGCCAGGCACCTGTTCCGGCGGGTGCACGCGGTCGAGCGGGTGCTGGTCGAGCAGGTCGAGGTCCTGGAGACGATGACGCCCCAGGACTTCCTCGAATTCCGCTCGATGCTGGAGCCCGCCAGCGGGTTCCAGTCCGTGCAGTTCCGGGAGCTGGAGTTCCTGTCCGGGCTGAAGGACGAGCGTTACCTCGGCAGCTTCCGGCACGCCGAGGAGGCCGATCTCGCCAGGCTGCGCCGCAGGCTGTCGGAGCCCACGCTGTGGGACGCCTATCTTGACGCGCTGTCGCTGCGTGGCCTGCCGGTCTCCGATGATGAGATCATGAACTCGCTGCTGGCCGTGGCGAGAGACCGCAGGTCCCACGACGACCTGTGGCAACTGGCCGAAGACCTGCTGACCCACGACGAGACCACAGCGCTGTGGCGGATGCGTCATGTCCAGATGGTCGAACGCCAGATCGGCACCAAGTCGGGCACAGGCGGCTCGACGGGCGCCCCCTATCTGCGCGGTAGAACGCGCCTGCACTACTTCCCGCTGCTGTGGGAACTAAGGGCCTGGCTATGAACAGCCATGGCGAACCCTCACAAAGGAGTGAGAGCGAAATGCCGCTCGACGAGGCCAAGGATGAGCTGCTCCAGCGAGCCGCCGAGATCTGCGCGACGAGCACGGAGCACATGAGCGCCGAAGAGGCGCTGTCCTTCCTCCGGCTCTACTACCGGCACGTCGCGCCGGAAGACCTGCTCGACCGCGACCCCGTTGACGTGTACGGCCCCGCGATGTCCCAGAGGCAGCTGGCCGAGGTCCGCCCGCAGGGCAGGCCGGCGGTCCGGGCCTACACCCCGGCGGTCGACGAGAACGGGTGGGATCCCGGGCACTCGGTCGTCGAGGTGGTCACCGACGACATGCCGTTCCTCGTCGACTCGGTGACGATGGAGCTCGACCGGCACGGCCTGGGCGTGCACCTGCTGGTCCACCCGCAGATGCGGGTGCGCCGCGACATGACGGGCCGGATGCTCGGCCCCGACCAGCAGGACGTCACCGGCCAGATGCTGGTCGAGTCGTGGATGCACATCGAGATCGACCGGCAGTCCGACCCGCGCGCGCTCAAGACACTCGAGGGCGACCTGCTGCGGGTGCTCACCGACGTGCGGAACGCGGTCGAGGACTTCAGGAAGATGCGGGCGCTGGCCGTCCAGACCGCGGAAGACCTGGGCATGAACCCGCCGCCGCTGGAGCCCGCGGAGGTCGAGGACAGCATCGACCTGCTGCGCTGGCTCGCCGACGGGCACTTCACCTTCCTCGGCTACCGCGAATACCGGCTCGAGCACACCGACGAGGGCGAGATGCTGCGCCCGCTGCCCGGTGCGGCGCTGGGCATCCTGCGTGACGACAAGGTCAGCTCCGAAAGCTTCTCCGCGCTGCCCGCCGAGCTGCGGG
Organism: Nonomuraea sp. B1E8; assembly: GCF_039871515.1. Taxonomy (NCBI): domain Bacteria; kingdom Bacillati; phylum Actinomycetota; class Actinomycetes; order Streptosporangiales; family Streptosporangiaceae; genus Nonomuraea; species Nonomuraea sp. B1E8. Next base: position 410,988 of record NZ_JBDPLS010000001.1, on the reverse strand, counting down.
CCAAGGCGCGCGAGAAGCACCTCATGATCATCACCAAGGCCAACTCCCGGGCCACCGTGCACCGCGCCACCTACCTCGACTACATCGGGGTCAAGGTGTTCTCGCCCGAGGGCGAGGTGATCGGTGAGCGGCGTTTCCTCGGCCTGTTCACGCATGTGGCCTACAACGAGTCGATCTCCCGGATCCCCGTGCTCCGGCGGAAGCTGGCCGACGTCCTCGACCAGGCCGGGCTGGCGCCCGACAGCCACGACGGCAAGGACCTCATCGAGATCCTCGAAACGTTCCCGCGCGACGAGCTGTTCCAGACCTCGATCGACGAGCTCCTGCCGATCGCGCTGGGCGTGCTCCGGCTGCGCGAGCGCAAGCAGGTCAAGTTGTTCCTGCGGCGCGACGACTACGGCCGCTACATCTCCTGCCTGATCTACCTGCCGCGCGACCGCTACACCACCAAGGTCCGGCTGAAGATGCAGGAGGTGCTGATCAAGGCCCTGGGCGGCGCCTCGCTCGACTACAGCGCCATGATCGGCGAGTCGGTGCTGGCTCGCCTGCACGTGGTCGTGCGGGGGGAGCGGGGCAAGCAGCTGCCGCCGCCGGGCGTGGACGTGGAGGAGCTGGAGGCGCGGCTGGCGGCCATCACCCGCTCCTGGGAGGACGACCTGGCCACCGCGCTGGTGGAGCTGACGTCGGACGAGGAGGCGCCCGGGCTCATCCGCCGGTACGCCTCCGCGTTCCCCGAGGGGTACAAAGCGGACTTCCCGCCCAAGGTCGCCGTGGTCGACCTGCAGCGGCTGGAGCAGCTCGTCGGCGCGGACGACGACGGGCAGGTCGAGCTCAACCTCTACGAGCCGTACGACGCGGCCGAGGGGGAGCGGCGGCTCAAGATCTACAAGGTCGGCTCGCCCATCTCGCTGTCGAAGGTGCTGCCGCTCATCCAGCGGCTCGGCGTCGAGGTGGTCGACGAGCGGCCGTACGAAGTCGACCGCGATAACGACCCCACCACCAAGAACGCCTGGATCTACGACTTCGGGCTGCGCTACACGCCGTCCGACGAGGTCGGCAGGGAGGACTTCAAGCGGCTCTTCCAGGACGGGCTCACCGCCCTGTGGACGGGCCGGGTGCAGGCCGACGACTTCAACTCGCTCATCCTGAGCGCCGGGCTGACCTGGGAGCAGGCCGAGATCCTGCGGGCCTACGCGAAATACCTGCGCCAGGCGGGCAGCACGTTCTCGCAGGCGTACATGGAGCGGGTGCTCCTGGGCAACGTGCGGCTGGCGCGGCTGCTCGTCAGCCTGTTCGAGGCCCGTCACGATCCGCGGCGGCCCGACGACGTGCGCACCGAGCTGGCCGACGCGATCCACGAGGAGATCCTGGGCGCGCTCGACGAGGTGGCCTCGCTGGACGAGGACCGCGTGCTGCGGGCGTACCTGGAGATGATCCAGGCCACGCTGCGTACCAACTATTTCCAGACGGTGAATGGGCGGCGAAAAGAGTACATATCGCTCAAGTTTGACCCGCAGGCCATCAGCGTCCTGCCCCTTCCGCGGCCCAAGTTCGAGATATTCGTGTACTCGCCGCGGGTCGAGGGCGTGCATCTCCGGTTCGGGAAAGTGGCGCGGGGTGGATTGCGGTGGTCTGACCGGATGGAGGACTTCCGTACGGAAATTCTCGGTCTGGTTAAGGCCCAGATGGTGAAAAATACCGTTATTGTGCCGACCGGATCTAAGGGCGGGTTCGTTGTTAAACAGCCGCCTGCGTCCGGAAAGCGGGAAGATGTGCAGGCCGAGGGTGTGGCCTGCTACCGCATGTTCATCTCCGGCCTGCTCGACGTCACCGACAACCTCGTGGACGGCCAGGTCGTCCCGCCGCCCGACGTGGTCAGGCACGACGGCACCGACACCTACCTCGTCGTGGCCGCCGACAAGGGCACCGCGACGTTCTCCGACATCGCCAACGCCGTGGCCAAGGAGTACGGCTTCTGGCTGGGCGACGCCTTCGCCTCCGGCGGCTCGATCGGCTACGACCACAAGGCCATGGGCATCACCGCCCGCGGCGCGTGGGAGTCGGTCAAATACCACTTCCGCACCACGGGCGTGGACGTGCAGAGCACCGACTTCACAGTGGCCGGCGTGGGCGACATGTCCGGCGACGTGTTCGGCAACGGCATGCTGCTGTCGCAGCACATCCGGCTGGTGGCCGCATTCGACCACCGGCACATCTTCGTCGACCCCACCCCCGACGCGGCCCGCTCGTTCGGCGAACGGCAGCGCCTGTTCGAGCTGCCGCGCAGCTCCTGGGAGGACTACGACGCCACGCTGATCTCGGCGGGAGGCGGCGTCTTCTCGCGCACCGCCAAGTCCATCCCGATCACGCCCCAGATGCGCGAGGCGCTCGGCATCCCCGCCGGCGTCAACTCCATGGCCCCCAACGACCTGATCAGCGCCATCCTGCGGGCCCCCGTCGACCTGCTGTGGAACGGCGGCATCGGCACCTACGTCAAGGCGGGCTCCGAGTCCCACGCCGACGTGGGCGACAAGGCCAACGACGCGCTCAGGATCGACGCCGCCGATCTACGCTGCAAGGTCGTCGGCGAAGGCGGCAACCTGGGGTTCACCCAGCTGGCCCGCATCGAGTTCGCGCTGAACGGCGGCCTGATCAACACCGACTTCATCGACAACTCGGCCGGCGTCGACACCTCCGACCACGAGGTGAACATCAAGATCCTGCTGGACCAGGTCGTCCGCGACGGCGAGCTGACCGACAAGCAGCGCAACCAGGTCTTCACCTCGATGACCGACGAGGTCGCCCGCCTGGTGCTGCGCGACAACCACGCCCAGAACGTGGTCCTGGCCGCCGCCCGCGCCCAGGCCGTCGAGATGCTCCACATCCACGCCCGCTACCTGCGGCGACTGGAACGTGAAGGGCTGATCAACCGGGAGCTGGAGTTCCTGCCCTCCGACAAGCAGCTGGCCGAACGCCGGCAGGCCAGGCTCGGCCTGACCGCCCCCGAGTTCGCCGTGCTGCTCGCCTACACGAAGCTGACCGTCGACGCCGAGGTGCTCGCCTCCGACCTGCCCGACGACCCCTACCTCGCCTCGTGGCTGGTGTCGTACTTCCCGTCGGCGCTGCGTGAGCAGTTCCGCACGTACATGGACGCCCACCCGCTGCGCCGGGAGATCATCACCACCTGCGTGGTGAACGAGCTGGTCAACTCCATGGGCACCACGTTCATGTACCGCTTCGGCGAAGAGACGGGCGCCTCGACGCCCGACATCGTGCGGGCCTACCTCGTGGCGCGCGAGGTGTTCGACCTGCCGAGCTTCTACCGGGACGTGGAGTCGCTGGACAAGCAGGTCGACACGGCCACCCAGATCGCCATGCTGCTGGAGGCCCGCAAGCTGGTCGAGCGCGGCACCCGCTGGCTGCTGGTCAACCGCCGGCCGCCGCTGGACCTGGCCGGGTCGGTCGGCTTGTTCATGAAGCCGGTCAACGGCGTGGTCTCCCACATCCCCAAGCTGCTGACCGGTCCCGACCTGGCCGCGTACGAGGAGCGCCGCGACTCGTTCCTCGCCAGGGGCGTGCCGCCGGAGCTGGCCGAGCGGGTGGCCTCCATGGTGCCCGCGTACTCGATGCTGGACATGGTGGAGATCTCCTCCGTGACCGACCGTCCGGTCCACGAGGCGGCGGAGGTCTACTTCGACCTGGCCGACCGGCTGCAACTGGCCCGCATCCGGGAGCGCATCATCGCGCTGCCCAGGGACAACCGATGGAACTCGATGGCCCGCTCGGCCCTGCGCGACGACCTCTACGCGGCGCACGCCTCCCTGACCCGTGACGTGCTGGCCAACAGCACGCCGGGCCTGCCGCCGGAGGAGCGGCTGGCCAGGTGGACGGAGGCCAACACGGCGGCCGTCTTCCGGGCCCGGCAGACGTTGTCGGAGATCTGGGAGAGCGACACCTTCGACCTGGCCACCCTCTCGGTCGCCCTGCGCGCCATCCGCACCCTGGTGTCCGTCAGCAACCTCCCCCACACGGAGTCCTGACGGAAGGGGCGGGCGCCAGAGGGTGCCCGCCCCACCCCTGCCCCGAGGGCATGCCCGGGCCGGGCCTCACGGGTCAAGAACTCGGCGAAGAAGACGGCCAAGGAGACGCTCGTCACGGCGAGCCACCCGTGAGCCTTCACGACCGGCCATGACGGACGGAAAGGGGCTACGGCGCGTGCGGGGCCGTCGGCTGTGCCGTAAAGAAGAGGCCGTAGAACAAGAGGCCGTAAAGAAGATCAGGTTCCGGACGCACGCGTGAGCGCGCCGTCGTGGGCGATCACGGGAGCCGCCTTGGGGGCGGTGAGGGGAGGGACGACCGTCGCGTACTGGTGTGTTTCGACCAGCCGCAGCGTGCGGCGCAGCACCGGCGTGCTGATCGCCCACCTGGCCGACCTCGGCACCGGGATGTAGTCGTCCTCGGCCGTGCGCGTCGTCGTGGTCGTGGTGCGGGACAGGGAATATTGGATGAGCGCCCCGCCGTCCTTGGTGCGCAGCGCGTAGACCGGGTAGTTGTCGGCGCTGAAGATCGAGTCGTAGCTGAAGCCCTCGGTCTTGGCGTCCTCGCGGTGCGAGGCGATCTGCTCGGCCACCTCGGTCGTGTACGGCCCCTCCGCGACGAGCCCGGCGGTGACCCCGGCGGTGCCCGTCTCGGCCACGCTCGCATGCACCGGCCCCATGAACTGCGGGCTGATCGTGACGGTCTTGTCGTCGGAGGCGACCGCGTCGGCGTAGCCGTCGGCGTCGAGTTCGATCTCCGGCAGTTCCCGCCCGGGCTCGAGCTGGGCCGCGGAGCTGATGCGCCAGCGGTCGGACCTGGTGAACGTCAGGAGCGTCGGATGCCCGTCGCGGGTCGCCAGCGCGCTGAACCACGGCGACTCCTCGCCCTGCTCGAACCGGGGCACGAACAGGGTCGGCGACCCCCACGTGTAGCGGCGCGGCGCGTAGTCGGTGGACAGGTAGTCGGCCACGGTGATGCGGGTCTGCCCGCCGGCCGTGAGATCGACGGCCAGCCCGAGGCGCCCCTGAAGGTCGCTCTTCACCCGCAGCACGTCGTCGGAGACGGTGACCTCGGTGAAGACCTCGGCCGCTTCCGTCCGCGTGACCTCCGGCTCGTCAGGAGACGGTGAGGGGGAGGAGGTCGCGGCGGCGGCGGAGCTGGTGGGGGTCGATCGTGGCTGGGCATCGCTCGTGCAGGCGGTCGCCACGGCAAGCAAGCCGGCGGCGAGCGCCAGCGCTGTCCGCCGACCATGTACACGCACCTGGCCCATGGTATTCGGGCCGGCGGCACGCCGAGGCCCCCCGACACCGATCAGCGGGTCGCCGGCGCTTGACAGGGACGCTTGGAAGGTGAACTCCCCGGAGGAGGCTAGTGTAGGGAGGCGTGGCAGGTATGGATCCGGCAGAAGAGATCAACGAGCTCGCGGGCACGCTCCGCAGCATCCAGGACGTGCTCGACCTCGACGCGATGCGCAAGCAGATCGACGAGCTCGAGCAGCAGGTTGCCGCCCCTGACCTGTGGGACGACCCCGACCTGGCACAGAAGGTGACCAGCAAGCTCTCCCACCTCCAGGGCGAGCTCAACCGCGTCGAGGGCCTGGCGCGCAGGCTCGACGACCTGACGGTCCTCTACCAGCTGGCCGCCGAGGAGAGCGACGACGACACGCGTGCCGAGGCCGACAAGGAGCTCGACACGCTGAGGTCCGACATCGGCGCCATGGAGGTCCGCACGCTGCTGTCGGGCGAATACGACGCCCGCGAGGCGCTCGTCACGATCAACTCCCAGGCCGGTGGCGTCGACGCCGCCGACTGGGCCGAGATGCTGCTGCGGATGTATCTGCGCTGGGCCGAGCGCAAGGGTTATGCCACCGAGGTCTACGACACCTCCTATGCGGAGGAGGCCGGCATCAAGTCGGCCACGTTCACGGTCAAGGCGCCCTACGCCTACGGCACGCTGCGCGGCGAGCACGGCACCCACCGGCTCGTGCGCATCAGCCCGTTCGACAACCAGGGGCGCAGGCAGACGTCGTTCGCCGGGGTCGACGTCGTGCCGGTGGTCGAGCAGACCGACCACATCGACATCAACGAGGACGAGATCCGCGTCGACGTCTACCGTTCGAGCGGCCCTGGCGGCCAGGGCGTCAACACGACCGACTCGGCGGTGCGCATCACCCACATCCCGACCGGCATCGTCGTCTCGTGCCAGAACGAACGTTCGCAGCTGCAGAACCGCGCCACCGCCATGAACGTGCTCCAGGCCAAGCTGCTGGAGCGCAAGCGGCAGGAGGAGGCGGAGAAGATGTCGGAGCTGCGCGGCGCGTCCACCACGTCATGGGGCACGCAGATCCGCAACTACGTGCTGCACCCTTACCAGATCGTGAAGGACCTGCGCACCAACACCGAGGCGGGCAACCCGTCGGCGGTGCTCGACGGCGACCTCGACACGTTCATCGAGTCGGAGATCCGCTGGATGCGGCGCCAGGAGTCAGACGCCGAATAGGTGGTTGAGCACGAGGCTCACGAAGAGCAGCACGACGAGGAGCACGAGGACGACGGCGGGTGACAGCCCGGCGAAGCCGTGCTGGTGCATACGTTCTCTGCTGGCGCGGCAGACGGGGCAGCGTCCCTCGATCACGGGGTGGGCGCATTGCGCGCATACGAGGTGTTCACAGCTCATGACAGCCCCAAGTCTAGCCGCACAATCGTTTTGTTTCCGTTATGGACGTTCCATGCCAGTCTTCCCTCTAGACTGTCGTCTGGCCAATCGGAACGTCGATCATCGGTAAAGAAGACGCCCCCGGTCGGCCAGTGGCGGGAAGTGGGCATATGCCACCCTCGCTTCCGTCCTGACCCCTAGACTGGCATGCCGTGATGCTCTCGTGATCCATTTCGATAATGTCATCAAGGTCTACGCGAACCAGAACCGGCCCGCTCTCGACCACGTGTCTGTTGACGTGGACAAGGGCGAGTTCGTGTTCCTCGTCGGTCCTTCGGGATCAGGCAAGTCCACGTTCCTGCGTCTGATCCTGAAGGAGGAGCGGCCGAACGGCGGCGCGATCCACGTCGCCGGGAAAGACCTGTCGCGTCTGTCCAACTTCAAGGTGCCGCACCTGCGCCGCCGCATCGGCTGCGTGTTCCAGGACTTCAGACTGCTCCCGAACAAGAACGTCTACGAGAACGTGGCGTTCGCGCTCGAGGTCATCGGTAAACCGCGGCGGTTCATCCGCAAGGTGGTGCCCGAGGTCATCGAGCTGGTCGGCCTGGAAGGCAAGGCCCACCGCATGCCCGACGAGCTGTCCGGCGGCGAGCAGCAGCGCGTCGCCATGGCCCGAGCGTTCGTCAACCGGCCGATGATCCTGCTGGCCGACGAGCCGACGGGCAACATCGACCCCGCGACGAGCATCGGCATCATGAAGGTGCTCGACCGCATCAACAGGACTGGCACCACGGTCGTCATGGCCACGCACGACGCGGCCATCGTCGACTCCATGCGCAAGCGTGTCGTGGAGCTGGAGGACGGCAAGATCGTCCGTGACCAGTCGCGTGGCGTTTACGGCCAGGCGTACTGACAGGGAGCTGCAGACAGAACATGCGGGCGAATTTCATCTTCTCCGAGGTCTGGATCGGCCTCCGTCGCAACTTGACCATGACGATCGCGGTGATCATCACCGTGGCGGTCGGTATGGCGATGCTGGGCGTCGGCTTGATGATCAACGCCCAAGTCGGCCTGATGAAGGGCTACTGGGACGACAAGGTCGAGGTCTCCGTCTTCCTGTGTGGCAAGGGCACCGCCATGCCGGCGTGTAACGGCAAGGAGGCCACCAGCAAGCAGATCACGGCCCTCGAAGCGCACATCAAGGCCATCCCAGGGGTCAAGGAGGTGTACTTCGAGGACCAGACGGCGGCGTACAAGAACTTCAAGGACTCCTACTCCGCCAACAAGGCTCTCGTCGACGCCGCCAAGGTCGAGGACATGCCGCAGTCGTTCCGCATCAAGCTGGTCGACCCGGACAACTACGGTCCGATCGTCCAGGCGGTGCAGGGCCAGCCGGGCGTGGCGCAGGTGCTCGACCAGAAACAGCTGATCGGCCCGTTCTTCGTGATGCTCGACCGGCTCGCCTTCGTCGCGCTGGCGGTGGCGATCATCCTGGTGCTGGCGGCCGCCCTGCTGATCGGCAACACGGTCCGGCTGTCGGCGTTCAACAGACGCAGGGAGACCGGCATCATGCGGCTGGTCGGCGCGTCCAACCTCTACATCCAGCTCCCCTTCGTCATGGAAGGCGTCATCGCCGGCCTGATCGGCGGCGTGTTCTCGGCGATCATTCTGATCATGGCGAAGGTCTTCCTGTTCGAGGAGCTCGGCAGCTTCTTCGGCGACGCCACCTCCCAGCTCGGCTGGAACGACGTGGCCCAGACGATCACGATCACCATGGTCATCGGCGTCGTGATCTGTGTGCTGGCCTCGTTCGTGACACTCCGCCGCTACCTCAGGGTCTAGCCGTGCGGGCGCGGATGGGCCGCCGCCGCTCCGGCCGCCGGTAAAGTCGAAGCATGCCACGTGAGACCGGGCGGAAGGTCATCGCCCAGAACAAACGTGCTCGGCACGACTACCACGTCGACGAAACCTTCGAGGCGGGGCTCGTGCTGCAGGGCACCGAGGTGAAGTCGCTCCGCGAGGGCCGCGCCTCGCTCGCCGACGGCTACGCCAGCATCGACGGCGGCGAAGCGTGGCTGTTCAACGTCCACATCCCCGAATACTCGCAGGGCACGTGGACCAACCACGCGGCCCGCCGCAAGCGCAAGCTGCTGCTGCACCGCAAGGAGATCGACAAGCTCGCCGCCAAGACCAAGGAGGGCGGGCTCACGATCGTGCCGCTGGTGCTCTACTTCAAGGACGGCCGGGCCAAGGTCGAGATCGGCCTGGCGCGCGGCAAGAAAGACTGGGACAAACGGCACGCGCTGGCGGAGCAGCAGGCCAAGCGCGAGATGGCCCGGGCGCTGCGGCACCGCACCCGATGAGAGCGGCGGCACCGCACCGATGACACGCGCCCGCCGCATCCTCACCGCACCGACGGGGAGCGTCAGTCGCACCCTCGGCGCACCGATGAGACGCGCCCGCCGCACCGTCACCGCCACCCTCACGCTGGCGCTCGCGAGCACGATGCTGACCGGCTGCTTCGAGGAGCCGTCACCGCACGACGCGGTGCGCGACTTCCTCGTGGGCTGGCAGTCGGGCGACTACGACCTGGCGGCCGGCCGCGCCGACGGCGACCTGGCGACCGTGCGCAAGGCGCTGGCCGACGCCAAGCTGGAGCTCGACGCGGCCTCCTTCCGCTTCAAGATCACAGACGTCAGCGTGACGGGCGAGGAGTCCAGGGCCGGATTCCACGCCGAGGTCGATCTCGGGGAGAACAACCCGCTCTGGGAATACGACGGCGTGCTCCCGCTCCACCTGGTCGACGGCGTGTGGAAGGTGCGCTGGTCACCTTCCGTGCTGCATCCGCAGCTCAAGGAGGGGCAGCGGTTCGCCGTCGACACCCACCCGACGCCACGCCAGCCGGTTCTCGACAGGTCGGGAGACTCGCTGCAGACCGACACCGTCCTCTACGTCGCGGGCGTCTATCCCGCCAAGCTGGGCGGCAAGGCGGAGGAGGTCGTGGCCAAGCTGTCCGAGGTCACCGGATACGCCCAGGACCGCCTGCTGAGCCGCATCAGGTCGTCACCGCCCGACAAGTTCGTGCAGCTGGTCACGTTCGGGCGCTCGCGCTACCAGACGATGCAGCCGAAGCTCGACGCCATCGCCGGGATCGAGATCGAGCCGCAGGACCAGCCCGTCAACCCCGACGCGCCCCGGCAGATCGTCGGCACCGTCAGCGCGCTCACGCCGGAGAGCGAGCAGAAGCTCGGCGGCCCGCAGCGGGCCGGCGACTCGGTCGGCAAGAGCGGCCTGCAGCAGGCCTACCAGGAATACCTGACGGGCTCCACCCAGACCAAGGTGATCACCCTCGACACCAAGACCGGAGAGCAGGTCGCCCTGCTGAAGGAGTGGCCGGGCCGGCGCAACATCTCGGTGAAGACCACGATCGACCGCGCCGTCCAGGCGGCGGCCGAGCGGGCGGTGGCCGTCACCGGCACCAGCGCGCTGGTGGCGGTCGACCGCAACACCGGCGAGATCCGGGCGGTCGGCACCAAGAACCTGCACCAGGAGAAGCACGCGCTGGCCGGCAAGTTCCCCGCCGGCACGGCGTTCTCGATCGTGGCCGCCGACGCGCTGCTCAAGGCTGGGGTGAGCCCCGAACAGCGGCTGGCCTGCCCGCAGGAGCGCACCGTCGGGGGCGCGAAGTTCGCGAACTCCGGCGGGAGCGTCGGCCTGGCACAGTCGGCCACGTTCCAGGAACACTTCGCCAAGGGGTGCGTCACCGCGCTGGCCTCGCTCGCCCGCCGGGTCTCGGCCGACGACCTCGCCAAGAGCGCCAAGGCGTACGGCATCGGGCAGCCGTGGCGGCTGCCGCTCAAGTCGTTCAGCGGCGCCCTGCCCGAACTCGCCGGCGACGCCGACAAGGCCAGGGTCATCGCGGGCCAGAACGTCGAGGTGAGCCCGCTGAGCATGGCACTCGTGGCCGCGGCCGTCGCCTCGGGCACCTGGCATCCGCCCGTGCTGGTCACCGACCCCAAGTCGCCCGACCCCGCGGCCGAGGTCGTGCCCACCGCCCAGCCCGCGCCGGTGCCCCTCGATCCCAAGGTCCGCATGGCGCTGACGGCGATGATGCGGGCCGGCGCGGCCGGCACGCCCGCCCAGGCGGGCAGGGGGAAGGTCTACGGCGTGACGACGTCGGCAGCAGACCAGCACACCTGGTTCGTCGGCTGGCAGGGGAATGTGGCGATCGCGGTGCTGGCGAAGAACTACGACGCCGGCGCGGTGGCGGGCAGCTTCTTCGCGGCCCTCCGCAACCCATGAGGGCCGGTCGGCGAGGTCGGTGAGGGCGGCCCGGTGCACTCGTGGAGGCCGGTCGGCGACCGAATGTGAGTTTTTCGTGACGGTGAGCAACCATTCGGGCAGTCGGTTGCGTCTTACTGAGTGACTGGGCTCGCTCGGGGGGTTGCGATCCCAGTCGCCGTGATGAGATCAGGACTTCATCTCGGGGGAAGTCCTGCCGTCCGGACCGGCTCGACCCTGCCGGTCGGCCCCCGGGAGCGCGTGCCACCGTGCCACGCTCCCGGGGGTTTCGCCTTGAGGGAATTAAGTTGGCGCGGAGGGTGTTGTCCCATGTACATTCGTGTCGCGCAGCTCTTTCGAGAGATGTGTTGACAACTGCACAGGGGGTGACTGGCTTCGACTTTGGCCTTGCAAGCCAGGTGAAGCGGGCCGAGGACGGCGGACATAACCTCGTTAATCCTGTGACCGCAAACAACAAGTGCCAATTCCAAGAGCACTGTGGCGGCCAGGGACTCCCTGGCCCTCGCTGCCTAAGCAGCGAAACCACTGTCAGCCCGGGAGTGCCTTCGGCCCGGTGTCTGGCATCGCTAGAAGGCTCAACCGGTCGACCCGGCCACGGGGAAGATCGGGAAATCCAACAGTGGCTGAGCCCGTCGGCGACTCGCCTGCGTGATCGCCGGGGCTGAGAAAAGCACAGCAGGCTGCGCCCGGAGAAGCCCTGACTTGGGGTTGAAGGACGCGGGTTCGATTCCCGCCACCTCCACTGTGACATCAGGCCGCCTCTTACGTGTGGAACACCACAGGTAAGGGGCGGTTTCCTGTTGCCGGGCGCATTAGTGAGAGCCTGCTCAGCCCCACGCGCACAGCACTACAACCGGCCCGTTTCGCACGCCTCCTGGTCGAGCCGGCGGCTGTGCGGGACGCCTGCGTTCTGCGCGGTCGTGACGGCGAAGAGGCCCACCTTCTCCATGCGGCTGACGACGTCCTCGAAGCCTGCTTCCCGCGCCCAGCCGTGCGCCTGCTGCACGGACCTGCACTCCATGACCCACAGCGCGCCGTCGCGGTTGGGCAGCACGTTGGCGATGAACTCGAGTTGTGGATGGCGGGTCTGGGTGGTGAAGATCAGGACACCGTCGGGCGCGAGCAGGTCACGCAGGCGGGCCACCGATGTGCTGATCTGCTCCTCGGCCAGGATCAGCTCGTACAGCCCGGAGACCACGATGATGTCGGCAGGGCGGTCGAGCGGTGCGGGTTCGAAGGCGTCGCCCTGCTCGTACACGATGTTGGTCAGGCCGCGCGCCGCCGCCTGCTTCTTCCCGAGCGTCAGCCCGTCGGGCGTCAGGTCGCGGCAGACCACCTGGGTCTCCGGCTGTTCCCTGGCCAGGTCCTGCAGGTAGCGGCCGGGGCCTGAGGCGACGTCGAGGATCAGCGCCCGGCCGGCTCTGGCCGAGACCTCCTCCCTGAGCACGTCGTGCAGCAGGGCCCGTCTGGCACGGATGGCACGCCATCCGACGGCGTTCAGATAGACGCGGTCGATGAGCTTGCCCAGGCCGAGCCGCCCGTGGGGTTCGTTGGCGTAGACGTAGTCGAGCATCGTGCCGCTGTCGAAGCCGTGTCGGTAGCCGATGCGGATGCCTTCGCTGAGCCGGCCGACCGTGCGCAGCAGGAACCGCATGAGGGTCCACTTCATGGAATATCTCCTTCGATCAGGTTGTGCGCGATCTCCAGGTCGGCAACGGGCCGGTTGAAGCGGACGAGCACCTGTCCCCGCCGCACCCGCCCGTGCACGGGCAGCACCTCGGAGGTGCCGTGGATGGTCACGGGCTGGATCGGTACGCCCGCCTTCTCGGCGACGCGCGCTGCCCCGGAGCGGAACGCGCCGACCCGGCCGTCCCGCGAGCGCGTGCCTTCGGGGAAGACGACGACGATGCGCCCCTGTTCCAGGACCCGTACGGCGTGCGCGAGGTCGGCCGAGCCACCCCCGCCGCGCCGTACGGGAAAGCCGGCGACGAGGGTGCGGCAGACGAGCGAGCGCAGCGGGCCCGCGAACCAGTAGTCGGCGGCGGCCGCCACCACGGGGCGCCTGCGCGCGGGCAACGCGGCGAGCAGCGCCGCCGTGTCGGCGTGCGAGGAGTGGTTGGCGACGACCACGCACGGCCCGTCGGGGACCGTCCCTTCGACCCGGAAGCCGCCGTTGCAGGTGAAGGCGGTGCGCCACAACCATCGCCGCAGGAGAGCGCCGTTCATGGGAGCACCACCGCCAGGGCCAGGGCGATCAGGAGGGAGTCGACACGATCCAGCAGGCCGCCGAAGCCGGGCAGCCAGGTGCCCGCGTCCTTGACGCCCGCGCCGCGCTTGACCATCGACTCCACCAGGTCGCCGAGGGGCGCGCCGACGGCGACGGCGACGGCCAGAGCGGGGGTGAGCGACCCGAGCAGGGCCAGCACGCCGAGCCCGCCCGCCGCGCCGCCCAGCACGCCGCTCCAGGTCTTGCCCGGTGACAGCGGTGACAGCCGCGGGCCGCCGACGAGGTTGCCGCCGCACCACGCCGCCACGTCGGCGATGGCGACGGCCAGGCAGAGCGCGAACGCCTGGGCGGGGCCGAGCAGGACGAGCCCGGCCAGGGGCGCGAGCCAGAGCAGCCCTAACATCCCGAAGGCGGCCCTGCGGGATCCGTCCTCCGCGTCGCCGGACAGCACCGGCGCCAGCACCATGGCCGGTAAGCACACGGCGACCGGCCAGTACACGTCGCCCATCAGGGCGGCGACGGGGAGCAGGGTGGCGTGGGCGATCAGGATGACACGTTCGGGGGCGCGCAGCCGTACCAGGCGGGTGTATTCGACGGCGCAGACGACGCCGAGCAGGATCGCGAGCACGGCGGCACCCCGAGGGCCGAGCAGGAGGCAACCGGTCACGAGCGGCGCGGCGACGGCCCAGGTGGTCCAGCGGCGCACCAGCTCGCGCTGCCTGGACCGCCACACCGCCAGCCCGCTCACTCCGAGGGCTCCGGCCAGGTAGGGGGCGGTGTCGAGGATCATGACGCGGCTTCCCGCAGCTCGCGGTGGACGCGCGTGATCCGTACGACCGCTGTGAGCAGGGAACCGGCGGCGAGCACGATGAGCCAGCCCGTCCAGCCCGTGAGGGCGAGCAGCACCAGCAGCGCGCAGCGCTCGGTCTTGCCGACAGGGCCGCCCTGCGGACGCCGCGCCCCCGCGGCGGCGCCCGCGAGTGCGGCCCACGAGGGGAGGGTGGCGGCCAGCGCGGCGGCGGCCACGAGCGCGGGGTCGGCCAGCGCCAGGCATCCGGCGAGCGCCGCGTACTCGGCGAGCCGGTCACCCAGCTCGTTGACCACGGCGCCGAACCTGGTGCTCCGGCCGCCGTCGCGGGCGACGCCGCCGTCGAGGTTCGCGCAGGCCAGGCGTCCGGCGAGGGCCGCCGCGACGGCCAGCGCCGCCCACGGTCCCGTCTCGCCCAGACCGAGTACGGCCCCCGCCGCCGCCCCGAACACGATGCCCGACACGGTGATGGCCGAGGGGTGGACACCACGGGTGACCAGGAACGCCCGCACCCCGCTGAGCCGGGCGGCGTACCAGGGTTTGAGCGCGTACAGACCGTTCATGTCGGCCAATGTCTCGCGCCACGGCAGGCCGATACATGGGGAGTTCAGCGCAACTGTCCCTAGGTAGCGCTACTCACGCGTAGGGCCGCAGCATGACCTTGAACGATTAGGCATCACGCTGATCGTATTTATCCGCGGGCCTGTTGGATCAGGGGAGGGCAAGCATTCGAGGCAATTCGAACTGAGCACGCCCCTCCGCCCGCGCGAACGGCGCGGGCGGAGGGGCGTCTCGCGTGCTCAGGCAAGGAACCCCAGTACCAGGGACGCCGCGACCGGCGACAGGTAGAGCAGCGGGAACGGTATGTGCGCGTACGAGCGGGCGCGGATCACGGTGATGACGGCCCCGGTGAAGTACGCCACCAGGCCGATCCCGGCCATGACGCCGATGACGGGTACGACCAGCCCGACGAGCAGGCCCGCCGCGCCCGCGGCCTTGGCGGCGCCGAGCCAGGGCCACCACGTGCGGGGCACCCCGTAGTCCGCCAGGGGACCCACCACCCAGGAGGCGCGGATGAAGACGGAGACGGCCGAGAAGCCCACCCAGGCGGCGGTGAGGACGGCGACGATGACGTACGCAGTGAACATCAGAGGGTTCTCGATTCCTGATCTCGTCAGGCCCAGGACGTGCCGGCGGGCTCTTTGACGGTGGCGTTGATGCGGTTGAAGAAGTTGGTCATGGAGATCGTCAGGATGATGGCGGACAGCTGCCGCTCGTCGAAGTGGTCGGCGACCTCGTCCCAGAGGTCGTCGGGCACGGCGTCCGCGGACCGGTCGGCGATCCGGGTGACGGACTCCGTGAGGGCCAGCGCGGCGCGTTCGATGTCGCTGTAGAACGGCGCCTCCCGCCAGGCGGCCACGTTGCCCACGCGCTCGTCGGACTCGCCGGACTTCTTGAGGTTCTGGACGTGGGCGTGGACGCACGCGCCGCAGCCGTTGATCTGGCTGGTGCGCAGGGCGACGATCTCCAGCAGTTCGCCGGGCGCGCCACCCTGGTTGATGCCCTGGTAGATGGCCTGGATCCCCTTCATGGTCTCGGGGAGCACGAACGCCGGGTTCTTCATGCGGGCTTCCATGCGGAATCTCCTCTCACCTGTGCACTCATCATGGAAAGCCGGGTTGATACATTCGCGATGCGTCCGCTATGGACGGTTATGCGTCGCTGGGGGAGGCGAGGGTGGGCGTACGGTTCGGTGTTCTCGGCCCCGTGCACGTCATGGCCGGCGGCCGGGAGCTGACCGGCCTGGCGCCACGTCACCGTGCGGTGCTGGCGTACCTGCTGCTGCACGCCCGCACCGTGCTCAGCGCCGATCAGCTGAGCGACGCGGTGTGGGGCGTGACGCCGCCGGACACCGCCCGCGCGCAGATCCAGGCCGCCGTCACCGCCATCCGCAGGGTGCTCCGCGAAGCGGGTGCGGCGCGGCTGCTCGTGACCCGCTCGGGCGGATACGCGATCGAACCGGAACAGCTCGATCTGGAGGAGTTCGCCGGCCGGATGGCGGCCGCCCAGAAGGAGGCCGATCCGGACAGCGCCGCCCGCCAGGTACGCGACGCGCTCGCGCTGTGGCGGGGGCAGCCCTTGGCGGACGTGCACGCCGACTACGTTGAGAGCACGCGAAGCCGGCTGGAGCAGCGGCGACTGGCCGCGATCGAGCGCCTGGCCGACCTCGAGCTGTCGCTGGGCCGGCACGAGGACCTGATCGACGAGCTGTCCGCGCACGTGGCGGCGCACCCGCTGCGTGAGCGGCTGTCGGGTCAGCTGATGCTCGCCCTGCATCGCGCGGGACGGCAGGCCGACGCGCTGTCGGTGGCCAGGGCGTTCCGCGAGTCGCTGGTGGAACAGCAGGGGCTGGATCCCGGACGGGCGTTCGTGGCGATCGAGCAGGCCGTGCTGCGGGGCGATGCGGATCCACAGCCTCAGCCGCGGGACAAGGCCGCCGTACGCGAGCCTCGGCGGGCGAACTTCCTGCCGTACGACATCCCCGACTTCGCCGGCCGGACCGCCGAGCTGGAGCGGATCGCCGGGCTCCGGCCCGGTACGACGATTCTGACCATCGACGGGATGGCGGGCATCGGGAAGACCGCGCTGGCGATTCACGCCGCGCACGCGCTGGCCGGCCAGTACCCCGACGGGCAGCTCTTCGTCGACCTGCAGGCGCACACGGCGGGACACGAGCCGATCGAGGCGGGCGCCGCGCTGGAGACGCTGTCGCGCCAGCTCGGGGTGCCGGCCGAACGTATCCCCTCCTCGGTCCTCGCGCGGGCCGCGCTGTGGCGGGCCGAGCTCGCCCAGCGCAGGGTCGTGATCGTCCTGGACAACGCCGCCGGCACCGACCACGTCAGGCCCCTGCTGCCGGGCGCCTCCGACAGCCTCGTCCTGGTCACCAGCCGCCGCCGGCTGGTCGACCTCGACGGCGCCCGCACGCTGTCCATGGACGTGCTGCCGGCCAAGGACGGCGTGCGGCTGTTCACCTCGATCGTGGGGGAGCGGGCGACGGCCGAACCGAGCGCGGTCCTCGACGTGCTGCAGCTGTGCGGGTTCCTGCCGCTGGCCGTGCGGATCGCCGCCGCGCGGCTGCATCATCGCCCTCGCTGGACCGCCGGCTATCTGGCCGGCAGGTTGCGTGACGAGCGCCGCCGGCTGGCCGAGCTGTCCACCCCTGACAGGGGTGTCGCGGCCGCGTTCACGCTGTCGTACCGGCATCTGGATGCGGAGCGGCAACGCATGTTCCGGCTGCTGGGCCTGCATCCCGGGCGCGACGTCGATGTCCACGCCGCCGCCGCGCTGGCCGGCGTCCCCGCCGACCATGCGGAGACGTTGCTGGAGGACCTGCTGGACGCCCACGTCGTGGCGCAGTACGAGCCCGGGAGATACACGTTCCACGACCTGCTCCGCGACCACGCGCGCGCCACCGTCTCCGCCGAGGAGACCGGTGAGGCCCGGCACGACGCCCTGACCCGCCTGTTCGACCATTACCTGCGCACGGCGGCCGCGGCGATCGCCGCTCTCTACCCGTTCGGCGGGCTCCGCAGGCCGTCACTCGCCGAGCCGGGGACCGTGTCGTTCGCGGACGACGCCGAAGCGAGCGCGTGGCTGGACGCCGAGCGCGCGAACCTCGTCGCCGCCTGCAGCCTGGCGGCCGACGGCGACTGGCCGGTGCACGCGGGCCGGCTGGCGACCATCGTGCATCCCTACCTCGACGGTCACGCCCACCACGCCGACGCGATCACCGTGCACACGAAGGCACTGGAGGCCGCCCGCCGCAGGGGCGACACGGCCGGTGAGGCACTGGCCCGCCTCGATCTGGCCTGGGCGCGCTGGCGGCAGGGCCGTTACGAGGAGTCGTACGAGGTCTGCGAGCCGGCTCTGGACCTGTGCCGCGCGGCCGGCGACCGGCTCGGCGAGTCGCGGGCGCACAACACGCTCGGCAACGTGTGCCTGCGACGGCACGCGTACGAGCGGGCGGACCACCATCTGGAGCAGGCCCTCGCCCTGAGCCGCGAGATCGGCAACCCCGTCGGGGAGGCCTACACACTGGGCAGCCTCGGCATCAGCCACCAGCGGCAGGGACGCCACCATGCGGCGCTCGACCACCATCGCCGTGCCCTCGCGCTCCACCGCCGGCTGGGGAACCGGAGCGGTGAGGCCGGCGTGCTCGACCTTCTCGGCCAGGTCTATCTGGCGCAGGGGCGCTACGAGCAGGCCCGCGACCAGCACCGGCACGCGCTGGAGCTCTATCGCGAGCTGGGCGGCCGAAGTGAGGAGGCCGCGCCACTCAACGGGCTGGGGGAGGCCGGCCGGTGCCTCGGCGATCACGACCAGGCTCTCGCGCGTCACTGCGACGCCCTCGCCGTCGCGCGCGAGGTGGGCAACCGGGCCGAGGAGGCGCGCGCCCACGAGGGACTGGCGCGCGTCCATCACGATCGTGGCCGCGTGGACGCGGCGCGGGACCACGCGGAACGGGCCCAGCGCCTCTACGCCGGCCTGGGCGTGCCCGAAGCCGCGGCGGTTGGGGCGTTCCTGACCGACCTCGGCTGACCCGTCGATCGGCGCGTTCTCCTCCACCGGCGCGCGCCGGCCGCAACACTCCCGGCGTGGGCATCCTGCGGCGGTGGGCCGGTTCGGCTCCAGAACGGCGGTGTCCCGGTGGGCGCCGCCGTTTTGCGTCATAAATCCGGAGCTAAACATCGGAATTGCTTTCGCCTGCTCAAAGAATGGCCAAGGAAATGTTGCCGAGCGGCGCGGTGCTTTCGCCCGTCACGTATTCGATTTTCTCCGGGTGGTGGAGCTACCATCAAATCGCTCGCTGCGGGATTGTTCGCGTATTGCCTAGGAAAGCCCCTGCTCAACGCCTATGCCGCGGCAGGTTGCCGAAAAGGCGACTATGGGCTTCATGGGTGGATGGGATTGGCTGATCGAAGGTCAGTCCGGTCGAACGAGCTACGTCCGGAGAAGCAGTGGCTGTTAGCGTTGGGGGCGACCGCCGGGCCGCGCGGCCGGCAGAGCGCCGAAGGTCACGACCATGGCGAGCAGCGCAACCACTCGTCCTGATCGGCGTCGACCTTTTGTGCATGGCCTTCACCGCCGCCCAGGTGGGCCGGGGCATCCCGCCCGTCGCCGTCGCGGCCATCCTGGTCGTCGCGCTCAACGGCCTCGGCCGGGTGTACGCGCCGCGGATCCTGGCCTCCGGCCTCGACCGTGGCGGCTGGATCGCCGGATCCGGCTTCGTGGCCGCCTGCGTGGCCTTCCGGGAGCCGGCGTCGTTCGTCACGGTCGTGCTGTGCGCGGTGCTCTACACCTTCCTCGCCGTGTGCGGCAGGAGCATGCTCGCCTTCGTCGCCCGCAGAGCGCACCGGTACGGACGGTCGGCGCCCACCCTGGTGATCGGCGCGGGACCGTACGGCCGCCGGCTGGCGGAGAGCCTGCTCGACCACCCGGAGTACGGCCTGTTCCCCCTGGGCTTCCTGGACGAGGCGGCCGGGGAAACCTCCGACCTGCCCGTTCTCGGCCGGCCCAGCGAGGCGGCGCACATCATCCAGGCCTACGAGGTCCGCGCGGTGATCCTCGCGGGGGCAGGGCAGCAGCCGCTCGCGCGGACGGCGAGGGCGCTGGGTTGCGACGTGTACCTCGCGCTCGACCTGAACGAGCTGATCGTCGACTTCGTCACGCTGCGCGAGCACGTCCGCGGTTTCCCCCTGCTCCGCATGCGTCCCGCCGCGCAGCACAGCGCGCTCTGGCCGCTGAAGCGGGCACTCGACGTCACGATCGCGCTGATCGGCCTCATCCTGACCGCGCCGGTTCTGGCGCTCTGCGCGCTGATCATTCGCGCGGAGGTCGGCCAGAGCCCGTTCTTCCGGCAGCGGCGGGTGGGCTGCCAGGGGGAGCCGATCGAGGTGATCAAGCTCAGGACGATGAAACCCGCCGACGCGCACGAGTCGGCGACCCTGTGGAGCATCGCCCACGACAGCCGGGTCGGCCGGGTGGGCAGGCTGCTGCGCAGGACGTCGGTCGACGAGCTCCCGCAGCTGTGGAACGTTCTCAAGGGGGACATGAGCATCGTCGGTCCCCGGCCGGAACGCCCGCACTTCGTCGACGAGTTCTCCCGGACCATTCCCGGCTACGGCCTGCGGCACCGGCTGCCGGCCGGGATCACCGGGTGGGCCCAGATCCACGGCCTGCGCGGCGACACCTCGATCGAGGACCGCGCCCGTTTCGACAACCACTACATCGACGGGTGGTCTTTCGGCGCCGACATCAAGATCATGATGCGGACCGTGTGGTCGCTGCTCCGGCTGGGCGGGAGCTGACCCTTGGGCGCCCTTCACCGACCCAGCCTCGTGGCGGCCGCGACCGTGCTCCTGACCTGCCTGCCGGCGGGGCTCGACGGCCCGCTCGCCGGGGTGCGGGTGACGGCCGCCGACATCGCCTCCGTCGCGCTGGCGGCCGTCGCGCTCGCCCTCCTGGTCGCGAGCCCGCGCGCGGCCGAACTGCCCGCCCGCGCGCTGGTGCTCGCACCCGTCGCGGGCGCGGCCGCCATCGCGGTGCTGGCCTCGCCCGACATGCTGGCGAGCGTGCCGGGCTACCTCAGGTACGTCCAGGTGTTCGTGATCGTCCCGCTGGCCGTCATGGTGACGGTGCGCGACCGTGCCGACAGCCTGATCGTGGGCGGTGCCGTCGTCGGCGCGGCGGCCGTGCAGGGCGTGGTCGGATGCGTCCAGGCGTTCACCGGCACCGGGGCGTCGTACGCCGGAGAGCGGGTGCGGGCCGTCGGCACGTTCGGCGCGCTCGACGTCATGGGCATGGCGAGCGTGGTCAGCTTCGGCGCGATCATCCTGCTGGGCGTGGGGCTCGCCGTACGCGGCCGGCGGCGCGCCGCCGCGCTCGGGGGCGCCGCCCTGCTCTGCGTGCCCCTCGCCCTGTCGCTCAGCAGGGGCGCCTGGCTCGCCCTGCTGTGCGCGGTGCTGGTCATGCTCTTCATGCGCAGCCGGGTGCTCGCCGCCCGGGTGCTCCTCGCCGGCGCCGCCGCCGGGATCGTGCTGGTCGCCGGCCTCGGCACGGGATCGGACGTGCTGGGACGGCGGGTCGCCTCGATGGCCTCCGCCGTGACCCAGCCCGACCAGTCGCTGAGCGACCGGTACACCCTGTGGCGCACCGCCGCCGACATGTGGCTCGACCACCCGCTGACCGGGGTCGGACCGCGCCGGTTCGCGGAGCTGCGCGACACGTACGCGCCCATCGAGCTGTCGTCCGGCAGCGACACCGACGACCCGGTGCACGGATTCCAGCGGCAGCCGCTGCTGTCCCCGCACAACATGTACCTGCTGACCCTCAGCGAACAGGGCCTGCTCGGGCTGGCCGCCCTGGGCCTCTGCCTGGGGGCCATGGCGTGGTGGGCGGTCCGAGGGGGCGCGGTGATCGCGGCCGGGCTGCTGACCTGGCAGCTGGCCGACTTCGTCTACGGTGACATCGGCGGCCCTCCGACGCTGGTCATGTCGGTCGTCCTGGGGCTGGTCCTCGCGCGCGTCACCCGGCGCGCGGGCCCGCCGCCGGTGACCGGCGCCCTGGCCGGGCCCCGGTCAGGGCTGGGCGGGGCACGATGACGACGGCCACCTCGCCGGCGGTCAAGGCCGTCAGCGTCACCGCGTTGCTCATCGGGCTCGGCTCGCTGCTCGGCTTCGTCCGCGACCTGCTGCTGGGCACGACGTTCGGGGCCGACGCCGGCACCGACGCGTTCCTCGTCGCCTGGACGATCCCGGAGACCGCGGCGCCCCTGCTCATCGAGGGCGCGATGGCCTTCGTGCTGGTCCCGCTGTTCAGCCGGGCGGTGGAGGCGGGCGACGACCCGCGGGTCCTGGTGTCGTCGACGTTGCCGTACCTGTGTCTCGCGCTCGCGGCGCTGAGCGCGGTGGCCGCCGCGGGCGCGCCGTGGCTGGTCGGCCTGCTCGCCCCCGGCATCCCGAGGGCCGACCTCGCGGCCGACTGCATGCGGGTCGCCTCGGTCACGATCCTGACGTTCGGGCTGGCCGGGTACCTCAGCGCGGCGCTCCGCTCGCACCAGACGTTCGCGCCGCCGGCCGCCATCTACGTCGCCTACAACCTGGGGATCATCGTCTGCCTGTGGTCGCTGCGCGACCAGGGCGCGTACGGCGCCGCGGTGGGCGTGGCCGTGGGCGGCGCGGGCATGGTGCTCGTCCAGGCCCCGGCGTTCGTCCGGCGCTTCGGCCCGCCCCGCCGCCCCACGCGCGGGGTGCCGCTGCCCCTGGCCGCGTTCCTGCCCATCGCGATCTTCACGCTCGCGCGCCAGAGCCAGGTCTTCATCGAGAGGTTCGTCGGTTCCTCGTTGCCCGAGGGGTCGATCTCGCACCTCAACTACGCGCAGAAGATCGCGCAGGTGCCGATGGTCCTGTCCCTGATCGTGGCGACGGTGACCTTCCCCGACCTGGCCCGCGCCGTCGCCGCCGGTGACGGCGCGCGGGCGCGCAGGAGGCTGGTCGGAGACCTGGTCGCCGCCTCGGCGATCGTGCTGCCCGCCACGGCGGCGCTGCTGGTCTGCGCTCCCGACGTCGTGGCCGTCCTGCTGCAGTACGGCGCGTTCACCGAGGCGGACACCGCCGCCACCGCGCGGATCATGCAGGTGTACACGCTGGGGCTGCTCGGCCAGGCGGTGGTCGGGGTCGTGTGCCGCACGTACTTCTGCGGGCCCCGCGCCTCCTGGTACCCGGCGCTCGCGATGGCCGCGGGGCTGGCCGCGACGGCGGTGCTGGCCCGGCCGGAGTGGGGGGTCATGGGGCTGGCCGCGGCCAACGCGGCCGGGATCACGCTGACCGGCGTGGTGCTGCTGGCCGGGCTGCGCAGGCGCGTCGTCGCCCTGCCGCTGCGCGACGCCGCCACGCCCATCGGCGTGCTGCTCCTGGCCGCCGCGGCCGGCGCGGGAGCGGGCTGGGCCACGCGGCCGCTGCTGGCGGGCCTGCCGCAGCCGGTGGCCCTGGGCCTGACCGGCGCCGCGATCGCCGCCGCCTTCTGCGCCGTCGCGGCCCTCGCGGGGGCCACGACCACGCTCACCGAAATCACCCGCTCGATCAGGACGCGAGGCCGCGGATGACCACCATGCCGTACGTGCTCATGTACCACTCCGTCGAGAAATATGACAGCGATCCCTTCCAGATCACCGTCTCACCCGACCGCTTCGACCGGCAGCTGCGCTGGCTGGCCCGGTGCGGCCTGACCGGCGTCTCCATGCGCGAGCTGCTGCGCGCCCACGCGGAGGGCAAGGCCGGGCGCCTGGTCGGGCTCACGTTCGACGACGGGTACGCCGACTTCCTCGGCGAGGTCGTCCCCGCGCTGCTCGAACGCGGGTTCACCGCCACGGTCTTCGTGGTGTCCGACCTGGTCGGCGAGCACAACGCGTGGGACGCCACGGGGCCGCGCAAGCCCCTCATGGACGCCGACGGCGTGCGCCGGGCCGCGCGGCAGGGCATGGAGGTCGGCTCGCACTCGGCGGGGCACCGTTCGCTGACCGGCCTGAGCGAGGCCGAGCTCTGGCACGAGGTGACGGCCGGCAAGGCGGCGCTGGAGAACCTGCTCGGCGAGCCGGTGAGCGGATACTGCTACCCGTACGGGCACGCCGGCGCGCGCGAGGTGGACGCCGTCCGCAGGGCCGGCTACGGCTACGGCTGCGCGATCTGGAAGTCCGAGCTCAGCGGCCGCTACGCGCTGCCGCGCACCTACGTCGGCGAGCGGGACGGCGCGCTGCGGCTGCGCGCCAAGCGGGTGCGTCACCAGGTCCGGTGGGGCTGGTGAAGGTCCTGCATGTCATCACCGGTCTGGCGGCGGGCGGCGCGGAGCAGCAGCTGCGCTTCCTGCTGCCGCATCTGCGGGCCCGGTGCGACGTCGCGGTGCTCACCGGCGCCGGCGTGGTCGCGGACGCGATCGCGCGCACCGGCGTGCGCGTCCACCAGGTCGGGATGCGCGGGAACCGGGACCTGCGGGCCGTCGGGCGGCTGGCCCGGCTCATGCGCAGGCACCGCTACGAAGTGGTGCACACCCACCTCTACCGCGCCTGCGTGTACGGCAGGCTGGCCGCGCGGCTGGCGAACGTCCCCGCGATCGTGGCGACCGAGCACTCGATCGGCCGCGAGCACATCGAGGGGCGTCGCCTCACCCGCTCCGTCAGGGCGCTGTACCTCGCCAGCGAGCTGCTCGGGCACCTGACCGTGGCCGTCTCGCCGACCGTGGCCGACCGGCTGGCCGGCTGGGGCGTGCCGCGCTCGCGCATCGTGGTGATCCCCAACGGCGTGGACGGCGGGGCGTTCGGCTTCGACGCGGCGCTGCGCCGGCGCACCCGCCGGCGGCTGGGGGTGCCCGCGCACGCCTTCGTGATCGGCGGGGTCGGCCGGCTGGAGCCGGGCAAACGTTTCGACGCGCTGATCGAGGCGCTGCCCGCGCTCGAATCCGCCGTTCTGCTCCTGGTCGGCTCGGGTTCGTGCGAGCCGCGCCTGCGGGAGCTGGCCGGCGCGGTGGGCGCCGGACACCGGGTGATCTTCGCCGGCGAGTCGACGGACGTGCGGGCGATGTTGTCGGCGATGGACGTGCTGGCCGCGCCGTCGGCGGAGGAGACGTTCGGGCTCGCGGTCGTCGAGGCGCTCGCCGCGGGCCTCCCGGTCCTGTACGACACCTGCCCGGCCATCGACGACCTGCCGCCGGGTTCGGCGCCCGGGGCCAGGCGCGTCCCTCCGGACCGGCTCGCCGCCGAACTGGCCGCGCTCGCCGCCTGCCCGCCGGGGAGGCTGCCCCCTCCCGACGCCGTCCGCCTCTACGACATCCGCCGCCAGGCCGACCGGCTGGAGTCGCTCTATCTGCGCCTGCTGGGCGCCGCACCCACGGAGGATCAACGATGACATGGACCCGGGCCCGCATCATGGGCGTGCTCGCGCGATGGTGGCTGCCGCTGTCCCTGGCGCTGGGGGCGTCGGGCGGGGCCGCGTACGCCGTGGCCAGGGACGCCGTCTACACCGCGGACGCCTACGTCGTGGTGGTGGCGGGCGGCGACCCGGCGCAGGCGATCGACTTCGCCTCCGCCTACGCCCGGATCTCCGGCCACCCCGGCCTGCTCACCGGCGACGAGACCGAATGGGGCAGCCTGAGCGTGGCGGCCTCGCCGGACGCCCCGCTGGTGCGTCTCACGTCCGTGGCGCCCACCGGGTGGGAGGCCGCGGACCGCGTCAACCGGGCGGCCACCGCGCTGATCACGTACGCCAACGGGCACGCCACCGACACCCGCGTGCGGCTGGCGCCCTTCGCCAGCGCGTCCATCCCGACCCGCCCCTCGGCCCCTGTGCCGCTGGCCAGCGTGGCCGTCGGCGCTTTCGGGACGGCCCTGGTCGCGGGCCTGGTCCGCCTGGCCGCGCCGCAGGCGCTGCGGCAGGCGCGGCGCGAGCCGGCGCCGGTGCTGAGCGGGGCGGAGGCGTGAGCGCCGCGACGCCCGGCGCGTCCACCTCGAACGGCTCGCCTGCCCTCTCGCCCGCGCAC
The DNA here is from genome assembly GCF_039871515.1 of Nonomuraea sp. B1E8. NCBI lineage: Bacteria > Bacillati > Actinomycetota > Actinomycetes > Streptosporangiales > Streptosporangiaceae > Nonomuraea > Nonomuraea sp. B1E8. Next base: position 385,369 of record NZ_JBDPLS010000001.1, on the reverse strand, counting down.
ACTCCGCGGCTCACGCTGCGGGTCGTGCCGCGCAACGCGCTCTCGGGGCTGGCGGAGGACTGGGCCGACCTGTACGCGCGCAGCTCGGCCGCCACGCCGTTCCAGTCGTACAGCTGGCTCTGCTCCTGGTGGCGGGCCTACGGAACTCCGGGGCGGTTGCGGGTGTTCCTGGCGTACCGGGGCGGGCGGCTGGTGGTGGCGGCGCCCCTCAGGCTGGAGTACCGGCTGGGCTGCCGGGTGCTGACGCCCGTCGGCGGCGGGCAGTCCGACTTCACGGACATCATGGTGGACGACGCCGAGGGCGACGCGGGCCTGCGCGAGTTGCGCGCCGGGCTGCTCGCCCAGCCGGGCTGGGACGTGATCGACCTGCCCGAGGCCCGGCCGGGCGCGGCCGTCCTGCGGCTGGCCGGGCTCTGGGGCGCCCGGGCCTGGACCCTGCCCGCGTCCACCTGCCTGCAGCTGCCGGGGCGGCCGATCGAGCAGGTGGCGGCCGCGCTCAACGGCCGGCGGGCGCGCCGGCTGCGGACGGCGTTGCGCAAGCTCGACGCGATGGACCTGTCGGTGGACGTGGTCGAGCCGGACCGGGTCGAGCAGTCGGTGACCGAGCTGCTGCGGCTGCACACCCTGCAGTGGGAGAGCCGGGGAATCAACGTGCAGCACACGCAGCCGCGGTTCATGGACCATCTGACGCGGGCCACGCGGTCGCTGGTGGTGGAGGAGCGCGCGGTGCTGAAGGAGTTCAGGGTGCGGGGGCGGCTGCGGGCCTGCGATCTGACCGTGGTCGGCAAGGACTTCGTGGGCGGCTACCTGTACGGCGCCGATCCGGAGCTGCGCGCCGAGGCCGACGTCCTCACGATGTTGCTGCGCGACAACCTGGAGACGACCCACCGGCTCGGCAGGCCGGTGCTGAGCCTGCTGCGCGGCGACGAGCCGCACAAGGCGAAGTTCGGCTGCGAGGCGGTCGTCAACCAGCGGGTGATGCTCGGCCGCGGCGTCCGGTCCGCCGCCTACGCCGCGAGCGCCGGTGCCCGCGCGGCGGGCCGGGAACTGCTGAAGCGGCGCTGCCCGCGGCTCGCGGAGAGGTTCGCGGCATGGCGGTGACGCCGCGCGTCCTGCACGTCACGCAGCCGGTGGACGGCGGGGTCGGCGCCTACGTGGCGACGGCCGCCGCCGATCAGGCGCGGCGGGGCTGGCGGGTCGCGGTCGCCTGCCCGCCGGCCGGCCGGTTCGCCGGCGAGCTGGCCGGTCTGGGCGTGCCCTGCCTGGCCTGGGAGGCGACCCGCGCGCCGGGGCTCGCCGACGCGGGGCAGGCGGCCCGGCTGGCGCGGATCGTCAGGGAGTTCGGCCCCGACGTGGTGCACCTGCACTCGTCCAAGGCCGGGCTGGCGGGCAGGGCCGCGCTGCGGGGACGGGTGCCCACGCTCTTCCAGCCGCACGGCTGGTCGTGGCTGGCGGCCCGCGGCGCGCTCGCCGCAGCGGCGCTGGGCTGGGAACGGCTGGCCGCGCGCTGGGCCGACCTGGTGATCTGCGTCGGTACGGGCGAAGCGGAGCTGGCCAGGCGGCACGGCGTGCCGGCCGAGCTCGTGGTGGTGCGCAACGGCGTGGACCTGCGCCGGTTCCGGCCCGCCGGCCCGGAGGAGCGCGCGGCGGCCCGCGCGGCCCACGGCATCCCGGAAGGGACGCCGCTGGCGGTCTGCGTCGGCAGGGTCGCCCGGCAGAAGGGCCAGGACCTGCTGCTGTCGGCGTGGGAGCGGGTGGCCGCGCGCGACGGCGCGGCCCGGCTGGTCGTCGTCGGCGACGGCCCGCTGCTGCCCACGCTGCGGGCGCGGGCCGTGCCGCGCGTTCACTTCGCCGGCGACGCGGCCGACGCCAGGCCCTGGTACGTCGCGGCCGACGTGGTGGTCCTGCCCTCCCGCTGGGAGGGGCTGCCGCTCACGGCGCTGGAGGCGCTGGCCACGGGACGTTCGCTCATCGCCTACGGCGTGCCGGGGATCTCCGAGCTGGTGTCCGGCGGAGTCGGAGCGGTCGTCGCGCCCGGCGACGTGAGGGCGTTGGCCGAGGCACTGCTGCTCCGGCTCGGGAGCCCCGCGCTCGCCGCCGCGGAGGGGTCGGCCGCCGTCGAGCTGGCGGGCGGGTTCGACGTGGGCCGGTCGATGGACGCGCTCGCCTCGTGCACGCTCGGGCTGCTCGGGGTCGGCACGGGGAACGGGCGCCGGTGCAGCCGCTCGCGGAAGACCTCCGCCGAGCGCGGGTTCGACGAGCACTGCCAGATGCCGTGAGGACAGTAATCGGAGATCGAGTGATAGAGCACGTTGTGACTGTCGATCCAGTCGAGCATCCGGCGGACGTAGTCGGGCCGGTCGCCGTTGCGGAACAACCCCCACTCGGGGAACGAGAGGGGCTTGCCGTGCCGGGCGGCGAAGTCGGCGTGCGCCTGCAGCCCGTACGGCTGGTTGACGTAGTCGGAGAAGTCCTCGCCCGGCCCCTGGTCGTAGCTGTCCATGCCGATGATGTCGACCACGTCGTCACCCGGGTAACACTCCGTCCAGGGGATCGCGTCGAGCCCGCGGCTGGGCGCGAAGTCGAAGCGGAACCGCTGGCCGGGCGCCGCGCGCATGGCCGCCACGATGCGCCGCCAGTACTGCTTCCACGCCTCCGGGTTCGGCGCGCAGCGGCTGGAGTAGGTCGTGCCGTTCATCTCCCAGCCGAGCACGATGATCGTGTCGCCGGCGCCGGCGGAGACCAGTTTCCTGCCGAGCTCCCCGAAACGGTGGTCGTGGTCGCCTCGGGCGCCCTCGTCCAGCCGCTGCGCCACTTCCGCGTCCGGCATCCCCGACTCGTTCGGAGCGATCATCGGCACGTTCAGCGCCAGGACCCGGTCCGGCCTGGCGGCTCGCCAGCGGGTCCAGGGGCCGAGGACGAACTCGGCCCCCTCGATCGACTGCCAGGTCTCGCCGGGCAGGTAGGTGCGTCCCACCGTCACGCTGCTGTGCAACCAGGACTCGAAGCGTTCCAGGTGCAGGGGGCCGCGCGAGTCGGAGCCCAGGAAGACTCCCAGCGCCGCGCCGTGACCTCGCCGGTCTTCCGGCGGGTCGTCGCCCCAAGCGCCCAGGCCCAGCCACACCGCCGCCGCGATCGTGACGATCGCCAGCGAACAGCGCAGATAGCCCTTTCTCATCACCATCGCATATCCCCCGTCGAAGTTTTCCCTCATTCCCTACACCCCGAATAACGGCCGATCGGATATTCAACCTGCCATTTGCCGGATCAATAGCTTTTCGTAAGGAGGAGGACGTAAATCATGCTCGATTGCACCGTCCCGGCGCTCGTGCTGCGACTGGACTCCAATGTCTTTCATCATGGGACGCTCGGCGCCATTCGCTCGCTCGGCAGGGCCGGAGTGGAGGTGCACGGGCTCGTCGAGGGCACGCACGCGCCGACGTACCGCTCGCGGTATCTGGCGCGGATGCACACGTGGTCGCGCGGCGGGGACACCGTCCAGGCGCTCACGCGGGCCGCCGACCGCATCGGACGCCCGGCCGTGCTCCTGACGCTGGACGACGCGGGGGCCATCGCCGTCGCCGAGCACGCGGCCGACCTGCGTCCCTTCTACCTCATGCCCGACCAGATGCCCGGCCTGCCGCGCACGCTGGCGGACAAGCGCCTGCTGAACCAGCTCTGCTCCACGCTCGGCGTCGTCCAGCCGGAGACCCGCCTGATCACCGGCGCCGGCGACGCGGCGGCGGCCGTCGCCGACTTCGGGCTGCCGCTGGTCGCCAAGTGGGCCCAGCCGTGGCTCCTGCCCGCGGGCATCGGGCTGCGCAGGACCGGGCTGGTGCGCCGGACCCAGCAGGTGGAACAGCTGCTCCGGCACGTGGAGGGGCGCGAGCTGCTGTTCCAGCGCTTCGTGCCCGGAGGGCCGGGTTCGGACTGGTTCTTCCACGGCTATTTCGACGAGAACTCGCGCTGCCTGTACGGCGGCGCGGGACGGAAGGAGCGCGCCTACCCGAGAGGCGCCGGGCTCACCACCTGGGGGCGGTGGCTGCCCAACCCGGTCGTGGAGGGCACGGCACGCGAGCTGGCCGTGACGCTGGGATACCGCGGGGTCGTCGACATCGACTTCCGCCACGACGCGGCGGCGGACACCTACCACCTGCTGGACTTCAATCCCCGGCTCGGCGCCCAGTTCCGCCTGTTCACCGACCGCGAAGGACTCGACCTCGTGCGCGCCGCCCACCTGCACCTCTCCGGCCGGTGGACGACGCGGGGGCGGGCCGGTCACGGACGGACGTACGTGGTGGAGAACTACGACCTCTTCACGGCGGGCCCGAAAAGCCTGCGCGCCCTGTACGCGGCCGATGAATATGCCTGGTTGTCGGCCGACGACCTCCGGCCTTTCGTGGGAATGGCCGGGCAGACGATAAAGCGTGGTTTCGCCCGGCTCGCCGGGTCACGGAAATGACAGTGGAGGAAATTTGCGTACGCCAGTGATTGACGTGGCGATCGTGGGCGCGGGCCCGTACGGGCTTTCCGTGGCGGCTCACGCGCTGTGCGCGGGACTCGACGTCCGGATATTCGGAAAACCGATGCGGGCGTGGGAATTCCACATGCCCCGCGGAATGCTGCTGAAGTCGGAGGCCGCCGCGTCCCATCTCGGCGACCCGGAGCGGCGCTACGGCCTCGACGCGTACCACCGCTACGCGTACGGCGAGCCGGTGCCCGTGGAGCGGTTCGTCGCGTACGGCAAGTGGTTCCGCGCGCGGACGGTGGGCCAGGCCCTGGACGAGTCGGAGGTGACGGCCGTCGGCTCGGAGGGCAGCCTGTTCGCGCTCTCGCTGTCGTCGGGGGCGTCCGTGCTGGCCAGGGCCGCGGTGCTGGCCGTGGGGCATCTGCCGTTCGCCTACCGGCCCGGCGCGCTGGCCGGGCTGCCGCCCGAGGCCGCCACGCACGCCTGCGACCACCACGATCTGGGCGCGTTCGCGGGCCGCGACGTGACCGTGCTGGGGGCGGGGCAGTCGGCGCTGGAGATCGCGACGCTGCTGGCGGAGGCGGGGGCCGGCGTCCGGATCGTGGCCAGGGCGGACAGGCTGGCCTGGAACGACGTCCCCGAGGAGCGGCGCTCGCTGCTCGCCCGCGTACGGGCGCCGCGGTCCAGTCTCGGCGGCGGCTGGCCCTCCGTGGCCTGGTCGCGGCTGCCGGGCACGATCAGGTATCTGCCGGCCGCGACCCGCGACCACATCGTGCGCAACACGCTCGGACCCGCCGGCTCCTGGTGGCTGCGGGACCGCTTCGACGGCGCCGTCAAGGTGATCCTGGGCACGCGGCTGACCGGCGCCGAGTACGGCGACGGCGTCCGGCTGCACCTGAGGGACCTGTCGGGAGCGGCCACCACGCTCGACACCGAGCACGTGATCGCGGCCACCGGCTACCGCGTGGACGTCGAGAGAATCGCGATGCTCCGGGGGGACCTGCGGCGCGCGGTGGCGTCGTCGGGCCCCGCGCCCCGGCTCAGCGCCACCTTCGAGACGCCCGTCGCGGGGCTCCGCCTGGTCGGGCTGGCGGCGGCGGCCACGTTCGGGCCTTCCATGCGGTTCGTGTGCGGGTGCGACTTCGCCGCCCGCCGCGTGACCAGGGGTCTCGTGAGCCATCTGCGCAGAGCGCGTCGTACGGCGAAATTGCCGATGTCTTGACCGTGTCCCCCCGCTCGCTGATCAGGCAGGACGGTACATCTGGGATCACCAGCTTGGGGGGAGCACTTATGGCTTTTCGCGTGATGGTGGCCTGCACGGCCACGGCGTTCGTCGGCGTCTCGGGGGTCGCTCCCGTCGCGCGTGCCGACAGCGCGCCATCGTCGTTCACCAACTCGGCCATGGTGGCCTCGGGCCGCACGCCGTCCGGTGTGACGGTGACGGTGCGGAAGGAGATGATCGGGACGGCGCGGGTGACGTCGGCCGAGCCGTCGTCCGCCAACCCCGCGGCGCCCGACGACGAATACCTGATCCCGGCCAACACCAAGACGTCCGCGGGTTTCGTCGACCTCTACGAGGACTTCGAGGCCGAGGACGGCGAGTGGAGCGACGTCGCCCTGCTGACGTTCACCTTCTCCAGGCCCGTACGCGACCCGCGGCTGCACGTGTTCGGCACGGGCGGCTCCTCGGGCGAGTCCAGGAAGCGCCGGGACGACTACTGGCCCGCCGTCGAGCTGGTCGGCGGCGTACCCGCCAGGCCCGCCCTCTCCTTGGCGGCCGGGTTTCCCGGGTACCGGGTCACGAGCGGCGCGATCATCCCGGAAAGGGTCTATTCCGCCCGTTCGACGACCTGCGGGGTGGTCTACACCTGCGGGACGGCCAAGGTGAACGGCACGGTCAGCGCGTTCACGATCAAATTGAAGGCGCATGACGTGCGCCACGGTCGTGGCGGGTCCATGCCGCAGTTGTGGGCCGCGTTCAAGCTGTCACTGGCCGAGGACGTCTCCGACGCGCCTGCCTCGTACGGTGTGGCCTCGCACGCGATCACCGACTCCCATCTGGGGTGGTCCGTGGGCGACGACCACACCGAGGCGGTGAGCATGACCCCGCGCGCCCTGCCCCTGGACACGGGCGACGACGCCATGGAGGCCGGGGAGGAGCGGAGCACGCTCAGCGGCCGGAGGTGCAGGATCTCGGTGCCCGTGACCGCCGGATCGCCGTCGAGGGTCGCCGGCTGGATCGACTTCGACCGTGACGGCCGCTTCGACGCCGACGAGCGGGCCGGCACGCTGGTCGGCGAGGGCGCCGCGGACGCCGAGCTGACCTGGCTCCTTCCCGAAACGCTGCCCGCCGGCCCCGTCTGGATGCGGCTGCGCATGGTCGCCAGGGCGGAGTCCGTGGACTCGCCGACGGGATGGGCCGACAGCGGCGAGGTCGAGGACCACCAGATCGAGTTCGTCGAGTGAGCCGCGCCGGCCGCATCCGGTTGGTCGAGTGAGCCGCGTGCCAGCCGCCGACAATTAGGCAAGATGTCACCCATGTCACAACTTGCACGCGTAACGTGTCACGCATCCCTTACCTCCCATGTCAAGGAGATGCGATGTTGCGTCGAACCCTCGGCGTCCTGGTCGCGGCAGGAACCATGCTGCTGGCGGCCGCTCCCGCTCAGGCGGCCGGCCGGCCGGAGCCGCTGCCACGCGCCCACGCGCACAACGACTACGAGCACGAGCGGCCGCTCCTTGACGCGCTCGACCACGGGTTCACCAGCGTCGAGGCCGACATCTACCTGGTGGACGGCGAGCTGCGGGTCGGGCACGACCCCGAGGACCTGCGGCCCGGCCGCACGCTGCAGTCGCTCTACCTCGACCCGCTGATCCGCCGGGTGCGCCACGGCAGCGTCTTCCCCGGCACCCGGCAGCGGCTCCAACTGCTCGTGGACATCAAGAACAACGGCGAGGCCACGTACACCGAGCTCGACCGGGTGCTCAAGGCGTACAAGAGGATGCTCACCACCTACCACAAGGGCAAGGTGCGGCCCGGCGCGGTGACCGTGGTCGTCAGCGGCGAACGGCCGCGCGAGCTCATGGCCGGCCAGGAGCGGCGCTACGCCTTCTACGACGGGCGCATGGGCGACCTGGGGCAGGGCGACCCGGGCCTGATCCCGCTGATCAGCGACAACTGGACCAACCACTTCAGCTGGCTGGGCGAGGGCGAGATGCCGGCCGCCGAACGGGACAAACTGCGCGAGATCGTGGCGACCGCGCACCGAGACGGGCAGCGGGTGCGGTTCTGGGCCACCCCCGACACGGCCGGCCCCGCGCGGGACGCGCTCTGGCGCGAGCTGGTCGCGGCCGACGTGGACCACATCAACACCGACGACCTGGCGGGACTCCGGGACTTCCTGCGCGAACACGACCGCCGGCGCGCCGCGGCATAGCCCCCACGCTCATGACCGCCCGGCGACGGCCTGACCGGCCTCGCGCGGGCGTGCATGACGGCCTGGTACGGCCTGATCGGCTCCGCCGGGTGGTTGGCAGGCTGGCGAATGCCGGGATCTGGCTACTCTGTCTGCGATGGACGGCGACCGGGTCATAGGCGGGTACGCGCTGCGGCGCGTCCTCGGCCGGGGCGGCATGGGAGAGGTGCACCTCGCGACCACGCCCACCGGCGGCCTGGCCGCGGTCAAGCTCATCCACCCGGCGCTGGCCAGGGATCCGGCCTTCCGCCGGCGGTTCGAGCGGGAGGTGGCGGCGGCCCGCCGGGTGGCCAGGTTCTGCACCGCGTCCGTCCTGGACGCCGGCATCGACGGCGAGGTCGCCTACCTCGTCACCGAGTACGTCAAGGGGCCCGACCTCGCGCAGGCCGTACACGACCAGGGACCGCTGTCGGGCGGCAACCTCGAGGCGCTGGCGGTGGGCATCGCGACCGCGCTGAGCGCCATCCACGGGGCCGGGGTGATCCACCGCGACCTCAAACCGTCCAACGTGCTCCTGTCGCCGCTCGGCCCCCGCGTCATCGACTTCGGCATCGCCCAGCTCGTGGACAACGACAGCCTGGCCAGCCAGGCGATCCTCGGGACGCCCGCCTTCATGGCGCCGGAACAGGTGCGCGGGGAGCCGCTCACACCCGCCGCCGACGTGTTCGCCTGGGGCGGGGTGATCGCGTTCGCGGGGACGGGACGGCTGCCGTTCGGGGGCGGGGCTCCGGGTGAGGTCCTCTACCGGATCATGCAGGACGGGCCCCGGCTTGACGGGCTGGAGGAGGGCATCAGGGGGATCGTGGAGCGTGCCCTCGCCAAGGACCCCCGCCTGCGGCCGGGCGCGCAGGCACTGCTGTCGGAGCTGGTGGGCGGCACCCGCCTGGCCGCCGCCACCGAAGTGGTCGAACGCACCTGGACGGGCACGGTCCCCACCGGCCCCCGCCGGGACTCCCGCGAGGGCCGGCCTCCTGCCTGGCCGGGGGAGTCCCGCGAGGGCCGGTCTCCCGCCCAGCCGCCGGAGAGGCCGGGAGGTGGCCATGAAGGGCCGCCGCCGGCCCGGCGGGGGAAGCGGCGGTGGCCGTGGGCGGCGGGTGCGGCGGTGCTCGTGGCCGCCGTCACCGCCGCCGTGACCGTGCCCGGCCTCCTGCGGGTGAGCTGGCCGTACGAGGCCGGCTTCGGGGAGGCCTGGGCGGTCGGCCCGTCGGAGGGCGGGAACGCCCGGCTGGCGGGCCCGGCGTACGAGCTGACCGTGAAACCGTCCTGGCGGTTGTGGAAGTCGGCGCCCCGGCGGGAGCCGGCCGGCGGCGTGATCATCAGCGCGAAGGCGACTCTGGAGGAGGGCGCCGGGGAGTACGGTGTGTGGTGCCATGGCTCGGCCCGATCCGGTGACCGCTACGAGTTCGCGGTGAGCGGTTCGGGCAGGGTCACGATCGTCAAACGCCGCACGGGCACCCGGGGCCAGACCCTGTTCGGCCCGGCGGATGCGGAGAAGGCGGCCGGCAACCGCATCGTGGCGGAGTGCGGCCAGAGCGGGGGCAAGGTGACGCTGCGCATGTGGCTCAACGAACGCCTGGTCGCGCAGGCGTCCGACGCCGACGCCCCCTATGGGCCCGACGAGGCCGGCGTGCACGCGGCCTCCGGCACCGCCGAGCCCGCCCGGGTGCGCTTCGACTCCTTCGCGCTCCGGCCCGTGGGCGAGTGATGCGGAAAGGTACGTGAACGTGCGGTTCGGTGTGCTCGGGCCGCTGCGGGTCGAGGGCGAGCAGGCGCCGGGGCCGGCCAAGCACCGGGCGTTGCTGGCCGCGCTGCTGCTGGCGGCCCGCGAGCAGGTGCCGGTCGAGCGGCTGATGTCCGTGGTCTGGGACGACCGGCCGCCCGCGTCGGCGGAGTCGGTGCTCAGGGTGTACGTCAGCGCGCTGCGCAAGCTGGTCGGCGGCATCCGTACGGTGCCCGGCGGCTATCTGCTGGACGTGGATCCCGACGACGTCGACTGCCACCGGTTCGAGCGGCTGGTCGCCGAGGCGAGGCGGCTGCGGGAGGAGGGGCGGATCGCGGAGGCGGCCGACGGGTTCAGGGCGGCCCTGGGGTTGTGGCGAGGCCAGGCGCTGGCCGATGTCGAGTCGTCCGTGCTGCGCAGGTCGTACGCCGTGCCGCTGGAGGAGCTGCGCCTGACGGCGATCGAGGAGCGGGTGCGGCTGGACCTGAGCCTGGGCAGGGGCGCCGAGGTGGTCGGGGAGCTGCGGGCGCTGGTGGGCGCCCATCCGCTGCGCGAGCGGGCGTGGGTACGCCTCATCGAGGCGCTGCACCAGGCGGGCCGCCGTTCCGAGGCGCTCGGGGCCTACCAGGACGCGCGGCGCACGCTGGTCGAGGAGCTGGGGCTGGAGCCGGGCGCCGAGCTGGCCGAGGCGCACCGGCGGGTGTTGTCGGGCGAGCAGCCAGGGTCCGCTGACCGGCGGAGCCGCGAGGACGCGGCGCCGGTCAACGAGCTGCCGCCGGACGTCTCCGACTTCGCCGGGCGCCGGCAGGTGCTCGACTGGATCGGCACGGCGGCCCGCGAGCAGGCGGCCGCGCCCGTGCACCTGGTGCTGCACGGCCCTCCCGGGTGCGGGAAGTCGGCCGTCGCCGTGCACGCCGCCGCCGGGATCGAGCGTCCCGGCGGCCGCCTCTACGCCGCGCTCGGCGCCCGGCCGCCGGGTGCCGTGCTCGAAGATCTGCTGCGCTCGCTGGGCTGCCCCGACGGCGCGGTCCCGCCCGCGCTGGACGAGCGGGTCCGGCTCTACCGCAGCATGACGGCGGGCCGGCGGCTGCTCGTGCTGCTGGACGACGCCGCCGACGAGGCGCAGGTGCGCCCGCTGCTGCCGACGGGTCCCGGCAGCCTCACGCTGGTGACGAGCCGGTCGCCGCTGGCCGGGCTGGAGGCGGCGCGGGCGTACGAGCTGGGGGTGCTCGACGACGACGAGGCCGTGGCCATGCTCGGCGGGGTGACGGGACACGACCGGGTGCGCGCGGAGCCGGAGGCGGCCCTGCGCATCGTCCGGCTCTGCGGAGGGCTGCCCCTGGCCCTGCGCATCGCCGGGTCCCGGCTGGCCAGGAAGCCGGGCTGGACGCTCGATCACCTCGCGGGACGGCTGGGCGACGAGCGGCGCAGGCTCGACGAGCTCAGCGCCGGCGACCTGGCCGTACGCGGCAGCCTCGCGCTCGGCTACCGCGGTCTCCCCGATCCGGAGCGGCGGCTGCTGCGCGAGCTCGGCGCCCTGTCCGCGCCGGACTTCGCGCCGTGGGTGCTGGGAGCGGACCTGGAACCGCTGGTGGAGGCGGGCCTGCTGCAGTCGCGCGGCCTGGACGAGGCGGGCCAGGAACGGTACGGCTGGCACGACCTGACCCGGCTCTACGCCGCCGAGCGGCTGGCCGAGGAGGGCGGCGGCGCCCGTACGGTCCTGGAGGCCAGGGCGGCGACCGTCCTGGAGCGGACGAGGCAGGCCAGGGCCGCCCTCCTGCCCGCGGAGCCCGGCACCGGCCGCACGGAGATCCACCCGCCCGGCCGGGCAGGAGCCCCGCCGGAGGCGGCCGACTGGGACACCGGCTTCAGCCGCTGGCCCCTGACGGGCTCGGCTCTGACGGGTTCGGCTCCGACCGGCTCGATGCCGGCGGCTCCGGCTGGGCTGGGCGGGTGCGGGGCTGGGGCGGGGCTGGAGACCGGGTGGGCACGGCGGGAGGCGCGGTGGCTGAGCGCCGAGCGCCGGTTCCTGGTGGCCACCGTCGACGACTTCTTCCGGGCCGGCCTGTACGAGGCCGCATGGCGGCTGGCGTTCTACCTGACCCCGCTGTTCGAGCTGGGTGCGCACCACGACGACTGGCACGCCACGACGGCGACCGGCCTCGACGCGGCCAGGGCGGCGGGCCACCGGCAGGGTGAGGCGCTGCTGCTGCGCGGCCTGGCCGACCTGCACAGGGCCGAGGGGCGCACCGAGGCGGCCGCGGCGGCGTTGCGGGCGGCGCAGCCGCTGGTCGAGGGGCTGGAGCTGGCCCGGATCACGTTGCGGCTCGGCCTGGTCCAGACGCGCGCGGACGAGGCCGAGCGGGCCTTCACCCGTGCGCTCCAGGTCTTCGACGAGGCGGGCGACCGGCGCGGCAGGGCCGACGCCTTACGCGCTCTCGGCGCGCTGCGCATGGACGCGGGCCCGCTGGAGGCGAGCCTGGCCGCGTACCGGGAGCTGGGTGACCCGCTGGGCGAGGCGGGGGTGCTGCTCGTGCTGGCCGAGCTCTCCAGGACGGAGGGGGCTCCCGCCGAGGCGGCGGCCTCGGCGCGGGCGGCGCTGAAGACCTTCACCTCGTACGGGGACCGCAGGGGCGCCGCGCAGGCCCTGCTGGCCCTGGCCCGGGCGATGCTCGACCTGGCCGATCTCGAAGGCGCACTTGAGGCCCTTATGAGTGCTATGGCAGAGTTTGACGGCCTCGGTGATGAATCGGGCAAGGCCGAGGCTCAGCGGCTCGCACAGGAAACGCGCAGGCGACGCGGACTATGCACATCCTGAAGGTCGCTTTCCTACGGTGAGGGTCACATCCCCGAAGACGAAGGTGATCACGATATGCGTAAGACGATCGCGTTGACCCTCGCGGCCGTCGCACTGGCGGGCTGCGGCGTGCTTCCCGGCCGGCCGGGCGGCGGGGGCGAGGAGAGGCAGCCGCAGAGCAGCGCCCCCGAGGCGCCGGCGTCCTCCTCCGCGGCGGACCAGCAGAGCCCGTCCGCGGGGCAGCAGAGCGCGCCCCCGCAGGAAGCCGAGGCGATCGCCTCCCGGGCGACGAACGTCGGCGCCGGCGACACGTACGGCAAGGCCAAGGTGGACATCACCGCGCTCAAGCGCCAGGGCAGGACGATCAGCCTCAACTGGACGGTCACCGCGCTCGACGGCAAGATCAACCTGCACAACGGCATGAGCGGGGCGCCGCTCGACTACACGGTGGAGGCCGTCTCCCTGATCGACCCGGTCAACGCCAAACGCTACCGGGTGGCCCGCAACGGCACGGGCGAGGACGCGGAGTGCGTGTGCTCGGGCACCCAGGGCCAGTTCCTGGAGAAGGGTGACTCGTCCACGTTGTACGCGGTCTTCGCCGCCCCGCCCGCCGACGTCACGAAGATCAACGTTGAGATGCCGATGTTCGGCGTGTTCACCGATGTTCCGATCTCTTAGCCTCGCGCTGTCCCTCGTCCTGTCGCCGGCGCCCAGCACGCCTCCGGACGCGACCGGGGCGGTCGAGGACCTGGTGCTGCCCGTGGAGGACGTCATCGGCGAGGTCGAGTCGCTGGACGGCACGCAGAGCGAGACCAAGCAGGGCCGCGAGGTGACGGTCGCGCTCACCAGCGACGTGCTGTTCGAGCTGGACAAGTGGAAGCTGACCGGCAAGGCCGAGCAGCGGCTCGAGCAGGTGGCCGGGAAGATCGACGCCGAGGGCGCGGGCGGCGTCGTCAGGATCGAGGGGCACACGGACGACCAGGGGAGCGACTCCTACAACGTCACGCTCTCGCAGCGCCGGGCGCAGGCCGTCCAGACGGCCATGCGCGGGTTGCTGACCGGCTCGGGCGTGACGCTCCAGGCGAAGGGGTACGGCGAGAGCCGGCCCAAGCTGCCCAACATGGTGGACGGCAAGCCCATGGAGAAGAACCGGGCCAAGAACCGCCGCGTCGAGATCGTCTTCACCGCCAAGCAGTGATCCCGGGGTCACTCGCCCGGCAGCTGCCCCAGCGTCACGGTGATCGTCTCCCTCTCCCCGCCCGAGCGGATGACCCCCACGCGCACCTTGTCGCCGGGTTTGAGCGCCGTGATGGCCTCGGAAAGCTCGGCCATGGTCGGCGTCTCCTCGTCGTTGATCGAGACGATCACGTCGCCCGCCCGGATGCCGGCCTTCTCCGCGCCCCCGCCGCGCTCGACCCTGACGACGCCCACGCCGGAGGGCTGCCCGTCCTCGCCGACGACCGTGCTGCCCCTGATGCCCAGCGCGGCCCGGTGGGTGTTGGTGACCTTGCCGTCCTTGACGATCTGCGCGGCGATGTCGGTGGCGGTGTTGCTGGGGATCGCGAAGCCGATGCCGGGAGCGGCGCCCCCGCCGAGGTCGGGGTCCGTGGCGGCGAGGGTCGGGATGCCGATCACCTGACCTGACAGGTCCACGAGCGCGCCGCCGCTGTTGCCGGGGTTGATCGCGGCCGAGGTCTGGATCGCCCCGGCGATCGTGGCACCGGGCGAGCCGGCGGACTGCGGTTCCGTGACCGTACGGCCGAGCGCCGAGACGATGCCGTCCGTCACGCTGCCCGAGAACCCCAGCGGGTTGCCCATGGCGAGGACGATCTGCCCGACCCGCAACTTCGACGAGTCGCCGAACTTCGCCGGCCGCAGGCCGTCGGGCCGGTCCACCCTGATCACCGCGAGGTCTCCCGCGGGGAACGACTCGACGAGCTTGGCCGGGCGCGGCGGGCCGCCGCTGGCGAGCGTGACCTCCATCTCCTGGGCCTGGCCGACCACGTGCGCGTTGGTGACGATGTGCCCGGCCGTGTCGAACACGACGCCGGATCCGAGGCCCACCTTCGTGGTGATCTGCACGATGGACGGCAGGACGTTCGTGATGACCTGCTCGTACGCCGCCTCGACCGGGAGCCGCGACACCGTGGGGGAGCCGGTCGGGGAGGCGGTCTCCGCCGGCGAGGCGGTGCCCGTACCTGTCGGCGTGGCGGCACCCGGTGACGGCGGGGCCGACCCGCAGCCTGCGAGCAGCACTGCGGCGGCCGCCAGTCCTGCGACGAACTCCCTCATACAGGGCTTTGTGCCCAGCTCACCTCGAAAGATACGCTTCGCGGACGTTGCGCCTGCTCAGCTTGCCTGTCGGCGTACGCGGCAACGACGCGCGGTATTCGATCACCCGCGGATGCTTCATCCGGGCCAGCCGGGACTCGCAGTGGCGTAGCAGATCGGCGGTGAGCTCCGCGCCACCCGAGACGCCCGCCGCGGGCTGCACGAGCGCCACGACCTTCTGCCCCCACTCGGGGTCGGGCACGCCGATCACCGCGACGTCCGCCACGGACGGGTGCTCCAGCAGCGCCGCCTCGATCTCGGCCGGATAGACGTTGACCCCGCCGGAGATGATCAGATCGGTACGGCGGTCGAGCAGGAACAGGTAGCCGTCGTCGTCGAGATAGCCGATGTCCCCCGGCGTGTACGCCCGCCCGCGCATGGCCGCCGCCGTCTTGCCGGGGTCGCGGTGGTATTCGAACCGGTTGATCCCGTCGACGTACACCTGGCCCGGCGAGCCCGGCGGTACCTCCTGGCCGTCCTCGCCGACGATCGTGAACGTCATGCCGTCCAGCGCCCTGCCGACCGTGCCCGGCCTGGCCAGCCACTCCTGCGAGGACACCATGGTCACCACGGCCGCCTCGGTGGAGCCGTAGTACTCCCACAACACCGGCCCCAGCCAGTCGATCATCGCCTTCTTGACGGCCGGCGGGCACGGCGCGGCGCCGTGGTAGAGATGGGTGAGCGACGACAGGTCGTACGACTCCCGATCGGGCACCCCGAGCAGCCGGTGGAACATCGTGGGCACCATGAAGGCGTTCGTCACCCGGTGCCGCTCGATCAGCCGCAGCGCGCCGGCCGCCTCGAACCGCTCCGGCGCCACGATCGCGTGCCCGAACTGCAGCGCCATCATCGCCTGCCCGTACGGCGCCGAGTGGTAGAGCTGCGAGCACACCAGGTGCACGCCGCCCATCGGCAGCCCGAAGTGCCGCCAGCTCTTGCGCATGAGGATCGGGTACAGCTCCTCGGGCGTCAGGTCCAGCAGCCGCCGCCGCACGCCCTTGGGCCGGCCCGTGGTGCCCGAGGTGTAGAGCATCATCGATCCGGCCCTGCGGTGCTCGGGGGCGACGGCGGGCGAGCCGGTCACGAGCTCGCCGACCGTGAGCGCGTCCGGCCCGACCACCACGGTGGCGCCGCAGTCGGTCACGATGTAGTCGATCTCCTCGGCCGTGAAGTGCCAGTTGACCGGCACCAGGTACGCGCCGATCTGGTAGGTCGCCAGCATCATGGTGAGGGCGTCGAGCCCGTTCTTCAGCACGGTGACCACGCAGTCGCCAGGGCCGGTTCCGCGCGCGGTCAGTCCGTTGGACGCTCGGTTCACCCGGTCGAGCAGCGCTCCGTAGGTGACCTCCTTGTCGCCGAGCAGGGCGGGGCGTTCAGGGTCGATGGCCGCGATCTCGTAGAAACCCCTCATGTTCGCTGACCTTACAGAATAAGATTCTGCAAGGGGAATAGAGGATTTATGCCTCACCGAGGTGACGTAATCTCAAGGCCATGGCGGACGACGGCGACCAGAGACCTGAACATGATCCACCCACCACCCCGTTCCGCAAGATCGTCCTACCCGCCGAGGAGACGGTCCAGATCGCCCGGCCGTCGGCGCAGGGGTCGTCCACTCCGGTGAAACCCGCTGGTCAACCCGCGAAGCAGCCCCAGGGCCGACCCGGCGGCCCGTCTCAGGGCCAGCCGTCCGGCCAGCCTGGAAACCAGGCGCCGAACGCCGGCAACCAGCCTCCGAACGCGGGGAACCAAGTCCCGGGCTCCGGGAATCAGCCGCCGAACGCCGGGAACCAGCCTCCGGGCCCGGGAAATCAGTCACCGGGCGCCGGAAGCCGGCCTCCGGGCCCGGGAAATCAGCCGCCGGGCGCCGGAAGCCGGCCGCCGAACGCCGGAAACCCGCCCCAGGGCGGCCCTGGCGGCCCGGTTGGTCCGGGTGGTCCGGGTGGTCCGGGTGGTCCGGGTGGTCCGGGTGGTCCAGGTGGTCCGGGTGGCCGGCAGCCGCCGCGGCCCCCGCACCAGCCGCCGCGTCCGCCCGCGAACCAGCCGCCACCCGCGCAGCCGTTCATGCAGCCGCAGGCGCATCCGGTGCCGGAGCGCACATCCAAGCCGGCGTCCCGCGGTCTCGGCGACATCCCGATCAAGGTCGTCTACCTGGCCGGCGCCAGCCTCGCGACCGTCCTGGCCGTGCTGCTGGTCTTCGTGGTCTTCTCCGGCGACGTGCCCGCCAACCAGGGGCAGCCGGAGGAGGTGGTGGCCGTCGCTCCCGTGCCGAGCTCGGCCACCCCGTCGGCGACGCCCAGCCCGACCGTCAGCGAGAGCCCGATCGTGCTGCCGCCGGTGCCGGAGAGCAAGAAGTTCCCGGCGTTGTCCGGCAAGGCGGCCAAGGTCACCGGCACCATCACCGACAAGAACACCGGCATCAAATATCCGCGCCTCGGCTCGCCGTGGAAGGCCAGGGACTTCCCGCCGTTCTCGATCGCGCAGCGGATCGGCGAGGTGGCCATCCCGCACACGGTGATCGCCTCGGCGAAATACCCCGCCGACGGGCCGGACAAGAAGCCCTCCTCCAACGCCGACTACCGCGCGATCGCCACGGAGGCGGCCCGCTGGACCATCCGTACGCAATATCCGAAGGGCGCCACGCTCTCGTGGACGGCCTCGCAGAAGATCCCGGTCGGCAAGGGGTGGACGCTCGGCTACAAGGTCACCTACACCTTCGACGGCAAGGAGCAGGTCGCCCAGGCCATGGTGACGGTGGTCGAGGTGGGCAGGACGAAGCCGACGTTGCTCATGGCCTCCATCCCCGAGACGAACAAGGAGCGCTGGCGTGACCTGAGCACCATCGTGAAGCAGGTTCGCCCGCTCTAGGCCAGAAGCATCCTCTAGAATATGGTTCTGGCATGGCGCAGGACCTGGCTGGAGGATGAGCATGGCGATCGGTTTGAGCGAGGAGCACGGGGCGCTCCGCGAGTCGGTGAGCGGCTGGGCGGAGCGCAACATCCCGGCGGAGCTGCTACGCGCCGAGATGGACGGCCGCCCGCCGTTCTGGCCGGGCCTCGCCGAGCAGGGGCTGCTCGGCCTGCACCTGCCCGAGGAGTCGGGTGGGTCCGGCTACGGGCTGCTGGAGACCGCCGTGGCCGTGGAGGCGCTGGCCGAGCGGATGGCGCCGGGCCCGTACGTGCCGACCGTGCTGGCGAGCGCGGTGATCCACGCCTCCAAGCGGCACGACCTGCTGGAGGGCCTCGGCGACGGCACGCTCACCGGCGCTGTCGCTCTGACCGGCGCCCTGACCGGCGTCCGTGACGACGACGGCTCCCTGGTCGTCTCCGGCACGGCCGAGCCCGTGCTCGGCGGCTCCCTGGCGGACGTGCTGGTGCTGCCGGTGACCACGCCGGAGGGCGAGGAGTGGGTCGTGGCCGACGCCTCCGCCGCCACGGTCACCGCGCTCCCGTCGCTCGACCTGACCAGGCCGGTGGCCAGGGTGGAGTTCGCGGACGCGACCGTGCCCGCGGAGCGCGTGCTCGACGGTGTCGAGGGCGCCGACGTCCGCAACCTGG
The DNA here is from genome assembly GCF_039871515.1 of Nonomuraea sp. B1E8. Classification (NCBI taxonomy): domain Bacteria; kingdom Bacillati; phylum Actinomycetota; class Actinomycetes; order Streptosporangiales; family Streptosporangiaceae; genus Nonomuraea; species Nonomuraea sp. B1E8. The sequence goes on along the minus strand of NZ_JBDPLS010000001.1, from coordinate 367,023 downwards.
CGGCGATCGTGCTCGGCGCGGAGGCGTCGGGACTGGCCTCGTGGTGCGTCACGGCCGCCGCCGAGTACGCCAAGGTACGCGTGCAGTTCGGCCGCCCGATCGGCCAGTTCCAGGGCATCAAGCACAAGCTGTCCCGCATGCTGGTCGCGCTGGAGCAGGCCCGCGCCACCGTCTGGGACGCCACCAGGGCGGCGGAGCGGGACGCCGGTCCCGAGGAGCCGGTGGAGGCTCAGGAGAGCGCGACCGCGGGCGCGGCGAAGGAGCTGGAGCTCGCCGCGGCCGTCGCCGGGATGATGGCGCCCGACGCGGCCGTCCAGTGCGCGAAGGACGCCATCCAGACGTTCGGCGGCATCGGCTACACCTTCGAGCACGACGTGCACCTCTACTACCGTCGCGCGCTCACCCTGCGGGCCCTGCTCGGCCCGTCGTCCGAGTGGGCCGCCGCGGTCGCCACGCTCGCCCTGCAGGGCGTCTCCCGCTCGATGGAGATCGACCTGCCGGAGGACGCGGGCGAGCTGCGCGAGTCGATCCGCGCCGAGATCGCGGAGATCGCCGGGCTGGAGGGCAAGGAGCAGAAGCGGGCGCTCGCCTCGCGCGGTTTCGTCATGCCCCATCTGCCCAGGCCGTGGGGGCGCGACGCCAAGCCGCTGGAGCAGGTGCTGATCGCGCAGGAGCTCAGGGCCGCGAAGGTCCGGCTGCCCCAGATGATCATCGGTGCCTGGGTGGTGCCGTCCATCGCCACGTACGGCACCCAGGAGCAGCAGGAACGGTTCCTGCCCAAGACGCTCAGCGGCGAGATGATCTGGTGCCAGCTGTTCTCCGAGCCCGGCGCCGGATCCGACCTGGCCTCGCTGCAGATGAAGGCGGAGCGGGTCGAGGGCGGCTGGAGGCTCAACGGCCAGAAGATCTGGACCTCGGTCGCCCACGTGGCCGAATGGGGCATCTGCATCGCCCGCAACTCCAGCGAGGGCTCCAAGCACGAGGGCATCACGTACTTCCTGGTCGACATGAAGGCCCCGGGCGTCACGGTCCGGCCGCTGACGGAGATGACCGGCGAGAACCTGTTCAACGAGGTCTTCCTCGACGACGTGTTCGTCCCCGACGACCTGGTCGTGGGCGAGGTCGGCGAGGGGTGGAAGGTCGCCCGCAACACGCTGTCCAACGAGCGGGTCTCGTTGTCGTCCGGCTCGGGCGGCACCGGCTCCTCCGTGCCCGACCTGCTCGGCCTGGCCGGGCGGCTGGGCCGCGAGCTGTCGCCCGTGGAGGCGCAGCGGGTGGCCGCGGTGGTCTGCGAGGGCCACTCCATCAACGCGCTGTCGCTGCGGGTCACGCTCAAGCAGCTGGCCGGCTCCGAGCCGGGCGCGGACGCCTCCGTACGCAAGCTGCTGTCGACCTCGCACGCCCAGCACGTCTCCGAGACAGCCGTGGAACTGCTCGGCCCGGCGGCGGTGACGGCCGCCGACATGAAGCTCGGCGACGCCGGCTACTGGAACCGGGCGGTGCTCGCCACCCGCGCGATGACCATCTACGGCGGCACCACCGAGGTGCAGCTCAACATCATCGGCGAGCGCATGCTGGGCCTGCCGCGAGACCCGGAGCCCGGTAAGTAACGCATGTAAGTCTGTGGCGGCTACTCTCCCCTGTGCCTGGAATGTCCGAGGACCGGGGGAGAGGCGGTGCCGCGGTGGACGTCGAGCGGTCGTCGCCCGTGCCCCCGGAACCCGTCCGCGCGCGCCTGACGCTCGCGCGGATGGCGGCGCGGACGAAGGCGCGGATGAAGGCACGCCCGGCGCTTGCCCGGATGGCGCCCGTGCTGCTCGGCGCGGCTCTGGCGGCGCTGGCGCTGGGGCCCGCGCTGGGCTGGGGCCTGGTGCTCCGGTACGATCTGGTCTTCGTGCCCGACGCGCCCCTGCTGCCGGACCGCGGCGGTTTCCCCCGCGCCGTGCCCAGCGACCTGGTCGTGGCGCTCCTGTCCCGGGTGCTGCCCGTGGAGATCGTGCAGAAGGGGCTGCTGGCCGGGATCTTCGTGCTGGCCGCGACCGGCGCGGCGGCGCTGGTGCCGCCGGAGCGCCGGCTGGCCCGGCTGGTCGCCGCGGCCTGCTTCGCCTGGAACATCTATCTCGCGCAGCGGCTCATGCTCGGCCAGTGGGCGCTGCTGCTCGGCGTGGCCGGGCTGCCGTGGGCGGTGCGGGCCACGGGCCTGCGCTGGACCCGCCTGGCGGCGGCGCTGCTCCCCGCGGCGGTCGGCGGGTTCCAGGCGATGCTGGTCTCGGCGCTGACGCTGCTGCCGATCGCCGTCGCGCGCCGCAGGGTGCCCGTGGTGGCCGGGATCCTGGTCGTGTACAGCCTGCCGTGGGCGCTTCCCGCGCTCGGCTCGGGCGCGGTGACGGACCCGGCGGGGGTGGACGCGTTCGCGGCCCGCGCCGACGGTCCCTTCGGCGTGCTGGCCAGCCTCTTCTCGCTGGGCGGCATCTGGAGCGCCGACGCGGGGCTGCCCGGCCAGGAGTCGTGGTGGTCCGCCACCACGCGCCTGCTCCTGGTCGCGGCCGGCGTCCTCGGGTACGCCCGGCTCCGCTCACGCCCTGACCGGCCCGCGTGGTGGGGCGGGCTCGCCGTGGCGGCCGCGGCCGGGTTCTGCGTCGCCGCGCTGGGGGCGTTCCCGGCGGGGCGGGAGGCGCTCAAAGGGCTCATCGCGGTGTGGCCGGGGTTCGGGCCGCTGCGCGACGGCCAGGTCTACCTGGCGCCGCTCGTCCTGGTGGCGGCGGTCGGCCTGGCCGCGGCCCTGCGGTCGGGCGCGCCGGCGTTCGTCGGGGTGCTGGCGCCGGTGCTGGTGCTGCCCACGCTGGCGTACGGGGCCTTCGGGCGGCTGGCGGTGGCCGCGTACCCGCCCGAGTGGCGGACCGTGCAGCGGATCGTCAACGACGACGCGGCCCCCGGCGCGCTGGTGTCGTTGCCCTGGGGCGCGCACCGGGCCTTCGCCTGGAACGGCGGCCGGGTCGTGCTCGATCCGGCGACCAAGCTCTTCGAGCGCCGGGTGATCGCGGACGACACGCTCTACGTCGGTCTGCCGGACGGTGGCCGGCTGCGGGTGCGCGGCGAGGACCCGCTCAACCGGCGCGTCGCCGGGCTGCTGGCCGCCGGCGACCACGCGGGCCTGCCCGCCAGGTACGTCCTGGTGGCGGCGAGTCAGAACGAGTTCTTCCTTGAGCGGGCCGGCTGGAAGACCGTCTTCCGCGGCGAAGAGCTCCACTTGTTGCGGCGTTGACCGGCCGTTTCATGATATACCGGAGGGTAACTTGCTTTATCACGGTTTGACCAATGTTATGGCTTCAAGGCGGAACAGGTTCTAGTCTCGGCACACTGCGCCACTGACAGGAAGGAGTGCTCTGTTGTTGCGACTTCTCGTGGCCCTGGCCATCGGAGCTCTGCTGGCGGTCGGAGCCTCCGTCGCCGTGGTCAATGTGGCGTCACCCGCCCTGACCCCGCCGAACCAGCCGCTCTACAACTACGGCACCAGGTGATCCTGGCCCCTTGGCGGGCCGTCCCTGCTTGACGGCGTCGTACCAGCTCAACAGCACAGGGGCTGGCTTCGCCATGCCCGCACGCCCGCTGTGAGGAGTGACGGTGGTCTTTACCGGTGAGCCGGAGGCGGCGGCCCCGCCCGCGCCGCGCGCCGGCGGCGAAGGGGGAGAGCGGCCGCTCGCGGGAATCCGCGTCGCCATGCTCAACTTCCGCGAGCCCCGGCAGTCGACCGCCGGCGGCGCCGAGGAGTACGCCTGGCAGGTCAGCCGGTTCCTGCTGGCCCAGGGGGCCGTGGTGACCTTCGTGACCGGCCGCCAGCGGGGACAGCGGCGCGCCGAGGTCCTGGAGGGCATCCGGCTGCGCAGGATGGGCAACCCCTACCTGGTCTACGTGCTGGTGCCGCTCTGGTTGTTGTTCCACCGGCGCCGGGTCGACGCCGTCATCGACACGATGAACGGCATCCCGTTCTTCTCCCCCCTCGTCGTACGCCGCCGCACACCCGTGCTCTGCCTCGTCCACCACGTCCACGACCGGCAGTTCCACGCCTTCCTGCCGCGCTGGCTGGCCAGGATCGGCTGCTTCGTCGAAGGGCCGGTCGCCCGGCTGCTCTACCGCCGCTGCCTGACCGTCACCGTCTCGGAGTCGTCCAAGCAGGAGCTGGCCGGGAAGCTGCGCTGGCTCGCCCCGATCACCGTCGTGCCCAACGGCTGCGCCGAGCCCGGGACGGTCGCGCCGGAGCCGGGACGGGGCGAGCCCACGATCGTTTACGCGGGGCGGCTCGTCGGGCACAAGCGCATCGAGCGGGTCGTCGACCTGGCCGCCCACCTCGACGCGTCGTGGCCGGGGCTGACCGTGCACGTCATCGGGCGCGGCCCGGAACAGGGCCCGCTGGCCCGGCGGATCGCGGACCACGGGCTCCACGGGCGGGCCGTGCTGCACGGATACCTGCCGGCGGCACGCAAGAACGCGCTGCTCGGCGCCGCGCGCCTCAACGTGACGGCCTCGGAGTTCGAAGGCTGGGGGCTGACCGTGATCGAGGCCGCCGCCCTCGGGGTCCCGACGGTGGCCTACGACGTGGCGGGCCTGCGCGACTCCGTGCGCCACGGCGTCACCGGATGGCTCGTGGGCGAGGACGAGCGCCTGGCCGACGTGGTCGAACGGGCGCTGAAGGAGCTGTCGGACCCGTGCCGCAGGACGGAGGTGGCCGACGCCTGCCGGGCGTGGGCGCGCGAATTTACGTGGGCCCGAACTGGGGCTAGCATAACCGGACTTATCCTGGCGAAACTCCAAGATCGCGGCGGAGCCCATCAGTGACCCAAGCCTCGCCTGGACTCCACGAAGAGCTCGCGGAGTCCGCCGCCGAGAGCTACGAGATCCGGGTCAGGCACAGGCTGCGGCTCCTCGCCTCCTGCCTCCTGCTCGGCGCCATCGCGTTCAACACCGCGACCGAGAAGATCATCCCCGAGACCAAGCTCGACATGGCGGTCAATCCGCTGGGATTCCTCGGCCGGGCCCTGCACCTGTGGGACGGCGCGTACTTCGGCCACCTGCAGAACCAGGCCTACGGCTACCTCTTTCCCATGGGACCGTTCTACGCGCTCTGCCTCAAGCTGGGCATGGACTCCTGGATGGTCCAGCGGTTGTGGATGTCCCTGGTCCTCTGCACCGCCTTCCTCGGCGTGGTGCAGCTCGCCCGCGCCCTGCGCATCGGCGGCCCGTACACCCGCGTGATCGCCGGATTCGTGTACGCGCTCGCACCGCACGCGCAGGCGCTCATCGGCATCAACTCCTCGGAGTTCCTACCCAGCGCGGTCCTGCCGTGGATCGTTCTCCCCCTGGTCAAGGGCGCCAGAGGCGAGCTGCAGCCCCGCCGGGCGGCCGGGTTGTCGGCGCTCGCCTTCCTCTTCTGCGGGGGCGTCAACGCCGTGGCCGAGTACGCCGTGCTCGCCGTGCCGCTGCTTTACCTGCTGACGCGGCGCGGCGGGCCGGACAAACGGCGGCTCGTCGCCTGGTGGTTGCCGCTCATCGTGTTCGCCTCGATGTGGTGGCTCGCCCCGCTGCTGACGCTCGGCGGCTACATCTTCTCCTTCCTGCCCTACATCGAGACCGCCAGCGCGACGACCGGCGTCACCTCGCTGGTCAACACGTTGCGCGGGACGTCGAGCTGGCTCAGCTTCCTCACCGTGGACGGGCAGACCTGGCTGCCGGACGCCCACCAGCAGTCCACGGTCCCGTGGCTGATCGTGGTCACCGCCGCCGTGGCGGCGGCGGGCATCGCGGGTCTCGCCTCCCGCAGGATGCCGGAGCGGCCCTTCCTCCTCATCAGCCTGCTGTGCGGGGTCGCCGTCATCACCACGGGCCATCCCGGCACCCCCCACCACGAGCTCATGGTGCAGCTGCTGGACGGCCCGCTCGCCGCCTTCCGCAACCTGCACAAGTTCGACGCGCTGATCAGGCTGCCCGTCGCGCTCGGGGTCGCCGGTCTCCTCGCCACGGCGCGCCCGCGCCTGCGCGTGCCCCTGACCGCCGTCACGGCCGGGCTCGTGGGACTGTCGGGCCTGCCCATCCTGTACGCGGGCCTCGCGCCGGCCGGCGGCTTCACCACGATCCCCGACTACTGGAAGCAGGCCATCTCCTGGGTCGGCCGCAACGCCGGCGACGGGATGGTGCTGGCCGTGCCGGGGGCCAAACGCGGCGAGTACCTCTGGGGCCGCCCGCTCGACGAGCCGCTGCAGGCGCTCTCGCAGGTCCGCTGGGCCACGCACACCATCGTGCCGTGGGGGTCGGCCGGCATCTCGCGGCTGATGGCGGCCGTCGACGAGCGCCTGTCCGCCGGCGTGGGGTCCGCGGGGCTCACGGCCACGCTGCGCCGCATGGGGGTGACGTACCTGGTGGTCCGTAACGACCTGGACCGCGCCACCATCGGCACGGCCTGGCCGGCCCGCGTGCACCAGGCGCTGGAGGACTCGCCCGGCATCGAGCTCGCCGCCCGGATGGGTCCGGGCGTGGGCATCGGCCAGTACGGCAAGGCCGCCGCCTGGCTGGACCAGCCCTACCCCGCGGTCGAGATCTACCGGGTGCCCGGGGCCGCGCCGCTCGTCGGCACCGTCGACGCCACCCGCCCGCTGCGCGTCGGAGGAGCCCCCGAGGCGGTGCTCGACCTGGCCGAGCAGGGACTCCTGGACGACGACAGGCCCGTGTTGCTCAACGACGACGACGGGCGCGTCGAGGTGCCGGGGCGCGACACCGTGCTGACCGACACGCTGCGCCGGCGCGAGCTCGCCTACCCCGACCTGCGCGGCAACGCCAGCGCCACGCTCACCGCGGCCGAGCCGTTCCGCGGCGCCTCGCCGTCGAACGACATCCTGGACCCGGGGTGGGAGCGGTATCTCGCCACGGCCACGTTCACCGGGATCGCGAGCGTCACGGCGTCCAGCTCCGAGGCGGACGTCACGGCGGCCCCGCGCAGCAGGGAGCCCGGCCACCAGCCGTTCGCCGCGCTCGACGGCGACCGGCGCACCAGCTGGCGCTCCACCGGCTGGAACGGCGCGGCCGGCGAGTGGATCGAGGTCGCCTTCACCGAGCCGCTGGACGTCGCCACGTTCCAGGTCTCCTTCGAGCACTCGCCCATCAGCCCCGCGCCCGCCGAGGTGGTGGTGGAGACCGGCAACGGCGCGCTGCGCCAGAAGGTCCGCGCCACGTCGGACGCCCAGGAGCTGGTGGTGCCGGCGGGCCGGGCCGACCGGTTGCGCCTGAAGGTGGTGTCCACCGCCGGCGAGCCGGAGCGCGGGCTCGGCGGCCGGGTCGGGATCACGGAGCTGACCGTTCCGGGGGTGCACCCCACCCGCTCGATCACCGTGCCGGACCCGGGCACGGAGCAGCCCGTGCCGGACCCGGGCACGGAGCAGCCCGTGCCGGACCCGGGCACGGCCTCGGGCGCCGGCGAGCCGGCGACGGTCGCGTTCAGCAGGACCGGTGACGTTCCCGGCTGCGTCAGGGGCTCGCTCGCCTGGAGTTGCGCCGAGGGCCACGAGGTCCTGGGCGACGACGGGCACGGCTTCGACCGTTCCTTCACCGTCAGGAAGGACGGCTCGTACGAGCTTTCCGGCCGTACCGTGCTCACCGAGCGCACGGCCATCGAGCGGCTGACCACGCTGCCCGGCGACGCCGTGAAGGTGCGGGCTTCTTCGACGGTGGTCGAGCACGGCGCGGCGGCCGGCCGGTGGGCGTTCGACGGAGACCCGAAGACCGCGTGGTTCGCCGACCCGCTCGACCCGAAGCCCACGCTGAGCGTCGAGCTGGCCCGTAGGACGCGGTTGTCGCACATCCGCGTCGTCACGCCCGACTCCTACCTCGGGGCACCTCCTGTCCGCGTGACGATCCGCGCCGAGGGCGGCGTCAGGCAGAGCTGGGTGGGCCAGGGCGGCATCATCCGCTTCCCCGCCATGGAGGCGAAGAAGGTCGAGCTGGAGTTCGGGGCGTCGGGCGGCCGTCCCGTCGAGATCACCGAGGTCTCCTTCCCCGGGGTACGCCCGCTCGGCGCCCTGACCGGTTTCCCGCTCCGCGTGCCCTGCGGGTTCGGGCCGACGTTCACCGCCGGTGGCGAGACCGTGCACACCAGGATCGTCGACGGCTCGCTGAACGACGTGGTCACCGGCAGGCCCGTCGCGTTCGAGAGTTGCGAGCCGCTGCGGCTGGAGGTTGGCCAGGCGCGGCTGTCCCTGCGGCCGGGCGACGCCTACCGCGTCGAGTCGGCGATCGTCCGCCACGAGGACGGCGGCCAGGAGGTCGCGCCCGTGGAGATGAGCGAGGTGGCCGTGACGTCGTGGGAGGAGGGGGAGCGGGTGGTCCAGGTCGGCGTCACGAAGGACTCCTACCTGGTCGTCAACGAGAACTTCAACCCCGGCTGGCGTGCCAGGCTGGGCGCCGTCGAGCTCAAGCCGGTCCGGCTGGACGGCTGGCGGCAGGCGTGGTTCCTCCCGTCGCACGTCGCGGGCGCGGTCACGCTCACGTACGAGCCCGACTCCCGCTACCGCGCGGGGCTGGCCGTGGGCGGCGCTCTGGCGCTGCTGGTCGTGCTGCTGGCCCTGGTCAGGACGGCGCCGCCCGCGCGCCACCGGGCTCTGGTCCGTCCCGCACGCCTGCGCGCCGCGCACCTCGCGCCGTTCGCCGTCGCGCTGGGCTTCTGGGTCGGCGGACCGGTGGGAGCCGGCGTCGCGGGCGCCGCCTACGCGCTGGGGGTGTGGTCGCGGTCGCTGCGCGCGGCCGAGCACGCGCGCGTGCCGCGGTGGCGGCGCCTGCTGATCGGGCCGCCGGGCGGCGTCGCCCTCTTCGTGGCCGCCGCGGTCCTGGTGGCCGCCGGCGCCGGCGGTTTCTGGCCGCAGCTCCTCTGCCTGCCCCTCCTCGCGCAGTTGTTCGCCGAGATCCCCGCCAGGCGGGCCGCGCGGACGTCCGAACTTCGCGTACCCGTCGCCGCGGGCGGCCCGGCCATGACGAGCGTTCCGTGAGCCGGACGACCGAGCCGCGCACCGGGATGGTCATCACCGTCCCGGCCCCGATCGCCCGCACCGCCGCGGCGGCGTCCCGGTGGGCAGGGCGGCACGGGGTGCTGCTGGCCGCGCTCGTTCTCGTCGGCGCGGCCATGGCGTGGAAGGCGGCCATCGCCCAGCACGCCTACTTCAAGGAGGACGACTTCGAGTTCGTGGCCAGGGCGGTGGAGAACGATCTCTCCTTCGGCTACCTGACCCGCGTGCACTTCGGGCAGTTCATGCCGGGCGGTTTCCTGCTCGCCTGGTTGTCGGCCAGGCTGGAGCCCTTCGGCTGGGGGTACGCGGCGGGCATGGTCCTGGCGCTGCACGCCTGCGCCGCCCTGGCCGTGCTGCGCATGCTCCGCGTCGTGTTCGGCGCGCGGCCCGCGATCCTCGCGCCGCTCCTCGTCTTCCTCGTCGCACCCGTCACCGTGCCCGTGCTCGTGTGGTGGGCGGCGGGGCTCAACACCGTCTTCCTGCAGATCGCCCTGCCCATGGCGGTGGCCTCGCACTGGCACCACCTGCGGACCGGCCGGCTGCGGCACGCCGTGGCCGCCGCGCTGTGGGTGTTGTTCGGGCTGCTGGGGTTCGTCAAGGGCTTCGCGCTGCCGCTGGTGTTGTTCGCCCTCACGGCGATCTATCACGGCGGCGTCCGCCGCGCGCTGCGCGGGCACCTGGCGGCCTGGTCGATGCAGCTGGCCGTGCTGGCGGGCTTCGGCGCGCTCTACGTCCAGCGGTCGGCGTCGGCGCCCGGCACCGGGGCACTGCCGATCTTCGACCAGGCGGCGGGCTTCCTGTGGGAGCTGCTCGGCAGTACCTTCGCCACGACCGTGCTGGGCGGCCCGTGGCGGTGGTTCGCCGGCAACGACTGGGGGGTCGCCTCGCCGCCGCCGCCCGTCGTGATCGCCTCCCTCGTGACCCTCGCGGCCATGGTGGCGGTCACCACGTACTATCGCAGGCGCGCCGGCCTGGCGTGGGCGCTGCTGCTCGGCTACGTGCTCGTCGCCGACGCCCTTCCGGTGCTCTGGGGCCGGGTCCACCTGTTCGGCTCGTTCGCCGGCACGGACACGCGCTACGTCGCCGACGCCGTCCCGCTGGTCGCCCTCGTCGCCGGGCTCGTGCTGCTGCCGCTCCCGGGCGAGGCGGAGCCGTACCGGCGGGCGCTGCCCGCCAGGGAACGGGTGAGCGGGGTCTGCGGCGCGGCGCTCGGGCTGTTCGTGGGCGCGTCGCTGGTGTCGGTCTCGGCCTTCGCCGGGCACCTGGGCGCGGAGCGGCGCCACCGCTACATCGAGACGGCACGCGCCGAGCTGGCCGGAGCCGCGCCCGGCACGGTGATCTACGACCGGCTCGTGCCGCCCGACGTGCTGCCGAGCAGCTACGGCGCCTACAGCCTGACGTCGAAGGTGCTGGGCGCGCTGGCCCCGCCGCGGCTCAGGGCCACGATGCAGGCGCCGCCCGCGGCGCTCGACGGCATGATCTTCGACGACCAGGGCCGCCTGCGGCCCGTGGACGTGCAGGGCGTCCCGCTCGCTCCGAGCACCCGGGACCGGTGCTGGCCGGTCACCGGCGGGACCGTGCAGGTGCCGCTGGACAACCGCGTCACCCGCGCGGAGGGCACCCTGGTCAGGCTCGGGTACGCCGCCCGCGCGGACACGAAGGTCACCCTGTGGATGGCGGACCGCGCCACCGACGTGGCGCTGCGAGCCGGGATCGGCCGGGTGTTCGTGCTCGCGGAGCCGGGCGCCGACCGCATCGTCATCGACGACCTGCCGCCGGGCGTCTGCGTCGGCGACGTGACGCCGGGGCAGGCGGTGCCGCGACCATGATCGTCATGAGCCGCAGGAACCTCGCGCTGGTCCTGGCCGGCGTGGGCGCCTTCCTGCTGACCCTCATCCCCCTGACCCGCCTGTACGTGGCCGCCCAGGTGCTCAAGGCGCCGCTGGAGCAGCAGAGCATGACCCGGTCGGTGGCGGAGTCGGCGACCTACCTCGACCCGGCCACGATGCGGCCGGTGGTGGGCGAGCTGGTCCAGACCCGCTGGCTGATCGGCGACGTGCTGGCCGGCGACGAGGACCGCGCGGTGTGGGGCGAGTCGGTCTCCCTGGCCACGCGGGAGGAGGAGCGGCTCGACTACCACGAGCGGCGCCTGGCCTTCGACCGCCGCACGGGCGCGATCGTCAACTGCTGCGGCGAGTACCTGGACGAGGACACCACGATCCGGCAGTCCGGCCAGGCGTTCCGCTGGCCCTTCAACGCCGAGCGCCGCGACTACGCGCTGTTCGACCTGCGGCTGCGCGTGCCGGTCACGGCCGCCTTCGACGGGGTCGAGCGGATAGGCGGCGTCGAGACCTACCGCTACGTCCAGCGCACGCCGCGCCGGCTGGTGCCGGGCGAGACGGCGCCGCTGCCGCGCCGCCTGGTCGGGCTGCCCGGCAAGGGCGACGTCGGGCTGGGCCGCTACGCCGAGGTCCGGCGTACGTACTGGGTCGAGCCGGTCAGCGGGCAGCCGGTCAGGACGGTGGAAGAGGTGAAGGAGACGCTGGTCACGGCCGACGGGCGGGGCCGGCTGACCGCGCTGGACGCGACGTTCCGCACCAGCGAGGCCGACGTGGTGGCGGCGCTGGACACGGCGGCGGCCTACCGCCGCTGGATCCTGCTGCTGGGCACGGTCGCGCCGGTGGGCGGCGGCGTGGCGGGCGCGGGCTGCGTCGTGGCCGCGCTGCTGCTCATGCGGCGGCGCTCACCTGCGGCGCAGGACGAGGAGCAGGTTCCAGGTGACCAGCTCGCGGACGCCAGGTAGGTGGACGACATGCCGGGCCCAGCGGGGATGGTAGCGGGGGACCGCGTCCAGCAGGTCGGCGTCGGGGCAGCGCCTGGCCCAGGCCAGCGGGCGGGCCACCCCGACGGCGAACATGCTCTCGCCGTAGACGTTCTTCGGCCGCCTGCCGTGCCTGCGCGTGTACCGCCGGGCGGCGTAGTGGCCGCCCAGGTAGTGCCAGGGGGAGGTCTCGTGGCCGCCCCACAACGACAGCCACACCGTGTACGACAGGTAGACGATCCCGCCGGGCCGGGTCACCCTGACCATCTCGGCGGCCATCCTGAGCGGGTCGGGGACGTGTTCCAGCACGTTGGACGAGAAGCACACGTCCACCGAGCCGGTGGCCAGCGGCAGGTCGAGCGCGCTGCCCAGCACGGCGTCGCGCGGCGGCCGGCCGTCGCGCAGGCGCATCTCGCCCGCGTCGCAGTCGACGCACACCGGGCGCGCCCCTGCCGCGCGCAGCGCGTCGGCGAAGTAGCCGGGCCCGCCCCCGACGTCGGCCACCGTGGCGCCGGCCAGCTCCGTGTACGTGCCGAGCTGGGCGACGGTGTCCATGGCCAGGGTGCCGTAGAAGAAGTCGGGGTCGCTCTGCTCCAGGCGGAAGGCGCGCAGCAGCCGGACGGATCTACCGAGATCCGCTCGGAACGGTACGGGGGTGTCCACGGCGCGGAGCCTACCAACACCGAACCCGCCTACTGGCCTGCCGCGGACGTGCCCGGCGGGGCCGGCACGGCAGTCCACTCGGGGGATCTCTGACGCAGCGGAAGGAATCGACGATGACGGAAGGCGCCAGGAGCTCCGAGCCCGTGCGCATCACGCTGCCCTCGATCCGCACCGGGCCGATCGTGGGCGTCGGCCTGCTGCTCGTCCTGGTCTCGCTGATCTTCAGGGCCCACGTCCTCAGCAAGGCGTACTTCGTCGAGGACGACTTCCTCTTCGTGGCCGGGGCCGCCGACAGCGGGTTCACCTGGGACTACCTGACCCGCGTGCACAAGGGGCATCTCATGCCCGGCTCGCTGGCCCTGGTGTGGCTGCTCACCTGGGTGGCGCCGTACAGCTGGGCGCTGGTGTCGTTCGTGACGCTCGCGCTCCAGGCGGCCGCCTCGATCGTGTTCCTGGTGCTGCTGCGGCGGCTCTTCGGCGACCGCGCCGTGGTGCTGGCCGCCCTGGCCGTCTACGCCTTCGCGCCGCTCACCGTGCCCGCGATGAGCTGGTGGTCGGCGGCGCTCAACGCGGTGCCGCTGCAGCTCGCGCTGGTCGCAGCGCTCGCGGCGCACGTCAGGTACGTCCGCGAGGGCACGGGCCGGTGGCACGCTCTGATCTGGACCGCCGCCGGGATGGCCTGCTCCACGAAGGGGGTGTTCATCCCCTTCGTCGTGCTGGGGGTCACCAGCGCCTACCTCGGCAGGGGCCTGTGGCTGCGGGCGCTGGGGACGGAGCTGCGCAGGCCGGTCTGGTGGGCGCACGGCGTGCTGCTGGCCGGGTACGCCGTGCTCTACCTGCTGCGCCGCGACACCGCCGGCTCCGACGCGCTGACCGGGCCGAAGGCCGAGGTGGTGCCGGGGCTGCTGCGCAGGTTACTGGGGGAGACCTTTCCCACGGGCGCCGTCGGCGGCCCGCTGCGCTGGGGCGGGCTGACCTCCACCGGCGGGCTGGCCGACCCGGTCCAGGCCACCGTGATCGCGGCATGGGTGCTGCTCGCGCTGCTGGTCGTGGTCACGTGCGTGTACCGCAGGCGGGCGTGGCGGGCGTGGGCGATCCTGGCCGCGTACGTCGTCGTGGCCGACGCGATCCCCACCACGATCGCGCGGGCGACCGCGTGGGACCTCGTCGGCGCGGAGACCCGGTACGTCGCCGACGCCGCGGTGGTGTTCGCCCTCTGCCTGGCGCTGGCCTGGCATCCGGTCGAGGGCGAGCGGGACGCTCGCCGCCGGCCGGTGGGCGGCGGGTTGTCCATGGCCGCGAGCGTGCTGACGGTGGCCGTGCTCGCCGCGTCGCTGGTCTCGATCAACGCCTACGGCGACACCCTCAGTGGCGACAAGGTCAGGAAATATCTGGACAACGCGCGGGCCTCGCTGGCCACCGCCGCGCCGGAGACCGACGTCTACCCGCGTCCCGTGCCGCCGGAGGTCGTCCTGCCGTGGAACGGCGCCCGCAGGCTGACGTCCTACGTGCTCGCGCCGCTGGCCGATCCCGCGCTCCGGCAGCGGATGCGCGAGCCGCGGCCCTCGGCGAAGCCGTACGTCTTCGACTCCACGGGCAAGCTCGTCCCGGTGGGCCGGGTGGCGCCGTTCTTCGACGCGATGAAGGGCGAGAAGTGTTACGCGAAGGACAAGGTCTTCCCCGTCGAGTCCCCCGGCGGCCCCGGCATGGTGGTGGCCCTGGCCTACACCAGCCCCCGGCAGGTCCACGTGGTGGTGGATCTCGGCGGCACCGAGCGGGCGGCCACGCTGCCGGCGACCGGGGAGACGGGCGCGCTCTACTACGTGCCGCACGACGGGGCGGGCAAGGGCATGCGGATCAGCGCGGCGGGCGGCCAGGGTCAGGCGTTCTGCCTGAGGGCCGCGGCCTTCGGGGAGCCGGGGCCCGCCCCGCCTGCCGCGTGAGGGACGAACCGGATCAGCCGCCGGGCGGGCTCCTCCACGTAACGGTGCGTGAGCCCGGCGAGGGCGACGGTCAGGGCGCTGATCGCGACGAGGTTGAGGATGAGGTTGCCGGTCCACGGGCGCTGGCCCGTGAAGTCGTACCAGAGGTAGATGACCACGAACTGCCAGAGGAAGACCCCGTACGAGATGCGGCCGAGATAGCTCATGAACCGGCCGCCGAGCAGCTCGCCCAGCCGGGTGGGCCGCCGGGCCTCCAGCGCCGCGGGCGCGACGAGACAGAACGCGACGAGCGTGTAGAGCGCCTGTTCGGAGAAGGCCGTCCAGATGCCGCCCAGGCCGACGAAGCGCGGCCCGGTCACCGGCGTGGAGGCGATCAGGTAGGCGAGCCCGGCGATCAGCCACAGCGTGCCCCACGAGCCGGCCAGGGCCGCGCACAGGCGGCGCACCCGCCCGTCCTCCGCCCTGGCCCAGACGGTCAGGACCGCGAGGGCCATGCCGGGCACGAAGAACGTCCACGAGCGCGGCAACCACACGTTCATCCACGGGCGGTACTCGGGGAAGTACTCGAAGATCGTGTAGACGTACGACAGGGCGCCGAAGGCGGCCAGCCCGATCAGCAGGCGCCTGGCCCTGGCCCGCAGGTCGGACCCCGCGCGCAGCGCGAACCGGCGCAGCGCCGCCGCCATCAGCGGGAGCGTGAGGTAGAAGGTCAGCTCGACCGCGAGGCTCCACATCTGGCCGAGGCCCTCGGGCCCGAGGCCGTACCACCACGGGGTCAGGTCGTAAATGTGCACGAGGAACGCCAGTTGCGCCCACGTCCACGGGTCGGACCGGTGGGCCCCGCCCCACAGCAGGAGGGCCACGGCCACGACCAGCCAGTAGGCGGGGATGATGCGGAAGAAGCGCCGCCACAGGTAGCGGCGCGTGTCAGGGGCCCGCCCGCCGGTCAGCACCTCCGCCGCCCACGGGCGGTAGAGCAGCAGGCCGGAGAGCGTGAAGAAGATCGGCACCCCGATCTCGCCCCTCGACAGCACACCGCCCAGGAACCCCGGCTCCAGCGCCGTTCCCGCCTCCATCGCGACGTGGAAGAGCAGCACGGAGAAGGCGGCCACGGCGCGGATGCCGTCGAGCGGTGCCTGGCGGCCGGAGATCACCGGCAGCCGCGCCGATGTAGAACCTGTTTCGGTCACGTTTCCGCATCCCTGGTGACGATGGTCACTCCCCGCAATAACATACCGGCGAGTAGAAACTTGGTTTCAGTACTTAACCACCCAGACAGGCGTCCGTGCACCTGGCACATGGAGGGTCGATGAACCGGGTCGTCGTTGGCAGCGTCCTCATCGCCGTCGGGGCATTCCTCGTGGTTCTGGCTCCCCTGGTGCGCTTCCAGGTGGCGCCCGCGCTCATGAGCGCCGCAGGCGACCAGTACGGCATCAGCAAGCTCCGGGCGACCGGCGCACAATACTTCAGCGTCGCCGACGGCAAGGTGCTGACCGCCGACCTCGACATCATCGTCACCACGCGCGGAGACGTGAAGGAGGCCTCCGGCGACCGGGTCGTGTGGGACGAGTTCACCGCCGTGAACGACGTCACCCACGGCAAGCCCGGCATCGACTTCACCGAGCGGCGCAGCGCCTTCGACAAGCGCTCCGGCGTCGGGCTCAACTGCTGCGGCGTCAGCATCGACAAGGAGCCGGTGGAGCTGCAGGGGCAGATCTACAAGTTCCCGTTCGACGTGGAGAAGAAGAGCTACATGGTCTTCAACTCCACGGCGGGCAAGGCGTTCGAGGCCAAGTTCGTCGGCGAGGAGCAGGTCGGCGGGCTGAACACGTACAAGTTCGAGCAGGTCGTCCCCGAGACCGAGACGCAGACGCTCACCGCGCCCGCCGAGTGGTTCGACATGGGCGAATCCGGCGACGTGCAGCTCGACCGCGTCTACACCGGCACCAACACCTTCTGGATCGAGCCCACCACCGGCGCCCCAGTCCGCCAGGAGCAGCAGCGCAACGAGGTGCTCAAGAGCGACGACGGCGTCGAGCGCTCCAAGGCGTTCGTGGCCACGGCCAAGATGACCGACGACACCGTCGACGGGCTCGTGAAGGACGCGCAGGAGGGCAAGAGCCAGATCGACCTGATCAGGGTCACGCTGCCCGTCGTGCTCGGCGTGGTGGGCGTCGTGCTGTTCGTGGCGGGCCTCCTGCTGACCCTGCGCGGCCGCAGGACCTCATGAGCCAGGGCGTGGTGGCTCGCCCCCGGGCGGCCACGCCGGCGCTGGCGCTGGTCAGGGCCGCCAGGCCCCGCCAATGGCTGAAGAACGTCCTGGTCCTCGCCGCGCCCATGGCCGCCGGCGTGCTGGGCGAGCCGCGCGACCTGCTCGCCGCGCTGCTGGTGCTCGCCGCGTTCTGCCTGGCCGCGAGCGGCTCGTACCTGATCAACGACGCCTCCGACGTGGAGGCCGACCGGCTGCATCCGCGCAAGCGGCGGCGGGCCGTCGCGGCGGGGGCGGTGTCGGTGCGGGCCGCCCGGGTGACCGGCGTCGTGCTGCTGCTTCTCGCGCCCGCCGTCGCCGCGCTCACCGGGAGCTGGAAGCCGCCCGCCGTGGTCGCCGGCTACCTCGTCCTGACGTTGTCGTACACGCTGTGGCTCAAGCACCAGGAGGTCGTGGACCTGATCGCGGTCGCCGGGTGCCACGTGATCAGGGCGTACGCCGGGGCCGTGGCGGTCGACGTGCCGGTGACCGGGTGGTTCCTCGTGGTCGTCTCGCTGGCGGCGCTGCAACTGGTGGCGGGCAAGCGCGAGGCCGAGCTGCGGCTCGTGGAGGCGACGGGGACACGCGCGACGCTGGCCGCCTACTCGCCCGCCTACCTCGCCCAGGTGCGGACCATGTGCTCGGGCGCGATGATCGTGACGTACTGCCTGTGGGCGCTCAACGCGCACGACGACCTGTTCTACGGGCTCAGCATCGTCCCCTTCGTGCTGCTCGTGCTCCGGCACAACCTGCTGGTCGAGCGCGGGGGAGGCGAGGAGCCCGAGGAACTCGCCCTGC
Organism: Nonomuraea sp. B1E8; assembly: GCF_039871515.1. Classification (NCBI taxonomy): domain Bacteria; kingdom Bacillati; phylum Actinomycetota; class Actinomycetes; order Streptosporangiales; family Streptosporangiaceae; genus Nonomuraea; species Nonomuraea sp. B1E8. The sequence continues at coordinate 349,503 of NZ_JBDPLS010000001.1, read as the reverse complement.
GCGACCGGCCGACCCTGCTCTTCGCCGCCGTGCTCGTCGTCCTCGTCGGCCTGGGGATCTACGCGTGACCACGTTCCTGACCGGCTGGGGGCGTACGGCGCCCACGCCCGCGCGGCTCGCCAGGCCCCGCACCGTCGGGCAGCTGCGCGAGCTGGTCGCGTCCGCGCCGCGCCGGGGCGTGGTGGCGCGGGGCCTCGGCCGCTCGTACGGCGACGCCGCGCAGAACGCCGGCGGGCTCGTCGTCGACTGCACCGGCCTGGACGCGTGGCACTTCGACGAGGGCGGGGGCCTGGTGACCGCCTCCGGCGGGGTGAGCCTGCACACCCTGATGACGGCGCTCGTCCCCAGGGGCTGGTTCGTCCCCGTCAGCCCCGGCACGCGGCACGTCACCGTCGGCGGCGCCGTCGCGGCCGACGTGCACGGCAAGAACCACCACCGCGACTCCTCGTTCGGCGCGCACGTCCGCTCGCTGACCCTGGTGGCCGCGGGCGGCGAGGTCCTGACCCTCCGTCCCGGCCACCCGCTCTTCTCGGCCACGGTCGGCGGCATGGGCCTGACCGGGGTGATCGCCGAGGTCACGTTCGGCTGCGTGCCGATCGAGACGTCCATGATGCGGGTGGACGTCCAGCGCACCGCGGACCTGGACGAGACGATGGCGGTCATGGCGGGCACCGACGACCGCCACCGCTACTCGGTGGCCTGGATCGACCTGCTCGCCCGGGGCCGCCGGATGGGGCGCAGCGTGCTCACCAGGGGCGACCACGCGACGGCCGCCGAGGTGAAGCAGGCGCCGCCGTTCGCGCCGGGCGCGCTGGCGCGGGCCCCCGCGTGGGTGCCCGGCGGGCTGCTCAACGGGCTGAGCCTGCGCGCGTTCAACGAGGTCTGGTACCGCAGGGCGCCGCGGCGCGGGACCCTCACGCAGGGCATCGCGCCGTTCTTCCATCCGCTCGACGGCGTCGAGGGCTGGAACCGCATGTACGGCCCGCGCGGGTTCGTCCAGTACCAGTTCGTGGTGCCCTTCGGCGCGGAGGAGACGCTGCGCGGCATCGTCGCGACCCTGTCGGAGCACGGCAGCCCGTCGTTCCTGACGGTGCTCAAGAGGTTCGGGCCCGGCTCGGGTGGCCTGCTGTCGTTCCCCATGCCCGGCTGGACCTTGGCCCTGGACCTGCCCGCCGGCGGGCGCGGGCTGAGCGGCCTGCTGCGCGGCTTCGACCGGCGGGTGGCCGAGGCGGGCGGGCGCGTCTATCTCGCCAAGGACGCGCGGCTGGGCGCTGCCATGATGGCGGAGATGTATCCCGAGCTGGAGCGGTGGCGGCGGATCAGGGACGAGGCCGATCCCGCCGGGTTGTTCCGCTCCGACCTGGCCAGGAGGCTGCGGTTGTGAAGAACGCTCTCGGCGGGGTCGACACCGTGCTGCTGCTCGGCGGGCGCAGCGAGATCGGCCTGGAGATCGTCAGACTGCTGGCGGGGCTGGGCGCGAGCCGGGTGGTGCTGGCCGCGCGGGGCGGCTTCGACCCGCCCGACCTCGGCGCGGAGGTCCACGTCGTGCCGTTCGACGCGCTCGACGTCCACGGGCACGGCGCCGTCTTCGCCAGGGCGACGGAGCTGGTGGGCGATCTCGACGTGGTGATCTCCGCGTTCGGCGTGCTTGGGACCCAGGAGCGCTACGACGCCGATCCCGTGGCCGCCGCCGAGGCCGTGGCGGTCAACTACGGCGCGCACGTGTCGGTGGGGCTGCACGCGGCCAGGGTGCTGCGCGAGCAGGGCCACGGCACGCTCGTGGTGTTGTCGTCGGTGGCGGGCGCGCGCGTGCGCAGGGCCAATTTCGTGTACGGCTCGGCCAAGGCCGGGCTCGACGGGTTCGCGCAGGGGCTGGGCGACGCCCTGCACGGGTCGGGCGCGAGGGTGCTGATCGTGCGGCCGGGCTTCGTGATCGGGCGGATGACGAAGGGGCTGGCTCCCGCGCCGATGTCCTCGACGCCGCGGCAGGTGGCGCTGGCCACGGTGGCCGCGCTGCGTGACGGATCGTCCTCCGTCTGGGTGCCGCGGGCGCTCGGGCCCGCCTTCGGCCTGCTGCGGCTGCTGCCCCGCCCCCTCTGGCGCAGGCTGCCTCGCTAGAACGCATTCCATGAGGCTGACCGAGCGAACGTTCTAGAGTAGAACGCGTTGCAGTGTGGCTTTCCCGGACTTATCGTCGATCCATGCGGACACGGGTCACGGACATGTTCGGAATCGAGCTCCCGATCTTCGCCTTCAGCCACTGCAGGGACGTGGTGGCCGCCGTCAGCCGCGCGGGCGGCATGGGGGTGCTCGGGGCTCTCTACTTCACGCCGGAAGAGCTCGAGATGGAGCTCAAGTGGATCGACGACCACGTGGACGGCCGGCCGTACGGGGTGGACGTCGTCATGCCGGCCTCGTACGAGGGCGCGGACTTCGCTCCCGAGGAGCTGGTCGGCCGCCTCCAGTCGATGATCCCCGACGGGCACCGCGCGTTCGTGGAGAACCTGCTGTCCAGGCACGGAGTGCCGGCGCTGTCCTCGGAAGCCGACCCCGGGCGGGTGCTGCTCGGCTGGACGGACGCCACGGCCCGGCCGCAGGTCGAGGTGGCCCTGCGCCACCCGATCGCGCTGCTGGCCAACGCGCTCGGCCCGCCGCCCGCCGACGTGGTGGACCTCGCCCACGCGCGGGGCGTCAAGGTCGCCGCGCTCGCCTCGACGCCCCGCCACGCGCTCAAGCAGGTGGAGGTGGGCGTGGACGTCGTCGTCGCCCAGGGCACGGAGGCCGGCGGGCACACCGGCGAGATCTCCACGATGGTGCTGATCCCGCAGGTCGTGGACGCCGTGGACGTGCCCGTGCTGGCGGCGGGCGGCATCGGCAACGGCCGCCAGATGGCGGCGGGGATGGCGCTGGGGGCGGAGGGCGTGTGGACCGGATCCCTGTGGCTCACGGTCGAGGAGGCGGACACGCCGGAGATGGCCAAGCAGCGCATCCTGGCGGCCACGTCCCGCGACACGGTGCGCTCGCGCAGCTGGACCGGCAAGCCGGCGCGGCTGCTCAGGAACGAGTGGACCGAGGCGTGGGAGTCGGAGGAGTCGCCGGGGACGCTGCCGATGCCGCTGCAGTTCATGCTGGTGTCGGACGCGCTGCGCCGCATCGGCCGCTCGGACGTGTCGGAGCTGGCCACGTTCCCCGCCGGTCAGATCATCGGCCTCACCAACCAGGTCAGGTCGACCAAGGACGTGGTGTTCGGGCTGGTGGAGGAGTACGCCGAGGCGCTGGAACGCCTCGGCCGCATCACCGGCGACTAGAGGGCGCGGTAGACGGGAGGACGTTTCTCGCGGAAGGCGCGGGTGCCCTCCTTGGCGTCCTCCGAGCCGATCACCGGCCAGCCGAGCTCGTCCGAGACCTTCAGCGCCTCGGGCTCGGCCAGGCCGAGCGTGTCGCGGTAGGTGCGCAGGATCGCCTGGACCGCCAGCGGGCCCGAGGCGGCGACGTCCTCGGCCAGCTCGCGGGCGGCCGCGAGCGCCTGCCCGTCGGGGACCACCCGGTTGACCAGGCCCATGGACAGCGCTTCGGCCGCGGTGATCGCGCGGCCCGTGAGCAGCAGGTCCATGGCGTGGCAGTACGGGATCTGCCGGGGCAGGCGTACGGCGCTGCCGCCCATGGGGAACAGGGCGCGCCGGGCCTCGAACAGGCCCAGCGTGGCCGACTCCGCCACCACCCGCAGGTCGGTGCCCACCAGCAGTTCCGTGCCGCCCGCGACCGCGTAGCCCTCGACCGCGCTGATGACCGGCTTGGCGGGCAGGTCCTCGCGCAGCAGCCCCTTCCAGTGGTAGTTGGGGATCCGCGCGGCCCTGGCCTGGACCTCGGGGTCGGTGGACGGCTGGCCCATGGCCTTGAGGTCGGCCCCGGAGCAGAACGTGCCCTCGGCGCCCGTGAGGACCGCGACCCGGATCTCCGGCTCCGCCGACGCGTACGCCCAGGCCGAGGCCAGGCCGACCAGCATGTCCGAGGAGAGCGCGTTGCGAGCCTCCGGCCGGTTCATGGTGACGGTCAGGACGTGGCCGTCGCGTTCGATCCGGCAGTGGGGGGTGCTGATCGGCAGGAGCTCCACGGATGCCTCCGAATTGCTGAATCAAGCGCTTGCTACGTACTTTCGCCCCAGGATACGCTCCCCCCATCAAACGAGAACAGGTTCCTGTTTGGGTCCGGCCATGAGCACGAGAGGGGATCGCATGGGCACGCTCGGTTTCTGGAGGCTCGCGCAGGCCGACCCCGAGTGGATCGCCGCCGTGGACCCCGACGGTACGGAGCACCGCGCCGGCGACCTGCTGGCCCGCTCGAACCGGCTCGTGCACGGCCTGCGCGGCCTCGGGCTTGAGCCCGGCGACGGCATCTGCGGGCTGGCCCCGAACGGCGCCGACGGTCTCGTGCTCTACCTGGCCGCGCTGCAGGCCGGGTGGTACTACACCCCGGTCAACTGGCATCTGACCGGCCCCGAGATCGCGTACATCGTCTCCGACAGCGAGGCGAAGGCGTTCTTCGTGCACCCGCGCTTCCTCCAGGAGGGCGCGAGGGGCGCCGAGGCCATCGAGCCGGGGCGCCGGTTCGTGCTCGGCGAGCAGGCCGGCGGGTTCCGCCCGGTGGACGAGCTGACCGCCGGGCAGCCGGACACCGCGCCCGGGAACCGCACCGCCGGCGCCACCATGCACTACACCTCCGGCACCACCGGCAAGCCCAAGGGCGTCAGGCGCCACCTGAGCGGGCTCGACCCCGACGACTCGGCCGAGCTGATGACGGGTCTGCTCGGGTTGTTCGGCATCACGCCGGGCCGCCCCAACGCCCACCTGGTGACCTCGCCCAGCTACCACACGGCGGTCACCCAGTTCGGCGGGACCGCCCTGCACATGGGCCACACGCTCGTCTACATGGACCGGTGGGACGCCGAGGAGATGTTGCGGTTGTGCGAGCGGCACCGCGTCACCAGCTCCCACATGGTCCCGACGCACTTCAAGCGGCTCCTCGCGCTGCCCGAGGAGACCAGGCACGCGTACGACCTCTCCTCGCTGCGGTGGATGATCCACGCCGCCGCTCCCTGCCCGGTCCCGGTGAAGTGGGCGATGTTCGAGTGGTGGGGCGACTGCGTGTACGAGTACTACGCGGCCACCGAGGGCGGCGGCACCCTGGCCACGCCCGAGGGATGGAAGGCGCACCCGGGCACGGTGGGCTCGGCCTGGCCGATCAGCGAGCTGCTGATCGTGGACGACGAGGGCGAGCCGGTGCCGGCCGGCACCCCCGGGACGATCTACATGAAGATGATGGGCGTCCCGTTCGAGTACAAGGGCGATCCCGCCAAGACCGCCGCCAACCGGCTCAAGGACTACTTCACCGTCGGGGACATCGGATACCTGGACGAGGAGGGTTTCCTCTACCTCTGCGACCGCAAGGCCGACATGATCATTTCGGGTGGCGCCAACATCTACCCGGCCGAGATCGAGAACGAGCTCATGGTCCATCCCAAGGTGGCGGACGTGGCCGTATTCGGCATCCCGGACGAGGAGTGGGGCGAGCAGATCAAGGCCGTGGTCGAGCCCGCGCCCGGCATCGAGCCGGGGCCGGAGCTGGCCGCCGAGCTGCTCGCGTCGCTGGAGGGCCGCCTGGCCAGGATGAAGTGGCCCAGAAGCGTCGACTTCATCGCGGAGATGCCCCGCGAGCCCAACGGCAAGCTGCTCAAACGCAAGCTACGCGACCCGTACTGGGAGGGACACGACCGTGCCATCTGATCCGCTGGTAGCCCAGCACGTTCTGGAGTTCCCGGGCGGTTACACGCGCACCACGGGCCCGGTGATCGGCCGGTTCCTCAGCGAACTACGCGGCCGCCGCATCGTCGGGGTGCGCACGAAAGAGGGCAAGGTGCTCGTGCCGCCCCTCGAGTACGACCCCGCGACCGGCGAACCGGTCACCGGCGAGTTCGTCGAGGTCGGCCCGGCGGGGACGGTGACGACGTGGGCGTACGTGACCGAGCCCGGCGCGGGCCACCCGCTCGACCGCCCCTTCGCCTGGGCGCTGATCAGGCTCGACGGCGCGGACACCGCGCTCGTGCACGCCGTGGACGCGGGTGATCCCAAGAGGCTGCGGGCGGGCATGCGGGTGTGGCCGGTCTGGAACGACCACCCCACCGGCCAGATCACCGACATTTCGTGTTTCGTTCCTGAGGTCACCGACATCGTGGCCAACGTCCGCACCGAATACCGCCTCCAGGCGGGCGGCGCCCTCCGCGTCTTCCTGGAGGGCATCGAACGCGGCGTCTTCCTCGGCGGCCGCTGCGCCACCTGCGCCAAGGTGTACGTGCCGTACCGGCTGACCTGCCCCGAATGCGGAGACACCATCCCGGAGACGCTCGAACTCCCCGACACCGGGACGATCACCACGTTCGCCATCAACAACCTGCCCGACCCGCGGGCCCCCGAGGTGCCGTTCGTGTCGGCGTACATCCTGCTCGACGGCAGCGACATCCCCATGATCGCCCTGCTCGGGGACGTACCCGCACACGAGGTACGCCAGGGCATGCGCGTCAGGGCCGTCTGGGTCCCCGAGCACGAACGGACGGCGTCCATGGCGAACATCCGCTGGTTCGCCCCCACCGGCGAGCCCGACGTGGAGCGGCCATGAGAGACGTAGCGATCGTCGCGTTCGCCCAGACGCGGCACACGGGCCACGACACCGGACTGACCGAGCCCGAGCTCATCGGCCCCGTGATCGGCGAGGTCAAGGAGCGCACCGGGCTCAAGCGGTTCGGCTTCACCTGCTCCGGCAGCTGCGACTACCTGGCGGGCGCCCCCTTCTCGTTCGTGTCGGCCCTCGACGCGCTCGCCGCCTGGCCGCCCATCTCCGAAAGCCACGTGGAGATGGACGGCGCCTGGGCCCTGTACGAAGCGTGGGTGCGCCTCCAGCACGGCGACATCGACTCGGCCCTGGTCTACGGCTTCGGCAAGTCGTCGCTGGGCGACCTGCGCACGATCATGACCCTCCAGCTCGACCCGTACTACCTGGCGCCGCTCGGGCTCGACCAGCTCTCCTACGCCGCGCTCCAGGCGAACGCGGCCGGCGCCGACCGGGCCGAGCTGGACGAGATCGTCAGGCGCAGCCGGGCCGACGGGCGGCGCAACCCGTACGCGCTCGACCTGCCGGACCCCGAAGGCGAGGACGTCGCCGTCCGGCCGCTGAAGACGACCGACGTGCCGCCCATCACGGACGGCGCCGCCGCGATCGTGCTCGCCGCGGGCGACCTGGCGAGCCGGCTGTGCCCCCGGCCCGCCTACTTCCGGGGCATCGCCCACCGCACCGAGCCCCACTACCTGGGCATGCGCGACCTGGCGCGGTCGGCCTCCGCCGCCGACGCCGCACGCGCCGCCGGGGTCGGCAAGGGCCCCGTCGAGGTGGCGGAGCTGCACGCCCAGTTCCCGCACGAGGAGATCATCCTGCGGGAGGCGCTCGGCCTGGACGACGGCACGGAGATCAACCCGTCCGGCGGCCCGCTGGCGGCCAACCCGGTCATGGCCACGGGTCTCATCCGCATCGGCGAGGCCGCGCGGCGCATCCACGACGGCACCGCCCGCCGCACCGTCGGGCACGCCACGAGCGGCCCCTGCCTGCAGCAGAACCTCGTCACCGTACTGGAGGCGTGAATGGGAAACCGTTGTGCTGTCATCGGCATCGGGCAGACGCGCTACCGCAGCAGGCGCACGGACGTGTCGATCGCCGGGCTCGTGCGCGAGGCGGCGCTGCGGGCGCTGGAGGACGCCGGGCTGACGTTCAAGGACATCGACGCCGTCGTCATCGGCAAGGCGCCCGACCTGTTCGAGGGCGTGATGATGCCCGAGTCGTACCTGGCGGACGCGCTCGGCGCGGCGGGCAAGCCGATGATGCGGGTGCACACCGCGGGCAGCGTCGGCGGCTCGACGGCGCTCGTCGGCGCCTCGCTCATCCAGGGCGGGGTGCACGAGCGGGTGCTGGTCGTGGCGTTCGAGAAACAGTCGGAGTCCAACGCCACCTGGGCGCTGTCCACCCACCTGCCGTTCAGCGCGTCGCTGGTGGTGGGCGCGGGCGGCTACTTCGCGCCGCACATCCGCGAGTACATGCGCACGTCCGGCGCCCCCGGCCACATCGGCACGCTCGTCGCGGTCAAGGACCGGCTGAACGCGCTGAAGAACCCGTACGCCCACCTGAGGATCCCCGGCATCGACCAGGCCATGGTCGAGGCCACGCCCATGCTCTGGGAGCCCATCCGCTACCTGGAGACCTGCCCGTCCAGCGACGGCGCCTGCGCCATGGTGCTGTCGTCCGAGTCCGCGGCCACCGGCACCCCCGCCTGGGTGCACGGCACGGCCATGCGCTCGGAGCCGATCTTCCGGGCCGGGCGTGACACGGTCAGCCCGCAGGCGGGCAAGGACTGCGCGGCCGACGTCTACCGCCAGGCCGGCATCTCCGACCCGCGCCGCGACATCGACGTGGCCGAGGTGTACGTGCCGTTCTCCTGGTACGAGCCGATGTGGCTGGAGAACCTGGGGTTCGCGGCGGAAGGGGAGGGATGGAAGCTCACCGAGTCGGGTGCCACGGCACTCGACGGTGACATCCCGTGGAACGCCTCGGGCGGCGTGTTGTCCAGCAACCCGATCGGGGCGTCCGGGCTGATCAGGTTCGCCGAGGCCGCGCTGCAGGTGCGCGGGACGGCGGGCGAGCACCAGGTGGACGGCGCCCGCACGGCGCTCGGCCACGCCTACGGCGGAGGATCCCAGTTCTTCGCGATGTGGATCGTCGGACGCGACAAGCCCTGACCTGCGGGGACACCCCGGCCTGCGGGGACACCCCGCATACCCCCGGACAGAGGAAGGGTCGTCATGGAGTTCAACCACGCTGACCTGTTCGAAGGGCTCGCGGACACGATCGGGGACAGGACGGCCGTCGTCTGCGGCCAGGACCGGCGCACCTACGCCGAACTCGACGCCGAAGCCAACCGGCTCGCCCACTACCTGGCGGACCTGGGCGTCCAGCCGGGCCAGCACGTCGGGATCCAGCTCTACAACGGCATCCCGTACGTCGCGGGCATGCTGGCCACGCTGAAGATCAGGGCCGTGCCGATCAACGTCAACTACCGTTACGTCGAGGCCGAGCTGCTCTACCTGTACCGCGACTCCGACATCAGGGCGCTGATCTACGACGTGGAGTTCGACCCGAGGGTGAGCGCGGTGGCCGGTGCGGCGCCGCTGCTCGAGCACCTGATCGCGCTCGGCGGGCCGTCGTCGATCGGCTCCGCGGTGCCGTACGCGACGGCTCTCGAACGCGGCAAGCCGGAACGGGGCTTCCCGCCGCGCTCCGGCCAGGACGTCTACATCATCTACACCGGCGGCACCACCGGACTGCCCAAGGGCGCGATGTGGCACGTCGAGGACCTCTTCATGGGGTTCGGCGGCGGCAACCCGTACGGCGAGCCGCGCGCCACCCCGCAGGAGGTCGTCGACGAGGCGGTCAAGGCCACCCCGATGGTGATGATGGCCGCGCCCCCGCTCATGCACGGGGCCGCGCAGATGGCCACGTTCATCGCCTGGTGGATGGGCTCGGCCATGGTGTACGTGCGCAAGTTCGACGCCCCCGAGGTGTGGCGGACGATCGAGCGGGAACGCGTGTTCACGCTGAACATCACCGGCGACGCCATGGCCAGGCCGCTGGCGGACGCGCTGGAGGGCGGCGGCTACGACGTCTCCTCGCTCTTGGTGGTCAGCTCGACCGGGGCCATCCTGTCCGGCGCGGTACGCGACCGGCTGCAGGAGCTGCTCCCGAACGTCATGATCCTCGACAACTTCGGCTCCACCGAGTCCGGCTACACGGCGTCGGGCGTGGCCGGCTCCTCCCCGGAGAAGGGCCTGCGCTACCAGCCCAACCCCGTGGTCAAGCTGGCCGTGCTCGACGAACGGCTCAGACCCGTCGAGCCGGGCTCCGGGCAGATGGGTACGGTGGCCAGGTCGGGCCGGGTGGCGTTCGGCTACTACAACGACCCCGCCAAGACGGTCCGCACGTTCGTCACCGACGAGGAGGGCACCCGCTGGCTGCTCACCGGCGACCTCGCGACCGTCGAGACCGACGGCACGGTGAACGTGTTCGGCCGGGGCTCGCAGTGCATCAACACCGGCGGGGAGAAGGTGTTCCCCGAAGAGGTCGAGGCGGTGCTCAAGGGGCATCCGGCGGTGTTCGACGCGGTGGTGACCGGGGTGCCGGACGAACGCTGGGGGAGCAGGGTGGCGGCCGTGGTCGAGCCTCGGGAGGGCGTCGAGGTCACGGAGGAGGAGCTGGACGCGCACTGCAGGACGTTGCTGTCGGGGTACAAGGTGCCCCGTTCGTACGCGTTCGTGGCGGAGATGATGCGCTCACCGGCAGGCAAGGCCGACTACCGCTGGGCACGAGAGATCGCGGAGGGCGGCTCGCCCGGGTGATCCGGCCCTCACGCCTACGCGCGGGTGAGGCGGCGTAACTCGTCCTGGATCGCCGTCGCCTCGTCGTTCCGCCCGGCCCGCTCCATGAGCCGCAGCCGGCCGTGCAGCACGTCACGCAGCAACTCGGCCGGCCCTTCGCCGCGTCCGTCGGCCAGCAGGTCGCGCAGCAGCCCCGCGGAGACCCGCAGCGCGGCGTCGGCGGCGTCGTCCCTGGCCAGCTCCTCCTGGCAGAGGCCGAGCCTGGCGTGCGCCACGGCTCTGAACAGCGTGTCCCTGGTCACCTGCGTGGCCCGGTGGAAGACGAGCCCGGCCTCCAGCGCCCGGCCCGCCTCCATGAGGGCGTCGCCCAGCATGAGCATCGCCCTGGACAGCAGACCCAGCAACATGGGATGGCCGGGGCCGTGGCGTTCGAGCGCCGCGACCGCCTCCCGCAGCGGCTGGATCGCGTCGGCGGCCATGCCCCGCATCCTCAGCGCGGAGGCCAGCGTCAGGCAGGCGCCCGCACGGCCCGTGTGCAGAGCCTGCGCGTCCATGCCCGCGGCCAGCAGCTCGTCGTAGATCGCGATCGCCTCCCGCGCTCTCGCCTCCGCCTCCGTCCCGCCATCCAGCCCCAGCAGGGGCAGCAGTTCCGAGCTCTGCGCCAGCGAGTCGGCGAGGATCGCCCGGTGCGTGGGGTCGTCCGGCGACCGCCTGGCCAGCGGGATGAGCTGTTCCACGAGCGCGTTGGCCTCGGTGAGCTCGCCGAGCACCAGGTGGCACCTGGCCAGCCGCTGGATGGCCAGCGCATGCTTGACGGTGCCGGGGGAGTACCCGGTCGCGGCAGTCCTGGCGTACTCGGCGGCCTCCTCGGCCCGCCCCGACGCCAGCAGGTCGTCGGCGATCGTCGCGGCGGTCTCGGCGGTGGCCGCCGCGTCGGACAGCCGGACGAACAGTTCCAGCGCCTCCACCAGATGCGCCAGCGCCTCCTGTTCCCTCCCGAACGCCCGCAACGCCTGCCCGCGCACCCGCATGGCCTCGGCCCGCACGTGCGGCAGCTCCCGACCCGCCGCCGCGGCGCGGTCCAGCTCCGCCAGCGACCAGGTGGTCGCCTCCAGCGCGGCCTGCGGACGGTCGAGCACGGCCAGGCCGGTGCCGAGCCGGGCGTAGGTGACGGCGGCGAGGGCCGGGTCGTCCAGCTCGTCGCAGAGATCGGCGGCGCGCTCGCAGTGGGCCAGGGCCTCGACGGCCCGGCCCTCGTCGAGCAGCCGGACGGCATAACGGTCCAGCACGTCGACCAGCACGCCGCCGGGCCGGCCTCGCGTGCCGGCCGTTGTGTCATCCGGCCGTTCGCGGGGCCGGTGGGGTGTGTCGTCCGGTCGTTCGGTGAGGAGGTCGATGGCCTGCTCCATGACGGCGAGGTCGGCGTGGCCGAGCCTGGCGAGGGCGGCCAGCGCGAGGCCGAGCTCCGTACGGTGCGCACCTGACGCGGCGGCGAGGTTCCGGTGGACACGGACAGCCAGTTCGGCGGCGAGTTCGGCGGCCGGTTGGGTGGCCGGTTCGGCGGGCACGCGGGTGGTCCCGTCGTCTCCCGCCCGCGCTGCCGTGTCCCGGAACGCCGCGAGGCAGAGCCCGTACTTCGCGTGCAGTTCGGCGCCGGCGCCGCTCAGCGGCACATCCTGCTCCAGGGCGTCGGTGAACGCCGCCAGCGCCGGCCCCAAGTCCGAGATGTCGCCCGCGAATCCGGCCAGGGACTCGACCAGGGCCTCCAGCACGTCCATCCCCGGCAACGGCCGCATGCCGAGAATCCGCGACCACAGAGCCACCCCGGCCGCGGGCCCCTCCTCCGCCACTAGCTCCTCGTACAGCCCGAGCAGCCGGTCGGCGGCGGCCTCCGCGTCCGACGGGCAGCCGGCACGGGACAGCGCGACGGTCTCCAGGATGAGAAGCTCCGCCAGCTCCGTACGGAAGGCGGCGCTCGTACCGGTCTGCGGCTCGTAGGACTCGATCGCGGTGCGCAGGTGCGGAAGGGCCTCCTGGTGGCGGCCGAGCCCGGCGAGCGAGCGCCCGAGTGCCGCCGCGACCATGCCCACGGCGATCGCGTGCGGCCGATCCGGTACGGGATACCGCCGCAGCAGCTCGGCCGCCTGCATCGCGAGCGCGAGGCCGTCCCCGGCCCGCCCCGCGTCCGCCCAGGCGCGGGCGAGCGTCGCCTGCGCGGCCAGGTAGGCGTGGATCTCCTCCAGCCCCGGCACGCCCGCGCTCTCGAAGGACTGCCTGCACTCCGCCAGGCGCTGTTCCGCGCCGGCCACGGCCTGCTCGGGATCGCGGGCGACCATCGCCAGCAGCCAGGGTCGTTCGCCGTCGCGGACGTCCGGCGCCGTACGCATCCGCTCCAGCCTCGCGCGTACCGCTGCCGCTTGCCGCGCGTGGCCGCCGGCCAGGTCGTACAGCTCGGCGGCGACCTCCAGCTGCGCCGCGCCGTCGGCGGTCCTGCCGAGCTCGTCCAGGCAGAGGCCGAGCAGCCGCCGGGCGTTCGCCAGCGTCGCGGTGTGCCGCTCCGCCGCCACGCACATGACCTCCTGCAACGGGCCGAGCGCCGCCTCGGGCCGGTCGTCCGCCAGCAGCAACTCGCCCAGCACCAGCAGCTGCCCGGCCAGGCGGGCGCGATGCCCGCCGGGGTCGAGCGCGACCAGGGCACGCAGATTCCGTACGGCCTCCGCAGCGGAACGTGCGGCGGCGTCCAGGTCATCCAGCCGCGCATGGAGCCTGGCCAGCATGCTCGCGGTCTCCGCCAGCATGGAGCGCAGCCCCGGCTCCTCGGCGGCCAGGCCGCGCAGCCGTACGGCGGCCTCACCCGCGGGGACCAGGGCGTCGGCCGGCTTGTCCCGCGCTTCGAGCCAGGCGGCGAGAAGGTGGAGGCGGTGGGCCACGTCCCTGCTCGTCGGGGCCACGTGCTCGACGGCGGCGGTGGCGGCCCTGGCCAGGCAGGCGGCCAGCTCGGGCAGCGCCGCGGGATCCGGCCCGTCGAACCGCATCAGCGGCGCGGGCGCCGCGACGGCGTCCGTCCCCGTGCCCGCTCGGGTCGTCCCGGTCGTGTCGGGGTGACGTGCGGCGGCCACGGACAGGAGGGCAGCCAGGTGCCCCGTGAACTCGCCGTCCCCGCCCGCCGCCTCGTACGCCCGGACCGCCTCGCCCAGCCGCCCGTTCTCCAGCAGCGCGCACGCGAGGTTGTGGTGGGCCCGCGCGGCCCCATCCGCATGCCGGAGGTCGTCCTCGGCCAGAATCCGGAACCTGGCCGCCGCCTCCTGCGCGGGCCTGAGCGCGCCCCCGGCCTCGCCCGCCAGCAACAGGCAGGCCCCCAGGCCGAACAGCGCTTCCGCCCGTCCGGCCGCCTCCTCGTACGGGGGAGCGGCCGCGTGGATCTCCACGGCCTCGGCCGCCGCGGCGACCGCCTCGCCCACGCGCCCCGCGGCCGCCAGCCGGCCCGACACCGTGGACAGCGCGTCCGCCAGGGCGGTCCGCTCGCCTCGTGCCCGGTGACGGTGCACGGCCAGTTCGCTGAGCGTCACGTCGAGGGCCCGCAGGCCGAGCCGGTCCCGGCCGGCCCGTACCGGTAATCCGGCCATGACCTCCGGTTCGGCGGGAAACAGCGCGAGTACGGCGTTGACCAGGTCGCCGAGCCGCGTCCCTGGATGGGTCACGGCCTCCTCGACCAGGCTGCCGGCCCTGGCCGTGACGAGCGTCCGCAGCGCCGACCTGACCCGCTCCCCACCCGCGGACACCCGCAGGACGTCCAGCATCCGTACGAGATGCCGGGTCGTCCGGCCGTCGAGGTCGTGCAGGGCGAGCACGAGCGATTCGAGGCCCTCGGTGCCGGACAGGAGTTGTTCGGCCACGAGGTCAGGGCCCAGGGGAACGAGCCGCGGGACGAGCCGTTCGCCGCCGGGGAGGATCCGGCGGAGCCAGGCCACCACGTCGTGGACGGGGCCGTCGAGCCCGGGCCCGCTGGAGGCGGCGTCGCGCAGTCCCGGCACGGCCGCGAGCAGGCCGGGCAGTTCGGCGGGCGCGGGCGCGGTGAGCGTGACCACCGCCACGGACTGGCGCGCGGTCGCCGCGTCCACCGTCATAACCTGGCGCGCCGTCACGCCGTCCACCCGCTGGTGACCGGCGGGCCAGGCCGGTGCCCACTCCTCCAGTTCCCGCGCGACGAACCGCTCCAGGAGCCCGCCGCGCGCGTGCTCGCCCTCGTCGCGCAGGCGCATCAGGGCGGCCAGGTGGACGTGGAGCGGCAGGCCGTACTCGGGATCGTCGAGATGGGGCGGGGCGGGCAGCGCGGCCCGGCCGGGGGCGAACGCCTTCATGGCGGCGCGGGCGTGCTCCGTCCGCTCGGGCAGGGTGAGCGGGCTGGTGTTGAGCTGGATCGTCGTGGTGTTCAGCCGCCGCAGCCAGCCGCCCGCCGCCGTGTCCAGGCGCCGCCACCACCCGGGCTCGCCCGGCTCGCGGGCCACGAGCAGGAGCCGTACGCGGGGGTTGCGGCCATGCTTGGCCAGCCGCCGGATCAGCTCGCCCACCACGGGAACGGAGGGCTCGGGATGCTCGACGACGAGCAACGTCGGCCGGACGGCGTCCAGCGCGGCACCGGCCCGTCCGCCCGCCGCCGCGCAGCCGGCATCCACGTCCGGTTCGGGATCCGTGTCCGGCCGGGGGTCCGGGTCGTAGAGCGTGTCCAGGGGGAGGAGGCCGGCGTCCCAGCCGGACCCCGCCAGCTCCGCGCACAGCTCGCCCGCCAGCCGTGACTTGCCGGTTCCCGCGCGGCCGGTCAGCACCGCGATCGACAGCGGGGCCGGTTCGGCGGCCCAGGCGCGCAGCCGAGCCAGCTCCTCCTCCCGCCCCAGGAACGGCACGACGGCGTGACGGGCCGCCAGCAGCGTCCAGCCGGGGCCGTCCGGCGGCGGGTCGTCACGGGCGGGCGCCAGCAGGTCCGCGAGTGGCACGGAGGGTTCGTCGCCGGTCACGGTCTCGAGCCGGCCGGGCGGCACGCCGGCCAGCTCGCGGAAACGCGCGTCGCTCAGCAGCGCGGTCACCGGTACGGCGTCCAGCCGCGGGGCGGTGCCTGACGTGATCACGCCGATGAGCTGGCCGGCCGGTTCGGCGAGCAGGGCGGCGCCCGGCAGGCCGCCCCAGAGCGAGCCCGGCACCGCGTGGCTCCCGGGGTTTCCCACGGAGACGGTCAGCGCCTTCGACGCCGCGTCGGCCGGGGCGTCGACCACGCCGGTCAGCGTCTCGGCGTCGCGGAACCCGGCCCGCTGCCCCGCCCGCGGAAATCCTCTGGCCAGGCATCGTACGCCGGGCGCGGCGGCCCTGGCCCAGCGCACGTGTTCGATGCCGGGCAGCTCGGCCCACGGGGAGCCGGGCACCCGCAGCAGCACCGCGCCGGCCGCGCCGCGTCCACGCCACACCTGCTCGGCCGCGATCCACCGGGCCGACCAGGGCGCGCGCACCTGGCACGGCGTGCCGGGCCCGACCACCTGGCCGGAGGCCAGCACCAGATCGGCGCCGATCACGTATCCGGATCCGGTCACGCCGACGAGGTCGTCGTGACCGGAGTAGACCTCGACGACCCGTTCGAGCGCGAGGCGGTGTGGTGGCGTGTCCATGGGTCCGCCCATTAGGTACGTCGCGACGTGTCGTCCCCCCGACGAGCCTGTGATCTCAACTATCGCACTATGGCTGGGAAATTTCCGCTCTTGTCATGCCTTCGCGGATGTGAGCCACGCCGCCAGCCCCAGATAGACCACGCCGCTCCCGACGTCGAGCCGCCGGCGCGCCCTGGCGGACCCGCGGATCCGGCCGGCCAGCGCCGAGGAGAGCATCGCGTACGTGCCGTCCGACACCATCCCGAGCACCAGCCAGATCGCGCCGAGCAGCAGGATCTGCGGTCCGATCGGCCCCGCCTGCTGGTCGGCGAACTGCGGCAGGAACGCCACGAAGAAGACAGCCGTCTTCGGGTTGAGCACGTTGACCACGAACCCCTCCCAGAACAGCCGCCGCTTCGACTGCACGTGCAGCTCGACGGTGTCCGCGCCGTTCTCCCTGTGCATCAGCTTGCGTACGCCGAGCCAGAGAAGGTAGGCCACGCCCACGTATTTGACCACGGTGAACGCCGTGGCCGAGGCCGCCAGCAGGGCGCTGATGCCCAGCGCCGCCGCGCCGATGTGGACCAGCGAGCCCGCGTGCACGCCGAGCACGGAGATCACGCCCGCGGCGCGGCCCTGCGCGACGCTGCGGGTGACGATGTAGACGACCGCCGGCCCGGGCACGAGCAGCAGCCCGAGGACGGCAACGCAGAAGACGGCGAGTGTCGCGATATCTGGCATGCGGCCATCGTAGGAACGGCGTCAAAGGCTTTCTTCCAGCGCCTTCACGAGTGCTTCCGTGGCCGGTGGGTGGGGTGGTTCGCCGTAGACGGCGGCGTACACGTGCCGGGTCGAGCCGGGCACCTCGGTCACGTGCACGCCGGGGTGGCGGTGGGCGGTGAGCGCCAGCCCGGGCAGCAGGGTAAGGCCCAGCCCGGCCGCCACGAGGGCCTGCACGGCCACGATGTCGTCGCTGGTGAACGAGATGCGCGGCGTGAATCCCGCCTTGTCGCAGATGTCCAGCAGGTGGCTGCGGCACCGGTCGCACCCCGCGATCCAGGGCGAGCCGGCATGCGCGGCCAGCCCGCTCTCCAGCCCGTCGGCAGGGGTGCTGGACACCAGGTAGCTGAGGTCGTCGAAGAGGTGGATCATGTGCAGGCCGTTGTCCTCCGGCGCGGTGTCGTCGTACCGGAACATCACCGCCACGTCCGCCCGGCCCGCCCGCAGCAGCCTGAGCGCCTCCGGCGGCTCGGTCTCCATGAGCTCCAGGCGCAGTCCGGGGTGGGCGGCGGCGAGCAGGCCGGCCGCCTTCGGGATGAACGTGCCGAGCGCGGAGGGGAAGGCGGCCAGCCGCACGCGGCCGGTGCGCAGCCCGACGTGGGCGGCCAGTTCCTCGGACGTGGCGTCGAGGCGGCCGATGATGTCGGCGGCGCGTTCGGCGAGCAGCCGGCCGGCGTCCGTGAGCCGGATGCCGCGCCCGGCGCGCTGGATGAGCTTGGCCCCGGTCTCCGCCTCCAGCTTGGCCAGGTGATGGCTGACCGAGGGCTGGGAGTAGTGGAGTTCTCTGGCTGCAGCGGTGAGCGAACCCGTACGGGCGACCGCGACCAGGACGTGAAGCCGGGTGACGTCGAGCATCTATCAATCGTATCTATCGATAGGCCAGAAGACTTCTGTTGGACCTATCGATCCATGTGGGACACGGTAGAAGGGAAGGCGATTTTCCAGGGAGTACCTCATGCGCACCGTCACCGCCGTCCGTCCGGGGCTGGATTTGCTCGTGTCCGGCGTCTCCGCGATCGTGGCGCGCGAGCCAGCGCCCCGCGACACAGCGCACGCCGTCGCCGATCTGCTCCGCGACGGCCTCCCCGGGCTCGACATCCTCACGCCGGAGGAGCGCGCGGGCTCGCCCGACGGGTACGTGTCCCACGTGCTGCACGCCGAGGAGCGCTTCTCGGTGGTGGCGGTCGTGTGGCGGCCCGGCCAGTTCACGGTGATCCACGACCATGTGGCGTGGTGCACGTTCGGCATCCTCAGCGGCATCGAGTACGAAACCCTCTACCGCGACATGGGCGACCACCTGGTGGAGATCGGGCGTGCGGCGAACCGTCCTGGCGAGGTCAGCGGGTTCGCGCCGCCCGGTGACATTCACATGGTGCGCAATACCAGCGACGAGGTCGGGGTGTCGCTCCACGTGTACGGCACCGACGTGAGCCGGCTGGGCAGCAGCGTGCGCCGCGTCTACGCCCTGCCCGTCCGGTAGGGCGCGCACTCCTGACCGGCGCCCGCCTCACGCCAGGACATCATGGAGCGCCGGGGCCGGGTGCACGCCGAGCTCGGTGAGCAGCGCTTCGACGCGCTCCGCGTGCAGGGGGTCGACGGGCAGGACGTGGCGGGTCCACCAGCGCGCGTGCGCGTGAGCGGGGCCCGGCCGCACGAGGGCGAGATAGTCGCTCAGCGGCGGGTCGTAGATGAAGCCGGGCACCACTCCGCGCCGTTCGAGCGCCCGCACCACCGCGTCCCGCTGCCGGACGAGCAGCGGGACGCGGAGCAGGGGCAGAGCCAGCCCTTCCTTGACGCCGTCGGCGGCCCAGGGCGTCGCCCGCAGCCTCTCGACGCCGACGATCCTGCGCCCGCGCTCACGTTCGGCCGTGCGCAGGCGGGTCAGCTGGTAGCGGCGCAGCCCCGCGGTCTGACGCGTACGCCAGGCGGCCTGGTCGACGCGGAGCCAGCGGTCGAGCGCCGACAGCCGCGCGTTCTCGTCGCTCAAGGGCATGGCCAGCGTGGCGCGCAGCTCGGGCTCGCGCGCGGCCAGGCGGTGCCCCTCCCACCGGGCCAGGCCGGTCGCCTTCATCACCTGCCACACGGGGCGGGTGAGCCCGGCTCGGGTGACGGCTTCGCGGGCCATCGGCCGCAGCAGGTCACGCAGGTGGCCGTGCCAGGTCCCCGGCCGCAGCAGCGTGTCCAGCGTGCCGGCAGCCTCGGCGAGCCGGACGGTGTCGGTGCTGGTCAGGAAGCCGCCCGACATGGCGCGGCCGTGCTTGGCCAGGCTCAGCACCCCGACGTCGCCGAAGGTGCCCAGCGGGCGCCCCGCAACCTGCACGCCCAGCGCGTGGGCGGCGTCGTCGACGAGCACGAGGCCTCGTTCCCCGCAGGCGGCCTCCAGTTCGGCGATCTGGTCGGGCTGGCCGTACAGGTGGGTGGTGACGACGCAGGCAAGCCCCCGGTAGTCGACCCTGGCCGGGTCGATGTTGCCGTCGCGGATGCTGATCGGGGCCATCACCGGCTCCAGCCCGGCGGCCAGGGCGGTGAACAGCACGGTCTCGCAGTTGGTCGGCGCGATCAGGACCCGGTCGCCCGGCCGCGTCCAGTGGCGCAACGCCAGGTAGAGACCGAGCCGGGCGGAGGGCACGTGCACGCACGGCTGGCCGAGCCGCCGGGTCATCGCCGCCCGCAGCATCACGCCGCACCCCGCAACCGGCCGAACCAGCGCATCATCCGGTCGGCCCGCCGATACAGCGCGGGCGTCTCCAGGACCAGCCGCCGTAACCGGTTCGCCGGCGCGGCGCGCAGGTGGTGCAGGCGGGCGGTGCCCGTGGGGCGGCGCGCCGCCCCCGACGCGATGGCGCCCGTGGCGTTGCTCAGCGCGTCCTTGTACTCCGAGTCCGCCTTCACGCTGAGGTCGATGGTGCGCACCCCGGCCGCCGCGGCGGCCTCGGCCATCCGTACGTGCTGGATCAGGCCCGGGGAGTAGCGGGCGAGGGCGGGGTCGTACGCGGGGAACCAGCCGACCAGCGTGGTGGCCGTACGGATGCCGAAGTGCCCGGCGACCGGCCGGCCGCCGGCGTACAACATCGTCAGGTGTCCCGCGAAGTCGGGGCCGCCGGCCGCGTGCAGCTGCTCCACGAGCTCGACCACCCACGCCTTCGAGAACCGGTCGGTACGCCCCTTCGCCCGGTACTGCCCGGACTTCCACCGGCGCAGCAGGCTGAACTGCTGCTCGTCGGCCACGTCGAGATCGAGACTCACCACGCCGAGATCCCGGCCCAGCTTCCGCTCCTTGTACAGGGTCGACTTGAGGAACTTGGGAGCCCTTTCCCGCAGCTGCGCCAGATAGGCGGGAAACCCTTCGGACAGGTCGATCGCCGCCGTCTCCATCCGCGCCTCCGCGAACCCGGAGAACCACGGCTGCCGGCCGGTCAGGCAGCCGAACCGCCACACATGCAGGCCGGCGCCCGCCAGCAACCTGTCAGCGTCGACCCCAACCTCCGGCCGGTGCACCACTCCGTGGCAGAGCGACACCCACGGAGCGACCGCGCTGCCGACCCCGCCCCGGCCCCGCTCGAACGGGAAGAACGCGGCGAAGCCCGCCTCGTCCCTGAGCACCGCCACCCGCACGTCGGCTCTGACGTTCCCCGCCGCGATGACGAACTCCGGGCTGAGGAACGGGTTGTCCAGCTGCGGCCGGCCACGCTGCATCGCCCGCCACGCCGCGAGGGCCCCAGCGGTCAGCTCGCCGGGCCGTACGACGTCCAGCGTTCCCACGTGCTCGGTCCGGCGCAGGTGCGAGGGTTCGCCCACGTAGTACAGAGATTGCGTCACGTCGATCACTTCCATGCGACGAGCGCCGCCGCCCTCCGACGACGCAGCCGGCGCCGGGGCCGATCAATGGCGCACCACCGGACGGCGGTCGGCAACGGTCACGTTTGATCAACCTACGGAGCGGAGCGCCGGGCGGTCCATGGCAGGGAGTCGCGGGGCCCTTGGCTCTGCGTGCATGGTGGGGCGGCTGCGCACGCCGCAACCCCCTGACCGCCGGAGAGGTGCGCGCGAGCATGGACTCGGGAGAAAGATGTGTTCCTGAGCCCCAAGGCGAGGTCACGCCTCATTTGCGCACTTTTAGGAGAAGGTGCGGCGGGTGCTGACGGGGCGGGGTAGAGGGAGCAGAAGAGCGGCGACGAGTGTGCTCCTGAGCGACTCGGCCGCCGCATTCTCGGAGAGTGCACGGACGAAGCCGGCGTGCAGGCGCGGCCGCGAACGCGGACCACCTCCCAAGCTCCGCCGTGCGGAGGGAGCCGAGCATGGTAGACCCACGCCACGCGCGCACGCAGCAGCCATCCCGGGATCAGATACCGGAGCAGGCGACCCCGCCGCTCACGGAGACGGCCCGTACGCAGACGTCACTTGCGGAAGAGGCGCCACGGCCCACCGGCTGGTTGGGTTGGGTGATCTTCGCCGGCATCGGGATGATCATCCTGGGATGCTTCCAGGCGATGATGGGCCTGGTAGGGATCTTCAACACCGATTTCTACCTCGTCACCGCCGACAACCTGGCGATTCCCGTCAACTACACGGCCTGGGGATGGTTCCACCTGATCATGGGTGTGGTCGTCCTCCTCGCGGGCGCCGCCGTCCTGTCGGGTAAGACCTGGGGGCGGGTGGTCGGGATCGTCCTCGCCTCCCTTCAGGCGCTCGTCAACTTCGCCTGGTTCCCCGCCTACCCGTTCTGGTCGACGATCGTCATCGCCTTCGACGTCGTCGTCATCTACGCGCTGGCGGTCCACGGCAGGGAGATGAAGTCCTTCGACAGAAGCAGGTAGGGGTTTCCGCGCCGGGCCGCAGGTCCGCGGTGCAGGCGCCGAAGTGACGAGGGTATGCCCCAGCGTCACTTCGGCGGCGCCGCTCTGGTCGTGCCCGCCGGCGGGGGCGGCTTCTTCGCCGCGGCCTCCAGCACTTCCCGGCGCGTGGCGAACGTGTCGACCAGCGAGAGCAGCATGGCCACCATGGGCACGGCCAGCAGCGCACCGATCGCACCGAACAGCGACGCCCCCAGGATCACTGCCGCGAACGACACCCCGGGATGGATGTCCACCGCCCGTGAGCTGATCTTCGGCTCCAGTGTCAGGTTCTCCACCTGCTGGTACAACAGGCCCCAGCCCAGCGCCGCCAGGCCGATCCAGGGCCGGGGCGAGACCAGCCCCACCACGACCGGCAGGGCGACGGAGATGTAGGTGCCGATGGTGGGCACGAGCTGGGCGACCAGGCCCGTCCACGCCCCGAGCGCGAGCCAGGACGGCATGCCGAGCGCCAGGAACACCAGAGCAGAGGCGGTGCCGTTGATGGTGGCGAGGACAAGCCGGGAAGAGACGTACCCGCCGGTCTTGCTCGTGGACACGTCCCAGACGGCGATGAAGACCTCCTGGAACCGGCCAGGCAGAAACTGTGCGACCCATCGGCGCAACCGCGGCCCGTCGGCCGAGAAGTAGAACGTCAGCAACAGCAGGGTGAACATGTTGAACACCGCCCCCACCACCGTCCCCAGCAGGCCGAGCACGCCGCTGAGCGCGCCCTGCGCGTACTCGGCCGCCTGCTGCGGGGTCAGGTTGACGGAGGCGAGGATGTCGGGGATGTCATAGCGCGTGCCGAGACGGGTGTTGAGCCACTCCACGACGCCGGTGATGACCCCGGGCAGCGCCTCCAGCAGTACCGCGACCTGCTGCACGAACAGGCTCCCGAACAGGACGAAAAAGATCACCAAGGCCAGGATGAACAGCGTCATCACCAGCAGCGTGGCCCTCCCGCGGCTGGTTCGCCGCGACAGGCGGCGCACAGCGGGTTCCATGGCCAGCGAGAGGAACCACGCCATCACGAGGGTGGTGATCAGCGATCCCGCGTCGATGAGCACGAAGCGTACGAAGAGCACCACGGCGACGACGGCCGCAATGCCGAGCCCGGTGCGCCAGACGTCCGCGGGCGCGATCAGCACCCGCACCGCGGGCGGCTCGTCGCGCGCCTCCACCGGCTTCTCCATGACCCTCCAGGGACTCGGCGCCACACCCCTCTGTGGCCCGCGCGACGAGACAGTGCGAACGGACGTGGCCGGCCGGGGAGGCACCGGACGTCGACCTCTTGGGCGTGCCCGGCACCGGGGTCGTGGCCCCGGTCACGCCGGATGCCGAGGTGACGTACCCAACGTACAAGGGCCGGCCGCTCAAGCCGGGCATTCGCCGGCTGGTCGGCTCGTCGGCACCCGCGGCCCGGCAGGCGGGGCCGGCGAGAACCCCTCCTTAGACGCCGAGCGCCGACGGGAGGCTCAGCTCGTGCAGGAACAGCGCCTCCGCGGTGGCGACGCGGCGGAGCTCCTCCAGGTCGACCCGCTCGTTGGGCGCGTGGATGGCGGCGTCCTCGTCCTCCGCGCCGAACAGCAGGATCTCCGCTGCGGGGAACTGCTTCAGCAGCGTGTTGACCAGCGGGATCGACCCGCCCGCGCCCACGTCGCGCGGCGGGCGGCCGAAGGCGCGCTCCATCGCCCGGTTGAGCGCCGACCTGGCCTTGCCGCCGGAGTCGGCCTGGAAGCCGGAGCCCACGACGACGTCGCCGAACGCCACCTGCACGCCCCACGGCGCCACCTGCCGCAGGAACTCCGTCACCGCGCTGACCGTCGTCTTCGGGTCGCCGGCCGGCGGGATGCGGACCGTCACCCTGGCCCTGGCGACCGGCTGCACGGCGTTGACAGCGCCCGACACCGTCGGCACGTCCATGCCGGTCACGGTGATCGAGTAGGACGACCACAGACGGTCGGCCAGCGAGCCGGAGCCCACCAGCGAGACCCCGTCGAGCACCCCGGCGGTCTGCCTGAACTCCTTCTCCGACGGCCCCTGGCCGAAGAAGTTGCCCCTGGGCAGGCCCGGCACCCGGACGTCGCCGTTGTCGCCGTGCAGCGCGGTCAGCATGCGCATCAGGGCCGCCAGCGCGTCGGGGGCGGCGCCGCCGAACGATCCGCTGTGCAGAGCCTCGCGCAGCGTGCGGACCTCGACGGTGAAGGCGGCCATACCGCGCAGCGACGTCGTGACCGACGCGTCGCCCACGCGCGGGTTGCCGGTGTCGGCCACCACGATGGCGTCGGCCCGCAGCAGCTCGGGGTTCTGCTCGACGAACGCCTCCAGGCGCTCGCCCGCGTATTCCTCCTGGCCCTCGATGATGACCTTGATGCCCACCGGGAACCGGCCCTGGAAGGCGCGCAGGGCGGTGACGTGCGAGATGATGCCGGACTTGTCGTCGGCGCAGCCGCGCCCGTACAGGCGGCCGTCGATCAGGGTGGGCTCGAACGGCGGGGTGCGCCACGCCTTCAGGTCGCCCGCGGGCTGCACGTCGTAGTGCGCGTAGAGCAGGACGGTGGGCGCGCCGGGCGGCGCGGGCGCCTCGCCGTAGACCGCGGGGAAGCTCCCCTCCACCTGCAGCTGCTGGACGCGCGGCAGACCGGTGGAACGCAGCAGTTCCTCCGTCAGCGCGGCGGCGGCGCGCACCGGCTCCTCCGGATGCCCGGGGAAGGCCACGGAAGGGATGGCGGCGAGCCGCTTGAGCTCCTCGACGCCTTGGGGCATCGCGGCGGCGACAGCGCTTTCGATCTGGTCAGGAGTCACGGACGGTTCCCCCGGGGGTCGTTCTCACAGAGATTTCTCGAACAGTTCTACAGGGTGACAGGCGCTTTGCCGTCATGGAGGAGGATACGAGGTTCCGTGACACGCCGACCGCGCTGAGCCGCTGCGATAGGCGTACGGATTTCGTTGCTGTTACAGAGCGGTTCTGCGGATCTCGATTTTCTTGCATAATGTCGCGACCGATTCGCTTGGCAAGTATCAGGTGAACAGGCAAACTGTGGGAAGTCAGACACGAGGGAAGATAGCCATGACGCAGCCGGAAAACGACGTCCTCAAGGCCGCGCACGACCATCTGTGGTTGCACTTCACCAGGCACAGCTCCTACCAGCAGTCCGAGATCCCGACCATCGTCCGCGGTGAGGGCTCCTACATCTACGACATCCACGGCAAGCGCTATCTCGACGGTCTGGCCGGGCTTTTCGTGGTCCAGGCCGGGCACGGGCGCCAGGAACTCGCCGAGGCCGCCGCCAAGCAGGCCCAGGAGCTCGCGTTCTTCCCGCTGTGGTCCTACGCCCACCCCAAGGCGGCGGAGCTGGCCCAGCGACTGGCCTCCCACACCCCCGGCGAGCTCAACCGCGTCTTCTTCACCACCGGGGGCGGCGAAGCGGTCGAATCCGCGTGGAAGCTGGCCAAGCAGTACTTCAAGCTCGTCGGCAAGCCGCTCAAGCACAAGGTCATCAGCCGCCAGATCGCCTACCACGGCACCCCGCAGGGCGCCCTGTCGATCACCGGCATCCCGGCGTTCAAGGAGATGTTCGAGCCGCTCGTGCCCGGCTCCATCAGGGTGCCCAACACCAACCACTACCGCGCCGACGAGATCACCGGTGTCAAGGGCATGACCCCCGAGGAGTACGGCTTCTGGGCCGCCGAGCGCGTGGCCCGCGCCATCGAGATGGAGGGCCCCGACACGGTGGCCGCCGTCTTCGCCGAGCCCGTGCAGAACGCCGGCGGCTGCTTCCCTCCCGCCCCCGGCTACTTCCAGCGCCTGCGCGAGATCTGCGACGCGTACGACGTGCTGCTCGTCTCCGACGAGGTCATCTGCGCGTTCGGCCGGCTCGGCACCATGTTCGGCGGCCAGAAGTTCGACTACGTGCCGGACATCATCACCTGCGCCAAGGGCCTGACCAGCGGCTACTCGCCCATCGGCGCCATGATCGCGCACGAGCGGCTGTTCGAGCCGTTCAAGGGCGGCGACACCATGTTCGCGCACGGCTACACCTTCGGCGGCCACCCCGTCTCCGCCGCCGTCGCGCTGGCCAACCTCGACATCTTCGAACGCGAAGACCTGCTCGGCCACGTCACCAGGAACGAGCCGCTGTTCAAGGAGACCCTCGAAGGGCTGCGCGACCTCCCCATCGTCGGCGACGTTCGCGGCTCCGGCTACTTCTGGGGCATCGAACTGGTCAAGGACAAGAGCACCAAGGAGACGTTCGACGCCGAGGAGTCGGAGCGGCTGCTGCGCGGCTTCCTGTCCAGGGCGCTGTACGAAGCCGGCCTCTACTGCCGCGCCGACGACCGCGGCGACCCCGTCATCCAGCTGGCGCCCCCGCTGATCGCCGGACCCGAGGAGTTCGCCGAGATCGGGTCCATCCTCCGCAACGTGCTCACCGAAGCATGGGCGCGCCTCTAGGGGCCGCCCGCCGTCACACCATCCGGTACGACGTGCCGGCGCGCGAAAGGATCCACGGATGAAGATCGGCGTTCCCGCCGAGGTCAAGAACCACGAATATCGGGTCGCGGCGACCCCCGCGGGCGTTCACGAACTCGTGCGCAACGGCCACGAGGTCACCGTCCAGCAGGGTGCGGGTCTGGGCTCGTCCATCACGGACGAGGAGTATCTGGCGGCGGGCGCCAAGATCGTCGACAGCGCCGATGAGGTGTGGGGCGAGGCGGGCCTGGTGCTCAAGGTGAAGGAGCCGGTCGCCGAGGAGTACCACCGGCTGCGCGACGGGCTGGTGCTGTTCACATACCTGCACCTGGCCGCCTCCCGCCCGTGCACCGACGCCCTGCTCAAGGCGGGGACCACGGGCATCGCGTACGAGACGGTCCAGGTCGGCGGGGCGCTGCCGCTGCTCGCCCCGATGTCCGAGGTCGCCGGCCGCCTCGCGCCGCAGGTGGGCGCGTACAACCTGATGCGCTTCAACGGCGGCCGCGGCGTCCTGCCGGGCGGCGTGCCCGGCGTGGCCCCGGCCAAGGTGGTCGTGATCGGCGGCGGCGTGTCGGGGCTGAACGCCGCTCAGATCGCCGTCGGCATGGGCGCCGACGTGACCGTGCTCGACACCAACGTCGACCGGCTGCGCTTCATCGACGCCATCTACCAGGGCCGGCTCAAGACGCTGGTCTCGACGTCGTACGCGATCGAGCGGGAGGTCCTGCAGGCCGACCTGGTCATCGGCGCGGTGCTGATCCCCGGCGCCAAGGCCCCGACGCTGGTCTCCAACGACCTCGTGTCCCGCATGAAACCGGGCTCGGTGCTCGTCGACATCGCCATCGACCAGGGCGGCTGCTTCGAGGACTCGCGCCCGACCACGCACGCCGAGCCCACCTACCCGGTGCACGACTCGGTCTTCTACTGCGTGGCCAACATGCCGGGCTCCGTCGCCAACACCTCCACCTACGCCCTCACCAACGCGACCCTCCCGTACGCGGTCAAGCTGGCGAACATGGGCTGGCGGGAGGCCGTCAAGGCCGACGCGGGGCTCGCGGGCGGGCTCAACACGCAGGGCGGCCGGCTGACGAACCAGCCGGTTGCCGAGGCGCTCGGGCTGGCGTACACGCCGCTGACCGAAGTCGTCTAGTCGTCCACGCGGCGGGGTGGGCTGCGGCCCAGCGGCCGGTCAGCGCACCCCCAACCGCCTGCGCAGGTCGCGTGCGGTGGCCAGGACATGCCGGAGCTCGCCCGGGCTCGGCCACGGCGCGCTGCCGGGACGCAGCAGCGTGCCGCGCACCGAAGCCAGATGCTCGATCGCGCTCGCGTGCACCCCGCTCCGCTCCACCAGCCACCCGACCACCTCGGAATGGTCGTGCAGCGGCCTGGTCACCAGATCCCACGTGCCGAGCACCTCCGCCAGGTCCGCCACGTCCAGCGGCACTCCGCCCCTGCGCCCGGTCGCGGCGGAGGCCAGCTCCGCCCTCGCCGTCAGCTCCGGCTCGGCGGACCGGCCCCAGGCGGGCGGCGGCGGGTCGGACAGCCACTCGCGCGCCTCGCCGTGCTCACCCGCCACCGACAGCAGCCCGCCCAGCTCGACCGCGGCCGCGTGGTGCCCGGCCAGCGCCGCCTGCCTGAACCAGTGTTGCCCGCCCGCCAGATCGCCGAACTCGGCGATGAGCAGCAGCGCGTAGTCGTAGGCCGACTCGGGGTCGCCGCCCGCCGCCGCCCGGCCGAACCAGTGGCTGGCCGCCGCGCTGTCGCCCAGCTCCACGCAGACGAACCCGGCCATCCGCTGGTCCTCCACCCGCCCGGCGCCCGCCGCCCTCTCGAACCAGGCGCGGGCCGTACGCAGGTCGCCCCTGGACAGCGCGAGACCGCCGAGCCGGGACGAGGAGCCGGCGTGCTCGTGCTTGGCGGCCAGCCGGTAGTAGCCCTCCGCCCCCTCAGGGTCGCGGCTGGCGTGCAGGTAAAGACCCATGCAGTGCGCCGACTCGGCGTGGCCGCCCCTGGCCCCGCGCTCCCACCAGTGCACGGTCTCCTCGTCGTCGCCCGCGGAATAGGCCAGGAACCCCAGGTCGTGCGCCGAGGCCACATCGCCGCCGGCGGCCGCCTGCCGGTGCCATTCGCGGGCGGCCGCCAGCTCACCCGAGTCCTCGCACAGCAGGGCGAGCCGGCGGGCGGCCGCCCTCGAACCGTTGCGCGCCGCGGCCTCGAACCAGCCCCTGGCGGCCTCCGCGTCGCCGCGCTGTTCGAGCAGCAGCGTCGCCAGATTGGCCGCGGCCTCGGCGTCGCCGGTGCTCGCGGCCAGCTCGTACCAGGAGACGGCCTCCTCCAGGCTGCCGTGCTTCTCGTGCCAGATGCCCAGGTTGTAGGCGCTGTCGACGTTGCCGCCCGCGGCGGCCCGCTCCCACCAGTGCTTGGCGGCCGCGCGGTCACCGTGCTGGGCGTAGAGCTTGCCGAGCCGGTGCGCGGCCTGCGCGTCGCCCGCCCGCGCCGCGGCCAGCACCTCGTGCTCGTCTCCCACGCGTGGCGCCGGTACGGCCGGCGCCGTCACCTCTCCTTGCCAGGCCATGGCGACAGAGTGGCACGTGATCACGCGATCGCGAACCGTAATCGCCGACAAGTGCTCCAGGGTGAACGCAGGGACGCGGTCTCTCGTCGCGCCGTTGTGTCCGCTGAATGTCCTCATGATGCCCTGGCCCGGTCTGCCCGGGCACATGACGATGAAGATCGCACAGAGTAACGCCGCTCACTGCTGGAGCTGGACCGCAGCTCCGTACAAGGCGGGAGCGCAACCGAAGGGAGAAAGACGATGATGCGCAAGAGGACTGCCACAGGCATCCTCGCGGCCGTCGTGGCTGCGACCGGGCTGTGCCTGGCCTTCCCCGGAACCGCAGCCGCGGCAGCTTGCGACGGAGTGGCGCCAACCGGCGGCCTGTCATCGCCATCCGTGTGGTGGTGCGAGGGCTACTACATGACCTGGCAGGAGTGCCGCGACGCGGGGGTGGCGTACGTGGGTGCTCAAGGCGCGAGGGCGTGGGCTTGCGATGAGGTGGGCCCCCCGAACTACCCCTGGGGGCTCAGCATCCTGGACTGAGACAGCGTCGCCGGTCGCCGCTCGTCCATGCCCGTATGAAGGGGCGGCGACCACGGGTGCTGACCAGCGACAGGACAACGGCCCCGAGCGGTGCGACCGGTAGCACCGCAGCGGCAGGCCGGTGAAGCGGGGCTCAGGAGAAGGTGAGGATCCCGGAGTACATGCCCATCCCGCAGACGTAGCGCAGGCTTCCCGGCCGTTGCGGCGGCAGGCGTACGGTGGCCGGCAGCGCGACGTCGCGGCCGTCGATCACGACGGTGTCCGTGCAGCCGTGCTCGGCCACCTTGAAGACGACCTCGACGGGCACGCCCGCGCGGGCCGAGACGATGGCCGGGCGGTAGCCGTCGCGGGTGGCCCAGACCGTGACGGTCTGGCCTCCGGGCCCGGTGACCGCCTGCGCGGGATCGGGGGCGGGCAGCCAGCCGCCGAGGCTGACCCCCGAGCCGGCGGTCCAGAGCCCGGCGGCGATCGCGGCGACCCCGGCGAGCCTGGCCAGCCGGGTGCGGGAGACGCGCCGGAGCACGTAGCCGAGCAGCGCGAACGCCGGCGCCGTACCGATGACGAACCCCGCCATGGCCGCCGCCCCCGCCACCGGGGACCCGCTGGAGACCGCGACCAGCTCCACGCCGAGCGTCACGCCGCAGGGCACCAGAATGGTGGCCGCGCCCAGCAGCGGCGCCTTGTACCTGGCCAGAACCCCGAACGGAGCCCCCGGAGGAGCCTCGGACGGCGGCTCCGACGGAGCCCCGGGCGGAGCCGCCGCGCAGCCGGCGTGCCCGCGCCGTATGAGGCGGACCGCGAAGACGATCACCGTGAGGCCGGCCACGACGAGCAGCACGGCCCGCGCCCGCGGCGGCAGGGTGACGGCCGAGCCGAGCAGCCCCAGCAGCGCGCCGGCGATCGTGTGGGAGGCCAGCCGGCCGGCGAGGAACCACGCCACGAGCGCGGGATCACGCCCGTGGCGGCCGCCGGCCAGTCCCATCAGCAGCCCGCCCTGTGCGGCGGTGCACGAGGCGGTGCCGGCCACGAGCCCGGCGGTGATCCCACCGGCGAGCAGGGCGGCGGCGCTCACGCTCAGCGGGCGAGCGCGGCGCGGCCGGTGAGCGTACGGCGGAAATCGGTGATGGACCGCATTCTTGTCCCCACTCTCTACGAAGCCCGTACACGCAACGTAACCCGGCCGGCCGCATGCGGCGAGTGACAGTTGTCGCACCGACGGTGATGTTTGGGTGGAAGCGACGCAAGGCCCGGGTTACGGAGGTTCGGGCCACTGCGGGGTGGGGTCGCGCTCGGCACACGAACCGCCGCTTGAGCTATACGGGAATCGCCGGATCTCAGGCCGGGGGGCAAGTCACGATGCCCCGCCCTTGAGAACGGAGAGCTTCTCGTAGTATTCGTCGTCGCCCATCTCGCCGCGGGCGTACCGCTCGGCGAGAATCCGCTCCGCGGACGCGGTGGGCGACCCGGCAGATCCGGCAGGCCCGGCGTGGTGAGCCTGCCGAGGGCCCCACCAGCCCTTGCGCCGGGCGGTGATGGCGAGCGCCACGACGCCGACCCAGAACAGGCCCCAGAACAGCGGGATGATCGGCCAGAACGCGCCGGAGCCGCCCCAGTGGGGCGCCAGCAGTGCGATGGTGTTCATGTCTCTCCTCCTTGACGGTTGCCTCCAGAATCCGCCAAGGGGCCGTCCGGTGAATCGCACGCCGGGTCCTGTTTCCCCTGCGCCCGAGGGAGTGTTCAGGGCAGGCCGGCGTACGCCCGCAGAGGTAGGCGCGGCGCCTGACCTCGTCCGCTCGTCCGCCCGCGGAGTCGCCTCGTCCGTACGTCCGCGATCTGCGGAGGTCGGCGCGGTGCTTCGCCTGGTCCGTTGTCCGCGACCCGATGAGGGAAACGTGGCGCTCCGCCGTCCGCGAGCCCGGGATCAGAACACGCAGAACTCGTTGCCCTCCGGGTCGGCCATGACCACCCAGTCGTCGCGGGTGGCCACCACCGTGGCGCCCAGCTCGGTGAGGCGGGCGATCTCGGC
This sequence comes from Nonomuraea sp. B1E8, assembly GCF_039871515.1. Lineage (NCBI taxonomy): Bacteria > Bacillati > Actinomycetota > Actinomycetes > Streptosporangiales > Streptosporangiaceae > Nonomuraea > Nonomuraea sp. B1E8. Next base: position 318,186 of record NZ_JBDPLS010000001.1, on the reverse strand, counting down.
GTCGGGGTCGTCGGAGTCGACGTCGAGGTGGAGCCGGTTCTTGACCACCTTGTGCTCCGGCACGTGCTGGAACCACAGCCGGGGCGGCCCGCCCTCGACCAGCACCGTCGGGTCGTCCTCCGGGTCGTCGATCCCGTTGGCGCGCAGCCGCGCGAGCTCGGCCTCGTCGTAGGGGGCCACCGCGTAGCCGTCGAGCGTCGCCGCCCAGAACCTCGCCAGTGAGGCCGGGTGCCGGCAGTCGACCACCACGTCACGCAGCTTGGCCATGACGTTTCCTCGCTTCGATCAGGAACCTGGCGGAGTGGGCCACGAACGGTCCTTCGCTTTCGATCCGGTCGTGCAGCGCGCGCAACCTCTCCTGGTGGCGTTCGACGGAGAAGCCCGGCACGATCCAGATGACCTTGCGCAGGAAGTAGACGACCGCGCCGATGTCGCGGAACTCCATGCGCAACCGCTCCGACCGCAGATCGACCACTTCGAGCCCGGCGGCCTCGGCCTCCTGCCCGACCTGCTCGGGGTCGCGGGCCGAGCCGTCGAGCGGGCCGAGGAAGAATTCCGCGAGCTCGAACACGCTCCTGGGCCCGACCTGCTGGGAGAGGTAGGAGCCGCCGGGCCGCAGCACGCGGGCGATCTCGTTCCACCACGTCTGCACGGGGTGGCGGCTGGTCACCAGGTCGAAGACGTTGCTCGCGAACGGCAGGCGCGGCTCCTCGTCGTCGGCCACCACCCAGGCGCCGCGCCGGCGCAGCCGGGAGGCGGCCAGCTTGAGGTTGGGCGGCCACGACTCGGTGGCCACGGTGACCGGCGGCAGCGTGGGCACCCCGGCCAGGATCTCGCCGCCGCCCGTCTGGATGTCGAGCGCGGACCCGACCGTCGCCAGGCGCTCGCCGAGGAGCCTGGCGTAGCCCCATGACGGGCGCTCCTCGGTGGCCCGGCCGTCGAGCCAGGAGAAGTCCCAGCCGTCCACGGAGACGCCGGCCGCGTCCTGGACGAGGTCGTCATACGTGCGCCGCATCCTCCGACCCTGTCAGGGGCGGAGCCCGGCGTTCAACCATATTTCGTCATGCGAGGCGGCGAGCCGATCTGGATGTCCAGCACGGTCACGCAGGCCAGGCCGGCCGAGCGGTACCGCGCCGGCCGGGCCCGGAGCGGTGTCCACCTGGTTCACCCCTTAGAGCGCGTACATGGTTTCGAGATCCAGGAGGTGCACCTGCCCGTCCGCAGCGGCCGTCTCCAGGTCGGAGGAGAATCCGTCCCGTGAGAAGAGCGCAAATGAGGCGTCTCCAGCGTCCCAGCCGAGCGACAGGAGCAGTTCGCGTAGGTGCCGCAATCTGTGGAGGTCGGCCATCGTACGGGTCTTGTTGGTGCACTTGGCTTCACCGATCAGGGTGATGCGCGCGCTCTTCGACCGGGGCAGCGCCGTCCGGCTGACGGCCATGATGTCCACCTCGTGGCCACGGTGTTCCCTGCAGGCGACCTCCGTCGTGCCGACGTGGCCGATGTCGTCCAGACCTGTCTCCGCGCCGTGCAGGCGCACCCATGTGCGGGCTGTTTCCTCGAAGTGCGGGCCGAGGATCTTGTCGGAGAAGGTCTTACGCGAACGGTCCCAGACCACCCGGGCCTGGCGCATCTCCAGGGCGCTGACGTTCGGCTGGACGATCAGGTTGTGGAATCTCACTGTCGGGTCGGCGATGGTGATCGTGGGGCGGCGCTGCCGCAGGAGGTCCTGCTCGTGCCGGAGGAAGCCGCCGTCCTTCATGACGTTCAGGTGGTACGTCAGAGCCTTGGCGTCCATGCCGACCAGGCCGCCGATCTGGTTGGGGGAGGTCGCTCCCATGGCGACCGCCCACCAGATCGCGTTGTAGATGGCGCGGTCACGGATGCGGGGGTCCTCCGCGAGGAGATAGTCGGGTTCGGTGAACAGAACGTGTGATGGGTTGAGTATGGTCCGCTCCAGCCAGTGGAAAAGCCCTTTCGCGCCAGGTTCGGGCGGATCGCCCACGATGTCGCGGTAGCCCGGCGCGCCTCCCAGCACCGCGTCGATGAGAAAGGCGGTCCGCGGGTCGGTCTCCCAGTATTTCGCGGCGTCTCGGAAGCGGAACTGGCCGATGCGCAGGTCGAGGACCGCTCTTCCCCGCAGCGCCTGATCGCCCGCGAGCAGGGAGGACATGATGGAGATCGCCGAGCCGCACAGGATGAGCTTGAAAGGCGGATGGCCCTTGCGAGGTCCGCGTTTGTCGTAGAGAGCCTGGATGGCGGAGGGCAGTTCCGGTGAATGATCCGCCAGATACGGAAACTCGTCCATGACCAGCAGCGGCGGACGGCCTGTTGTTCTGCTTGACAGGGCGTCCACCGCGGTGTCGAGCGCTGTCACCCAGTCAGGAAAGGCGCCGAGGCGATAACCGAGGGCTTGTGACAGGGAATCGGAGAATCGTGTCAGCGCCGCGGCTCTGTTCTGCCTGAGAGCCACGGTGTAGACCCCGCTCGCCGCTTCACACAGGTGCTCCAGGAGGAACGACTTGCCGTGACGGCGGCGTCCGCGTACGACGCCGATGCGCAGACCTGGTGTGGGATCGGTGGCGAACTGGACTAGATCGTTCCATTCGTCGACCCGATCGAACACCGCGCTCGGTTTGGTGACCTCCATGGAGGTCACCTTAGCCAAAACGCAGTTAGCCTAACTCGATTTTGGCTAGCCGACCTCAGGCCCACCCGGGCTTCACCAGCCCCGACTCGTAGGCGATGACGACGAGCTGAGCGCGGTCGCGGGCGTGCAGCTTCATCATGGCCCGGCTCACGTGCGTCTTGGCCGTGGCCGGCGACATGAACAGCTTGGCCGCGATCTCGTCGTTGGTCATGCCGGTGCCGACCAGGGCGAGCACCTCCCGCTCGCGCTCGGTGAGCTGGTCGAGCCCGTCGACGGCGACCGGGGCCTTGGCGCGGGTGGCGTACTCCGCGATCAGGCGGCGGGTCACACTGGGCGACAGCAGCGCCTCGCCGGCCGCGACCACCCGGACGGCCTGGATCAGCTCGGCCGGCTCGGTGTCCTTGACGAGGAAGCCGCTGGCGCCGCCGCGCAGCGCCTCGAAGACGTACTCGTCCAGCTCGAACGTCGTCAGGATGATGATGTGCGGCCCCGGCGGCATCTGGCGGGTGGCGGTCAGCCCGTCGGTGCCCGGCATGCGGATGTCCATCAGCACCACGTCGGGCTGGTGCTCGCCCGCCAGCCGCACCGCCTCCGCGCCGTCGGAGGCCTCGGCCACCACGGTCATGTCGGGCTGGGCGTCGAGCAGCGCCTTGAAGCCCGCGCGCACCAGTGCCTGGTCGTCGGCCAGCAGCACCTTGATCATGGGGTCTCCTCGGGTAGGGGGAGCCGGGCCTCGACCTGGAAGCCGGTGCCTGACGGGCCTGCGACCAGCGTGCCGCCGAGGGCGGAGGCCCGCTCGCGCATGCCGGGAATGCCGTTGCCGCTGCCGGCCTCGGACAGGAGGGGGACGTCCGTCGCGCCCGTGTCGGCCACCGCGACGACCAGCTCGTGCGCGCCGTATTCCAGGCGCACGGTGACGTCGGAGCCGGGGGCGTGCCGGGCGGCGTTGGTGAGCGACTCCTGCACGATCCGGTACGCGGCCCGCTCCACCTGGGACGGAAGCGGCCGTGAGCCGACGCGTTCGAGCGTCACCTTCACCCCGGAGCGCTCCACCAGGTCGTCGAGGCGGTCGAGCCCGGAGGTGGGGGCACGGGGGGCGCCCTCGCGCAGGACGTTCAGCACCGAGCGCATCTCGCCGAGCACCTCCTTCGACGCCGTCTTGATGGTGGACAGGGCGGTCCTCGCCTGCTCGGGGTTGGCGTCGATGAGGTGCAGCGCGGTGGAGGCCTGCACGTGGATGAGGGAGATGTTGTGCGCGAGCACGTCGTGCAGCTCCTGCGCCATGGTCAGGCGCTCCTCGCTGGCCTGCCGCCTGGCCTCCTCCTCCGCCGTGCGCTCGCGCTCGGCCCGGCGTTCCCTGATGATCCTGACCAGCTCGGCCAGCACCATGAGCAGCATGATGAAGGTCAGGATCCACACGCTGTGGAGGACGTCGCGGTTGCCCATCAGCCAGGCGTAGGCGATGAACGACACCAGCGTCGCCGCCGCCATGATCCAGGCCATCAGCCGCCTGCCCCGCGTGACGAGCAGGAACAGCAGGACGGCCGGGCTGATGAAGCTGGGGCCGTAGGCGTACCCGGCGATCAGGAACAGGTCGTTGGCGGCCAGCGCGACGGCGGTCGTGAGCAGCGGGAAACGCCGGTGCAGCAGGATCGCCAGCGGCCCGACCAGCAGCAGCCCGTAGGCGTAGGGGTCGAGCGGCTCCCTGAAGGACCGCTGCCCCCAGGACGCGCCCTTGGCGATCACGAACTGGGCGGCGGCCACGATCAGGGCGAGGTAGGGGTCGAATCCGTACTTCCCGCGCACGTCATCCACGCTAGATCAATGCTTTGACCAGCGCATCATCCCTGTGTGTGAGGGGGCCCTACCACGACGGGCGTACCTGGGTCATCGTGGACACCATGCGCCGAGTGATCGTTCCCGCAGCAACAGTCCTCGTCTTGCTCGTGCCGGCGGCACCCGCGCCGGCTCAGCCCCAGCAGAAGGCACCGGTCGCGGAGGGGTACGGCGGCGCCGTGGCCACCGTCGACCTCGACGCCTCCAAGGCCGCCGTCTCCGTGCTCAGGAAGGGTGGCAACGCCATGGACGCCGCCGTCGCCGCGGGCGCGGTGCTCGGCGTCACGGAGCCGTACTCCTCGGGCCTGGCCGGCGGCGGCTTCATGGTCTACTACGACGCCGGGAAGCGGAAGGTCTTCACGATCGACGGCCGCGAGACAGCGCCCCGGGCGATGACCGCGACGACGCTGGAGGGCATCCCGTTCGAGGAGGGCGTCACCAGCGGCCTGTCCGCCGGAGTGCCGGGCACGGTCGCGAACTGGGACCTCGCCCTGCGGAAGTTCGGCACGATGTCGCTCGGCCAGGCGCTGCGCCCCGCCATCGAGGTGGCGTCGAAGGGCTTCGTCGTCGACCAGACCTTCCACGACCAGACCGCCGCCAACGCCGACCGCTTCAAGGACTTCACCTCCACCGCCAAGCTGTACCTCCCGAACGGCGCCCCGCCGCCCGTCGGCTCGGTCTTCAGGAACCCGGAGCTCGCGGCCACGTACCGCGAGCTGGCCAGGCGCGGCCCCCGCTGGTTGTACGGCGGGCAGCTCGGCAAGGAGATCGTGGCCACCGTCAAGCGCCCGCCGGTCACCCCCGGCAGCACCCGCAACGTCCGGCCCGGCCTGATGGAGCTGTCCGACCTGCACGCCTACCGGGCGCTGCTGCGCGAGCCCACGAAGGTCTCCTACAGGGGCATGGACGTGTACGGCATGGCCCCGCCGTCCTCCGGCGGCTCCACGGTCGGGGAGGCGCTCAACATCCTGGAGGCCCTGCCCGAGGTCGGCCTGCACGAATATCTGGAGGCGTCCAGGCTGGCCTTCGCCGACCGCGGCGCGTACGTCGGCGACATCCCCGGAGTGCCGCTCAAGCAGTTGTTGTCCGACGGCTTCGCCAAGGAGCGGGCCTGCCAGATCGGCGACACGGCGATGGCGCACCCGGCCGCGCCCGGCAACCCTGACGGCTCGTACGAGCCCTGCCCGCAACCTACGGGCAGCGCCGCGCCGATCGCGAAGGAAGGCCCCGAGACCACCCACCTGGTCGTCGCCGACCGCTGGGGCAACGTGGCGGCCTACAACCTGACCATCGAGTCGACCGGTGGCAACGGCATCGTCGTGCCGGGGCGGGGCGTGCTGCTCAACAACGAGCTGACCGACTTCACGTTCGGCCCGGCGCCCGGCGACCCGAACCTGCCGGGCCCCGGCAAGCGGCCGCGCTCGTCGATGGCGCCGACGCTGGTGTTCGACCACGGCAGGCCGGTGCTGGCGGCCGGCTCGCCGGGCGGCTCGACCATCATCACGACCGTGCTGCAGATCCTGGTCAACCGGTACGAGTTCGGCATGAGCCTGCCGGACGCGCTGGCCGCGCCGCGCGCCACCCAGCGCAACACCGAGCAGACGCAGGCCGAGCAGGCGTTCCTGGACGAGCACGGGGCCGAGCTGGAGGCCAGGGGGCACGGCTTCGCGCTCAACCCGGAGATCGGCGCCGCCACGGCGCTGGAGTTCCTCGGCAGGGGCCGGATCCAGGCCGTGGCCGAGCCGAGCCGCCGGGGCGGCGGCAGCGCGATGGTCGTGCAGCCGGCTAGAAGATGAGCTGGTAGGCGCCGGGTTTCACCTTCCGCGTACGCGCCCAGTACTCGAAGGTGAAGCCCGGCCAGATCGTCCTGTTCACTCCGTGCTCGTCCAGATACCAGGATCGGCAGCCGCCCGCGTTCCACACGAGCGGGTCGAGCCGTTGGCGCAGCCTCCGGTCGAACGCCCGCTGCGCCTGCGGCCTGACGTCGAGGGCTCTGGCCCGGGTCCTGGACAGCAGGCGCAGGCAGCCGATCACGTAGCGGACCTGCGACTCGATCATGAAGGCGACGGAGTTGTGCCCGAGGCCGGTGTTGGGGCCGAGCAGGAAGAACAGGTTGGGGAAGCCGGAGGTGGTGATGCCGTAGTAGGTCTGGATGCCGTGCTGCCAGGCTTCCTGGATCTTCACGCCGCCCCTGCCGACGATGTGCTGCTCGGCGAGCGAGTCCAGCACCCGGAAGCCGGTGCCGTAGATGATCGCGTCGGCGGGGTGCTCGTGGCCGGCGGCGTCCACGATCGAGTGCGGCCTGATCTGTGTGATCTCGTCGGTGACCAGGTTGACGTCGTCCCTCATCAGGGCCGGGTAGTAGTCGCTGGAGATCAGGATGCGCTTGCAGCCGATGAGGTAGTCGGGGGTGAGCCTGCGGCGCAGGTCGGGGTCGGGGACCTGGGCGGCCAGGTGCCTGAGCGCCAGCTTCTCGTGCGCCTTCATCAGGCGCGGGTCGACGGCGAATCCGAGCGCGCGCGACTCCAGGGCCCAGTAGAGGGCGGTGCGCAGCGTCCTCGCCATGCCGGGCAGGCGCAGGATGTCGCGCGCGCGGGGCGGGATGGCGAGGTCGGGTTTGGGGTGCAGCCAGGGCGCCGTGCGCTGGAAGACGGTGAGTTCGCGGGTGACGGGGGCGATCTGGGGGACGAACTGCACGGCGGAGGCGCCGGTGCCGATGACGGCGACCCGTTTGCCGGTCAGGTCGACGGTACGGTCCCAGGCGGCGGAGTGCATGGCCGGTCCGGCGAACGACTCGCGTCCCGAAATTTCGGGGTATTTGGGGATGTGCAGGGCGCCGATCGCGGAGACCACGGCGTTCGCCCGCAGCGTGGCGCCGTCGTCCGTGGTGACCGTCCAGTCGCGGCGGGCGTCGTCGTACTCGAGCGCGGTGACGTGCTTGCCGTACCGGATGTGCGGGGTCACGCCGTACCTGTCCGCGCATGACCGCAGGTAGTCGTGGATCTCCCGCTGCGGCGCGAACATCCGCGACCAGTCCGGATTGAGGTCGAACGAGTAGGAGTACATGTGCGACGGCACGTCGCACGCGCATCCGGGATAGGTGTTGTCGCGCCAGGTGCCGCCCAGGTCGCTGGCCTTCTCCAGGATGACGAAGTCGTGGTGGCCGGCTTCTTTGAGCTTGATGGCCATGCAGACGCCGGCGAGACCGGCGCCGACGATCACTATTCCAGCCATGTGACCTCCGCGGCGCACCTATTGGACGGTAAGTCCAATGTACGGAGCGGTCGCCGATCAGGTCCAGGGTGAAAACCATCACAGGAACGACGAAAACCCGCCACGGCCTCCGCGGCGGGTCGTCCTGGCCGGATGCCTACTGGAGCAGGAGGAAGGCGGCGACGCCGACGATCACGACCGCGACGACGACGGCGATGATGGGAACGATGGGCGACTTCTTCGGCGGGACCGAGGCTTCCTGCTCGCGCCGCTGCGCGAACGCGCGGAACTGCTGGGTGTTGCCCGCCGGGTCGATATGCTGGTCAGACATGAGTAGCAGCTTAGCGTGAGCGCCTGTGACATTTGCGGAGTTTGGCGGGATCTGCAGGGGTGGGGCGCGCCCTGCCGCAGGGGCGGCCTGATTAGGGGACCACCCCACCCGGCGGATAGTTTTGACAGCATGCTGAGGACCCTGCTCTCCCCGCGCATGCTGGGGCTGCACCTGCTGACCATCGGGGTCCTCATCGCGTTCATCCTGCTCGGCCGCTGGCAGCTCGGCGTCTTTCACGACTCGGGGAAACCGCGCGCCTCCACCGACCCCGCGCCTGTCGCGGTCACCACGCTCGCCCAGGTGAGCTCCCAGCTGAACGGCGAGGCCGTCGGCCGCAGGGTCACGGCGGAGGGCTCCTACGACGCCGGCCGCCAGCTCCTGGTGGCCGACCGGCGGCCCGACGTCGACGCCCCCGGCGGCAATGTCTCCCGCGACCACGGCTACTGGGTGCTCACGCCCCTCCGGCTCGACGACGGCACGCTGATGCCGGTGGTGCGCGGCTGGGTGAAGACGCCGGGCGACCCCGCGGTGGCGGCCGTTCCCGAGGGCCGGATCGCGGTGTCGGGGAGGCTGCGCCCGCAGCAGGGCACCGACAGCGTGCAGCGCCGCGGCGAGGGGCTGCCGGCCGGTCAGGTGCAGACGGTGTCCACGGGCGAGCTGATCAACCTGTGGACGGGGCAGAAGGTGCGCGCCGGCTATGTCGTGGCGCAACCGCCGTCGGGCTCGCTGGCACAGGTCAAGGTAGCCCCGCCCGTGGTCGGCGGCACGCTCACCTGGCGTAACCTCGCTTACGCCGCCAACTGGTGGATCTTCGCCGGATTCGCCGTTTTCATGTGGTTCCACTTCGTACGCGATGCCGTGCGAGCGGATCGGGAACGTGGCAAGTCCCCTGAGATGGCTCTGGAAGGTTAAATCGTGGAATCGGCTCTGAAGCCCTTCCGGGTGCTGGCTTACGTGGTCGGCGTCATGCTGCTGGTGTTGTGCGTCGGCATGGTGCTGCGTTACGGCTTCGACGAGGCGGCCCTGTCGAAGATCATTGCCCCCATCCATGGCGGGCTCTACATGATCTATCTCGTCACCGTCATGAACCTGGGCATGAAGGCACGCTGGACGTGGCCGTACATGCTCGGTGTCATGCTGGGCGGCACGGTGCCGTTCCTGTCGTTCTACGTCGAGCGCAGGGTGACCCAGCGGGTGCAGGCGGCGCTGACCGCGGCGGAGGCCTGAGGCCTCCGCCGGGCGGGCTCAGCGGCCGATGCCGCGCTTGCGCGCCCTCTTGAGGCGCTCGCGCTGCGACGGGTCGAGCATCAGGTAACCGATCACCGGAGCGGCGACCACGCCGAGGACAACCAGCAGGGTGACAAAGCCGGTGCCAAAGATCATCAGTGACAGCAGGACCGCGGCGCCCGCACCGATGGCGTACTTCTGGACTGGCGACATCCTCAACATCCTCCGAACGCGGAGCGCGCGCCCCGCCTCTTCCACATTGTGCGTCGCCTGTCCAACGAGTGGGGCCGCCGTCGTTGTTCCGCTCGCGATGTATCGCAATCGTTGCGCAGGCTTTCACCCCCGTTGAGCCATGATCGCGAGAAGGTCGGAGCGAAGCTCCTCGGGGGTCGGACGGTCCTGCGGATGCCCCGCCAGCAGCCGTAACAGGACAGGCGCCAGCGCTCCCGCCCTCGTCAGCCGCGCGCCAGGGGCGGGGGGAGCACCCTCGACCGCGGTGAAGAGCGTCGCGCCCAGCGACCACAGATCGGCCCCCTGGCTCTGGGCGGCCTCGGGGGCGGTGTAGGCGGGGAGCGTGCCGGCACGCAACAGCGGCAGGAGCCGCGCCCGCCCGCTGCCGTCGATCATGACGTTGCCCGGCTGCACCCCGCCGTGGAACTCGCCGACGGCCAGCAGGCGGTCGAGCAGGGCCAGCCCGATCGCGGCCGCGCCCGCGGGCGGCAGCGGGCCCGAGGCCGCGATCACCGCGTCGAGCGGGCGGTCCACGGCCAGCCGGTCGAGCGTCTCGCGCACGACGTCCATCGGTGGCGCCCCCGCCGGGTGCAACATCGCCCTGACCAGGGACCTGAGCGGGTCGGCGCCCTCGGCGGGCATCTGCCCGGGCGGTCGGCCCTCGATCGCGAAGTGCAGCGTGGCGGCCATCGACCACAGGTCGGCGGACGGCAGCATGCTGAGGCTGGGAAAGCCGAACCCTGTGAGCACCGCCCGGCCCGTCGTGGTGAGCAGCACGTTGCCGGGATCGACCCGCCCGTGCACGACGCCCGCCTCGTGCGCGGTGGCCAGCGCCGACAGGACGCACACCCCGACCCTCGCCGCCTGCTGGACGGGCAGCGGCCGGCGGGAACGCACGGCCTGCTCCAGCGAGGCGCCCGAGACGAACTCCATCACCAGCCACGGCGTGCGATCCTCGATCACGACGTCCAGCACCCGCACGATCGAGGCGTGCCGCAGCGTGGTGGCCCGGCGGGCCTCGTGCAGCGCGGCGTCGCGCAGCTCGGCGGGCACGCGCAGCCGCCTGACCGCGACGTCACGATGGCGCACCTCGTCGAAGGCCAGGAGGACGGACCCCGCGCCCAGGGGGTTGAGCAGCCGGTAGCGGCCGGCCAGCCTGCTGGTCTCACCCATCTCGAGGTGCACGATAGCGCCCGTGCGCACGCGTGGCCATCATGCGTGATCGCCCGCCAGCCAGGCCCTGTGCGCCTCGTCGATCTTGCGCCAGAGCTTCTCCTTCTCCTGGGTGCTCGCGTCGTCGAGCGGCAGCGCGAACACGTCCGCCAGGGCCGCGAAATAGTCGCGGGCCGTTTCCAGGATGATCGTGTGTTCGCCCGTCCCCACGCGGCGCAGCTCCAGCCCGCGCAGGAGGTCGACGCCCGAGCCGTCGCGCCGTTGCACGACGGCGACCCGGACGAACCCGGACGTCGGGGACGTCGTCAAATGGTCATGCATACTGACGAAGGCCGACATATCCGTGGGCGCCGGATCAAAGTCCATACCTTCGAACGAACCACTCGGATCGTGGTCGAACCGCCAGCCGCCGGACGCGACCTCCGAGGGGCGCAACCCGTACGTGAAGGGGCCCTGCCGGTAGGAGCCGGCGACCAGCGGGAGCGGCTCGTGCAGGCCGTCGCCGAGCCCGACGTCGACCAGCCACTCGCCGCCCGGGTTGCCGTCAGAGGGCAGGCCGCGCACGGTGAGCACCAGGTGGTTGCCGGTGATGCCCGGCTCGGCGCCCCGGTTCTGGACGCCGCCGACATGCCGGGTCACGTCGTAGCCGAGCGTCCTGATCAGCTCGGAGAACGCGCCGTTGAGGTGGTAGCAGTAGCCGCCCCGGCCGCGGATGATCCGCTCCGCCGACTCGGCGGGATCGACGGTGGTGGGGCGGCCCAGCCAGATCTCCAGGACCTCGTACGAGACCCGTTCGACGTGCGCGGCGTGCAGAGCCCGCAGATTCTCAACGCTGACGGGAGCGCCGAGCAGGCCGGGCAGGCCGAGGCGGCGCAGATATGCGGCGGTGTTCACCCGCCCAGTCTGCACCGGATGTGCACAGATTCAGCAGTGTCGTCTGCACAGCGCGCTTCTAGGCTTCCGTACGTGGCAGAGCAGCGGCGCATCCTCGTGGTCGAGGACGATGTGACGATCGCCCTGGCCGTCAGGAACAGGCTGGCGGCCGAGGGCTTCGACGTCAGGGTGGCGGGCGACGGGCAGGACGCCCTCGTCCAGTACGGCAGGGCCGAACCCGACCTGGTGATCCTCGACCGGCTGCTGCCCGGTCTCGACGGATTGGAGGTGTGCCGTCGGATGCAGGCGGCCAGGCCGGTGCCCGTGCTCATGCTGACCGCGCTCGGCGACGAGACCGACGTGCTCGTCGGGCTCGGCGTCGGGGCGGACGACTACCTGGCCAAGCCGTTCAGCATGCGCGAGCTGGTCGCGCGGATCCACGCGCTGCTGCGCAGGGTCGAACGCGCCTCCCAGCTCGCCGTCGAGGACACCGTGATCAGGGTCGGTGAGGTCGAGATCGACACCGCGGCCCGCAGGGTGTTCGTGCGCGGCGCGGAGGCGCAGCTCACCAGGACGGAGTTCGACCTGCTGCGGCGCCTGGCCGAGCGGCCGGGACAGGTCTTCGAGCGCGACCGGCTGCTGTCCGACGTGTGGGGCTTCTCCGAAGCCGCCGCGACCAGGACCGTCGACAGCCACGTACGGGCGCTGCGCCGCAAGCTCGGCTCCGACGTGGTGCGCACCGTCCACGGCGTCGGCTACGCGCTGGTGCGCCAATGAGGCCGCTCGACTTCCTCGGCCGGATCAAGGTCAAGCTCGGCATCGTCATCGTGCTGGCCGTGGGCACGGCGTTCGTGGTGAACGAGGTCGGCATCGCCTCCGGCCTGGCCGGCGAGGTGCGCATCGCGGTCGCCGTCGTCCTGGCGTTGATCATGGTGCAGGTGCTGGCCATGGGCATGACCAAGCCGCTGCGCCAGATGGCCAGCGCCGCCCAGACGATCGCCAAGGGCAGCTACACGCTGCGCGTCAGCGCCACCTCGCGCGACGAGGTGGGGGAGCTGGCCAGGGCGTTCAACGCGATGGCGGCCGACCTCGGCGAGGTCGACCGGCAGCGGCGCGAGCTGGTCGCGAACGTCAGCCACGAGCTCCGCACGCCCATCACCGGGCTCCGCGCCATCCTCGAGAACGTCGTGGACGGCGTCTCCGCGCCCGACCCCGTCACCATGTCCACCGCGCTCGCCCAGACCGAGCGGCTCGGACGGCTCGTCGCCCAGCTGCTCGACCTGTCGCGGCTGGACTCCGGGGTACGCCTCATCGAGCCCGAGCCCGTCGAACTGGCGCGGCTCGTCGAGCAGGCGGTCCGCGAGGCGTCGCTGGCCCGCGACGACGTCACCATCCGGTCGGCGGTCCCGGGCCGGCTGGGGGTGCGCGCCGACCCCGACCTGCTCGCCCAGGTCCTGTCCAACCTCCTCGACAACGCCGTACGCCACAGCCCGCCGGGCGGCGTGGTCACCGTCAGCGGCGCCGAAGAGGGCGACGCGGTACGGCTCGCCGTCACCGACCCGGGGCCCGGCATCCCGGCGGCGGCCAGGGAACGCGTCTTCGAACGCTTCTCCCGGCTGGACGCGGGACGCACCGCCGACGCGGGGGGCGCGGGACTGGGGCTGGCCATCGTGAAGGAGATCGTCGAGCTGCACGGGGGTTCCATCCGCATCGACGACTGGCCGGGGTGCCGGATGGTCGTCGAGTTACCAGGGAGGACGACGATGGCGGACACGCCATTGGAACACGAACGAATCACGGGGGACGAACGGTCGCCGGCCGTTGAGAGCAAGGCGGTGGAAAGGGTTGTCGCCGATCCAGGAGCGGACACCGCATCGGCGCCCGAGACCGCTCCCGCGTCGGGGGGCGCTCCGACACCTGAGGCCGTTTCCGCGCCGGACGCCGCTTCCGCACCGGGTGCCGTTCCGGGGATGGTCGCGGGACGGGGGACCGACGTTGCGGAGGGCGCGGTCGCGACGGCGGACGACGGAAGGTCACAGCCGGGATCGCAGAGGGCTCAGGCCGCTCCCGCCGGTGCCGTGATGAGCGTCGCGACCGGCCCGGGTGACAGCGGGGCGCCGGCGCCTGGCGAAGGCACCACGGCATGGTGCGCATCGGAGGCCGGTCGTGGTGACAGGGCTGCTCCGGTGGTGGGAGTGGCGTCCGCTGGCGTCGGGGATGGCCCGCCGGCGGGGGCAGTACCGGCCGGCGGTGGTGTCGAGGGCGCTCCTGCGGCGGACGCCGGTGCCGTCGCGGCGGCCCCGGAGGGTCATGCGGCCGGTGGCGTCGTGGCGACGGCCGGGGGGAGAGCCGTGGACGCGACCGTGCCCGGCGGGTCACCGCCCGTCGGCGCGAGTTACGCCAGGATGATCGGCGGCGGGGTCATCGGGGTGCTGGTCGGGTTCGCGGTGGGGCTGTTCGCCGCCGTGTTCGCCGGCATCGCGGTGGGAGCCGGATTCGCCCTGGTGACGCTCGTCGTGAGCGTCGCCCTCATGGGTGCCGTGGGCGTGGCCATGGGGGCGGGGTCAGCGCGGCGCACCGCGCAGGCGGCGTACCAGGTGGGTCCCTACCAAGGGCAGGCAGGAGGCGCGGGCTGGCAGGCGGGGGCGATGGCCGGCCACGGCGGCGCGGCGACCGGACCGGCACGTCCCGCAGGCGGCCAGGCCGGCCCGGGCGTTCCTGCGGGGCCGGGTGCCTACGCGGGGGCGGGGGGTGGGCCGGTGGGGCCGCCGCCGTACGTGCCGCCGCCGCTGTTCCCCAAGCCCGACCTGCCCGACGCGCCCCGCTGGTTGTTGCCCGCCGCGGTGGGGGCCGGGGTGTTCGCGGCGGTGGCGTTGCCGGAGGCCCAGGTGGGCTTGGGGTTCGTGCTGGTGGCGCTGGTGCTGGGCGCGGCGGCGTTCCCGGCGGTGACGCGGCGGATGACTCCGTGGACGGTGGTGTTCGGGGTGCTGGCGTACTTCCTGATCTCCATGGCGGCGGTGCGCGACGCCGACTGGCTGGTCGGGATCCTGCTCGTGGCGGGGGCCGGGCTGGGCGCGCTGGCGGTCTCCGGGGCGGGCACGGGCTGGCTGGGCGTGATCAGAGGCGGCGTGTCCGTGGTGCTCGCGCTGGGCCCCGTGCACTGGTTCCTGGCCGGGCCGCTGAAGAAGCTGACGGCCAGGCGGCGTGTCATGCCGACGCTGGCCGCCCTGGGCATCACGGCGGTGCTGCTGGCGGTGTTCGGGCTGCTGTTCGCCTCGGCGGACGCGGTGTTCGCCGCCTACCTGGAGCGGGTGACCACCACGCCGGACTGGGCGGAGTCCGCGCCGTTGCGGATCTTCCTGTTCGGGCTCTTCGCCGTGCTGCTGGCCGCCGTGGTGCTGGTCGCGCTGCGGCCGGTGAACGATCCCGTGGGGCCGCAGAAGAAGTTCAGGGTGAGCAGCAGCATCTGGCTGCTGCCGCTCACGGCGGTGAACCTGCTGTTCGCGTCGTTCGTGGCGGTGCAGATCACGGCGCTGTTCGGAGGCGATGCCTGGGTGCTGAGGACGGCGGGGCTGACCTACGCCGAGTACGCCAGGCAGGGGTTCTTCCAGCTGGTCGTGGTCAGCGTGTTCGTGCTGGGCATCGTGGCCGTGGCGGGCGGGCTGCTCAGGGCCGAGCGGCGCGAGCGCTGGGTGCTGGCGGGGCTGCTCGCGATGTTGTGCGGGCTGACGATGGTGGTGCTGGTCTCGGCGCTGCACCGCATGAACCTCTACACCGACGCCTACGGCCTGTCCAGGCTGCGGTTGTCGGTGCAGGCCACGGTCTGGTGGCTGGGGGCGTTGTTCGCGCTGGTGTTGCTGGCCGGGGCGGTACGGTTCGCCGGGCGTGGCTCCGGCGAGCTGCCGCGTACGGTCGTGCTGGTCACCGCGCTCGGCCTGGGCGCGTTCGCGGTGGTGAACCCGGACCTGCAGGTCGCGTACTCGCAGCTGCAGGTGCGCGGCGGCACCCAGCTGGACTCCGACTACCTGGGCGATCTCGGCGCGGAGGCCGTGCCGGCCCTGGACCGGCTGCCCGAGCCGCAGCGCAGTTGCGTGCTCGCCGACGTGGTCGAGGCCAACGGGCTGGACCGCCCCGACCCGTGGAACGGCTGGAACCTCGCCCGCTCGCAGGCCCGCGACCTGCTGGCCGAACATCCGGTCAACGAGTCCGTGGAGTGCGGCCCGAAGCCGTACCGCGGCTCTGATTGAATCCTTGGGTGAGGTTCGACGTAGTCATCAGCGGCGGCAGGGTGCTCGACGGCACGGGCGCCCCGCCGTTCCGGGCGGACGTGGCGGTTACCGGCGACAGGATCGCGGCGGTCGGCAGGCTGGACGATGCGCAGGCCGCGACCGTGATCGACGCGACGGGCCGGTTCGTCGCGCCCGGCTTCGTGGACTGCCATGCCCACGGCGACGCGGCCGTGTTCGACCCGGTCGTGCAGCGGGCGGCGCTCCGGCAGGGGGTGACCACGTTCGTGCTCGGGCAGGACGGCCTGTCCTTCGCGCCCGGCTCGGCCGCGACCGTCGCCTACGCCGCCCGCTATTTCGCCGCCGTCAACGGGCCACTGCCCAACGGCGCGTCGCAGGGCGGGCCGCTGACCGTGGGGGAGCTGCTCGACGGCTACGACCGGGCGGTGGCGCTGAACACCGCCTACCTCCTGCCCCACGGCACCATCCGCTACGACGTCATGGGCCCGTCGTCGGCTCCCGCCTCGGCGGGCGACCTCGCGGCGATGGTGCGGCACGTCGAGCGCGGGCTCTCCGAGGGCGCGGCGGGCCTGTCGAGCGGGCTCGAATACCTGCCGGGCCGCTACGCCTCCGCCGAGGAGCTGGCCGCGCTGTGCGCCCCGCTCGGCGGGCTCCCGTACGTCACCCACATGCGCGCCTACGGTCCGCAGGCCGGGGTCGGCATGGCGGAGGTCGTGGACATCGCCCGGCGCTCCGGCGCCGCCGTGCACGTCTCCCACCTGTACGGCCCCGCCGACGTGCTGCTGCCGCTGGTCGAGCAGGCGCTCGGCGAGGGCGTCGACCTGACCTTCGACACCTACCCCTACCTGCGCGGCAACACGATCCTGGCCATGGTCGTGCTGCCGCCGTCCGTGCCCGGGGCCGAGACCGACCGCGCCCTAAAGATGATCGCTTCTGACGGGCTGGACGACTGGTGGCCGACGCTGGCCGGCACCTGGCCGAGGCTGACCGTCTCGCACGCGCCCGGGCTGGAGTGGGCGGAGGGCCTGACCATGGTGGCGGCGGCCGAGCGGGCGGGGCTGGAGCCGGCCGCGTTCTGCCGCCGCCTCCTGATGGAGACGCGGCTGGAGGCGGGCGTGGTGTCCGCCCGCCCCGACGAGGGTCCCGAGGGCGAGGAGTCCGTACGCCGGATGTTGCGCCATCCGTTCCAGACCGGCGGCTCTGACGGGATCTATGTGGGCGGTCATCCGCATCCGCGGGGGTTCGGGGCGTTCGCCCGGTTCCTTGGCCGGCATGTCAGGGAGCTCGGCGACTGGACGTGGGAGCGGGCCGCGGTCCATCTGGCCGCGCATCCGGCCCGGCGGTTCGGGCTGGCCGGCCGAGGGCTGGTGCGGGGCGGCTTCGCGGCCGACGTGGTGGTGTTCGACCCTGACACGGTGGCCGACCTGGCGACGTACGCCGCTCCGCGCACGCTCGCGTCCGGCGTGGACGACGTGCTCGTGTCGGGGGTGCGCGTGCTGGCCGGGGGAGAGCTGACCGGCGCCACACCCGGGCGGGCGCTCAAGCCGTGATACCGGGATGCCAGGCATGTCAGGGAAGCGTCGGACGCTGAGGGAAAGGGATCTTCGTGCAGGAGACGCTCGGGCGGTCGATCTTCGACGGAGCGCTCGGTTTCCCGCTGATGGTGGTGCGCCAGGACGCGCTCGAGCACAACGTGGCGACGATGGCGGCCTTCGCCCGCGACCACGGCATGGAGCTCGCGCCGCACGTCAAGACGCACATGTCCGCTGAGATCGCCGCGCTCCAGCTCAAGGCGGGCGCCTGGGGGCTGACCGTCGCCACGCCGCGTCAGGCCGAGGCGGCCAGGGGTTTCGGGGCGAGCCGGATCATGGTCGCCAACCAGGTCGTCGACCCGGCAGGGCTGGCCTGGGCGGCCGGTGAGCTGGAGCGCGATCCCGCGTTCGAGTTCCTGAGCTTCGCCGACTCCGAGGCCGGGATCGGCATCCTGGCCCGCCACGCGGGGTCGCGGCCGTTCCGGGTGCTGGTGGAGCTGGGGCACGAAGGCGGGCGTGCCGGGTGCCGTTCGCTGGACGACCTGCTGGCGGTGGTGGCCTGCGCGCAGGAGACGCCCGGGGTCGAGCCGGCGGGGATCGCGGGGTACGAGGGCGCGCTCAGGACCGCCGACGATGTCCGGAAATATCTGGACTCGTTGCAGGAGGCGCTCGCCTACCTCCGCGTCCGCGACCCGATCCTGACCGTGGGCGGCAGCCAGTGGTTCGACGTGATCGGGCGCGAACTCGTCGCCACCCAGGCCCGCATCCTGCTGCGCAGCGGCGCCTACGTCACCCACGACGACGGCTACTACCGCCAGCGCACGCCGTTCACCCGCATCCAGGGCGAGCTGCGGCCGGCGCTGGAGGTGTGGGCGCACGTGCTCTCCACGCCCGAGCCGGGGCTGGCGGTCGTCGGCATGGGCAAACGGGACGCGCCGTACGACGAAGGGCTGCCCATCCCGCGGCGCGCCGGCGTCACCGTCACGAAGATGCAGGACCAGCACACCCTGGTGCGCGGCGACGGGCTGGAGGTCGGTGACCTGCTGGCCTTCGGCATCTCGCACCCCTGCACCGCGTTCGACAAGTGGCGCGAGCTGCCTCTGGTGGATCAGGACTACCGTGTCGTTGGCACGATACACACCAACTTCTAGGGAGAAATCGTGAAGAAGGAGCTCAGGACCACCGAGGGCGCCGCCCCGATCGGGGCCTACTCCCAGGGTCTCGTGGTGGGCGACTTCGTCTACACCTCCGGCATGGGGCCGATCGACCCGCAGACCGGCGAGGTCGACGGCGACGACGTCGCCACCCAGACCCACCGGGTCATGCGCAACCTCGGCGCCATCCTCGCCGCGCACGGCCTCGGCTTCGACGACGTGGTCAAGGCCACGGTCCACCTGCAGCACCTCAAGCGCGACTTCGCCGCGTACAACGAGGTGTACAAGTCGTACTTCAACCCGCCCTTCCCCGTACGCACCACCGTGGGGTCCGAGCTGATGGACATCCTGGTGGAGATCGACTTCGTCGCGCACAAGAGCGCTTAAGGTCTGTTTGTGGACAGTTCGGTATACGCCTTCGTCGAGGACCTGCGCGGCGAGGGCGTCGAGCGGGTGCTCGACACCATCAGCGCGTACGGCGTGCGCGGCGTCACCGTCGGCGCCGTGCACCACGCCTCACGCGACGTCACTCCGCACGGACTGTCCCGGCTGACCATCCGCCACGACGGCGCCCACTTCACCCCGCCACCCGACCTGTTCGCCGGGCTCCGGCTCGCTCCCGTACCGGGCTACCGGGATGCTTTCGATGGGCTTCGCGAAGCCTGTGCGCAACGCTCCATGAAGCTCCACGGATGGACGGTCTTCCTGCGTAACGCCACGCTCGGCGTGAAACATCCGGACGTGACGGTCCGCGACTGCTTCGGCGACCGCGGCTCGCTCGCCGACCTGTGCCCCGCGCACCCCGACGTGCGCGAATACGCGGTCGCGCTGGCCAGGGCGGTGGCCAGGCTCGGGGTCGACAGCGTGGTGGCCGAGTCGCTGCACTTCAGGCCGCTCAGGCCGCAGCGCTCGTTCGTGCCGCTCGGGCCGATGGACACCTACCTGTTCGGGCTCTGCTTCTGCGACTACTGCATGCGCAGGGCGATCGACCTGGGCGTGAACGCCGACGCGGCGCGCGACGAGTGCGCGAGGATCGTGGGCGGCGTGCTCGACGGCGACCCGGCCGCGCAGGGCGAGGTGACCAGGGCGGCGCTGACCGCGTACGCGGGGCCGGAGGTCGTGGCCTACGCCAGGGCCCGGTCGGAGACCGTGACCACGCTCGTGTCCGAGGTGGCCTCCGCCGTGGCGGACGAGGGCTCCAAGCTGGTGTTCATCGACTCCACGGGCGCGGTCAAGGGCTGCACCGACGGGCTGCCCACGCCGGGGCTGGCCGCCCATGACGCCTGGCAACTCGGCGTCGACCTGGTGGCGCTCGGCGACCTGGTGCCCGCCTTCGGGGTGCTGGCCTACGCGCGCGACGCGGCCAGGGTGGCCGACGACGTGGGTGCCTACCTGCGGTCCGTGGGCAAGGATCGTGAGGTGCGTGCCGTGCTGCGGCCGGGCCATCCCGACAGCGACTCGGCCGACCGGCTGGTGGCCAAGGCCCGCGGCGCCAAGGCGGCGGGCGCGCTCGCGGTCGACTTCTACGCGTACGGGCTGGCGCCCCGCCCCGTGCTCGACCGCATCCCTGCCGCGCTGGCCCTCTGAATCTCCGTACTGGTCTCGCGGCGCGGCTCCGGCACCCGTACGGATCATCTTCTTCCGGCGAACGCGGTGACCACTCCCAGACCGAGGTAGACGACGCCGCTGACGTACCGGAGTGCCCTGGCCCTGCGGCGCAGGCGGCGGCCCAGCGCGCCGGCGGCGAACGCGTACACGACGTCCGACACCAGCCCCAGGAGCAGCGCCGTGAGTCCGAGCACCACCACCTGCACGGTCGGGGAGCCCGCGCCGGGGTCGACGAACTGCGGCAGGAACGCCAGGAAGAACAGCGCCACCTTGGGGTTGAGCACGTTGACCAGCACGCCTTCGAGGAACACCTTGCGCAGCGGCTGCCGAAGTGGTGTCCCGGTCTCGGCGTCCTTGCCCATGAACGCGCGGATGCCCAGGTAGACGAGGTAGGCGACGCCCGCCCACTTGACGATCGCGAAGAGCGTCGCCGACTGCGAGATCACGTACGACAGGCCCGCGGCGGCCGCCACGATGTGCACGAGTGTGCCGATCTCGACGCCGAGCGCGCTGGCCAGGCCGGCCGCCCGGCCCTGGGCGAGGCCCCTGGCGGTGATGTAGAGATGGTTCGGCCCCGGGATGAGGATCAGGGCGAGCGAGGCGGTCACGAAGAGGGCGTACGTTGTTGGAGGAATCACGAAAGAGCAGCGTAAAATGCTTTTGGTAGGGAGATCAGGGCCAATCGGAGGCCATTTCCCCGGACCAATAAAGTGTCGGAGGGGCGTGGCATCGTTTCTGGCGTGAAAGGTCTCCTCGTCGGGCGCTCCGCTGAGCTGGCCAGGCTTGTGCGGGTGGTGCGGTCGGCCGCCGACGGCACGGCGGGCGTCGCCCTCGTCGGCGGTGACGCCGGCATCGGCAAGACCCGGCTGGTCACCGAGCTGGCCGCCGAGGCCCGCGCCTGCGGTTTCCACGTGCTGGCCGGCCAGTGTGCCGAGCTGGGCGACGCGCTGCCCTACCTGCCGCTGGCCGACGCGCTGCGCGGCGCGGAGCCGAAGGTGCGCGAGGCCGCCGCCGCCCATCCGATGCTGGGCCAGTTGCTCCCCGGCACGGAGAGCGCGCAGCCGGCGGGGCTCACCCAGCAGCGGCTGTTCGGGTCGCTGCTCGGGCTGCTGGCCGACGTGCAGCCGGTGCTGTTCGTGATCGAAGACCTGCACTGGGCCGACCGGTCCACCCGCGACCTGCTGGTCTTCCTCAGCCGCATGGTGCAGACCGAGCGGGTCTGCGTCGTCGGCACCTATCGCACCGACGACCTCCACCGCCGCCATCCGCTGCGCTCGGTGCTGGCGGAGCTGAAGCGGCTCCCGACGGTGACGCACGTCGAGCTGGGGCCGCTGAGCGAGGGCGACATGTCTGACTATGTCGCCACGATGGGTGAGGTGGGCGTTCGGGAGCTCGGGCTCATCGTGTCCAGGGCCGAGGGCAACCCGTTCTACGCGGAGGAGCTCTT
The DNA here is from genome assembly GCF_039871515.1 of Nonomuraea sp. B1E8. Classification (NCBI taxonomy): domain Bacteria; kingdom Bacillati; phylum Actinomycetota; class Actinomycetes; order Streptosporangiales; family Streptosporangiaceae; genus Nonomuraea; species Nonomuraea sp. B1E8. The sequence goes on along the minus strand of NZ_JBDPLS010000001.1, from coordinate 296,667 downwards.
CGCGGCCATGGCCGAGGGCGACGAGCTGCCCGACGAGCTCGCCAGCCTGCTGATGTCCAGGGTCGAGGTGCTGTCGGAGGCCGGGCAGCGCGTGTTGCGGGCCGCCGCCGTGGCGGTGCGCAGGGTGGAGGACGACCTGCTGCGGGAGGTGTCCGGGCTGCCGCTGGCGGAGTTCGAGGAGGCGGTGCGGGAGATCGTCTCGCGCGGGCTGCTCAGGGTCGACGGCTACGGCTACGCCTTCCGCCATGCGCTGCTGCAGGAGGCCGTCTACACCGATCTGCTGCCCGGCGAGCGCACCAGGCTGCACGCCGCCTTCGCCCGGCTGCTCTCCTCTCCCGCCGAGCTGGCCCACCACCATCTCGCCGGCCACGACCTGACCGGGGCGCTGGCGGCCTCCGTCGAGGCGGGCCGCCAGGCCGCGCTCCTCGGCGCGCCCGCCGAGGCTCACGACCACTACGACCGGGCGCTCGGCCTGTGGGAGCGGGTCGACGGCGCGGCAGAGCTGGCCGGGGAGAGCCGAGAGGAGCTGGCGTTCCGCAGCGCCGTCACGGCGGCCGGCGCCGGCGACAACCACCGCGCGATCACCCAGCTCAGGGCCCTGCCACCGACGTCCGACGTGCTGGAGCGGCTCGCCTACTACCTCTACGAGACCGACGACCACCAGGCCGCGATCGCGGCGGCGGAGCGCGCGGTCGAGACGGCGCGCGACCGGCCCGAGCGCGCCCGCGCCCTGGCCACCCAGGCCCGCACGCTGCTCTGGAGCCCGCGCCACCGCGAGATCGAGGGCCTGACCGCCCGCGCGCTCGACGTCGCCCGCGCCTGCGGGGCCAGGGACGCCGAGGTCGGGGCGCTGCTCACGCTGGCCACCTACGCCGAATACCGGGGTGACGTCGGCCGGGCCCGCGAGCTGATCAAGACCGCTGCCGCCGAGGCCTCAGGCGACCTGGCAATGGACCTTCGCGCCCGCTTCCACCACGCCCGCATCCACTACGAGGGCGGCCTGCTCGACCACGCGGCGGAGGTGGCCGACGAGGGCATCCGCATGGCGTTCGAGACCGGTCTCAAGTGGAGCACCTATGGCACCGACCTGCGCTTCCTGCGTTTCCTCATCCACTACGTCGCGGGCGAGTGGGACCAGGCGGAGACGGTCGCGGCCGGCTTCCCCGCCCGGGTGGGCACCGCGCCTGAGGCGATCCTGTCGTCGTTCGCGCTGTTCGTCGAGGTGGGGCGCGGCCTGCCGACGGTAGAGAGCCGGCTGGGCTGGTTGCGGCCGTTCTGGTCCGATGAGCTGGCCGCCTACATGTCCCGGGGGCTCGCCGCCGAGCACGCCCTGTGGAACGGCGACCCCCGGGCCGCCCTCGACCACGTGAACGCGGTCATGGACCGGCTGGTCGAGGGCGAGTCGGGCAACGTACGCATGGCCGCCGTCGGGCTGTGGGCGCTGGCGGAGCTCGGCAGCACCGACGGCGCCGACGAGCTGCGCCGCCGCTCCCGTGCCGCGCTCGACGCCGGCCCCACCGGCGAGGGCGGCCACCTCGGTCCCGAGGGCCGGGCCTGGGGCCTGCGCGTGGAGGCCGAGTGGCACCGCGTGCACGGCCGGCTCGACGTGGAGCTGTGGCGGCAGGTGGTGGAGACCTTCGACTACGGGTTCGTCTACGAGACGGCCCGTGCCCGCTGGCGGCTGGCCGAGGCGCTGCTCGCCGCCGGTGACCGCGAGGCGGCCCAGGCGGAGTGGGATCTCGCCAGGGAGACGGCGGGCAAGCTGCGCGCCGCGCCGTTGGAGAACGCGCTGCACGAGTTCGGCCGCAGGGCCCGCTTCGGTGATGGAGGGCGCGGGGTTCGCTCCGGCGGTCAAGGACGCGGGGGTCGTTCGGGAGGTGGCCTCGGGGCGGGCGACGGAGGGCGCGGGGGTCGTTCCGGCGGTGGTCTCGGGGCGGGCGACGGAGGGCTCACGGCCCGCGAGTCCGAGGTGCTGCGCCTGGTCGCGGAGGGGCTCACCAACCGGGAGATCGCTGAGCGGCTGTTCATCGCGCAGAAGACGGTGAGCGTGCACGTCTCCAACATCCTGGCCAAGCTGGAGGTGTCCACCCGCACGCAGGCCGCCGCGGCGGCCCGCCGGCGAGGGCTGCTCGACTGAGCGTGTGGGCGGTCAGCAACCCGCCCCCGCGCCGCCTTCCAGCCCTCCGACCCCACCGGCTCGCGGGTCATGGTGAGTGCTCGGCCGGTGGCTCGGGCTCGCGGGTCATCGTGAGGCGTCCACCAGCAGGCCGGGGGCGCCGAAGTTGCCTGACTTGAGCAGGAGTGCGAGGCCGGAGGCCGTGTGGATCCAGGGCACGCCGCGCGCCGCTTCCGCGCCGATCAGCCCGCCCGGCACGCCGAGCGCGCTCACGACGGCCCCCGAGGTCTCGCCGCCGGCCGAGATCACGCGGCTGACACCCCGCTCGACCAGCCCCTGCGCGACGCGGCCCAGCGCCGACTCCAGGATCGCGGCCGACCGCTCCGCGCCCACGACGTCCTGCACGCGGCGCAACACCGCGGGTTCGGCCGAGGCGTAGACGAGGGGCGCTCCGGCCTCGACGTCCAGCGTGTCGTACCAGGCGAGCGCGTCCCGGGCGAGCGACCCGGGGTCCTGGTCGGCCAGCGCGTCCAGCCGGTAGGCCGGCCTGCCCGCCTCGATCATGGCGGCGACCTGCTCCAGCGTACGGGCCGAGCAGCTGCCGGCCAGCACCGCCGCGGCGCCCCGCGGCGCCGGGGCGGGCGGGTCGTCGTGCCCGGACCGCGCGTGCGCCGCGGCGAGCCCGCCGGCGAGCCCGGCCCCGCCCGCGACCAGTGGCGCGTCCGCCAGCGCCCGCCCCGCGGTCACCAGGTCGGCGTCGTCCACGGCGTCGACGAGGGCGTAACGCACGCCCTCCGCCCGCAGCTCCGCCAGCCGCCGCCCGATGGCCCCGGCCCGGACCTGCGCCAGCGTCACGACGCCCGCCCGGTGCGCGCTCTGGCCCTCCATCAGGCGCGGCAGGTACGAGTCGGTCATCGGGGTCAGGGGGTGGTGCCGCATGTGCGACTCGCTGAGCAGCACGTCACCGACGAAGAGGTAGCCGTTGTACTGCGTGCGCCCGTGCTCGGGCGAGCTGGGCGTCATGGCGACCAGGGGCACGTCCATGGCGCCGGCCAGGGCGTCGAGGACCGGCCCGATGTTCCCCTCGGCCGTGGAGTCGAACGTGGAGCAGTATTTGACGTAGACCTGGCGGACGCCGCGCGAGCGCAGCCGGCCGAGCGCGGCCAGCGACTGCGCGACCGCGTCGGCCCTGGCGGCGGTCCGGGTCTTCAGCGCGATCACGACCGCGTCGTGCTCGGGTGGCTCCGCGGCCTCCGGCGGAAGCCCGAAGAACAGCACGGTACGGAAGCCACGGCGGCGCAGGGCCACCGCGACGTCGGTCGCACCGGTGAAGTCGTCCGCGATGGCGCCGATCATCGAAGCCCCGTGGCCTGGTGTGAGTCGAACATGATGCTGACGCTATCGGCGTGCGCCGCCGCCGCTGACCGGGGGTCTCGGACGGCACGGTGTGCCGCCGTGGTCGCCGTCCACCGGCTCGGCCCGGGAACTCACAGGTCGCGGAAGAGGAAGTAGTTCTTGTGGTCGGCCTGCAGGTAGTGGTGGAACTTCGTGGCCTTGGCACGGGCCGTCCTGTCGGCGGTGACGGCCGTGACGACGACGTACTTCTCGACCGCTCCTGAGCGGATCTTCCCGTAGACGAAGTCGTCGAGTACCTGGTCCCTGCGCCACTTCACGGCCTTGGCGGGCAGCTTGCCCAGGCGCGTCGCGGCGGTCTTGGCGGCAGCCTCGTCCGGGAACGACATGATGACCTGGACCGCCTTGAGGTGTCCCGAGTAGGCCGAGTAGGCGAGCTCGACGGCGCGCTCGCACCTGTTGCTGGCCAGCTCGCCCTGCCCGTCCAGCGTGTCGCAGGAGTCGTACGTCCAGCCGCCCACCTTGTCGGCGGTGAAGCTCACGCCCTCCAGGCTGAACTTCCAGTCGGGGAACTCGCCGTGCGTGATCGGCGAACCCGGCTCAGGATTGTTCGACTCGCCGGGGTTCGTGCTCGGCTTCGCCGAGGGCTCCGCCGGGGGATCGGCGCTGGGCTCGGACGTGGGCTCGCCGGACGCCTGACTCGACGGCCCATCCGACTGCGACGGGGAAGGGGTCTGCAGGGCGACGGTGGGGACCGGGTCGGGGGCGCCCATGTACGCGTACACGCCGTACACGCCGCCGGCCAGCAGGATCACCGCCACGGCCGCGACCACGCTGATGATCAGCACCTTGTTGGGCTGCTCGGGAGGGGACCCGTACGGGATCGGGCCGGAGTAGCCGGGCGGGCCGTACGGCGAGGCCGGGACCGTCGGCGGGTCGTAACCGCCGCCCTGAGGAGATCCGTAGCCGCCCTGGCTCGGAGGAGGCCCGTACTCGCCCTGACCGGGCGGGGGACCGTAGCCGGGCTGTGGTTCCTGGGGCTGCGGAGGAAATCCCATCACCCCATTGTGGTGGTATTCATCCCTTCTGTACCACCTGCCCCGGCAATGTGTGCCCGGTAGCCCCCGGTCAGACCCCGGTCGGCTCGCGGACCAGGCTGACCCGGACGGCCGAGGGGTCGTCGCCGGTGAGGGGGACGGCGAAGACCGCCGTCCGCTCGCGTGCCCCGTAGACGACGAAGCGCAGGCCGTCCTCGTCCCAGGTGTCCTGGACGTCCGTGGTGAGCTGCGCGGACGCCGAGCAGTACGCGGGGCTGCGGTAGAGCAGGTGCAGCGAGGTGGCCAGCGGGACCTGCGCCGGAGGGGGAGCGGCGAGGGGGCGGCGCAGCCGTACCAGGAGGCGCCGCAAGGGGACGAGCCAGTGGCGGTCCAGCTCCGCCGAGAGGGCCAGCACGACGGCGGCCTCCGCGAGGACGAGCGCCGCGAGCGGCGGGCCGGGGTCGGCGGGGATCGCGAGGAGGCTCGCGACGAGCAGGAACGCCGCGCGGGCGAAGGCGCGCAGGTCCACGGGACGGGAGTGGGCGCCGAGGCACCCGCACGACGCGGTGGGCGCGGCGACGTGCGCGTAGGCCAGGTACGCGAGGAAGCCGGCGCAGAGCGCCGCGGCGGCCGCGGCCTCCAGCGGAAGGAGGGGTGGGAGCAGGAGCGCGGCGGCCACCGCGAGTTCTGCGAGCGCCACGAGCCGGAACGCGGGGACCGCGCGCGCCGGGCCGGCCAGCCGGGCCAGGGCGGTGTGCCCGGCCCCCGCCCGCATCCGCCGGCTGAGCAGTTTCATCAGGCCCGCCCAGACCAGGAAGAGGGCGATCACGTACGGCTGCGACGCGGCGATCCCGTGCATGTGGATGCTCCTAGTGCGGGGAGAAGACGGTGGCGATGTCGACTTCGTTCGTGTCCGGACGCCAGGCGCCCAGGATCTGCACGTGCTGGCTCACCTTCAGCATCGACAGGTCCGCGGACGGCGGCGCGTCGGATCGGATGGCGACCGACTTCCCGGCCACGACGTGGCAGAGCACTTCCTTGCCGTGGTGGTCGAGGTGGAGGGTCTGGTCCTTGATGTTCGTGATGTGGCCCTTGATGTTGACGATGTTCAGCCACACCGATTCGGCGGCGAGCTCGCCGTCCGGCATGCGCACGCCGCGGGCGTAGAGGCCGTCACCGGGCTTGGCCTCGTCGAACGGTACGGGGCCCAGCTTCCACAGGCTCGTGCCGTCGACGACCCTGATGCGGTGGAACACCGCGTTCGAGCCCAGGACGAGGAGCGTGTTGTCCTTGATCGAGCGGATGCGGCCCTCGGCGAAGCCGGGGTCTGGGGCACCGGGTTCGAGGTCGGGGCCCGACGTGGTGGCGAAGGCGGCCTCGGGGCCGAGCGAGCCCAGCGCGGTGGCGGCTACCACGCCGGCGCCGCCGCCGAGCACGGCGGACTTGAGCAGGTCTCTTCTGCTTCTCATCGTCGGCCCCCTACCCGGTCGCGATCTCGCACGGCCGCAGGCCGGTGGACAGGCTGGCGATGCGGCTGTAGGCCGCCGGGGTGAGGTCGATCAGCCGGTTGTTCGCGCAGGTCGAGCCGCAGCAGCTGCGCTCGCCGCAGAACAGGTCGGTCTGCGGGCCGCAGTCGGCGATCGCGGTGACGACGCTGGCGCCGCCGCAGAGGGACGTGGTGCGGTGCCGGAATCCGCAGGTCCTGCGGGAGAGGCTGACGCCGCATCTGTCGGGACGGGTGATCGACCAGCAGGCGTCGGAGGCGTTCGGCCAGGCGTGCTGCAGGCTTCCCGAGTTGCAGGTGCCGCAGGCGCCCTTTCCTGTGCTGCTGCACGGTCCCCATGCGGTTCCGCAGCAGAACCAGGAGACTTCTCCTTGGACGGGGCCGAGTAAGTCGGCGGGCGGGTCGGTGGATGGGTTACGCGCCATGCGCGTCCTCCTAGGGGGTGGGCTCCGGACGAACCTTGAGGAGGTACTGAAACTTTCCGACTCGATCTATGAGTACCATGTAAGGATTTTTCGTCAATATCCCAATTGAGTCGGGATTCGCCCGGTATGGCCCGCGGCGTTGGCGGCGGCCAGGTGTTGACGAAGGGCTGCAGAACGCTTACGGTTCCCGCGACCGCAGAAATTATCGACCTATAACGGAAAATTTCGGAGAAGCGGTCGGCCCCTGCCACGCTTCGTTTCGGAGGTCGCCGGTGAAGCCCCTCATCATCGCCCTGGCGCTCGCGCTCGCCCTGCCCGCTCCCGCGTACGCCGGCCCGCGCCAGCCGCGTGACCTGCGCGAGCTGGCCCACCAGCACGGCATCAGGATCGGCACCGCCGTCGACATCGCCGCCCTGCGCGGCGAGGCCGACTACCGCAAGGTGCTCAACCACCAGTTCAACCACGTCACCGCCGAGAACGCGATGAAGTGGGAGTCCGTCGAGCCGGAGCGCGGCGCGTACACCTGGGCCGACGCGGACGCCCTCGTCCACAACGCCCACCGCAACCGCCAGCGCGTACGCGGCCACACCCTCGTCTGGCACAACCAGCTCCCGGCCTGGCTGACCGAGGGCGTCGCCGACGGCTCGATCACCCCGGCCGAGCTGAAACAGATCCTGCGCGACCACATCACCACCCAGGTCCGCCGCTACAAGGGCAAGATCAGGGCATGGGACGTCGTCAACGAGGTGGTGGAGGAGGACGGCAGCCTGCGGCAGAACATCTGGCTGACGAACCTCGGCCCTGGCTACATCGCCGACGCCTTCCGCTGGGCCCACCGCGCCGACCCGCACGCCAAGCTCTTCATCAACGACTACAACATCGAATGGAACGCCCCCAAGATCGAGACCACGCTCTCGCTGGTCAAGGACCTCCAGGCGCGCGGCGTGCCCATCCACGGCGTCGGCTTCCAGGGACACCTCGGCATCCAGTACGACTACCCGGGCGACTGGGCGAACGTCATGCGCCGCTTCGCCGACCTGGGCCTGGAGATCGCGGTCACCGAGCTGGACGTGCGCATGGTGCTGCCCGTGACGCCCGAGAAGCTGGCCACCCAGGCCGCCTACTACCGCCGGGCGCTCACCGACTGCCTGAGCGTCGAGGCCTGCAAGGAATTCACCGTCTGGGGCTTCACCGACCGCCACTCGTGGGTGCCGGGCTGGTTCGACGGCGAGGGCGCGGCATGCCTGCTCGACGAGAACCTGGCGCCGAAGCCCGCCTACCAGGCGCTGCTCGGAGTGCGGGCGCGATGACCTGGCCCGCGACCGCCATCACCACGAGGTAGCTGGTTCCACAGCAGCGTTACCTGGCTCGGTGAGGCGTTCAGGTCGGCGGAGATCGCGGGCAGGATCGGGTCGACGAGCCCGATGCCCATGAAGGAGATGACGCACGCGAACGCCACGGCCCACACGGCCCTGGGCTGGCGGAACGGGCTGCCCGCCGCGGTGGCCCGCGTCATCCGGCCGCTCCCTGGGCCGGCGGTGTGGCGCCGAGGGCGCGGGCGGTGCGCCGTTCGAGGGCGGGCAGGGCGGCGGCGATGGCGGCGCGGTCGGCTTCCGAAAGCTCGGCGAGCAGCTCGGCCAGCCGCTTGGCCAGGTTGGCCAGCGTGGACAGGGCGGTGATCGACAGGTCTCTGGGCACGTCGATCAGGCGCATCATCGTCCTGGCCCGACCGAACCCGGCGGCCAGCTCCAGGTGGCTCATGAGTGCGGAATCCATAAGCCTTTTACATCATCTGCTTATATATCTCCGGCTCGCCGTTCTCTCGCGAACACCGCCACCTTCGCCTCCGGGCCGGTCAGGCGCTCCCAGCCGAGTCGTTCGTACACCCTGATCGCGCCGGAGGCCTGGGGCGAGGTCAGCAACCAGCAGCGCTCCGCGCCCTCGCACAGCAGGTCGAGGATCCGGCCGGCCAGTCCTCGTCCGCGCGCGTGCGGGCCGACCGCCAGCTCGTCGACCTCCAAAGCGCCGACCAGACGCCGTTCGGCCTGGTCACCGAGCTCGGCGCGCACCCTGTCGTACGCGCGGCCGGCGGGGAAGGGGCCGCGCGTGGGCCACGCCGTGCCGAAGCCCATCGGCCTGCCGTCCTGTACGGCCAGCACCGCGACGAACCCCGGACGTTCGGTGTCGGTGGCCAGGCGCCGGGCGAAGTCCGCGACGCCGGATCCGTCCTCGTTCCACGGCGGTTCGCTGAAGGCGACGCCGTAGATGTCCATCAGCTCGGCGGCACGGGCCCGCGCCTGCTCGCCGGTCAGCCGTTCCAGCCTCACCTGGCCCGCCGTCATGGCTTGCGGCCGAGCTCGGCCAGGACGTTGTGGCGGGTGAGGTCCTGGCGAATGAGGTCGTCTCTGGTCCTGTCCCATTCTGTGGCCTGATCGCCGTCACGCATGGAATCTCACGCCTTCATCGACCTGGGGCTGGACTGATCATCGTACGGGAGTAGCCGTTATCGGCATATGTCCGGGCTGGTGTTCTTCCTCGCCCCGCGATGCCCCCAGGGCCTGCCGATCGCACCGCGACTTTGCCAATTTTACTTGACTGAGTTACTTTTTACCTAGCCAAGTAATCAATCAAAGGCGGGAGCCATGTCATGACAGGAACGGGAATGAAGGGGCGTAAGAGAGCCGCGTGGACACTGGTCGCGCTGGCGCCGATCTGCGCGGAGATGACGTTCGGCGCGCTTCCGCTGAGCATGATCTGGCTGCTGCCGCTCCTGGTGCCGATGTACGGCGCGGGCGTGCTGCTGATCAGGGAGGCGGTGCGCCGCACCGGCGGCGGCTGGCCGAGCCTGCTCGTCCTCGCCCTGGTGTACGAACTCGCCGAGGACGGCATCGGGCTGCAGGCGCTGACCAGCCCCAACCTCTACCACGCCGCCGAGTGGGGGCCGCGCGTGTTCGGCCTCAACACGACCTACTGGGAGTCGCAGATCGGATACCACGCCGTGTTCAGCGTGCTGATCCCGATCATGCTCACGGATCTCCTGCACCCGGCCCACCGCGACCGCCCCTACCTGCGAAGGGGCGGACTGATCGGCGTCGGCGTCGTCGCGCTCCTCGGTGTGGCCATGTTGCGGGTGCTCATCCCGCCGGTCATGGATCCGGGCTACCAGGCGCCGCTGCCGGCGCTGGCCGCGTTCGTCGTGGCGGGCGTGGTGCTTACCGTACTCGCCCTGAAGGTGCTTCCCGGCCGTACGCCGGCGCCCCCGGCCGGCGCGAGGGCGCCGAAGCCCGCCGTCGTGGGCCTGCTGGCCGCACTCGCCATCGTCGCCTTTCTCGGCCTGCTCATCCCGATCGTCCCGGCGGTCGGTGGCAGGGGCTGGTGGGCGGTCCTGGGGATGATCCCGGCCGCCGCCGTCGCCGTCGCCGCCGTCGTGCTGCTCCATCGCTGGTCCGGCGCGGGCTGGGCGGACACGCACCGGGTCTGGCTGGCCGGAGGGGCGCTGGTGTCCCACACTCTGTTCGGCGCCGCCGTCATGGCCACGACCACCTTCGACCGCGTGGGCCTGGTCGGCTGCGCCGTGCTCATGGCGCTGCTGCTGGCCCTGCTCGGGCTGCGCGCCGAACGCCGCCTCGTGCCGTCAGGCTGACCGGGGGTGCCGCCCGCGCCCCCGGCGCCGGGCGCCCGCTTCCGAGCGGTCGTGTCGTCGGTGTAGACAAAAGTCCTGACTCGGTGTCCTATCCGCCGGTAACATGGAACTTCGCTTGATGTGAACTTCTCGCGGAGTGGCAACCGGTGGCTGATCTCTGGTTCGGCGTCCTCGGCCCGCTGGACGTGCGGGCCGACGGGTGGAAGATCCCCCTGCACGGGCCTCGCCAGGAGAGGGCGCTCGCGGCCCTCCTGCTGAGCGCCGGCCACGCGGTGACGGTCGACCGCCTCATCGAGGTCGTGTGGGAGGAGCCGCCCGCCTCGGCACGCCGCCAGATCCAGGACCTGGTGTCGAAACTGCGGCGGGCCCTGGCCGCCGCCGGCGCGGGTGGAGACGTCATCGCCACCGTACGCGGCGGCTACCAGTTACGGCCCGGCACCGGCCGGCTGGACGCGACGGAGTTCGAGGAGCTCGTCGCGTCCGCGCGCGACGCCGAGCCCGCGCACGCGGCCGCCGTGCTCAGGCAGGCGCTCGCCCTGTGGCGGGGCGAGCCGCTGGGCGGCGTGGACTGCCTCGCGCTCGCCGGCGACGTGCGCACCCTCCAGGAGAAGCGGCTGGCGGCCTGGGAGGAGTGGGCCAAGTTCGAGCTGGCCGCCGGCCGCCACCACGAGGTCACCGCCGAGCTGACCGCCCTGGTCGAGCGCCATCCGCTGCGCGAGTCGCTGGTGGCGTCGCTGATGCGGGCCATGACCGCCGCGGGCCGCGCGGCCGACGCGCTCGACGCCTACCACCGGGCGCGGGAGAAGCTGCGGGACGAGCTGGGCCTCGATCCGGGTACGGAGCTTCAGACCCTGTACGAACGCATCCTGCGGGCCGCCGAACCCGGCCCGCTCCCGGAGCCGCCGCCGCCCGTCGCCGCGTCCCAGCTGCCCATGGACGCCTTCGGTTTCGTCGGCAGGGGCGGCGAGCTCTCCCGGCTCGACGCCCTGCTGGACCACGCAGCGCTCCAGCCGACGGCGGTGGCGATGGCCGTCGTGTCGGGCAGCGCGGGCGTCGGCAAGACCGCGCTGGTGACGCACTGGGCGCACCGCGTCCGCGACCGATTCCCCGGCGGGCACCTGTACGTGAACCTGCGGGGATTCGATCCCGGCGGGTCGATGGTGGCGCCGGAGGAGGCGGTGCGCGGATTTCTGTTCGCGCTCGGGGTACCGCCGCAGGGCGTGCCGTCCGGTCTGGACGCGCAGACGGCGCTCTACCGCAGCCTGCTGGCCGGCCGCCGGATGCTGATCGTGCTGGACAACGCCCGCGACGCCGGCCAGGTGCGCCCGCTGCTGCCGGGCTCTCCCGGCTGCGTCGTGGTGGTGACCAGCCGCGACCGGCTGCCCGCCCTGGTCGCCAAGGAGGGCGCCGTCTCGCTGCCGCTGGACCTGCCGACGAGCGGCGAGGCCAGGGAACTGCTCGCCCGCCAGCTTGGGGACGGGCGGGTCGCCGCCGAGCCGGACACCGTGGACGAGCTCATCGCGAGATGCGGCCGGCTGCCGCTGGCCCTGGCGATCGCCGCCGCCCGCGCGGCCGTGCGGCCCGGCGTTCCGCTGGCCGCCATCGCGGAGGATCTGCGTGAGGCGCCCGGGGTGCTGGACGCGCTCGACGCCGGGGACCCGGCTACCCGGGTCAGGGCCGTGTTCTCGTGGTCGTACCGGATCCTCGGCGACGAGCCGGCGCGCATGTTCCGCGCGCTGGCGACGCACCGCGGGCCGCGCATCGGCGTGGCCGCGGCGGCGAGCCTGGCCGGGATCCCCGTACGCGATGCCCGCTCGCTGCTGGAGAGTCTGGCGGGCGCGCACCTCGTCACCGAGGACGCCCCCGCCCGGTACGCCTTCCACGACCTGATGCGCGCGTACGCCGGAGAGCTGGCCGGCCTCCACGATCCGCCCGAGGAGCGGGACGCCGCCCGGCGCCGCCTTTACGACCACTACATCCACACCGCGGAGCAGGGCGGCCGGCTGCTCGACCCGCACCAGGACATCCCCCTGGAGGAGCCGCCGGCCGGTGTCGTCGCCGAGGAGCACCGCGACCAGCGGGAGGCGCTGGCGTGGTTCGCCGTGGAGCACGCGGCGCTGCTCGCCGCCGTCGAGGACGCGGCGCGGTCGGGACTGGACGCGCAGGCGTGGCGGCTGGCCATGGCGCTCTACGACTATCTGGATCTGCATTCGCACCTGCACGACCAGGTCGCCGTCCAGACGACCGGCCTCGATGCGGCCTGGCGCCTCGACCGGGCGGCGCAGGCGCACGCCCGCCGCCGCCTCGGCTGGGCCTTCCGCCGCCTCGACCGCCACGACGACGCCCACGCCCACCTGCGGTCGGCTCTCGACCTGTACGAAGCCCTCGGCGACGTGCGCAACCGGGCGCACGTCCACGGCAACCTGTGCGGCGTGCTCGAACGGCAGGGCAGGTACGCGGAGGCGCTCGTCCACGCGGAGCGAGCCCTGGAGCTCTACACCGAGGCCGGTCTGCCCGCCTGGCAGGCCAGGGCGCTCAACGCCGTCGGCTGGCTCCACGGCCTGCTCGGCGACTACGACAAGACCCTCCAGTACTGCGGCCGGGCGCTGTGGATGCACGAGGAGTCGGGCGATCGGCGCGGCCAGGCGGCCACCTGGGACAGCCTCGGTTTCGCCCACCACCACCTCGGCTCGCACCAGCAGGCCGTCGCCTGCTTCACCCGCGCCATCGACCTGCTCAGACACCTCGGCGACCGGTACGGCCAGGCCGAGACGCTGCTCGTGCTCGGTGACGCCCACCAGGCCGCCGGGGAGACCGGCGAGAGCCTGCGCGCTTGGCGGGAGGCCCGCGACATCCTCGTCCAGCTCAACCACCCCGATGCCGGCAAGGCCCTCGCCCGGCTCGGGCGCGACCTGGCGCCCAGGCGGTGACCAGAACGCGGCTATACCGGCGGTCTACCCGGCTCGATCCGGGAGCACCCCGGCGCGAGCCCTCAGGCGACGCGGGCACCGGCGACCCCTTCGCCGCGCGCCTGAGCGCCCGGCGTCAGCGGAGCGCCTCCTGCGGGGTGTCCGCGCGCAGCGGCCTGAGCGCCCGTGACCAGGTGATGATCTCGTCGAGCAGCTCGTTGAGGGTCTCCTCCTGGTGCGGGCCGGGGCGATCAGCGCCGGTCCGCCCCACCACGCCCCCGCCCCCAGCCGGCGGGAGGCCGACCGGATGATCGCCTCCGGCGTCCACGTCTTCCTGTACGGCTACGGCGCTGACCGCGTCACCCCTGACGAAAGTCAGGGGTGAGGCTGGTCTTTCGGGCATGCCGGGCACGGCGCCGCCCCGGCCAGGTCGGGATGACCGACCCCTCGGCGCCGCTGCCGGGCAAACGCTCGGGCGAGATCACCACGGCGTACGCGGGCGCCTTCTTCAACCGGCACCTGCGCGGCGAACACCGGCCGCTGCTGGACGGCCCGTCCGCCGCCAACCCGGAGGTCACCTTCCACAACCGTTCACCTCAGTGATCCGCCCGTGCCGGGCGAGGGGCTCCGCCTGACCGCATCCTCACGGCCGGTCGGCCTTGGCTTCGCTGCCGTGGACGATGAGCGCGTACAGCACGAGGACGTCGACCGCGATGACGGCCAGCGACCACCAGGGGTTGACGGCGATCCAGGTCAGTTGTGTGAGGGCGTTGAGCATCACCAGGATGACGCCGACCACTCGGGCCCAGCTCTGGCCGACGGTGACGGCGATGCCCGTGGCCAGGACGAGCACGCCCAGGAAGAGATGGAGCCAGCCCCAGGTGGTGACGTCGAAGAGCAGCAGCCGGTTGGGCGTCTGTACGTAGATCCGGTTGGCGAGGACGGCGGCCAGTCCGGTGATGATGTTGAACAGCCCTGCCAGGACGCCGCGACGAGCTCGCCACCGCCGCGCTGCCGGGGCGGCCCGCGGCGGACCCGGCACGAGTGACCTGCGTGCCGGACTCCGCGAGGAGGACCGCGCGGCCGATCTCCGGCCGCGCGGTCGCATGCCCGCTCACGAGATCGGGCGGACCTCCACGATCGGGCAGGCCGGCCACGAGCGGACCAGCTTCAGCGCCTCGTCCAGGTCGGCCACCTCGACCTCGGCGAACCCGCTGACCACCTCCTTGCCCTCCACGAACGGCCCGTCCGTGACCACCGGCTCCCCGGGGCCGAGCCGCACCGTGGTCGCGGTGTGCACCGGCGCCAGGTGGGTGTGGTGGGTGATCTTTCCTGCGTGCTCGGCGAACCAGCGGCCCACCGCCTCGAAGGCGGCCTGCCGCTCCTCCTCGCCCATCTCCTCCAACTGCTTGGCGAACTCCTCGGTCTCCACGAACATCAGCACGTACTTCACGCGTGTCCTCCTCGATCCGTCGGGTGGGGTCAGGGCGACCCCGCGGCCTCGAACCCCGGTCCGAGCCGGTCGTGCGCCCCTTCACTGAACACGACGATCGGGATGCACGCCCACACGACACCTCGGCAGAAGGGTTACCCGGGCCTGCGGGTAGAGGGCGCCTGTGCAGACCAAGTCCACCCCTCCCGCGAGGGCCACCCGGGCGGTCCGTCTGCGCGGGCGCGTCCTCGCCCTGGCGGCGGGGGCCTGCCTGGCAGCGGCGTTTCCCGCCGTCGGCGCCTGGTGGTGGGCGTGGGCTGGGCTGGTTCCGCTCGTCGTCCTCGCCGCGAGGGCGGGATCGTACGTCGAGGCGGCATGGCGCGGCTGGTTCGCTGCCGTGGGCTTCTTCACGGTCCTGCACCACTGGGTGCTCCACTCCCTGGGGGTGTTCGCGCCGCTCGTGCTGGGGATCGCGGGCCTGTCCTGGGTGCCGTTCGGGCTTGTCGCGTACGGCCTGCTCCGCCGGGCCTCCGTGGCCCGGGTCGTCGCGGCGCTGCTGGTGTTGCCCTCCGTCTGGGTGGTCATCGAGGTCCTGCGTTCGTGGGAACATCTGGCCGGTGCGTGGGGGGTGCTCGGTTCGAGTCAGTGGCGCGTGCCGCCCGTCCTCGCGCCGGCCGCGCTCGGCGGCGTGTGGCTGCTGAGCTTCGTGCTGGTCGCCGTCAACGCCGGGCTCTCCGCCGCCGTGCTGCCCGGCGCCGGGCGGCGAACCCGGCTGGTGGGCGCGGGCGCCGCCGTCACGCTGGCCGTGCTCGCCGTCGGCTACGGGCTCGTACGGCCGGAGCCCGCCGGCACGGGCACCATGCGCGTGGCCGGTGTGCAGACAGGCGATGTGCCCGGCCCGGCCCGGCGCCTGGCCGCGAACCTGCGCCTGACCCGCGAGCTCGCCGGCCGCGATCACGACGTCGTCGTCTGGGGGCAGAGCAGCGTCGCGTTCGACCCGGCGCGGCGGCCCGACGTGGATCGCCGGCTGCGGACGGCCGCCGCCGGGGTGGGCAGCGATCTGCTGGTCAACGTGGATGCCAGGGGCTCATCCGGACAGATCACCAAGGCGACGTACCAGTACACCGCGGATGGCGTCGTGAACAGGTATGTCAAGCAGCGGCTGGTGCCGTTCGGCGAGTACATCCCGTTGCGGCCCATGCTCGGCTGGCTGGCCGATCACACCGACGCGGCAGCGGAGGACCGGATTACCGGCGGCCGGCTCACCGTCCTGGACGTCGCGGGACACCGGGTCGGCCCGCTCATCTCCTACGAGTCCGCCTTTCCCGACATGCGGCGCCGGCTGGCCGTCATGGGCGCGGACCTCACCCTCGTGCAGGGCTCGCTCACGACGTTTCACGGCAGCTGGGCGCACGCGCAGCAGGCCGGCCTCGAAGCCGTGCGCGCGGTCGAGTCCGGCCGTCCGGCCGTGCTCGTGGAAGCCGACGGGACCTCGGCCGCGTTCGACGCCAGGGGCAGGCCGCTGGCCTGGTACGGCCCCGGGTACCGGGGCGCCTTCGTGATCGACGTGCCGCTGTCCCTGGAGGTCACGCCGTACGTCCGGCTGGGGGACTGGGTGCCCGTCATGGCCGCCGGGATCCTGGCCGCGAGCGGCGTCGGGCTCGCCGCCCGGCGGGCCCTTCGGAGGAGGGACACGCTCGGCGGGGACGCGACACGCGTACGCGGTGATGGCGCGGCGTGATCGCGGAGTCGCCGCCTCCCCTACGGGTGTGATGCTTCGATCAGCCGCCGGTGCGACTCCAGCATGCCCTCCGGCAGGTCGTCTGGGGTGCACCAGCGGGCCTCCAGGATCTCCATCGGGTTCAGCCGCATCGTGCCGCTGCCGGCGTACGCGGCCGCGTAGGCGACCTCCACCCTGAGCTGGAACCCGCTCCTGAGCTGCACCATCTCCCCGACGATCACCTCCCCGTGCGGGTCTTCGGGCAGAGCCCGCGCGACCGGCGGGCGGTGCGGTCGAGGATGGGCATCATGCTGCAGGAGAGCGGGTTCTCTCCCGACCTGACGGTGAGGGAGTCCGTACGGCTGTTCGGCACGCTCTCGCAGCGCACCGACAGGGTCGAACGCGTGCTCGGCGTCGTCGACCTCACCCGCAAGGCAGACACCAAGGTGTCGCAGCTCTCCGGCGGCGAGAAGCGGCGGCTCGACTTCGCCACCGCCGTGTACGGAACGCCCGAGCTGGTCTTCCTCGACGAGCCCACCACCGGGTTTGACATCCAGTCCAGGGACGACCTGTGGGACGCCGTGGACAGGCTGCGCGACGACGGATCCACCGTCGTTCTCACCACGCACTACCTGGAAGAGGCGCAGCAACGCGCCGACCGCATCGGGCTCATGCACCGAGGCGCCTTCCACAGGGAAGGGACCGTCTCCGAGCTGACGCGGACCCTGCCCGCCACCATCCGCTTCTCCGCGGGCGGCGGCGCGCCCGCGCTACCCCTGCAGGCCACGAGCGAGAGCGACGGGACGTTCCGCATCGAGACCTTCGGCCTGCAGAAGGACCTGCACACGTTGCTCCGCTGGGCGCAGGACCACGCCGTGGAACTGGGCCGGCTCGAAGCCGGGCCGACCCGGCTGGACGACGTCTTCCGCGCCCTCGGCAACGACTAGACGACCTCTCTCACCGAGAAAAGGACCTTTCGCCATGCTCTCGATCGCTCTCAGCGAGCTGGTCCAGATCTTCCGGAACCGGCTGGTTCTGGTCACCAGCCTCGTCATGCCCGTGGCGGTCAGCTCGTTCTTCATCTACCGGCACGACGTCTTCGCGGCTGTGGGCAGTCTCGGATACATCGCGGCGGTGGTGATGTTCACCGTGGGGGCCTTCGGGCTCTACGCCACCACGGTGACCACGCTGGCAGAACCTCTTCCTCAAGCGGCTGCGCTCCACCGCGGCGGGCGACACCGGCATCCTCTCCGGGCTGCTCCTCCCGATCACCGTCATCTCGCTGCTCCAGGTGGCCGTGATCACGACCGTGCTGGCCATGGTCACGGGCGCGCCCGACAACGTCCTCCTCCTGGCGGCGGCCGTGCTCGCGATGGTGATCATGATGCTCGGCCTGGGACTCGCCACGGCGGGGCTGACGAACTCCGCCGAGCACGCCCAGGTGACCGCGCTGCCCGTCAGCATCGGCACCATCGCCGTGGCCAGCTGGGTGGGGATCACCGGCGCCGAGGAGCTCACCCTGCTCAAGCGGCTGCTTCCCGGCGGCTCGGCCACCGAACTCGTGGTCAACGCCTGGAACGGCGGCGTCCCCCTCGCGGACTCCCTGCTCCTCCTGGCGCCCACGCTGGGCTGGGTCATCGTGGCCGTCGCGCTGGCCTCCCGCATCTTCCGTTGGGAGCCCCGCCGGTGACGTACCGCTGTTCCCGCAGGTCCGGTAGGGGCGGTATACCCTTTTCCCATGACCCGGCAAGACCTCGCGACCCTTGTGCACCTGAGGCGGGCTCGGGATCTGATCGACCGCGAATACACCCGCCCGCTCGACGTGCCGACGCTGGCCCGCCACGCGCTCATGTCGCCGGCGCACTTCTCGCGGCAGTTCCGGGCGGCCTACGGCGAGACGCCGTACAACTACCTCATGACCCGCCGCGTCGAACGCGCGATGGCGCTGCTGCGTGCGGGGGTCAGCGTGACCGACGCGTGCATGGCGGTGGGCTGCACCTCGCTCGGCTCGTTCAGCTCCAAATTCACCCAGCTCGTGGGGGAGACGCCGAGCGCCTACCGCGCGCGGGAGCATCGCGCCGTGACGGCGATGCCCCCGTGCGTGGCGAAGGTGCACACCCGGCCCACCAAGGACGCGCCGAGCAGGATCGAAGAAGCGGACAGCGAGCCGGTTACCTAGCGTTGTCCGCATGACCATCTCACTTCACAACTGCCACATCACCGTCCACGACGTCGACGAGGCGCTCGCCTTCTACCGCGACGCGCTCGGCCTCGAAGTACGCAACGACGTGCCCTCCGGCGAGGGCCGCTGGGTCACCCTCGGCAGCCCCGGCCTGCCGGCCCCCGAATACGTGCTCTCCACCCCGCACTCCGGCCGGTCGAAGGCCGACGGCGACGACCTACACGACCTGCTCGTCAAGGGCGTGCTGCCGATGATCGTCTTCCGTGCCGACGATCTCGACGCGACCTTCGAGAAGGTCCGCGAATCCGGCGCCGAGGTGCTGCAGGAGCCCATCGACCACCCCTGGGGCACGCGCGACTGCGCGTTCCGCGACCCGTCGGGCACCATGGTGCGCATCGCGCAGGCCCCGAAGGCCTGAGCGCTGTTTCCTGGATCAGGAGGAGTGTGCCGTCACCGCCCCCTGACCGCGTAGGTCAGGTGGGTCACCCGCTGCGTCGGCTCCGCGCGGACCGGCTCCAGGGCCACGCGGCCCGCGTCCACGCCCTCGAACAGGCGGATTCCGGAGCCGAACAGCACGGGTGAGAGCGCGATCGAGAACTCGTCGACCAGGCCGGCGTTCACGTACTCCAGGATCGTCGCGCCGCCGCCCGCGATGCGGACGTCCCGGTCGCCGGCGGCCTCGCGGGCCTGGTCGAGCGCGCTCTCGATGCCGTCGTTGACGAAGTGGAACGTGGTGCCACCCGGCCGCTCCCAGGGGTCACGCTTCTCGTGCGTCACGACGAAGACCGGCGTGTGGAACGGCGCCTCCTCCGGCCACATCTGCTCGCCGGCGTCGAACATGCGCTTGCCCATCACGCTCGCGCCGGTGCGCTCGAACGTCTCCCGCACGATGTCGTTGTCGCGCCCTTCCTCGCCGCCCTCGCCGAGCTTCAGGTTCTCCCGGAAGAACCGCTGCGGGAAGATCCACCGCTGCAGTTCCATCCACTGCCGCCCCATCAAGTCCCCGAGGGACTCGGGTGCGATGAAACCGTCCAGCGACATCGACACGCTGAAGAACACCTTCCCGGCCATCAGCCCTCAGCTCCCGTCCGAACGATCTCGGTGACGTAGGCAGCCAGGTTGCTCAGGGTCTGCCGGCCGCCCTCGATCGCGTGGTATTTCTCGACCGCTTCGTCGCGCAGCTCCTTGGTGGGGAACACCGTGCGCATCTCGATCCGGGTCGCCGCCCCGTCGGGCGCGAACGCGAGGACCGACTCGAAGGCGTTCGGGTCGCCGCGGTGTTCGCCGTGCAGCAGCGCGATCCGCTCCGGCGGGGCGATCTCGGTCCAGGTGATCCACTCCTGGTAGTCCGTCCCGTCCGGTCCGTGCATCACGAAGTCCCACTCCCCGCCGACGCGGAACTCGAAGGACCGCGTGGTGGTGGTGAACCCCTCCGGCCCCCACCACCGCGACAGGTGCCGGACTTCGGTGAACGCCTCGAACACCAGCTCCCGTGGGGCGTCGATGACCCGGGAGATCACGATCTCGCGGTCGGCCGTCGCCGACTGCGCCGGCGCTCCGTGTTCCTGCTCGCTCATCAGTTACCGCCTTCTTGCCTTGCCTGCTTGAGGTCCTGCACGTACGCGTCCAGCCGGTCGAAGCTCTCGTTCCAGAACCGCTCGAACCCGCCGGTCCACTCGTGGATGGGTCGCAGCCCGCGGGCGTCCAGGCCGTACAGGCGCTGTTTGCCTGCCTTGCGGTCCCGCACCAGCCCGACCTCCCGGAGCACCCGCAGGTGTTTGGACGCGCGCGGCTGGGTCATCCCCAGCTCCTTGGCCAACTCGGTCACCGGCCGCTCACCCGCCCGCAGCAGCACCAGGATCTCTCGGCGCTGCGGCTCGGCGATCGCGTTGAAGACGTCCGACGTCGTCGCTGCTCGTGCCATGGGCAGCTATCATATGCCGATATAGGCATGTGTCAAGCCGGAGGCATCAGGCGGTCGTGGTCCTCACCCCTTCGTGCGACGCCGGGCGTGCGGACGGCGGGACCGAAGATCAGGGGTTGCGCGGCACGTCCTTGACGAACACGATCCCGTCGTTCCCGGCCAGGTGGGCCGGGTTCAGCGGGAAGTAGCCGTACCAGGGGGACAGGCGAGCGGCGGGCGGCTGGTCGCCGAGCGCGGCGGCCAGCAGGCGGGCGTCCACGACGTAGTGGTCGTGCGGGACCGTGGAGAGGAGCCCTTCGAGGGTGTCCGGGGGAGGGGTGCCCACCCCCTCGTGCCATATCGTGCCGACGGCCGTGGCCAGGAAGGCGTACCCCTCGCCCAGGCGGGCGCTCACGAGCGCGCCGGCGCTCCACCATTCCGGCCGCAGGTCGCCCAGCCGCATCGTGCTCTTCTCCCGCTGGAGATGGGCGTTGTGGGCGTGGACCAGCGTCGGGCCCCGCTCGGCGAGCGCGAGGAGGTTGGCGGCCATCATCGAGTCCCGCAGGCCGAGCAGCCGCGCCACGCGGCCCGGTGAGGTGTCGGCCATCCAGAAGTGGTAGCGCAGCAGGCCGGTGGCGGTGCGCCCGTACAGGCGAGCCCGGTCCCAGCCGTCGCGCGAGGACGCCGCGATCAGGTGCGGCGTCTCCGCGTCGAGCAGCGCCACCAGGTCGTCGGCGAGCAGCCGCAACTCCCTCGCCTCGGCCGACCGCCCCGCGGACCGGGACGGGTCCGTCATCGCGGCGGGCTCGGTCCACCGGTCGTCGGAGCCGAGCAGGCGGTCGAGCGTCTCCGCGGAGCAGGGGAGCAGATCCGGCTCCAACCAGGCCGCGAGGTAGCCGTGGAGCGCGGTGACGGCCTGCCGGGGGCTCGCGGCGCCGGTCATCTCCAGCGGGCCGTCGAAACCTGCGAAGCGCAGCCGATCGGACGCGGGCCGGCCGTCGTTGTACGCGCGCATCCAGCGTACGAGCTCGCGGTTGGCCGCGGACGCGCCGAACCCGTGGCTGAACCCGCGCTCCATGACCTCGTCGAGGCTGCCCGTGCCCGAGGTGACGTGGTCGTCCACCACCAGGCCCGCCATGCAGTCGCTCTCGATCGCGATCGAGCGGTAACCCTCCTGCTCGACGAGCTGCCGGAAGAGGTCGTTCCGCTGGTGGAGCAGGATGTCCTCGCCGTGGGTGGGCTCGCCCAGGGCGAGCAGCCGCGGGCGGGCCGGCAGCAGCCTCATGACGGTGGCGGACTCGACGGCATGGGCGATGTCCTGGATGCCGGTAGCCATGCCTTCAACGCTATCGCTGAACCTTATCTGGAGACTTTTCCGCGCCAATGCCCGCTGGAACGGCGGAAAGCCTCAAGCCGTATCACTCCTCCTCCTTGAGTCGTTCGAAGACGAGCTGGGTGCGGCGGACGGCGCGCACGCCGTACACCTCGGAGATCAGGTCGGGGGTGAGGACCTGGCCGGGCGGGCCGCCGGCGAGGACGCGGCCGGCGCTCATGACGTACAGGCGGTCGCAGAACGCGGCGGCCTGGTTGAGGTCGTGCAGCACGGCCAGCGTGGCGACGCCCAGCTCGCGCACCAGGTGCAGGATCTCCAGCTGGTGGCGGATGTCCAGGTGGGAGGTGGGCTCGTCGAGCAGGAGCAGGCGGGTCTCCTGGACCACGGCGCGGGCGATGAGCGCGCGCTGCTTCTCGCCGCCGGACAGGGTGGCGTAGACGCGTTCCTCCGCGCCCGCGAGCCCGACGCGGTCGAGGGCCCGCGCGCACCGCTCCTCGTCGGCGGCGGGGACCCGTTCGTACGGCGTGCGCCCCATCAGCACGACCTCGCCGACGGTGAAGTCCAGCTCGGAGGGCGTCTCCTGGGCCACCACGGCGGTGCGCCGGGCGGACTCGCGCCAGGACAGGCCGTGCACGTCGTCGCCGTCCACGCTGATGAGCCCGGCCGAGGGACGCAGCGCCCGGTAGATCGTGCGCAGCAGGGTGGACTTGCCGCAGCCGTTCGGACCGACGAGGGCGACGAACTTGCCGGCGTCGACCAGGAGGTCGGCCTCGTGCACGATCGGGCGGCCGTCGAGGCGTACGGAGACGCCGCGCAGGTCGAGCATCATGCGACGGTCACCGCCCGGTCGACCGAGCGCCGGCGCAGCAACCACAGGAAGAACGGCACCCCGAACAGCGCGGTGACGATGCTGAGGGCCAGTTCCTGCGGCGCGTTGACGGTCCGCGCGGCGACGTCCACGAGTTGCAGGAACGCCGCGCCGAGCAGCGCCGTGACCGGGAGCACCCTGCGGTGGTCGGCGCCGACGAGCAGGCGGGCCGCGTGCGGCACGATCAGCCCGACGAACGCGATCGCGCCGCTGGTGGCCACCAGGACGCCGACCAGCAGGGAGGTGAGGACGAAGAGCGTGATCCGCAGGCGGTGCACGTTCACGCCGAGGGAGACGGCGGTCTCCTCGCCGGCGGTGAGCGCGTTCAGCCGGCGGTGCTGCAGCAGCAGGTAGACCAGGCCCGCGACCAGGACGACGGTGGGCAGCGGCAACATGTGCCAGCGGGCCCCGCCGAGGCTGCCCATGAGCCAGAACAGCACCTGCTGCGCCGCCCGTCCGCTCTGCGCCTGCTGCAGCACGAAGCTGTAGAGGGCCTGGAAGAGGTACGCCAGCGCGACCCCGGCCAGCACCAGCCGTGACGGGGTGAGCCGGCCCGAGCGCTGGGCCAGCGCGTACACCAGGCCCAGGGCCAGGAGCGCGCCCGCGAAGGCGGCGCCCGACAGCGACAGCCCGCCCAGCGTGGAGGCGCCCAGAATGAGCACGAGCACGGCGCCGAAGGACGCGCCGGACGAGATGCCGAGCAGGAACGGGTCGGCCAGCGGGTTGCGCACCAGCGCCTGCAGCACCGCTCCGACCACCGCCAGCCCGGCCCCGACCAGGAGCGCCAGCAGCGCGCGCGGCAGCCGGAACTCCCACACGATCTGCGCCTGCACCGGCGTCCACGTACGCGGGACGAGGCCGGGCACCAGCCGGTCGGCGACGATGCCCCACGCCTGCGGCAGCGCGACGTGCACCGCGCCGATGCTCACCGCCAGCCACGTTGCGGCGACCACGGCCACGGCCAGCGCGACGACGAGCGCTGCGAACCGGCCGCCGAGCCGGCGAGGCGATCCGGCGTTCGCGGCCCTGGCCGGCGCCTGCCGTGCCTCGCTGGTCATGAGGGGAACGCGTCGGGGTGCAGGAAGCGGGCGATGTCGGTGATGGCCAGGAGGTTGCGGTAGCCGGGATGCTGGGCCGCGACCGGCACGGGGAGCACCCGCCTGGCCTTGGCCGCGGGGCTGTTCCTGGCGATGGCGAGGGCGTCGGCGGTCTTGGCCTGCACGGTCGGCATCGTCTCGCCCCGCAGGGTGGCGTACTCGCTGACCAGGATGGCTTCGGGCTGCGCGGCGCTGATCTGCTCCACGCTGACCTCGGTGTAGTCGCCCTTGACGCCGGCCAGCACGTTCACGCCGCCGGCGGCGGTGATCATCTGGTTGGTGATGCCGGCGCCGCCGTAGGCGTTGACCGGGCCCTTGCCGCCGTCGGTGGCCAGCACCTTGACCGGTGGCCGGCCGGAGACGCGCTCGCGCGCGTCGTCGAGCCGGGCGCGCAGCTCGGCGGCCAGCTTGCCGGCGCGGTCGGACACGCCGAAGATCTTGCCGAGGTTGCGCAGGTCGGTGAAGGTGTCCTCGAGGGTGAACTCGAGCGTCTCCTCGGGGCTGCACCAGCCGCCCAGGATGTACACCGGGGAGCCCGCGGTGTCCAGCTCCTCCACGGTGGCGTAGCCGCCGCCGGCGTCGAAGGAGGCCATCGCGTTGTCCAGGACGAAGTCGGCGCCCTGGGCGAGCATGACCTCCTTCTGGGGGAGCATGATCGTCGGGGAGATCTCCGGGATCTTGTCGTACGGTTCCTTCTGGCCGGGCAGGAACGCGCTCTCGGAGAAGTTCGTACGGCCGGCGATCCTGTCGCCCAGGCCGAGGGCGAGCAGCGTCTCCAGAGACGGGTGATAGCCGGTCACGACCTTGGCGGGCGGCCGGTCGAAGGTGAGGGTGCGCCCGCAGTTCTCGACCGTGACGGGGAAACCGGGCGGTGGCGCCGCGGCCGAACCGGTCTCCTGGGTGGCGGGCGCCTGCCCGCAGGCGGTCAGCGTCAGGGCCGCCAGCAGGACGAGCAGCCTTCTCATGATCCGGCGACCGCCTTCGTCGGCACGCTGTCGCGAGTGGTCGGCATGGCTGGGGTGCGGCTCATGGGATGAGTCTCCGGAGGTGAGAGGTCGAGCGATGGTGCGACGACCTCATTTTGCACATATGCCGCAATTGCCAGCAAGTTGCATTATGCTGGCCGCGCCTCGCCGCGCACGCCCTGCTGCTCAGGAGACGTCGGCCGAGGCGACCCTCATCCCGGCTCCGCCAGTGCCCGGCGGCACGCCCGCGGGGACAACGGCTCTCCTGTGGGGCATGCGCTTCCCCCTGTTCGCCCGATCGCACGACATCGGGCGACCATCGTCAGGAGGCGGTGTGAACCGCCACTGAAAGCGCTCTGCAACGGCTTCTGCCGGACAGCAACGCGTGGTTCCGGACGGTCAACCGGGGCTAGGGCCGCACCCGCCCGGCCCGGGACTCCAGATAGCGCTGCTCGGCGATGCTCGCGGTGGCCTTCGCGGCACGCCGGTAATGCTCGTACGCACCGGCCGTGTCGCCGGTCTGCTCCAGCAGGTGAGCCCGTACGGACAACAGCCGGTGATGCCCGGCCAGCCGCTCGTCACCGTTCAACGTGGACAGCAGGGCCAGTCCCGCGGCCGGGCCCTCGGTCTCGGCGAGCGCGATCGCCCGGTTCAGCGTGACCATCGGGTTGGGCGCGATCCGTTCCAGGATCAGATAGAGCGCGTGCACCTGCGGCCAGTTGGTCTCCTCCGCCGTCGCCGCGTCGGCGTGCGTCGCGGCGATGGCGGCCTGCAGCTGGTACGGCCCCAGCGCCGGGGCGGCCAGCGACGCCTTGACCAGCTCGATGCCCTCGTCGATCAGGGTGCGGTCCCACGTCGTGCGGTCCTGCTCGGCCAGCGGCACCAGGTCGCCCGCCGCCGTCGTACGCGCCCGCCTGCGGGCGTCGGTCAGCAACATCAGCGCGAGCAGCCCGGTCACCTCGCCGTCGCCGGGCAACTGCGCGTGGACCATCCTGGCCAGCCGGATCGCCTCGTGCGCGAGGTCGACGCGGTGCAGCTCGCTGCCCGACGAGGCGGTGTAACCCTCGTTGAAGATCAGGTAGAGCACGTGCAGGACGACCCGCAACCGCTCCTCCCGCTCCGGGCCCTCCGGCAGGCTGAACGAGCTGCCCGCGGCCTTGATGCGCTGCTTGGCCCGGCTGATCCTGGCTGCCATCGTGGCCTCCGGCACCAGGAACGCGCGGGCGATCTCGGCGGTGGTGAGGCCCCCGACCGCCCGCAGCGTCAGGGCGGTCTGGGAGGCCGCGGTCAGCGTCGGATGGCAGCACAGGAACAGCAGCAGGAGCGTGTCGTCGGTGTCCGGCACGTCCTGCGGCGCCACCTCGGCGGCCGTCGCCGACTCCCGCTCCCGGCGCGCGTGGTCGCTGCGCATCTGGTCGATGAGCCGCCGGGACGCGACGGTCACCAGCCAGCCGCGCGGGTTGTCCGGCACCCCCTCGGCCGGCCACTGCACGGTGGCGGCGAGCACGGCCTCCTGCACGGCGTCCTCGCACCCCTCGAACTGGCCGTGCCGGCGTACCAGCGTGCCGAGGACCTGCGGCGTGAGCTCACGCAGCAGGTCCTCGACGGCCGGCGCCGTCATGCCTCCGACGGCCCGTCAGCGAACATGACCTGCCGCACCTCGACCCCCAGCCCCTGGATCGCGGCGTCCGGGATCCGCGCCGCCAGCTCGATCGCCCGCTCCTTGTTCTCGCAGTCGATCAGGTAGAAGCCGCCCAGGAATTCCTTCGACTCCAGGAAAGGGCCGTCGGTGACCACGGGCTGGCCGTTGCGCACGGACACCACGGCCGCCTGGGAAGGGTCGACCAGCGCCTGCGTGTTGATCAGCTCGCCGGACTCCTTCAGCGCCTCGATGAACCTGGCGTGGCCGTCGCCGATCGCCGCCTTCTCCTCGTCGGTCAGCGCGTCCAGCACGGCCGGGTTGATGTGCATGCCGATCAGGAACTTCATGTCGTACTCCTCGTGTCGCGCGGAGCCCCGGCTGGGCCCCTTTCGACCGGTTGGTCGGAGCCGTCGCCGTCGCCTTGACATCCCCGCCGGAACTTTTCGTACGAGGTTTCCTCGCCGGGGTGTGTCGTCCTCCCTGTTGACGCAGGATAGGCGACCCGGCCGGCACGGCCGTGAATGCTCAGCCGAGGAGGCCGGGGAGGATGCCGAGCGACACTCCGCCGCCCAGGATCCCTCCGAGGAGGTCGCCCACCAGGGCGAGCAGCGAGCTGAGCAGGTCTTCTGACGGGGCCGCAGCGGCGGCGGCGGCGGGAGTGGCGAGCACGACGGTCAGCATGGCGCCGGTGGCCAGGATGGCGGTCATGCGGGCGGTGGACTTCATGGTGCCTCCACAGGCGGTAACGGAAAGTGATTGCCGGTTACCCTATGCGAGGATGATGGTGTTCGCCGTGACCGCCTCGCCTGGTGTGCTGGGAAGATGGGCCATTCTCACACTGGATCAGGCAGGTTCATCGCCGCCAGCCGTGTCCGGTCGGTCAGGACCGTGATGGCGGCGATGCGGCCGTCGACGACGGTGAACGCGAGCACCGACAGCGCTGCCAGGCCTCCTGGACCACGTCGTCGGCGTCGGCGTGCGAGCCCAGCATGCCGGGTGGCGCGGATGCGCGGCACCGCAACCCTCGCTAGAGTTCTTTGCGATCATCGACGTTGATCGCCATCGACGGCTCTCGCCCTGTGGGGCTGCGGGCACGGCTGGGCGGTCGTGCAGGGCGGACACCGGGGGAGATGGGTTTGGCCGGCCAGAGCAGAGGGCGGCCGGGCTGGCTCCACGTGGGCGCGC
Source organism: Nonomuraea sp. B1E8 (assembly GCF_039871515.1). Taxonomy (NCBI): domain Bacteria; kingdom Bacillati; phylum Actinomycetota; class Actinomycetes; order Streptosporangiales; family Streptosporangiaceae; genus Nonomuraea; species Nonomuraea sp. B1E8. Next base: position 269,353 of record NZ_JBDPLS010000001.1, on the reverse strand, counting down.
TCGAGCGCCGGCTGACCCGGGCCTGGAATCCCGGCACCTTCCCGCCCGCTGAGGTCCTCCTGTCCATCATGACGTTGTCCGCCGTGCCGCGGGCGTTAGGGGCCCGTCTGGCCGCACACCTGGACGGCGGCATCGTGGTCGGGCCCGGCGCCGTGCCCGACCTGCCCGGCTTCGAGGCTCTTCGCGGTGTCGCGCTGCCGGTCCAGCAGGGCGGCTGGGAGCGCAGCGCCGGCGTCTACGACCCCAACCGGCGGCGCGTCGGCGTCGGCAGCGTGCCGTCTCCGTCGGTCAGCGTGGCCGGGCACGAGTTGGGGCACGCCACGGACCACCTGGAAGGCATGCCGTCGCGCGGCGTGTTCTGGTCACGGTTGCACGCGTCGCGGGCGCCGCATCTGGCACCCCCCTTCCGGCAGGACCCGACCGAGCTCTATGCCGAGGCCTTCGCCTGCGTGCTCACCGGGAGAGCCCGCCGCCTGATCAGCTTATTCGGGGACGAGGACGCCGCTCAGCGCGCCTATCTATGGGTTTCGGGCCGCTATGGGATGGGCTGACCGGATCTCCTTGCCCTGCTGAACGTGCGCGCTATTCTGAGGACAGAACCGGTGACCGGTGAGACGGGAGGGACGCAGCTCATGACCGCCATCATGCTGGCCGGCGGAGTCCTGCGGGTGCCCGAGTCGGGCGTGTTGCCGGACGGGACCCGCGTGGACAGCACGCGCGACATCGCCCCCGACGCCCCCGACTACGCGACCTGGCTCCCGTACGTCATTCCCGAGGGAGCCGCGTGGCACGGCAGCACTGACGACGAGAGCATCCTGGCGCGCTGGCGGGCGGCCGCCAGCGCCTGACCCGCCGAAACCCGGGGCGACCCTGGACCGGTGGCCATGGACCGGGCCCGGCGTCGCCTTCGACCTGGAGGAGTCGGTCGGCGGGTGACCGGCGTGACGGCCGGGCAGTCGCCGCCGCCCGGCCGTGGGCGATGACGCCGCCTCGAAGGGCATCAGCGGTTGTACGCCAGACTGTGGACCGGGTGCTCCCCCTCGGTCTGCAGCCGGTATTCGTGGCCGGACTTGGCGCGGTTGTCGTCGATGACCCGCTCGGAAGGCGCCTTCTCACCGCCCATGATCGCCTCCTGCATCTTCTCGAAGCGTTCGTGGGCCTCCTGCACGTAGCCGGTGCCCAGGGTGGTGTAGTCGATCTGGGTGGCGATGAGTTCGCGCACGTACTGCTTGTTGGGCTCGAACGTCACCGGAGCGGGAAGTTCGGGCGCGAGCACCTGCTCCGGGTCGCGGCCGTCGTGCCGCTTGAACAGCTCGGCCGCCAGCCGCAGGTGCTCCAGCTCCATGTTGAGGTGCAGCTCCCAGATGCTCTTCACCTTGGGGTCGGACTCGGTCTCCATGAACGAGTGGTACAGGTAGCACTCGTTGTACTCGTGGTTGAGCAGCATCTCCCACCAGCTCTCGCCGGGGTCGACCAGCGACTCGTAGTGGGTGACGTGTTCCTCCTCGACGAGGCCGATCTCCTGGTAGAGCTGGCGGGCGATCGGCTCCATGTACATGGGCCCGACGTTCATGTAGAAGTTCATGGTCTGCTGCTCGGCCGACATGATGGTCAGCGCGTGCAGCTTGGAGATGGGCGCGGTCGAGCTCTTGTCGTAGGGCTCGCGCACGTTGTCGACGGGGTCGCGGTGGTGCAGGTAGGTCGGCCGGCCGGGCATCACCTCGGTGAGCTGGTCGACGATCTTCTCGGCCTTGCGGTGCTCGATCATCTCGTAGAGGTTGGCGTAGCGGTAGAGGTGGTCGAAGTCCTCCAGCACGCCGAACTGGTAGGCCTGCTTCAGATACGCGTCCGGCTCCATCCGGGCCACCCACGCGGTCAGGTCGACGGCCACCTGCTCGTACGCCATGCTGGTCTCCAGCACCGACGCCAGGCCGGGCAGCAGCCAGTTGACCGCCTTCTGCTGCTGCGCCTCGATGTAACGCACGCGGGCCAGCTGCTGCTTCAGCTCCACGTCGGGACAGTGGCGGGCGAGGTGGTGGCTGAACATGATCGCCTCCACCTCGATGCCGTTCATCGTGATGATCCGGCACCGCGTGTACGGGTCGGCGTGATCGGGATCGGTCGGTGTGACGTTGAGCTCACGCCAGTTGCGCAGCTGCTTGTCCAGCGGGATGCCCCGCTCCTGAAGCGGATTGAAGGTCATGTGCGTGCGCTCCTTCGCGCTGGTCAGAGAGGTGCGGAGTGCCCGCCCTACCCGAGGCTTCCCGGCCCAGTCTCTGCGCGCTCCCGCCTGAAATTCCGGATTCGGTAAGCATTTCCGCCCTCCTTGACGTGCGCGGCGTGCCGTTCCTTCCGCTGGGTAGGCCACGCCTGGACTCGGAGGAGGATCGCCATGACCGACCAGAAGACGGCGCCGGAGACGATGGACGAGACGGACGTCATCGACCTGCTGCAGGCCCAGCACGGAATGATCCGGGACCTGTTCGACGAGGTCGAGCAGGCGCCCGCCGGCGGGCGCGACGAGGCGTTCAGCCGGCTGGTGCGGATGCTGGCCGTGCACGAGACCGCCGAGGAGGAGATCGTCCACCCCTACGCGCGCCGCACCATCGACGGCGGCGACGCCGTGGTCGACGACCGGCTCGCCGAGGAGAACGAAGCCAAGGAGATGTTGTCGCGGATGGACCAGGCGGGCCCGGACGCCCCCGGCTTCATGCAGAACCTGGCGATGTTGCGCGCCGCCGTCGAGGCGCACGCCCGCAGCGAGGAACGTTACGAGTTCCTCCAGCTCCGGGCCCACACCAGCCAGGCCCAGCGGCGCGGCATGGCCGCCGGGGTCAAGGCCGCCGAGGCGATGGCCCCCACGCATCCGCACCCCGGCACCGAGTCGGCCGTCAAGAACGTCCTGGTCGGGACGCCGGTCGCGATGATGGACCGCGTCCGCGACGTGGTCCGCCAGGCGATGGGCAAAAATCCCTGACCACGGCGGCGCGCGGCCCAGAGCGCCCTACCCGCGTGCGCTCGACGCGAGCGGGCGCGGGCGGGCCGGCGAGACCTCGCCGCGGTAGACGATGACGACCGCGGCGAGGCAGATGGCCAGGCCGAGAGCGGTCTGCACGTGGAAGGGCTCGCGGAACATGAGGGCTCCCCACACCGCCGTGACCGGGGCCATGAGGAACATGAGCGTGTTGACCTTGGTGACTCCGGAGCGCCTCAGGATGAGCCAGTACAGCCCGTACCCGCCGAAGGTGGACAGGACCACCAGCCAGGTGATCGCGATCCAGAACGAGGTGTCGGCAGGCGGCCGCGCGGCTCCCGCGCTCACGGCCAGTGTGGTGAAGATGACGGCGCTGGTGGCGCAGTGCACGGTCATCGACACCGCGGGGGCGATCTGCGTACGGGAGCGGCCTTGCAGCAGCGTGGCCGCCACCAGCGAGAACATGCCGAGGAGCGGGATGAGATAGGCCCACCAGGCCGCGCCGGCGCCGGACGTGGCATCGGCCAGGGTGACCACGGCCACGCCGGCCACTCCGAGGCCCAGGCCGAGCCACTGCTTGCGGGCGACGGGTTGATGCAGCAACGGTCCGGCGAGTGCTCCGGCGACGAGCGGCTGGACGCCGTCGATCAGCGCCGTGGTGCCGCTGGAGACCCCGAGCTGGATCGCGTAGTAGACGGTGAGCAGGTAACCGCTCTGCGAGAGCACGCCGATCATGGCCTGCCGGGTGACGTCGCGCGCGGTGAGGCCTCTCCATGACGTTCCCGAGAGGGCGGCGATGGCGATCAGGACGACGGCCAGGGGCAGGAAACGCCACATCAGGATCGTGACCGCGGAGGCGGTGCCCACGCCGAGCTTGGCCCCGATGAAGCCGGAGCTCCAGCAGAGCACGAAAGCGATCGAGAACAGGAGATTCACGACGGCGTCCTTAACTATACCGATCTGTATACCTTTCCCTTCACTATACAGATCGGTATAATCAGTGTCATGGGCAGCAGCGACAGGCTCCAGCGGATCACGATGACGCCCGCCGCACGGCGCGTCCTGGAGGCCGCCGCGAGGCTGTTCTACGAGCGCGGCATCCATGCCGTCGGGGTGGATCTGATCGCCGCCGAGGCCGGGGTGACGAAGAAGACCCTCTACGACCGGTTCGGCTGCAAGGAGCAGATCGTCGTGGAGTATCTCGCGGATCGCGACGAACGCTGGCGCGCCTTCCTCGCCGGCCACCTGGACGCCGCGGAGCCGGCGCCGGCGGCGCGCGTCCTGGCCGTCTTCGACGCGTCACGCGAGTGGGCCGCGCAGCACAGCCACAAAGGGTGCAGCATGGTCAACGCCCACGCCGAGATCAGCGATCCGTCCCACCCGGCCTATCCGATCATCACGGGGCAGAAGCAGTGGATGCTCGCCCTGTTCACCGACCTCGCCCGGGACCTCGCCCCGGAGAGGGCCGCTCACCTGGGCCGCACGCTCATGCTGCTCCACGAAGGAGCGCTCGTCGCCCAGGGCCTCACCATTTTCACAGACCCCATCGCCCATGCCCGCGAACAGGCCGAAACCCTGCTCGCCGCCGCGATCGGAACGAGCCCTGCCCCGGCGTGACGACCGGGCGGGAATCGAGAAGCGCGGGTCAGTGGACCGTGGTCAACGTGACGTCATGGCTTTCAGCGTGTCGCGTCCAGGACCGGTTTCACGTCGACGACCGGGGTGCCGACGAGCGGCCGCGGGCCGGATATGGTGCTGCGGTGGACGCTTCGAGCGAGCCGCGCCGCCCCGGCATGCGCCAGGTCGCGCGAGAGGCCGGGGTCTCGCCGACGACGGTGAGCAACGTCCTCAACAGTCCCGAGCTCGTCGCCGAGGAGACCCGCCGGCGCGTGCACGCGGCGATGGAACGTATGGGCTACCTGCCCGACAACGCCGCCAGGCGGTTACGAGGGATGCCCAGCCCGCTGGTCGGCGCGGTGACGCTGGACATCGCCGGCCCGTTCTTCACCGAGGTGTGCCGCGGGGTGGAGGACCGGCTGCTCCAGGACGGTTGCATGCTCATGACCTGCAGCACCGACCTGCAGCCGGGGCGGGAGCGGCACTACCTCCAGGAGCTGGAGAAGCAGCGCGTGCGCGGCGTGCTCATCACCCCGGTCGAGGCCGACCTGGATCCGCTCGTCTCCCTGGCCGGGCGGGGCGTCCCGGTGGTGCTGCTCGACCACAGGTCCGACGGCCGGCTGTGCTCGGTGTCGATGGACAACCAGTGGGGCGGTGAGCAGGTCGCGGCACACCTGATCGCGTTGGGGCATCGGCGGATCGCCCTGCTCAGCGCGGCGATCGAGGTGCAGCAGACGGCCGAGCGCCACGCCGGGGTGCGTAAGGCGTTCCTGAAGGCCGGCCTGGACCCGGACCGGGGCGTTCTGGACGTCCGAGTGCCGTCGCCCGACATCACGGTGACCGCCGCGGCGGCGCTTGAGGACGTCCTGGGCGCGGCCGATCCGCCCACCGCGATCATCTGCCTCAACGACACCGCGGCGCTCGGGGTGATCGGCGGCCTGAAGGAGCGGGGGATCGCGGTGCCGGGGGAGATGTCGGTCGTGGGGTACGACGACGTGGCGTTCGCCGCGCAGCTGGCCCCGTCGCTGACCACCGTGTGGCAGCCGAAGCGTGAGCTGGGCCGGATCGCGGCGGAGCTGCTGCTGGACGAGACCCGGCCGGGGCACCGCCATCAGAAGCTGGTCTACCGGCCGCGGCTGGTCGTTCGCGAGTCCACCGCGCCGCCCTGCCGCTGATCCGTTCCGGTCACGAAACTTTCAGCGCCGTGGAAGGCGCTTTCCGCCGCTGACCTGAAAGGTAACAATCGCCCGCCGGCTGGACGGCGGTGTCTCGTTGACACCCTGGTCAGTGCCTTCTTACCGTGTGGGCGCTCGGCACCTCATCGGGATCCGTACACCGATTGGACGTTCAATGAAACGTTTATCCCGTCCAGCGCTGCTCTTCACGACGCTCGGCAGCACCGTGTGCCTGGTCGCCGCGGCCGCCGTCGGCCTGCAGTCGCCGGCCTCCGCCGCGGTGGCCTGCGAGGTCGACTACGCCGTCGCCGCCCAGTGGTCCGAAGGGTTCACCGGCAACGTGACCATCAGGAACGTCGGCGAAGCCGTCAACGGCTGGCGCCTGGACTGGTCGTTCACCGACGGACAGCGGATCACCCAGGCGTGGAACGCCACCGCCACGCAGAACGGCTCCGCCGTCAGGGCCGAGGACGCGGGCTACAACGCCGCGATCCCGCAGGGCGGCAGCACGACGTTCGGCTTCAACGCCTCATGGAACGGCTCCGCCAACCCGGCGCCCGCCTCGTTCGCCCTCAACGGCGTCACCTGCACCGGCGACCCCGGCGAGCCGACCCCCACGGTCACCCCCACGGTCACACCCACTGGCCCCGCGGACGCCAAGCAGGCGGAAGACCTCGACCGCGGCCTGATCAGCGTCCGCTCCGGCGGCGGCAACCTGGTCTCCTGGCGGTTGCTGGGCACCGAGCCCCGCGACACGTCCTTCGCCGTCTATCGAGGCGGCACCCGCGTCGCCACCGTCACCGACTCCACCAACTACCTGGACTCCGGGGCGGCCGCGGACGCCTCCTACACGGTCCGCCCGGTCACCGGCGGCGCCGAGGGCCCGGCCTCCGAACCCTCGCTCCGTTTCGCGGACGGCCATCTCGACGTGCCCATCTCCCCGCCCAGCGCAGGCCACCACGCCAACGACGCCTCCGTCGGCGACCTGGACGGCGACGGCCGCCTCGACCTGGTGCTGAAGTGGGAGGCCGACAACTCCAAGGACAACTCCCAGTCCGGCACCACCGACGTGGTCTACATCGACGGGATCAAGCTGGACGGCACCCGCCTGTGGCGCGTCAACCTGGGCCGCAACATCCGGGCAGGCGCCCACTACACGCAGTTCCAGGTCTACGACTACGACGGCGACGGCAGGGCCGAGGTCGCCATGAAGACCGCCGACGGCACCGTCGACGGCCGCGGCACCGTCATCGGCGACGCGAGCGCCGACCACCGCAACTCCTCCGGCTACATCCTGTCCGGGCCCGAGTTCCTCACCATGTTCGACGGCCGGACCGGCGCGGCGCTGTCCACGGTGAACTACGACCCGCCCCGCGGCAACGTCTCCTCCTGGGGCGACTCCTACGGCAACCGGGTGGACCGCTTCCTGGCCGGCACCGCGTACCTGGACGGGCAGCGGCCGAGCCTCATCATGGCCCGCGGCTACTACACCCGCGCCGTGATCGCCGCCTGGGACTTCCGCGACGGCCGGCTCGTCAAGCGCTGGACGTTCGACAGCAACGCCTCTGGCAACGGCTCGTACGCCGGCCAGGGCAACCACAGCCTCACCGTCGGCGACGTGGACGCCGACGGCCGCGACGAGATCGTCTACGGCGCCGCCGCCATCGACGACGACGGCGGCCGCCTGTGGAACGTCGGATGGGGCCACGGTGACGCCGCGCACCTGGGCGACCTCGACCCCGGCCGCGCGGGCCAGGAGTACGTGAAGATCTCCGAGCCGGCCGACCGGCCCGGCCTGTACATGGTCGACGCCCGTACCGGACAGGTGTTGTGGCAGACCGGCAGCTCCGACGGCGAGGGGCCCGGGCGCGGCGTGGCCGGCGACATCTACGCCGGCAGCCCTGGCGCCGAGTCCTGGGCCGCGGGGGCGGGGCAGAACGGGCTGCGCAACACCTCCGGCACGGTCGTCGGCCGCCAGCCGTCCTCGGCCAACTTCCTGTCCTGGTGGGACGCCGACCCGGTGCGCGAGCTGCTGGACCAGACCAGGATCGACAAGTACGGCACCGGCGGCGAGACCCGCCTGCTGACCGCCTCCGGCGTCCACAGCAACAACGGCACCAAGGCCACCCCGTCACTGTCGGGCGACATCCTCGGCGACTGGCGCGAGGAGGTCATCTGGCCCACCACCGACGACCGCGCCCTGCGCATCTACGCCACACCCCACGCGACCACCACCAAGATCCACACCCTGCTGCACGACCCGCAGTACCGCGTGGCCCTCGCCTGGCAGAACACCGCCTACAACCAGCCGCCGCACCCCAGCTTCTTCATCGGCGACGCCATGAGCACCCCGCCCCGGCCCAACGTCTACGTGCGCTGACCGCGCGGGCTTCATGTGCGGTGGCGTCGCTCCCGGGCAGGAGACGGCGATGAAAGGGAAACTCCTCCTGAAGACGGCTCTCGCGGTGACCGCCACCGCCGTCGCCGGAGCGCTCGCCACCGACGCGCGTTCCAGCTGGTATCAGCGGCTGGAGAAGCCGTCGTGGCAGCCACCGCCCCAGGCTTTCGGCCTGGTCTGGACGCCTCTGTACGTGCTCATCACCTATGCGGGCGCGCGGGCCCTCTCCCGCGGTGACCAGGCCGAAAGCCGGGCGTTCCGGAGTGCTCTGGCCGGCAACCTGGTGCTCAACGCCGCATGGCCGGCCCTGTTCTTCCGGGCGCGCAACCCGCGGCTGGCGCTCGCCGAGATCCTCGTCCTCAACGCGTCCAACGCGATGCTCGTCCGGCGGGGATGGACGGCCGACCGCCGCGCGGGGCTGTTCCTGGTGCCGTACGCGGGATGGACGGTGTTCGCCACCGCACTCAACACCGCCATCGCCCGCCGGAACCGCGATGGATGACCCAGGCCCGGCCCTCGCATCGGGGAGGGCGGACGCCGGTCCTGCTCGTGGGCCGGCCGGGCGGCTGGACACAACACGTCGAGGTGAGCCCGTGCGGAGGGCGGCGCGGGCCAGGAGCGGGGCCGCCTTTGTCATCGAGCGCAACCGCCGCGTCGCACCCGAGGCGGGGACCGGCTAGACGCTGCCCTTGCGCTCGATGACGAGGATGCGGGCCATGGGTACGGGATGCGCGACGTGTTCGTCACCCGGCTCGGCGTAGCAGATGCGGCCGGGGGTGAGCCGCTCGACATGTTCCCGGCCGTCGCGGCGGTAGTGCATGTCGACGGCGCCGTCCATGACGGCGAAGACCTCCGGGCCGTCGTTCACGTGCCAGACGTAGGGCTCGTCGGTCCAGTGCAGCCGGACGGTGGCGTTGTCGATCTCGGTGATGTCGAGGGCGCCCCATGGACGATCGGCGGTGAACGAGGACGCGTCGAGGAACAACATGGCTTCTCCCTGCCTTGACGTGCATCGTCATCCTTGCCGGGCGACGGACCGGTGACGAGTGACAGAAAGGCCTATTACCGTAAGAATCCTGCCATGCACCGTGTTGTGGGTCTGGCCCTGCCGAAGGTGGTCGCCTTCGACCTCGCCATCCCCGCGGAGGTGTTCGGCGGCGAGGAGTACTCGTTCGCCGTCTGCGCCGAATCGGCGGGGCCGGTCCCGACGACCACGGGCTTCGACCTTCACACGCCGCTGGGGCTCGACGCTCTCGACACCGCCGGCACGATCGTGGTGCCAGGCTACGCACCCCTGGTGGAGCCCTCCTTGCCGGTGCTCGACGCGTTGCGCGCCGCCTGCGCACGCGGTGCCCGCATCGTCTCCGTCTGCACAGGCGCCTTCGCGCTGGCCGCGGCGGGGTTGCTGGACGGCCGGCGGGCGACCACTCACTGGATGGACACCGCCGACCTCGCCGCCCGCTACCCCGCTGTCGACGTCGACCCCGACACCCTGTACGCCGACAACGGCAACGTGCTGACCAGCGCCGGATTCGCCGCGGGCATCGATCTGTGCCTGCATCTGGTGCGCACCGACCACGGCCCGGAGGCCGCGATCCGGGTCGCGCGGCGGCTGGTCGTCGCGCCACACCGGGAGGGCGGTCAGGCCCAGTTCCTGCAACGACCGCTGCCGCCCAGCGGCGAGGGCATGGCCGCGGTGTGCGCCTGGGCGCTGGACCACCTGGCCGAACCCGTCACCGTCGCCGACCTCGCCCGCCAGGCGGGATTGGCGCCGCGAACGTTCGCCCGCCACTTCGCCGCGGAGACCGGCACCACCCCGCTGCGCTGGCTGGCCGCCCAGCGCCTTCTCGAAGCGCGCAGGCTGCTGGAGGGCACCGACCTGCCGGTCGATGAGGTGGCCCGGCGCTCCGGCCTCGGTACGGCCGCCAACCTCCGGCAACACCTGGCACGCGACGCGTCCACCACTCCCACGGCGTACCGCCGTACGTACCGTGGCCGCCGCCCGCACTGACCCGGCTTCCCCGCGTACCGCAGAGGTCGGTGACGCTCAGCGCTTGAAGGCTTCCCTGATGACGTCGTCGAGCACATCGCGGGAACGGACGAGGTCGCCGATCATGCGGTCGATGCGCTCGCGTTCCTTCGTGAGCTGGTCGGCCAGCCACGGTGAGGCCGGCTCGGCCGCCCCGCCCTTGCCGTCGCCCAGGCACGGGAGCAGCTGAGCGATCTTGGCGCTGCACAGCCCGGCGGCGAACAACTCCTGGATGCGGATGACCCGCTCCACGGCCCCGTCGGCGTAGTCGCGGTGGCCGCCAGGGGTGCGTTCCGCCTGGAGCAGCCCCTGCTTCTCGTAATAGCGCAGCGACCGCTCGCTCACGCCGGTCTGCTGGGCCAGCTCACCGATCCGCATGCCGTACCTCGGGTTGAACCTGACATCGCGCGCCGTCACGGAAGCCGTGCACGCGGCCGGTGGCCGCGTCTTCGCCCAGCTCATGCACGGTGGCCGGCAGGGTCACCCCTTGTCGCGCCTGGCAGCCGACGTCCCCGCCGGCCCGTCGGCCGTGCCCACGCCCGGCCCGGTCCACGTACGGGACGGCGGCAAGGCCGATCCCGTCACGCCCCGCGTGATGACCAGGGCGGACATCCGGCAGGCCGTCCAGGACCACGTCGCCGCCGCCCGCAACGCGATGGCGGCGGGCTTCGACGGGGTCGAGTTGCACGGCGCCAACAGCTACCTGATCCACCAGTTCCTGGCCGACAACACCAATCTCCGTGACGACGAGTACGGCCCCGGCACGGCTGGAGGCCGCATCCGCTTCCCCGTCGAGGTCGTCACCGCCGTGGCCGGCGCGATCGGCGCCGACCGCACAGGGCTACGCCTGTCGCCGGGCAACCCGCAGTTCGGCATGGTGGAGAGCGACCCCGGCCCCGTCTATCGCGACCTCGTCGAGCGCATCGACGGCCTCGGCCTGGCCTATCTGCACCTCACCGACGGCGACCGCTATCCGGCTCTGGCCGACCTGCGGCCCCGCCGGCGAGGCACCCTCATCGCCAACGTCGGGGAGAACCGCCCCGCCACCAGCAAGGAAGCCGGCGAGGCCACGCTCGCCTCCGGACTGGCCGACCTGGTCTCCTACGGCAGGGCGTTCATCGCCAACCCCGACCTGCCGGCCCGCTTCGCCCGTAACGCCCCGCTCCAGCCGATCGACACCGCCGACCTGTACACGCACGGAGCCGCCGGGTACACCGACTATCCCAGCCTGGACGCCCTCACACCCTGCCGGTGACGCAGCCGGTCGGCTCGCGTTCGACAGGCTGGGCGACGCTTCTGGGTCGTCCTCCTGCCCGCCGGCCCGGCCCTCAGCCCGCGGGGAAAGGGCGTCCAGCTTGGCGTGCAGGCGCGCCAGCGCCCCGGTGGGTGTAGAGGCGGGCGGCGAGTTCCAGGACGAACGCGCCCACCACCACGCGGTCCACGACGTGCAGAGGCTCGCCGATCCCCGTGCCCGGCCGGGCCGTCAGGCGGCTCCGGCGTCGACCGCGTCCGCGAACGCGCGCATGGAGGTGAAGGTCCAGTCCGGGGCGACGCCGGCCGACGGCTCCGGTGTCGCGCCCCAGCCCGCGTCGTCGTGGCGGCGGTTGATCCACACGGTGGGCAGGCCCGCGGCCTTGGCCGGCACGTGGTCATGGAACAGGCTCTGCGCCACGTGCAGCAGCCTGCCCTCGGCCACTCCGAGCCGCTCGGCCTCGCGCGCCAGCGCCTCGAAGTTGCGGGGATCGGGTTTGTAGGAGCCGACGTCCTCGGCGGTGAGGACGCTGGTGAAGGTGGTGCCGAGGCGCTTGTTGGAGCCGGCGAAGGAGGCACGGTCGACGTTGGACAGGATGATGAGCCGATAGCGCCGCGAGAGCCGCTCCAGCGCCTCCGCCGAGTCGGGGAACGCCGGCCAGTCGGGCACGGAGACCGCCAGCGACTCGGCCTCGGCGTCGCTGACCGGCACGCCGAGCTGCGCACCCAGGCCCCGCATCGCCCGCGCGAGGATCCGCGGGTAGAGGTCGCCGGGGTGGTCGGCCTCGGCCTGCGCCTCGTGCGCCGCATATGCCGTCAGCAGCTGCTCATCGCTCATCCGCAGACCGTGCGCGCCGGCCCACGCGCGCAGCACGGTCGCGATGCCGGCCTCCCAGTCGATGAGGGTCCCGTAGCAGTCGAAGCTGATGGCGTCGAAGTCGTTGAAGTTCACCGTGCGTGCTCCTGGATGAGGTCGAGGTAGAAACGTTCCGAGTCGTCGCAGTGGGTGTTCCAGGCGGCCTTGGCCTGCTGGACGTCACCGGAGCGCAGCGCATCGAGCAGCACCTCGTGCTCGTGTGCCAGGTCGGAGACGCTGTCGTAGGTCGGGCGGAGCTGGGCGATGAGCAGGCGCAGCTCGGCGCTGAGCTCGTCGAAGGTGCGCAGCAGGCGGGCCGAGCCCGCGGCTGCGAACACCGCCCGGTGGAAGGCCACGTCATGGCCGGCGACCACGTCCCACGAGACGTCGTCGCCCAGCGCGGAGAACGCCTGCGCCGCCGAGGCGATGCCGGTGAGCGGCCGGGCCTGTGACATGATCATCTCAACGGCGATCGTCTCGATCGGGCGCCGCAGCCGGCCCAGGTCGATGGCGTCCTCGGCGGTGAACGACCGGACCTGCGCGCTGCGTCCACGTCCGCGATCCAGCAGCCCTTCGGCCACCAGCGTCTGCACGGCCGCGCGCACCGTGGGCCGGGCCACGCCGAACTCCTGCGACAGGTCGGTGTCGCGCAGCTGATCTCCGCCCCGGTAGTGCCCGGACAACAACCGGCGGCGCAGCTGGTCGGCGACCGCGTCCGCCACGGTGACCGTGTGAATCGACATGGCTAACTGTATAACAGCTATACAGTGAGTCAGGCAAGCCGGGCGCACCCGCGACCGGCCGGAAACGGCATGGAGACACCGGCCCGCGCGCCGGGCCGGCTTCGGGCTATTGCTTTTTCGCCATGACGACGGTCACGGTGTCCGGCTCGCCGTCCCGCTCGTAGGTGATCTGCACCCGCTGGCCGACCGTGAAGCCGCGGACCTGCCCGACGACCGTGTCGCCGCCCGTGACCGGCGTGTCGCCGATCTTGGTGAGGAGGTCGCCCTGCTTCAGTCCCGCCTTGTCGGCCGGGCTGCCCGGGACCACCTCCCTGATCAGCGCGCCGGCCACCTGGCCCGTCGCGTCGGTGACGCTCACTCCCAGGTACGCGTGGCTCACCTTGCCCTTGCTGATGAGCTGCTCGGATACCTGTTTGGCGGTGTTCACCGGGATGGCGAAGCCCAGGTTGACCCCTTCGGGAGCGACAGCGCTGTTGATGCCGACCAGCTCGCCGGCGGCGTTGACCAGGGCGCCGCCGGAGTTGCCGGGGTTGATCGCCGCGTCGGTCTGGATCATGCCGCCGAGCGTGGTCGTCCCGCTCTCCTGCTCCTGCCCGCCCATGCCCGGGGGCTGCTGCCGTCCGTCCGGACCGTTCCCGGCGGTCACGGTACGGTCCAGCGCGCTGACGATGCCCGCCGTCACCGTGCCGTCGAGGCCGAGCGGGCTTCCGATGGCCAGGACGTCGTCACCGACCTTGAGCTGGTCGCTGTCACCCAGCGTGGCTCTGGCCAGCCCGGTCACGCCTTCGGCCCGGATGACGGCGAGGTCGGTGGCCGGGTCGGTGCCCACCACATCGGCCTGGGCGGTCCTGCCGTCGCTGAACTTCACCGCCAGGCGATCCTGCCCGGCCACGACGTGGTTGTTGGTGAGGATCAGCCCGTCCGCCGACAGCACCACCCCGGAGCCTCCGGCGGTCTGGCCCTGGATCATCACCACCGACGGCTGCACGAGCTCGGCGACCTGCGCGACCGTGTACGGGGCGGAAGCCGTACGGAACACCGGGTTGGGGGCGGCGACGGTGGCGGTCGCGGCCGGTCGGCCGGCCGCCGTCAGGTGCGCCCCCACGGCGCCGCCTCCGAGCGCCGCCCCTGCGAGGGTGACCAGCGTCGCCAGCGCCAGTCCCGCGGCCACCTTGCCGGTGAGCACGATCCCCGTCCGCCGCTGCGGGGCGGGAGGGGGAGGGGGAGGAGGCGGCGGGAACCCGGGCGGGATGAACACCGGCCCCGGCGGGTGGAAGCCCTCACGGGTGGGCTGGGTGTTGCCGACCTGGTTCCGGCCGTAAGGGTCATGCTCGCGAGGCGGGTTGGTGTCCATGACGTCTCCTCGGGTCGGTCGAGCGGAGGCCAGGCACATTCGCTCCAAGCACGCGTGCGCCGGTCTGGTGAGCTTCATGGAACACCCGCGCGTGTTTCATCCTTGTTAGCTCGGCGCTCCCATGGCCGGGGCCATGCCGCGTCGCGAGGCCGCCCCTGTGGCGGTCACCTTCGCCGCCCGCTGAATCCGGGCCCCGTACGGACGTTCGGAAGGGGCCATTCCGGCACCTGACCCACGACAGGCGGCGGCGCCAGGCTAGTGGCGCGCGAGGGCCGGGCTAGCGGGATCGTGAAATATCCGGTTCGTGGGTCTCCTGCGCGTCGCGTGACAGGTCCTGACCGGGACCGCGTCCGCCGTCACGGGGATCCAGCCGTTGTTCATGGACAGGCCGGGGGAGGGCGTGTTGCAGTACTTGGTCGCCGCGGTCGTGCTGGTCGGACTGCTGTGCATGGTGAACTTGCTGCTGACCGTCGGTGTGATCCGCCGGTTGCGCAGCCAGAGCAAGAGCATGCCGCCGCCGGCGATGGCGGAAGGCCTCTCGCCCGGAGCGAGGGTCCCGACGTTCGCCGCCATGACCACGAGCGGTGAGCCGATCTCCGACGAGCTTCTGGGCGCACCCGCGCTGGTCGGTTTCTTCTCCCAGGGATGTCAGCCCTGCAAGGACCTGCTCCCGCTCTTCGTGGAACGGGCACGCGGCACGTCGGACGCCGTGCTCGCCGTGGTCGACACCGGCCCAGGAGAGGACTCCGCAGACTACGTCGAACGCCTCGCGGAGGTGGCACGTGTCGTCGTGGAGGCGCCGCAGGGGCCACTCCAGACGGCGTTCAAGGTCAACGCGTACCCGACGGTCATCACGATCGACGCCGGGGGCACGGTCGCCGGCAGCGGCCACACCATGCCCGCCGAGGTCAGGACGCCATGACGCGGGCGTTCCTCGCGGCGGCATGCGGGCTCGCGGGTCTGGCCCTGCTGGCCGTACGGCTGCGCGCGACGTACATGGTGATCCGCGTCCACGGCAACAGCATGGCCCCGTCGCTGGCCGATGGGGACCGGCTCCTGTCCCGGCGCACGCGTCTCGCGGCGCTGCGCACCGGGCAGATCGCCGTCGTCCTGAGCCCTCACCCGATCGGCAGCAAATATCTGATCAAGCGTATCGCCGCCCTGCCCGGCGATCCGGTCCCGGAGGACGTACGCAAGGCCGTCGACGACGACGTCGTCCCCGCCGGCAGGTTCGTCCTGATCGGTGACAACACCGAGGCCAGCTTCGACTCCCGCGAGCACGGCTTCTTCCACGCCGACGATCTCCATGCCGTCACCATCAGGAAGCTGGTGGCGCGGCATGGCCGTTGAGGGGGTGCGCCTGACCGCCTCCGCGCGTGAGGCGGCGGCAACCGCCTGGAGCGCCGCCGCCGTTCCCGCGATCGGGTACGCGGTCACGCTGCTGGGCACGGCTGCGGCGCCGGTCGCGGCGGCCTGGCTGACCAAGCTGGTCATCGACGGCCTGACCGGGGCGGCCTCCCTGACCGAGCTACTGGGCCTGGCCGCGGGACTGGCCGGCATCGGCGTCGCCGCCGCGGTCCTGCCGCACTGGTCGAGGTACCTCGGCAACCAGGTCGGCCGGGCCATGGTGGCCGCCACGACGGACCGGCTCTTCGCGGCCACGGCACGATTCCCGGGGCTGCGGCCCTTCGAGGACCCGCGCTTCCTCGACCGGCTGCGCCTGGCCCAGGAGGGGGCGTCCAGGGCCGACGGCATCGTCACCGAGTCCTTCGGGCTCATCCGCTCCGCCGTCACCGTGGTCGGCTTCGTCGGAGCCGTGCTGGTGATCAGCCCGGCCATGACGCTGATCGTGTTGTGCGCCGCCGTGCCGGCGCTGGTCGCGCAGCTGAAGCTGTCGCGGCAGCGTACGAGCATGATGTGGGAGATCGGCCCGGCCGAGCGCCGGCAGGTCTTCTACAGCGACCTGCTCAGCACGATCGAGGCGGCCAAGGAGATCAGGCTCTTCAACTCCGGCGGATTCCTGCGCGGCCGGCTCATGGCGGAGTTGTCGACGGCTCATGAGGGCAAGCGCCGGATGGACCGCAAGGAGTTGTCGGCGGAGGGGGTGCTCGCCCTGCTGTCCGCCGTGGTGGCCGGGGGCGGACTCGTCTGGGCCATCGCCGCGGCCAGGTCCGGCGCGCTCACCGTCGGGGACGTGTCGATGTTCACCGCCGCCGTCGTCGCCGTCCAGGGCGGGCTCAGCACCCTGGTCACCGGCATCGCGACCGCCGATCACAACCTGCGGCTCTTCGGCCACTACGTGGCGGTGGTCAGGGCCGAGCCCGACCTCGTCGTGCCGGCCGACCCCGCGCCGCTGCCGCCGCTGCGGCACGGGATCGAGCTGCGCGACGTGTGGTTCCGCTACAGCGACGACCATCCCTGGATCCTGCGCGGCGTCGACCTGTTCATCCCGTACGGCGCGGCCGTCGCGCTGGTCGGGCTCAACGGCGCCGGCAAGAGCACGCTCGTCAAACTGCTCTGCCGCTTCTACGACCCGAGCCGGGGAGCCATCCTCTGGGACGGTGTCGACCTGCGCGACGTCCAGCCGGACACGCTGCGGGATCGGATCAGCGGCGTCTTCCAGGACCACATGACCTACGACTTCTCCGCCCGCGACAACATCGGCCTGGGAGACGTCGGCGCCCGTGACGACCTGGACCGAATCCGTGCCGCCGCGCGGAAGGCGGGGGTGGACGAGCTGCTCGCGTCCCTTCCCCGGGGTTACGACACGCTGCTCACCCGGATGTTCACGAGTGAGGAGGACCGCGAGGACTCCTCGACCGGCGTCGTGCTCTCGGGCGGCCAGTGGCAGCGAACCGCCCTGGCCAGAGCCTTCCTCCGCGACGGACGGGACCTGATGATCCTCGACGAACCGAGCTCGGGTCTCGATCCTGAGGCCGAGGCGGACGTGCACGCCCGGATGCGCCGGCACCGCGCGGGCCAGACGAGCCTGCTCATCTCCCACCGGCTGAACACCGTGCGGGACGCCGACCTGATCGTCGTCCTGGAGGACGGGGTCGTCGCGGAGCGGGGAGACCACGACGACCTCATGGCGGTGGACGGCACCTACGCCCGCTTCTTCCGCCTCCAAGCCCGCGGATATCACGAGCCGTCTCTCGGTGAATCCGCGCCCAGTGAACCCGAGGCAGCGAAGGAGGTGAGAACAGAATGCTCGACAAGCTCATCGACCGGTTGATTCCGACGGTCAAGGCCGCCGCGGCGTGCACCCCAAGGTGCGTGCAGGTCAGCTACGACCCGAACACCGGGTGCTACAAGATGAAGTGCTACAACACCGACTGCAGTTACCGCTTGGTAACGGTGTGCGAATAGTCGCCGGAGAGAAGGTGGGACAGATGAAACTCATGACCGATCTGGCGGACCGGATCGTCGCCTTCGTCGTGCCGGCCGGCGACGCGCAGGCCGCCTGCACGGCACGGTGCATCCTCGACCACACGACCTGTACGGGCAGCATCTGCTGCTCCGTCTTCAAGTGCTGGAGGAGCGACTGCTCGGTCTACTTCAGGAAGCAGTGCGCGTAGGTGAGTGACGGGCTCCTCAGGCAGGCTCCGGCCAGGGAGGCTCCGTCTGCCGGGGGATGAGGCGTGGGGGGGGGGGGGGGGCGGCTGAAGGGACCAGGCAGGCCCTTCAGCCGCACGTTCCTGCCGCCGATCAGCGCCGGTGGCGACGGCGGCGGCGACGGCCGGAGTAATCGTCGTCGTCCGGGAACGGCGTCGGCACGCTGAGGCGAGGCAGGGGCAGGATCCTGGCTGCGGTCAGGCGGCTCGGCGTTCTCATGTGGTTGCTCCCAACGTGGTGTGGTGGAGCGATCGGTGCGGCTGCGGGTGCAACCTCGACAAGGGGAGCTACCCGGGGCACCAATGCGACAATCTGCGCAAAACGGACTCCAGGGCCAGGCTTTGACACCCCAAAAGGCTCGCTCCGGCGAACGCCGGCCTACGTCGCCGCCGTCTCACCGGCCGGCGAGCGCGGGGCTGACCTTTTATGCCTGCGCCGCATCGATCTGGCCGCCGGTCAGCAGGGCCGCGCCGAGGGGCGTGACGGTGTGGACCACGTTTCCGCCGGACCTGCGGCTGACGATGAGCCCCGCCTCGCGCAGCACCTGGGTGTGCTGGCTCACGCCGGAGGGTGAGATCCCATGGTGGCGGGCCAGCTCTCCCGTGGTCACCCCCGCGACGGTGGACTTCAGTATGGCGGCCCTGGTGGGGCCGAGCAGCCGAGCGTTGGGGCTGTCGGGCGGCTTCCTCGGCGTGGCCAGCGGGTGGTCCCGTTCGATCGGGTATACCAGCACCTGCGGTAGCTCCGGGTCGGCCAGCGCCACGGGCGCGCCCCAGCAGAAGTACGACGGGATCAGCACCAGCCCGCGCCCGTCGAGGTGCACGTCCCGGTGGACCGGGTGGTCCATGCTCAGTACGGGCGGCCGCCACCGCATGACCGGGCTGAAGCTCGCCAGCATGTGGCCGACCCCGCCGTCCAGGTAGGCGCGCCCGCGCCTGGCCCGGTCGGCGTCCACCATCGCCTGGATCTCGACCCAGTAGGGAGCGATGGCGGCATCGAAGTAGCCGCACAGCCCGTCGCGCAGGTCATGGAAGGCGTCCATGCGGCCGTCGGCCAGGCCCCACGCCCATGATGGCGTGCCCGTCCGCCTCGCCAGCTTGTCCAGTTCCCTGCGCAGCAGCGGGCGCGGCGTGCTCAGCACGGCGTCGACCCCAGCGCCCAGTCCGTGCACGCCGGCGGGCGGCGTGAGGAAGTCGGGAAAGTACGAGGAATGAGCGGGGAAGAGCGGGCCCAGAACGCATCGCACGGTGGCCAGGTTGTCCGACCTGGCCAGCTCCTGGCGGGTCCGGCGGCGCCACGTGGCGAACGCTCCCTTACCTCTGCGCCCCGCCAGCCGGAACATGCTGAGCGCGATCTCCCACAGCGGATCGGCTGTCGCGACTCGCGTACGGGCGAGGTCTTCGCCGGTGAAAAGGATCCGTAACATCGATCGTGGCCACCTTCCCGCTGTTCATCCCGGTCAAGCTGGGCTTTTAAGCCAGGACTGCAATGCCTGGACCCGCAGTGGGGCCCTGGAGGACGATTATCGGCCAACGGGGGCGAAATGGGTAAAAGGGTGGGCACATGGCGTTACGGTTTCAGGTTCTCGGGCACGTCAGGGCCACCGTGGACGGGAAGATGCTCCATCTCGGGCACCGCCAGCGCGGGCTGCTCGCGCTCATGTTGCTGCGTGCCAACGACACGGTGACCGTGGACCGTCTCGTCGAGTTCTGCTTCTCCGGGCCGGTCCCGTCACCGGCGCGCCAGATCCGGAACACGGTGGGGCGGCTGCGTAAGGCGCTGGCCGCGGCCGGCTGCCCCGACGTGATCAGGACCATGCCCGGCGGCTATCTCCTGGAGGCCGGACCCGACACGCTCGACCTGCTGGAATGGGCCGCGCACGTCGAGGCGGGCCGCCAGGCGGCGGCGCAGGGCAGGGACCGGGATGCCGCCATGTCACTGCGACGTGGGCTGGCGCTGTGGCGGGGGCCGCTCCTGTCCGGGATCGACTTCGTGGGCGTCGAGGCCGAGGTGGCCGGCATCGACGACGGCCGCAGGGCCGTGCTCGAGGAGTGCCTGGAGCTTGAGCTGCGGCTCGGCCGCCACCGGGAGCTGCTGTCCGAGCTGGCCGCGCTCACCGAAGAGCATCCGCTCCGGGAACGCCTGTGGGCGCTGCGCATGCTGGCCCTCTACCGGTGTGGGGCCAAGGCGGAGGCGCTGACCGTCTACCGGGAGGCACGTGCGACGTTCCTGGAGGAGCTCGGTCTGGAGCCAGGCCCGCGGCTGAAGGGAATGGAGCAGGCCATCCTCACCGATGACCCCGCCCTCGACCTGCGTGCGAGACCCTGCCCGAGACAGCTTCCCACCGACGTGCCGGATTTCACCGGGCGTGAGACAACGACATCCGAGCTGTCGGCGGTCCTGCTGCCGGAGTCCACGGCTGCCGTGGTGCCGGTCGCGATCGTCACGGGCAAGGCGGGGGTGGGCAAGACCACGCTTGCCGTGCACGTCGCGCACGGCATATGTGAGCGCTTCTCCGGTGGTCAGCTCTTCGCCCGGCTGCGCGCCCTACCTGATCGGCGGGTGGAGCCCGGAGAGGTGCTCGCGGATTTCCTGCGGGCCCTGGGCGAACCGGTGCAGGACCTGCCGGGAGGCGTGGAGGAGCGGGCGGCCAGGTTCAGGGAGTGCATCGCGGGGCGGCGGGTGCTGGTGGTGCTGGACGACGCGCTCGACGAGGCCCAGGTACGTCCCCTTCTCCCAGGTGACGCGGGGTGCGGGGTGCTGATCACCGCCAGGTCGCGGCTGGCCGGCCTGCCCGTTGTGGGCCGGGTGGAGCTGGCGGAGCTGGAGCCTGCCCAGTCCGTACGGTTTCTGAACAGCGTCGCAGGGGCCGACCGGCTGCGTGCGGAGCCGGAGGCCACCGCCCAGCTCGCCCGGCTCTGCGGAAACCTCCCGCTGGCCCTCAGGATCGCCGGCGCCAGGCTCGCCAGCCGGCCACACTGGCGGGTCGGCCACATGGTGGAGCGGCTCAGGGACGAACGCCGCAGGCTCGACGAGCTCGCGCACGGTGACTTGGAGGTCCGCAGCAGCATCGCGCTGTCCACCGAGGGCCTGGACCCCGCCGCTCTCCGGTTGCTGTCCGCCCTCGCCCAGGCCGACACCTCTGAGATCCCCGGCTGGGCGGCCCTGGCCGCGAACGGCACGCAGGACCTCGTCGACAGCCTGGTCGACTCCCAGTTGCTCCAGGTGGCCGGGGACATGCGCTACCGCCTCCACGACCTGGTCCGCATCTACGCCCGCGAAGTCAGCCAGGCGGACGTCACGCGGGTGCTGGGCGGCTGGTTGGCGCTGGTGGAGCGGGCGCACCGCGCGACCCAGGGCGGCGACTACACCGTCGTGCACGGAACGGCTCCCCGCTGGAACCCGCCTGGCATGGACATCGTCGACACTGACCCTTTGTCCTGGTATGAGGTCGAACGCGCGAACATCGTGGCCGCCGTCCGTCAGGCCGCCGCGCTCGGCCTCGACGAGCTCTGCTGGGACCTGGCCGTGACCGCGGTGTCGCTGTTCCAGACCCGCGGCCACTATGACGACTGGGAGGAGACACATCGGGTCGCGCTCCTCGCCACGCGCGCGGCGGGCAACATACGAGGCTCGGCCGCCCTGCTCACCGGGATGGGCCTGCTGGAGGCGTACCGGCACCGCTACGGACCGGCTACCGCAGCCGTCACGGAGGCTCTGCAGCTGTTCGAGCGCTGCGATGACCGGCACGGCTGGGCGCTCGCGCGCGCGGTGGCGGCCTTCACGGCGGGCATGAAGGGCCTGTACGGCGAGGCGATCGAGCAGTGCGAGACCGCGCTGCGCGCGATCCGCGAGGCGGGCGACGCAGGTGCCGAGATCCTCGTGCTCAGGCTGCTCGGGCAGCTCCTCATGGACGTCGGCCACCTCGACTCGGCCCGCCCCTACCTGGACGAGGCGCTCACCGCGAGCAGGGCGCTGGACCGGCGCGCCCATCCTGAGGTCGTCTACCGGATCGGCGAACTGCTGCTCGGCTCCGACCGGCTCGACGAGGCCGAGCAGGCGTTCACCGACCTGCTCAGCACAGTGAAGGGCCTCGGCGACCTGCGGGGCGAGGCGTTCGCCCGCTACGGCCTCGGGTACCTAGAGATCGAGCGGGGTCGGCACGACAGCGGTGAGGAATTTCTCCGTCAGGCCATCGAGCTGGCGAGCGCCGTGGACGAGCCGCTGGTCGAGGCCAAGGCGTGGCTGGCTCTCGGCGCGGCCAGCAGGTCGCGGCGCGAGCACGAGACCGCGCTGCACCGGCTCGGCCGGGCGCACCGGCTTGCGATCTCGATCGACTCCCCCATCTGGCAGGCGCGCGCACTGCACCAGCTGGCCGAGGTGCACAGCGAGCGCGGCGCCAACGCCGCGGCGGCGTCCGCCCAGGTGCGGGCCCGCGAGCTGGTGGCAGTCATCGGGGCCGTGAACCCGGACATCAGCGCGGGCGTCCCCGCCAGGCTCCGCTCTCGGGGACATGCCGGACGAGGTGACCCGCTGCCGGCCGGCCACGACGCTCGACGGCGTACGGGAGCCGCCAAGGGCGGTCCGAACAGCCGAAGGCGCTCGATACCGAGCCCATGACGGTCTCACCTGAGTACTCATACCGCCGTGCTTCTCGTCGAACACCGGCGCATTTGTCAGCGTGGTTCCCACCGGCTCTGTCCTTCGTTCTTATGACGGATCTATGACGGGGCGTCACTACGTTCCCGTGCCATGCGAAAGCCCTTACTCATCGTCGGTGTCCTGGCGGCCTGCGCGATCGCCGCGCCCGCCGAGGCCGGCGCCCGTCCCGACTTCCAGATGCCGTTCCCCTGCGGGGAGAAATGGCGCTTCGACACCTGGGGCCACTACCCGGCGCTCGACATGGTGAAGGAGCCGCAGAGCGCGACCGATGGCGCCAAGCTCATCGCACCCGCCGCCGGCACCGTGATCAAGTCGTACTTCGGCAAGGGCGGCGGCCACATGCTGAAGATCGATCATGGGGGCGGCTGGTTCACCGCCTACCTGCACCTCAAGTACCGCTCGGTCGAGGTGGGCGACCGGGTGCAACAGGGGGAGCCACTCGGCGCGGTCGGCGGCACCGGGTCCAACGGAAACACCCCTCACCTGCACTTCGAGACGTGGTTCGACAAGAACGGCGACGGCAAGACCGGTATGGGCGCGCCAGGCGACGAGCGGGTGCAGACCATCTTCAACGGTGTGCCGTACGGCAGTAAGAACGGGCAGACCTACCGTAACGTCGTCAGCCGCAACTGCGGCGCCGGCCGCACCCGTATCCCCGACGTGAGCGGCGACGGCTACGCCGACCTGCTCGCGGTCAAGTCCGACGGGTCGCTCAACTACTTCCCCAACAACTTCAACAGCTCGCGCCAGGCCCCGTACGGCGACAGCAGGAACGTCGGGGCAGGCTGGGCCACGATGAAGCACGCCGCGATCGGCGACGTCAACGGCGACGGCTTCGCCGACATCCTCGCAGTCAAGGCCGACGGCACGCTCCACTACTACGGCAACAACATCAAGTCCTCCCCCACGGCGCCTTTCGGGAGTGGTTATCGGGTCGGTTCGGGGTGGGCGGAGGTGAAGCATGTGGCCGTTGGTGATGTCAACGGTGATGGGTTCGCGGACGTTCTCGCGGTGAAGTCGGATGGGTCGTTGCAGTATTTCGGTAACAACTTCAGGGTGTCGCCGAAGGCGCCTTTCGGGAGTGGTTATCGGGTCGGTTCGGGGTGGGCGGAGGTGAAGCATGTGGCCGTTGGTGATGTCAACGGTGATGGGTTCGCGGACGTTCTCGCGGTGAAGTCGGATGGGTCGTTGCAGTATTTCGGTAACAACTTCAGGGTGTCGCCGAAGGCGCCTTTCGGCAGCGGTTATCAGGTCGGTTCCGGGTGGGCCGGGATGAAACACGTCAACTCCGCCGATGTCAACGGTGACGGCTACGCCGACGTTCTCGCGGCGAAGTCGGATGGGTCGTTGCAGTATTTCGGCAACAACTTCAGGGTGTCGCCCAAGGCGCCCTTCGGCAACGGCTACCAGGTCGGCAGCGGCTGGGACACGGTCGACCGCCTCCTCTGACCCACCAGACCACCGGCCCCGCGGCTCCGCTCCGGGGCCGGTCCCCCCTTGGAGCTCACACCATGCACGCATTCCTCGCCGCCGCCCTCATCTCGGTCTCGCTGGCCGGCGGTGCGGCCGATCCGATCGAGATCACAGCCACCAAACCGTGCGGCACCACCACTCCGGCCGACCGTGCGCTGTCCGCCGAACTGGCGCCGCACATGACCTCGAAGATGCGCAGGCAACTGCACCCCGACCGGATCACCTGCGCCCGGATGGTCGTCGAGGCGGTCAAGGCCCGCGGGTTCATCCCGAGGGCCGCGGTCATCTCGCTGGCCACCGTGATCGTGGAGTCGTCGCTGCAGAACTACACCAGCAAGGAAGACCACACCAGCCTCGGCCTGTTCCAGCAGCAGGACTGGTGGGGGAGCGCCGAGCAGCGCACCAACCCCACCTGGGCGACCAACGCGTTTCTCAACGCGATGCTGAAGAAGTTTCCCGGCGGAAGCTGGCAGACCACCCCCATCGGCGAGGTGTGCTGGCGGGTCCAGGTGCCACGGCCCGACCTCAACTACAAGTACGCGCTGGAGGTGGACGACGCGACGACGCTGACCGACGCGCTCTGGCGCGGTGCCCGCCGGACGGCCGATGTCAACGGTGATGGGTTCGCGGATATTCTCGCGGTGAAGTCGGATGGGTCGTTGCGGTATTTCGGTAACAACTTCAGGGTGTCGCCGGAGGCGCCTTTCGGGAGTGGTTATCGGGTCGGTTCCGGTTGGGCCGGGATGAAACACGTCAACTCCGCCGATGTCAACGGTGACGGCTACGCGGATATTCTCGCGGTGAAGTCGGATGGGTCGTTGCGGTATTTCGGTAACAACTTCAGGGTGTCGCCGAAGGCGCCTTTCGGGAGTGGTTATCAGGTCGGTTCCGGTTGGGCCGGGATGAAACACGTCAACTCCGCCGATGTCAACGGTGACGGCTACGCGGATATTCTCGCGGTGAAGTCGGATGGGTCGTTGCGGTATTTCGGTAACAACTTCAGGGTGTCGCCGAAGGCGCCTTTCGGGAGTGGTTATCAGGTCGGTTCCGGTTGGGCCGGGATGAAACACGTCAACTCCGCCGATGTCAACGGTGACGGCTACGCGGACGTTCTCGCGGTGAAGTCGGATGGGTCGTTGCAGTATTTCGGCAACAACTTCAGGGTGTCGCCCAAGGCGCCCTTCGGCAACGGCTACCAGATCGGCTCGGGCTGGGACTCCGTCACGCATCTGCGTTGATCCCGCGCCCGTTGCGCGAGCTGAGCGGGGATGCCCCGTAGTTGCTTTCGGCGCTTATGTGATCTGATGCCCCGCCTGCTTGTTCTCGGCGCAGCCGTCCTGACGGTCGCGGCCGGGTTGGGGGTGCGGGCCCTGTTCGACGGCCCCGTGCCGAAGTACGCGGGCGACGCCCTCTACACCGTGCTGATCTACACGCTCGTGACGCTGGTCCTGCCCAAGGTGAAGCCCTGGGTGGCGGCGGGGGTGTCGGCCGGCGCGAGCTGGCTGATCGAGTTCGCCCAGCTCGGGGAGATCCCGGCCGTGCTGCGGCCGCTGCTGGGCAGCACGTTCAACCCGCCCGACCTCTTCTGGTACGCGGTCGGCGCCGCGGCGGCATGGGCCGTGCACACGCTCTGGCTACGGAGGACCGGATGACGGCGTGGCGCATCCTGCTGGTCACGGCCGCCATCGCGGGCTTGGCGAGCCTGGCGGCGTCGGTCGGCCGCCCGTGGGCCTACTTCACGGTGCTCGGCGTCCGCCGGCTCACGAACGAACCCACGGACGATTGACCCGCGCCGCATCACGCGTCGGAGGCGGCGCGGCGCAGGAGCAGGTATCCCGTCAGGGCGGCGAGCAGGCCGGCCAGGCCGGCCGCGGCGAAGCCGCCCGCCGGCACGGACGCGTCGATCGCCACTCCCACGACCGGTGAGCCGAGCGCGAACCCCGCGCTCGCCGCCGAGGAGTGCAGGCCGGTCGCCTCGCCTCGCACGCCGGCGGGCGCCAGCCGGCTCACCGCGTCGGAGACCGTGGAGAGGGTCGGCGCGGTGAGCAGCCCGGCGCCGGTGACGGCCACGCACAACCAGGGCCAGTCATGGGCAAGCCCGGCCGGGATCGTCGCCAGCCCGAGCAGGCCGAGCAGCAGCCAGGTGGGCATCGGCCGGGGCAGCGCTCCGTACACCAGACCGCCCACGACGGACGTCACTCCGAACACGGCGATGACCACGGCCGCCCACGAGACCTGACCGGCTTCTCGAAGAGCGGCGACGATGGCCAGGTCGACGCCGCTGAGCACCATCGCGACGCCGAACCCCATCGTCAGGACGGCGACCATGCGCGCTCCGAGCCACTCCCGCCGCCGGGGACGGCCCGCCGCCTCGCCGCCCGCCTCGTCCTGGTTCCGCAGCGGCGGATCGAGCAGGGCGATCCCCGCCCCGCCGGCGACGATCGCGGCGCCCACGCCCCAGGCCACCACGCCGGGGGACACCTGCGCCGCGCACACGATGACCACCGCCGGCCCCACCATGTACGACAGCTCGCCGACCACCGACTCCAGCGCGAACGCCGCCCGCCGCTGCTCTGCCGCCGTCATCGCGGCGATCGCCTGCCGGGTGACCGACTGGACCGGCACCATGAGCAGCCCGGCGGCGAAGGAGGCGCCCAGCACGATCGCGTACGGCAGGACGGGCACGGCCGACCAGAACACGAGCTGCGGCACGAGGGTGACCAGCAGCACGGTACGCAGGCCCCGCCGGTCGATCATCCGGCCCAGCAGCGGCCCGCCCAGCGCGACGCCGGCGGTGAGCGCCGCCACCACGGCTCCCGCCGCCGCGTAACTCATGTCGAGGGCGACGACGACGTACATCGTCAGCGCCATCGCGTCCGCGGTGATCGCGGTGCGGGCGAGCAGCGAGATGACCAGCAGTGGCGTCATGCCCGGCACGGCCAGCACCTGTCGAAATCTGGTCACCGATGTGACGTTAGATCCCCCGAAATGCCATAGGAAGTCGTCATTTCGTTGGACCAGGCATAATGAATGCTTATGGCACGCGATCTCGAAACCGTACTGCTGCGGTCGTTCGTCACCACCGTACGCGCGGGCAGCATCAGCCGTGCGGCGGCGGCGCTCGGCCGCACCCAGCCTGGGCTCAGCCAGCAGTTGCGCAAGCTCGAAAGGGCTGTCGGCAGTCCGCTGCTGCACCGGGCGCCGTCCGGAGTCTCGCCGACCCGGGTGGGCGAGGAGCTCCTGCCCTACGCCGAGCGCATCCTCGCGCTGTCGGCACAGGCGCTCGCCGAGACGGGACGTGCGCTCACCGGGCACTGCGGGGTGGGGCTCCACGAGGATCTCGCCGCCTCCCGCCTTCCTCAGGCGCTCGCCGACCTCGCGCGGCTGCACCCCGACGCGACGCTGGAGGTGCTCAGCCTCTCCACCGCGGCGATGCGGGAGGCGTACGACTCCGGCCGCGTGCAACTCGTGCTCGACGAGGTCCCGAACCTTCCCTGGGCGCCGCGCTGGACGGTGCGCCTGCCGCTGGTCTGGGCGGTCGGGCAGGGCGTCGCCGTCGACGCCGATCCGCTGCCGGTGGTGCTGTTCTCGAACGCGTGCTCCTGGCGGACGTCGGTGCTGGAGACGATGGAAGGCACGGGGCGGCCCTGGCGGGTGGCGTTCGAGAGCAACAGTCTCGCCGGAGTGCTCGCCGCGCTACGGGCCGGGCTCGGAGTCGCGGCGCTGCTGCCGGCCAACCTGGAGCCGGCCATGGCCTGCCACGACCCGGCCGCGTTGCCCGCCCTGCCGGACGTCGAACTAGGCCTCGCCCGCCACCCCCGTACCGAAGGTGATGCGCTCGTCGACGCCGTGGAGACCGCCCTGCGGCGGATGATCTGACCCGCACACCTGAGCCGTCCGTCGCCGCCCCGGCCAGAGCGGGCGGGAGCCTTCACCGGGCGGAGAGGGCCGCCTCGACCTTGGCCACGGCCGACGAGAGCGCGCCGACCCAGCCCGGCAGCCGTTCGCGGTCGAAGCGGGCGGTCGGCAGGGCGAGCGACAGCGCGGCCACGGGGAGACCGTCCGCGTCCTTGATGGCCATGCCGACGGCCGTCAGGCCGGTCTCGGTGAGCTGGTCGTTGATGGCGAAGCCGCGCTCGCGCACCAGCGCCAGCTCGCGGCGCAGGCGGGGAAGGTCGACGCTGTCGTCCTCGCTGTAGAGGGCGTCCAGCTCTTCGGCGGGCAGCGCGGCCAGGATCGTCCTGCCGCCCGACACGCAGTGCGCCGGCAGGGAGCGCCCCACCCGGTCGCCCACCCGCAGGACCTGCGGGGACTCCGCGGTGGCGATGAAGCGCACCTCCGTGCCGGCGGGGACCATGAGGTTGGCCGACTCCTGGGTCCGTTCCACCAGGGTGCGCAGCTCCGGCAGGCAGAGCTCGCGCAGCAGGGCGACGGGCGCGGCGGAGGCGGCGGCCGGGCGCAGCACCTTGCCCGGCCGGTAGCGGCGGTCGGGCCCCTGCTCGGCGAAGTCCCGGTAGACCAGCATGGCCAGGAGCCGGTGGGCGGTGGAGACCGCCACCCCGAGCCGTTCCGCGGCGTCGGTCACCCGCATCGGGCCTTCCTGCTGCAACAGCGCGGCGAGGTGGAGCGCGTGGTCCACGGATGAGAGCGCGTACGGCGGCTTATTCCTCATGGCAGAAAGAGTTTATCTGGAGAACGGAAAATAGTGCAGGGTGGCTTTCATGACCCCCATAGATCCACCGGCGGCGCCCATCGTCGCGACCGACGCCGAGGACCAGCCCGAGCGCACACCGGCGCTGGAGGCCCTGTACCGCGGCTTCGAGTCGGAGTTGCTGATCCCGCTGTGGACGCAGATCGGTGACCTGATGCCGCTCTCCCCCCGATCGAGGGCCGTGCCGCATCTGTGGCGGTGGAGCCGGCTGCTGCCGATGGCCGAGCAGGCGGGCGAACTGGTGCCGGTGGGCCGCGGCGGCGAGCGCCGGGCCATCGCGCTGGCCAACCCGGGGCTCGGCGGCCGGCCGTTCGCCACCCCGACGTTGTGGGCGGCGATCCAGTACCTCAACCCCGGTGAGGACGCCCCCGTGCACCGGCACACCCAGAACGCCTTCCGCTTCGTCGTGGAGGGTGAGGGCGTCTGGACGGTGGTGGACGGCGACCCGGTCGCGATGCGCCGCGGAGACTTCCTGCCCCAGGCCGGCTGGCACTGGCACGGTCACCACAACGTCACCGACCGGCCGATGGCCTGGATCGACGGCCTGGACATCCCGTTCCAGCATTTCGCGGATTCGACGTTCTTCGAGTTCGGCCCCGACGAGGTGGAGACCCGTGAGGCGCCCGACCGCTCCCGCTCCGAACGCCTGTGGGGACATCCCGGGCTGCGGCCCCTCACCCACCTCCAGCCGGCACCCGCCACCCCGCTGCTGGCCTACCGCTGGGAGCACACCGACCGCGCGCTGAACGAGCAGCTCGCCCTGGAGGCCGAGGGCTGCCGGGCCACGATCGAGCCCGGCCACGCCGCCGTACGCTACGTCAACCCGACCACGGGCGGCGACATCATGCCGACCCTGCGCGCCGACTTCCACCGGCTCGCGCCCGGCACCGCGACCGCCGCCACGCGAGAGGTCGGATCGTCGGTCTTCCAGGTGTTCGAGGGCACAGGCGAGATCACCGTGGCCGAGCACAGCTGGCGCGTGGAGCGCGGCGACCTGTTCGTGGTGCCGTCGTGGCAGCCGCTGACGCTGGCCACCGAGGACGGCCTGGACCTGTTCAGGTTCAGCGACACACCGATCTTCGAACGGCTGCACCAGCACCGCGTCCAGACCGAGGGAGACCGACCATGAGACTGGCCACCGTCCGCACCGCCGAGGGCACCCGCGCGGCCCGTCTCACCGGCGACGGGTACGTGGACCTCGGGCTGCCCGACGTGGGAGCCCTGCTGGCCCGCGACGACTGGCCCGAGCTGGCCGCCCGTGCCGGCGGGCCGGCCCTGCGGGCCGACGACCTCGCGCCCGTCGTCCCGCGGCCGGGCAAGATCCTGTGCGTCGGGCTCAACTACCGTACGCACATCCTGGAGATGGGCCGGGAGCTGCCGGACCATCCCACGTTGTTCGCCAAGTTCGCCGAGGCCCTGATCGGCCCGCGCGACGACATCCAGCTCGCGCCCGAGTCCTCGGCCGTGGACTGGGAGGCCGAGCTGGCCCTGGTGATCGGCGCCACGGTGCGCCGGGCTTCGCCGGAGGAGGCGGCGGCCGCCATCGCCGGGTTCACCGTCATGAACGACGTCACCATGCGCGACTGGCAGTTCCGTACCAAGGAGTGGCTGCAGGGCAAGACGTTCGAGGGCACCACGCCGCTCGGCCCCGTGCTGGTCACCCCTGACGAGCTGCCTGGCGGCGTACGCCCCGCACTGCCGATCCGCTGCCTCGTGGACGGCGAGCAGACGCAGCTGGCCGACACCGCCGACCTGGTCTTCGGGCCCGTGGACCTGGTCAGGTACGCCTCCACGATCATGACCCTGCGACCTGGCGACGTCATCGCCACGGGCACCCCCGGCGGCGTCGGCCACGCCCGCACACCCGCGCGCTACCTGACCGACGGCGTCACCCTGGTGACGGAGGTCGAGGGCGTCGGCCGCCTGGAGAACACCGCGAGGACGGCATGAGCGGGCGCGCATGGATGGATCGGGGCACCGAGGTGTTCCTGCGCGCCGTGGATCGCCTGGACGACACCCAGCTCTCCGGGCCGTCGGCGTTGCCCGGCTGGACCCGGCGGCACGTCATCGCCCACGTCCACGGCAACGCCGAGGCGCTGCGCCGGCTGCTGAGCTGGGCCGCCACCGGCGTCGAACGGCGCATGTACGCCGGCCCCCGCCAGCGGGCCGAGGAGATCGAGGCGGCCTCGGCGTTGCCCGCCCGCACCCTGCGCGCTCTGGTCGCGCAGTCGGCGCACGACCTGGCGGCCGACATGGACCGGCTGCCCGAGCAGGCGTGGAACGCCCTCGTGGTGACGGCCAGGGGCCGCACGGTCCCGGCGGCCGAGATCGTCTGGATGCGCACCCGCGAGGTCGCCGTGCACGCCGTGGACCTGGCCAACGGCGTCGGCTTCGCCGACCTGCCCGAGGAGGTCAACGCCGCACTGATCGCGGACGCCCTGGACACGCACGCAAGGAGCGGCGAGGCCGCCGCCGGCCTGGCGGCCTGGCTGACCGGCCGGAACCCGCAGCCGCCCGCTCTCGGGCCGTGGCTGTAGACGAACGATTGGGGATGATGACGATGGACGCTCCCATGGACGTCGTGGTGGCCGGAGGCGGCATCGGCGGGCTCGCGAACGCCTACGCCCTGGCGTCGGCCGGGTTCACGGTCCGGGTCATGGAGCGGGCGGCCGAGTTCGCCGAGGTCGGCGCGGGCCTGCAGATGGCGCCCAACGCCACCCGCATCCTCGCGGGGTGGGGCCTCCTGGACGAGGTGCTGGCGGCCGGGGTGAGGCCCCGCAGGCTGCTGTTCAAGGACGCACTCGACGGCTCCGCGCTGACCCACCTCGCTCTGGACGAGGACTTCACCGGCCGCTACCGCGCGCCGTACGTCGTCATCCACCGCAGCGACCTGCTCGACATCCTGGCCCGAGCCTGCGAGCGCGCCGGGGTCGAGATGGTGCCGGGCTGTGAGGTCCACGACGTCGTGGACGGGCCGGACGCGGCCGTGGTCCGCAGCTCGCTCGGCCAGCACCGGGCGCGCCTGGTGATCGTGGCCGACGGGCTGCACTCGCGGCTGCGGGCGCGCTTCAGCGACGACCGGCCCGTCTGCTCGGGCTACGTCGCCTACCGCGGCGCCATCCCCGTCGAACGGCTCGGCCGCGAGCTGGATCCCGAGCTGGCCTCCGACGTGGTCGTGCACGTCGGCCCCGGCTGCCATCTCGTCCAGTACCCGCTGCGCCGGGGCGAGATCTTCAACACCGTCGCCGTCTTCCGCTCCCCCGCCTACGAGCGGGGGGAAAGCGACTGGGGTGGGCCCGAGGAGCTGGACGCGGCCTTCGCGCGCTGCTCTCCCGGCGTTCGCGAGGGTCTGACGTCGTTGTGGCGCGACCGGCGCTGGCCGATGTACGACCGGCTGCCTATCGTCAACTGGACGGACGGCCGCGTCGTGCTGACCGGGGACGCGGCCCATCCCATGCTGCAGTATCTGGCTCAGGGCGCCTGCCAGGCGATCGAGGACGCGTACCACCTGACCGCGGAGCTCACCGCGGCCGGACGGCCCCGCTGGGCGGAGGCGCTCCAACGCTACGAGGCCGCGCGGACCGCGCGCACCGCCTGGATCCAGGAGACGGCCAGGACATGGGGTGACATGTGGCACGTGGACGGCGTCGGCAGGCTGCTGCGCAACGAGCTGTTCCGCCGCCGTGACCCCCGCGACTACACCTACGTCGACGATCTGTACGCCGTGCGCACGTAGGGCGGCGGTCTCGCGGTCAGAACGCCGCTTCGGGGACGTCCATCAGGTGGTTGTCCGTGGTCTCGACGATGGTGCGGTGGGCGTCCAGCAGCGGAAGCACGGTGAGCGCGAAGAAGCGTGCGACGGCTGTCTTGCCCAGGTAGAAGGCGCGGTCGGCGGGGGAGAGGTGCCCCTGGTCCAGCCGGCGGCAGGCCGTGTCGGCCTGCCGCAGGAGCAGGTAGCCGACCATGAGGTCACCCGCGCACATGAGCAGGCGGGTGGTGTTCTGGCCGGCCTTGTAGCGTTCGCGCGGGTCCTCGCTGCTGCGCCGGGCATGGCCGAGCATCGCGTCGGCCATGCCCGCGACGGCGTCCCTGGCTCTCGACACGGCCTCGCGCTCGCGCCGCAGACGGTCGTCGCCGGCCAGGGTCTGCAGGAAGTCGCCGATCTCGGCCAGGACGACGTCGAGCGCCCGCCGGCCGTCTCTCGCGATCTTGCGGAAGAACAGGTCCTGGCCCTGGATCGCGGTGGTGCCCTCGTACAGGGTGTCGACCTTCGTGTCGCGCACGTACTGTTCGAGGGGGTAGTCCTGGAGGTAGCCGGAGCCGCCGAGGGTCTGCAGCGCGTGGGCGAGCTGCTCGTACGCGCGCTCCGAGCCGACGCCTTTGACGATCGGTAGCAGGAGCGCGTTGACGGCCCTGGCCGTGGTGACGTCGGAGCCCGCGTGCTCGCCGGCCGCCACCTTGTCCTGCCAGCCGGCGGTGTAGAGGACCAGCGCCCGCAGCCCTTCGGCGTAGGCCTTGTTCAGCATGAGGCTGCGGCGGACGTCGGGATGGCTGATGATGGCCACCTGGGGGGCGGACCTGTCACCCAGCCGGGTGAGGTCGGCCGACTGGATCCGGGTCCGGGCGTGGTCCAGCGCGTGCAGGTAGCCGGTCGACAAGGCCGCGATGGCCTTCACGCCGACCAGCATCCGGGTGTGCTCGATCACGTGGAACATCTGGGCGATGCCGTTGTGCGTGTCGCCGAGCAGGTAGCCGACGGCGGGCTCCCGCTCGCCGAACCGGAGCTCACAGGTGGTGGAGGCCTTGATCCCCATCTTGCGTTCGAGGTTGCTCACCTGTACGCCGTTGCGGCCGAGCGGCTCGCCGGTCCGCAGGTCGAACAGGAGCTTCGGCACGATGAAGAGCGACAGCCCTTTCGTGCCGGCGGCCGTGGCCCCCTCCGGGCGGGCCAGCACGAGGTGCACGATGTTCTCGGTGAGATCGTGGTCGCCGGAGGTGATGAAACGTTTGACCCCTTCGATGTGCCAGGTGCCGTCGTCCTGCCGCACGGCCTTCGTACGGCCGGCGCCGACGTCCGACCCGGCGTCCGCTTCGGTGAGGGCCATGGTGGAGCCCCAGCCTCGTTCGATCATGTGCGCGGCGATCCTGCGCTGTTCCTCGGTGCCCTCGCGATGGACGACGCCGGCGAAGGGCACGCCGGTGCCGTACAGATGGGCGGCGGGGTTGGACCCGAGGATCAGCTCGGCCACCGCCCAGACCAGCGTGCGCGGGGCGGCCACGCCGCCCAGCTCCGGCGGAGCCTCCAGCCGCCACCACTCGGCGGCGCGCAGGGCCGCGTACGCCTTCTTCAGCGAGCCGGGCACCGTGACGGCGCCGGATTCGGGGGAGAAGACGGGAGGGTTGCGGTCGGCATCCGAGAACGAGGCGGCCAGCGGCCCTTCGGCCAGCCGCGCCACCTCCGCGAGGACGTGCCGGCAGGCCTCGTGATCCAGGTCGGGGAAGAGGGCGGAGCCGAGGAATCGGTCGATGCCCAGCATCTCGAACAGGTTGAACTCGATGTCGCGGACATTGCTTCGGTAGTGGCTCATCAGTTGCTCGCCCTTCCGACGGTCAGTGGTAGTAGCGGAAGACCGGCCGGGCCACGCAGACGGGTTTGCCGGCCCCGTCGGCGTGGATGGTCACGTCCAGCACGAGTTGCACGCCGCCGGCGATCTCCGTGACCTCGGCGACCCGCGCGTGCAGCCGGATCCGGGCGTTCACCGGTACGGGGGCGGGGAAGCGGACCTTGTCGAGCCCGTAGTTCACCTTGGTGGTGGCGTCCCGGACGTCGAGCAGATCGCCCCAGAGCGGGATGACCAGCGACAGGGTCAGGTAGCCGTGGGCGATGGTGGTGCCGAAGGGGCCGGCGGCCGCCGCGGCGGGATCGACGTGGATCCACTGCCGGTCGTCCGTCGCCTCGGCGAAGCCGTCGATGCGTTTCTGGTCGACGGTGAGATACGGGCTGTGTCCGAGATCCTGGCCGGCCAGGCCGGGGAGTTCGGAGACGGTGACGGTTCTGGTCATGGAGGTTCTCCGATCACTGCGACAGGCCGAGCAGCCGGCCCGCGTTCTCCTTGAGGATCTTGGGGCGGACCTCGGGCTTGATGTCGAGCCGGTCGAAGTCGGTGATCCACCGGTCCGGGGTGATGAGGGGGAAGTCCGACCCGAAGAGCACCTTGTCCTTCAGCAGGGTGTTCGCGTAGCGGACGAGGTTGGGCGGGAAATACTTGGGCGACCAGCCCGACAGGTCGATCCACACGTTGGACTTGTGGGTGGCGACCGCCAGGGCCTCGTCCTGCCAGGGAAAGGACGGGTGCGCCAGCACGATCTGGAGGTCGGGGAAGGCGGCGGCGACCTCGTCGAGGAGCATCGGGTTCGACAGCCCGAGCCGGATGCCGCCGCCTCCGGGGAGCCCGGCTCCGATGCCGGTCTGACCGGTGTGGAAGACGGCCGGGACACCGAGTGCGGCGATCGCCTCGTACAGCGGGAAGGCCGCGGGGTCGGTCGGGTCGAAGCCCTGCAGGCTGGGGTGGAACTTGAAGCCGCGTATGCCGTGCTCGCCGACGAGCCGTGTGGCGGCGGCGACGCCCGCTCTGCCTCGGAGGGGGTCGATGCTGGCGAAGGGGATGAGCACGTCGGGGTGGCGCGCGGCCGCTTGGGCCACGTACTCGTTGCTGATGGGTGGGTGCCCGGTGGCCCTGTGGTGGTCGACGGTGAAGATGACCGCGGCCATGTGGCGCTCGCGGTAGGTCCGGGCGATCTCGTCCACCGTCGGCGTGCGGTGCTCCGATCGGAAGTAGGCGGCGGAGGCCTCCATCAGCTCGCCGCCGAGGGAGGGATGCCCTTCGTCGTCCACCTCCACGTGCACATGCGTGTCTATGGCGGTGAGCGAGGCGAGCCTGATCAGGTGGGTCATGCGCGCTGCTCCTCGGGCTGGGGGACCGGCTCCCCTACGGACTGGACGTGCGGGCCGAACGCCGTCGGCCAGGTCTCGGCCAGCGCGTCGGCGCTCCAGCCGTCGTCGGCGAACGCGCTGGCGATCTGGCTGGGATGGGACCAGAGGCTGACCCGGTCGCCGCCGACGCCGATGGCCTGCCCGGTGATGCCGGCCGCGGCGTCGGAGGCGAGGAACGTCACCACGCCGGCGGCGTCCGCGGGCGTGCCCAGGGCGAGGGCACGCCGCGCGAAGGGCGTGAGCTTCTCGCCCCGGTCCAGTGCCTCGATGTGCGTACGCAGGAAGGGCACGGTCCTGGTCATCTCGGTGGCGGCCACCGGGATGACGGCGTTGACGGTGATGCTGGCCCGGGCGAGTTCCATGGCCCACGTGCGGACCATGCCGACGATGCCGGCCTTGGCCGCGGCGTAGTTGGTCTGGCCGAAGGTGCCGCGCTGGCCGGTCGGCGATCCGACAGTGATGATGCGCCCTCCGTCGCCCTGCTCGCGCATGCGTACGGCCGCCGCGCGGGCGCAGGTGAAGGTGCCGCGAAGGTGGACGTGGACGACGGTGTCGAAGTCCTCGTCGCTCATCTTCCACAACACCGTGTCGCGCAGGACTCCGGCGTTGGCGACCATGATGTCGAGCCGCCCGAAGGCGGAGACGGCGCGGTCGACGAGTGTCTGGGCGGCTTCGCCGGTGCCCACCGCCGCGGCCTGGGCGACGGCGCTGCCGCCGGCCTGGGTGATCGACTCGGCCCCGGCCCTGGCCGCCGCCTCGTCGATGTCGTTGACCACCACGTGCGCCCCCGCGGCGGCCAGGTCCTTGGCGTAGGCCAGTCCCAGCCCGCGTCCGGCGCCGGTGACCACGGCCACTTTTCCTCTCAGGTCGGCCATCGGCTCGCTCCCGTCGTCGCTGCTCTCGTTGGGTCTGAGGCTGGACCGTACGCGGAAATAGATGATAATGTCAATGATTGAAGAGTTCGATCATTGAATGCTTCGACGAGAGGGTCGCCGTGAGTGGACAAGACGACGGGCTGCTTGATGACACCGGGTTTCTGCTGGCGCACGCCAGCGGCGTGATCGTGCGCATGACCAACACCAGGCTCGCCCACCTCGACCTGCGGGTCCGTCACTATTCCGTCCTGGCGCTGGTGTGCGACCGCGACGGCCTGTCCCAGCGCGACATCGCCGAGTTCCTCGGCATGGATCCCAGCCCGGTGGTGTCGCTCATCGACGCGCTGGAGGCCAGGGGCCTGGTCCTGCGGCGTCCCCACCCGTCGGACCGCCGGGCACGCGAGGTGCGGGCCACCCCCGACGGGCGCGCCATGCGGGACCGGGCGCGGGCCGACGTCGCCGCGGCACGTCAGGAGTTCCTGGCGAAGCTGACGCCCGACGAGCGGGGTCAGCTGCTCACCATCCTCAGGAATCTGGCTCTCGACGGCTCCGCCCCGGGCGGTCCGGACAGGGTGGCGATCCCGGATGCTTAACCAGGGTCTGGGCTCATGGCCCCTCAGGCGTGCCCGCTCCTCGCCGCACCGGCGTGCTCTCGTGGCGGGCGCCGACGTACAGACCTACGCCGGCCTGGTCGAGCGCACCACCCGGTTCGCGCATGCGCTGCGCTCGATGGGCGTGGCGCGGGGCGACCGGGTCGCCTACCTCGGGCCGAACGCGGCATCGCTCGTGGAGACCATGTTCGCCGCCCATCTGCTGGGGGCGGTGTTCGTGCCGCTCAACACCCGGCTCACGGCGGCGGAGCTGAGCTTCCAGCTGGACGACTGCGGCGCGTCCGTGCTGGTGCACGCCACGGGCCACACCGGGGTGGTCGAGCGGTTGCAGGTGGCCGCCTCCCCCGTGCTCGTCCCCGTCGGCGGCGACGCCGCGTCCGCCTCCGGCTTCGAGCAACGGCTGCGGGCGTCGCCCGCCGACCCCATCGACGAACCGGTCGGACACGACGACCCGGCGATGATCCTCTACACCTCGGGCACCACGGGGCGCCCCAAGGGCGCGGTCCTCACGCACGGCAACGTCATCTGGAACTGCATGAACGTGCTCGTCGAGCTCGACCTCACCGGCGACGAGGTCACCCTGATCAGCGCGCCGCTGTTCCACGTCGCCGCGCTGAACATGACGCTCCTGCCGACCCTGCTCAAGGGCGGCTGCGCGGTGCTCATGACCGGCTGGGACGTCGACGAATGCTTCGACCTGGTCGAGCGGCATGGGGTCACCTGGATGTTCGGCGTCCCGACCATGTTCGCGGACCTGACGCGCTCACCCCGCTGGAGCTCGGCCGACCTGTCCTCGATCCGCTCCATGCTCGCCGGGGGAGCGCCCGTGCCGACCTCGCTGATCACCGCCTACCAGCAGCGCGGACTACGATTCCTGCAAGGGTACGGGCTCACCGAGGCGGCTCCGGGAGCGCTCATCGTCAGGGCGGAGATGAGCACGGCGAAGGTCGGCTCGGCGGGCGTTCCCCACTTCTTCTCCGACGTCCGCGTGGCACGTTCCGACGCGGCCGGATCCGGCGCCACGGAGGGCGAGCTGCTCATCCAGGGCCCGACCGTCATGGCGGGCTACTGGGGCCGGCCCGACGCCACCGCGGCGGCCATCACGGAGAACGGCTGGATCCGGACCGGCGACGTGGCCCGTGTCGACGAGGACGGCTACTACTTCGTCGTCGGCCGCCTCAAGGAGATGTACATCTCCGGCGGGGAGAACGTCTATCCCGCCGAGGTCGAAACGGCTCTGCTGCGCCATCCCGCGGTGGAGGAGTGCGCGGTCATCGGGGTGCCCGACGACCGGTGGGGCGAGGTGGGGCGGGCCTTCGTCCGCGTACGTCCCGGCCCCCGGGTCACCGAACACGAGCTGCTGGCCTTCCTCGACGGCAGGCTGGCCAGATACAAGATCCCCAAGACGGTGCGGTTCATGGACGAACTGCCCCGGACCGGGTCCGGCAAGATCCACCGCGACAGGCTGCGGTGACGGGCCGTCGCCACGCGAAACGACGTCCAGCGGCTCCGCCGGCCGAACGAACACCCGGGCACGAACCGAGCCCGGCCATGATGAAAGGAACACGATGTCGGAAGTCCTGATCGTCGGCGGCGGCTTCGCCGGAGTGTGGAGCGCGGCCGCCGCCGCCCGCGCGCGAGGTGACAACGATCTGCGCATCACGCTCGTCGCGCCCAACGAGGACATGGTCCTGCGGCCACGTCTGCACAAGCTCGATCCCGGCTGGTCGCGGGTCGCGCTCAAGCGCGTCCTGGAACCGATCGGCGTGACCCACCTGAGGGCGGAGGTCACGGACATCGACGTGGCAGGCTCGACGGTCACCGCGGGGGGCCGCTCGATCGGCTATGACCGGCTGGTGCTGGCGGCCGGCAGCCGGCTCGTCCGGGCCGCGCTGCCGGGCGCGGAGCACCTCTTCGACATCGACACCGCCGACGGCGTGGCCAGGCTCAACGCTCACCTCGGCGACCGTACGGGCTTCACCGCCGTGGTCATCGGGTCCGGCTTCACCGGAGTGGAGATCGCCACCGAGCTGGCCGCCCGCGGGCGGGTGATCCTGCTGGAGCGCGCCGACGTCGTCGCGCCCGAACTGGGCCCGGGCCCCCGTCCCGCGATCACGGCGGCGCTGGCCGAGCTGGGCGTCGACGTACGCCTCGAAGCGAGCGCGGCGTCGGTCACCGGCCGGGGCGTCGTCCTGACGGACGGCGGCGAGATCCCGGCCGACGCCGTCATCTGGACGGCGGGGATGCGGGCCCACCCCATGACCGAGCAGATCCCCGCGGAACGCGACCGGCTCGGCCGGCTGGCGGTCGACCACCATCTGCGGGTCTCCGGCGATGTCTTCGCCGCCGGGGACGTCGCCGCCGCCCTGGCCGACGCCGATCACCACGTGGTGCAGAGCTGCCAGTTCGCCACCCCCATGGGGAAGGTGGCAGGTCACAACGCCGCCGCCGACCTGCTCGGCCTGCCGCTGGTCGAGTTCGCTCCCGACCCGTACGTCACGTGCCTCGACCTCGGCGCCGCCGGCGCCGTGTTCACGACCGGATGGGACCGCGCGGTGGCGCTGACCGGGCAGCAGGCGAAGGAGCTGAAGGGGACGATCCTGGAGGTGATCCACCCTCCGCTCGACGATGCCGACGAGATCCTCGCCCAGGCCGGCCGGCAGAGCAACGAGGTGGCCGGCTGACGTCGGGAACGGTGCGGGCCGATGGAAGGTCCATCGGCCCGCACCGTCGTTTCGCGCCGGAGCTCAGAGCCGCGCGGGATCGGCGCCGCGGCGGCTGACACCGGCGAGGCCGACGGCGATGAGCAGCGCCGCGCCGTTGAAGACCTGGCTCACCCAGGAGGGCGCGCCGACCAGGGTCAGGCCGCTGACGCTGACGGCGACGAACAGGACCCCGATGACGGTCCCCAGCACGGAGGGCCGTCCCACCTCGATGACGATCGTGCTGAGGAACACCGCCGTCAGCGCGGGGAACAACATGTTCATCCCGTTGTCCGACGTCGCGGCTCCCTGCCGGGCCAGGAGCAGCACGCCGGCGACACCCGAGACCAGGCCCGACAGCGCGAACGACAGGAACTTGATCCTCGTCACGTTCAGGCCCACCAGGTGTGCCGCGCTCGCGTTGGAACCGACGGCGAACAGGTGCCGGCCGAGCGGAGTGTGCCGCATCACGAACCACACCGCCACGGCGATCAACGCCGCCGCCAGCACGATCCGGGGGATGCCGAACACGGACAGGGAGCCCAGGTCGGTGAGCGTCTCGGGGATGTCCTTGCTGATCTGCAACCCGTTCGTGTACGCGAAGATGGCGCCGCCCAGCAGGGTCGCCATGCCCAGGGTCGCGATGAACGGGTTGATCCCGTATTTGGCCACCAGGAGACCGAGCACGGCGCCGGCGACGACGCCGGACGCGACGGCCAGCAGGATCGCCACGCCGAGGGGCAGCCCGAAATGGGACACCGAGGCCGCCGCCATGACGGACGAGGTCGCGGTGACGGCGCCCACGGAGAAGTCGAAGGATCCCGCCGCCATGGGGAAGAGCAGGGCCAACGCCACGGTCAGGCCCACCGCCTGGCTGGCCAGCACCGAGGTGATGTTCGCCGCGCTGCGGAACGCCTCACCTGAGGACGGCAGCAGGGCGAAGAACACGACCATCCCGACGAGCAACAGGAGCAGGCCGTAGCGTTCGACGACACCGGCCACGGACCGGCCACGGCCGGCTTCCGCGACAGGCGTCCCGCGCGAGGCCGGGGCCTGGTCCGGCAGCACAGCCGAGTGGGGGGAAGCGTCAGTCATGGGCCGGCTCCTTGGGAGTGGTCTGGGTGAGTTCGGCGATGGCGGCCTCCGTGAGCCGGGGGCCGGTGAGCTCGGCGACCGGCGAACCGCCGCGCAGCACGATCACGCGATGGCACAACGACTCCAGCTCCTCGAAGTCCGACGACACGACCAGCGCGGCGTTGCCCTTGGCCACGTGCTGCCTGATGAGCTCGTGGATGTCGGCCCGCGCCATCGCGTCGACGCCCTGGGTGGGTTCGTCGAGCAACAGCAGGCGTGGATCGAGCCGCAGCCATCTCGCGAGCACGGCCTTCTGCTGGTTGCCCCCGGACAGGTGGGCGAAGGGGGCGTTCGGGGTGGCCGTGCGAATGCCGAAGATCCTGATCAGGCGCGTGGCGTCGCGCCGCTCGGACGCGCGCGCCATCCGCCAGCCCGACCAGTACGCGCTGATGGCCGTCGCGGAGACGTTCTCCCACAGCGGCAGGCCGGCGAAGGCGGCGTCCTTGCCGCGGTCTTCGGGCACCAGCGCGATGCCTCGGCGGATGGCGTCCCTGGGGGACCGGAGCCGGGCGGGCGCCCCGTCGACCTCGAGTCCGCCGCGCCGCACGCGAGCGTTGCCGAAGAGGGCCCGCAGCAGCGTGGAACGGCCCGACCCCAGCAGGCCGGCCACCCCCACGATCTCGTGGCGCCGCACGGTCAGGTCGACGTCGCGCAGCGGGCCGGCCGCCAGGCCGCTGACCCTCAGGACCGTTCTCGCGCCGGCCTCCGGCACGCCGCGGGGAGGCGGCCTCCGCGCCTCCTGGCCGGTCATGAGCGCCACGATCCGGGCCTCGTCCAGACCGGCGGTGGAGCGCTCCGCGACCACCACCCCGTCGCGGAGCACCGAGACACGATCCGCTATCTCGAGCACCTCCGACAGGCGATGGCTGACATAGACGATCGTCTGGCCCCGGCT
Source organism: Nonomuraea sp. B1E8 (assembly GCF_039871515.1). Taxonomy (NCBI): domain Bacteria; kingdom Bacillati; phylum Actinomycetota; class Actinomycetes; order Streptosporangiales; family Streptosporangiaceae; genus Nonomuraea; species Nonomuraea sp. B1E8. The sequence goes on along the minus strand of NZ_JBDPLS010000001.1, from coordinate 227,284 downwards.
CTGACACCGGCGGATCGCCTCCAGGAGGACCTCGGCCTCGTGCTGCGGCAGGCTGGCGGTGGGTTCGTCGAGCACGAGCGTCACGTGACTGCCCTCGTCGCTGTCGCGCAGCGCCCGGGCGATGGCCACCAGCGTGCGATCGCTCGGCCGGAGATCTCGCACCAGGGTCTGCGGATCGACGTCGACGTACGCGCGTTCCAAGCTCTGACGGGTCGAACGGCGCAGCCGGCCCCAGGAGATGGCCAGCCCGCCCCGCCGTGGATAGCCGCCTTCGAGCGCGAAGTTCTCGCTGACCGTCAGGTCGGGGACGAGCCCCAGGTCCTGGTGCACGAAGCGGAGCCCGGACTGGCGCGCGATCGCCGGGCCGTAGGAGCCCGCGGCGTACGCCCGGCCGTGGATGGTGATCGTGCCGCCCTGGTCGGCCGGGTGGACCCCGGCGAGGATCTTCAGCAGCGTCGACTTGCCGGACCCGTTGCCACCGAGGAGAGCGTGGACGGACCCGGGCGCGACGGTGCAGCCCACGTTCCGCAACACCGGTACGCCGTCGAAGTTCTTGTTGATGCCGGTCAGCCGGATGGCTGTCGTGGACGGGCCGCCTTTCACCGCGACGAGCCGTTCCACGTCTTGCCGTACAGGCCGGCGTAGTCGACGGGGCCGACGTACTCGGAGCCGGGGGCGGGGAGGTTGTGCTCCTTGTCCACGATCTGGATGCCGACACCTCCGGGGACGAGGTCCTCGTCGTTGAAGACGCGGTTCAGGGCGTCGATCGTCGTGTAGGCGCGGTAGGCGTTCGACGCGCCGAGGCAGAACTGCTGGCCCTTGCCGGCGCGGATGTAGTCCAGGTTGTCGATCTGGCACTCGTTGCCGATCACCACCAGGTCCTTGCGGGGGCTGGACACCAACGCGGGCTGGATGCCCGCCACGAAGAAGTGGTCGACGTCGACCGCGACGACGTTGGCCTGCGGCACCTGCACCAGCGCGGTCTCGAACTTCTGCCGGATGTTCGGGACGTCCGCGGGCGCGATCTTGACCGTGCTGACGATCTCGCAGCCGCCGCAGGCGGCGATCCGGTCCGCGAACCCCTTGGCCACGTACTCGCCGAACGCGATGCCGTGGAAGGCGATGTGCAGCACCTTGGCCTTGCCCTGGGTCTCGGCGATGGCCAGATCGGCTCTCATCGTGCCCAGCCGGGTGTAGAAGGCGGCCAGGTCCGGCATGGCCGCGCTGTAGCCGGCCGGGGCGTCGAAGAGCGGTGAGCTGCCGTCCTGCGTGGGGTCGTCGCAGTCGAACCCGCTGAAGGAGGCGATCTTCACGCCGGCCTTCCTCGCCTCCACGAGGGCCTGCCGTACGGGGGCGCAGTCCACCGAGACCAGCACGATGCCGTCGGCGCCCGCCGCCGTGGCCTGGCGGACGCAGGCGGCCATGCCGCCGTTGACGTTGTTCAGGCCGTCGCACGTGTGGGCTTTCCAACCCAGCGCGGTGGCCGCCTCGGTGAGTTGTTCGGCCTGGTAGGCCAGCGCGCGGACCTGCTGCCACGCGGTGATCACCCAGATGTTCCTGCCTGCCGCGGGCTTCGGTCCCGACGTCGGCGGCTCGGAGTAGTCGCCGGCGTAGCCGTCTTCGACGGCTTTCGCGGCGGCGTCGAGCACGGCGGCGGACGTGCTCGACGAGGTGTCCGCCCCGCTTCGCGCAGTGGTCGTGCCGCATGCCGCCAGGGCGAGGCAGGCGGTGAGCAGGAGGCCGAGGAAGGGGGTGCGGGAATACCTTGGAGTGTTGACCATGTCGGTGATTCCTTGATGTGGCCATGCTTCCGTCGGGGAGACGGTTGAGCGTGGGGAGAGCGGTTCAGGAGCTGTAGCGGGGTGGGCGGACGGCGGGCCAGCCCGCCATCGCCTGCATGCCGGCGGCCAGGCGGATCAGCGTGGCCTCGTCGAAAGGCGCGCCGATCAACTGCGCGCCGATGGGAAGCCCGTCGGCGGCGACGTGGACGGGCAGACTGATCGCCGGCAGGCCCGTGACGCTGGCCACCGCGGTGAAGGAGACCATGGCCAGGGCGCTGGGCATCGCCGTTTCCGGATGCCGGTTGGCGTCGTCCAGCACGGTGCCGAGGCGTGGTGGCGCACCGGCCATGGTGGGAGTGAGCAGCACGTCGAAGTCGCGTCGCCACTGGGCGACCACCTGCCGCGATTCGGCCTGCAGCAGCGCCACGGCCTGCACGTACTGGCCGGCGTCGATGCCCCGCACACGTTCCCACCGGTGCCGGTTGTACGGCTCGGCGGCCTCCGGGTCGTCGAAGGGGTGGACATAGAGCGAGGCGGCGATGACCTTCTCCACATAGGCATGCGCGCCTTCAGGGCTGAGGAGGAACGGAGTGACGGGGAAGACCTCGTGACCCAGCTCTTCGAGCAGGGCGCCGGCAGCCAGGGCGCTGTTGACGCACTCGGGATCGACCGGCAGCCCGGTGGGGGCGTCGAGGAGCAGGCCGACCCGCAACGGCTCCGTCCCGCGTCCCACTTCCGCCGCGAACGGGCGGTCGTGGACGGGCGCCTGGAACCAGGCGAGCGGATCGGGGGCGCAGAGCGCGTCCAGTATCGCCGCGGCGTCCTCGACGTAGCGGCAGATGACCCCCTCGGTGGTGCAGTACTCCCACCATGACTGGGCGCGTTGCGGGATCCGCGCCCGGCTGGGCTTCAGCCCGACCAGGCCGCAGGCGGAGGCAGGCATGCGGAGCGATCCGCCGCCGTCGTTGCCGTGGGCCACGGGGGCCATCCCCGCCGCCACGGCGGCGGCCGCACCGCCACTCGAACCCGCGGGAGAACGGGTGAGGTCCCACGGATTGGCGGTCCGCCCGTAGCGGGCGTTCTCCGTGTCGGGCAGCGTGCCCATCTCGGGGGTGTTGGTCCGCCCCATGAGAATGAAGCCGGCGTCGAGCAGCCGGTCGATGACCAGGTCGTTCGCCGTCCTCGGGGCGTCGGAGACGCCTCGCGACCCCATCGTGTTGGGCTGCCCCGCCACCGACGTCAGATCCTTGACCGGGATCGGGACCCCGTGGAACGGTCCGATCCGGTCGCCGGACATCAGCGCTCGCTCGGCCGCGCGGGCGGCGGCCATGACCTCCTCGTCGTTGCGCCAGACGATCGCGTTGATCTCCGGATCGAGCCGGTCGATCCGGTCCAGGTAGACGGTGGCGACCTCGGCCGGGCTGAGCTCCCGGGCACGGATCGCTCCGGCTAGCCGCACCGCGGACACGAACGGGTCCATGGCTTGCCTCCCATCACGGCTCCACGGCGTGGTCCGGGCCGTGGATCGAGCCGTCTACGTGCGTAGATGCGCTCGGCATGGGGACACGTTAAGCCGCCTGTTCCGCGGAGGCGTACCTAATTCTGCTATGGAGAACAAACGTCGTATGCGGTCAAGCCGGGGAGGGCTCTCATGCCACTTCGCTCGTCATCGTGTCGACGCACAGCAGGGGAAGGCGCAGCACGAACCGGGCGCCGCCCATGTCCGACTCCTGGGCGGTCAGCGTGCCGCTGTGGGCTTCGGCGATGGCCAGGGCGATGGGCAGGCCGAGCCCGGAACCACCGTGGCCGCGGCTGCGGGCGCTGTCGGTCCTGGCGAAGTGGTTGAAGACCCGTTCGCGCTCCTGCGGAGGAACGCCCAGGCCGTCGTCGTCGACCATGACCATGACCTCGCCGCCCTCGCTGAAGACGGAAACCCGCACCGCCGACCTGCCGTGTCGTTCGGCATTGTCCAGCAGGTTGCCGAGCAGGCGGGCGAGGGTGCCGCTGACGCCTCCCACGATCAGGCCCTCCTCCAGGTCGAGGTGGATGGGCAGGACATGGGGCCGCTTGCCGACCTCCTCCTTGACGAGATCGGCCACGTCGATGGCGAGGAGCGGTTCCGGGGATCCGGCGTCCAGCCTGGCGAGCATCAGCATGTCGCCGATGATGGCCTGGATCCGGTCCACCTCCCGCAGGGCGTGGCGGACGAGATCGCCCAGGTCGGTCTGGCCGGGGTGCATGCGCGCTTCCTCCAGCCGCAACCGGAGGCCGGCCAGGGGAGTGCCCAGCTCGTGCGAGGCATCGGTGACGAACTGTCGATTCTGCGCCCGCATCCGCTTCACCAGGTGTTCCATCCGCGCGACGAGGGTGACGATCTCGCCGCAGTCATCAGCTGTGGTCATGAAATCCTCCACTTGATCCTGATGTTCAGCATGCCGGTCGCGAAGCCGCTTCCGACACCGTGGAAATACGCATATGCCACGGCCTTCTCAGGCGGCGGCTTCGGCTCCGAACTCGCCGGCGACCTCGAACCAGACGACCTTGCCCGTCCTCGTGCCGTCCACGCCCCACTCGCGGGACAGCGTTTCCAGCAGGAACAGGCCTCGCCCGCTCTCCTCGTCAGGACCGGACAGCCGGGCGGGAGGCAGCGGCGTGGCCGCGCCGTGCTCCTCGACCTCCAGCCGCAGCGCGCCGTCCCCCTCGCTCATGCGGACGCGCACCGGCTCCTCCGTGTGGGCGAGCGCGTTGGCGAGCACCTCGGAGACGAGCAGTTCGGCGGTGGTGCTCTCGTCGGCGAATCCCCACTGCCGCGCCTGGGCGCCCACGCTGTGCCGCGCCTGCGGCACCGAAGCGACGACGGGTGGGAAGAGCCACGACGCCTGGCGGCGCCAGCCGTGCCCGGCGCAGACCCGCAAGGGCAGGGTTCGCGGGTGACGATGCGATGGCTTGTACGTGGTATGACGCCGCGGCTCTCTCCGGATGCGGCGAGGCGCCTCGCTCTCGAACCTGTTCATGGCGCCCACTCCCTGTGACCTGTACGGATTCCTGACATCTCCATCGTCCGTCGGCCCGCTACGGGGGATAACGGGGGAACTGCCTATTTGGGTCCCGTCTACGTATGTAGGGGACCACGTACCGGGTAGTGCCGCAGGACAGGGCGATTTGCTGGAAAAGGCGCATCTGAACTGCGTTGATAGGATGAATCGTGGCTTCACGGACGGCGTCGAGGCGAGCGACCGACAACCTTCCGGCCGACAGTAAAGACATCGTCGGGCGCCGACGCGAGGCCGCCGACATCAAGCGGCTGTTGTCGTCCACGCGGCTGCTGACGCTCACGGGCCCTGGCGGGGTGGGCAAGACCCGCCTGGCCGTCTACATGGCGGCCACCATGCGCCGGGCCTTCTCCAACGGCGTGTGGCTGGTGCAACTGGCCTCGCTGCAGGACGGCGAGCTGCTGGCCCGCGCGGTGGCGGAAACCCTGGGCGTGCATGACAGCACGTCACGTACGTCCCTGGACGCGTTGATCGGCCGTTTGCGTGGTAAGCAGACGCTGCTGGTGCTGGACAACTGCGAGCACCTGATCGACGCGTGCGCCGCCTTCGCCGATGCGCTGATAAGAGCAGTTCCGGAGGTGCGGATCCTGGCGACCAGCCGGGAAGCGCTGGGCCTCCCGTCCGAAGTCCGTTATGTCGTGCCACCACTGTCACTGCCACCGGACGGTAACGGGCCGGCGGCCGCCGGCAAGGGCCGATGCGAGGCGGTGGCGCTGTTCCTGGAACGCGCCAGAGGCATCGACCCGTCGTTCGAGCTGGTGGCCGACCACGACGGTGCGGCCGAGCTGTGCCGGCTCGTCGACGGCATCCCGCTGGCCATCGAACTGGCGGCGGTGCAACTGCGGGTCCTCTCCCTCGACCAGATCGTCGAGCGGCTGGGTGATCACCTGGATCTCTTCACGCAGGGCTACCGGACCGCCGTGCCCAGGCACCAGACGCTCGGCGCGACAGTGGCCTGGAGCTTCGAGCTGTGCTCGCCCCAGGAGCAGACGCTCTGGCAGCGTCTCACCGTCTTCTCCGGCGGCTTCGACCTGGACGCGGCCGAGGAGGTGTGCTCGGGTGACGGGCTGGCACGCGAGGAGCTCCTGCCGTTGCTCGCGGCGCTCATCGACAAGTCCGTGCTGACCGCTGACCGCAGCGGCGCTCAGCTGCGCTACGGGATGCTGGAGTTGCTCCGTCAGTACGGCCTGGAGCGACACCTCGCCGGCGGTTCCGAGGCGGAGGTGCGCCGGCGCCACCTGGGTCACTACCGGCGGCTGAGCGAGCGCACGCAGGCCGGCTGGTTCACCCCTCTGCAGGTCGACCACTACGCCAGCGTGGTCCGCGAGATGCCCAACTACCGGGTGGCGCTGGAGACCTCGCTCGGAGATCCCGCCCTGGCCGAGACCGGGTTGGAGATCATCACCAACCTCTATGGCTACTGGGTCTACTCGGGCGGCTTCAGCGAGGCACGTTACTGGCTCGACCGCGCGCTCCAGCTGGTGCGGGGCGCGCGACCGGCGCGGTTCAGGGCACTGGCGACCGCAGCGCTGTTCGCCCTGATGCAGGGGAAGGTCGACGTGGCGACCCCGCTGATCGCCGACTGCTCCGCGCTGGCCCGTGACTGGCATGACGGCAGCGCACGGGCGATGGAGCAGTGCCTGTCGGGCCGGGTCGCTCTCCTGCTCGGCGACTGTCGCGGTGCGGTCGACCAGCTGGAGGAGTCCGTCCGCTGGTACGAGGAGAACGCCGGCGCGCTCGCCGAGCAGGACGTGCTGCAGGGCCCGTTCCTGCCCGCCTTCTACCTGGCCCTGGCCGCCACCTTCGGACGTGACCCACGTGCCGCCGCGTTCGCGGCCCGATGCCGGAAGACGGCGGAGGACGCCGGGGCGCAGGGAGAGATCTCCATGGGGGTGTGGGTCAGCGGCGTCGAACGGTGGCTGGCGGGGGAGACGGCGGCCGCGCTGGAGTTGTTCCGCACGAGCATCCGCATCGGCCGCGCCATCGGATACCGCTACGGCGCGGCATGGGCCATCGAGTCCCTGGCCTGGGCGACGGCCGCGCAGGGGCGAGACGATCGGGCCGCCCGCCTGCTCGGCGCCGCCGCGTCGATCCGCGAGATGCTGGGGTTGTCGTTGCCCGGCTTCCAGGTCTACGCCGGCGCGCATCGGGAGTGCGAGGCGGCGGTGCGCGAACGGCTGGGCGAAGCGGCGTTCGAGGCGGCTGCCGAGCAGGGGGCCGGTCTCGACTTCGATGAGGCCGTCGCCTACGCCTTGGAGGACCCGGCGGATCCGGTCAAGGCCGACAAGGAGGCCGCGCCGAGACAGCGGGTTGAGACGACGGAGCTGACTCCGCGCGAGCTGGAGGTGGCCGGCCTCATCGCGCAGGGAGTGCGCAACAAGGAGATCGCCGCCCGGCTGGTCATCTCGACCCGCACAGCGGAGGGACATGTGGAACACATCCTGACCAAGCTCGGCTTCACCTCGCGCACCCAGATCGCCGCCTGGTACTTCGACCGTGCCGCGCCGCCGCCGGAGGACTAGCTAGGCGGGCGGGCGCGGGGGAGGCGCGGTGCTCTCGCGTACGACGAGTTCGGTGGCCAGTTCGACGCGGCTCTGCGGCGGCTGCTCGCCGCCGGCCAGCTTCAGCACCATCGAGGTGGCCGCGGCGGCCATCTCGGCGAGAGGCTGGCGGACGGTGGTCAACGGCGGGATGGCCCATCGCATCGAAGGCATGCCGTCGAAGCCGATCACGCTGAGATCGTCCGGGACGCGCAGGCCGAGCTGGTGGGCCGCGTGGTAGACGCCGATGGCCTGGCCGTCGTTCGTGGCGAAGATCGCAGTCGGCCGGTCGGGCAGGCGCAGCATGCGGTGCGCCTCGGCCAGGCCGCCCTCGATCAGGAAGTCCCCCCGGCCGACCAGCTCCGGATCGACGGGCACGCCGGCCATGTCGAGGGCGGTGCGATAGCCGTCGAGACGGGCCCGGCTGGACAGCGCGGAGTCCGGCCCGGTGATGATGCCGATGCGGCGATGCCCGAGCTCCAGGAGGTGGCGGGTGGCCGTGAGCCCGCCGTTCCAGTTGCCGGCGCCCACCGAGGGAATGTTCCGCGCGGGAGCGTCGGCCGGATCCAGCAGGACGAGCGGGATCTCGCGGCGCGCGAGCTGTTCGTGCTGGGTTTCCGTCAGGCCGGAGAACACCGCGATCACACCACTCGGGCGGCGCCGTAACACGCCTTCCAGCCAGGCGTCCGCGGCGCTGCGGTCACAACACAGGTCCGATATCCCCACCGTGAGCTCGTGCTCCCGCGCGACCCGCGCCACACCTTTGGTGATCTCGACGGGATAGTCGCCCTCCAGCGCGTGGAAGACCAGCTCGACCAGGGCCGTCGGCGTGGAGCGGCGGCGCTGTCGCCGGTAGCCGTGCCGCCGGATGAGCTCCTCCACGGCGGCGCGGGTCTCGGACGACACCTCGGACCGGCCGTTCACGACCTTGGAGACCGTCGCGGTGGACACGCCCGCCAGCTCGGCGAGCTGGGCGATGGTGAGAGGGGACGACTCCGTGGTCATGGCGGCAGTCTAATCACGGGGTACGGGGACCCGGGCGGGCTCGGCCGTGCACCGAGCCCGCCACCCCGGCCCTCATGGTCCTGATCGTGTGCCGTGACGGCGCCCATCCGACGGGGCCGTGAACGTCAGGAGCATCCGAGCCAGGGTCACGCCGTCAGCGCTGCAGGGTCAGCAGGCCCGGCCGGTAGGGCAGCAGGCCGTAGTCGCCGCCGGAGTTGGGGCTGCGGCCCTGGTAGAGCAGCTGCAGGTTGCAGGGATCAACGGTGAAGGTCTGATCCGCGCTGGCACGGACCAGCTCGCCGTGGCTGATGTCGTTGGTCCAGGTGGCGCCGCTGTTGGCCTTGCCGGCGAACGGGTTGCCCTCGCTGGCGGCCTGCGGCGTCCACGAACCGTTCAGGCTGGTCGCCGTGAACGAGCGGAAGTAGCGGCCCTGCGAGCCGATCGCCTCGACGAGCATGAGATAGCGGTTCTCGCCCTGGAGCTTGTAGACCTGAACGCCTTCGAACAGGTTGTTCGTCGAGTCGCTCATGATCACCGTGGAGGACGAGCCGAAGTTGCCGGGGAAGTTCCCGATCGGCATGCTCGCCCGGTAGATCCTGCCGTTGTCGCCGGCGAAGAACAGGTACATGTTCGTGCCGTCACCGATGAGCGTCTGGTCGATGGGCCCGGTGCCGGAGCCGGAGATGCTGCCGGTGAAGAGCGGCTGCTCCGCCGACCAGCCGTTCGGGTTGGCGGGGTCGGTCGAGGTCCGGTAGGAGAAGGGCGTGCTGCCCCACTGGTAGGCGAGCACCCAGATGTTCCTCGGGGCGAAGTAGAACAGGGTGGGCGCTACGGTGCTGGAGGACATGGCGTTCTGGCTGGCCGAGGCCATCTCCGACCAGTTGCTGAACGGGCTGAAGTTCATCGAGCCCCAGCGCGTGCCGGTGTCGTGGGTGGTCGCGTAGACCAGGTGCCTGCCGTTGTAGGGGGCGACGGTGAAGTCCTTGAGCGAGACCCAGCCCGAGCGCGGCGTCGCCAGAGGCCCCGTGGAGGTCCAGCGGTAGCTCGACGGAAGGTCGCACTCGCCGGGGTCACCGGGGTCGCCGGGGTCGCCGCCGTCCACCCGGACGAGCTGCCACTGCTGGTTGGCGCCGCCCCAGTCGTCGTACTGGACGATGTTGGCGCCGTCGGCGGTGGACGCGCCCTGCACTTCGAGGGCCTTGTTGCTGTGGCGCGAGATGAACCTCACGTAGCCGTCGGAGCTGTCGGCCAGCCGCCACTGCTGGTTGGTGCCGTTGTGGTCGGCCCACTGCACGATCGCGCCGCCGTTGGCGGTCGACCAGTTGTAGATGTCCAGGACCTTGCCGGAGTGGCGGGACTTGATGCGGTAGTAGCCGTCGCCGGAGTCGACGAACTGCCACTGCTGCTGGTTGCCGTTGTTACGGGACCACTGGGTGATGCGGGCGCCGTCGTTGGTGGCGAGGTTGTAGACGTCGAGGGCCTTGCCGCTGTTGCGGTTGACCAGGACGTACCAGGCGTTGGTGTCGACGGTGGCCGCGTTGGCTGACTGGGCCTGAAGGGCGACGAGCAGGCTCGCCAGTAAGGTGGCCACCGCCGCGAGAACGGACAGGGATCTGGATTTCGCCATGGGTGGTTGGTGCCTTCCTGTGTGTCGACGTGGTGCGTCAGGGGGTGGTGAGATCGAAGCGGCGCACGGTGACCGCGCCGCCGAGTGACCGGGTCGCGTAGTTGAAGATCCCGAAGCGGTAGCCCATGAAGAACTGCCAGGCGTTGTTCAACGTGAAGGCCGGGCCGAGGCTGACGAAGGTGCTGCCGTCGGTGCTGTAGGAGAAGCGGGCCTGCCTGCCGGAACCGGGCCGGACGTCCGCGCTGACCCGCAACCAGATCCGGCCACCTGAGACGTTCGCGCTCGCCGCCTCGGTCCCGGTGCCGGTGGTCTGCCACGAACTGTTCATGGTCAGCCCGTTCGTCATCACGACCCGGTGGGCGCCGTTGTCGCGTTTGACACCGATCCAGGCCGACTGGTCGCGCAGCATGGCAAGCCCGGCGCGGTCGCCGTCGGCCATCTGCGCGTAGTCGAGTTCGATCGTCGCCGTCGACGACGGGCCCTGGATGCGGTGGGTCAGGGTGTTACGGGCGTTGTAGAGGTCGCCTGTGACGGTCGCGGTCTGCAGACGCAGGCCGTTGCCGGTGGAGAAGCGGCTGGTGTCGGGATTGTGATTCCATTCCCAGCGGTGGCCGAGAGCGCCCGAGGTGAAGGTGTCGGGGCCGATCATGGGCGCCACGGTCCGGCTGGTCTGGATGTCCGGCTTCGGGTAGTTGACCCCCCAGCCGCCGTTGACGGTCTGCACGGTCGGCCAGTCGTTGGTCCAGGTGATCGGCGCGAGTGCGGGGACGCGGCCGCCGGGGTAGGCGTCGACGAACGACATGTAGTACCAGTCGCCGTTCTGGGTCTGGACGAGTCCGCCCTGGTGCGGCACGCCGCCTCCGGAGATGGGGCCGGGCATGTCGAGCAGGACCTGCCGCATCTCGTACGGGCCCCATGGCGAGGTGGAGCGGAGCACGTACTGGCCGTTGGCGGGGCGGGTCAGCCAGATGTAGTAGTAGCCGTTGCGCTTGTAGAAGCGGGCGCCCTCCAGCGTGCCGACGTTGCTCGGGGTCTGGAACACCTGCTGGGCGCGCACCTGGCTGAGCCCGTCGGCCGAGAGCTGGGCGACGCTGATGGTGCCGTTGCCGTAGGCGACGTACATCGTGTCGTCGGTGTCGATCAGCAGGCCCGCGTCGTAGTAGCAGTTGTTGATCTGGGAGCGCTTGGACCACGTGCCGTCCACGGCGGAGGCGGTGTAGACGTAGGTCCTGTTGAACTCGACGCAGCCGATCCAGTAGTAGGTGCTGTTGCTGGGCCGGTAGTTCAGGGTCGAGGCCCAGATGCCCTTCACGTACGCCCGGCCGCCGTTGAGGTCGTAGGCGCCCGAGCCGAAGTCGAGCCTCGGCACCGAATGGCCGGCGTACTCCCAGTCGACCAGGTTGTAGGAGCGCAGGATCGGCGCGCCCGGCGAGTAGTGCATCGTCGAGGCCGAGTAGTAGTAGGCGTCGCCGACCCGGATGATGTCGCCGTCGGCGAAGTCCTGCCAGACGACCGGGTTGGTGTAGGTGCCGCCGGGATCCGGGTTGCCGCCGTCGACCCGGACGAGCTGCCATTGCTGGTTGGCGCCGCCCCAGTCGTCGTACTGGACGATGTTGGCGCCGTCGGCGGTGGAGGCGTTCTGCACTTCGAGGGCCTTGTTGCTGTTGCGGTTGATGAATCTGACGTGACCGTCGGAGCTGTCGGCCAGGCGCCACTGCTGGTTGGTGCCGTTGTGGTCGGCCCACTGGACGATGTTCGCGCCGTTGGCGGTGGAGAAGTTGTAGACGTCGAGGACCTTGCCGGAGTGGCGGGACTTGATGCGGTAGTAGCCGTCGCCGGAGTCGACGAACTGCCACTGCTGCTGGTTGCCGTTGTTACGGGACCACTGGGTGATGCGGGCGCCGTCGTTGGTGGCGAGGTTGTAGACGTCGAGGGCCTTGCCGCTGTTGCGGTTGACCAGGACGTACCAGGCGTTGGTGTCGACCGTCGCCGCTGACGCCTGGGGTGTGACGAGCACGCCCACGAGAAGAAGCAGGGACGAGAGGACCGCGAGCACGCGTCTCACAGGAACCTCCAGAGGTTGGTGTTCGAGCCGTTGTCGTCGGCGAGCACGACCTGCGCGCCCTGGGAGGTGCCGGCGAGGCCGAGGACCCGGCCGCCGTTGGCGCACTGGATCCGGAAGGCGGCTGCCGACCCGTGGCGCAGCCGCCAGCGATGGTCGGCGGTGCCGCTGTCGGCCCACTGCACGGCACGCGACCCCGAGGCGGTGCCCATGTTCTCCACGCCCAGCACCTTCTGGCTGTTGGAGTTGCGCAGCCGCAGGTAGCCGCCGGTGTCGACGATCGCCGTCCACAGGTGGTCGGCGGTGCCGGTGTCGCCCCACTGGATGACGAGCGCGCCGTCGGCCGTGGACATGGCGGTGACGCCGAGCACCATCCCGGTGCCCACGTTCTGCACACGCCGCGCGCCGTTGGGCACGAAGCGCCACTGGTTGTCCGCGCTCCCGTTGTCGGAGTCCTGGACCGCCTGGGCGCCGTTGGCGGTCGATCCGTTCTGGATGCCGAGCAGCTTGGAGCTGTGGACGTTGCGGATCTTGACGGAGCCGTCGCCGACGTCCGAGATCGTCCAGCGGTGGTCGGCGGTGCCGTTGTCACCCCACTGGAGCACCCGGGCGTTGTCGGCGGTGGACATGTTCTCGACGCCGAGCACCTTGCCGCTGTGCGCGTTGCGCAACCGCAGGGCGTCGCCGTCGACGACCGGAACCCAGTCGTGGTCGGCGGTGCCGTTGTCCGTCCACTGGAGGGCCAGGCCGCCGTCGGCGGTGGACATGTTCTGGATGCCGAGGGCCAGCCCGCTGGCCGCGTTGAGCAGCCGGAAGGTGGCCTCGCCGGTGCCGCCATGACCACCGGTGTTCCAGTAGACGACGTAGTTGTGGTCATGGGCGTCGTAGAACGGCCCCAGCCGCACCGACGCCCCGTCGGCGGTGGCCGCGAAGGCCAGGGACGAGGTGCTGGTCCGGCTGATCGACGAGGGGGCCAGGGTGGGGGCCGACGACAGGCTGCTGTCGCCGTAGTCGCCTGACAACACGACCGGGCCGTAGGTGACCGCCTGCACGTCCGGGTTGTCGTTGGCGGCCTTCATGATCACCCGCATGGGCAGTCGCACGGTCACCGTGTCGCCCGGCGTCCACGATCGGGTGAGATCGGCGTACGCGCCGGGGGTGACGGAGATGTTCTGCTGCACGCCGTTGACGCTGATGGTGGCGCCCTGGGTCCAGGCCGGGATGCGGATGCGCATCGTCCACGATCCGCTCGCGTCGCCGGTGACCCGCAGCGACGTGGTGTCGCTGACCGGATAGGAGGTGGTCTGCGTGACCGTGATGCCGCGTTGGCTCCAGTCGAGTGTGGAGGGCACGAACAGGTTCACGAACAGCGTGGTGCCGTTGTGGAAGTAGATCGAGTCCATCAGTTTGGTGTTGGTCTCGATCCCGGTGCCCTGGCAGCACCAGAAGGAGTTGTAGTCCGTGCTCCACGTGCCGCCGCCCCAGGCCGGGCCGACACCGCGGCGTCCGCCCGGGTTGAGCGGAGTGAAGTAGGTGACGTGCCCGCGTGCGTCCGTCGGATCCTGCTGCCCGACCAGGTGGTTGAGCAGGGCGTTCTCGTAGTAGTCGAAGTAGTCGGCCCGGGTCGGCGACAGCAGCCACAACTCCCGGGTCAGCTTGAGCATGTTGTAGGTGTTGCACGCCTCGCCGGTGTCCCTGGTCAGGTGGCCGGCGATCGCGTCAGGGGCGCGGAAGTGCTCGGCCTGGCTGTTGGAGCCGTTCACGTACGTGTGCGCGCCGACGGTGATGGACCAGGCGTTGGCGGCGATGTCGCGGTAACGGGTGGTGCCCGTCGCCTTGTACTCCCGCGCCGCCCCGATCCACTTGGGCACCTGGGTGTTGGCGTGCAACCCGTTGAGCCGGTCCTGGTTCGCGGCCAGCGGGTTGAACACGGCCGCGTGGTCGAAGCGCTGGGCCGTGGCCAGCCAGCGGGAGTCGCCGGTCATCTGGTACACGTCCGTCAGCACGGCGTTCATGCCGCCGAACTCGGTGCCGAGCATGGCCTGCATCTGGCTTGAGCCGAGCCGCGCCGTGCGGGTGTCCACCCATCCGGCCAGGGCCAGCAGCACGGCCCTGGCCTGGGTGTCGCCGATCAGCCGCCACACGTCCAGCAGCCCGGCCAGGGTCTTGTGGATGCAGTAGTAGGGCACGTTGCCGTTGGTCAGGGTGCGGTTCTCCACGGCGGTGATGTCGGACTCGGGGAAGCCGGACAGGTAGCCGCTGGTGAACCCGGCGGCGCCGTTGTTGGCCTGGCATCTGGCCAGTTCGGCGACCATGTGCTGGGCCTTGTCCCGGCAGGTGGTGTCGCCGAGCACGGCGTAGGCCTGCGCCCACGCCGTCAGGAAATGGCCCTGCATGTGGGACCGGAACGGGAAGCTGGGGGCGTCCCAGCCCCCGTTGGCCGTCGCGCCGTTGGTGGACAGGCGGTGGTTGGCCCGGAAGACGTACAGCAGCCGGTCGACATCGACGAAGCGCAGGTAGTTCAGGGTGCGGTTCTGGTTGTCCAGCAGGCGGCCCGAGGTCAGCCGGACCTGGCCGAGGTCGAACGCGTAGGCCGAGACGCCGATGTCGGATCTGGCCCATGGGAGTGCGGCCAGGGCGGGGGAGGCGCCGGCTACCTGGCCGGCGATCGTGAGCGCGGTGGTCGCGCCTGCGGCCTGTAAGAGCTGACGGCGGCTCAAGGACATGGGGCTCCTTGGAGGTGGGGGTGGTGACCGGCCGCCGCCGGTCGCGGCTGTTAGCGTTAACATCCTTGCGCGGCGAGCGGTGGACGGATCCGTTGAGCACGTTGTCGCGGAGTACAGCCGACGGTCCGGCGCGGCGTCAACGAGGGGCATGCCTCGCCGGCCTGGGCCAGGCCGCTGAAGCCCCTTCCCGCCTGCGGTTTCGCCCTGCATGTGCCGGTGAAAGTTTCACCGGCTCCACCGGCTGTCGCCGCGCGGTAAGTTGCGGCGGAACACGGGTTAACGTGCCGTCTCAGGGCGCCGAACGTTGTCGGGCCACACCCGGCCGCTGCGGCCGGGCGTGGCTCAGCCTTCCTCGGCCTCCCCACCGGGGCCGAGGAAGGGTCGCACGGGAGTGCGGTCAGCGGGTGGAGCCGGTCCGGGTCAGCGGGCCCAGGTGCCAGAGGGCTGGTCGGTGAGGCTCACGCCGTGCCCGCGTTGTAGGTCCACTTCTGGTTGTCGCCGCCCCAGCAGCTGTACAACTGCAGCGCCGCGCCGTTGCCGGAGCCCGCGGCGTCCAGGCACAGCCCGGACTGCACGCCCACGATCGTGCCGTCGGAGTTGACGCGCCACTTCTGGTTGTCGCCACCCCAGCAGGAGTAGATCTGGATCCTGGCGCCGTTGCTTGAGCCTCCGGCGTCCAGGCACTTGCCGCCGGACCTCAGCTCTCCGGACGAGGTCTGCGTCCACTGCTGGTTGCTCTGACCGTGGCAGTCCCACAGATGCACCGCGGTGCCGTCGGTGGTGCTGGAATTGGGTACGTCCACGCAGCGGCCGGAGGCCGTGCCCCGGATCTGCCCCTCGTCGCCCCCGCCGGGAGGCGGCGTCGTGTCGCCGCCGTTCAGCGCGTTGAGCACCGCGGTGTAGGCGGCCTTCTTGTTGCCGTTGCCGTCGAAGAGCAGCGCGGAGGCGCCGGAGCCGAGCCAGGAGTCGGTGTCGCGAACCCCCCAGACCGAGATGCCGGTACAGCGCGGCACCGCCAGGCAGTCGTTGACGACGTTGGCGTACGTGGTGGCCGAGCCGCCCTGGATGTCCAGCTCGGTGATCTGCACGTCGACCCCCAGCGCGGCGAAGCTCTGGATGGTCGTGCGGTAGTTGCTGTTGTAGGGGCTGTTGCTGTTGAAGTGCGACTGCAGGCCGACGCAGTCGATCGGCACGCCGCGGGCCTTGAAGTCCCTGACCATGTTGTAGACGCCCTGCGTCTTGGCCCAGGACCAGTTGTCGATGTTGTAGTCGTTGTAGCACAGCTTGGCGGCCGGGTCGGCGGCGCGCGCGGTGCGGAAGGCCACCTCGATCCAGTCGTTGCCGGTGCGCTGGAGGTTGGAGTCGCGCCGGCCGCCGGAGTTGCCGTCGGCGTAGGCCTCGTTGACCACGTCCCAGGCGTAGATCTTGCCCTTGTAGTGATTCATGACGCCGTTGATGTGGTCGATCATCGCCTGGCGCAGCGAGCCGCCCGACAGCGCCTGCATCCAACCCGGCTGCTGGTTGTGCCAGGCCAGGGTGTGCCCGCGCACCCGCTTGCCGTTCTGCACGGCCCAGTTGTAGATCCGGTCCCCGTTGGTGAAGTTGAACTGCCCCCGGTTGGGCTCGGTGGCGTCGATCTTCATCTCGTTCTCGGCCGTCACCATGTTGAACTCGCGGTTGGCGATCGACGTGTACTGGGAGTCGCCGAGCTTCTGCGCGGCGATGGCGGTGCCGAAGTAGCGGCCGCTCTGCGCGGCGGCCGCGCCCAGCGTGCTCTCCGCCGCATTGGCGGGAATCGCCGTCGTCAGGGCTGTGGCCAGGCCGATCGCGCCGATCGCGCCGGTGATCAGTGCCCGGCGGCGCGCGCCGGGCGACCGTCGGGCGGGGGGTGGGGACATGGCGTTGACACGCATGCTTGAGCCTCCAAGAGCGAACCATGGGGAAAGGATCCCGCGGGACCGACGCCGCGCCCCGGTGGGGACGCACACCACAGGCGTCGGGACGGCGGTCCCCCTGCTGAGCGTTACCGACCTGGTCAGGGAGATCACCTTGGGCACTCAGTGTGGGAAGCGTGCCGAAAATTGTCAAGGATGTAGTGAAATGTTTCGGAGTGCCCGCCCGCGTCCGCGCCGGTTGTCCTGGCTCCACGTGTGACCCGCGGCCTCGAAGATTTCGGTCGGACCCGCCTGGGTGAGGCTCGGCTGAAAGTTTCACGGCGACGCTCTCGCTGCTGGGCTGCGCTCGGGCCCGATCGTCCGAGGTGAGTGCGCTGGGGTGCCGCCTCCGCCGGCCCGCCGCACGTTAAGGCGCTCTTGACAGTACCTTTCTGTCTCGTATTTGCTCCGTTGCGCCACCACTTCCCACGGCCCCAGGGAGAGCTCGACGGCTTGTTAGCGCTAACAGCGAAGGGGCGTACCTAAGACCTGACCCACCGCGCCTCGCACCCATGCCCGCCCGACTTCGGAAGGTGACCCATGAAAGTCGCATCCCCTCTTCGGTTCGGCGTCATGGCGAGGCGCTGTGTGGTGGCGATCGTGGCGCTGCTCTGCGTCGTGACGGCGATCCCGGGCACGGCCAGGGCGGACAACCCGATCGTCCAGACGATCTACACCGCCGACCCCGCTCCGCTGGTGCACAACGGCCGGGTCTACCTCTACACGGGACACGACGAAGACGGCTCGACGTGGTTCACCATGAAGGAGTGGCGGGTCTGGTCGTCCGCGGACCTGGTGAACTGGACCGACCACGGCTCGCCGATGAGCGTGGCCACCTTCAGCTGGGCGAGCGCGGACGCGTGGGCGGGCCAGGCCGTCCACAGGAACGGCAAGTTCTACTGGTACGTCCCCGTGAAGGACCGGGCGAGCGGCCAGATGGCCATCGGCGTCGGGGTCTCCACCAGCCCCACCGGGCCCTTCACGGATGCCATAGGCCGCCCCCTCGTCAGGAACGGCGAGATCGACCCCAGCGTCTTCATCGACGACAACGGGCAGGCCTACCTGTACTGGGGCAACCCCAACCTCTGGTACGTCAGGCTCAACGCCGACATGATCTCGTACTCCGGCAGCCCCACCCAGATCCCGCTCACCACCGCGGGCTTCGGCACCCGCACCGGCGACAGCAGCCGTCCCACCCTGTACGAGGAGGGCCCCTGGGTCTACAAGCGCAACGGCCTCTACTACAACGTCTTCGCCGCGAGATGTTGCTCGGAGTTCGTCGCCTACTCGACCGCGCCCGGCCCCACCGGCCCCTGGACCTACCGCGGGACCGTCATGCCCACCCAGGGCAGCAGCTTCACCAACCACCCCGGAGTCATCGACTACAACGGCGGGTCCTACTTCTTCTACCACAACGGCGCCCTGCCGGGCGGTGGCGGCTTCACCCGCTCGGTGGCCGTCGAGAAGTTCACCTACAACGCCGACGGAAGCATCCCCACGATCACCATGACCGCGGCCGGAGCGCCCCAGGTGGGCACGTTGAACCCCTACGCCCGCCAGGAGGCCGAGACGATCGCCTGGGCGTCCGGCGTGGAGACCGAGCCCGCCGGCGAGGGCGGCATGAACGTCGGGTGGATCGAGAACGGGGACCACATCAAGGTCAAGGGCGTCGCCTTCGGCTCCGGCGCGACGTCCTTCAGCGCGCGGGTGGCCTCGGCGACCAGCGGTGGCCGCATGGAGCTCCGCCTGGACGGGGTCAACGGCCCGCTGGTGGGGACGTGCACCGTGCCGGGCACCGGCGGCTGGCAGGCGTGGACGACGGTCACCTGCCCGGTGAACGGCGCGACGGGCACCCATGACCTGTACTTCAGGTACACCGGCGGCAGCGGCTACCTGTTCAACGTGAACTGGTGGCAGTTCACCGGCGGCTCCTCATTCCAGTAGTCCCGAACCGGCCGATGCTCTCGCCGGACAAGGGAGCAGCGAATGGTTCCTCCACCCCACGCATCCCCATCCGCACCAGGAACGGAGTTACGTGATGTCAGGACGCGGCTCCCTTGTCACCACCATCGCGGTCGCCGCCGCGGCGCTGCTCGTGCTGGTCACGGGCGGTGCGGCGATGAGCAGCGACGCCGGCACCGCCGCGGCGCCCGCCGGCGCCCTCGCGACGACCGCCGGATGCGGCAAGACCCCGACACTGAGCAGCGGCACGCACTCGATCCAGACCAGCGGCAAGAACCGCTCCTTCATCCTCCGGCTGCCCGACGGCTACGACAACGGCACCCCCTACCGGTTGATCTTCGGCTTCCACTGGCTGGGCGGCACCGCCGCCGACGTCGACTCCGGCGGAGCCAGCGGATACCCCTGGTCCTTCTACGGCCTCAGGCAACTGTCGGGCAACGGCGCGATCTTCGTCGCGCCCCAGGGCTTCAACAACGGCTGGGCGAACAACAACGGTGAGGACGTCACCTTCGTCGACGACCTGATCCGGCTCATCGAGGCGGACCTCTGCGTCGACACCTCGCAGCGCTTCGCCACCGGCTTCAGCTACGGCGGCGGCATGAGCTTCTCTCTCGCGTGCTCGCGGCCGGAGGTCTTCCGGGCGGTCGCGGTCTTCTCCGGCGCGCAGCTCAGCGGGTGCAGCGGCGGAACCCAGCCGGTCGCGTACATGGGGTTGCACGGCCTCGGAGACACCGTGCTCGGCATCGCGCAGGGACGGGCGCTGCGTGACAGGTTCGTCCGGAACAACGGGTGTACCGCGCAGAACCCGCCCGAGCCGAGCTCGGGCAGCCGCGGCCACATCGTCACCACCTACTCCGGGTGCCGGGCCGGTTATCCGGTCGTCTGGGCCGCGTTCGACAACGGCCACACGCCCGCCCCCGTGGACGGCACCTACACCGACAACGGCGTCACGACCTGGACCAAGGCGGAGGTGTGGAAATTCTTCTCCCAGTTCGGGAGCTCCTCATCGCCGACCCCCGCACCCGGTGGATGCACGGCCACGATGGAGACCGTCAACTCCTGGTCCGGCGGTTTCCAGTCCACCGTGACCGTCCGCGCCGGCGGCAGCGCCGTCAACGGCTGGACGGTCGGCTGGACCTGGCCGGGAGGGCAGACGATCAGCAGCCTGTGGAACGGCGTCCGCTCCGGCTCCGGAGCCGGCGTGACCGTACGCAACGAGGCCTACAACGGCTCGATCGCCCCCAACGGCACCACCACGTTCGGCTTCACCGCGGGCGGCTCCCCGGCCACGCCCACCCTTTCCTGCGACGCCTCCTGACCAGGTGCCGCGGGCACGCAGGTCAACCGGCCGACGCAGCCAGGCTCCGTCGGCCGGCCCTGCGACCGGCCCTCGGCCGCCGCCTCGCGCGCCCGTGACGTGGACGAGTGGCGCGCGTTGACGTCGCCGCCTGGTCGTGCGGGGTCAGGGGCTGGAGGGTGGGCCGGCGCCCTGATCGGCCACGGTCAGCAGGCGTCGTCCGGCGTGCTCGGGCCGGACGTTGGGGGTGCCGGCCTCCACGGCGTCGCCGGGCCGGCGGGTGAGCGAGGCGACGGTGTCCTCGTCGATCGTGAGGCCCAGCCCCGCGGAGTCGCCGAGGATGAACGCGCCGTCCTCGATGGTCAGATCGAGGGACACCCCGAGCGGCGGCCGCAGGTCCTGCAGTTCGCTGACCAGGTGGTTCGGCACCGACGTCGCGGAGTGCAGCAGGCCGATCGGGGTGGTGCCGATCGGGCTGACCGGCAGGTCGTGGGCGTGCGCCAGAGCGGATACGCGCAGGAAATGGGTGATCCCCCAGACGGCGGCCGTCTGGACGATGTCGACGGCCCCCGCCGCCAGCAGCGGCCGGTACTGGTCGAGCCCGGTGAGGTTCTCGCCCGTGGCGACCGAGGCGCGGATCCCGCGGCCGACGGTGGCGAGACCTTCGGCGTCCCACCGCCGGACCGGCTCCTCGATCCACACCAGGTCCAGGGTGCGTTCCAGCTCGCAGACGTGCCGGACCGCCTGCTTGCGGGTCCAGGACTCGTTCACGTCGAGCATCAGACCCGGCCGCGATCCGTGCGCGGCCTCGGCCAGGACCTCTCGTACGAGGGTGAGGCGCCGCCGGTCGCGTTCGAGGTCGAGGCCGCCCTTGAGCTTGGCCGCCCGCAGCCCGTGCCGGGCGTACCCCTGGTAGAGGGAGGCGAGTTCCTCGTCGGTCAGGCTGATGTCCAGGCCGGAGGCGTAGGCGGGGACCCGCCTGTCGCGACCGCCCAGCAGGCGCCAGAGCGGTTCGCCGGCGGCCTGTGCCTTGATGTCCCACAGAGCGGTGTCGAGTGCGCCGATGGTCCCGAACACGGCGCCCGCGTGACCGGCCTTGAACGTCTGCCGCAGCATGCGGTCGTAGAGCGCCGTGACGCCGCGCGGATCCTCTCCCTCGATGGCGGGGAAGACGGCGTCGAGGTGCGCGTGCGGCCCGAGGCCGACGCCGGTGATGCCCTCGTCGGTGTCCACCATGACGATCGGCACCGGCACGTTCCCGTCGGCGTGGACGCCGTTGGCGTCGCCGACGGTGCGGCCCCATTCATGCACGGTCGTCAGCGTCCGATACCCCGAGATGCGCATGTCAGCCCTTCGTGGAACCGGCGGTGACACCGTCGGCGATCTGGCGTTGCAGGAAGAGATAGATCAACAGGACGGGTACCGCGGCGATCAGAACTCCCGAGGCGAACTGGGGGATGTTGTCCGAGTACTGGCCGCGTAGCGCGGTGACCCCGACCATGAGGGTGCGATGCTCCGGTGACGGCGTCATCAGCAGGGAGATGAGCACGTCGTTCCAGCAGAACAGGGCGTCGAGGATGCCGACCGACAGCAGGGCCGGAGCGCCGAGCGGGATCATGATGCGCCGGTAGACGCCGTAGGTGGAGTTCCCGTCGATCTTCGCGGCGTGGACGATCTCCACGGGGATGGTCCGGTAGTGGCTGGTCATCAGGAAGACGGTGAAGGGGAGGAACTGCGCGACGTAGGTCAGAATCAGGCCGGGGTAGGTGTCGATGAGGCCCCCGGCCGCCATGACCCGGGTCAGCGGCACCATGATCACCTGGAACGGGACGAACAACGCCGCCAGGCAGCCGAGGAACAACACCGAGGAGCCGCGGAACCGCAACTGAGCGAGTGCGAAGCCGGCCATCGACCCGAAGAGCAGCAGCAGGATGACCGCGGCCGTCACCACGAAGAGCGAGTTGGCGAAGTAGCGCGCCATGCCGACGCTGTTCCACGCCGCGGCGATGTTCTCCAGGTGCAGGGAGCTCGCCGGGGAGAACCGGTCGAAGATGTACTCCCGCCGGGTCTTCATGGCGACGTTGGTGGTGAACACGAGGGGATAGACGGTCGCCAGCGCGAGGAGCGCCATCGGGACGGCGGCCAGCCACCTGCCCAGGCGCATGCCGCGCATCAGTCCTCCCTCCCCGCCCGGCGCAGCACCGCCACCTGAAGGATTCCGACCACGAGCATGATGAGGAACAACACCGTCGACGCGGTCGAGGCGAGTGCCGGGCGGTTCATCTGTCCCTGCTGGATCCAGACGTAGAACTCCGGCAGGTACGTCGAACCTTCGGGTCCGCCGCTGGTCATCACGTACAGCAGGCCGAACATCGACGTCAGCATTCCGATCATGGTGGTCACGAAGACGAACTGGATGGTGCGCGACAGGCCCGGGACGATGACATGCCAGATGGTCTGGGGAAGTGACGCGCCGTCCATCCGGGCGGCGTCCAGGAGCGCGGCGTCCAGGGTGGAGAATCCGGCGAGGAAGACCACCAGGGCCATCCCGAACGTCGCCCAGACGTGCACGCCGATGACCGTGAACATGGCCAGGCCCGGGTCGCCGAGCCAGTCGACGGGGCCGAGGCCGATCTGTGCCAGGGCGGTGTTCAACGGGCCGTCGAAGCCGAGCATCAGGTTGAAGATCGCACCGACGATCACCGGCGAGAGCACGGCGGGGAAGAAGTAGACGCCGCGGAAGAGCCGATGCCCGGGCACGCGCAGATAGATGAACGTCGCCAGCAGGCCGGGGATCGCGACCGCGACGGGAAGCAGGAGCACCAGCAGCCCGACGTTGCCCAGCGCGGTGCGGAACAACGGGTCGTTGAGCAGTTCGGCGTAGTTGTCGAAGCCGACGGGCATCCCGTTGCGCTCGCCGTCTCCGGTGAAGGAGAAGTTGACGCCCAGCACCAGCGGCCACAACCGCAGGGCCACGATGATCAGTACGGCTGGAGCCACCAGGACGAAGGGCGCGAAACGCTCGGCTCGCGCCCCCGGGGGACCTCCGATCGGCACGCGATCAACTCGCCTTGTCCGAGGCGGCCAGTTGCCTCACCACGTCGTCGACGCTCGCCGACCCGCTCAGAAGCTGCTGGGACAGCCTGCCCATCAACTCCAGGGTCTTGCTGGACAGCGCCACGTGCAGGGCGGGCTTGCCGGTCTTGATCTGGGGCACGATCGCCGCCACGGCGGGAGCGCCCTGCGACACGTCGATCGTGGTGTCGGAGGTGATCGCGCCGGCGCCGGCGTAGAAGGCGGTCAGAGCGTCGGTCGAGGTCAGCGACCGCACCAGGTCGGCTGCCAGTGCGGGGTCCTTGGCCGACTTGGCGACCGCGTAGCCGATGCCTCCGTCGTAGGGAAGGACGGGCGTGGCCTCGCCGGTGACCACCGGGGCCGTCATGACGCCGACCTGGCCGGCGCCCAGGAACTCGCCGAAGTCCTTCCAGTGCCCGACGTCCGACATCAGCCCGATGATGGTGGCGGCCTTACCGGTGTTGAAGAGGGCGAAGGCGTCGTTGAACAGCGCGGTGGAGTTGGGCCCGTCGTTGTTCAGGCCGTCGTCGTTGACCTTCTTCCACAGGTTGAAGATCTCCTTCACATGGGGAGAGGTCCAGTCGCGCTTCCCGGCGATCCAGTCGTCGTACTCCTTGGGCGTCAGGATGCCCGGTCCGAGCCCCGACATGAAGAACTGGATGCCGAAGCCCTCCTTGTTGCCGAGGGAGAGGCACCTGGCGCCGGCCGTCTTCTTGATGGCCGCGCAGCCGCTGACGAACTCGTTCCACGTCTTCGGCGGGTTCGCCGGATCCAGCCCCGCCTTCTGGTAGATCGTCTTGTTGTAGTAGATCGGGTGGCCCTGCAACGTCACCGGGGCGGCGTAGATCGTGCCGTCCTTGCTGAAGGCGTCCCAGCCCGCCAGCCGCTGCCTGTCGTCGGCGACGTACCGGTCCAGCGGCAGCAGCGTGTTCACCCGGTCGCGGATCTGCCCGCCGCCGTTGAACAACATGACGTCGGGGCCCTTCCCCGACTGGGTGGCCGCCCCGAGGAGCGTGTAGTACTGGTCGAACGGTTGGGCCACGAACTCGACGGTGACGTCGGGATGTTTCCTGGCGAAATCGGCCTTGGCCTTCTCCACGTAGGAGGCCACGCCGGGTTCGCCGGATTTCCAGTCCCAGACCACGATCGTGCTGGTGGCGTCCCCGGACGAGGGCTGTGTCGGTGCGGCGCTCCCGCAGCCGGTCACGGCCAGTCCTGTGGCGAGGACGGCCGACCATAGTCGTCGCTGCTTCATGGCTGCTCACTCTCCAGAACGCGGCCGGCGTCCTCGGCCGTCTGCCACGGAAACGTAACTCGTATGACGTATGACGTCAACAGGAATGCCCTATACTGGCGCCGGTCGAGGCACTGGAGGGGGCCATGACGACATCGCAGGAATCGCCCGGCAGCGCCTCCGCCCCGCCCGCATGGGTCCGGCGGCCGGCCAGTCTTGCCAAGGCGGTGACGGCGGAGCTCGTCGAGCGCATCGTCCGCGGCGTGCACCCGTCCGGCACGCCCCTTCCCCCAGAGCCCGTGTTGTGCGAGACCTTCTCGGTGAGCCGGACCGTCGTGCGCGAGGCCGTGAAGATCCTCCAGGAGAAAGGGCTCGTCCAGGTCCGCCAGGGCGCGGGCACCATGGTCACCCCGCCCACGATGTGGGACATGCTCGACGAGCTCGTGCTCGCCGCGACCATCGACATGGACGAGAGCCTGGGCATCCTCGACGACCTCGTCGTCACCCGCCGGCTGCTCGAGTCCGACATGGCCCACCTCGCCGCCCGCGTGGCCGGCGGGGAGACCGTCGAGCGGTTGCGGGCGCTCGTGGACCGGATGGACGACCTCGTGGACGACCACGTCACGTACGCCGACCACGACCGTGCCTTCCACGACGTGATCATGCAGGCGTCCGGCAACCGCATCGCCCGGGGCGTGGTGCGAGCGCTGGAGAGCCAGGTGATCAACACCGCCCGCTACATGGGCAAGCCGGAACGCGCTCTGTGCGTGGCGTCCAATCAGGGCCATCGCCGGATCTACGAGCGCATCGCCGCCCACGACCCCGACGGCGCCGCCGAAGCGATGTTCACGCACATCACCGAGGCCTGGCTCGTCCGGCGCAACGCGCCGAGCGCCCCCGTGCGCCTGCAACGCTAGCGCCCGGCCGCCGTCCTCGACTGCCGCAGCGACATCGCCGCCCAGGGCGCCCGCGCGATCCGGTCAACGTTATACCTGATGTACGGCCGTCCGAAAAGGTCTTGTTTCTGCAATCCTGATCGCTTACCGTGACGCTGCAAACGTAACCGATAACGATTGCAACTGGTGAGGGCGGCATGGCCGAGGGTGGCGCACCGGTGACGATGAGCGATGTCGCACGATCAGCGGGCGTCTCCACCGCCACCGTGTCGCGGGTGGTCAACGGGCGTTACGGTGTCAGCGCGAGAACGATCGCACAGGTCCGTTCGGCCATCGAGCAGCTCGGCTACGAGTCGAGCCTGGTGGCGACGAGCCTGCGGCGGAGCCGTACCAATGTTCTGGGTCTGGTGACCCACAGCTTCCAGTCCTACACGGCCGAGGTGCTCAAGGGCGTGATGGACGAGCTGAGCCAGTCGGGCTTCGACCTGATCATCTACGCCAACAGCGACCTTTACGGGTCCTATTCCGAGGGCTGGGAGCAGCGGCATCTGGCCCGCCTGGCGGGCACGCTCACGGACGGCTCCATCGTCGTCACGCCCTCGGGCGAGGTGCGGAGCGGCACTCCGGTCGTGGTCATCGATCCGGCGATGGGCTCGACGGCGCCGTCGGTGACGGCCGACAATTTCGCCGGTGCCACCGCGGTGGTCGGGCACCTCCTTGACCTGGGGCATCGGCGGATCGCCTTCATCGCCGGCCGCTCCAGCCTGGCCTCCGCGGTGGCGCGCGAGGAGGGCTACCGGAGGGCGCTGGCCGACGCCGGCATCCCCGTCGATCCGGAGCTGGTCGCGCGAGGGGACTTCACTCCCGAGTCGGCGGCGCCGCTCGCACGGGCGCTGCTGGACAGGGTGGACCGCCCGACGGCGATCTTCGCGGCGAACGACGGCATGGCGCTGAAAACGCTGGAGGTCGCAAGAGACCTGGGGCTCGACGTTCCCGGCGACCTGTCGGTGGCCGGCTTCGACAACATCCCGGACTCCGCGCTGGCCGAGCCGGGCCTGACCACGGTGGACCAGTCGATGTATCTGCTCGGGAACGAGGCCGCGCGCATGTTGAAGTCGCTGGTGCGCGGCGATTGGGAGGGCCCCGGCCAGATCGTGCTCCCGACCCGCCTGGTGGTGCGCGGCTCGACCACGGCACCGAGAACTTTGTGAGAACGTGACGCCACCCATAGGTGCGGCGTCTCAGCACACCTGAACGTTCGCGGCAACGAACGTCAGGTGGGCAAGCCGAACCCGTTACGGACGGAGGTGCGGACAGCAAACCCCCAACACGACCACCGCTGAACCAGGCCTGGCCCGCCGATGACCATTCATGGCCAGGCCATCAAGGGAGTTTCTGCATGCCTTTTTTACCTTATCACGGCAGGTCGCGCCCTCAGGGCGTGCGCCGGCTCACGTCGCTGATCGCCGCCGGCGTCATGGCGATCGCGGCAGTGT
This sequence comes from Nonomuraea sp. B1E8, assembly GCF_039871515.1. Taxonomy (NCBI): domain Bacteria; kingdom Bacillati; phylum Actinomycetota; class Actinomycetes; order Streptosporangiales; family Streptosporangiaceae; genus Nonomuraea; species Nonomuraea sp. B1E8. Next base: position 200,596 of record NZ_JBDPLS010000001.1, on the reverse strand, counting down.
TGCTCGCGCCGGGGCCGGTGGCGGCCGACACGCCATGGCTCACCGTCTCCGAGGACGGCTACGCGTCGTTCAGCGTCCCGGCGGCCGCCATCGAGGCCGGCGTGGGGCAGGTCGTCATCGAGGGGAACTTCGGTCCCTCTGCCACCTGGGCGGAGTTCGGCCTGACCCGCCGGGGCGACGTCTACTCGGGAGTCCTCGGCCCGCTCAAGCCGGGCCTGTACTCCTACCAGGTCACGGCCGATGACACCGGTCTCAAGGATCCGACCAACACCACCAAGGTGGCGTCCAAGCCCCTCTGGAGCACCTTCTTCGTGCCGGGCGACGCGGTGCGCCTGCTGGCGGACGTGCCCGAGGGACAGGGCGGCAAGGTCGAGACCCTGACCTACCGGGCCGGGAAGCAGGAGAAGTCGGCTCTGGTGTGGACGCCGCCCGGCTACCCGGCCTCGGGCCCCAGGGCATATCCGGTGCTGTTCCTGCAGTCCGGCGACGGTGTGAGCGCCACTGACTGGCTCGACCTCGGCCGGGCCAAGCAGATCTTCGACAATCTGTCGGCTCAGCGGGACATGGAGCCGATGGTGGTCGTGATCAGCGACGGTCACGGGTCCGCCGGCGACAAGGAGGTGACGGATCTCCGGAAGGCGGTCGCGGACCGCTACCGCGTCCATGGGGACCCGGCGCATCAGGCGATCGCCGGCGTGACCGAGGGCGGGACGCGGGCCCTGCGGGCCGCACTGACCCGTCCGACCCAGTTCGCCTACGCCGGCTCGTTCTCGGGCCTCCTCGAGGACGGCGTCGGCCGGGCGAACGCGAACACGATCAACCGGCACGTCAAGCTGCTGCGCCTGTACACGGGGAACGTGACGGATCCCGCGTACAACGCCACCAACCGGCTGACCAAGGCGCTGGACCGGGCCCACGTCAGGTACGAGTTCGACGGTGTCAACCCCGACGCCGGGGCCAACTGGAACGCCTGGCAGGAGAACCTGATCGACTTCGTGCCGCGGCTGTTCCGCGAGGTGTCGGATCACGGCCCGAGCGACGGTCACGGCCGGCTGAAGGGCGAGTTCACCCCGCCGGCGCCCGGCACCACTCCGACGCCGTTCGTGGCCGAGGACGGCTTCGTCACCTTCGAGACCACCACGGACTTCCAGGACGCCCAGCACGTCACGGTGTGGGCGAACTGGGCTCCCAACGGGAGCTGGCTGCGCGTCCCGCTGTCCCGTGCGGGCGACCGGTGGCGAGCGACCGTGGGCCCGCTGGACCCGTGGTTCTACTACTACCGGCTGATGGTGGATCGGGTCGCGGTCAAGGACGCGTCGAACCCGACGAAGGTGACCTCGGAGCCGACGTGGAGCACCTTCTTCGTCCCCGGCGAGAGGGCGCGCCTGCTCTCGGACGTTCCCGCCGGCAAGGGCGGCAAGGTCGAGAGCATGACGTACCGGAGCGGCGTGGCGAATGAGGACCGGACCGCGTTGGTGTGGACCCCGCCTGGGTACGACCCGGACCGCGCGGAGCCGTACCCCGTCTTCCACCTCCAGCACGGTGGCGGACAGAACTACACGGACTGGGTCGAGATGGGACGCGCCAAGCAGATCCTCGACCACCAGTTCCTCGACGGGGACCTGGTGCCGATGGTGGTCGTGATGGGCAACGGCAACGTGCCCGACTTCAACAGGGAACTGCTGGAGAACATCGTTCCGGCTGTCCGTGACCGCTACAACGTCTCCAGCGACCCCTCCCAGCAGGCCCTCGCCGGCCTCTCGATGGGTGGTGGGCAGACGTTCGGGGTGCTCAAGGCGCACCCGGGCAGGTTCGCCTATGTGGCGGCGTTCTCGGCCGGCTTCGGCAGCGGCGCGGGCGTCGACGCGGAGGCGATCAACAACGGGACCAAGCTGTTGCGCCTGTACGTCGGCGACCAGACCGACTTCGTGTACCCGTCGTTCGCGACGACTCTGGCCACCCTGAACGACCTCGGCATCCGCTACGAGTTCGACGGGGTCACCCCGGGGCCGCACGGCTGGGACGTGTGGCAGAAGAACCTCATCGACCTGGCGCCACGCCTGTTCAAGCGCTAGGCCGGCTTTCCAGGCGTCGTGGGACGTCGGTGATGTTAGCGCTCACAAAAGGGCGATGCGAACGGGCGGGGCACAGGTCGCGTCACCTGTGCCCCGTCCCGGCCGGTCGCTCGATCTCAGCGGCAGCGCAGGAACCCCCGTGCGCTGCGATCTAGAGGGAAACATGCCAATGAAGAAGAAAAGGCTCCTTGTCGCGGCAGCCATGCTCGCCGCCGCGACCGCGCTCGCCTCCTGCTCCTCCAGCGAGCAAGGAGGTGCGAGCGACGCGAGCGGAAGCGGCGCGAGCAACTGCACGAACACGATCCCCAAGAAGGACCTGCCAGTCGTGACGATGTGGGGCTGGTACCCCAACATGCAACTCGTCGTCGACAACTTCAACAAGCAGAACGGCGAGGTGCAGGTCTGCTGGACCAACGTCGGGCAGGGCAGCGACGAGTACGACAAGTTCCAGACGGCCATCTCGGCGGGCACCGGCGCACCCGACGTGATCATGATCGAGATGGACCGGATCCCGACCTTCCAGATCCAGAACGCGCTCGTCGACATCAAGAAGTACGGCTTCGACGGCGTCAAGGCCGACTACAGCGAGGGCGCGTGGAAGGACGTCTCGGTCGGTGACGCGGTCTACGGCGTCCCGGTCGACGGCGGCCCGATGGCGATGATCTACCGCAAGGACATCTTCGACAAGTACGACATCAAGCCGCCGAAGACGTGGGCCGAGTACGAGCAGGCGGCGCAGAAGATGAAGGACGCGGGTGGCCCGCAGTTCGGTGACTTCGCCGCGAACGTGTCAGCCCTCACGATGGCGCTGCAGATCCAGAAGGGCGCCGTGCCGTTCACCTACGACCCGGCGCAGCAGAGCACGATCGGCATCACGCTCAACGACCAGGCCTCCAAGGACGTGCTCGACTACTGGGCGGGCCTCGCGCGCAAGGGGCTGGTCGGGACGCAGGACCAGTTCACGCCCGAGTACATCTCCGGAGTGATCAACGGGAAGTACGCGACGTACATCTCGGCGGCCTGGGCGCCCGGCTACCTCACCGGCGCCGGCGTCGGCAAGGGCGAGGACACCGGCAAGTTCGCGGTGGCGCCGCTGCCGCAGTGGGATGCCGGTAACCCGGTGCAGGTGAACTGGGGCGGGTCGGCCTTCTCCGTGACGAGCCAGGCGAAGAACCCCGAACTCGCGGCGAAGGCGGCGTACGGCCTCTACGCCGACAAGGAGTCGCTCACCCACGGCTGGACCAACCAGATCATCTTCCCGCTGAACCTCAAAGCGCTCAACGACCCCGAGTTCGTGAACTTGAAGGTGGACTTCTTCGATGGCCAGCAGGCGAACAAGGAGGTCTACGTCCCCGCGGCGAACGCCTACAAGGGTGTCACCTACAGCCCGTTCGGCCAGTACTACTTCGACGCCATGACCAAACAGGTCAGTGCCCTCATCAAGGGCTCCGAAACCGGTGCGCAGGCGGCCGACCGGCTTCAGGAGGACGTGGTGGGCTACGCCCAGGAACAAGGTTTCACCGTCAAGTGACCAGCAGGGTGGGCCGGGCCCGTCTTCGGCCGGCCGGCCCACCCGTGATCTGCCAGCACCGACATTCCGGAGCCCAACGTGACCATTCTGATCGAGAAGAGCACGCCACCCGCCCAGGAGAGGACACGCAGAACCCGCGGCACGGTTCGCCTCCGCGAGCATCTGATGGGGTGGCTCTTCGTCGGGCCATTCGGAATCGTCTTCCTCGCTCTGCTCATCGCGCCGCTCGGGTACGCGTTGTACCTCAGTCTTTTCCAGAAGAAGCTGATCGGCGGCACCAGCTTCGTCTTCCTCGACAATTACGTGAAGGCGTTCAGCGACCCGAGCTTCCTGTCCGGGTCGTGGTTCGTCGTCCGCTTCTCGCTGGTCTCCATTCCGATACAGATCATCGCCGCCCTCGCGATGGCCCTGATCCTCGATGCGGTGACCTCCCTGTTCACCCGCTTCTCCCGCCTCATGATCTTTCTGCCCTACGCGATTCCCACGGTCATCGGGGCGGTCATGTGGGGGTTCCTGTACAGCAAGAGCTTCGGGCCGCTCACCGACGTCTTCGGGTTGTTCGGCGCCGCCCCGCCTGACTTCCTCAGCAGCAACCTGATCTTCTACGGCCTGGTCAACATCGTGACCTGGCAGTGGGCCGGCTACTACATGATCATCCTGTACGCGGCGCTCCAGGGCATCGACCCGGCACTCTATGAGGCCGCCCGCATGGACGGCGCCGGCAAATGGCAGATCGCGCTGCGGATCAAGATTCCGCTGATCGCCCCAGCGCTGATCCTGATCCTGGTCTTCTCGCTCATCGGCACCCTGCAGTTCTTCAACGAACCACAGATTCTGCGGTCGCTCGCGGCCGGCACGATCGGACCGGACTTCACCCCCAACATGTACGCCTATCAGCAGGCGTTCTCACTCGCGAACTTCAACTACGGATCGGCGATCTCCTTCGCTCTCGGCGGGATCGTGTTCGTCGGCGTCTACGCCTTTCTGTTCTTCACCCGCAAGCGAAGGAGCTTCCTGTGACGAATGACCGCTCCCGCGCCGGCGCCCGCCGCCGGCCACAACACCATCTCCCCCTGCAGGTGCTCCTCGGCTTTCTGGTCGTGTACTTTCTCGTGCCGTTCTGGTGGGTCATCGTCAACAGCTCCAAAGACGCCCCCGGCCTGTTCGGCGGCGGCAACACCCTGTGGTTCGCCGCCGAGATCGACTATTTCGGCAACCTCCAGCAGCTGTTCACCTACGACAACGGGATCTACGGCAGGTGGATACTCAACTCCACGTTGTACGCATTCGCGGGCGGGGTCGGCGCCACGATCCTGGCCGTCATGGCCGGCTACGGATTCGCCAAATACCGGTTCGCCGCCAGGCGCTTCAGCTTCGCGCTCGTGCTCGGCGCGCTGATGGTGCCCGCAACGGCCCTGGTGATTCCGACCTTCATGATGTTCTCCCAGCTCGGACTGACGAACACGGTCTGGGCGGTGATCCTCCCCTCGCTTCTCAACCCCTTCGGGGTCTATCTGATGCACGTGTACGCGCGCGACGCGGTTCCCGACGAGATCCTGGACGCGGCGCGGGCCGATGGCGCGGGTGAGATACGAACGTTCGTCCAGGTCGCGTTCCCGCTGATGCGGCCTGCGGTGGTCACCGTGCTGCTCCTGTCCGCCGTGGCATCCTGGAACAACTATTTCCTGCCCCTGGCCATGCTCTCCGACAACCGCCTTTTCCCCGTCACCGTCGGACTCGGCCTCTGGCAGGGAATCGCCTCGGCCAACAACGCGGGCAGCACCTCCCTCTGGAGCCTCATCATCATGGGCGCGCTCGTGTCGGTCATCCCCCTCGTCATCGCCTTCTTCACCCTGCAACGGCACTGGCGCGGAGGGTTGTCCGTCGGTGGACTGAGATAGGCCGCGGCACACGCGCCGTCGCGTCCGGCGCGACGTGCCACGGCAAGGTGCCCGGGCCGGGTCCGTGGACGGCGCGGATTCACCGGAGGGTGGCCTCGGCGAGGAACTGGGCGAAGCGTTGTGGCGTGTCGGCACGGGCCAGCATCGCGCGCTGCCTGTCGGCACCCGTACCGCGAAGGGCGAGGCAGCGGAGCAGGCCGGCGATCGGCTCGGGTTCGGGCAGGCGGTTCAGGACGGCATCCGCCAGATGGCGGTGCGGAGCCGGGAATCCGGTGGACGGATCGGCGGCGTGCGCGGCCAGGCCGTGCCGGGCGGCGGCGCGCAGGTCGGCGGCGATCCGCCGGCCGCTGATGACCTTGACCGGCGCGCCGCGTCGCTCGTCGTCGATCGCCAACGCGACCAGGGCCCGGGCCAGTCCGGCGACCAGGACGGTGTCCTCGACCGTGAGGCAGACGTCCATGATGCGCACCTCCACCGTGGGGTAGCGCGGCGACAGGCGAGCGTGGAAGTAGACACCTCGCTCGTCCAGCGCATCCCCGTGCAGGATCAGGCGGCGTACGGTGGCGTCATAGGCGGCCGCGGATCGCCACACCCGGGGAGGCACCGCCGAGGGCCTGCGGGTCCAGCACAGGTAGCGGCTGCTCGCCCAGCCGGTGTCGTGGCCGTCGGCGACGGGGGAGTTGACGCTGAGCGCCAGCAGCGTGGCGAGGTACGGCCGCAACCGCGCCAGGACCCGCACGCCCAGTTCCCGTGAGGGCACGCCGACGTGCACATGGCAACCGCAGGTGCCGGGGCCCGCGACCAGGGAACCGTAGCGGGCCATCAGCCGCAGGTAGCGGGGGTCGGCCGTGACCGGGCACGGACCGGGGCATCGCTGAGGTGTCATACCGGTGGCGGCCAGATGGCAGCCCAGTTCCGCCGCCGCGCGGGCGGCCAGCCGCCGGGTCCGCGCCAGCTCCCGCCCCACCTGGCCCAGATCCGTGCACACGCCGGTGACGGTCTCCAGTTGGTAGCGCAGGAATTCATGCTTGACCTGCGGCTCGCCGTCGAGCAGGGCCAGGATCGCGGGCGCCCGGTCGGCCGGACGCCCGTCGGAGCGGTCCAGCAGGACGAACTCCTCTTCCACACCCAGCGTCAGGGACAGGCGTGCATCATGCTCCGCACGTGCGGGTGTGCGGTCCGTTTTCATGAGCGGCCCCCTGAAGCGCAAGCCACTCCGCGGCAGATGATCCTTCACTTGGGTGTACGACCCGGCTCGGCCTCCGTCGCGGATATGAGCTGACGTCGGTCACTACCCTCGTCTCGAAGGCTCTTGCCCGCAGACCCACGGTATTCACCCGGCGTCGAGGCGATTTCCGGCAGGATTCAGGCCTGGCGGTTCGTGTGGCCGGGTGTCAGCAGCGCGGCAGCGACGGCGCCGGCCGCTGCTGAGACGGCCGCCACGATGAACCCGTTGGTGAAGCCGCTCAACGTGGTCCCGACCAGGCTCGCGGCTGCGACGCTCGACACGACCGCGGCCCCGATGGAGGCGCCGAACTCGTGGAAGGTGCTCACGATGCCGGAGGCGACTCCGGCCTCGTGCGGCGCCACCTGGCCGAGTGCGGTCGCCGAGGCGATGACGAACATCGCGCCGGTGCCCGCCGCCGCGACGGCCACGCCGGCCACGACGGTGACCGTGTTCATCGAGACCGCCGGCGCGGCCAGGCCGATCGCCGCGACCGTCAGGCCCGTGACGGCCAGCCGGCGTCCGCCCCACCGGCCGAGCAGCCGTCCGGTCAGGTTGGCGCCGAGCATCGTCGCCAGTGCCACGGGCAGGAACAGCAGCCCTGCCTGCAGGGCGCCGTACCCCACGGCGTGCTGGAAGTAGAAGGTGCCCAGGAAGAACACGGCGATCATCAGCGCCGTGGCCATCAGGATGAGGAAAGCGCCGGTCGCCACGGGCCGCCTGGCCAGCAGCCGGACGTCCATCAGGGGCGAGCGGGCCCGCCGTTGCCACAGCACGAACAGCGCATAGCCGGCGGCGGCCGCCAGGACGAGCCATCCGGTGAGCGCGCTGAGCCAACCCCGCTCACCTGCGGCGATGAGGGCGTAGATCAACGACGCGGACGAGGACGTCACCAGGATCGCGCCGAGGGCATCGAGCCGTGGCCGGTCGGCGGACGCGGCCGGCCGGGCCGGCAGCAGAGCGGCGAGCACTGCGGCGATCACGAGCCCGATGGGCACGTTGACGTAGAAGACCCACGACCACCCAGGGCCCGCGGTGAGCAGGCCGCCGAGGAGGACGCCGAGGGCGGCGCCACCGCCGCCGAGCGCGGACCAGACACCCAGAGCCTTGTTCCGCTCCTCTCCGTCGAACAGCGCCACCACCAGCGACAGGGCGGAGGGCGACAGGAGCGCCGCCCCGACACCCTGCGCCACGCGACCGCCCACCAGCATGCCCGAGGACCCGGCCAGCCCGGTGACCAGCGAAGCGGCGGCGAACAGGACCAGCCCGGCGAGCACGACCCGCTTGGCTCCCACGAGGTCCGTGATGCGTCCGCCGAGCAGCATCAGTCCGCCGAAGGTGAGCGTGTAGGCGCTGACCGTCCAGGTCAGCGCCTCGCGGCTGAGCTCGAGGTCCGTCCCGATGTGGGGCAGCGCGATGGCCACGACGGTGACGTCGAGGATCAGCATGAGCTGGGCCACCCCGAGGAAGCCGAGGATGCGCCACCGCGCCGGATGCGGCTCGTGGGATGAGGTCTGGTGTACCGCTGGTTGGGCCATCGGTGTCCTCCATGCGAACAACTCGTACTCTCATATACGAGATCTAGCCGTCACTATAACCTGTATATGCGCATACGAGTTAAACTGGTGGAATGGCTGCACCCTCCGCGCGCTCCAGACGTCGCGCCGATGCCGAGCGCAACATCGCCCGCATCGTGTCCGCGGCGCGCGCATCGCTGAGCTCGGATCCGAACACGACCACGGACGACATCGCGCAGGCCGCCGGAGTCGGGCGGATGACCCTGTACGGGCACTTCCGCACCCGGGCCGACCTGGTCGAAGCGGCACTCATGGACGCGTTGCGAGCCGGCGACGAAACCCTGTCGTCCCTCGACCTGACGGGGGACGCCCACGAAGCCATGACCCGCCTGCTGGCGTCGAGCTGGGAGATCGTGGCGGAGTCAGCGGCGCTGCTGGCCGCCGCCGAGGCGGTCCTCCCCGCAGGGCGGGTGCGCGAACTGCACGCAGAACCCGCCCGGCGCATGGCCGACCTCATCCGCCGCGGCCAGGAACAAGGCGTCTTCCGCGCCGATCTGCCCACCACCTGGCTGGTGAGCCTCGTCCACTACATCCTGCACGGAGCGGCGAGCGAGGTGCGCGCGGGACGCCTGCCCGCACACGACGCCGCCGACATGGTGACGAAGTCCGTGCAGTCGGTGCTGACCGGCTAGTGTCGGCCCGCCACGGCCGGGCCGCTCAGTCGCGGCGTTCCACCGGGCCGGACGACCCGCGGATCACCAGCTCGGTGGGCAGGCGGATCGCCTCGCCCTCGCGTGACGACCGTGCGGCGAGCTGCTCGATCAGGAGCTCCACCGCGAGCCGGCCGGCGTGCGAGCCGGGCCCGGCCAGAGTGCTCAATGAGGGATGGACGAAGTCGGCGGCGAAGATGTCGTCGAACCCGATCACGCTGATGTCGGCCGGGACGCGAACGCCACGCTGGGCGAGGCGCCGGATGATGCCGATCGCCAGGAGGTCGTTGTGAGCGATGACCGCCGTCGCGTCGGTGCGCAGTGCTCCGTCGGCGGCGGCCCCGCCGCCCGCGACGTTGGGGGCGTACGGACCGATCCGGTGGGCCGTCAGACCATGCGCTGCGGCCCCGGCGCTCAGTGCCCCCCAGCGCGTCGCACCCATCCAGGAGCCGGGTGGCCCGGCGCAGTAGGTGAAGCTCCGGTGCCCGAGTGAGGCCAGGTGCTCCAGGATCTGCTGGCAGCCCGTGACGGTGTCGAATGTCACGCTGGTCAACCCGGGCAGCTCCCGGTTGAACAGGACGATCCGGTGCAGTTTGGCGAGGTCGCGCAGGACCTCGTTGCCGAGCCGGCTGGAGGCCAGCACGAACCCGTCCACGCCGGTGGCCAGGTCGCGGATCTGGTTCTCCTCGATGCGCCGGGATTCCTCGGCGTTGACGATCACCAGAGTGGCGTCGGACGCCCGCGCGTGCTGCTCGGCGCCGCGGATCAGCTCGAAGAAGTGGGGATTGGTGATGTCGGACAGCACCATGGCGATGGTGCGGTGGCGCAGACCCGCAAGAGCGCGGTTCTGCGGTCTGTGCTGGTAGCCGAGCTGCGCGGCGGCCGCGACGATCCGCTGTCGCGTCGCCTCGTTGACCCGGCCAGGCTTGTTGAACGCCCGGGAGACCGTCGACGCGGCCACGCCGGCGGCTTGCGCGACGTCGAAGATGGTGGGCTGCACGAACGCATCTAGCCACGAATATGGAAATTCTGGCAACACCTTGCAGAAATTGTCGTGTCGTACCTACGTTGCGATCATGCCGGCCACACGGTGACGTGTCGGGCGAGAGGAGCGAGGTATGTCGCAGCCCGGGCGAAGAGGTCAAGCTGTGCAGCACGAGCGGCGCACGATCGGAAGTCGGGTCAGGCGGTGGTCCGCGGTTGTGACGACCAGTGCTCTGCTGGCCGCGTCGCTGACGTCGGTGGGGGTGACGCCGGCACAGGCGGCATCGACCGACTTCACCATCTTCGACGGCCGCACGACCGCGCCGATCCTGATCGACCCGTCCTATGGCGGCGATCACGCCGATCGGGACTACAAGCAGGTGCGTCGCGCGGTCCAGGACTTACGTCAGGACGTCGCCATGGTGACCGGGGCGATCGATCCCGGTGAGGTGCAGAGCCTGTTCGTCGACGACGAGCCGGCCAAGGAAGCGCGGCTGGCCAAGGCCGACCGTAGGAGGACACCGGCCCTGCTGACCGAGGCCGCGGACCAGAAGACCGCGATCATCGTCGGCCAGCTCGGCCAGAGCCGGCTGATCGACGAGATCGTCGAAGCCGGCAAGTTCGACGAGGCCGCCGGGATCGAGGGCAGGTGGGAGGCGTACGCGGCCAAGACCGTCAAGAACCCGGTCCCCGGGGTCGACAACGCCCTGGTGATCGCGGGCAGCGACGCCCGCGGGACGATCTACGGGATCTACTCGGTCTCCGAGGAGATCGGGGTCTCGCCGTGGTACTGGTACGGCGACGTGCCGGTCAGGCAGCGCGACGACATCAAGGTCAACGGCAAGGCCAGGGTCGACGACGGGCCGGACGTCAAATACCGCGGAATCTTCGTCAACGACGAGGAACGCACCATCGTGTGGGCGAAGAAGAAGTTCCCCACCGGCAAGGGCACGCCTGAGGTCAACTACTACCGGCACGTCTTCGAGCTGATGTTGCGGCTCAGGCTGAACACGCTCTGGCCGGCGATGCACCTGGCGTCGACGGCGTTCAACGCGGTCACCGACACCGGGACGTACGACAACGGAACACCGGTCAACGCTCGCGAGGCGGCGGCGTTCGGCGTGGTCGCGTCCTCCTCCCACGCGGAGCTGATGCTGCGCAACAACGAGGGCGAGTGGCGACAGTGGTACGACCGCAACAAGGACGCGTGGGACATCAAGGGCCCGAACGCCGTGGCCGCCTTCGACTATTCGATCAACAAGCCCGCGATCCTGGAGTACTGGCGCCAGCGCGTGGTCGCCAACGCCGAATTCGAGAACATCCTCGCCCTGGGCATCCGCGGGGTGCACGACAGCGATCCGGTGTTCACGCCCGGTAACCCGTACGGGTTCAAGGACAAGATCGAGATGTTGGCCGACGTCATACGCGAGCAGCGCAAGCTGATCGCAGAGATCTATGGCAGAGCCGACGCCGTGCCTCAGGTGTTCATCCCCTACAAGGAGATGAACGATCTCTACAACGCGGGGCTGAAGGACCACATCCCCGGCGACGTGACCCTGATGTGGGCCGAGGACAACCACGGTTACCTGCGCCAGGTGCCCACGCGGGCCGAAGCGGCCCGGCCCGGCGGGAACGGCGTCTACTACCACATCTCCTACTGGGGCGAGCCGAAGAGCTACCTGTGGCTGAACTCGACGCCCATGTCCCTGATGGTGCAGCAACTGCACCGGGCGTGGAACTCCGGTGCGGGACGCTACTGGATCCTCAACGTCGGGGACATCAAGCCCGGCGAGATCAAGCTCGACCTGTTCGCCAAGCTCGCGTGGCACGTCGAGGGCTACGACGACACGAACATCGGCAAGAAGTTCCTCACCGAGCACGTGCAGAGAGACTTCCGGCTGAGGGGCGGCGACGCCGCCGCGGTCGTCGACGCGCTGAAACGGTTCGACGTGCTCGAGAGCACCAAGCGCGCCGAGTCGTGGGGGGAGGTCAACTCGTCCAACGCGAACTCGGGAAGGATTCACAACGGTCAGGTCTTCCCGTTCAGCGCCACCTCGGACGGGGATGAGCTCCAGCGCTACATCAACGAGTCCAACGAACTGGTGGCGGTTCTCGAGCGTGTTTCCGCGAAGCTCGACCCCCGCTATCGCTCCGCGTTCTATCAGCAGGTGCTCCACCGAGTCCGGTCCTACCGCAACATGGCCGAGCAGATCGGCTACTACTGGAAGAACCAGCTCGCCGCCGCCCAGGGCCGTTACGCCAGCGCGGGAAGTTATGAGCTGCTCTCCAAGCAGGCCCGTCAGCGCATTTTCACCGACGAGGACTACTGGAACACGATCAGCGACGGCAAGTGGGACGACGCCATCGGCCACAGCCATCCCGAAGGCTTCCCGAACGAGGGCGCCGTCATGCTCACCAACGACCGGTATGCCCGGGTGGCCACACCGGCCGACGCGGTGGGCGCCGCCGCCGAGGGCAGCAAGGAGCCTGGGCGCGGCACGCTGACGTTCAACTCGGCCGCGCCCGACGACACGCGGTTCTTCGACGTGTTCTCCCGGGACGACGTGGCCGCCCCGCAGGAGTGGGTCGCCGAGGCGGACGCTCCGTGGATCACCCTTTCCCGGCGCTCGGGCAGGACCGCGACAGAGCAACGCGTCACGGTGACGGTCGCCGAGAAGAACCCGGCCACGACGGGGACGATCCGGGTCTTCAACGCCGTCGACGGGGCCAAGGTCGGCGACCCGGTCGCGACGTTCACGGTCAAGGCGGAGCGGGCGGCCGTGGAGCTGCACCGTGCCGCCGAGAAGGCGCACCTGGAGGCCGGCGGTTACGTGGCCATCGAGGCCGAGCACTTCGCCGAGAACGTGCCCGGCGCCGACGGCAGCCGCTGGGCGCCACTCGAGGGCGTGGGCCAGCGCGGGGCATCGATGGGCAGCTTCCCGGAGATCGCGCCCCGGGTCGACTCCGGCTTCGAGTCGACCGCCCGCCTGAGATACCGGGTCTACTTCACCTCCACCGGAAAGTTCACCGGGACCTTCTACCGCATCCCGACGCTGAACGAAGGCACGGACGACGACGGCACGCCGCGAACCGCACGCACGGCGATCGGGCTCGACAAGCAGGCCCCCAGCCTGCTGCGCGGCAACTCCGTCGCCGGTACGAGCACCAGCCCCTGGGGATTCAACATCATGCATGCCATCGAACCCCTGCGGTTCACCGTCGACGTGACCACACCGGGCTGGCACGACCTCATGGTCTACCGTTCGGACGCGGCGATCCTCTTCGACCGGATCATCATCGAGACCCGGGCCGGCGCGGCCGGTGACGGCCTGGTCGGCCCGCCCGAGAGTCCGAACAACATCGCCGCGCCCCAGAAGGCCACCGTGGCGCCCCTTCCGCGCACGATGCCGGAGCTCCACCGGCTGCCCGCGATCCAGACGTCGGTGGGCGAGACGAGCACGGTCGACGGCGTGCGGGACGTGGAGAGCGCGGAGTCCGACAACAGGACCGCCGTGTCGGTCGCCGTGCAGGACGGCAGCATCCGGGTCACCGGGCACAGGGTGGGGAAGGCCGAACTCTCCATCACCGCCGGTGGCGGGCAGGCCTGGGTGGCGCCGGTCACGGTGGGCAGGGCCGACGACGCGCCGACCGGCCCGTACCAGGAGCAGGACGGCCTGGCGGTCATCGACGCGGCCGACGCGCTCGAGAACAGTGCCGCCGCGCACGCCACTCCGAGCAACAACGGAACACACAGCTGGGCGCTGGCCCGTAACGGCCTCCAGGTCGTCCCGCCCGCCGACGCCGGCGCCAAGGCGAACTGGCTGGCGACCACGGCGGCCCAGGCGGAGGCGCTGTTCAAGGCCGGCCCGGCGGAGAAGGTCAACGGAAGCTCCGCGGCGGGAGCACCACCGCGGCTCGACTTCACCGTCGACATCCGGACCGGCGGCACGTACTACCTGTTCGCCAACACCAGCAACCCCAACCCCGACGCCGACTCCTACCACGTGCTCGTCGACGGGCAGTGGAGATACCACTCGAGCAAGTCCGGGCCGGAGACCGGGTTCGAGACCTGGTACGGCAGCACGAGCGTCGCCGCCGCCGCGCTGGCGCTCGAGCCGGGCGAGCACACGATCTCGCTGGCGCCTCGTGAGGCGGGGCTGGTGCTCAACCAGATCGTCCTGACCACGGACGACACCCCCGGCCTGGCCGGCTTCCAGGACCCCAGCACCCGGAGAGCGAGCGCTTCATGACACCTGACCTCGATCACGAGCGGGTCTCCTTCAGCACACGGGCGAACCGCTGGGTGATGTCGGCGGGGCGGGTGATGGCGCCGCCGACGACGACGGCATGGGCCCCCAGTTCGAGTGCCCGCGCGGCCTCGGCGGGGGTGCCGATCCTGCCCTCGGCGAAGAGGGGGATGTCCAGCTTGTCGGCCAGTACGGCGACCAGGCCCAGATCCGGCCCGTCAGGGGGCGGAGAGGCGGACGTGTAGCCGGACAGGGTCGTCGAGACGCAGTCCGCGCCGAACTCCGCGGCGGCCAGGCCTTCCTCGGCGGTGGAGACGTCGGCCATGACGAGCGCCCCTGCCTGGTGGATGCGGTCGATGGTTTCGGCCAGACCCCGGCCGTCGGGCCGGGGTCTGGCCGTGGCGTCGAGCGCGACGATGTCCGCTCCCGCCCGCACGACCGTCAGGGCGTGCTCCAGCGTGGGCGTGATGTAGACGTCTCCGTCGCCGTCCTTCCACAGGCCGATCACCGGGACCGGCACGGCAGCGCGCACGGCTTCCACGTCGGCCGGGCCGTTGATCCGCACCCCGGCCGCACCTCCCAGGACGGCGGATCGCGCCATCGCGCTCATGAACTGCGGCCCGTGCAAGGGCTCACCCTCGTAGGCCTGGCAGGAGACCACCAGGCCACCCCGCAGCAGGCCGAACACGTCGGTTCCCGTCATGCCTCTTCCCCTCCGGCGAACCTGCTCGCCGCGTCAGCCCAGGTCCTGATGTCGTGCCGGTCCGGGTCGCTGCCCAGCCGGGCGCCCGCCACCGCGGCGATCTCGCGGGGCAGGGTGGCGCAGGCCGGCCGCTCGCCCAGCGGGACGAGGGCGAGTGTGAGCGTCATCCGCGCACCTGCCCCGCTGCCCCGGCGGCGCCGACCAGCACCGCGTCGTCGCCGAGGCGGGCGGTCAGCACCGGAACGCCGGCCAGGACGGGCAGGACGCCGGCGGCCAGCGCGGTGCGCAGCGGGGCCAGGTAGAGCTCCCCGGCGGCCAGCACCCCGCCTCCGACGATCACCACTTCCGGGTCCCAGACGTTCGCGACGCCCGCAAGGGCCCCGCCCAGGGCGCGGCCGCCGCGCGCCAGCACGCCGGCCGCGTCCGCGTCGCCGCCCCTGGCCCGTTCCAGCACCCGGCGCAGGTCGAGCTCCTCGCCACCGCCGAGGGCGGCGAAGGCGGCCGTCATGGCGGGACCGCTGGCGACGGCCTCGACGTGGCCTTCGGCGCCGCACGTGCAGCCCAGCCCTTCGGCTTCGGGGGCGGGCACGTGCCCGACGTGACCGGCGGCCCCGCGGACGCCGGTCACGACGCGCCCGTCCAGGGCGAGGGCTCCGCCGATGCCGGTGCCCACGGTGACGCCCAGCGCCGTCCGCCAAGGGGAGCCCGCCAGTTCGCCGGCGAGGAACGCCTGCACGTCGTTGCGGACCAGCACGGGCAGGTCCAGTTCGTCCTCCAGCAGCTGGGCCAGCGGTGTGCCGGCCCAGTCGCGGATCGCGTCGGTTGCTCCGGCGATCTCCCTGCCTTGGGGGTCGACGACTCCGGCTGTGCCCACCCCCGCGGCGGTGACGCCGTCCAGGCCGAGCTCGCGGGCCAGCCGCGCCACGGTCCGCACGACCGCCCGCGGCCCGTGCGCGGCCGGCGTGGGCGCGTACGCCCGGCGGCACACGGTCCCTTCCCGCGTCACCAGCCCGACGGCGATTTTGGTGCCGCCGATGTCGATGCCCAGCCTCACTTCTTGCGGCCCCTCGCGGTCGACAGCCGGTAGTCGTAACGATCGGCGCGGTACAGGCTGACGGCCCGCTCCACCGCCCGGCCGCGTGCGTCGTGCGTCACTCGCGAGACGCGCAGCGCCGGGAAGCTGTTGGGCACGCCGAGCAGCTCGGCCTGCCCGCGGTTGACGACCGTGGCCGAGATGGTCTGGTCGGCGTGCTCGGGCGCGGCGCCCGCCGCCTCCAGCACGGCGTACAGGCTCTCCACGTGTCCCCGCGCGGCCAGGTCCGGCACCAGGTGCTCGGGGACCCAGGCGTTCTCCAGGCACATCGGCTCGCCGTCGGCGGTACGCAGCCGGGTGATGTGCACGACCGGCGTGCCCGGCTCGAGGAACAGGTCGCGGGCCACGTCGATCTCGGCGGGCTCGCTCTCCAGCACGAGCAGCCTGCCGCCCGGCACCATGCGCCTGGCCCTGATGTCCTCGCTGAACGAGCTGAACGTCAGCGACTTGGTGATCTTGCCGGAGTCGGCGACGAACGTGCCCGACCCCTGGACCCGGTAGACGCGGCCGTCACGCACCAGGCCATCGACCGCCTGGCGCACCGTCATGCGGCTCACGCCGTACTGCTGCATCAGCTCCCGCTCACTCGGCAGCGAATCGTGCGGCGCCATCCGCGCATCGATGAGCTCGGCCAGAGCGCGCCGGAGCGTCTCGTACTTGGTCTCCTGCGTCATCCTCTGACCGCTCCGGCCAGACCGCCGACGAGCCGGACGGGAAGCTTGGTACTCATGGTGCTCCAGGGGGAGAGACACGCCAGGATAGACGAAGTGGTCCGTACCACCTGCCAGAGATTTTGAACTCCAGATCGATGGCCTGTCAATACGCTGCCGGGTTGATCAGATGCATCCCGTACCACTACGTGAAAGTGGTCTAGAGATCAGGTGGCCGCCATGTCGAGTGCGGCCGGGCTCGACGTGATCGCCGCCGTCAACGTCTTCAGCGAGGGCCACAACTCCTCCAAGGACGGACCGGCGTTCGAACACCCCGAGTGGCAGACCCACTACCAGTACGCCAAGCGGGTGGTGGCCGCGCCAACCAGCAGGCGATCACATCGGCGGGATTGTCGGCGGCGAGGGATACGGTTGACCAGTGGAACTCTCCCCCCAGCAGGTGCTCGGCCTGCGGATGTCCAGCCTGTTGCTCCGAGCGTCGCCCGGCGGTGCCGGCCGGGCGACGGGCGTGGCCGAGGTGGTGACCTGGCTCGGGGCGATGCAGGCCCAAGACCTGGCCAGCGGTCTGTGGTCGTTCGGCGCGCGACTGCCCGGACACACCGCCGCCGACGTCACCGCCGCGCTGGAGCGGCGTGAGGCGCTGCGCACGTGGCCGATGCGCGGCACCATCCATTTCGTCCCGTCCCGCGACGCCCGCTGGATGCTCGAATTGATGGGCGTCCGGGTGTTGAACGGCGCGGCGCGGCGGCGCGAACACCTCGGCCTCTCGGAGGAGACCGCCGTTGAGGCCATGGAGGTGCTGGGCGCGGCCCTGGCCGGCGGCAAGCGGCTGAGCCGGTCGGAGTGCCTGGCCGTGCTGGCCGGCAAGGGCATCGACACCAGTGGCCAGCGCGGCTACCACCTGCTGTGGTACGCCAGCCAGCGGGGCCTGCTGTGCATCGCCCCCAACATCGGCAAGGAGCAGAGCTTCGTGCTGCTCGACGAGTGGGTTCCCGACCCACACCGGCCGGAGCGCGACGAGGCGCTGGGCACCATCGCCCTGCGCTACTTCCGCGGCCGCGGGCCGGCCACCCGGCACGACTTCGCGGGCTGGACCGGTCTGACCGCGGCCGACGCCAAACGCGGCATCGCCGTGGCCGGCGACGCGCTGGCCCGGGTGACTGTCGACGGGGTGGAGACGTACCTCGACGCGGCGCTCCTCGACACCGCCCCTCTCTCGGCGGGCGACGACGAGGTGCTGGTGCTGCCGGGCTTCGACGAATACCTGCTGGGCTACAAAGACCGCTCGCTCATGGTCGCCGACGAGCACAAGGCGGCCATCATCCCCGGTAACAACGGGATCTTCCAGTCCACGGTGGTGCGCGCCGGCCGGGTCGTGGCCACCTGGAAACGCACCCTCGCGAAGAGCCGGGTACGGATCGCCGTGCAGCCGCTCTCACCACTCCACAGAAGCGACCGGGCGGAGGTTGAACGGGCGTTCGAGCAGTACGCGCAGTTCGTGGAACGCACCCCGGAGGTGCGCTGGCCGTGACCGGCGGCCGAGCTCTGGGGCGTGCGGCCGCGTCCGTGGCATTCGCGGGCGAAAGGCACAGGACCACCCCTGTTACCAGCCCAGGTCATCTCTGGGGAAGGCGGCGAATAATCTGGTGGGGACGGTGAGGAGCCGTGATGACCGAACACCATCGGGACGCCGCGCTTTCCCCCTCCGAGCAGGCGACCATACGAGAACTGCTCGACGCCGACCGCCGCAGAACCACGGACCGTATCGCCCTGCTGGGCCGCGACCGGGACGAGATCGTCACATCTTCGGCGCTGACGGCCTCCGACGACGAGCACGACCCCGAGGGCACGTCCACGGCGTTCGAGCGGGCCCACGTCCAGGCCCTCCTCGATCAGGCCCTGACACACCTCGCCGAACTGGACCTCGCTTCCGAGCGGCTACGCGATGGTACCTACGGGACCTGCGCGAGGTGCGGGCAACGCATCCCCATCGAGCGCCTGAAAGTCCTCCCGGCCATCAAGATTTGCGTGAATTGCGCCTCCCGCCGCCGCTGACCTGCCCCGCCTTCTGGACCTGCGGACGCGGCGGCCGTCCGATCGCCTCGGGAACGTACTCGAGGGGAACACCGAACGCCACGCCGGCGGCGACGGGGACGGCGGTTGGCACCTCGTCGTCCAGAGACAGCCGTACGACCAGCAAGGCGCCACCGAGCAGAGGGGCGGCCAGGCCAGCCAACGGCCAATTGCCTCCCGAATAACGGTATTCACGGCGGTATGGATCATCGACAGTCACGGCAGCACGATAATCATCGGCCCACGGGCCCCCTCCCGGACCGGATACTTCCTCAGCATGCCGGCCGAGCACCGCTGCCTGGCGACCGCCCGAGATCGCGCGGGGAGGTGGTCGGGCCTGAGGAGCGGGCTGCGTTCGTCAGGCCTGGCCGCTGAGCTTTTCCAGTTCGGCGACGTCCTCATCACTGAGCGCAAGTCCGGCGCCGATCACGTTCTCCCGCAGGTGCCGCACGGACGAGGTCCCCGGGATCAGCAGGATGTTGTGCGACCGCCGCAGCAGCCACGCCAGCGCGACGGAGATCGGCGTGGCGTTCAACCGCGCCGCCACTGCGGAAAGCGCCTCGGACTGGAGCGGGCTGAAGCCGCCGAGCGGGAAGAAGGGTACGTACGCGACGTTCTCGGTGGCGAGCCGGTCGATGAGCTCGTCGTCGTGGCGGTGGGCGAGGTTGTACATGTTCTGCACGCTCACGATCGGCGCGATCGCCTGGGCTTCGGCGACCTGCTCCGCTGTCGCGTTGCTCACGCCGAGGTGCCGGATCAGGCCCTGCTGCCGCAGCCCGACGAGCGTTTCGAAGGCTCGGGCCAGCGATCCCGCCTGGGGCCCCTCGGCGTTGCCGAGGCGCAGGTAGACCAAATCCAGCGTGTCGAGCCCGAGGCTTTCGAGGTTCGCGTCGATCGCGTGGCGCAGCTGGTCGGGCTCACGAGCCGGCGGCCATCCACCTTGCTCGTCACGGGTCGCGCCGACCTTCGTGACCACGTGCAGCGAGCCGGGGTACGGGTGCAGCGCTTCGCGAATGAGTTCGTTGGTGACGCGAGGGCCGTAGGCGTCGGCGGTGTCGATGTGGGTGATGCCGAGGTCGACGGCCTCGCGGAGGACGGCGAGGGCCTCGTCGCGATCCGCGGGCGGACCCATCACGCCGGGCCCGGCCAGTTGCATGGCGCCGTAGCCGAATCGTGTGACGGTCAGGTCGCCCAGGGTCCAGGTGCCGCCGGGAAGGGAAGGAGAGGTCGTGCTCACGTTCTGGCCTTTCGTAGGAGCGGGGGAGACGCCGGCGTACTCGCAGTCCGGGCGCCTCCCGACACCACATGGTGCTGGCGAGGAGGGGACACCGTCCAAGACCGGTTCGATCAGGCCTGATACCCCTCCGGTATCACCGGTATCCTGCGCTGGTGGACGGCCTGGAAACTCGCGAGTTGCGGTATTTCGTAGCGGTGGCCGAGGAGCTGCACTTCGGCCGCGCCGCCGAGCGCCTGAACATGGCCCAGCCGCCGCTGTCGCGCGCCATCCAGCAGCTGGAGCGCCGCCTGGGGGTCGTGCTGCTGAACCGGGACCGTCGGGGAGTCTCGCTCACCACCGCAGGTGAGACCATGCTGGTGGAGGCCCGCGCCGCGCTCGATGCCGTCGACGCAGCCGTACGCCGCACTCGCCGCGCCGCATCGGCGCAGTCCGCCCTGGTGCTCGCCACGAAGGCAGGCGCCTCCCACGAGTTGCTGAAGGAGCTTCTTGACTCCTATGCCGCACGGCCCGGAGCCGTGGACATCGACGTGGTGTTGTGCGAGATCGGTGAGCAGCGGAAACTCCTGCGCGACGGTCGCGCCGACGTGGCGATCGTGCACGCTCCGTTCGACGTGATGACCGGCCTCGACAGCGTTGAGATCCTGACGGAAGGCCAGGTCGCCATCGTGCCGGCGTCGCATCCGCTCGCCCGGCGCTCCAGCCTGACCATGGCCGAGGTCAGCGATGTCCCCGACCTGCCGATCGCCCGTTGGCCACGCCATGACGACACCTACCCGCCCGGCCCGGGACCCGAGGTCCACAGCCAGTCCCAGCTGGCCCAACTCGTCGCTCTCGGGCGTACGCTCCTGGTCATTCCCGCTTCCAGCCGCGCTTGGCAGTGGCCGGAACACGTCGCGGTCCCCGTCCTCGACGCCCCTTTGGTCACGACCCTCCTCGCCTGGCCGGCCGGCGTGCGCTCCCCGGCACTGGCCGGACTCGTGGAAACGGCCGGACGCTTGAAAGGGGGCGACAGAGCGCACCCGTGAGGACCTTTGCCACGTTCCGGGCACCGCGCGCCGCTGGACTCGATCTCGCGTAACTTTCCCACGCATGCCGAAGCGGTGGCCCGCGCCACCGCCTTCGACTCGCGATGACCAGGTCCGCGCCACCACCCTCGACGTACGGGAACTATGCCTGCGCGCCGACCGGCTCGGGTG
The DNA here is from genome assembly GCF_039871515.1 of Nonomuraea sp. B1E8. Lineage (NCBI taxonomy): Bacteria > Bacillati > Actinomycetota > Actinomycetes > Streptosporangiales > Streptosporangiaceae > Nonomuraea > Nonomuraea sp. B1E8. The sequence continues at coordinate 179,433 of NZ_JBDPLS010000001.1, read as the reverse complement.
CGGCCCGCGTAGCCGATGGCGCCGACCACGGCGTAGATCATGCCCGCGCTTTCCGGCCGCCCGGTGAGGTCCTGCAGCCGGCTCGGGGTGAAGATCTCGATGGAGGTGAGCACGACCCGGACGGCCACGATGGACGTCGTCAGCTTGGCGAAGCCGACGTCGGTCCGGTCAGTCGTCGGAATATCCGTACAGCGGCGTGATCGGCTTCCCTTCAGCGAAGCGGTCGGGATTGAAGGCGGAGATGTCGATGGTCTGGGTCCGGTCCAGGGCCAGTTCGGCGAGGGCGCGGCCGACGGCGGGGCAGATCTTGAAGCCCATGCCGGAGAAGCCCGCGGCGACGATCAGTCCTTCCAGCCCTGACGTGGGGCCGAGCAGGGGGCGGGCGTCGGGGGTGAGGTCGTAGACGCCGGTGACCCCGCCGGCGATGCCGGCCTCGGCCAGGGCGGGGATGCGGCGGGCGGCGCGGCCGACCATCTCGACGGCCAGGTCACCGGGTACCTGAGGGAAGTCGTCTGGGTCGATGCCGTCCCTGGGGCCGGTGAACTCGCCGAGGAGCAGGCCCGCCCCGGGCTCAGGTCTGAAGTAGGTACCGGTCCCCGAGTCGATGCAGGCCGTACGGCTGGCGGAGCCGTTGCCGCCGTCACGCAGGACGGCCACCTCGTGGTACTCGGATTCGATGGGCAGGTCGACACCGATGCCCTGGAGAAGCGGGCGAGTCCAGACGCCGGTGGCGAGGATGACGAGGTCGGCCAGGATGTCACCGTCGTCGGTGGTGACGCCGCGTACTCGGCCGCCTTCTTCGATGAGGGCGCGGACCGGGGTGTTGGGGCGGTAACCGACGCCCAGTTCCCTGGCTCTGGCAAGGAAGTCGCCGGCGACCACGGCGCCGTCGCCGTACCCGGCCCTGGGCTCGTACGCGGCGGCCACCACGTCGTCCACCTGCCAGCCGGGCTCGAGCTCCAGGACGTCGGCAGCGGTGATGACCTCGGCCTCCGCGCCGCAGGCCACCTGCATTTCGACGTTCTTCCTGAGCTGCTCCTCCTCGCCTGGGCCGACGATCCGGATGAAACCGCATTCGCGGAAGACCGGGGGACGGCCGATCCGCTCTGCCCATTCGCGGAAGTAGGCCAGGCTGTCGACGGCGAGCCGTACCTCCTGGTCGAAGGTGTAGTGCATGCGGACCAGAGCCGATGAGCGGCTGCTCATGCCCTCGCCGGCGTGCCGTGCGTCGAGCACGGTGACCGAGCTTCCCTTCACAGACTCCTGTGCGGCCAGGTGGAACGCGGTGGACGCGCCCACTACTCCGGCGCCGACGATGAGGATTTCAGGCACGGCTACAGCTCCAGGACTTTGGACAGGAACGCCTTGGTGCGCTCTTCCTTGGGGTTGACCAGGCATTCCGAGGGTGGGCCTGACTCGATGATGACGCCGCCGTCGAGTACGGCGACCTGGTCGGCCACTTCCTTGGCGAAGCCGATCTCGTGCGTGGCCACGATCATCGTCATGCCGTTCCTGGCCAGGTCCTTCATGACGTCGAGTACTTCGCCGACGAGTTCGGGGTCGAGGGCCGAGGTGGGCTCGTCGAACAGCATGAGGTGCGGCTTCATGGCCAGGGCGCGGGCGATGGCGACGCGCTGCTGCTGGCCGCCGGAGAGCTGGGCCGGGTAGTTGTCCAGTTTGTCGGCGAGGCCGACCCGGGTCAGCAGCCGGACGGCCTCGGCCTCGGCCTGGTCGCTGGACAGGCCGAGTACGCGCCGGGGGCCGAGAGTGACGTTCTCGATCGCGGTCATGTGCGGGAACAGGTTGAACCGCTGGAAGACCATGCCGATGCGTACCCGCTGGGCGCAGATCTGGGCCTCGGTCATCTCATGCAGGCGCTCCCCGTCACGCCGTACGCCGATCCGGTCGCCTTCGACCTCCAGTACGCCGGCGTCGATCTGCTCCAGGGCGTTGACGCAGCGCAGCAGGGTCGACTTTCCGCTTCCCGAGGGACCGAGGAGGACGAAGGTCTGCCGTGGGTAGACGGTGAGGTCGACGCCCTTGAGCACGTCGGTGGCGCCGAACCACTTCCAAACCTGCTCGGCCCGGACCATCGGTTGATCAGGATGAACCGGCTCTCTTACGACGACGGGCGCGTCCTCGACCGGCCGGCGCGGTTTACGGCGGACGGGGGCATCGCTGAAGCCGCGGCCGAAGTATCGCTCGACGTAGTGCTGGCCGACGCTGAGTACCGAGGTCAGCAGCAGATACCAGAGGGACGCGACGACCAGCAGCGGGATGATTTTGAAGTTCTGCTGGTAGATCTGCTGGACGCTGGTCATCAGGTCGAGACCGGAGATGACGGAGACGAGCGCGGTCATCTTGAGCATGGAGATCGACTCGTTGCCCAGGGACGGGATGAGCACCCGCATGGCCTGCGGCAGGATGACGAACCGCATACGGCGCGCACTTGGCATGCCGAGCGACATGGCCGCCTCGCGCTGCCCGGAGTCGACCGAGATGATCGCCGCGCGGACGAGTTCGGCACAGTAGGCCGCCTCGTGCGTGGCCAGCGCGATGATGGCCGCGGTGGCCGCGCCGACGACCGCGTTCGTGGGCACGGAGGCGAACACGATGCCGGTGAGCGGGATTTCGAGCACCAGGTTGGGATAAAGCGCGCCGAGGAATCCCCAGAAGATGATCTGGACCAGCAGCGGTGTGCCGCGGAAGAACCAGATGTAACCCCAGGCGACCGCGGCCAGCACCGGGTTGCCCGACAGCCGCATCACCGCGAGAGCCACACCGCCGACGACACCGATGACCATCGCGATGACGGTTAGCTGGATCGTGACGACGAGCCCGTACATGATCGAGGGCGCGAAGAGATACTGCCCGATCGTCGGCAGGTCGAGGTTGGGGTTACGCAGCAGCGACCAGCCGAGCGAGAACAGGAGGTACGCGATGAGGATCGCCGCCGCCCACCGGCCGTAACGGCGGATCGGCACCACGGCCGCGGGTGGCGGCCGGTCTCCTGAGCTACTCACCTTGGTTGACCTCTGCCTTCTGTACGGCGATGTCCTGCACGCCGTACTTGGTGAGGATCTTGAGGTAGGTGCCGTCGTCGATCAGCGACTGAAGTGCGGCCTGGACGGCCTTGAGGAGTTCGGTGTCGGTCTTGTTGACGCCGATGCCCTCCATGCCGCCGCCGAACTCCGCGGTGACCGAGGGGGCGTCGACGAGTTCGAAGGCGGTGCCGTTCTCGAAGGTCTTGACCGCGTACGCGGCGGCGGAGGTCGCCTGGACCCTGGCCGCCGCCTTGCCGCTCTTGATGGCCAGGAACGCCTCACTGTCGCCGGGGAAGCGGAGGACCTCGACACCCGGCTTGCCCTCGGCCTTGAACTTCTTGCTGAGCTTGTCGATCGAGGCCTCCTCCGAGGTGGAGGACTGCACCGCCACGGTCTTGCCTGACAGGTCGGCAACGTCCTTCAGCCCTTGCGGGTTGCCCTTGGCGACGAGCATGGAGTACCCGTCCTTGGCGTAGTCGACGAAGTTCAGCGATTCGCGCCGCTTGGGGGTGTCGAAGGTGCCGGCCATCATGATGTCGGCCTTACCGGCCAGCAGCGACGGGATGATCGCGTCGAACGCGGTCTGATCGAAAGATGCCTTGACACCGAGCTTCGCGCCGATCGCCTGGCTCAGGTCGTAGTCGATGCCGGTCGGTTGCTTCCCTCCGGCCGTGGTGTACATCTCCCACGGTGGATACGGGATGTTGCTGGCGACCTTGAGCACGCCGGCCGACTTGATCCGCTCGGGAAGCAGCTTCTGCGCCTCGGGGTCGGCTGCTCCTGCGGGCGCGGCAGAAGATGCGGCCACTTCGGGAGCGGGCGGGCTGGACGCCAGGCCGCCGCACGCGCTGAGCGCGACGATCAGCCCGGCAACGGTGGTGAGAATCTTCGCCGGCTTCATCAGAGGGCTCCTCGCTGCGGTGTCAAAGACGACGCCAGGTCGCCCATGAGGGCGGCACTGTCGTCGGCGAACTCCACGTTCGTCAATGCTTCCAGCAGCCGCGGGATCGACGCGGGCTCCAGCCGGTCGGCGGCCAGCCAGGTGAACTTCTCCCGGATCTCCTCTGGCGTCCACCCGGGTTCCGGGTAGAGAACGTGGTCGACCCGGCCGGAGGCGAGCACGGTGCCGTCGGTCAGCGTGACCGTGACGATCGCCGAGTCGCTGCCCTCCGGGTCGTTCACCTCCGACAGGTAGTAGAGGCGGCTGAGCTCCTCTGATACGACGACCTCGACCCGCCTGGCCAGGTCCCCGATCAGCGGATCGGCCAGCCGTACGTCCGCCATCTGATCAGGGCCGACCCGGCCGTCCGCCAGCATCGCCGCGACCGGCCACGCCATGTTGAACTGTGCTTCCTCGGTCGTCTCCGGCATCCGGGTGCCCAGCCGTACGGCATCGGGGTAGGTCTCGACGACGACGCGTTCGATGGTCTCCGGTGTCAGCGGGTTCTTCTTGTGTAGTTCCTCGACCGCCAGCAGCGCCGGATGGGTCCAGGCGCAGCTGGAGTACCGCTTGAAGGTGATGCCGCGGGGCAGGTAGTAGTCCGCGCCCAGGTCGTCGGTGAACGGGCGGAACTCCTCAAGGTCGAGGCTGGGCTGGATGCCGGTGAAGCCACGCTTGGCCAGTTCGGTGGACAGGAGGCCGGTGAGCGCACCGAACCCGACGCCGTGCTTGACCATGCCGGGAGTGTCGATCGCGCGCATCATCGGCAGGTGGGGCGAGTCGTATTCCGCGATGCCCAGCGCGTGCGTCGTCGTCTTCTGGTCGAGACCGAGGACGTGGCAGGCGATCGCGGCGCAGGCCACGGCACCCCAGGAACCACAGGCCCGGTAGGTGCGCTCCGCCGAGTGGACCTCGCTCTGATCCTTGTTGACGCAGCGCCCGGCGCGGAAGGCGATCTCGTAGCCGACGACGATCGCGGTGATGAGTTCGCGACCGGTGAGGTGGTGTTCCTCGGCCAGCGCCAGCGCGGTCGGTACGACCTGGGCGCCCGGGTGTCCCCAGGTGTAGATGCCGCAGTCGTCCACGTCCACGGCGTTGGCCGCGACCGCGTTGGCGAACGCGGCGCCGGGGGTGCCCAGCCGCTGCCCGCTGATGACCGAGGTCGCGGAGCCAGCCGGCCACCAGGTCCGCGCGAGGTCGTCGGCGACGAGCGAAGACGTGGTCGTACGTCCGGCGATCATGGCGGCGAGCGTGTCGGTCAGGCACATGACGGCCCGTTCGATCACATCGGGGGGCAGCGCGTCCCAGGTGAGCTCGGTGATGAACCGCGCGGCCGGGGCCTCACTCATTCGGATCCCCCTTGTGATGCTTCTACAGGTACATGTTTAATGCGGCAAACAGTCCCATTCGGAAATATGGCATGTCAAGGGATAAATCTCCTTGTATTTGCCTGGAGAACGGTGAGTACAGATTTCACTAGAGACAAGTAAGGGGGATGCCGCGCTGGCGCTGCTCTGGGCCACGGTCCACGCACCCGGCGGCGGCAAGTCGCGCTGCAGGCGATGCGACGCCGAACGCTCCTTCCATCGCATCTCACGCCGCCGCGCCTACGCGTGCGACAGTTGCGGCGCGCACGTCTACCCGACCGCGAGCACGCCGTTCGCCGGCTCGCCCGTACCCCTCGAAGATTGGCTGGACGCGGTCGTCCTCATCGTGGACGCACCGGGAAAGACCAGGCCAAACCGGGTGGCGGAGGCGCTCGGCACCGGCTACCGCAGGGCCTGGCGGATGACCAAGCGGATAGAAACCACGCTCCATGCGGGCGGTGAGGACGCGGCCCTCCTCCACGAACTCGCGGCGGCCTGGAAGGGGCAGGGCAGCCTCGACCCCGTTCCGGACAGTCCAGAGGACCGGATCCGGCGGGCCGCTTGCAAGATCATGGCTCAGCGCGGGATCGACGCCACCCGCATCGCCGACATCGCTCGCGAGGCAGGCGTCTCCAAGGCCAGCATCCACTATTACTTCCGAAGCAAGGACGAGGCGCTTCTGGCCGCGTTCCGCTGGGCCGGCGATCAGTTGCACGCCACCCTGCAGCGGCTCCTCGATGACGATGTGGGAACCGTCGAGCACGTACGCCATCTGCTCGAGCTCAGTATCCCCCGTGACCAGGGCACCTTCGAGGAGTACCTGCTGTGGCTGGAGGTCTGGGGCAGAGTCAGGCGTCATCCCGCCTTCCTCGACGAGTGCGTCCGGATGTCGCAGCGCTGGGCCGATGCCGTACTCGCCGTGTTCACCGCCGGTGTCGAGAACGGCACGCTGCACCCGGTCGCGCCGCTCCCCGAGGTGCGCGAACGGTTCACCGCGATCGCCGAGAGCCTCGCCCTTCGCACGACCCTCGGTTACAAGTCGTCGAGTACGGCACGCGACGTGCTCGCCCGCTTCACCGCGGAACAACTCGGTATCCCAGCTAAGGAGCTCACATGACGGACATCGTCATCCGCGGCGGCAAGGTCATCACCATGGACCCCGCCCGGCCGTACGGCACAACTCTGGTGATCACCGGCGGCCGGGTCAGCTATGTGGGCGATGACGCTGTAGAGATCGGACCCGATACCGAGGTGATTGAGGCGGCGGGACGGATCGTCTGTCCAGGGTTCATCGACCTGCACACACATACCGATCTCGACCTGTTCGACCACCCTTCCTACCTGCTGTTCCAGAACTATCTGCGGCAGGGCATCACGACCGTGCTCGCCGGGAACTGCGGCATGGCCAAGATGCCTCCCGGCGAGCTGCTCTCCCGCCTCGATGCCCAGCCGCCCGCGGTGAACTTCGGCACGCTCGTGGCACACGGCTATGCCCGTATGGCGTGCGGAATCCCCGACGGCCGGCGCAAGGTGACCGAGGCCCAGCTCCAGGCCCTCCTGGCCATGGTCGGGAAGGGACTGGCGGACGGCGCGTTCGGAATGTCGACCGGGCTGGAGTACATCCCCGGCCTCTCCACCAGGACGGCCGAGTTGACCGCGTGCGCATCCGTGGTGGCCGGGCACGGCGGCTTCTACGCCAGCCACATGCGCAGTGAGGGGGACGACCTGCTCGCCGCGGTCGAGGAGGCCATCAGGATCGGCCGCGACTCCGGCGCCCAGGTCCAGCTGTCCCACCTCAAGACCGACGGCGCCTGTAACCAGTGGAAGACCGCAGCGGTCATCGCCGCGATCGAAGCAGCCAGGGCCGACGGCCTCGACGTCGCCGGCGACCAGTACCCCTACCCGTTCTTCGGCTGGAACCCGTCCATCTTCATCCCCAGCGAACTCCTCATCGAGAAAGACCGCCAGGACCCGGAACAGATCAGAGCCGCCATCCTCGACCGCATCACCCGCTACCACAACGGCAACGGCGACCTCGTAGTCGTCTTCGACTGGACCGACACCTCTCAGAAGCGCTGGCAAGGCATAACGCTGTCGGGGATCTTGAAAGCCCGCGGCGTTGAAGCGACACCGGAAGGCGTCGCCGACCTCATCCTGGAAATGCTCCCCTTCGAGAGCCAGGACACCCTGATGGGCACCGACATCAGTTCCAGCGACGAGTCGGTCAAGCGTTATCTCGCCCTGCCGTACGTCTCGATCTGCACCGACGGCTTCAACCAGCCGTGGCTCGCGCCCTGTCATCCGCGTAACTACAGCGCGTTCCCCAAGGTCCTCGGTGAGTACGTCAGGGACAAGCAGGCGCTGCCGCTGGAGACCGCGCTGAGGAAGATGACCGCGGTACCGGCAGCGATCATGGGCCTGACGGACCGAGGAGTGCTGCGAACAGGCAACCACGCCGACATCGTCATCTTCGACGAGGCAACCATCGGCGAGAACGCCACCTTCGCCACTCCCGCCGCGCCAAGCGGCATCGACTACGTACTGGTCAACGGTGTCACCACCGTGGAATCAGGAAACTTCCGCGGCGTCACCCCCGGCATGGTGCTCAGAAGCCGGCAATCGTGATCGAGCCGTCGCCCGCGAGAGGGAATCCCGGGCGCATGCGGCCAGTGCGCGCTGCCCGACACCGGCTACACCTGCCCGAAGCAACTGCGCAACGGCCCCTGCGGGGGCGTGGCGGCCGACGGCCGCTGTGAGGTGCATCCCGATCTGGTCTGCGTCTGGGTGACCGCGATCGAGCGGGCGCAGGGCGCGGGGCACGGCGCCGACCTCGATCTGCTGCAGCGCCCGGTCGATCACCGCGAATGGGGACAAGCCCTCCTCAGCCGACCACGGGCAGCAAGTCGACCTGAAGCTCCTTTGCTTACGCCGCTCGGTGTAGTCGGCGATGCGTCGCCTGCTGGATGTCTCCGACCCCGGTGAGCGGAACTCTTGGTTCATCGCCTCATTCGGAACGGAGTCCTCATGTTGCATTTATTCATGGCAGGCGTCCTGGCCACCACGCCTGTCACCGACCCTCAGGTAATCGACTGGATCGAGCAGAACTCCCGGCAGGAGATCACCAAGGAGTCGATCGGTGGGGCCACCATCGTCGGCCTGGGCGAGTCCACTCACAGCACTCACGAGGAGGCCGTGGTCAAGTTCGGTCTCCTGAAATACCTGGTGGAGGAGATGGGATTCCGCTCGATCGCTTGGGAGGAGGACTGGACGACAAGCGTGCGGGTCAACCGCTATGTCCTCACCGGCAAGGGCGACCTCGACGCGCTCATGGGCGAGCTGACGACGACGTGGCGGACCCGCGAGGTACGTGACGTGCTTGCCTGGCTGCGGTCCTACAACGCGGGCAACCCCGACCGTGCGGTGAAGTTCGTCGGCGTGGAGTACTACGCCACCCGCTCCCTGGCTCACGATGCCGTCTCCTCGTACGTGGCCAAGGCCGCGCCGTGGCGGCTGCGTGAGCTGCGGCGCCATCTGAAGTTCATCGCTCCTCGCCACGAGAACACCCAGGCCAACCTGACCTGGTACCGCGGCGTGACGAACAAGCAGCCCTTCATCAGCCACGCCCGCGCGGTGTACAGACTGGTCGAACGGCTGCCCAAGAACGATGACCAGCAACTGGCCCTGCACAACGCCCGCCAGATTCTGTCCTGGTACGAGGCTTTCAACCTGTCGTTCGAGGACATCTACGCCTACCGTGACGCCCGCGCCGCCGAGAACCTGCGCTGGTGGCAGCAGCGCACAGGCGACAAGGTCGCCTACTGGGCGTCGTCCGCGCACACCGCCGCCGCACCGGGCCTGCGGCTGACACTCGGCGGCCCGCCACTCGTCTTCGACAACGCCGGCTCCTACCTGCGCCGCTGGTACGGCGACCGCTATCGGTCGATCGGCGTGCAGTTCGATCACGGCACGCTGGGCACCGGCTCCACCTGCGGCGCTGCTCCAGCGCCGGTGCCGCGCCCGGACCCGGGCTTCGCCAACCGCGTCTTCGGCGACGCCTTCGCCGGCAACGGTCCCGCCGAGTACATCGTGGACCTGCGGGGCGAGGCACCGGAGGGCGCGCGTGAATGGTTGCGCGCCCCGGCCAAGGTACGCGGTTACGCCGGCTACAACCCGACGTTCGCGCAAAAGTCGTACATGGAGGGAGGGTCGCTGGCGCAGTGGTTCGACGTGATCGTCCACCGGCAGGTGATCACCCCCTGCCGACCGCTCTAGGGTCGGCACCGAGAGGTCGCATCGTCTCGGTGCCATGCGGCGGTGCGGGAAGCACTCCGGTCGTGGCCACCACCGGAGTGCGCCGCCCGGTGGTGCTGATCAGGGTTGGCCGCACCGTGCGGACGCCAGGCCGTACAAGCGGCTTGGTGAAGCCGCTCTCCCTTCAGGGACCGGAGGAGTCACCGAGTTGCCCAGGACCACAAAACGATTTGCGTTCTTAATTGGAATTGTTGCCGCAAGAATCGAGAATGTCGGTGACGCTGATCTGAAGTCACCAGAACGGTATGCTCGGGCGACCGAAGTTCGAGAGCTTGGCGAATGTGTCCGCTACGCGGATCATGGTCCGCCACTCCTGCGACCCCCTAGCGGATCGTGGTGAAATGTCCGGCAATTGTCCGGTCTGTGCCCTTTCCTGGGCGGAGCCGAAGGCTCATACTCTCAAGAAAGTTTCAGTGTCCGGAGGTAAGCGTTCATGAGCACGAGATCAGCGGTGTTGCGTCGTCAGGGCAGCGTCGCTGAGGACAACCTCCGCGCCGGAAGCGTCAGGGCTGTTTGCCTCTGATGGTCAGAAGACCTTTTCAGGCTCCGTGACGATCTCTTCCATAGCGTTACGGCCCGCGATCCGGACGTGTGGTGCGTGCCGAGGCTTCCGCATCCAGAAAGTGAGTACACGCCGGCGTCGCGGCTGCCACAGCCGCGGAGCACGTCGATCGCCTCCGCTGAGGGTAATCAACCGAGCCGAAGTTTCCGCGCTGGTTCATGCTAAGGAATATCCAGGGAGTTGGACATGACCGCCATCAATGGCACCACCCGCTCGGCCGACGGGACCGAGACCGCGTTCACCGCGGTCGGCTCCGGGCCGGGGATCGTGATCGTCAACGGTGCCATGGACTATCGGAACACCCAGCCCACCGAGGGCGAGATCGCCCGGCGGCTGGCGGACCACCACACCGTGATCACCTATGACCGGCGCGGGCGGGGGGAGAGCGGCCCCACCGATCCGACGCTGGCGGCGGAGGCGGCGATCCGGGCGGAGGTCGGCGACATCGCCGCTCTGATCGACCAGGTCGGTGGCACGGCCGCCGTGCTCGGGTTCTCCTCGGGCGGGGTGCTGGCCCTGCACGGCGTGCTGGCGGGTCTGCCGATCACCGCGCTCGCGCTGTGGGAGCCGCCCTTCGTCGTCACCGACGCCCGCCCGCCGCTCGCGCCCGGCTACCGGGAGCGGGTCCAGCGGGCGCTGGCCGGCGGACGTCCCGATGACGCGGTCACCCTGTTCTTCGTCGAAGCCTGCGCGTTCCCCGCGGAGTCCGTCGAGGGGATGCGTGCCGAGCCCTTCTGGGCGGATCTGGAGCGGATCGCGTCTTCGCTTCCCAACGACGCCGCCGCCATGGGCGACACCATGAGCGGTGACCCCGCGACCCTCGGGCGGTTCGCGGGGATCGGGCTGCCGACGCTGGTGGCGTACGGCGACGGCGCCTTCCCGGGGTTCGCGGAGGCGGCCCACGCCCTGGCCGGCGTCCTGCCGGACGCCACGGCTCGCGAACTCCCCGGTGAGAACCACGGCGTGTCCCCGGAGCACTTGGCCGTTGCGCTCATCGAGTGGCTGAAGCAGCCCTGACAAGGCTCGATCGCCCGTCATACGACCCACCCACCGCCAGTGCCGCCCGCGCTTCCGCACGGCACCCCATATGGAGGCATCACCTTGGGAAAGATCCTGGTCCACGAGTTCATTACCGCCGACGGCGTGATCGACGATCCGAGCTGGTCGGCCGGCTATACCTTCACCGACGCGATGAACGAGGCCGTCGCCGGCATCACTCGGCGTTGCCGCGCCATCGTGTTCGGCCGAGTCACCTATGAGGCATTCGAGGAGCCGTGGTCCACACGCTCCAGCGCTGGCGATCCGCACGCGTCCTTCTTCAACGACACGCCCAAGCACATCGTCACCTCCACCCTGAGCGAGCTGACCTGGCGAAACTCCACCATCCTGGGCCCGTACGACCCCGACGTCATCCGAAAGCTCAAGGACGAGGCCGAGGGCGACATCTTCATCAGCGCCAGCGGCACCCTGGTGCGGGCCCTGCTCGCCGAGGGCCTGGTGGACGAGCTCAACCTCTTCGTCTACCCGCTGACCCTCGGCCAGGGGAGCCGTCTGTTCCCGCCCGACGCCCCACCCCTGACCATGCGCCTGAAGGCCCACCAGGAGTTCGGGAACGGCGTCCTCCATCTGATCTACCAGCCGCTCACCTGACCGGCACTCACGGGCAGGCAGCCTGCCTGCCCGGGGCCGGCTCTGTTAGCGCCGCCGTCGCGACCGGCCAGCGCGTCCGCAAGGTCGACCATGCGATGAGCGGGCCTCATGGGGGTCAGGGCGCCGGCCGGCCGGCGCACGCAGTCGCGTACGGACATACCGACCAGCCCAGCGCCACTCCGATCCCGTCCGCGAACCGACGTCCCGTCGCGCGCAGAACCGCGCGGAATCAAAATGTGTCATTGTGTGTCCTTGCGGATTGTTTGGAGCTCGCGCCAGACGTCATCGGCCTTGGCATCTCGAATTTTGGAGAAAATGGCCAGCGACTCCTGCCAGGAAGCCTCGGCATCCGCCAACCTCCCCTGAGAGCGGTAAGCATGACCCAAGTTGAACATAGCCATGGCCTGTCCTCGCGGGCTCTCGATCGCCCGGCATAGGGAGATCGCCTCCAGATGGTGCTTGATCGCGTACTCGTGGTCCCCTAGAGCAGAGTAGGCACGCCCCAGGTTGGAGATGTTCGTCGCTTGAACGAAGAGGGCACCGCTTCGACGATTGATAACGAGCGCTTGATCCCAGCATTGAATGGCCGAAGCGATGTCACCAAGGCCGAAATGCGCTTCGCCGAGCGTGTCGAGGGTGTGGGCGTGACCCCGCTCGTATCCTGAGTCGACGGCCACGGCTATTGCCTGCTCACATCGCTTTCGCGCCGTCTCATAGTCCTGGACGTCGATGGCATTCATGGCGATGTTCCCGAGAACCTTGGCCTCGCCGCGGCGGTCTTTGCATCCTCGGACCGCCGTCAGTGCCTGGTAGAAATACTGGGCGGCATCGTCCAGGCGAAGGAGCTCGGAGGACGCGTTACCCATCGCGCTGAGCAGATGCCCTTCCAACCGGAGGTCGCCGATCTGCTGCACCGCTTTCACAGCTGTCTTGTGGCCGCTGAGCAGCTCGTGATGGTAGCTGTAATGGAAAAGGTACACCTCCTGCAAGAAGGCGATCTGACAGGCGGCAAGAGACTCGCCATTTTCGTACGCCCAGGCGGGCAATGCTATCAGCGTCTGGTGTTCCAGTTCGCACCAGTGCCGGGCCGCGGACGGATCGGAAAAGGCGAAGGGCTCCATTGTTTCGCTCAGCTCACTCAGGTCGCCCAGAGGCTCCCGCATGCGGCCGGGCGTGAAAATGACGTCGGCGGCGTACAAGCCGTGGATGAACCACGTCAGAAGCCGTGAGACTGCGTCGGCGCGAACCGAAGTGGCATCGTGGCGGCGGCTCTCCTCGGCTGCGTACGCGCGCACCAGATCATGCAGGTTGTAGCGGTCATGGCTCTGCTCCTGCACAAGGTGTGTGGAGACCAACCGATCCAGATGCCTGCGCGCCTGCCTGAGAGAGAACCCGGAGAGAGCGCCCGCCGCCGCCAAGCTGAAGTCACGCCCTGGGTAAAGCGCGCCTAACGCGCGCAACATCCACGCGGCGTCCCTGTCGAGGTGCTGATAGGACCATGAAAGAACCGTACGCATGTCCGACGGGGCGTCGTCGCCGCTGTGGAAGACTTCGAGCCGCTCATGGGTGATCTCGTCGACGACGTCGGACAGGCGGATATCGGGCCGCCGCGCGAGGCGTTCACCGATGATCCGCAGCGCGAGAGGTGAGTTGTCACACAGATCCGTGAGCTCGCGAACGGTCGGGTCATCGAACGGGACCGTGGGCCGGCCCGAGACCCGGCTCAACAACTCGACAGCGTCCCGCAGTTCAAGCGGGGGAAGGCTGATACGGGCGGTGGCGTCGCGCGCTGCCAGACTGCGTAGCTGGTCGCGACTGGTGACGACGACAGTACAGCCGGGGGCGGGCAGCAGCGGGCGGACCTGCTCACTGTCCAGCGCGTTGTCCAGCAGGAGCAGCAGACGCTTGTTCGCTGTACGGGTCCGGAACAACGCGGACGCGTCGACCGGGTCGTCAGGGATTTCGTGAGGGGCTACACCCATGCTGCGGAGTAGCATGGCCAAGGCGCTCACCGGCTCGACGGGAGCGAGCGTGCCAAAGCCTCTGAGGTTGACGTACAGCTGCCCGTCCGGAAATTCGTCCGCGACCGACGAGCACCACTGAAGCGCCAGCGTCGTCTTGCCGATTCCGGCGCCACCGACGATCACCAGGACCTGGAGATTCGGCTCCGCGGCCGATTCTGGTTCCTTGAACAGCCCGCCCAAGACGGCGAGCTCCGTACGCCGACCGACGAAGTGTGCAGCGTTGGGCGGCAGTTGCCGCGGTGTGGTGCTCAGACACAGTCGCAGGTCGCCGTCGGCGGCCCCTCCGCCGCTTCCGGCCGCGGAATTTCCCAGCTTGGGGAGGTTCAGCGCTCGAACCGAAGCGGTGCGAGCCGCGGCGATCAGCTCTTCCTTTTCGGCGTCCTTCAGTTCCAGCGACCTGGCCAGCGCGTACAGTGAGGCGGTGCGCGGGCGATGAACCTCGTCGAGTTCCAGCCGGCGGACAGTACGAGCGTTGAGCCCGGTACGGCGAGCCAGTTGCTCCTGAGTCAGCAGTGCCCGTTCCCGCCACGTTCGCAGCAGCCCTCCCAGGGTTCGTTCTTTGTCAACCGGACCGGTATCGGCTGCGTCTCGTTCTCTTGCGAACATCAAGCATCTCCAATGAACACATCCACCCACATGCGTGTGAGAAAGCCATCGGGTTATTCCGGTCTGCGTCATGCGCTGTAATCCACCTGTCCGAACCGGACCGCGGTCAACCCATCGTCCGTCGAATTTCTCCCGAAATCCGAATGGCTGCTGGTGAAGAAGAAGTGCGCACCGGAACCATATAGCGAAACGCTCGCCGGAGAGCCGCATGTCGGTCGACCCGGTCGGGCCGATGGTCGGTAGCCGGGAAATCCGGGCCGACCCCGTCTTGTCTCAGCCGGCTTTCGGAGGGGCGGGAGACGTGGCCGTGTACGGCCGGTCCGCGATCCTCTAACGGCCGCGGGAAGTCGCCGACTGTCGGCCGCCATCCGCAATGTGCGAAACTCCGTTGCCGAGGTCGTCTGCGGAACGCCTGCCCCTCGCACCGCGGTACGCGATCACGGTGGCCGGCACACCGGCGGTGATGGCCAGCACGACGCCGAGGGCCCTGAGCCAGGTGCCAAGGAAGATCCCCAGCGCGGACGGGTCGGCCAGGGTGTCCAGTTGACCGATGCCGATGGCCGCGGTCTCGGCGAGCCCTACCAGTGCGCCGAGCGCCGGCGTCCAGCGCCACCTGGTGAAGGCGATCAGCAGGGCTGCTCCGACCAGGAGAACCAGACCCGGTGGGACGATCGGCATCGAGACCCCCGAAACCCCTTGGATGACCATTCCGGCCGCACCGGCGATCAACCCGCCTACGGTGACAAGGCGGACTCCCGAAAGCCTGACATTCATGGCCTCGTCCTTTCGTGAAAGCTGGAGTGCTCACTATGGGCCGGAAGCTTCGACCAGGGCATCCCCGTGGCTGCGGCTTTCGCGTATACGCAAGGTTGCGTACGGCGTGCGGCGTTCACCCGGCGTTATGGTCGGGAACGTGAGGGATGTCTGGGAACGGGCACAGGGCTGGTCGGTCGAAGCGTGGCCGTGCCTGCCGTTTCTGGCGGCCGGCTTGATAGGCACAGGGCCGGCGGCCACGTTTCAGCCGGAGGCGGCTCGCCCGCTGGACCCGCTCGCCTACGCCCTGGTGGTGGCCGCGGCACTTGCGCTGGCCTTACGGCGTCGGCCGGGTGCGGCATTGGCGGTCAACGGTGCCGCGGTGGCGGCGTATCTGGCGGCGGGATACCCGTTCGGCCCGATCCTGTTGACGCTCCCCGTCGCGGTCTTCAGCGTGGCAGCCGCCTGGCCGATCGGCCAGGCGGCCTCTGCCGTGTCGGCGGACCTCGGCGTGCAGGTGGTGGCGCTGTTCGCCAAGACCGCTCCAATGGCCGGCGAGTCTTCGTCTTTGGCCACTGACGTGTTCATCTGGGCTGCGGTCGCTCTGGTCACGCTGGCAGCCGGGATCAGCGTACGCGTGCGGCGGGAGGCCGCTGATGGGCTGCGTAACGAGCACGCGCGGCGGGTGGCCTCCGAGGAACGGTTGCGGATGGCGCAGGATTTACATGACACCATCGGTCACGGATTGGCGGCCATCGCGATGCAGGCCGGCGTGGCGTTGCACGTGTTCGATCGCGATCCGGCCGAGGCACGCCACGCCATGCGGGCCGTACGTGCTACTAGTCGTGAGGCTCTGGACAACTTGCGAGTGGAGTTGGAACGGCTGCGCGGCGACGGGTCCGCGCCGCACGCGCCGGCACCTGGTCTGGATGACCTGGCTGCGTTGGCAGACCGTGTGCGGGCGGCCGGGATCGAGGTGACCGTGGAGGTGCAACCGAATCTTGGCCTGGCCGGGCCGGTGGACGCGGCGGCGTTCCGCATCGTGCGGGAGGCGCTGACGAATGTGCTGCGCCACGCCGGTGTGGCGAACACCCGTGTCTTGGTGTGCCGCAACGGGTCCGAACTCCTGGTCGAGGTCACCGACACCGGTGCGGGCACGCTGTCGGTGCAAGAGGAGGGCCTTGGAATCCGAGGCATGCGGGCGCAGGTCGAGACGCTCGGCGGAAAACTCGAAGTAGGTCCTCGTCCCGGCGGGGGATTCGCCGTTCGGGCCCGGATGCCGGTGGAGGCGACGACATGATCCGCGTCGTGGTCGTGGACGATCAAGCTTTGATCCGCGTCGGGGTGCGGACGCTGTTGCGCTCCGAGCCGGACACGGAATTGGTCGGCGAGGCTGCCGACGGTCGTGCCGGGCTGGCGGTGGTTCGCGACACTGCGCCGGACGTGGTCCTGATGGACATCAGGATGCCGGAGATGGACGGCCTCGCAACGCTGCGGGAGATCACCGGCGATCACGCGCTGGCGTCGGTCCGAGTGGTCATGCTGACCACGTTTGGGTTGGATGAATATGTTTTCGCGGCTCTGCGGGATGGTGCCAGCGGATTCATCCTCAAAGATGCCGACCCTGAGGAGTTACTACGCGCGGTGCGCGTGGTGGCACGGGGGGAGTCGCTGCTGTCACCAGGGGTCACGCGCAGCGTGATTTCCCAGTTCACCCGCCGTGCTCCGGCCCTGATCGCGCACCCGGATGTCAAGGATCTCACGGCGCGCGAACGCGAGGTGGTGGCCTGGGTGGCCGCCGGCCTGTCGAACGACGAGATCGCGACCGAGCTGGTGGTCAGCACCGAAACCGTTCGAACCCACGTCAGCCGGGCGATGCTCAAGCTGAAGGCCCGCGACCGGGCGCAACTGGTGGTGTTCGCCATACAGTCGGACCTGGGCCCGCCGATGTAGGTAAACAGGCGGGCCCTGGCGCGGGATCGGAACAGGTCGCCGCGGGTCAGGAGCCGCCGTGGAGCCGCTTCCGGAAGTCGCAGTGATGCGCTGCGGACGGGTCGACCGGCTTGGATCGAGGCTGTTGAGCAGATGGGGCACGTCCGCGTTGTGCGATACGCCGAGGGACATGCCCGCGCTCAGCACCGCCGCCCACCGTCCGATGAACGGATCTCCACTGCGGACGGTCCTGGATGCGGCTTTCCTAGCCGTCCATCCTCACGGAGAAAACCGGAAGGCCGCACCGAATGACCGCCCCCGTTCCTGGCCAGATACCGGGCCCATCCGGATGTCAGCTGCTGGATGCCACCTATGAGTACGAGCGTGACCGCCTCGGCTTCATCACCCGTTGCCGGCGTGAGTTCGGTGACGTGTTCCGGTTCAGCCGGGAGACCGTGGTGGTTTCGCATCCGGAGGTCATCCATGACCTCTTCACCCGTACCAATACCGACTTCCGCACCGAGGGCTCCTTGTTCTCCGGTGACCGGTATCCATGGGAGGCGCAGGCTGGGTCCAACATGCTCGCCCGCAGGAAGGGGTGGCGGGGGGCCAACAAGTCGGCCGCCGCGGCCCACGGCGCGCGTTTCCTCGAACAGCTCGACAGGCTGGTCCGCCGCTCCAGCGATCAGGCTGTCGAGATCTTTCCGCTGATGCGGGAGTTCTCCGGTCTCGCCGTCGCCGACTACTGTCTGGGCGGCCATGGCGACGGGGTCACGGAGGTCGCCGACGCCGTCGACGCCAGCGCGACCATGTCCGTAAGGCTCATGGACAGCTCACTGAGCCTGCCGAGCTGGCTGCCGCTGCCCAGCGTCCGGCGGATCAAGAGAACCAGCCGGCGCGCGATGGCACTCCTCGAACGGCACGTGGCCGATCGGCGGACGGTGCCGGCCGGAGCGGAGGCGAGGGATCTCCTCGACGTGCTGTTGACCGGCCGGGAAGCAGACCTCGACAGGACCTCCGTCGTACGGCTGATCGACGTCGTCCTGCGTGCCTCGCACGGCGTGCCCGGTGCCACTCTCGCCTGGGCGATACGGCAGTTCGCGCTGCAGCCCGCGCACCTGGACAGGGTTCGCGCCGAGGGCGCGACGGTCCGGGCGGCCCGGCACGGCGACCCGGTCACGGTCACAGATCTTCCCTACACGGCGGCGTTCCTCAGCGAGCTGCTCCGCGCGTTCCCGCCTACCTGGCTGATGGGGCGCTGGGTGCAGCGGGACACCGAGCTAGCCGGTTTCCGGCTCCGGCGCGGTGAGCAGGTGATGTTCAGCGCCTTCCACGTGCACCGGGATCCGCGGTGGTGGGACGATCCGCACGAGTTCCGGCCGGAACGCTGGCTTGACCGGGATCGCCCCTACGTTGGGCGGGCGTACTTCCCGTTCGGCGCCGGTCCGCGCATCTGCTTCGGGAACCAGCTCGGCCTGGTGCAGTTGACCCTCGCGATCGCCTGGCTGGCAGACACGTACGACATCGAGGCGGTGAACGTCACCGAGAAGTTGCCGAATCCGAAGGCACTCCTGGTGCCCGACGGGTTGAGAGCGCGCTTCACACCGAGAGGCTGAGGCCGGACCGCAATGAAGCGATCCGCGCCCTCAGCTCCCGCTGACCCGAGGCTAACCTGCGGTCTCCCGTAGGAAGGTGGGATTCATGCCGCGTCGGCCCCAAGCGATCAGGTGATGGACGGCGAATCGACTGCGCCCGTGTCGGGCACGGGCTGGGCGTCTCCGATGAAGCGGCTCAACTCCTTACCGCTCAGCAGTCGCACCGGAGAGGGTGTACGTGTCGCACGCGTGGCCGGGGGCCGCGTCGGCAGGCGGTCGTTCGTACCCACGAGTATGAGGTTGCCGATCTGGTCGCCGCGAAGCACTTCCGGTTCGCAGAACAGGCCCACGTCGCCGAAGACCGCGCAGAACGTCGCAGCCACGCCTCGGGTGAAGGCGAAAGGTGCAGAATCCATGACGTTCAGCGCGTACTGTCCGCTCCGGTCCAGTACCCGTGCGGCTTCCGTGGCGAACTCGACACTCGTCAGCCGTGCGGGTACCCCGGTCCGGTTCACCACGTCCGTGACGACAAGGTCGTGAGATCGCGCGGGTAGCGTCCACATCACGTCGCGGGCGTCCGCGATGTGGACGTGCAGCGCGACCGCGGCCGGCAGCGGCAACACCCGCTGGACCAGCGCCATCAGCGCCGCGTCCCGGTCGACGACCAGTTGGGCCGAGCCCGGCCGGGTGGCGGCGACGTACCTGGGGAGGGTGAGAGCACCGCCGCCCAGGTGCAGTGCCCTGATCGGAGCGCCGGGTTCCGCGACGATGTCGGCGATCGACGCGAGCCACCGCATATACCTGAATTTCAGGTGACGAGGGTCGGCGAGATCCACAAAAGACTGCGGAAAATGGTCCAGCAGCAGCATCCAGGCTCCGGGGCGGCCCTGGTCCGGAACAAGATCGACCATGCCGAAATCGGTCTGCGCCGCTACCGCCCTGCCGTGAAGGGACATTTCACACCGCCAGTGTTCTGAGGGCGACTCCGAGGATGCGGTCGGCGGGGTAGAGGCCGACCTGGCGGGAGTCGCGGCCCTCGCCGTTGTCACCGAGGACGATCAGCGAACCTGCCGGGACGGTCCGGACGGCTCCCGTCGCGGCCCGAGCCTGCGCAGGGATCGGGTCGCCGGGGAGGGCCGCGACCCGTTTGACGTTCCATCGCGGTTGCGGTGGCATGGGGACGAGCTGCGTGACCTCGTCGGGGATGTACGGCTGGGGCGGCTCCAGGACCACGATGTCCCCGATCTTCAGCCCGGCGATGCCGCACCGGCGCACCAGGAGCCGGTTTCCCGGCTGGATCGTCGGTGTCATGCTGATCCCGGTCACCGTGACGACCACGATGCGCCGTCGTAGCAGGGCGGCCACGGTCACGCCCGTGGCGAGCACGACGATCGCCCAGACCATCATGAGAGCGTCCGCGCGTCCGGCTCGGTGCTGTATCCCGAGGCCTGCATCCGGAAGAGCCTGGCATAGGTGCCGTCCCGGGCCATCAACCGGTCGTGGGTGCCCTGCTCGGTCACCTGGCCGCCGTCGAGTACGGCGATATGGTCGGCCATGCGCACGCCGTTCAGCCGGTGGGAGATGATCACGCTGGTCCTTCCGCGGCGATGCTCGACCAGCCGCTGGTGGATCGTGTGCTCGGCTTCGGCGTCCAGGCCCGAGCTGGGCTCGTCGAGGATGAGCAGGTCTCTGCGTCCCCGCATCAGGCCACGGGCCAGGGCGATCCGCTGCCACTGGCCGCCGGACAACGTCAGGCCGGTGTTGTCGTCGTCGTGCTCGGCGCTCATGAAGAACATCCGGCTCAACAGCGTGTCGTATCCACGCGTCAGGCCGGCGATCGTGTCATGTACCTCGGCGGAGACGGCGGCGGCGCGAATCCGGTCGCGGTCGTCGCGCGCAGGAAGGTCGCCGATGCCGATGTTGTCCGCGGCGGTGAAGTCGTAGTTCATGTGGTCCTGGAACACGGTGCCGATGCGCTCTCGCAGGCTGGCGACGGAAAAGAGCCGGATGTCGATGCCGTCCCACAGGATCTGACCGCGCGTGGGATCGTACAGGCGGCACAGGAGCTTGACCAGCGTGCTCTTGCCGGCGCCGTTCGTTCCGACCAAGGCGAGCAGCGCGCCGGCGGAGATCCGCAGGTCGAGCCCGCGTAACACCCACGGTTTGTCCTCGTCGTAACGGAACCAGACGTCCTTCAGCTCGATCGCGTTCCGCAACGGTGGCGCCGGCACCGGGTCGGCCGACGTCATCAGGTCAGGCTCGGTGCTCAGGATGTCGAGGTAGTGGCCGAACTGGAGCAGCGCCTGATGTCCTCTCGCCGCCTGGGCGACCAGCCCGGACAACCCTGCCTGCACCCCGGCGACCGCGGCGGTGAAGATGACGACGTCACCGGGGGTGAGCCGGCCCGCGCGCGCCAGCAGAACGCCCCAGACCAGGCCGCCGCCCGCGACCGTGGCGGTGAGCGTGGCCAGCCAGAACTGGGTGTGGAACGTACGCCGGTCGAGTGCCCGCTCGGCGTCGTTGACCTGACGCAGTTCCTTCAGCATGCGCGACCGGACGAAGTCGCCCAGGCCGAACAGGCGGATCTCCTTGGCCGCGGTACGGTCGATCATGAGCTGGGCGTAGAACATCTGCCTGCGCACGTTCGGGCTGGTGGTCCACAACAGCTTGCCCCGCCTCCTGCTCAGGCTCAGCTCGGCGACCACGACCGGGACGGCCGACAACAGGACCACCCCCGCCATGACGGGGCTCACCGCCAGCAGCGAGACGACGAAGCCCGTCATGGTGACGAGGCTGCGCACTCCTGCCAGCAAAGCGTCGAGGACGAGCTGCGGCGCCTGATCCCCGGACTGCTGGGCCAGCCGGATCCGGTCGTAGAAGGCCGGATCGTCGAACCTGGCCAGCCCAGAGAAACGCGACAAAGCTCCGTACAGCCGGTCCTGGTTGTGGAGGCGGACGGCCCGCCCCATCTCGGCCTGCGTGTACGCGAACAAGTGCGGCAGCGCCGCGGCGAGCAGTCCCAGGCCGGCCAGCAGCGCGCCCTGCCCCACCAGCCAGCCGATGGAGCGCTGCCGCAGCAGCAGCTCGTCCAGCACTTGCTTGGTCACCCACGCGACACCCACCGGCGCGGCGCCCATGACGAACATCATGACCATCTGGGCCACCAGCAACACCGCCCTGACACGCCACGCCACGGCCAGGGCGGCGAAGCATCTCTCCGGCCAGCGGGTGTCGCCGCCGGCCGCGTAGTCACCCCTTCCCATCAGCGCATGACGGCCTGGGCAGGCATCAGCCTGTCGACACCGGAGACGCTCTCCGAGACCGTGCCGTTCGTGGTGCGAGCACCACGAAGCTGGGCCAGACCCGTACACCGAAGGCGCTCTCCACCGGACCGCGCAGCGGCTCGACCACCACCCGGGACACCTCGCGTACGGCGTCGATGATGTCCGCGCCTTCTTCGGCCGACCCGGCGAGCACCACCAGGCTGCGTTCGCGTCCGCCGGGCAGGGCGCCGGCGAACTTGACGAAGGCGGGAAGCTCGTCCCGGCAGGACGGGCACCCCGAGGAGAAGAACCCGGTCAGCAGCGGGCCGTCCAGGCCGTGCGTCGAGACCTCGTCCCCGTCGATCGTCGTCGCGGTGAAATCGGTGACGCGGGTTCCTGTTTCGGGCACCAGTCCGCGCTCCGCGAGAGGGTCATGGCTCTTCTGCTTGTCATCGCGCAGGCGGCGGAGCACGGCGAGCATCAGTAACAGGTTGAGCCCGCACAGCGCACCGATGATGGCGACCGCGGCGGTCAGTACGGCATTCATCGACACACTCCTGATCGGTCAGGTTTTCGAGGGTCGGCGGGCAGGGCGTCAACGAGGGAGCACCAAGGACACGAGGTCGTCGTAGGCGATGAGCATCGCCGCCAGAAAGAGGGCCACGAATCCGGAGAGCAGCAGGGCAACCGCGTCCCATCCCGCGGCCCCCGGATTCGTGGCCAGCACGGTTCCCGCCGTTCCGCAGGCCGCGATCGACAGGAGGATGGCGTTGCGTACGAGGTGTCGTAGGCCCAGTGGCCGCGCCGAACCGCCAAAGCAGCGGCAATCGGCCGGCGTGCCGCGCCGCAGGGCCACGGCGATCGCCGACGTGAAGGCGATCAGCAGCGCCGCCCCGATGGCCAGACCCGCCAGAGCGGTGACCTCGACCGGCAGCAGGGCCGCCGCGGCGAGCTCGCCCCCGACCACTCCCGCCGTGACCGCCGGCCTCCAGCGCGGCCGCACGCCGAAGGCCGCCAGCGACGACCGGAATTCAGTCAGATTTCGCCGCCGAAACAGCTTGCCCGCCGCCGCGACAAGGAACACCACCGCCAGCAGCAACCGACAGCCGAAACCAATATAGGCGATCAATCCGTTGACGTTGATTCACTCCCTCAGGCTGTTTCTTCGACTGAATTCCGCACGGCCCCGAGACGCAGCGCATTCATGGCCGGCTCGGCGGCGGGCCGCGGGACCGAACGGAATGGTCAGGCTCGGGCGCCTGCGGTCAGCAGCAGGCTCCCCTCTCGGTGTGGCAGTTGGTGTAGACCGTCAATATCTGTGTGTGGATCGGACCACAGCCGAAGGCGGACACGCAGCCTCTCCAGTACTCGCACCCTCCTGCGCCGGCGGTCTCCTTGGGGGCGAGATGCGCGAGCAGCCGATCGCCTATTCGGGTCAGAACTGATGTCATGACTTGCGTCCTCTCTTTTGGATTCGTTTCTGATGCTCCAGTGAGTGGGCATCGGGCAACAGCCCAGCTTGCGCCGTTATTTGGTAATTATCGAGGTGATGGTCGCAAAAACCAGGCCATCAGACGGGCGTTCAGCGGTCATTGTGCTGTCCGCCGGCAGGGGAGTCCTCAGTTCCGAGATGGGTGTAACTCTTCCTCAGTTACGGCAGCTGTAGATCGAGATCTTGAAGGATGGGTCACGTGATCGCTGCTGCCGTCACCTCGTTCCACCTGCGGTGGTAGGCAGCTGCCCGATGTTGGTGACGGCGGTGCCACAGTGACCAGTGCAGGGCGTGGCCGGCGTCGATATCCTGCCGGGGCGAGGCAGAGCGAGCCGGCGCAGCAGTTTCACCAGCTCAGGGCAGCTGATCGAGACGAGATCCAGCGGCTGGCTGTGCGGCTGGCTCCTTTCCAGGCTGGTCGTGATGGCCAGTAAGGCGTAAGCGATCATGCTGATCAGGGTGCTGTGGCCGCCGGGGCTCCCGTCGGGAGTGTCGTCGGCGAGCACTTTGATCATCGCCCGGTCGTAGTGGCGGTCACCCTTGGTCCCATGGCCGGTCCGCAACCGCTGCCACGACCGGGCAGGAACGCGTTTGCCCAGCTCAGTCACTGTCGAGATGCCCGCTGCCGTCCACACCCGATGGTCGGTCCTGACGGCGAGCACGTAGCGGTAGTCCAGACGCGGATCGCGGTATGCATCTCCCGCCCGCCGTACACCTCATCGGCGGCTACCCAGGCCTGGCCCGCGCCGTGTCCGCGCAGACCGGCGAGCATATCGGCGGCCAGCTGCGGCTTGGTGGCGAACATCGTCTCGGCCGGCACCCCGACCAACTCACGGCGCTCCTCATCGGCGACCCACGCCGACGGCAGGAACAGCCGCCGGTCGATCAGCGCGTGCCCGGCCGCGGTGGCGTACGACAGATGCACCGGCACCTGGCACAATCCCACTCCGCCGAGAGCTCCCGAGTACTGGCGGGCCGCACCCACGGCATCGGAGGAGGACTTCTCACCCCCGTCTCATCGATGACCAGGACCACGTCCTGCTCCCCAAGAGCTTCGACGGCCCACGACACGGTGCGTTCACGAACTGCTTGGTCATCCCAGCACGCCTGGAAGCCCGACTCGCACTCGATGCCGTCGACGCAGCCGTACGCGCCGCTGGACTCGATCTCGTGTAACCCTCCCACGGACGTCGAAGGCGGTGGCCCGCGCCACCGCCTTCGACTCGCGAGGACCAGGTCCGCGCCACATACGGGAACTATGCCTGCAGGAGCAGAGAGCCGACCGAACGAGGCGCGGCGGCTCGGGCATGCGAGGCAAGTCCAGCGGCAGCCGTTCCGCTGATCGTCAGGCGCAGATTCAGACCTCCAGACCGCTGAATTTCGCGGTACGCGGGCGTCCGCGCCACCGGTGTGCGGCTCCGATCGGAGCACCCCGGCGGTGTGGTTATGACGCCGTTATGACGCGCGTATCAGACACTGACCGGACCGAAAATCACGGGGAAGGGGACACCAGCATGACGCTGTACAAGCGGATGATCACGGTCGCCGGCAGCCTAGCGGCTGCGACCACGCTGCTGAGCAGTGCAACGCCCGCCCAAGCCGGGACCTCCCAAGCCGACGTGGTGGGTTGCACGGGTGCTTACCCCAGCAGCCTGAGCGTGTGGATCGATTACCGCTACAACTACTGTGGCGGTCGCCCGATCAGGGTCAAAGCGGTGGTCGACTGGGGCCCCGACAGCAGTTGTCGGACGCTGGAATGGGGGGCGGGGTTCCGCCACCAGTGGTGGACCGGTTCCTTCAGCCACGTGGCGGCGTGCTAGATAGCCTGGCTACAAAGTCAGGCAACGTCACCATGTTCTTGGCTCGCATGGAAGGTCCCGACCTCGGAAGGCGCGGACCTTCCATGTCGTCCTGAGGTCAGCTTCTCGGCCGTAAACTAAACGACCGAGCTTGCAGCTCCTCGCCGTGCATGGGGTGCACGGTGTGGTCCGCGTCAGGCAGCGTGACTCACTGCCCAGCCCGTCTCACCGCGTGAGGCGATGTTGCGGGCTGCGTTGACGTCGGGCAGGCCGGCGGCCTTGAGGCGGCGCACGATGCCCCAGATGCGGGCGGCTCTGAGGTCGTGGACGGAGCCGGGCGGGTAGCCGGCACGCTGGCGGCGCGTAACGCCTGCTCCAGGCGGGGTGAGCGGCGCGCGAGCAGGGTGATGGCCTCGCGGATGTAGCGCCAGGCGGTTGCGCTGCCGACGCCGAAGCCGGCGGCAGCGCGGCACCATAGAACAGCAATTCGGAGCCTCTGGTCTAACGGTTGATCTTGGCCGACAACCCTTCTACCAGGGGCTCTTCTACTTGTCGATCAAGCTCTGCCGCGCAGCATGCCCGCGACCTGCGGCTTCAGGTTGGAAACACCCACTCATGCCGAGGAGCGCATCACGTTCACTAGGGGGAAGATCGGCCAAGAAGTTGGCCAGCCTCTCTGTCCGCCGTCGCCGAGTACGCCGACGCGGCCACGGCGCCCGCCGCGTCGCGGCTCATCTTCTTCGCCGTCGCGTGCCCGCTGAACGAGGACGGCTCGACGGCGGCGGTCGGGGACTGGGTCAGGCCGCAACTCGTCGAGATCGAGGCCGTCGCCGCGGTGCTCGACTCCTGGCCTGCCCTGTGGGTCGTCACAATGAACGGCCCCTCAGCGTTGGTGCGCGGGCCTAAGACACGCGTTGAGCGCTCTGGCAGCCTCGATCTCAGCGGTTGAACGACATTCACCGGCGTCGGCGGTGAGCCGTTCAGCCAGAGGGAGTTGATCGTGGGCTTCGGCGAGCAGTGTGCGGGCGGTGGCGGTTGGCCTCGCCCTGTGGTCCCCCGGGCCGGGGCTCGGCTCAGTTACGGCCTGCACCGTGTCCTCGCCGCCAACCTCCTGTACCGGAGGCTCGCGGCCTGGCTCGAACGCAGGCGGCCGGCCTACCGGTGGTTCACCCGGGTGGAGCGGGTGGCGAAGGAGCAGCTGTACGGATGCCGCATGTGCGGCCAGTGCGCGCTGCCCGACACCGGCTACACCTGCCCGATGACCTGCCCGAAGCAGCTGCGCAACGGCCCCTGCGGGGGCGTGGCGGCCGACGGCCGCTGTGAGGTGCATCCCGATCTGGTCTGTGTCTGGGTGACCGCGATCGAGCGGGCGCGGGGCGCGGGGCACGGCGCCGACCTCGATCTGCTGCAGCGCCCGGTCGATCATCGCGAATGGGACCGCAGCTCGTGGGTGAATTACTGGCAGGGGCGTGACGACGGGTTGGGGGTGGCGTACAGCGAGGACGAACCCCGCCCGCTGCTGCGACGCGAGCTGGGGTTGAGCCCGCGATGAGCGGGCTGCGTGCCGCGTTCGAAGCCGGCAGGTTCGCCGTCACCGCCGAGATCGGCCCGCCCAGAGGGGCCGACGCGGAGGCGGTCACGCGTAAGGCGGATCTGCTGCGGGGCTGGGTCGACGCCGCGAACGTCACCGACAACCAGGGGGCGAACGTCCGGATGTCGAGCCTGGCCGGCAGCCTGCTCGCCCAGCGCGCCGGCGTCGAGCCGGTGATGCAGCTGACCTGCCGCGACCGTAATCGCATGGCCCTGCAGTCGGACCTGCTCGCGGCGGGCGCCCTCGGTATCCCGAACGTGCTGCTGCTGACCGGCGACCATCCCCGGTTCGGCGACCATCCCGAGGCCAAGCCGGTCTTCGATCTCGACGGGGTGCAACTCGTCTGGACCGCGCGCACCCTTCGGGACGACGGCGTGCTCATCTCCGGCGAGGCCGTCTCCGCCCGCCCGGCCTGGTTGATCGGCACGGTGGAGAACCCGTTCGCGCCGCCGCTGCGGTTCCGGGCCCGCCGGCTGGCCAAGAAGGTGAGCGCGGGCGCGGAGTTCGTCCAGACGCAGTACGTGTTCGACTTCGAGGTGTTCGAGCGCTGGATGGCGGGCCTGCGGGATCTCGGCGTGACCGACCACTGCAAGGTCATCGCCGGCGTCGGCCCCATCCGCTCGCTGCGTGCCCTGGAGTACATGCGCACCGCCGTGCCCGGCGTGCACGTTCCCGACGAGGTCGCCCGGAGGTTGCGCGGGGTTCCCGCCGACCGGGTCGCCGAGGAGGGGATCCGGATGTGCGTGGAGGCCGTCCAACGGCTCGCCACGATCCCCGGCGTCGCGGGCGTCCACCTCATGGCGCTCGGCTTCGAGCACGGCGTGCCCGACATCCTGCGGCGGGCCGGCATCCCCCGGCCGCCGGCCGCGCTTCCCGATCACAACCGCCACCACCCCATGGAGGGCATCGGTCATGCTCGTTGACTTCCGGCCCCACGCCAAACTCACCGGTACGAGTCCCCTGGACCTCATGACCTCGCTCGCGCCCGTTGTCGAGGCGTTGCGGGAGGTCACGGACCTCGGCAAGGTCCGGCTCGTGTGCGACTGGGTCCAGTACAGGTCGAACTTCCGCGAGGTGGTCGACGTCAGGCCGATCCTGCTGTGCCCACAACTGAGCGCGGGACCCGGCCCCGCCATCGTGCCCCTGGGCGTCCGGGACGACGCCATCGAGATCGCGGTCGACGTACGACGCAGTGCCGGCATGTCCCTTGAGGAGGTCACCGCCGCCCTGCGGCGGG
This sequence comes from Nonomuraea sp. B1E8, assembly GCF_039871515.1. Taxonomy (NCBI): domain Bacteria; kingdom Bacillati; phylum Actinomycetota; class Actinomycetes; order Streptosporangiales; family Streptosporangiaceae; genus Nonomuraea; species Nonomuraea sp. B1E8. Next base: position 151,267 of record NZ_JBDPLS010000001.1, on the reverse strand, counting down.
AGCGGGAGAGCGGCCGGGTCCTGCTGGAGGACTGGGGGCCGGCCAGCGGCAGTTGCGTCTGGGAGTTCAACGCCCGCTACTGGAAGGACCTGGACCTCTGGGAGAAGTCCACTGGCCGGGGATACGAGCAGGCGCTGCCGGGCGGGGAGAGCGACGCGCACAACCGCGACGCCGCGCGGGACGTGATCCGTGACCTCTTCGAGGTCTGGGACGCGCTGGCCGACGGCGACGCCCTGCCCGGGGAGCTCTACGTCGTCGAGCTCGGGGTGGGCAACGGCAGTCAGGCGAAGGTCTTCCTGGACGAGTTCCGCGCTCTCGACGCCGAGCACGGGCGCGACTACTACCGGCGCCTGCACTACATGATGTGCGACTACTCCCAGCATGTGCTCGACCTGGCCCGCGAGGCGGTGGGCGAGCACCGGGCGCGGATCAGCTCGTTCGTGCTGGACGCCACGGCGCCGTGCACCTCGCTCGGCTTCCTGAAGTACAAGGTCTTCCTCGTCTACGTCTCCAACGTCTATGACAACCTGCCGACCGACGAGGTCGCCCAGCTGGGCGGGCGGACCTACGGCGTGCAGGTCCGCGCCTACCTCGACGACGCCGGCGTGGCCGGGCTCGCCGAGTCGGCAGGGGCCGCGGTGGACGAGCTGCCGGTCCTGGTGCACAAGCTGCTGCGGCTCGGGCCGGGGCTGCTGGCCGAGGTCGATCCGGCCCGGTTCGCCGACGTGGACGCCGCCGTCGCCTTCTGGCGGGCGGTGTGGGACCTGGTCAGGCTGGAGGAGAGGTATGTCCCGTTGGCCGGGCTCGACCTCTACGCCCTCGCGCCGGAGATGAGCGGTGAGCTGCTGCGGCCGCTGCTCGAATCAGGCGCCGACATCCGCATGCACGTCAACAACGGGGCGGTGGCGAGCTTCGCCGACAGCCTGAGACTGCTGCATCCGTTCGGCAGGCTCGTCTGCCATGACCTGTTCGTCACCGACGTGCAGGCGTACCGGACCAACTTCCGGGGCCCCGGCAAGTACGAGGGGTCGGTCGTCAACTGGGTGAACGGGCCGCTGCTGGCGCACGTGGGCCGGCGCAACGGCTTCGACGTGCGCTACGTGCCCTTCGCGCACCGGGTGGGCGGCAACATCGTCACGATGACGGCGCAGGTGAGGGACTGATGTCCGACCTGATGAGCGGGCTGCCGCTGCTCCCCACCAGCGTCGTCGGCTCCTACCCCGTCCCGGAGTGGATGGAACGGTTGAAAACCGACTACTACCGCGGCCGGATGAGCTACGCGCAGCTCCGGGACCTGCACGACATGGCGATCAAGGCGGCGCTCCGGGACCAGGAGCTGGCCGGCATCGACATCGTGTCCGACGGCGAGCTGCGCCGCGACAACGACATCGACTACTTCCTCGCCAGGATGCCGGGCATCGACATCCCGCAGACGGCGAAGGACTTCTACTTCGACTACTACGACGCCAGGGTCACCGAGCGGCTGCCGGTCACGGACACGGCGCCGCTGATGCTGGCCGACGACTTCTCCTTCACCGCCGAGCAGACCTCGGACCCGGTCAAGTTCTCCTTCACCGGGCCGTTCTCGCTGTCGCGGCGGGTGCGGAACGAGGCGTACGACGACCCCGCCGAGCTCGTGCCGGCGATCGCGCGCGTGCTCAACGCCGAGGCGCGCGCCCTGGCCGCGCGCGGTGCGCGGCTGCTGCAGATCGACGAGCCCTTCCTGGCCGGCTACCCCGGCGAGGTGGAGACGGCGATCAAGGCCGTCAACATCGTCACCGAGGGCGTCGACGTCACCTGGGCGCTGCACGTCTGTTACGGCAACCGCTACGCGCGCCCCTCGTGGGAGGGGCACTACGACTTCCTGTTCCCCGCCGTGCTCGACGCCGAGGTGGACCAGCTCGTCCTGGAGTTCGCGCGCAAGGGCTACGCGGATCTGCCGGTGATCGACAAGTTCGGCTGGGACCGCACGATCGGGCTCGGCGTCATCGACGTCAAGTCCTCCGACGTGGAAACCCCGGAGGCGGTCGCGTCCAGGATCCGCACCGCGCTCGGCCTCGTCCCGGCCGAACGGCTGGTCATCAACCCCGACTGCGGGCTGCGTAACATCTCCGCGCCCGTCGCCAGGGCCAAGCTCGCGGCCATGGTCGCCGGAGCCGCTGCCGTGCGGTCCGAGCTGACCGGCGCCCACCCCCTGAACCCGCTCAACCCATCGCACGAGGAGCCCGCGCAATGATCGACGACGACTACGTGTTCACCTCCGAGTCCGTGACCGAGGGCCACCCGGACAAGATCGCCGACGCGATCTCCGACGCCGTGCTGGACGCGGCCCTGACCCTCGATCCCTGCTCCCGGGTCGCCTGCGAGACCCTGATCACCACCGGCATGGTCGTCCTGGCAGGGGAGATCACCACGCCGAAGCTGCTCGACTACACGCAGATCGTCCGGGACACCGTCAACAGGATCGGCTACGACGACGGCGCCTACGGCTTCGACGGTCACTCGTGTGCCGTCCTCGTGGCGCTCGACAAGCAGTCACCCGACATCGCGCAGGGCGTCGACCTTGCGCACGAGCATCGCAGCGACCGCTCGGGCGACGAGTTCGACCGCGCCGGGGCCGGTGACCAGGGCATGATGTTCGGCTACGCCACCGACGAGACGCCCGAGCTCATGCCGATGCCGATCGCGCTGGCGCACCGCCTGTCCCGCAGGCTCGCCGCCGTGCGCAAGGACGGGACGCTCGGCTACCTGCGCCCGGACGGCAAGACCCAGGTGTCGGTCCGCTACCAGGGTGACGTCCCGGTCGGCGTGGAGCAGGTGCTGATCTCGACCCAGCACGCCGAGGACGCCACGCTGGAGCGGATCCGCGAGGACCTCTGGCGGCACGTCGTCATCCCGGAGCTGCCGGCCGAGCTGTACGACGCCGACGCGCTCCACCGCAGCCTGCTGGTCAACCCCACCGGCAGGTTCGTGATCGGCGGCCCGGTGGGTGACGCCGGCCTCACCGGACGCAAGATCATCGTGGACACCTATGGGGGATTCGCCCGGCACGGCGGCGGCGCCTTCTCCGGCAAGGACCCCTCCAAGGTCGACAGGTCCGCCGCCTACGCGGCGCGTCACGTCGCCAAGAACGTGGTCGCCGCCGGCCTCGCCCGCCGGGTGGAGGTGCAGGTCGCGTACGCCATCGGGGTGGCCAGGCCGGTCTCGGTGCTCGTCGAGACGTTCGGCACCGAGCGGGTGAGCCGGTCGCTGATCCGGACCCTGGTGGCCGAGCACTTCGACCTGCGCCCCGCCGCGTTCCGCACGTATCTCGGACTGCACAGCCCCATCTACGGCCAGACCGCCGCCTACGGACACTTCGGGCGTACGGACCTCGACCTGCCGTGGGAGCGGACCGATCGGGCCGACGTGCTCCGCCGGGCGGCCGCGCTGTCCGCCGACGCCGTCCCCGCCACGCTGTGACCGGAACGGCCCCCGACGTCGGCCGGCTGGTCGTCTCCTGCACCGACCGGCCGGGCATCGTCGCCTGCGTCTCGTCGTTCCTGTATCGGCGTGGGGCCAACATCGTGCAGTCCGACCAGGACTCCACCGGGCCCGCGGGCGGCCGGTTCTTCCTGCGCGTCGTGTTCCACCTGCCCGGACTGGACAAGGAGCTGCCCCGGCTGGAGCGCGAGTTCCGGGAGGAGGTCGCGGTCCGGCTCGGCGCGGACTTCCGTTTCCGCGCCGTCTCCGCGCCGACCCGGGTGGCGCTCTTCGTGTCACGGTACGACCACTGCCTGCTGGATCTGCTGTGGCGGGCCCGCCGGGGTGAGTTGCCCATCGAGGTGTGCCAGGTGGTCTCCAACCATCCGGACCTCGCCGGCGAGGTGGCCGCTTTCGGGGTGCCGTTCGAGCACGTCCCGGTGACCAGGGCGACCAAACCGGAGGCCGAGCGGCGCCAGCTCGACCTCCTGCGGGGCCGGGTCGATCTGCTCGTCCTGGCCCGCTACATGCAGGTCCTCTCGGGCGACTTCCTGGACCGGATCGGCGTCCCGGTGATCAACATTCACCATTCCTTCCTGCCCGCGTTCGCCGGCGCCGGGCCGTACGAACAGGCGAAGGAGCGCGGCGTGAAGCTCATCGGGGCGAGCGCGCACTACGCCACCGAGGAGCTCGACGAGGGACCGATCATCGAGCAGGACGTCGTCCGGGTGTCGCACCGCGCGAGCGTGCGCGAGCTGACGCGGCGCGGCGCGGACATCGAGCGGACCGTGCTGGCGCGAGCCGTGGCCTGGCACTGCGAGGACCGCGTCCTGGTGAACGGCCGCACCACGATCGTCTTCTGACCACATCCACTGAGGAGTAACCGTGCCCGCAGGGACGACCGCGGTGATCGGATCGATCGCCACCGACCATCTGATGCACTTTCCGGGCCGCTTCGTGGACCATCTCGTGGCCGACCGGCTCAACCGGGTGGCACTGAGCTTCCTGGTCGACGATCTCGTCGTCCACCGGGGCGGGGTCGGCGCGAACATCGCCTTCGGCATGGGAGTCCTGGGACAACGCCCGGTGCTCGTGGGAGCCGTCGGCGCCGACTTCGCCGGCTATCGGGCGATCCTCGAACGGCACGGCGTCGACTGCGGCGGGGTCCTCACCGTGGAGTCTGCCCACACCCCTCGCTTCACCTGCACGACCGATGACGACCAGTGCCAGCTCGCGTCCTTCTACCCGGGGGCGATGACGGAGACCAAGAACATCGCACTCGCCCCCATCGTGGAGCGGTACGGCACCGAGCTGGTCATGGTGTGCGCCAGCGATCCGGACGCGATGGTCGCGCAGACCGAGGAGGCCAGGTCGCTGGGTGTGCCGTTCGCCGCGGACCCGTCGCAGCAGCTGCCCCGCCTCGACGGTGACCAGTGCCGCTCTCTGGTCGACGGCGCCACCTACCTGTTCACCAACGAGTACGAACTGGAACTGCTGATCCGCAAGACCGGCTGGGACGCCGACGAGATCACCGGCCGGGTCGGCCTGCGAGTGACCACCCTGTCCGACCGAGGCGTCGACATCGTCGGCCGCGACGGCACCGCGCTGCACGTCGGGGTGGTGCCGGCCCGGACGATCGCCGACCCGACCGGCGTCGGCGACGGGTTCCGGGCCGGATTCCTGGCCGGCGGGAACGGCGGGCTGGGGCTGGAGCGGGCCGCCCAGCTCGGGGCACTCGTCGCCACGCTGGTGCTGGAGTCGAACGGCGCCCAGGAGTGGGTCATCGACGCCGGCACCGACGTGGCCCGCCTGCGCGAGGCTTACGGGGAGGAGGCGGCGGCGGACATCGAGCCGGTGCTGCGCGCCGCCCTGACCTGAGCGGCGCTGCCGCGTTTCCCCGGCCGCGTATTCTTGTCGTGGCGCACCCTGTGCGCCACGAAGTGCGAGGAGATGCGGCATGCGAAGCATCGGATACATCGGCGTGCGGTCCGCGTCGGGGGAGGATTGGCTGGGCTTCGGCCCGCGCGTCTTCGGCTTCGAGACCTACCGGCTGCCGGACGGCACGGTCCGGGTGCGCTGGTGCGACCGGTCCCACCGCCTCGCGATCCACCCGGGCGACTCCGACCGGCTGCTCTACCTCGGCTGGGAGATCGGCACCGAGGATTCACTGGAGGGCGTCGCGGCCCACCTGACCGCCGCCGGGTTCGAGGTGACGGCGGGCTCGGCGCGGCTGGCGGCCGAGCGCTCCGTCGAGCGGCTCATCTTCTTCGACGACCCCTTCGGCCTGCGGCACGAGTTCTTCGTCGGCCAGGAGGAGACGGCGGGCTCCTACCAGGGCCGGCGGCCGACGTCGCGGACGGTCACCGGCGCGCTCGGCCTGGGCTTCGTCGTGCTGCGGCTGCCGGACCTCCAGCGAGGGCTCGACTTCTACGCCGGCGTGATGGGCATGAAGGTGTCCGACGCGATCAACCTCGGTGCGCACCTCGGCGAGATGTGGTTCCTCCGGTGCAATCCTCGCCACCACAGCATCGCCCTGCTCGAAGGGGGCGACGCCCTCCGGCTCGAACACCTGATGATCGAGGCGACGACGCTGGAGGAGGTGGAGATCGCCTGGGACCTGGCCAGGAGCGAGATGGACGCCTTCGTCAGCCCCGGACGCCGGCTGTCGGACAACATGTTCCTGTTCCGGGTCCACACCTCGACCGGCTTCAACGTCTGTTACGGGTGGGGTGCGACCCCGGTCGACGACGAGGAGAGCTGGATCCCGCGTTACATCGACTCGTCGACCGGCGCCGGCATCGTCTACTCCGCCGCCGCCGTCGTGACGGCGGGCGATCCTTCCTCCGAGGTCAAGCACTGACGTCGAGGGCGTCGATGATCTCCAGAGCCACCTGCGCGGCGAGGCGGTCGCGATAGGTGTTCAGGTCCAGTCCGGTGATCTCCTCGATCCGGTGGATCCGGTAGGTGACCGTGTTGGGATGCACGTGCAGCAGCTTCGACGCCCGTTGCGGGCTGTTGTTCTCCCGGAAGTAGCACATCAGCGTGGCGATGAACTCCGAGTGGTGCTTCCTCTCGTGGCGCAGCACCTCGCCGAGGATGTCCGTGGCGAACTCGCGCAGCGTCTCGATGTCGGGCACCTGGAGCAGCAGGCGGCCGATGCCCAGCTTGTCGAAGGCGACCACGGCGCCGCGCTGGCCGAGCCGCCGGATCACCTCGGTGGTCCGCCGCGCCTCCTCGTACGAGCGGGCGATGTGCGCCGGTTCGCGGAACGCGCCGCCGACGCCGATGGACACGCCGACGTCGGGGAACAGCGCCCCGAGGCGTTGCACGCACAGGGTGCCGAGCCGCTCGGCCCTGGTGGTCGAGCCCGGGGTGGTGCTCTCGGTCAGCACCACGACCACCTCGTCCGTGCGGACGGAGGTGATCGCGTCCGGGGACTGGGCGACGAACAGGCGCGCGGTCGCGCCCGCGGCGCGTTCGGTGACCAGGGCGCTGCGTTGGGTGTCGCCCGCGGGGGGTTCGAGGATGATCGACAGGACGCGGTGGTCGCGCTCGGTGTCGTAGCCGAGATGCTGCGCCCAGCGGACGACCTCGTCGTTGTCCCGGCCGGACCCGGACAGCAGCCCTTCGACGAGGTCGTCGCGCACCTGGCTGGCCGCTGAGAAGATGACACGCTCGCGGGCCAGGATCACCCCGCAGATCGTCGCGGCATGCTCGGCGATCAGCAGGTCGATGTCCTCGCCCTGGTCAGGGGCCGCCCCGACGAGCGAGACGAGATAGGCGGGCACGGTGTCGCCGACCAGGATCGGGGCCACGACGCGGGCCCGGCCGCGCGCCGGGTCCGGCAGCCGGAGCGGGTGGCGGGACTTGCCGGCGTTGGCGAGCATGTGCGCCAGCCGGGGATGGATCAGATGGTCGTGGACGTACTGGATGGCGCTTTCGTAGCTCTCGCCGGGCGAGGCCGCGGCGAGGATGCCCATCTTCTGGCTGATGACGGCCACCGTCACGTCGGTCCGGTGGGCGACGAGATGGGCGACCGTGCCGATGTCGGCGTCCTGGAGAGCCAGGCCGGACAGGTGGCGGTAGATCTCCACCAGGTCGCGGAGAGTCCGGTTTTCCTGGGTGATTTCGGTAGAACCGCTGGTGACACTGGTCAGGCCGGTGAACTGTGACTCTGCGGCCATGAGCGAATCCTAAGGTCGAACGCCGGGGTTGCCATGTGTGTGACGACAAAGAGTACGTCCCCATGTTGTGCTGTGGCCCACAGTCCTCCCTCGTCCTGTCGGCTATACGTGGTAACTGACCTGTGCCCGCCGCCGTCTGACCATGACGGCATTTCGGGTGGTCACCGCCTTGCGACGGGTATCCGGTAACGATCCTGAAACCGCCCATTTACGCAACGGCTCCCTCTTGACGCCCACGTAGCCGCAGGGCAGCATTGCGTTTACAACTATTGCACATTTTGTCCCATTATCGGACAACGGCGCGGTGGATCGATGTGACACGGGCGGACCCGGCGAGTGTCTCGCCCGGCTCCGACGCAGTCTTCGTTCCGCGCAGTGCTGGACGGAGGTGGCGGTGAGCGCAGGCATGGTAATGCGCCGGCTCGGCGGCGGTCTGCTGGTCTTGTGGCTTGTTTCGATACTCACCTTCTTGCTGGTGCAGCTGATTCCCGGCGATGTCGCCGAGGTGATCGCAGGTGAGAACGCCACGGTGGCCGAAGTGGCCAGGATCCGCGCCGAGCTCGGCCTGGACAAGCCCGTCCTGGAGCAGTACGTCAGCTGGTTCTCCGGCGTGCTGCAAGGAGATCTCGGCGACTCGCTGTTCACCAACCGGTCGGTCTCCTCGACGATCCTTGAGGCGGCGCCGCCGACCGTGATCATCACCCTGATGGCGATCGGTGTCGCGGTCGTGGTCGGCGTGACGGCCGGAATCATCGCGGGCCTGACCCAGGGCAGCTGGATCGACCGGGCCGTGTCGGCCCTGGCCACGCTCGGCATCGCGATGCCCAGCTTCTGGCTGGCCATGGTGCTCGTATCGCTGTTCGCCCTGGCCAACCCCTGGCTACCGGCGACCGGATACGTCGACATCAGGGAGGGATTCGGGGTGTGGCTCTCCCACGTGATCCTCCCCGCCACGTCACTCGGCCTGGCCACCTCGGCGGAGCTCGCCAGACACACCCGAGGCTGCGTCGCCGACGTGCTCACCCGCCCGTACGTGCGCACGGCACGGGCCCGGGGCGCGTCGGGAGCCTGGCTGGTCCGCAGGCACATCCTGCGCAACGCGGCCATCCCCGTCGTGACGGTACTCGGCCTGCAGACCGGACGGCTGCTCGGAGGGGTCATCGTGGTGGAGGCCGTGTTCGGCATCTCCGGCCTCGGCTCCCTGGCCGTCAACTCGGTGCTGCAACGGAACTACCCGATGATCCAGGGCTACGTCCTGTTCAGCGCCCTGATCGTGGTGGCGATCAACCTCATCGTGGACCTGGCCTACGGCTGGATCAACCCGAAGGTGCGTACGGCATGACCACCACCACGACGACCACGACTCCCACCGCCGTCGCCGCCAAGAGCTCGCGCCCCGCGCGGCACGTCGTCCTGACGATTCTGCGCCGGCCGGCCAGCGCGACCGCCGTCGCCTTCATCGCCCTCCTCGTCTTCCTGGCGATCGCCGGTCCGTCCGTCTCCCCGCACGACCCGGAGGCGCAGAACCTCGGCAACAGGTTCGCCGAGCTCAGCTGGACGCATCTGCTCGGCACCGACGAGTTCGGGCGCGATGTCGCGAGCCGGATCATCCAGGCCTCGCGCATCGCCGTCATCGCCCCGCTCATCTCGGTGGGCGTGGCGCTGCTCATCGGCCTGCCGCTCGGGCTGTGGGCCGGCCTGCGCCGCGGTGTCGTCGACGCCGTCGCGGGCCGGCTGGCCGACACGATCCTCAGCCTCCCGGCGCTGGTCGGGGCGCTGGCCATCGTCGCGGTGCTCGGCCCGGGGCTGGTCAACGCCATGCTCGCGGTCGGCATCATCTTCGCGCCCGGCCTGTTCAGAGTCGTACGCGGCGCGACGCTGGCCGTCGCGGAGGAGACCTTCGTCGACTCGGCGGTGGCCATCGGCTCGTCCACCCGGCGCACCCTGTGGGTGCACATCCTGCCCAACATCGCCGCTCCGCTGCTGGTTCAGGTCACGATCCTGATGGGCGTCGCGCTCCTGGCCGAGGCCAGCCTGAGCTTCATCGGCCTGGGCGTCCAGCCACCCGACGCCAGCTGGGGCTCGATGCTCAAATCCGCGTACACCAACCAGTTCCACTCGCCCTTCTCGGTGGTGCCGTCCGGAATCGCGATGGTGCTGACCGTGCTCGCGTTCAACACGATCGGTGACTCGATCCGTGACGCCGTCGGACTCAGGAGGCGGACATGACAGCAGGACCGGGACAGCGAAGCGACGCCGCCGAGCCGTTGCTGTCCGTCGAGGGCCTCACCATCGATCTGCCCGGCGGTGTCGGGCAGCCGGGGCTGGTCGAGGACGTCACCTTCGAGGTGCGCAAGGGGCGGGCGGTCGCGCTGATCGGCGAGTCCGGCTGCGGCAAGTCGCTGACCTCCATGGCGATCCTGGGCCTGCTGCCCACGGCCGTCCGGGTCGCGGCGGGTTCGATCCGCTTCGACGGGGTCGACCTGCTCACCTGCAGCCGGCGGGAGCTCCGCCGGATCAGGGGCGGGCCGGTCGGCATGGTGTTCCAGGAGCCGATGAGCAGCCTCAACCCGACGATGACCGTCGGCGACCAGATCGCCGAGGTGCGCCGGCTGCACCTGGGTGAGCGGCGGTCGGTGGCGCTCAAGCAGGCAGGACAGCTGCTGAGCCGGGTGGGCATCCCGAACGCCGAACGCAGGCTCGGGTCCTACCCGCACGAGATGAGCGGCGGCATGCAGCAACGCGTCATGATCGCGGCCGCCATCGCCTGCGACCCGAAGCTGCTGATCGCCGACGAGCCGACCACCGCCCTGGACGTCACGATCCAGGCCGAGATCCTGGAGCTGCTGCGCGATCTGCGGCGCGACCTCGATCTGGCCGTCCTGCTGGTCACCCACGATCTCGGCGTGGTCGCGGACTTCTGCGACGACGTGGTCGTCATGTACGCCGGTCACATGGCCGAGCGGACCCCCGTCGACCGGCTCTTCTACGAGCCGCGGCACCCGTACTCCAGCGCGCTGCTCGCCGCCGTGCCGCAGGCGGGCCGGGCCCGGACCAGCCTGACGGTCATCCCGGGCAGGGTCCCGTCCGCGGGGCAGTTCCCCGGCGGCTGCCGGTTCGAGCCCCGCTGCGGGCACAGCGTCGACGACGTCTGCCGGCGACCACAGGCCGACACGACCATCGGCGACGATCGCCGCACCCGGTGCGGGCGCGTCGCCTCCGGTGACCTGATTCTGAAGGGAACCGTCCGTGGCTGAGGATCATGTGGTCTTGCGCGTGCGCGGCCTGACCAAGTCGTTCCCGCTGCGCCGAAGCATGCTGGGCCGGACGCTGGAGAGCGTCCGCGCCGTCGACGGAGTCGACCTGGAGGTACGGGCCGGCACCACGGTCGGCATCGTGGGCGAGTCCGGATCGGGCAAGACGACGGTGGGCCGGCTGATGGCCCGGCTGCTCAAGCCCGACCAGGGCACGGTCGAGGTGGACGGCAAGGACGTCAGCAGGGCGCGCGGCAGCGAGCTCAAGGAGATGCGCAGCCGGCTCCAGGTCATCTTCCAGGATCCGTACGGCGCGCTCGACCCGACCAAGACGATCGGCCACGCCATCGCCGAGCCACTCCTGGTCCACGGCAAGATCGGCCGGGGCGAGATGCGTGAGCGCGCCGCCCAGCTGCTCGGCCGGGTCACCCTCGATCCGGCGTTCGTCGACAGGTATCCCGACGAGCTGTCCGGCGGGCAGCGGCAGCGGGTCTGCATCGCCCGCGCGCTGGCGCTCTCGCCGAGCGTCCTCGTCGCCGACGAGCCGACCTCCGCGCTGGACCTGTCCACCCGCTCGGAGATCCTCAACCTGCTGCTGTCGATCCAGCAGGACACCGGGCAGGCGATGGTCCTCGTGTCCCACGACTTCGCCACGGTCAGGCACCTGTCGCACCGGATCGCGGTGATGTACCTGGGCCGGATCGTCGAGGAAGGCACCGCGGAACAGATCGCGACCGACCCGCGACACCCGTACACCAAGGCGCTGCTGTCGGCGGTGCCCGTGCCCGACCCGGAGGTGCAGCGGTCGCGGCGCCGCACCGTGCTCAGCGGCGACCTGCCCGATCCGGCGAACCCCCCGACGGGCTGCCGCTTCCGCACCCGCTGCCCGGTCGCCCAGGACGAGTGCGCGCACCGTGACCCGCCGCTGCTGCGGATCGGCGCCCAGCACAGCGTGGCCTGTGTCCTGCACCAGCCGGACGACGCGCCGGTCACCGAGCCCCAGGAGACATCGCGATGAGCACCCCTGAGCAACGGCCGGGAGCTCTCCAAGGGATCCGCGTCGTCGACTTCGGTCACCACGTCGCCGGGCCGCTGGCCGCGGTCATGCTCGCCGACCAGGGAGCCGACGTCGTGCACGTCGACCGTCCTGGCGTCACACCCCCGGCCCACGACGCGTTCTTCAACCGGGGCAAGCGGCGCATCAGCCTTGACCTGAAGGACGCGGCGGACCTCGGCGTCGCCCGCGACCTCGTGCAGCGGGCCGACGTCCTCATCGAGAACTTCCGGCCAGGGGTGATGGACCGGCTCGGGCTCGGCTGGGAGGAGCTGCGCGCCGCCAACCCCCGGCTCGTCTACTGCTCGCTGCCGGGCTTCGCGGCCGACGATCCGCGCGCCGGAGTCCCCGGCTGGGAGGGCGTCATCGCGGCCGCCACCGGCAACTGCCGGATCCGGGCCGGTCACGCGCCGGACGGCTGGGATGACACCCGGCCGACCTACACCGCGATTCCCGTGGCGTCCAACTTCGCGGCGTTCTGCGGCGCCTTCGCGATCGTGGCGAGCCTGACCGCCCGGCAGCGCACCGGGCGTGGCGACCGGGTCGAGGTCCCGCTGTTCGACGCGATGTTCGAGGCCATCGGGGGGAGCGGCGCCTACCCGGTCGCGCAGGGGCTGCCGCCGGAGCGGGCGATCAGCTCCAACGGCAGCGGCACGTACCGCTGCTCGGACGGCAGGTACGTGCAGTTCAACCCGATCGGCGCGACGCCCCGCTTCCTCGCCTGGTTCCTCGACGCGGCCGGGGTGACGGCCTGGGTGGGCGAGGGTCTGACCGACCGTGCCCGGCTGGACCGCGACCCGGAGCTGCGCCGGCTGCTGCACGATCGGCTCACCGCGCTGTTCCTGACCCGCCCGGCGGGCGAGTGGGAGGAGCTCGCCGGCGTGGCGGGCGTCCCGCTCGCCGCCGTCCGGACGCTCGCCGAATGGCTGGAGAACGACCACGCGCTCGCCTCCGGGCAGGTCGTCGTGGTCGACGATCCGGAACTGGGTGCGACGGCGATGCCCGGCTCGGCGGTGTGGTTGTCCGCCACACCCGCGCTGCCCGGCAGGCCCCGGCACCTGCCCGACGCGGACCGTGCCGAGATCCTCGCCGAGCTCGCGTCGCCCGCCGGCCCGCCGAGTGCTGAGCTCACGTCACCGGCCGGCCTGTCGAGTGCTGAGCTCGTGTCGCCCGCCGACGCGTCCCCCGCCCGCCCGCTGCGCGTCGAGGCCGATCCGGTCGCGCTGCCCTACGCGGGGCGGCGGGTCGTCGACCTCACCCAGATCCTGGCCGGGCCGAGCGCGGGACGGATCCTGGTCGAGTTCGGGGCCGACGTCGTGAAGATCAACTCGCCGCAGCGGCGCGTCGGCGCGCACGGGTTCGTCAACCGCGGCAAGCGGACGATCCTCGTGGACGTGAAGTCGAGCCAGGGCCAGCAGATCCTCTGGCGGCTCATCAACGAAGCGGACGTCCTGACCCACAACTTCCCCGAGCGGACCGCCGAACGCTACGGCCTGGGCTACGAGCACGTCCGGGCCCGCCGCCCGGACATCGTCTACGTCTCCGTCAGCTGTTACGGCTACGGCGGGCCATGGGCGGGCCGCCGGGGATACGAGACCCAGGGCCAGGCGGCGACCGGGATCATGACCCGGGCGGGCGGCGACGGCCGGCCGGCCGTGCTGGGCCCCTACAACCTCCTGGACTACGGCACCGGCGCCATGGCCGCCTTCGCCGCGGCGGTGGGCATCTATCATCGCGAGCTGACCGGCGCCGGCCAGCAGGTGCGCACCTCACTCACCCAGACGGGCGGCTATCAGCAGGCGAGTTTCGCGGTGCGCCCCGCACACGAGCTCCCGTCAGGCCAGAACGTGTCCACGGGTGAACGCGCGGCCGTCGCAGCAGGCCAGAATGTTCCCACGGGTGAGCTCCCGGCCGTCACGCCAGGTGGGAACGTTCCCGCGGGTGAGCGCGCGGCCGAGCCGAGCGGGCCGGCGGCTCTCGGGCTCGGCGCGTGGCATCGGTTCTACCAGGCGGCCGATCGATGGTTCTTCCTCGGGACGGCCCGGCGGTCCCTGCCGGTGCTCCGCGAGGTCCCCGGCCTGGAGCAGGCGCTGTCCGGCCTCGACGGGTCCGACGACGACGCGGTGGCAGCGGCCCTGGAGACCGCCTTCCGTACCGCCACCGCCCGCGAGTGGACCGGCCGCCTCACCGAGGCGGGGCTGGGCGCGCATCCGGTCACGACCCTCGCGGAGCTGATGACCGACCCGTGGGCCCGGTCCAAAGGGCTCACCGTCACCCAGATCTCCGAGGAGGTCGGCGAGGTGGTGATGCCGGGCATCGCCATCCGGGTGCACGGCAACCCGCCACGCCTGGGCCATCCGGTACGCCGGCCCGGCGCCGACGCGTACGAGGTGCTGGACCGGATCGGGCTCGCCGGCTCGGCCGAGAGGCTGGAACAGGCCTGGGCCGTGCAGATGTCCGCGTTGCCCGCGGGTTGGGACCACTTCTGACCCAGGCCATTTCCACCGTGACGAGCAAGCCAACAGCACATCCCCGGCCCGCTGAGCGGGACACGCCGCGATCCGCGGCACTGACAGGAGGACTGATGAGCGAGGACCAGGCCACCCGGTGCGACCTGTTGATCAAGGGCGGCCGGGTCCTGGACCCCGGGCAGGGGCTCGACGGCGTCATGGACATCGCCGTGACCGGCGGCCGGGTCACGGCGGTGCGGAAGGACATCCCGGCGGACTCGGCGCGCCGGGTGATCGACGCGAGCGGCTCCGGGCGCTACGTCGTCCCCGGCCTGATCGACATCCACACGCACGTCGCGCACGGGGCGATCACCCCCGGCGTGGGCATGGAAGGCTGCGACCCCGACGACATCGGCGTGCGGTCGGGAGTCACCACGCTGGTCGACGCCGGATCCGTCGGCGTCGCCAACATCGGCGTCTTCTCCGCCTACATCCAGCCGAACGCCAGGACGCGGGTCATCCCGTACCTGAACATCGGCAGCTACGCGCACACCATGCCCACCATGATCGATGTCAACGACCTGGCCGAGATCGACCCGGTCGCGATCGCCAGGTGCGTCGCCGCCAACCCGGGGCTGGTCCAGGGGATCAAACTGCGGCTGGTCGGACCGCTGGTCGCCACGCACGGCAAGGACATCGTGTCCGCGACCAAGGCGGTGGCCAGGGAGCACGGGGTCCCGCTGATGGTGCACATCGGCGACCTGTCCGCGCGGCGGCGACCTGATCCGCACCTGCTCGAACCGGCCACCCGCTTCGCCATCGAACAGCTCGACGCGGGCGACATCCTCACCCATCTGTGCACGCCGAACCACGGTGGCGTGATGGACGCGGCGGATCGGATGATGCCCGCCCTGCTGGCCGCCCGGGAGCGCGGCATCACCCTGGATTCGGCGCTGGGCAGGGGGAACTTCGGCTACCGGGTCGCGAGCGAGCAACGCGCGCTCGGTCTCCTCCCCGACACCATCAGCAGTGACCTGACGGCGGCGGGCGAGACCTTCCACTCCCTGCTGGAGTGCATGGCGAAGTTCATGGCCGTGGGCTACACCCTGTCCGAGGTGGTCCGGATGACCACGGCGAACGCGGCGCGGGCGATCCGCGCCGAGCATGAGCTCGGCGCGATCGCGGTCGGCCGGGAAGCCGACCTGACGGTGCTCGACCTGGTCGAGGGCGACTTCGAGTTCGTCGACACCAAGCAGGAGGTGTTCCACGGCGGCTTCGGCCTGCGGCCGGTGCAGACCGTACGGGCCGGCGCGCTGATCGCGCCCGGCTGGGGGACGCACCCGTGGGGCTGGCTGCCGGCGCCGCGTTCGGGGGCGGCGTCATGACGGCGGTGATGCGCGGGCACGGGCGCCGGTTCGAGGTCGACGGTGACTGGGAGCGGCTGCCGGACGGCCTCCAGCACGCGGACGTGGCCGCGGTGGACGTCGACGCCGCCGACCGCGTCTACCTGTTCACCCGCTTCGACGGCCAGGTCATCGTGTACGAGCGCGACGGCACCTTCGTCCGCAGCTGGGGGAAGGGCCTGTTCACCACGCCGCACGGGCTGACCGTCGGGCCGGACGGCGGCGTCTACTGCGTCGACGCGGGCGACCACACGGTCCGCAAGTTCACCCCCGAGGGCGACCTGCTCATGACGCTGGGCACGGCCGGCGTGGCGTCGGACACCGGGTTCGCATCCGGCCGTCCGGTGCGCGTGCACAGCGTCGAGGGCGTCCGGTACGCGGGCGGGCCGTTCAACCGGCCCACCAACCTGGCCGTCGCCCCGGACGGCGACCTCTACGTGAGCGACGGGTACGGCAACAGCCGGGTGCACAGGTTCACCGCGTCCGGTGACCTGATCGGCTCCTGGGGCGAGCCCGGCACCGGCCCCGGGCAGTTCCATCTGCCGCACTGCCTGGACATCGCGGCGGACGGGCGGGTGTTCGTCGGCGACCGGGAGAACGACCGGATCCAGATCTTCACCCCCGACGGCCGCTTCATCGAGGAGTGGACGGACATCCGGCGCCCGTGCGACCTCACCATCGCCCCGGACGGCTCGGTGTACGTCGTCGAACTGTGGCGGCCGGAGGGCAAGAGGTCCTTCGTGCACGGCGAGGCGGAGCACGACCAGCCCGCCCGGCTGACCGTGCTGGACCCGCACGGCCGCGTGGCCGAGCGGTGGGGGGACTCCACGACGGATCGTACGGCGGCCGGCAATTTCATCGCACCGCACGGGATCGCCCTGGACTCCCACGGTGACCTGTACGTCGCGGAGGTGACGTACAGCTTCGCCATCAGACCCGGCTGGGTCGCGCAGTCGAGCGCCCGGCACCAACTGCAGAAGTTCCTGCGCGTCGGCGCGGGAGAAGACATCGTGGCTAGGAGACTCGCATGAGGCGCGAAAACCGGATCCTCACCTCGCACGGCGGCAACCTGCCGCGTCCCAAGGACCTGGACGAACTGATCGCCCAGGGCGACCGGGAGGCCATCGACGCGCGCCTGCCGGGCGCGGTGGCCGAGGTCGTCGCCCGTCAGATCGAGTGCGGCATCGACACCGTGAACGACGGCGAGTACGTCAAGGCCGCGAACATGGCCGGCTACAGCGGCTACATCCACGCCCGGGTGACCGGCTGGGAGACGCTGCCCATCGACCCGAGCCTCCCGCCGAAGCGCGAGTACGTCGCCGCGCGCGACAGGGCGGACTTCCCGGGCACCTACGCCTCCGGCCTGTGGCTGTCGGGAGCCGGTGGGCCGGTCAGGCCTGGCTTCGCGACCCCTGGCGCCGTACCCAAGATGCCGACGTCGGGCCGGGTGTGCACCTCGCCGATCACGTACATCGGCCAGGACGCCATCGCCGCCGACATCGCGGCGATGAGGACGGCCGTCGACGGCAAGGAGGTGGACGGCTTCATCGCCGCGCTGGGGCCGCTCAGCCTGGGCGCGGGCGCGCGGAACGAGCACTACGCGAGCGAGGAAGAGTACATGTTCGCCGTCGCCGAGGCGCTCCGCGAGGAGTACCGGGCGGTCACCGACGCCGGACTGGTGCTGCAGATCGACGAGCCCGAGTTCGCGACCACCTGGCAGTTCCACCCGTCGTGGACGGTCGAGGACCTGCGCCGCTACCTCGAGTTCGCGGTCGAGGTGATCAACCACAGCATCGACGGGTTGCCGGCCGAGCAGATCCGGATGCACACCTGCTGGGGCAGTGGTCACCGGCCGCACACGCACGACATCGGCCTCGAACACATCGCGGATCTGCTGATCAAGGTCAACACACAGGCTTACGCCATCGAGTCAGGAAATGTCCGGCACGCACATGAGTGGCGGGTGTGGGAGGACGTGAAACTGCCCGAGGGCAAGATCCTGGTGCCCGGCGTGGTCAGCCACGCCACCGACCTGGTCGAGCATCCGGAACTGATCGCCGAACGGCTGACGAACTTCGCCAGTGTGGTGGGAAAGGAGAACCTGCAGGCGGGGACCGACTGCGGAATCGGATCGCGCGTGGGACACGAGGAGATCGTGTGGGCGAAGCTCGCCGCGCTCTCCGAAGGCGCCGCGATCGCCAGCAGCCGCTTGTGGGCCGACTAGCCCGCGGCTCAAGACCAGGACCTGGTGGGGGCGGAGTTCAGCGTCACGGCTGAAGACAGGTCGCCGAGAACAACCGGACACGCGGATACGGGCCGGCACGTCGATGACGGAGCCGGGGAGCACCGCGGGTCGCCAGTCAAACCAGCCAAGCTCGCTTCTGAAATATGGAGGCAAAAGCCGTGAAACGAGCAGCAGTCACATCGGCCGGCGTGGTCCTCGCCACCGGTCTCGCCCTCTCCGGCTGCGGCGCCGGGACGACCGACCAGCCGTCGTCGAGCGCTGCCGGCGCTCCCGACGGTGCGGCCGTCCTGCGCTGGGCCGTGCCGGGCAACCCGACCTCCTTCGACCCCCGTAAGGCCGCCCCGCTCGACCCGGTGTTCCTCGACGTGGTCTACGAGAGCCTGATCGGCCGGAGCATGGCCGGTGAGATCGAGCCAGGACTGGCGACGGAGTGGGAGTTCTCGGACGAGAACAAGGTGATCACGCTCAAGCTGCGCGAGGGGGTGAAGTTCCACAACGGTGAGGACTTCAACGCCGAGGCCGCCAAGACGTCGCTGGAGGCGTTCAAGAAGAGCGGCAACCTCGCGTCGGCGCTGTCGGTTCTCGACAAGGTCGAAGCGGTCAGCCCGACCGAGCTGAAACTGACCTTTTCCGAACCGGCCGGCTACATGGTCAGCGTGCTCGCCGGTGAGGCCGGCATCGTGGTCGCGCCCGGTGCGCTCGACGATCCCAGTCTCCCGTCCAAGCCGGTCGGCACCGGAGCCTTCGAGCTCACCTCGCTTGAGGTGGGAAAGGTCTCCTTCAAGAAGTTCGAGGACTACTGGAACGCCGCCGAGACGACCATCGGCGGCGTGGAGATGACCGTCTACTCCGATGAGACGACCCGGCTGCGCGCGGTGAAGTCAGGGCAGGCCGACGGCACCTCGATCAAGCCGGACCAGATCGAGGAGTCCGAGGCGGCGGGCATGACGGTGATCAAGGCCCCCAACACCACCTTCAACGGGATCCTGCTGAACACCAGCCAGCCGGAGCTCAAGAACCCGAAGGTCAGGCAGGCGCTGCTGTACGCCATCGATCGTGAGTCGCTCAACAAGAACCTGTTCGAGAACACCTGTGTCGGCGTGGTGCAGCCGTTCCAGAAGGGCTTCTGGGCGAACGTGCCCGAGCTGAACGACGTGTCCTCCTATCACGACCCGGAGAAGTCCAAGCAGCTCCTGGCCGAGGCCGGTTTCCCGGACGGCATGGAGTTGACGCTGGAGGTCGGCCCCAACACGTCGTACCAGGTGCTGGCCCAGGCGCTGCAGGCACAGCTGAAGGAGGTGGGCATCAAGGCCACGATCAAGGTGCTGGAGTTCCAGCAGATGATCAGCGCCCGCCGGACCGGCAAGTTCACCGCCACAGTGGCGCTGGTGCAGGCCGGGCGGCCCGACCCGACCCAGTTCGTCCAGGACTTCTACATGAAGGGCGGCTCGTACAACCCGGGCGGCTTCTCCCTTGACGGGGTCAGCGAGCTGCTGGCGAAGGCACGGGCCAGCGAGGACGTCGCGGAGCGTACGGCGCCGATGCAGGAGATCATCAAGAAGGTCGTGGAGGCCGGGCCGCCGGTGATTCCGGTGTGCGGCGTGACCTACGTGGCGGCCTACCGCAAGGGAGTGACCGGACTCGACGCGCCGGTGGTCGGTGACTACGACTTCGCCTCGGTGAAGATCAGCAAATAACGCAGAAAGGAAGCCCATGCGGCTCAACGACAAGGTGGCCATCGTCACCGGATCAGGGCGTGGCCTCGGCCGCGCGTACGCCGAGGCGCTGGGCGCGGCCGGTGCCGCCGTGGTGGTCAACGACATTGACGCCGATGTCGCCGAGGAGACCGTCGAGGCGATCACCGCAGCCGGAGGTCGTGCCGTCGCCGAGGTGTGCGCGGTCGGCGCCACGGAGTCGGCCGACGCGCTGGTGCGGCGGGCGGTCTCCGAGTTCGGCCGCCTGGACGTGATGTGCACGAACGCCGGCGCGCTGCGTGACCGGACCCTGGCCAAGGTCACGGACGAGGAGTTCGACCTCGTGGTGGACAGCCACGTACGTGGCACCTTCACCTGCGGTCGCGCCGCGGTGCGCCAGTTCCGGGAGCAGGGCGGCGGTGGCCGGTTGATCCTGGTCGGCTCACCGGCCGGTCAGTACGGCAGCTTCGGCCAGACAGCGTACGCCGCGTCCAAGGCGGCCATCATCAGCATGGTGCGGGTGTGGTCGATCGAGACGGCGAAGCTGGGCGTGACCGTGAACGCGATCGTGCCCACCGCGCTGACCAGGATGGCCGCGACCATCCCGGCGCTGACCGAGGTCGTCGCCTCGGTCGAGGCCGGCGGGCCGGTCCCGGCCGACCTGCGCCGGCGCGGCATCGGCAAGGTCGAGGACGTGGCGCCGCTCGTCGTCTACCTGGCCTCGGACGAGTCGGCCGGCGTCACCGGGCAGTACCTCGGGTTCGGTGGCGACCGGTTCGCGATCTGGGCGCACCCGAAGGAGGCGTTCGTCACGCATCGCGACGGTGGGTGGAGCGCGGAGCAACTCGCCGCCGACTTCGCCGGGTTCTCGGAGCATCTGCAGAGCCACACCCCGCCCCCGAAGTGACCGGCGCGAACCGCCCCAGCCGGTGCTGGGGCGGCTCGGCTCGTTCAGCGCGGACGCCGTACGAGACATGGTGCTCAGCCGAAGTAGAACGCGTGCGCGGCCAGTGAGATCCGGCGGCGCAGTCCGGCGTCGGGCACGAGGTGGGCGAAGGAGTCCACGGCGTCGCGGTAGGTGACCTGGCGGCGGGCGCCGACGAACGGGGCGTCGCTGCCCCAGAAGACGTGCTCCGGCCCGGCGGCCTCGATCAGGGTCGCCGCGTGGCCGGCCAGGGTGTCCGGGCCGACGTCGAAGCGGTAGCCCGCGGACAGCTTCACCCACACCCTGCCGGTGTCGAGGGCCCGCAGCAGCGCCGCGCCGCCGGCTCCGGCGTAGCCGGCGTCCCGGTCCGGATCGCCGAAGTGGTCGACGACGACCTTCACCCCGGAGGCGGTCAGCCGGTCGAGCACCGGCGGCAACCGGTCGCGCTCGATGTTCAGCTCGACGTGCCAGTCGAGGTCCGCGACCCGGAACAGCAGCCGCCGGTACGCCGGGTCGGTGAGATCCGGCAGGTCGGAGAGCCGCCGCCACTGGAACCGGACGCCCACCACGCCGTCCGCCTTCATCCGTTCCAGGACGTACCGGTCGACGGTGGGCTCGACGATGACGGTCCCGCGCAGCCGCTCGTGCTCGCGCAACGCGTCGATCGTGTAGTCGTTCAGGTCGCCGAGCAGGCTCATCGCCGAGAGCACGCCGTAGCCGACGCCGTGCTCGTCCATCATCGACAGGAACGACTCCGCCGTCAGCTCGCCCTCGGGCCGGGTCCACGCCCGCGCCGCGAGGGGCAGCGCGCGGGTGAACAGGTGGACATGAGTGTCCACGAGAGGTACGCGGCCGCCCGTCATGGTGTTCCGATGCGGTAGAGCGAGGCCGACGTGCCGCCCAGGACCAGGGCGGCGTCCCGGTCGGACAGGCCGGAGACCGACTCGCGGGCGATCCGGACCATGTCCGCGTACGTGCCGGGGGTCTGGGTGACGTCCGACCCCCACAGCACCCGCTCGGCGCCGAACCGGGAGACCAGCCATTCGACCACGACCGACGGCCTGATCCCCGCCGCGATGATCCGGGCGAAGTTGAGCGTCGTCACCTTGACCAGGACCTGCGGCAGGTCGGCCAGCGCGAGCAGCCCGTCGGCCCCCGGGTAGGGGGCGGCGCGGTCCGTCTCGACGCTCGCGATGTGATCGACGACGACCGGCGTGCCGGGGAACTCGCGGGTCACCGCGGCGAGCGCCCGCAGGCTCTCGTCGCGGTTCCAGCGGTAGATGTGCAGGCACATCGACAGCCCCAGCTCGCTCGCCTGCCGCCACACCCGGCGGGCCTGCGCGCCGGCGAACCACCCGGTGCCGGGCGTGCCGCCGTGCTGGTTACCGCCCGGCGAGGTGAGGCGGACGGCCACGGCACCGCGCTTCGCCCAGTGGCGCACCATCTCCGCCGCGTCCGGCGCCTGCGCGTCGAGCACGCACATGGCGGCGAGCCGGTCAGGGTGCCGTGTCGCCGAGTCCACCACGTAGCTGTTGTCGTAGCCGTACACGTGCGCGCGCTGGACGGCGATCGCGCCGGACAACCCGTGCTCCCGCAGCGCGGCGAGCAGCCGCTCCGCGGTCATCGGGTCGTTCCGTACGGCCTCGCCGACCGTGCCGCCGGGCGGGTCGAACGGGTAGGCCGGGTCGTCGGTCACCAGGTGCGCGTGGGCGTCGATCAGGGTCATCGGATGCGCTCCCAGGTGAGGATGGGGGTGGGCGGCCGGCCGGGGGTTCGCTCGGCGCGCAGGATCAGCCGGTCCCCGTCCACGACGGCGAGGCGGACCAGGGTGGCGCCGATCCAGTTGGGGTAGATGGCGGTCTCCACCTGGTGGATGACGCGGTCGCCGGCCCATTCGTAGCGTCCGGCGTACGCGCCGTAGGTCCGCACGGCGGCGAGCTTCTCCGCGTCGGTGGCCCAGCGCCAGTTGTCCGACCGCAGGGGCGGACGGTCGCCGGCCATGTACTGCACCGACATGTGGCCGTCGGGCCCGTAGATGAGCAGGCCGAGCGGCTCGTTCCCGAGGGGGCGCGCGCCGTCGTCGGGCTCCCCCTCCATCACGTAGTCGACCAGCCGCCAGCTGCCGACGATCACGAAGCGCCGCCGATCTGCTCACGGAACGCCTGCGCCATCGAATGGGCCGTGCGGGCGAGCATGGTGGCGTCGTTGCCCATGATGAGGAACTCGTGGCCGAGAGCCGCGGTCCGGACGGCCGAGGGCGCGTCCACGCAGGCCGCGCCGCAGGGCTTGCCCGCGGCCACGGCGGCGGCCCGCGCCCGGTCGAGCGACTCCTTGACCACGGGATCGTTCACGCGGAGCCCGAGGGAGACGGACAGGTCGCCGGCGCCCAGGAACACCGCGTCGATCCCCGGCACCGCGAGGATGCCGGCGGCGGCGTCTATGGCGTCCGGGCTCTCCAACTGGGGGATGCAGACGACGTCCTCGTTGCCGACCCGGATGTACTCGTCCCGGGGCGTCAGCCCCCATCTGCCGGCGCGGCTGGTTCCGCCCGCGCCCCGCCGGCCGAGGGGCGGGAAGCGGGTGGCCGCGACCACCCGTTCGGCGTCGGCCACCGAGTCGACGTGGGGGACCAGGATGCCCCGCGCGCCGGCGTCGAGGACCCGCTGGATGGTCGAGCCCTGATGATCGGGCACGCGGACCAGGGGGTCGACGCCGTGGGCCGTGGCGAGGCTGATCATCCGGGCCGCGAGGGTGAGATCGAGCGGGGCGTGTTCGAGATCGATGACCACGAAGTCGAATCCGGCGCCGGCCATGATGTCGACGCTCTCGGTGGTCGCCAGCTTGATCCAGGTGCCCAGCCGTGGCGCCTGCGCGGAGGCGTTCGCGAAGAAGGTCATGCCGTCGTGATGTGCTCGGGGGCGGGGTACTCATCGGCGTTGAGCACCCATCCGGCCCTGGCGGAGAAGTCCGCGCGCGGTGGGCTGAAGATGTCGATGAGCAGGTGGGCGCCCTCGCCGACCGCCTGACTGGTGTGCTCGGTGGGCGGTGGGATGATCGCGACCGAGGGGCTGCCGACGGCCGCGTGCTCGTCGGCGCGCCACTGTGAGCGCTTCGACGTCCAGGGCGTCCGGACATGATGGATGTAGTCGCCGGCGACGGTCAGCGAGCACTGCTCGAAGTCGTCGTGGTGATGAGGGGAGAGCCGGTCGGGATTGCGCGGGCCGTACCTGGGGTCGCCGAAGTTGACCATGAACGCGCTGGACCGGAAGATGCGGCCGAACCGGCCGGGCTCCAGCGGATGGTCGGCGTTCCGGTAGACGCGCAGGCGGTGTCCGGCGGGCGGGTCGGGCCACGGCTCCAGCAGGGCGACGCGCGGATGGTCCTCGGTGTACGCCGAGGCGTTGCCGCAGCGCGCGAGGAGGTCGGTGGTCCGCACGTCGAACAGGCGGACCAGGTCGGCGTCACCGTGGGCGGTGACGGCGCTGTCGCCGGGTGGCACGATGACCACGCCGCGCCCGGTCACCTCCCGGCTCTCGGCGGCGGCCGTCACGTCGATCGTGATCTCGTCATGGGGCAGGACGATGACGTACTCCTCCCGCTGCGCGGTCGCGTCGCGGCGCAGCGTGTCACCGGCGATCAGGCGGGTGAAGGCGAGCACGAAGTTCTGGCCGCGCACGTACCAGGTCCTGCTGCCGAGCTCCGTGACCTCGTCCGGCGGCAGCGTCAGGAACTCGTAGGTGGCGAGCGCGGCGATGGGGGCGTTCGGATCCGTCGTGCTCGTGGTCGTGCTCGTGTTGAGCGCCGCACGAGGGTCGTTGGGGCTGTACACGTGATTCGTCCTTACGGTCAGTCGTCCAGGCCGAGCAGGTACGACGGGTTGACGCGGACCATCTGCCGCAGGTCCTTCTCGGGCAGCCCGAGATCCAGCAGGGCGGACCCGACCCGGATGAAGGAGTCGACGGGCATCGGGCGGCCGACCTGGCCCAGGTCGGAGGCGAGCACGGTGTGCTCAGGCCCGATCCGCTCGATCCAGTCCATCAGCATGTCCGGGCCGCCGCGCGCCTGGGCGACCTCGGAGTCGTACATGCTGGTCTCGTGCTCGATGTAGGCGCCGAGTTCGATGAAGTCCTTGCACTGCGCGGGGTCGGAGCCGATCACGAAGTTCGGATGGCTGACCACCAGTCGCCGGACTCCCGCGTCGCGCGCGGCGGTGAAGACCTCCCGGATGTCGTCGGGGGCCATGTGCCCGGCGGAGAGCAGCGCCCCGGTCTCGGCGATGACCTCGATGACCTGGCCGACCTCGGGGATGAGCTCGCCGTCCGGGCCACGGACGTCGACCTGGGTCGTGGTCAGCGGGATCGTCGGCTTGGGGAAGCCGCCGCCGGAGTTGTGGTGTGCGACGTGCGCGCGGGAGGAGATGGTGGGGAACCAGACGCATCGTCCGCCCATCCGCAGGCACATCTCCACCGCGTGCGGGTTGATGCCGCCGACCTGGTTGTTCAGCGCGATGCCGCCGTAGACGGCGGTGCTCACGCCGGCCAGGCGGTCGCCCATCGCGAGGAGGTCCATCACCGTGTTGTGGTGATGGGACTTCGCCAGGAAGGCGCGCATGCCCAGCCGCTCGCCGTCCTTGGCAGCCTGGACGTGGTCGAACGCGCGTGGCAGCGGGTTGGGCCCGGAGTGGCAGTGCAGGTCGACAAGGCCGTGCAGGACTCGCTCGACAGCGGGTCGGGTCATCGTTGTTCCTCCTGCGCGTAGCCACCGGCCAGGGTGCGATGACCCTTGACAGGAACACCGCCACGATAGCATTGTTACAAATTACGGACTTACTGTACGATAATTGCGACTCGCTGTTCTGACAAGTACTTGTCCCGGCGAGATGTCCAGCGCGATGACCTGCGCTGTCGCTCGAACCCGATTGGGGGCCACGTGCCGGAGGCGACCTACACCTGGGCGGAGATGATGGCGATCTCCATCTCGCACGAGATGGCCGACGGTGCCTTCGGCTCCGTGGGCGCCGCATCGCACATTCCCGCCGCCGGGCTGCGCCTGGCGCAGCTCACGCACGCGCCCAACCTGTCCTTCTTCTGTGGAGGCAGCGGCGCGATGAACCCGAAGATCCAGCGGTTGACCGAGTCCTCGGCCGACTACCGCAACCTCGTGACCAGCGAGTATCACTTTAGCCTCGACGACGTCGTGGACTTCGAGACCGCGATGCGCTTCGACTTCGCGTTCCTCGGCGGCATGCAGATCGACAAGCACGGCAACCTGAACATGGCCATGATCGGCGACTGGCACAAGCCGAAGGTGCGCGGCCCTGGCACCATCGGCCTGATCTTCCTCGGCGGCTTCAAGACCAGCTACATCTACACCCAGCACCACACGCCGAAGATCTTCGTCGACAAGGTCGACTTCGTCAGTGGCGCCGGCTGGCTCGACGGTGGCGACGCCCGCTCCAAGGTCTTCCGCCCGGAGTCCGACGGCCCCCGGCGCGTGTTCACCCCCTTGGGCGTGTTCGACTTCGAGCCGGAGAGCAAGCGGATGCGCCTGATCAAGGTCCACCCGTGGAGCAGCATCGAGAAGATCCAGGCGGCGACCGGATTCGAGCTGCTGATCGCCGACGACGTGCAGACTGTCAGCGCCCCCAGCGACGAGGAACTCACCCTGCTCCGGACCCAGGTCGATCGCGACGGTGTGCTGCGCCGCTACCCAGCCGTGGTCTGAGCGCTCATGAGCCTTCACGATCGGTACGTCGTCGCCGACGGCTGCACGACCCACTATCTGGAAGCCGGGGACGGTCCTCCGCTGATCCTCCTGCACGGCGGCGAGTACGGCGCCTCCGCCCGGCTCGCCTGGGAGAACTGCGTCCCGGCGCTGGCCGAGCACCATCGGGTGCTGGCGCTCGACTTCGTCGGCTTCGGGCACAGCGACAAGCTGCGCGACTTCGGCGGCCAGCGCCGCCTCATGCTGCGGCAGGTCGCCGGCGTGCTGCGCACCCTGCGCATCGACTCGGCGGACTTCATCGGCACCTCACTCAGCGGGCGGATGCTGCTCGACGTCGCCAACCGGCCGTCGCCCCAGTGGCCGATCCGCTCGATGGTCGTGGTGGGCACCGGACTGGCGGCCCCGGTGGCGGAGGCCCGCGCCGTGCTGGAGGACTTCGACGGCACGCTCGACGGCCTGCGCCCGTCGATGGACGTCCTCTTCCACGACCCGCGCTGGAAGCACAGCGAGGACTACCTGCGCCGCCGCCATGAGTACTGCATGGTCCCGGGCGCGTGGGAGACCGCCGCGGCGGGCAGCCTGCGCGCGCCGGGACGTGACAGCGGCGAACGACGGCCGCATGTGCGCCCGCCCGCCCGCGACTACGGGCGCGTCGCCGTGCCCACCCTCCTCGTCCGGGGCCGGCACGACCGGCTGGTGCCGCCGCTGACCTGGCAGGAACTGGCGGGGCAGATCCCTGGCGTGCGGACCGAGACGATCGACGGCAGCGGTCACTATCCGCAGATCGAGCGCTCGGCCGAGTTCGTCGAGGTGGCGCTCGGGTTCCTCGCGCGAACGAAGGCGGAGGCGTGATGGCTGACGTATACCTGGAGTCCGGCGGCGAGGACGGCCCCGCGGTGCTCTTCCTGCACGGCTCCGGCGCGTCCGGAGCCGTCTGGAGGCCGGTGCTGGAGCGGC
This sequence comes from Nonomuraea sp. B1E8, assembly GCF_039871515.1. Taxonomy (NCBI): domain Bacteria; kingdom Bacillati; phylum Actinomycetota; class Actinomycetes; order Streptosporangiales; family Streptosporangiaceae; genus Nonomuraea; species Nonomuraea sp. B1E8. Next base: position 123,915 of record NZ_JBDPLS010000001.1, on the reverse strand, counting down.
TCGGCGAGCGCGGCACCCGATGCCGGTGGCTGGTCGCCGACCTGCCGGGGCACGGCCGCTCCGGCCATCGTCAGGACTACTCGCCCGAGGGCTACGCCGACGCGGTGGCCGCGGCGCTCACCGGCGTCCAGGGCCCGGTGACCGTCGTGGGCCACTCGCTCGGAGGGATGATCGGGATGACCCTCGCGGACCGGACTCGCGGCATCACGGTCGGCTCCCTGGCGGTGGTCGCGATGAAGGTCGCCTGGACCGAGGAGGAACTGGCCCGGCGGGCCGCGATGGCCGAGCGGCCGGTCCGGGTCTTCCCCGGCGAGGAGCAGGCGCGCGAGCTGTTCGGGCGGGTGTCCGGGATGACCGGGCCCGCGTTCACCGACGAGGATCGCGCCACCGGGGTCACGGCCCGCGACGGCGGCTACGGGCTCTCCGGCGATCCGGGCATCGCCAAGGCCGGCCCGGCCACCGGTCCTGAGCTGGCCGCGCGCATGCGCCGGGTGACCTGCCCGGTCGAGCTGGCCTGCGGTGACCACGATCCCGGCATCGAGCCGGCGGACATGGCCGAGGTGCTCGGGCACCCGGTCACCGTGCTGCCCGGCGCGGGGCACAACGTCCACATCGAGCGCCCCGACCTCATCGCCGACCTGGTCGAGCGGGCACTCGGCCGCTGACGACCGACGAACGGACACGCATGCGAATCGAGAACCTGCTGCGGCAGAACGCGGTACGACGAGGCCCGCTGCCCGCAGTCATCTGCGACCAGGCCCAGCTGTCCTGGGCCGAGCTGGACGTCGAGACCAACCGGCTGGCCAACGCGCTGATCGGGCTCGGATACCGCGCGCAGGAGAGGGTCGCGCTGGTGCTGTCCAACTGCCATCACATCGTGACTGCCTTCCACGGCGCGTGGAAGGCCAACCTGGTCACCGTGGGGATCAACACCCGGCTGACCGCACCCGAGATCGCCCGCATCCTCACCCACTCGGGCGCGTCCGTCATCATCTGTGACACTCCCGCCGCGGTCGAGGCGGCCACGCAGGTGCCGGGCATCCGCGGCATCTACACCATCGGCCTGGGCGACGACGAGCAAGGATCGTTCGTGCACCTGGTCGCCTCCGGTGACCCGGGCGAGGTGCCCGAGACGGGCACCGGCGACGAGCTGCGCTCGCTGCGCTACACCAGCGGCACCACCGGCGCGTCCAAGGGCTGCATGGCCACGCACGACCAGCAGCTCGCCAGCACGGCCAACTACCTGTGCGAGGTCAACGTGCCGCGCGGCGGCCCCACCTGGATCTCGGTGCCGCTGACGCTGGGGGTCGGCGCGTCCTTCGTGACGACCACCGCCTACCTCGGCGTCCCGCTGCTGCTGCGCAGGCGCTTCGACCCGGCCGCGTTCGTCGACGACATCGACAGTTTCGGAGTCGAGCACGCCTTCCTGGTGCCGACCATGCTGGTCGACCTGGTGCGGGCGCTGCCCGAGCTCGACCTCACGCGCGCGAGCGCGCTCAAGCTGGTCGGGTACGGCGGCGCGTCGGTGTCGTGGAGCCTGATCCGGTCCCTGGCGGAGGCGTTGGACCTGGAGTTCTACCACGCGTTCGGGGCGACGGAGGCGGGGGGTTTCGTGGCGTTGCTCACCCCGGACGACCACCGTAACTTCCTGCGCACCGAGGCCGCCTCCATCGTCCCGGTGGGCCGGCCGGCCGCGTTCGCCGAGGTCAAGATCTTCGACGCCGAGGATCGCGAGGTGGCCGTACGGGAGACCGGCGAGATGCGGATCCGGGCGGCCAGCGTGTTCTCCGGCTACTGGAGTCAGCCGGAGGTGACCCGCGCGGTGCTCAAGGATGGCTGGCTCCGGCTCGGCGACATGGCCTGGCGGGACGAGCGCGGCTACATCTACCTCGCCGACCGGGCGCAGGGCGTCATCCGGTCGGGGGCGCAGAACGTGTACGCCGGTGAGGTCGAGGCTGTGCTGCAGGCCTGCCCCGGCGTGGCCCGCGCCGCGGTGATCGGCGTGCCGCACGAGCGGTTCGGCGAGTCGGTCAAGGCGCTGGTGCAGCGGGCGCCGGATGCGGCGCTGACGGAGCAGCAGGTCCTCGACTACTGCGCCGAACGGCTGGCCGGCTACAAGCGGCCACGCGAGGTGGAGTTCGTGACCGACCTGCCGGTCGACGAGGGCGGCAAGATCAGGAGGGCCGAGCTGAAGCGCGTCACCGGGACGCGGCTGCTCGGCGAGGTGACCACCGGCGGCGACGCCGCGGCTAAGGAGTTCAGGCGATGAGCGCGAACAAGGTGACGACCCCCGAGGAGGCGGTCGCCGGCATCCCCGACGGAGCCACGATCGCGCTGGGCGGCGTGCACTCCCACAACGGCCCGATGGCGCTGGTGAACGCGCTGATCCGGCGCGGGGTCAGGGACCTGGAGCTGATCCCGACGCCGAGCGCGGGTGCGCCCGTCGACATGCTCATCGCCGCCGGCTGTGTCAAGCGGCTGCACGTGTCCTATGTCGGGCTGGAGTTCCTCGGCATGGCGCCGAACTACCGCCGGGCCGCGGAGAGCCAGTCGATCGAGATCGTCGAGGGGGATGAGGCGTACATCGTCTACGGCTTCCGCGCCGGCGCGAGCACGCTGCCGTTCCTGCCGCTTCCTCCGCTGTACGAGGGCACCGACCTGCCCAAGGTCAACAAGAACGTCCGGACGACGATCGATCCGTACACCGGGCGTACCGTGACCACGATTCCCGCCCTGCGGGCGGACTACGGACTGTTCCACGCGCAGGTCACCGACCGGAAGGGCAACGCGCAGATCTTCGGCCAGCGGCGGTTCGAGGACGTGATGGCGAAGGCCAGCGACCACGTCATCATCAGCTCGGACGAGATCCTGGACGAGTACGCTCCGGCCCCCGACCCGCGCCTGGTGTCCATCCCCGGCGCGATCGTGGACATCGTCGCCCACGCGCCCTACGGCTCGCATCCGCTGTCCTCCCCGGGGCACTACGCCTACGACCGGGAGCGGCTGGTGGAGTACCGGGATCTCGCCGCCCAGGACCGGACCAAGGAGTACCTGGACGAGTACGTGTTCGGGGTCGAGGACCACCAGGAGTATCTGGACAAGATGGGCGCCCGGCGTCTGCTGGGTCTCCAGCAGACGTTCCGCTGAGCGGGGCCGGCGCGGGTCCCGGGCCGGGGGGGCCTACCAGGAGTAGGCCTCCGGCGCGGGGCCCGGGCCGGGGAAGATGGCGTCGAGGCGGTCGAGCGTCTTGTCGTCCAGGGTCACCTCGAAGGCGTGGGTGGCGGCGTGGAGCTGGGCCAGGGTGCGCGGCCCGATGATCGGCGCGGTCACGCCGGGGCGGCCCAGCAGCCAGGCCATCGCGACGTCGGCGGGGCTCTCGCCGAGCTCGTCGCACAGGTCCTCGAAGGCCTGGACGGCGGCGCGGTGCCGGTCCAGTTTGATCAGTCGCTTGCCTCGGTGGGTGGCCACGTTGGCGCCGGGCAGCGGGGCGCCCATCCGGTTCTCGCGCTCCTTGCGCAGGATCCCGCCGAGCAGGCCGGCGTCGAGCGGCGACCACGGCATCATGCCGACGCCGTAGTGCGCGCAGGCGGGCAGGACCTCCAGCTCGGCGGTGCGTTCGAGCAGGTTGTAGATGGTCTGCTCGCTGACCAGGCCCGGGTGACCGCGCCGGGCGGCGGCCTCCTGCCCGGCGGCGATGTGCCAGCCGGGGTGGTTCGAGGACCCGACATAGACGATCTTGCCCTGGGTCTTGAGGACGTCCATCGCCTCCCAGATCTCCTCCCACGGGGTCGATCGGTCGATGTGGTGCATCTGGTAGATGTCGATGTGGTCCGTGTTCAGCCGCCGTAGCGACGCCTCGCAGGCACGCCTGATGTGCAGCGCGGACAGGCCGGCGTCGTTCGGCCAGGCGGACATGCGGCCGTACAGCTTGGTGCTGAGCACCGTGCGTTCGCGGCGGCCCCCGCCGGTGGACAGCCACCGGCCGATGATCTGCTCGGTCAGTCCTTCGCCGAACTGCCAGCCGTACACGTCGGACGTGTCGATCAGGTTGATCCCCAGCTCGTGGGCGTGATCCATGATCTGGAACGCGTCCTCCTCGGTGGTCTGGGTGCCGAAGTTGTCCGTGCCGAGCACCAGACGGCTGACGGTCAGACCGCTGCGACCGAGATGAGTGAACTCCATGAGATCTCCGAATTCCATTTATCGGACGATGAGTCCTATATTTGAATTTTGATGGTAGCGTTCCGGTGCAGACGAGGTAAAGAGCGCTGGTCCGGCAGGCAGTCACGGTTCTGGCCGCATGTGTACCTGGGCCACGGCACAGATCTGCCCAAGGAGACTCCTCGATGAGCACAAACCTGTCCGAGCACATCGCCGTCGCGGAGTTGCCGGCGGCGCACAGCTTCGCCGGAGGGGCGCTGCGCGGTGGCGGCGGGGCGGTCTTCCCGACCTGTCATCCGGGTGACGGCTCGCTGATCGCGCAGGTCGAGGCGGCCACGGCCGGGTTCGTCGACGAAGTTGTCGCGGGCGCGGTCGCGGCTCAGCCTGCCTGGGCGCGCACCTCCCCGCACGAACGCGCGCGGATCCTGCGCACGGCCGCCGACCTGATCGAGGCGCAAGCGGCACGGCTCGTCCACCTGGTCGCGCTGGACAACGGCAAGACGCTGGCGGAGGCGCGTGGCGACGTCTTCGTGGCGGCGGCCCACCTACGTGCTGCGGCGGGGTGGGCCGCCACCCTCGAAGGCGGCACCCTGCCGGCGGACGGCTCCACGCTGCGGATGACCTTCCGGGAGCCGGTGGGGGTGGTGGCGGCGGTCATCCCGTTCAACACCACGTTCATGTTCGCGGCGCAGAAGGCCGGCCCGGCGCTGGCGGCGGGCAACGCGATCGTGATCAAGGCTCCTGAGCTCAGCCCGCTGGCGGCGCCCGTGTTCGCCGAGATCCTCACGGCTGCCGGACTCCCCGGCGGCCTCGTCCAGGTGCTCCAGGGCGCGGGAGAGGTCGGCCGCCGGCTGGTCGAGCATCCCGGGGTGAGCATGGTGTCGTTCACCGGCAGCACCGCGGTCGGCCGGCAGGTGATGGGCTCGGCGGCGGACGGGATGAAACGCGTGCTGCTGGAGCTCGGCGGCAAGTCCGCGAACATCGTCTACGCCGACGCGAACCTGGACGCCGCCCTGCACGCCACGGTCGGCGGCATCTTCCGCAACGCCGGGCAGCGATGTTTCTCCGGCTCCCGGCTCCTGGTCGAGGAGTCGATCGCGGACGCGTTCGTCGAGCGGGTCGCCGGCGTGGCGCGCTCGATCAGGGTCGGCGACCCGTTCGCGGCGAACACCCAGCTGGGCGCGCTGATCTCGGCCGGCGAGGCCGCCAGGGTCCGCGCGATGATCGACACGGCGGTGGGGCAGGGAGCGCGCGTCCTGGCGGGCGGTGATCGGCCGCCCGGCGTCCATCCCGCCGGCGCGTTCGTCGCGCCGACCGTACTGGAGATCCCCTCCGGGCTGCCGCGCGTGCCCGCCATCGTGTACGACGAGGTTTTCGGGCCGGTGCTCACGGTCCAGCGGTTCAGCGGCGCGGAGGAGGCCGTCGCGCTCGCCAACGACTCGCCCTTCGGCCTGGTCGGCGGCTGCTGGACCCGTGAACTGGACCGGGCGCTGACGACCGCCAGAGCGGTGCGATCGGGCTATTTCTGGATCAACTCGTATGGGGCGCTGGCGCTGGACGCCCCCATCGGCGGCGTCGGCCTGTCAGGCGTCGGCCGCGAGCTCGGCCGGGTGGGGCACGAGGCCTACACGGAGCTCAAGACGGTGATTGTGGACATCGCCGCGGCCGACGCGCCCCGCTGGTACTGACCTTCAGCCCGATCCTAGGAGTGATCCATGTCCGAGCACTACCGAGGCGCCGTCGTCCGAGAGGCGCACGGGCCACTGGGCTTCGAGGACATCCCGCTGCGGGACCTGACCGGCGACGAGGTGCTGATCAGGGTGACCGCCTGCGGGCTGTGCCACAGCGACGTGCACTTCATGCACGGCACGTCAGGAACGGACTTCCCCTACCTGGTCGGCCATGAGGTGGCCGGCGTCGTCGAGGCCCTGGGGCCGGACGCGACGGGCATCGCGCCGGGCGAGAGCGTCGTCGTCGCGCCGATGGTGGCCTGCCGGGACTGCAGGCACTGCCGTTCGGGACGGCCGGAGGCGTGCGCGTCGAAGCTGCCGCGCCGGCCGAAGGTCACCCTCGGCGACGGCGCCGCCGCGACTCCGGTGCTCGGCGTCGGCGGCCTGGCCGAACGGGTCGTCGTCCCCGCCCGGCAGGCGATCGCGATCGATCCGAGGGTGCCGCCGCCCATCGCCGCGCTGCTCGGCTGCGGCGTGCCCAGCGGCTTCGGCGCGGCCGTCAACACCGCGGAGACCGGGCCGGCCGACGACGTGGTGGTCATCGGCTGCGGTGGCGTGGGGATCGCGGCCATCGCCGGGGCCGCGTACGTGCGGGCGCGGACGATCATCGCGATCGACACCAATCCCGGCAAACTCGCCGTCGCCGAACGGTTCGGCGCCACCCGCCTCATCGACGCGTCCCAGGAGGACCCGGGCGAACGCGTCCGCGAGTTGACCGGCGGCCTGGGCGCGGACGTCGTCCTGGACGCGGTCGGCGGGCCCGCCACCTTCGCGACGGCCGACGGCCTGCGGGCCCCCGGCTCGCGGCTGGTGATCGTCGGCGCCCCCAAGCAGGGGGACGTGGCCGAGGTGCCGCTGCGCCGGCTGTTCCTGACCGGAGGGTCGATCAGGGTCTCCATCTGGGGAGACTGCGTCGCGGCGCGGGACCTGCCGCTGCTCGCGAACCTCTATCTGGGGGGCCGGCTGCCGCTGGACGAGTACGTCTCGGGGACGTTCGCTCTCACCGGCGCGCAGGAGGGTTACGACCGGCTGCTGGCAGGAGAAGCGCTGCGCAGCGTGGTCGTTCCCTGAGGTCGTAGTTGACAAGTTGACATCCACAGCCGGACAATCAATTCAAATTCCGGACTACTTGTCCGATAATTGACACACACTGAGGATCAGATGATGGCGACAGCCGATCTCCGCGCACCGCGCTCGCTCAACCACATCGCCTATCCGACGTGGGACTCCCAAGCCACGCACGACTTCTACACCGAGGTACTCAAGTGCGAGCTGCTCACCGCGATCCAGCTGGACGAGGTGCCTTCCAACGGAGCCCGCACGCCCTACCTGCACACCTTCTTCGGGCTCGGCGACGGCAGCGCCATCGCCTTCTTCGAGGTCGACGACATGCCCAACCCCGGCCCCGACTCGGTGCCCTCCTGGGTGCGGCACATCGCGTTCAACGTCGACTCCATGGAGGAGCTCGACGAGTGGAAGGCGCACTTCGCGGCCAAGGGCGTGGAGACGGTGGGCATCGTCGACCATGACGGGGTCTGGGAGTCGCTGTACCTCTTCGACCCGAACGGTGTCCGGATCGAGCTGACGTTCCAGACCCGCCCTCTCGACGACGCCGACGCGCGCGCGGGCGCCGAGACGCTGCGGAAGTGGACCGCGCGCGGATAGCGCACGGCCCCGCCGATCCCACCTCTGCCCCATCCGCGCTGATCAGGAGCCGCCCCGTGCTGTCCCGCGACCTACTCCCCATACCGATGACGCCTGGCGGACGCCTGGACATCAACTCCGGCGTCGCCCGGATGAGCGGGAAGATCTGGGCCACCCTCTGGAAGAACGATCTGCGGAAGCCGTCGACCGCCGTGCTGATCGTGCACCCAGCGTCCAACTTCATCGGTCACTACGCCCTGGAAGAGCTCGCCGCCCGCGGGGTGGCCGCGGTCGGGCTCGCCACCCGTTACGTGGGCAACGACTCCGCGCTCATCATGGAGAACTGCCTCCTGGACATCGGCGCGGCGATCCGCCACCTTCGCGAGCTGGGCTACCAGCGGGTCGTCCTGGTCGGAAACTCCGGCGGTGGCGGGCTCGCCGCGCTCTACCAGGCGCAGGCGGAGAACCCCACCATCACCCACACCCCGGCCGGCGACCCCGTCGACCTGGCCGGGGCCGGGCTCATCCCGGCTGACAAGATCGTCATGGCCATGGCGCACCCCGGCCGTGCGGTCGTCTACACCGAGGGGCTCGACCCGGCCATCACCGACGAGCGGCGGCCCTTCGACCGGGACGCCTCGCTCGACATGTTCGATCCCGCCAACGGCCCGGCCTACGGAGAGGAGTTCGTCGAGCGTTACCGCCTCGCCCAGATCGACCGCAACCGCCGGATCACCGCCTGGGCGACCGAGCAGATAGAAGCGCTGCGCGGGTACGTCCGTGAGCCGGCGGCGGGGGAGAAGGTGGCCCCCGACGACCTCCCCTTCGTCGTGCACGGCACGGCCGCCGACCCGCGCTTCCTGGACCTGGCCCTCGACCCGTCCGACCGGCAGGCCGGCACCCTGTGGGGCAGCCCCTGGGCGGCCAACTTCCAGCCGGCCTCGCTGGGCCACCTCACGAGCCTGCGCTCCTGGCTGAGCCAGTGGAGCTACGACCACAGCCGGGCCAACGCCTACGTCGCTCTCCCAGAGGTGCAGGCGCCGGTCATGGTCGTCTACGGATCAGCCGACTGCGCCGCCTTCCCCAGCCACGCCCGCACCATGTACGAGGCCGTCGCGCACGACAGGCGTGAGCTGGTCGAGATCAAGGGCGCGGACCACTACTTCCAGGGCCGCCCCGATCTGGCCAGGGTCATGTGCGACCACATCGCCGAGTGGAGCAAGTGATGGGCATCCTCGACGTGGCCGTGGTCGGCGCCGGCCCGGTCGGGCTCACTGCGGCCCTCGCCCTGGCCAGGCGCGGCGCGTCCGTCACCGTCTTCGAGGAGGCCGACCGGCTGAGCACCGAGTGGCGGGCCTCGACCTTCCACCCGCCGACGATGGAGATCGCCCGCGACCTCGGCGTCGTCTCCACGATGCTGGAGGCCGGCATCGTCGCGCGGAAGTACCAGGTGCACGATCGCCGCGACGGTCTGATCGCGGAGTTCGACTTCGGCATGCTCGCCGACGAGACCGCCTATCCCTTCAGATTGCAGCTCGAACAGTACAAATACACTCAAATCATCAAGGACGCGATCAACGAATGCCCCGCCCCGGTCGACGTACGGCTGGCCACGGGTGTGGTGGACGTGAGCCAGGACGAGGACGGCGCGGTGCTGACCACCGCCTCGGGAGAGCGGGTCGCGGCCCGCTGGGTGCTCGCCGCCGACGGCGCGCGCAGCACCATCCGCAAGGCGCTCGGGAGCTCGTTCGAGGGGCTCACCTACGAGCACCGCTACCTGGTGCTGAGCATCGACTATCCGGTGGAGACGCTGCTGCCGGGCATCTGTGACGTCAACTACATCGCCGACCCGGTGGAACACCTGCTGATCCTCCGGGTGCCGGACGTCTGGCGGATCGTCGTCTCGGTGCCGCCGCACGTCACCACCGATGAGGCCCTCTCCGACCAGTACGTCGCGGACCGGCTGCGGGGCGTCTTCGGCGACCATCCCGAGTTGCCGCTGCGCGAACGGAAGATCTACTCCGTGCACCAGCGGGTGGCCGACACCTTCCGCAAGGACCGGGTGCTGCTGCTCGGCGACGCGGCGCATGTCAACAGCCCGATGGGCGGCATGGGCCTCAACGGCGGCATTCACGACGCCTTCGACCTGTCCATCCAGCTCAGCGCGGTGCTCCGCGGCGAGGCCGGCACCGACGTGCTGGACGCCTGGGCGCACCGCAGGCGCAAGGCCGCCGTCGAGGCGGTGCAGGAGCTCACGCACCGCACGACCACCGCCATGGCGGAGCAGGACGAGTCGGAGCGGCGCAAGTTCCAGCTTCAGATGTCGGAGATCGTGGCCGATCCGCTGCGGGCGCACGACTGGATGATGGACGCCGCGATGATCTCCAACGTGCGCGCCCACGACCTGCCGCCGCGGGCCGGATGACCGGCGTACCGAAGGAGAGCCGATGGACTTCGAGCTGACGGACGAGCAGCGGGACATCCGCGGCACCGTGCGCGCCTTCGTCACCAAGGAGCTCCTCCCGCTGGAGGAGGACTTCCTCCGGCTGGTGCGCGACGGCGGCGCGCGGCTGCCCCGGGACGAGGAGCGCCGGCTGCGCGCCAAGGCGCGCCAGTTCGGCTTCTGGGGGCTCAGCACGCCCGAGGAGTACGGCGGGATGGCGCTTCCGGCGGTCACCCAATCGCTGATCCACGCCGAGCTGGCGAAGACCTGTGTGCCCTTCCGCTTCGGCGGGGAGGCCGACAACATCCTGTACGGCGCGGACGCGGCCCAGCAGGAGGAGTACCTGAAGCCGACGATCGAGGGCGAGCGCCTCGGCTGTTTCGCGCTGACCGAGCCGGGCGCGGGGTCCGACGCCGGGGCGATCAGCACCTACGCGCGGCGGGACGGCGACGACTGGCTGATCAACGGCGAGAAGACCTTCATCAGCAACGGCCACGAGGCCGACTACGCGATCGTCATCGCGCTCACCGACAGGGACAAGGGCGCCCGCCACGGCGCGACCGCGTTTCTCGTCGACCGGGAGGCCGGCTGGACCTCCTCGCCGATCAGCACGATGGGCAGCTGGCACCAGCCCGCGTCGCTGTCCTTCGACGACGTACGGGTGCCGGCCGGCAAGGTCCTCGGCGAGGTCGGCGGCGGGTTCCAGCTGGCCATGCGGTGGGTCGGCAAGGGCCGCTACGTGATCTCCGCGCAGTGTGTCGGCATCGCCGAGCGCTGTCTGCGGATGGCGGTGGACTACGCCGGCCTGCGCGAGACATTCGGCCGCAAGATAGGCCAGAACCAGGCGATCCAATGGATGATCGCCGACTCCGAGACCGAGCTCGAAGCGGCCCGCTGGCTGGCCCTCCGGGCCGCCTGGGACGTTGACCGGGGGGCCGACGCCAGACACGCGTCGGCCATGGCGAAGCTCTTCTGCACCGCGATGGTTGGCCGGGTCGTGGATCGGGCACTCCAGATCCACGGCGGGATGGGCTACACCAAGGAGCTTCCCCTCGAAGGCTGGTATCGCGCCGTCCGCGCGATGCGCATCTTCGAAGGCACCGATGAGGTGCAGCGGCTCATCCTTTCGCGCGACCTGTTGCGCGGCCATACCCGAATCGGAGGCCACCTTGCCTGACTCCACCGATCGCACAATGAGCGTTGCCACGGCCCTGCGCGCCGCGGCCGAAGTGGTGGGCGACCGGCCCGCGGTGATCCAGGGTGACCGGTCCGTCGGCTACGCCGAATTGCACGCCCGCTCTTCGCGGCTCGCCGGGGTGCTGGCGGAGCGCGGGGTCGGCCCCGGCTCGACCGTCGCGATCTCCCTGTACAACTCGTTCGCGTACCTGGAGATCATGTACGCCGTGTTCAAGCTGGGCGCGCAGCCGGTCAACATCAATTACCGCTATCTCGCCCCAGAGCTGCACTACGTGCTCGACTACACCGATGCGGCCGCTTTCGTCTATGACACCAGCCTGGCCGCCCAGGTTCAGCAGATAGACGGCGACCTCCCCAAGCTGGGCCTGTTCGTGGAAGCCGGATCGGCCGCCGAGCCGCTCGCACCGGCGGTGTCCTTCGAGTGGGCGGCCGAGCACGGTCCGGTCCACGAGGAGATCGACACCGACTCGCCGCACGGCATCATCCTGCTCACCGGCGGCACGACCGGCCGGCCGAAGGGCGTCATCTGGGACCGTGACGGGCTGCTGGGCATCATCGCCTCGGTCTTCCGCCAGCACGGTCTCCCGGCGCCGGAGACGCCGAGCGACGTGCGGGCGCGGGTCCGCGAGCTGCACGAAAGGGGCCTCGCCCCCACCGTGCTGCCGATGTCGCCGCTCATCCACGGCACCGGCCTGCTGCAGACGCTGCGCAGCCTGTACGGCGGTGGCACGATCTGCTTCTGCACCTCCAAGTCCCTCAACGCGGACGAGGTGTGGCAGACCGTCCAGCAGCACGCGGTCACCGACATGGTCATCGTCGGCGACGCGTTCGGCCGCCCCCTGGTGGACTCCCTGGCCGCCGCCGAGAGCTCCGGGAAGCCGTACGACATCAGCAGCCTGCGTACCATGACCAGCTCCGGCGTCATCTGGAGTGCCGACGTCAAGCGCCGGCTGCTGCGGCACGGCAACGACCTGACCCTGATCGACAACATCTCCGCCTCAGAAGGCGGCCCGTTCGGGATGGCCGTGGCGCGCTCGGAGGCCGACCTGGCGGACGGGCGGTTCACGTTGGCCCCCGTGGCCCGGATCCTCGACGAGAACGATCAGGACATCAAGCCGGGCACCGGTCAGATCGGCATCCTGGCCAGCGCCGGACCGCAGCCGGTCGGGTACCTCAAGGACCCGGAGCGGACGGCCAGGGTCTGGCGGGTCATCGACGGCGTCCGCTACTCGGTGCCGGGGGACCTCGCCTCGCTGGACGCGGACGGGAAGCTGATCCTGCTCGGCCGGGGGGACGGCGTGATCAACACCGGGGGCGAGAAGGTCTTCCCGGAGGAGGTCGAAGAGGCGCTGCTGACCCACCCGAAGATCACCGACGCGGTCATCGTCGGCGTCCCGGACCCGCGCTGGGGCCAGATCGTGGTGGCCGTCGTCGCCCCGGCGAGCGCGCTCGCCGACATCGAGGACAAGGAGCTGAGCGGCCTCGTGGCCGGGCGGCTCGCCGGATACAAGCGCCCGCGCCGGATCGTCCGGGTCGACTCGCTCCCCCGGAGCCCGGCAGGCAAGATCAACCGCGCGTCGGCCCGTGATGTGGCCACCCGCTACCTGCAAGCAGAGGAGACAGCGTCGTGACCGGCATACCGTTCCCGATCGAGCAGGGCCACGTGCGGGCCTTCGCCCGCGCCCTGGGCGAGGACGCCGACGTGCTCCCGCCCACCTTCCCGATCGCCTTCGCCCAGTTCGACCCGGACTGGGGGCTGCGGATGCGCCCCGGCGCGCCCTGGAACGGCTCCGGGGCCGGCCCCGGCGTGTCATCCGGCGGAGGCGGCGGCCTGCACGCCGAGCAGGAGTTCGAGTACTTCCGCCCGATCCGGGTCGGCGAGACGCTGACGGCCCGCAGGCGCGAGGGCCGGACGTGGAGCAAGACCGGCGGGCGCGGCGTCCTCAACTTCGCCGAGCGGCACGTCGACTTCTTCGACGCCGGCGAAGAGCTGGTCGCCCGCTCGACCACGGTCTCGGTCACGGTCACCCCCAAGACCGACGACGACACCCCGGAGGCAGGCCGATGACCGTGACAACCGACCAGGAAGTACGTCAGGTCGTCGTGACGGACCTCAAACGCACGCAGATCGTGATGTACGCCGGCGCCGGCGGAGACTTCAACCCACTGCACACCGACGAGCCGTTCGCCACCCGGATCGCCGGCCACCCGACCGTCATGGCCCATGGGATGCTCACCATGGGCCTGGCCGGCCGCGTGCTGACCGACTGGTTCGGGCACGAGAACATCCGGCGTTACCGGGCCCGGTTCAAGGCGCCCGTCTGGCCCGGCGACACCATCACCGCGACGGCGACCGTCACCTCGGTGGACACGGTCGACGGGCAGCGGCGCGCCGAGCTCACCATCTCGGCGGTGAACGCGGCGGGCGTGGAAGTGCTGTCCGGCAGCGCCACCGCGATCGTCGCCGGCCAGGGAGAGACGGCGTGATGGACATCACCGCGCTCGACGCGATCGACGTGCACACCCACGTGCAGATCTCCGTCCACGACACTCCGGGGTCCGGTGACGACAGGTTCTCGGCGATGGCCGACTACTTCAAGGCCGGTGCGGTCCGGACGTTCACCGTGCCCATGATCGCCGAGTACTACCGCGAGCGGAACATGGCGGCGATCGTCTTCGGCGTCGACTCCATGCACGTCAGCGGCAAGGAGCAGTCTCCCGGCAACGAGGAGATCGCCGAGCAGGCGGCACTCCACAGCGACGTGCTCATCCCGTTCGCGAGCATCGATCCGCATCGCGGCGCGGCGGGCGTGCGGGCGGCGCGGCGGCTGATCGAGGAGTACGGCGTCCGCGGCTTCAAGTTCCATCCCACCTCGCAGGGCTTCTTCCCGAACGACCGGATGGCCTATCCGCTCTACGAGGTCATCGCCGAGCACGGGCTGACCGCGCTCTTCCACACCGGCCAGACCGGCGCGGGCGCGGGCACCCCGGGCGGCGGCGGGCTGCGGTTGAAGTACTCCAACCCGATGCACATCGACGACGTGGCCGTCGACTTCCCCGACCTGCAGATCATCCTCGCGCACCCGTCGTTCCCCTGGCAGGACGAGGCGCTGTCGGTCGCCATGCACAAGCCGAAGGTGTACATCGACCTGTCCGGGTGGTCGCCGAAGTACTTCCCGCCACAGCTGGTGCAGTACGCGAACACGCTGCTCAAGGACAAGGTTCTCTTCGGCTCGGACTTCCCGATGATCACCCCGGAGCGCTGGCTGGCCGACTTCGCCAAGATCGCCATCCGGGACGAGATCCGCCCGAAGATCCTCAAGGAGAACGCGGCCAGACTGTTCGGGCTCGGTTAGGGGAGGTCGCGATGCATTGCACCGGTCCCTTCGACAGGACCGTCGACGTGGCCGTGCTCGGTCTGGGCGACGCGGGTGCGGTCGCCGCGGTGACCGCGCACGACGAGGGCGCCGAGGTGCTCGTCATCGAGAAGCAGCGGGCCGACGACCACCGGCCCAACAGCCGCTACGCCGCCGGCTTCTTCCTCGTGCCGGAGGACGTGGACGGCGCGGTGGAGTACCTGTCCGCGATGTACGCGGTCAACGGCGAGCTGCCCCTGATCGATCCCGGCCTGATCCGCACCTGGGCAGAGGAGACGGCGGCCAACCCGGCCTGGCTCGACGCGCACGGCGGCACGTACCAGAAGCTGAACATCCGTGGCGAGCACCCCTCTCTGCCCGGTCACGAGTCGATCAGGGTCTACAAGGCGCAGCCCACGAGCGGCCCCGACGGCTACACCGGCTGCCCGATGCACGGCTTCCTGCGGAGCCTGGTGGCCGAGCGCGGGATCGAGGTCCGGTACGCCACGGCGGCCAAGAGGCTGCTCACCGACGACCGCGGCGCGGTCGTCGGGGTGGAGACCGAAGGCGCGGGCGGAGCCCAGCGGATCGGCGTGCGTCGCGGCGTCGTGCTGGCGGTCGGCGGCTACGAGGCCAGCGAACGGCTCAAAAAGCACTACCTGCCGGTCACTCCGGTGCATTTCTACGGCACCGAGCACAACACCGGGGACGGCATCACCATGGCGGCCGATATCGGCGCGGAGCTGTGGCACATGAATGTCTGGCCAGGTCATTTCGTGGCGAGATTCCCCGATGCCGGATACACCGGGGGAACGGCCGTCGACCTGTGGGGATCGGGCCGGTTCGGGCCGGCCGAGGGTGTGACGGCACCCGGTTCGATCTTCGTCGACGGGTCGGGCCGGCGATTCATCCGCGAGCCGGGCAAGCAGCACGCCGCCCATCTGGCGCTTTTGGCGATGGACCCCGACCAGCTCACTTACCCCCGGATTCCGACGTGGTGGATATTCGATCAGGCCCGTTTCGAGCGGGCGACGCTGGTCCCCACCTACTCGGGCCCCGCCGGACCGGTCCAGGACTACACCTGGAGCGCGGACAACGTGGCCGAACTGCGGCGCGGCTGGATCCAGTCAGCCGAGTCGATCCCCGAGCTGGCCCGCGCCTGCGGGCTCGACCCGGACGCGCTGGAGCGGACGGTCTCCCGCTACAACGAGCACTGCGCGGCGGGCGTCGACGCCGACTTCGGCCGCGACCCCGGCACGCTCACGCCGATCAGCGGTGATCGCTATTTCGCGGTTCCGCTATGGCCGGGCGGCTCGCATACCGTCGGCGGGCCGCGCCGTGACGCGAAAGCGCGGGTGGCCTCGATTCGCGGAGGTTGGATAGACAATCTGTACTCCGCCGGTGAGCTAGGATCATTGCACGGCCTGCTTTATCCGACGGGTGGCGGCAGTATCGCCGAATGTCTCGCCTTCGGCCGGATTGCTGGGCGTAATGCCGCAGCAGACCGGACTGTCGGATGTTGACCCTCATGCGACGAGTAAAATCAGGCCTGATCAATATCGGCATAATGCGCGTTGTGAAAACCGACAGCGGTAGGGATGGCTTGACGTGAGCACTGGTGATCGCGCCGGCGACAGCGGGAGTCAGGGCAGCGGGTCCCAGACCTTGGATCGGGGTCTGAAACTGTTGGAGCTGCTCGCCGTGGAAGACCGTGACATGACCGTCGCGGAGCTGGCCACGTCGTTGGGCATGCACCGCCAGGCGGTCTATCGGCTGCTCACCACGCTCCGCAACCACCGCCTCGCCGCCGAGGGCAGCTCGGGCCGCTACCGGCTCGGGCTGGGCGTGATCCAGCTGGCCAGACAGGCCAACCCGCAGCTGCGGCGCGCGGTCGTCCCCTACCTGCGGACGCTGGCCGAGGAGCTCGGCGTCACCACGCAGTGCGTCGTGTCGGAGGGCGCCGACGCCGTGGTGCTGGCGGTGGTCGAGCCGTCCGACGCGGTCTTCCACCTGTCCCAGCGCAGCGGCGCCCGCCATCCGCTCGACCAGGGGGCCAGCGGTCTGGCCATCATGCTGGCCAGACCGCCCGAGACCGACGACCCGGCCGGGGTGGTCGAGGCGCGGGAGCGCGGATATGCGGTGTCACGCGGAAACCTGACACCGGGCGCGGTCGGCATAGCGGTGCCCCTCTACGACCGTGACGGGCAGTCGCTGGAGGCGAGTCTCGGCATAGTGTCGATGGTCGACCTGGACGTCGAGCGCACCGCCAAACGCCTGCTCGCCACCGCGGAGCAGATCACCGCCCGCGTGTAGCGGTCCGAGCCGGATCCGCGGGGCGGCCCGCGGACGAGTCCGGAGACACTGAAGAACGGCGACTTAATTGGCGCAATGGCGATTCTGAACGACCGGACTCTCTCCATCAAATGACTGAGATTGATATACCGAAATCCGCTGTGTCGTTCGCTACCCCACGCTGATCGGCCCCGGCTCGAAATCGGTGCGCTTGCGCGATGGCCGACCGCGACGGGTTCGGAGCGCAGGCGGATGCCCGCCTGCCGCTCCACCTGTCCGGCCTGGGTGTGCAGCGTGGCGGCGCGGTGGAAGGGTCGCTGAGGCGGTCAGGGGCCGCCGCCGCAACCACCGCCGCCCCCTCCGCCGTCGCCGCCACTGCCGCAACCACCGCCGCCTGAGGCGCGTGTGTTGTAGTACGAGTACTCATACCGCGGCCGCAGGCCGAGCACGGTTTTCAGTTCCTCGCGGCGCGAACCGTACAGGGCGATCGCGACGGGGCCTTCGGCGGTGTTACGGGGGTTGTCCCGCACGGCCGCCTCAAGAATGTCCTCACCGGCAGGTGTCACGAACCGCCGCCACGGCTGGTAGTCGTAATGATTCCACGCGATCAGCGCGGTCAGCATCACTGCCCCCAGGACGCACAGGGTGGGCACCAATAGCGGTGTCACGCCCGTGGCCAGGGCGGCCCACACCACCCCGACCGTCACCGCCGCCGCGGTCCAGCCCAGCACTGCCCGACGCCCAGGGCCCGGCGGATGGTGGCGGGCTACGCGCGTGGGCGGCCGAAGTCGCCGATTGAGGATGAGCCGTTCGGCGTCTGAGAACGCCACCGCCGCCGGTGACGCCCGCCATCAGCGCGAGTGCCCGGGCATCACGGGCGGTTCGGGCAAGGTGAGGGCCGAATGGGCCGGTCGCCCCGCTGAGGAGGGGATGGCGGTGAGCTTGCGCAGCCTGTCGTTGCGCTGCTCCAGAGCCTCGGCGGTGGTGGGGAAGAGCGTTGCGCCGCCCTCGCCGACCAGCCCTTGGTTCAGGGTCACGAACGCGCGGGTTCCTTGTTCGTAGGCGGCGAAGCCCGCGGTGTGGTCCCGGCCGGCCAGGGAGTGGGCGAGCATGTACGCGCCGACGAGCGCGAGGCTGGTGCCCTGTCCGGTGAGGAAGGAGGGTGCGTGCGCGGCGTCGCCCACCAGTGCGACCCTGCCGCTGGACCAGCGGGGCATGCGGATCTGGGCGACGGCGTCGAAGAACACGTCGTCCGCGTCGCGCATGGCGGCCAGCATGCCCGGGACCTCCCATCCCGCGTCGGCGAAGACCTCGGCGAGCAGTTTGTGCTGGGCCTCCGGGTTGGGGAAGGCGTCGAACGGCGGTTCCGGGCGGGCGAAGTTCAGGAAGGCGTGCACTCTGCCGTCGTCCCTCGTGGCGTACAGAGCCGCGGCCCGGCCCGGGGTGTTCCACATCACGGTCTCATGGGAGAGCCCGAAGGTGTTGCGCATCGTGAACACGGCGAAGCAGTAGCCGAGGTACCGGTGGAACTGCTCCTCGCGGCCGAACAGCATCTCCCGCGTACGGGAGTGCATGCCCTCCGCGCTGAGCACCATGTCGAACCTGCGGCCGCCGCCCCCGTGGAAGGTGACGTCGACCCCGTCGCCGGACTGGTCGAAGGTCTCGACGGAGTCGTTGAACAGGAACTCCACGTCGTCACGGACCGCGGCGTAGAGCGCCTCGGTCAGGTCGCCGCGCCACACCTCCAGGTCCCGCCCCGCGACGCCGCCGGTGACGTTGTGGGGGTGGATCGAGGCCACCTCGCTGCCGTCCTCGTTCAGGAAGGTGAGCCGCCGCAGGTCGATGTGCGCGTCCTGCAGCCGCGGCAGGATGCCCATCCTCCGGATGACCTCCAGCGCGGTGCCGCGCACGTCGATGGGGTAGCCGCCGGCACGAACCGTGCCCGCCCTCTCCACCACCGTGACGTCGTATCCATAGCGGTTCAGCCAGAACGCGAGCGTGGGGCCGGCGATGCTGGCGCCCGACACCAGGACCGTGCGCCTCGGCGCGATACGGTTATACGTCATTCTTTGACTCCTTTGTCCAGCTTTCGGACGGTCAACAGGGACAGCACCGCGATGGCGCCGCCGATGACGAAGCCGGTGATGAAGGCCGATTCGGTGGGGATGTCCGATCCGGCGGGGATCCCGGCGGTCAGGAAGGCGCCGCCGATCTGCGCGCCCGCGGCGAAGGCGACCACGCGAATCACCAGAAGCAGGCTGGTGGCGGTGCCGGTGTCGCCGTGGCTGACCGCGGTGGCGGTCTTGACGACCACCGCCGTGACGCAGACGCCGCTGGCCAGGGCGACCAGCACCTTGCCGACGACGAGGTGCCAGATCTCCCCGTGGAGGAACACCAGGGCGATCAGCGCCGTGATCATGCAGATGACTCCGACGGTGACCGCGGGACGCGAGCCGAAACGCCGCACCGCGACCCCGGCGACCGGCCCGGCGACCGCCGCCGCCACGGCCCCGGGCAACAGGTAGAAGCCGATGTCGGTGGCGCTGGCGCCGAAGCCGTACCCGTCGCCGGTCACCGCGAGCAGCTGCGGAACGAGATACATCGACAGCGAGGTGCCCAGGCAGACGGCGAAGGTGATCGCGTAGGAGCTCCAGACCGCCGGCTGCGCGAGCAGGCGCAGATCGACCATCGGCGCCCGGGACCGGCGTTCGACGGCGACCCATCCGGCCACGAGGACGCCCAGCAACACGACGAGGGCGCCGAGCGCGATCGGCTGGCTGCCGGCCTCGGGCACGATCGCGAGCACCAGCATAAGTGTCAGCAGGATGCCGCTCATGAGAAGCAGGCCGGGCCAGTCGATCCTGGAGTCCGGCCGGCCCGGCGGGTCGTCCGGCATCAGCCTGTGGAGGAGCAGGGTCGCCACGGCGGTCCCGATCGTCGGGATCGCGAACATCCAGTGCCGGGACAGCCCCTCCGCGATCGGCCCGGCGATCAGCGTGCCCAGCATGCCGCCGGCCAGGAACGACCCGCTGACCACCCCGATGGCCACCGAGGACTCTCCCTCGGAAAGGTACTTGCGCACCAGGATGAACGAGAGCGGCATCGCGCCCAGCATCGCGCCCTGCAGCACCTGACCGGCCAGCAGCACCGGCAGGCTCGGCGCGAGCGAGGACACCAGGCCACCGGCCACCACCACCCCCATCAGCCGGATCATGACCCGTTTCCCGCCGAAACGGTCACCGAGGTTGCCCGTGATGGGCAGGAGGAGGGCACCGGTGATGAGCATCGCGATGCTCAGCAGCGCTCCTTCGGCAGGTGTCAGCGACAGTTCCCGCTGCAACAGCGGCAGCGTCGGCGACACCGCCGACTCCAGGGCGCCGGTGGAGGTGGCCAGCAAGCCGAGAGCCGCGACGGCGGCCTTCCCGATGCGGACCGGGGAAACTTCAGTGGTGCTCATGAACGTCCTCTCCTCGTGGCCGGGCGAGTAGGTCGTCGGCGTACGCGATAGGCGGGGGCCGGTCGTCGATCGTGGCGGCGAGCTTCGTGGAGGGCTCCATCACAGGGCTCCGTCGGCGATCGCCGCGAACGCGGTCAGGGTGGTGGCGCCGGCGGTGAAGCAGTCGCCGCCGGAGGGCGCGTCGTCACGCCGCAGCCGGGTGGGGGGCGGTGCCGTGGCCGACGCCTACGAACAGCTCGCCAGGAAGGGGATCGGTTCGGTCGTGGCCGCCGGCACGACGCGTACGGACGCGTGGCCGGGACTGGTCACGGCCGGCACGACGACCGCTGCCACCAGCACGGCGAGACCTGGGTGCACCTGGCACAGCGCGCCGGCGGCTGCTCCGACGGTGATGAGAGCGACGGAGGCGATCCGACGCCGCCCAGCGGACCCGTACACCGGCGGCTCCAGCCCGGGGCGGCAGCGCGCAGCACCCGGCAGCCCGTCACGAAGGTGAGGGCGAGCATCGGACCGAGCGGGGTCACATGCCGTCGCACAGCGGGTCGTTCAGCCGAGTGCCGGAGCGGCCACCGGAGGATCGCCGCGGCCTGGGGCACGTCGTGTGGAGAGGATCGTCGGTCGGTGACGGCTGTCGACGGGCCATGTCGTTCACATCCCGTTCTATGGCACGTGGTGGGTGGCGTGGTGAGCGGCGAGGACGTCGCCGCCGAAGTCGGTCTCCGGGTCCCGCCATACGGCGTGGGCGTGGTCGGCGCCGCGGTGGACGTTGGTCCACTCGACGAGCAGCCGTGGTCCCTGCAGGCGGTAGTAGTGCGGCTCGCCCGCCGTGGTGGAGCCGGCCCAGGCGAGGCGCACGGCGTCGAGCGCCGCCGGGTCGTCGTAGCGGGGGAGCGGGGACACCCCGTCCGGGACCCGGCCGAGGTAGGTGCCGAGCAGGGCGCGCAGCAGTTCCCGCTGTGCGGTGTCGAGCTCCGCGCCCGGCACGCCCTTGGGCGTCGGAGTGAGGGCCAGCGCCTGCCGGTCCGCACCGTACAGGCCGGTGGCCGGCTGATCGGCACGGTCCGGGGTGTGCCCCCCGCGGCGCCAGAGTTCACGGCGGGTCAGTACGCGGTCGTCGATCCGCGCGCTGTTGCCCGCCACGACGTCGTCCGGGGGGCGCGCCAGCAGCACCGCGCGGGCGGCGAGCTCGGGGTGCAAGGAGCGGACCAGCTCGCGGGCGAGGTCCTCTGCCGCCCCCAGCGGGCGCAGCGTCGCCCCGCCCAGCAGCGGCGACGCGGCAGGGTCGGCGCCCAGGAAGCACGGCGTGGTGGCGGCGACGCGCCCGTCCACCACGAGGTGGTTGAGCGAGACATGGTGGCCGCCGAACCGCCATCCCCAGGGCCGCGGTCCGCCGGGCTCGCCGAAGACGCGCAGGTAGTACATGCCGGGGTCGCGGGTACGTTCCCGCCCCCAGTTCACCGAGAAGCCCTCGACGCGGTCGAGCACGTTCTCCAGGCCGAGCACGGTGGCGACGGTGGTGTACCCGGCTTCGGACAGTCCGCTCGCGACCAGCCGCATCACCAGCCGGTGCTGGGCGGGGCGCTGCTGGTGGAAGGTGAGGCCGCCATGGTCGGTGGGCGTGTAGAACCAGCGGGTGCGTTCGTCCTCGGCGCCGGCGCCCGGTGGCGGCGCGACCGCCATCCTGCGCTGGTCGGCGTCGAGGCTGTCCAGCCAGGCCAGGGCCGCTTCGGCCATCCGGTTCGCGACCTCGCGGCCGGCGTCGGTCATCGCTGTCGCCCGGCGGACCGCGTACGGCTCGAACACCGCCACGGACACGAGGGCGAAGAGCGAACCGGCCGGCGTGACGTGGCCGTACGCCCTCTCCGCGCGTCATGTGCCGACCGGAGCGGGGCGGCAGGGAGGCTGCGACCCGCCCGGCGAGACTCGCGCAGCGTCTGCCGGCGGCGGGCGTGCGTCGCGTCGCTCACGTTGCCGCCACTCCGAGGAACTCGCCGATGTAACCGGCGATCGGTTTCGCGAACTCCATCGCGATCGCGTGGCGCCCATTCTCGATCGAACGCAGCCGGGCGTTCGGAATCCGCTCCTGCATCAGGAGGGCGGCGGAGTAGGGCGCCAGCAGGTCCTCCGTGCCGTGCACGATCAGCGTGGGTGCGGTGATCTCCCCCAGGCGGTCGCGGACCTCGTGCGGCCGGGCGGCGTCGTGGCGGCGGTCGGCCTTGTCGGGGTCACGGTGGGTGAGCGTCTGGGCGGCCCGGTTGTGGAGCTCGGCCTGGCCTTCGGGCGTGACGAAGAAGTCCTTGACCGCCTTCTGCCGGTCGTCGTGGGACATGTCGAACAGTTCCCCGACGTTCCGCGGGCACAGCGCGAAGCTCGGCGTGGTGGCGATCAGGACGAGGGAGGCGACCCGCTCGGGATGCCGGAGCGCGGTGTGCTGTACGACCGCGCCGCCGAAGGAGGTGCCGAGCAGGTGCGCACGCTGGAGCCCCAGCGCATCCAGCAAGGCGGCGAGGTCGTCGGCGAGGTCGCCCATCGTGTACGGGACCGGCGGGTTCACCGTGATCCCCGAGTCGCGTTGATCGTAGGAGATCGCCCGTATGCCTGGGTCGAGGTGCGAGCGGAGCGTGGCGTACTGCGTACGGTCGCTCTCGCCGCCATGGACGAGCACGAGCGGCACGCCGCTGCCGCCATCGTCGATGATTCCGACTTCGAGATCGCCGGCCCGAATGGTCGTGGCCGGCTCGGCCGACTCGTCCGCTACCTGATGCATGGCCATTGCTGGCCCCCTTTGTCGAAGCCTAGATGGACATCCCTCTGAATTGAGAGAACTGTATCAGTTCGGTCCCTGCTTAGGGAGACCCGCATCACACACGATCTGATGTCGAGCCAGGCGTTTACGACGCACTCCTGCCCGGAACGGTACATCCTTGCTGTTCATCGCCGTTATGGTGCGAACTGCCCTGGCGCGGCGGAACCTGACGTGCGGACGCAGCGGCGGAACCTGACGCGCGGACGCAGCGGCGGAACCTGACGCGCGCCCGCCTCCGGCCCGGCGTCAGGAGGTGATCAGCCCGCCCGCGCCCACCCGCGCAACGCGCCGCGGTAGGCCTCGGCCAGCCGAATGACGATCTCCCGGCGGGACAGGCCCGTCTCTCGCAGCAGGTCCTGGATCTCCCGCGGGTCGTACATGATGTTGTTGAGGAACAGGGCGTACTCGAGCATGTCGTCGGGGAGACCGAGGTCGTCGAGCAGCCCCCGCACCGGCCTGGCCCAGGCATCCCGCATGGCGACGATGATCTCGTTCCCGTTGTGCAGCCGCTTCAGGTAACCCTGCCGGGATCGAATCTGCACCAACGCCGGGCCGTACTCGTCGAGCAGGTCCATCCACTTGTCCACGACGGAATCGAACAGCGGTTGCCCTTCCGCCGTCGACGCCGCGCTGAAATCGCGGAGCTCTTCGACGACGCTGAGCACGTAGGCGGCGAGCACGTCGTCCACCGTGGAGTAGTAGCGGTAGGCGGTGGCCGGGCCGATCTCCGCGCGGGACGCGACGGCATGCATGGTGAGCTGGTCGGGTGCTTCCCGGGCAAGCTCGCCGACGGCCTCGAGAAGGCGCCGGCGGTTGCGGCGGGTGTCACTACGCAGCTTGTCCTCCCCACGTCGGGCGCCCTGCCGGCCGGTCACGGGCTACTCCACCCACATCCACGTGCAGGCGAAGGATATCCCTTGTGAGCGACTCGCGTCCGGCCGCCCGGACCTGCGCGGCACGAGGCGCCGCCCGCCCGGCCTCGTCACCATCGTCCGCCCGGCCTCGTCACCATCGTCCGCCCGGCCTCGTCACCATCGTCCGCCCGGCCTCGTCACCATCGTCCGCCCGGCCTCGTCACCATCGTCCGCCCGGCCTCGTCAGCGTCGTCCGCCGCCGAGGTGGCGGACGACGCGGGTCAGCCCGGTCCGCAGATCGTCCTCCGAGGCCGCGAACGAGATCCGGACGTGGCCCTCGCCCGAGGGACCGTACTCGGCCCCGGCCCGAACCATCACCTTCCGCTCGGCGAGCTCGCGGGCGACCACCTCGGAGGGCCGGTCCGCGTCGTAGCGGAGGAACCCGTAGAACGCTCCCTCCGGTGGGACCAGGTGCAGGCCGGGAACGCCGGACAGGTGCGCGACCACGAGCTCGCGACGCTGCCGGTACCTTTCGGCCATGGCGTCCACGACGCTGCCCGGCAGATCGAGCGCTGCGAGTGCCGCGTGCTGGACCGCCGTGTTCAACGAGCCGTTGTGGGTCCGGTGCACGTGGGCGGCCGCGTCCACCACCTCGCGCGGCCCGGTCAGGTACCCGACCCGCCAGCCGGTCATCGCGTACGTCTTGGAGAACGTCTGCACGTACACCGTGCGGTCGCGCAGCGACTCGACCTCCAGCGCCGAGGTCAGCACGTGCCCCGGGTAGACCAGCCGGTGGTACGCCTCATCGCTGACGACCAGGACACCTGAGCCGTCGAGAAGGTCCCCGAGGGCCTTGAGCTCCTGCTCGCGGTGGACGATACCGGTCGGGTTCGCGGGATTCGAGAAGATCACCATCGCGGCCCCGGGGAGGGCCGCGGCCAAGGCGTCGAGGTCCCAGTGCAGGTCCGGGGCGAGCGGAACGAAGTCCACGCTACCCCCGGCCAGCACGACCAGGTCGGCGTAGAGCGAGTAGGCGGGCTCGGGGATGACCACGCGGTCGCCGGGGCCGATCATCGCGAGTACGACGGCCGCCAGCGCGGCGGTGGCGCCGTGGGTGATCAGAATGTCGTCGGCGGTCCAGTTCCGGGCGGGGTGCGCGGGCAATCGCGAGGCGAGCGCGGCGCGCAACTCCGGCAGGCCCTTCTGGTCGGCGTAGTGGGTGTGTCCCGCACGCAGGGCGGCCGCGGCGGCCTCGATCACCGGCGGCGGTGTCGGGAAGTCCGGTTCGCCCATGGCGAGGGAGACGGCGCCCGGCGGGGCCGGGGTCAGGGCCGGGCGCCGCGACTGGCGGCGCAGGTCCCCGATCCGGGAGGCGGCCGGCAGGCCGGCCAACGGGCCGGTCAACGAGCTGGTCAGCGGGTCGGTCGTCGGGCTGGTCCGCGGGCCGGTTGTCGGGTCGGTCGTCGGGCCGGTCAACGAGCTGGTCGTCGGACCGGTCGTCGGGCTGGTCCGCGGGTCGGTCATCGGGACACCGCCGGCCGGCCGGCGCGCGCGGCGAGGATGCGCCGCCGCAGCACCTCCTCCTTCTCGACGATCCCGGAGACCGCGTCCACGACCTCCCGCACGCGGTGGCGGGGGATGACGACGACCCCGTCGGCGTCGCCGACGAGCACGTCACCGGCCGCCACCACCACGCCGCCGACCGCCACCGGTACACCGATGGCCCCGGGTCCGTCCTTGAAAGGTCCCGCGGGGGTGACCGCCCGTGCGTAGACGGTCAAGCCCATCCCCGACAGCGCCCGGACGTCGCGTACGGCGCCGTCGACCACCGCGCCGGTCACCCCGGCGTTCACCATGATCTCGCCGATGAGGTCGCCGACCAGCGCACGGGTCAGGTCTCCGTGCCCGTTGACGACCAGGACGTCGCCCGGCCGGGCTTCGTCGAGCGCCCGGTGGATGGCGAGGTTGTCACCCGACCGCACGTCCACGGTGAGGGCGTTTCCGACCAGCGTGGCGCGCTCGGTGACCAGCCGGATGCCGCCGTCCATGACGGTCATCCGCTGCAGCGCGTCGCCGACGTTGGCGGCCGGCACCTCCCTCAGGCGGTGAGTCTCCTCCGCCACCACGCGATCCCAGCTCGGAGCGATGGACACGCTGTCCGTCGCCGCAGCAATGAACAAGACGATTCTCCAATCTCAAATGAGATAGCTTTATCAGTTGAAGCGATCGTAGCCCCTGCGGTGTCGACCTACAATGCCGCCGCGGCCCGGCCTGCGCGGCTGACCGCTGCAGTGACAGGCTGAGGATTCCGATTCAGAGCCAGATCGCGATGTCGTGGCGGGGGGGTTGGTCCGCTCCCGCGCGTGCCCCTGCCCCGACGCCCCCGATGCCACCTGCTGTTGACGCCGCCCCAGTGCCGGTCGAGCGGATCGCGGCCAGTCACCGGTCAATACGTCGGGACGTCCAACGCGTCCGCGGCCACACGATCACCAATACGTGGTCGATCACGAAGACGGTGACCAGTCTGGCTGCTCTCCTCCTCGTCGACGCCGGTGAACTGGGCCGTTCGCCGCGAACTCGGGCCAGTAGCGGGCCGTTGGTGAGCAGACGAGAACGATCCGGTCGTCATAGAGCCCCGCGCGGGCCAGGCGACGCCATGGTCAGGCGGAGGGCCGAGCATGACACCGACGGCCTCTCGATCATGGCCCACGTCTGGCCCACGAACAGTGAGCGTCAACGAGAACGGGCGGGACTCCGTGAGACTGGAGACCCGCCCGTTTCTATGCCGTTCGCCCTGGTCAGCGGCCGGAACCGCTGACCAGGATCGTGTGCCCCCTGCAGGATTCGAACCTGCGCACCCGGCTCCGGAGGCCGGTGCTCTATCCCCTGAGCTAAGGGGGCTGACGAGTGACAAGGCTATCAGCATCCCGATACCACTCGGCACCGGATAACGCTCCTTGAACACATCCCGCGAAAACCCGGCGTGACCACCCCACTACAGGTTAACTTGACGCCCGTGGGCGAGGTTCTTGGGAAAGTACTGGTCGTGGACGATGACGAGGTCATCCGGCAGCTCATCGCGGTCAACCTGAACCTGGAGGGGTTCGAGGTGACGACCGCCACCGATGGGCAGGATTGCCTTGATCGCGTGCTCGAGGTCATGCCGGACGTCATCACGCTCGACGTGATGATGCCCTGCCTGGACGGATGGACGACGGCGGAGAAGTTGCGCACCGACGAGGCCACCAGGCACATCAAGGTGGTGCTGATCACGGCGCGGGCGCAGGACGACGATCGGGCGCGCGGGCTGGGCATCGGGGTGGACGCCTATCTGACCAAGCCGTTCGATCCGGCGGAGTTGATCCAGGTCGTGCGGGATCTGGCGGCAGGCGTTCAGGGATGAGCTGAACGGGCCGGCGTTCACGGGCGAACGGGCGGCGTGAAGGAGCGTGCGCCCGTGGCGGGCGGCCGGGCGCGTACGCGGTTGTGGGGTATTTTCCGTACGCTGGCGGGCACGGCTTCTCGAAAGGTGGACAACGTGCGCAGCTCGATCTTCGGAAACCTCGACGCCCAGCCGCTGCCCCCCGGCTTCGCCCTCCAGAACGGCAAGATGCTCCGGGTGCAGTTGCCCGAAGTGCTGGCCAAGCAGGGCTCGATGGTCGCCTTCCAGGGAAAGATGGATTTCGACTACGAAGGTTCGGGCGGCCTCGGCAAGCTGTTCAAGAAGGCCATGACGGGCGAGGGCGCGTCGCTGATGCGGGTGCGCGGCGAAGGGCTGCTCTATCTCGCCGACAACGCCGACGACATCCACCTGTTCTACCTGGAGAACGAAGGGCTCACGGTCAACGGGCGCAACCTGCTGGCCTTCCAGCCGCAGTTGTCGTGGGACATCCAGCGCGTTCAGGGCGCGGGTGTCGCGGCGGGCGGGCTGTTCAACACGACGGTCACCGGCACCGGGTGGGTGGCGGTGACGACGCACGGCACGCCGGTGTTGCTCGACGCCGCGCAGATGCCGACGTTCGCCGATGGGCAGTCCGCCGTGTGCTGGAGCACCACCCTGCAGGTGGGGGTGAACCGGACGATGAAGGCGGGGGCGCTGATCGGCCGGGGGAGCGGCGAGGCCATGCAGCTGGCGTTCAACGGGCAGGGGTTCGTGCTGGTGCAGGCCAGTGAAGGCGCTCCCGTGGTGCAGGCTTCCTGACCGGTTCCGGCGCAGGTCGGTGGGGGTGCTCGCCTCGGCCTACTTCCTCCGTAGTAAGGAAGAGACGCTCCTCCCGTCGGATGCTTCGTATACCCCTCCCGGGCATTGTGGAGGTGTGCGGAGACGTCTGTTCCGAAGGGTCGGGTGAGCGCGATGTTGCTGATCGATGTGTACGTTCCCAGGGGAGCTCTGAGCGAGGACGAACGCCAGACGCTGGGGCGCCGGCTCATCGACACGCTGATGGTCGAGGACGACAGCCACGCCATGGAGATCATCGATGCGCAACGTCTGATCACGCAGGTCCTCGTGCACGAGCCGGCCACCTGGGTGCTCGGTCAGCGGCCGACGGCGGATCCCGCGGCTCCGCCGCGCTATCTCGTACGCGTCACCGTCCCGGCGTCGTGGCGCAAGGAGGTGTGCGAGCACATGGTGCAATCCGTCACCGCCGTCCTGGCCGAGATCGAGCGGGAGGCCGGCCGCGATCCCGAACGCGTGCGACGCGAGCCCCACGCGGTGATCCTCGTCGAGGGCATCACCGAGGGCGGCATCGGGATCCACGGGAGGGTCATGGACAGCATGGATCTCACCGAGCTCGTCTCACGCCCGTACCGCGACGGCGCGTCCGAGCGTGAGGCGCCGCCCCAGGTGGACGACAAGCTGATCGACCCGATCTGCGGCATGAGCGTGGATCTCGACACTCCTCTCACCCTCGTTCACCAGGGCACCTTGTACGGCTTCTGCCACGGCCTGTGCCGGAGGGCCTTCGCCGACGAGCACGGTCTGTCGCTCAGCAGGCAACACGGTGACACCCCCTAAGAACGCCGGGTGTGGATGTATCCGACCGCGGCGCCGAGCAGGCACACCCCCCACGCCAGGAAGACCGGGTACGTCCCGGCGAACGCCCAGCTGCCGTCGAGAACATCAGCGCCACCCTCGGGTGCGCACGTGCGGGTGATGCCGAAGGCCAGGCAACTCGTCATCATCGCCCCGTACTGGCCGACGAGCAGCCCGACTGCCAGGGCTGGGACGGCGGCGAGGCCGGTCGGCACGCGCCGGCCGCCGAGCCACGGCACCCATGCGGGCACGATCTGCCCCCATCGGCTGATCAGCCCGAGGGTGAGCAGGCCGCCGGCCACCGGCCCTGCGACCAGCAGCCCCCAGTACACCGGCGAGCCGCGAAGCGCCGCGAGCCCCGCCGCGGAGGGTCCCGCCACGCCGAACGGCACGCCGAGCCCCCACAGCAGGTGCGGTACGGAGAACCCCAGCACCGGCACGCCGGCCGCCGCCCAGGTGGCCGCCCTGGCCCAGCGCGCGGGCCGTACCATCCCGTCGGGGTCGCGGGAGAAGGGGCGGGTGCCGTAGCGCACGGTGGCCAGGGCGAGCAGCACGCCCAGGGTGGTGAGCAGGAGTTGCCGGCCGAGTGCCGGATCATCGAGCTTGCCGAACGCCAGCCGCATGACGAGGTTTCCCGGCGCCACCAGCGCCAGCGCGGCGGCTCCTGCGAAACCCGCGGTCAGCAGGGCTGGCCGGGCATGTGGTCTCATGGCCGACACGCTATGGCCGGCGCGCGTGCGGAGCCTCCCCCTGCGGAGGGAGACGGCGCCGGCCGCGTACGCCTCGCGGAGCGGGCCGCGATCGGCGCGAAGCAGGACTAGGAGCAGGTGGGTACGGGCGCGGTGTTGGCTCCGTTCCACGAGGCCAGGAAGCCGAACGTGGCCGAGGCGCCGGGCGCGAGCGTGCCGTTCCAGCCGACGTCGCGCACGATCACCGACGAGCCACTGGCGCTCAGCGTGCCGTTCCAGATCTGGTTGATCCGCTGCCCGTCGGCGAACGTCCACCGCACCTCCCACCCGTTCATGGGCGCCGTGCCGGTGTTCGTGACGGTGACCTCGCCCTGGAAGCCGCCCTGCCACTGGCCGGCGTTCTTGTACGCGGCCGCGCAGTCACCCGGAGGCGGGTCGGTGGGATCGGGGTCGGGGTCGGCGCCGGCCAGGGCGTCCACCAGCGCCGGATACCACGTGTCGGCCATCTTCTGGTCGCCTGCGGCGTTGGGGTGCACCCCGTCGTAGGTGTCCGTGGCCGTGCTGAACCCCGTCCACTGGTCGACGACCGTGATCGGCGACTGCTCGGTGGTGGTGGCGGCGGCCCAGGAGGGGATGGCGTTGTTGAAGGCCACGGCCCGCTGGGCGCAGTCGGGGCAGCTGGACGGGTTCATCGGGATGATCTTGGCGACGAGGATCTTCATGGCGGGGTTGCTCGCCCGCATCTGGTTCACCAGCGTGGTGAACGCGCCCAGGATCGTCGCCGGAGCGATGTTGCTCCACACGTCGTTCGTGCCGAAGTGCATGAGCACGACGTCGGGCCGGGTCGCGGAGAGCCAGCCGGGCAGCTGGTTCTGGGCGGCGACGTTGGTGGCCAGGAAGCCGCCGTGGCCCTCGTTGTCGCCGTCGTGGGCGACGCCGCAACCCTGGGGCGGGAGGGTGCCGACGAAGTCGATGTTCGTGTGGCCGGCGTTCTGGAGCCTGTTCCAGAGCAGCGCCCGCCAGCAGCCGGGGGAGCCGGTGATCGAGTCGCCCAGGGGCATGATCCTGGTCGCGGCGGCGCCGGCGGGCGCGGTCGTCGCGAATAACACCGCGGCGGCCGCGGCCAGCATCGCCGCCAGCACGGCGCTGATCCTGCGCATCGTCTGCTCTCCCGTCGTCGCCTGCGCAGATGGTAGGAAGCGCCGGTCCGCGGCGGGAAGCAAGCGTGCACGCCCGCCCCGGTGACCTGCGGCGACGGATGTAACTTTCAGACCCGCACCGCGCCGAAGGTCACACCACTGCGGGGGTCAGGTCCGCACCACGGCGAGGGGGCAGGGGGAGTGGTGCAGCAGGGCCTGGCTGATCGAGCCGAGCAACATGCCGGCGAGCTGCCCGTGCCCGCGCGAGCCGACGACGAGCAGGTCGGCGCCCCCGGCCGCCTCCTTCAGCACCTCGACGGGGTGGCCGTGCACGACCTCGGGCAGCACCTCCACGTCCGGGTGCCGCTCCTGGCGCTCGGCCAGCAGGTCTTTCAGCTGGTGCAGGGTGTGCTGCTCGTTCTCGGGGTCGGCGGGGACGAAGCCGCCGGGCCGCGGCCACGCCCACGCCTGTACGACCCGCAGCCGCGCCTCGCGCAGCTCCGCTTCGGCGAAGGCGAAGCCGAGTGCCCGCAGGCCGTGAGGCGAGCCGTCGGTGCCGGCCACGATCTCGCCGCGGGGCGCCGCTGGCCGCTCGCCGACCACGACGACGTTCGTACGGGCGTGGGCGGCGACCCCGTGGGCGACGGATCCGACCAGCAGCCCGCGTACGCCGCCGATGCCGTGGCCGCCGACGACCAGCAGGTCGGCCTGTTCGGCGGCCTTGATCAGCGCGGAGCGGGGGTCGCCGGGCAGCAGGGTGGTCTTGACGATGATCGCGGGGCGTTCGCGCAGCGCCCGGTCGCGTGCGGCGGTGAGCACCGAGTTCGCCTCGTCGCGCATCCACCGGGCGACCTCGGCGTAGCGGGCGGACAGTTCCTCGCACACCCACCGAGGCACCGCGTGGGCCACGGTCAGCCGGGTACGGCGCAGCGCCGCCTCGGTGGCCGCCCAGCCGGCGGCCTCCAGCCCGGCGCGCGAGCCGTCGACCCCAACGATGATCATGGCGTCTGCCCCCTCAGGAGAAGGCGTAGCACTCCACTTCGGCGCGGCGGAACGTGATGCCGTGCTCCTCGGAGTCGCGGATGCAGGCGCGCTCGGCCTCGCTGAGCTGGAGCGTGCCGCACACGGTCACGCCGGCGTACGTACGGCAGTCGAGATCGGCGTCCCTCGCGCCGATGCGGAAGATCTCCTTGACCGTCGAGCGGCAACGAGCCCTGCCCGTGTCGGAGTAGCGGCACTGGGCGAGCAGCGTCCGGTATTGCTCCTCGCTCACCTCGTGCTGGTCCGTCCCGTCGCCGTGGGCGGCGGGAGCGCCGAACGTGGCCAGCAGCACGAGTCCTGCGACAGCGGCGATCTTTTTCATAGTCCCCCTGATGGGGTTGGTACCGCTGGAGAGGGCTGTCAAACCTCGCGCTTGATCGCCAGGACGCTCAGCCACGTGCGCCCGGCGGTGTTCAGGCCGTGCTCGACGGTGTCGAATCCGGCCGCGCGGAGGAGGCGCAGGAGCGTGCCGGGGTCGCGGTGGAAGGTGGCTGCGGTCGTTGACGTGGGATCTTCCATTTTGCGGATGATGTCATGTTTCGTCCTGGCATGGGCGTGGGTACGATCATCGCCGTCCAACGCGGGAGCCCGGTGCGGACCGGGCTGAGAGGACGGCTGCGAGCCGCCGACCGCCAGAACCTGCTCCGGGTAATGCCGGCGAAGGGAGTTTGCGCGATGACCGACGCGCGTGTCCCCACCTTTACCAAGATCTACGAAAGCGACCTCCGCGTGCCCAAGCGCCAGGTCAACCTCTCCGACGGCTCGTCGGTGACGCTCTACGACACCTCGGGCCCGTACACCGACCCGTACGTCGAGACCGACGTGCGGCGCGGGCTGGCGCGCCTGCGCGAGCCGTGGGTCGCCGCGCGCCGCGCGGCGGGCGAGCCCGTGACCCAGGTGGCCTGCGCCAAACGGGGGATCGTCACCAGGGAGATGGAGTTCGTGGCCGTGCGGGAGGGTGTCACCCCCGAGTTCGTACGCCAGGAGGTCGCCGCCGGCCGGGCCATCATCCCCGCCAACGTCAACCACCCCGAGACCGAGCCGATGATCATCGGCCGCAACTTCCTCGTCAAGATCAACGCCAACATCGGCAACTCCGCCGTGACCTCCTCCATCGAGGAGGAGGTCGAGAAGATGACCTGGGCCACCCGGTGGGGCGCCGACACGATCATGGACCTGTCCACCGGACCCGACATCCACGAGACCCGCGAGTGGATCATCCGCAACTCGCCGGTGCCGGTCGGGACCGTGCCCATCTACCAGGCGCTGGAGAAGGTCAAGGGCCGCCCGGAGGCGCTGTCGTGGGAGGTCTTCCGCGACACCCTGATCGAGCAGTGCGAGCAGGGCGTCGACTACGTGACCGTGCACGCGGGGGTGCGGCTGGCGTACGTGCCGCTCACGGCCCGCCGCAAGACCGGGATCGTCTCGCGCGGGGGCTCGATCATGGCCGCCTGGTGCCTGGCGCACCACCGCGAGAGCTTCCTGTACGAGCACTTCGACGAGATGTGCGAGCTCCTGGCCCGCTACGACGTGTCGTTCTCCCTCGGCGACGGGCTGCGCCCCGGCTCGATCGCGGACGCCAACGACGAGGCCCAGTTCGCCGAGTTGCGCACGCTCGGCGAGCTGACCACGATCGCGCGGGCGCACGACGTCCAGGTGATGATCGAGGGCCCGGGGCACGTGCCCATGCACAAGATCAAGGAGAACGTCGACCTGCAGCGCGAGCTCTGCGACGACGCGCCGTTCTACACCCTCGGCCCGCTCGTCACGGACGTCGCCCCCGGATACGACCACATCACCTCGGGCATCGGCGCCGCCATGATCGGCTGGTACGGCACGGCCATGCTCTGCTACGTCACCCCCAAGGAGCACCTCGGCCTGCCGAACAAGGACGACGTCAAGACCGGCGTGATCACGTACAAGATCGCCGCCCACGCCGCGGACCTCGCCAAGGGCCACCCCGGGGCTCAGGCGTGGGACGACGCGCTGTCGGACGCGCGGTTCGAGTTCCGCTGGGAGGACCAGTTCGACCTGTCGCTCGACCCTGACACGGCGCGGGCGTTCCACGACGAGACCCTGCCCGCCGCGCCGGCCAAGACCGCCCATTTCTGCTCCATGTGCGGCCCCAAGTTCTGCTCCATGCGCATCAGCCACGACGTGCGGCGCTACGCCGACGAGCACGGGCTGGACACGCAGGAGGCGATCGAGGCCGGCATGGCGGAGAAAGCGGCTGAGTTCACCAGGCGCGGCGGCAGGGTCTACCTGCCGATGGCCGACTGACCAGGACTAACCAGGACTGACCGGCCGCTGGCTGGCCCTGCGGGGCACGAATCAGAAGATCTGGGGTCGCACCACCACGGAAGGATGGAGTCGGGTTCATTCTTGGCGTGGGCGAGGATCTGGGTGAGGTCGAGCGAGAGATCGAAGAGCCGGCAGCCCTTCCAGATCCACCACGGTGGCTCAGTGACCGCTGCCGAGAAGCCGGACGGGTAGCCGGGTCACGCCGCGCTGAAAGTCGGATCGCCAGCCGACCTGGTCGGCCGGCACCTCCAGGTCCAGCCGGGGGAACCGCGTCATCAGCGCGGCGAAGGCGATCTGCGCCTGCAGACGGGCCAGCGGCGCGCCCAGGCAGTAGTGGAGGCCGTGCCCGAAACCCAGATGCGGGTTCTGCGCACGGTCCAGCCGCACTTCGCCGGCGTGCGTGAAGCGGGCCCGGTCACGGTTGGCCTCCGCCAGGCTGACCACCACCCGGGAGCCGGCGGGAATGGTCCGGCCGCCGAGCTCGATCGCCGTGGTGGCGGTTCGCTGCGTCGTCCTCGCGACCGGCGGCTCGTACCGGATGAACTCCTCGATGGCGGCCGGCAGCAGCTCGGGCTCGGCGCGTAGCCGGCTCCATCGGCCCCGCTCCTGCAGCAGCAGGAACGTCCCGTTGCCGATCAGGTGGACAGTGGTTTCATGGCCGGCCACCAGCAGCATGAACACCATTGACGTCAGCTCGTCCTCGGACAACCGGTCGCCGTCCTCACGCACGGCGAGCAGAGCGCTCAGCAGGTCGTCTCCGGGTTGTGCGGCCCGGTCGGCCAGCATGGCCCGGATGCGCACCAGCACGCTCGCCAGCACCTCGGGCATCTCGTGGTGCCGGGCCGGACCGGCGGCCACGACAGCGGCCCACTCGCGGAACTCGGCACGGTTCTCGGCCGGCACACCAAGCAGCTCGCAGATGACCTGCAGGGGCAGCGGATGGGCGAACGTCTCGATCAGATCGACTGTCTCGTGGGCGGCCATCGCATCGAGCAGACCGGCGGTGATCTGCTCGATGCGCGGGCGCAGCGCCTCGACGCGGCGGGCGGTGAACGCGGCCGAGACCAGCCGGCGCAGGCGCGTGTGGTCCGGAGGGTCGAGGAACATCATCATGCGCAACATCGCACTGGTGAGCTCCGGCGTCAGGCCGAGTTCCTCAGCCTTGAGCACCTTGGTCAGACGCTGGTCCGACAGCGCCTGCCGAGCCTCCTCATAGCCGGTGACCAGCCAGGCCGACGTGCCGTCGGGTAGCGGGATCGCCTCGACACCATGGCGAGGGTTGGGGGTCACTGCATCTCCTGACGTCGCCTGCCCGGGGGCCGTTGCGCAACCGCGTCCTGACAGGTTGACCACCTGCATCAACCGGTCAGGAACCGGAACCTACGCCTGCTGTTCTACCAGCATCACCCGCGTCGTGACGGCCCGGGACGCCGCTCGGCCCGCTGGACGCCGGGCTGTCCCGCGAGACCCACCTGCACGTCCTCGATGCGGCGATGTCGGCCGGCCCCTGGCCCGCGGTTGCGGGCTCACGGAGGTGGCCCAGGCCAAGGACCTAACCGGGCAGCGTCTCGCCGCCGATCGGGGCCAGCACCTCGCCCGTGTAGTACGACGACATCCGGTCGGAGGCGAAGAACACGTACGAGGGGGCGATCTCGTCCGGGTCGGCGGGCCGGCCCATCGGGACGTGCCCGCCGAACGAGCCGACCTTCTCCTCCGGCATGGTCGCCGGGATCAGCGGCGTCCAGACCGGGCCCGGCGCCACGGCGTTGATCCGGATGCCGCGATCGACCAGGTTCTGGGCCATGGAGTAGGTGAAGGCGTTGATGGCGCCCTTGGTGGCGGAGTAGTCGATGAGCGTCTTGTTGCCGCGCAGGCCGTTGATCGAGGAGGTGTTGATGATCGCGCTCCCCTCGCGCAGGTGGGGGAGCGCGGCCTTCATGACGCGGAAGTAGCTGTGGATGTTGACCGCGAACGTGTGCTCCCACTGCTCGTCGGTCAGCTCCTCCAGGCCGTCGACGGGCGCCTGGTAGGCCACGTTGTTCACCAGGACGTCCAGGCCGCCCAGCTCGGCCACGGTCTGCTCGACGACGGACGCGCAGTGGTCGCGGTCGCCCAGGTCGCCGGGCAGGAGCACGCAGCGCCGCCCGGTCGCCTCCACCAGCTTGCGGGTGTGCGCGGCGTCCTCGTGCTCGCTGAGGTACGCGATCGCGACGTCGGCGCCCTCCTTGGCGAAGGCCACGGCGACCGCCCGGCCGATGCCCGAGTCGCCGCCGGTGATCAGCGCCTTCTTGCCGTTCAGCAGGTCACGGCCCACGTAGTCGCGCATCTCGTCGCGCGGCTCAGGGGCCATCTCTTCCGTACGGCCCGGGTACGGCTGGTTCTGGGCGGGTGGTGTTTGCGACATGCCCAGCGGCTGCCCTCGCACGGGCCGGGTTAACGCCCTTACCGAACGAACCCCTCGTCCCGCAGCCACTCGCGCGCCACCAGGGCGGGCACGTCGCCGTCCACGTCGACCTGGGCGTTGAGGCCGCGCATCACGTCGTCGGTCAGCTTGGAGCTGATGGGCGCGAAGATCTTCGCGATCTCGGGGTGCGCGTCGGCCAGCTCGCGCCGCATGGTCACCGCGGCGTTGTAGCTGGGGAAGAACTTCTTGTCGTCCTCGAGCAGCACCAGGTCGAGCGCCTGGACCCGGCCGTCGGTCGTGGTCACCATGCCGACGGCGCACTGGCCGCTGGCGACGGAGTTGTAGAGCACGCCCACCGACACCCGGCGCACGTTCGCCCTCGGGATCTCCTTGCCGTAGGTCATGCCGTACGCCTTGATCATGCCGAGGAAGCCGTCGTCGCGGCCGAAGGTCTCGTGGTCGACGCAGAACGTACGCTCGTTCACCGGGATCTTCGTGATGTCCGAAATCGTCTTCACGCCCCACTTCTGCGACGTGGCCCGGGTGACGCCCATGGCGTAGCTGTTGTTCAGCGGCGCGGGCGGCAGCCAGACGATGCCGTTCTCGCGCAGGTCGAGGTCGCGGACCGCGACGTACTGCGCCTGCGGGTCGGGCAGCGCCTTGGTCTGGCCGAGGTAGGTGATCCAGCCGGTGCCGGTGTACTCCCACATCAGGTCGGCGTCGCCGCGGGTCAGGGAGGCACGGGCGTTGACGCTGCCCTGCACGTTCGTCTGGTCGCTCACGTCGGCGCCGGCGGCGGTGAGGGCGAGCACCGCGATCTTGCCGAGCACGAGCTGCTCGGTGAACTCCTTGGACGTCACCCGTATCCGCGTGCCCTCCAGCGACGCGATGGGCTGGATGCCGGCCGGCTCGACCGGCGGCACGAACGACGACGCCGGCTGCAGCCCGCACCCGGCAGTCACCGCAACGGCTACCAGGACGAGCAGCAGGGCCAGGAACGCTCTCACGACAGCCCCTTCGGGGCGAGGACCCGCTGCGCGAGCCCGCCCACCCAGTCGATGATCAGCGCCAGCACCGCGATCAGCACGCACCCGGTGACCAGCACCAGGTTGCGCTGCGTGCTCACACCCGTGGTGATCAGGTCGCCGAGCCCGCCCGCGCCGATGAAGGCGGCGATGCTGGCCGTGCCGACGTTCAGCACCAGCGTGGTCCTGACGCCCGACAGGATGACCGGCGCGGCCATCGGCAGCTCCACCTTGAACAGCACCCTGGCCGCCGACATGCCGATGCCCCGGCCGGCGTCGACCAGCCGCCAGTCCACCTGTTGCAGCCCGACCATGGTGTTGCGCAGCGTGGGCAGCAGGCTGTAGGCGAACAGGGCCGCGACCGCCGTCCAGAAGCCGATCTGGAAGACCACCGCCAGCAGCACGACCATCCCCACCGCCGGAGTGGCCTGGCCCACGTTGACCACGGCCAGCACGAACGGTGTCGCCCGGCGCATCGCGCCCCTGGTGAGCAGGATGCCCAGCGGCAGCGCCACCAGCAGCACCAGCACGGTCGAGTAGAACACCAGCTGGATGTGCTCCCACGTGCGGCCGAAGATGTAGGGCAGGTTGAGCGAGCCGCGCTCGATGCCGTCGAGCGGCACCGACTGCGTATAGACGATCATGGCCGCGCCCACGGCCAGGTAGCAGAGGAGCGGCAGCACGATGTGCCAGGAGCGGCCGAGCCGCGGCTCCGGGCGGACGGCTTCGTCGGCGGCGGCCGTGGGAGCGGTCATCCGCTCCCCCCGAGGTGGTTGCGGTGCAGGCGGCGCTCGCGTTCCCTGGTCTTGATCGCCTGGATCGCGTTCTGCACGGTGCTCAGCGACAGCGCTCCCGCG
The DNA here is from genome assembly GCF_039871515.1 of Nonomuraea sp. B1E8. NCBI lineage: Bacteria > Bacillati > Actinomycetota > Actinomycetes > Streptosporangiales > Streptosporangiaceae > Nonomuraea > Nonomuraea sp. B1E8. The sequence continues at coordinate 85,484 of NZ_JBDPLS010000001.1, read as the reverse complement.
TACGCCCGGCGCCTGCCCACCACGGGCACCACGTCGCTGTCGGCGTTGAGCAGCGACTCCAGGGCGTCCTGCAACGTCATCCGGTGGTGGAGGGTGCCGGTGATCGGGTCGCCGGCCGAGCCGACGGGCCCCTCGATTCCCTCGAGGTGCTCGGCGCCGACCCAGCGCAGCGGCCGCCGCATCCCGTCCGTGATCAGCGCGTAGCCCCGGCCGTCGCGCTCGATCTCGGCGCGCACCTCGGCCGCGTCGGCGTCCTCCGACGCGTACGGCACCTGGTCCACCTCGATGTCGCCCACCTTGGTCAGGCGCAGCAGCCGCATCGAGGAGCCGGCGCCGAGGAACTGCTCGACGTAGTCGTCGGCCGGGTTCGTGAGGATCTCGGCGGGGGTGGCGTACTGCACGATGTGGCCGGGCGCCTTCATGATCGCGATATGGTCGCCGATCTTCAGCGCCTCGTCGATGTCGTGCGTGACGAAGACGATCGTCTTGGCCAGGTCGTCCTGGAGGCCGAGGAGCTCGTCCTGGAGGCGTTCGCGGCTGATGGGGTCGAGCGCGCCGAACGGCTCGTCCATGAGCAGCACGGGCGGGTCGGCGGCCAGCGCCCTGGCGACGCCGACGCGCTGCTGCTGGCCGCCGGACAGGCGCCGCGGGAAGGTGTCGCGGTAGACCTGCGGGTCCAGGCCCACCAGCGTGAGCAGCTCGTCGACCCGCTCGGCGATGCGGGCGCGGTCCCAGCCGAGCATTTTCGGCACCTGGGCGATGTTCGCGGCCACCGTCATGTGGGGGAACAGGCCGGCCTGCTGGATGACGTACCCGATGTTGCGCCTGAGCCGGTCGGGGTCGATGTCGTGGGAGCTGCGGCCGTCGATGACGATGTCGCCGGAGGTCGGCTCGATCAGGCGGTTGATCATGCGCATGGTGGTGGTCTTGCCGCACCCGGACGGCCCGACCAGCACCACGATCTCGCCCGCGGGGATGTTCAGGTCGAGCTCGCGTACGGCGGGGTCGCCGCCGCCGGGGAAGGCCTTGGTCACCTTGCGCAGCTCGATCGGCACACCGGAGGTGCTCTGGTCAGCCACGGACACCTCCTGTGGTCAGGCGCCGGCTCAGCGGGCCCTCCGGCCTGGTCAGCTTCCCGAGCAGCACGAAGCAGCCGTCGAAGAGCAGCGCGAGAACGGCCACCCCGATCGTGCCGGTCAGCGTGGAGTTGACCGCGTTGGCGCCGCCCAGCCGGGCCAGCCCGGAGAAGATCTGCTCGCCCAGCCCCGGCCCCGAGACGTACGCGGCCACCGCGCCGATGCCCATGGCCAGCTGCGTGGACACCCGGATGCCCGTGAGGATCACCGGCCAGGCCAGCGGCAGCTCGATCCTGGTCAGCGACCGGCCCCGGCCCATCCCGATGCCGCGCGCCGCGTCGACGACGAGCTGGTCGACGCCCTGCAGGCCGACGACGGTGTTGCGGATGATGGGAAGCAGCGCGTACAGGGTGATCGCAGTCACGCTGGGCGCCACCCCGAGCCCGAGCGCCGGGATCAGCAGGCCCAGCATGGCCAGCGACGGCACGGTGAACAACACCCCGGAGGAGGCGGTGGCCAGCGACGCCAGCCGCGGGCGGCGGTAGGTGGCCACGCCGATGAGCACGCCGAGGACGGCCGCCACCAGGACACATTGGGCGACCATGCTCGCGTGTTGCGCCGTCTCGAAGAGGATGAGGTCCCACCGGTCCTCGACGTACTCCCACAGGGTCATCGAGTACGTACTAACCGGGATTCGGAGTACCAAACCTCACAACTGAAACGTTTGTCCCTTTAGTCTCACCTGTCTCAGGGGCAGATGTCATGGACCGTCCTTTCCGCAGAGCGGGCGGTCGTCCTGCACCCGGCCGTTCAGCGCCCCTTCCAGCGCGTCCACGGACGCGAAGAACGTCTCCCGCGAGACCTTGTCCTCCCAGACGCCCCTGGCACACCGGCGGAACAGTTCGCTGAACTGGGCGTAGTAGGGCGACTTCGGCCGCGGCCGGGCCAGCTCGATCGACTCCCTGGTCTTCGCCGCCAGCTCCTTCAGCTCGTCCAGGCTCGGGTTGGTGATGTCGGAGCCGTCCTGGCGCGGGCACGACGGGCCGCCGCCGCCTTCGTAGCGCTCGTACACCTCGGTGAGCACCGGCGAGTAACCGCCGCAGGCGAACAGCTTGGCCTGCACCTCGGGGCTGGTGAGCCGGTCGATCAGGCGCCTGGCGGGAGCCAGCTTGGCCGGCTTGATGTGCTGCGAGACGGCCAGCACCGACCCGCCGAGCACGCCGCCGCGCGCGGCGGGCGCGTGCACGTCGAAGCGCAGGTCCTTGCCGGAGACGCGCATGCGCGGGTCTGCCGCCAGCTGGTGGAACGCGATCGGCCAGTTGCGCATCCAGGTCACCGGCTGCCCGCCGGCGTGGCCCTCCTTGAAGGCCACGACGCTCGCGTCCTCGTCCATCTCGAGCGACTCGCGCAGCACGGCGACGTTCTCCCCCGTGGTGGACAGCGTGCGCCTGAACGACCTCAGTGCCTCCCACGTGGCGTCGCGCCGCCGGTCCAGCACGATGGAGGTCCTGTCGTCGCCGTCGAGCACCTTCCCGCCGCCCAGCTCGATCGTCTCCAGGAAGTTGATCGTGCCCATCTCGTTGTCGTCGAGCTGCAGCAGGTAGCCACCGGACCGCCGGTCCAGCCGCCGGAACTCCAGCGGCGCGTCGGCGGCGAACGGCACGCCGTACTGCTCGCCGTCGAGCCGCCCGGCCCGCAGCGGGCCGGACAGGAATTCGTCGTTGCGATCCGCCAGATCGATCGGCTGGATGTAGCCGTGCCGGGCGAACTCGGTCACCCACGCCACGTCGAGCACGAGGATGTCGTACGCGCAACTGCCGGCCTGCGCCAGGGCCGCCATCTGGGCCCGCCGCACGTCGGTGCTGTCGGACAGCTCCAGCAGCTTGGCCCGCGGATCCTCGGGCGGCTTCATCAGGTCGTTCCACTCCTTGATCGCCTCGCGCCGCACGCTGCCCGTGCTGACATCGTCGCCGGTGGCCACGACGAGCTCGGCGTCGTTGCCGCCGCAGTTCTCCTGCGGCGTGGCGGGCACCGAGGGCGGGGAGGTGGTCGTCCGGGGCCTGTCCGGCTGGGACGGCCCTGCGGACAGGCCGGACTGCCACGTCAGGAGCAACACCATCAGCAAGGCCCCGCAGCCCAACGCCACCAGGTTCCTGCGCCCGACACGTTCGCGCCAGCCCGGCGGGAGCCACGCCATCATCGCCACCCCCGCACCGTGATGATGGCCCCGGTGAGCGCCTGGTCCGCGCCCTCGCCCGCCGTCACGCAGCGGTACGGCTTGCCCGTGCCCCGCAGCGCGGTCACGGCGCACTTGTCCTGTCCGAAGACGATGACGTACAGACCCGAGACCGTCGAGGCGCGCTCCAGAGCTTGGGCGATCACCTTCCCGGCGTCGTCCTCGCCCTCGTTCTCGCCCTCGTTGTCGAACAACCTGCCGTCGGTCAGCAGCACCACGGGAGCGGCCACCGCCTCGTCGCCCGTGCCCAGCCGGGTCAGCCCCGCGGAGGTGGGGGCGTCCCAGTGGTCGAACGCGGTGCCCTCGATGTCCGCGGCCACGGCGCCGAGCTCCTCCGTGGTGCTCTCGCCGGCGATGCTCGTGACCTGGGCGGGCCCGTTCCTCGTACGGGCGTGCAGGCCGAACACCCGGACCTCGTCGCGCGGCCCGAGCAGCCTGTTGTTGGCCCGCACCGCCTCGGCGGCCTGGACCCGCACCGGGCGGTCCGCCGATCCCGAGGTGTCGACGAGCAGCCGCAGGTCGAGCTTCGGGCGCAGCTCGTCCAGCACCAGCTTCTTCAGCTGCCCGAGCTCCTTGTGGTCGAGCTCGCCGTCGGCCGGCCCCGGCGCGTTGGGGAAGAGCGGGTGGGCCCGCAGCCACGCGCCGAAGTGGTCGACCAGCTTCTCCCGCTCGGCCGAACGCTGGTCCGGCCACGACACTTTGACGAACTGGTAGTCGAGCGTGCTCAGGTCGTGGTGCCGCACCCCGACGAGGGGCGCGCTGTCACCCGTCCCCTCGCAGCCTTCCACCCGGCCCGCGTTGTAGTCGTCCACGCTGTGCCCGGGAACCAGCAGCGCGATCTTCGGATTTCCGGCGCCCGACCTGTCGGCCAGCCGGTCGAACTCGCACAACAACGAGGTGACGGTGTCCGCCCCGAGCCCGTTCTCCACCAGCTCCTGCTCGGTCTCCAGATAGCGCGACTCGGGCAGCCCGCGGTCGTGGAACACGTCGTGGGTGCCGATCAGCGCGGCCACGGACGTTTCGGGGAACGGCCGGGCGATGGTCATGCCCATCTTCTTCGTCAGCGTGTCCCACACCTCGCCGAACGGGTAGCCGTCCGGATTGTCCATGTACGTGCCCAGCTCCTCGCGCCGCTGCCCGGTCATCGCCAGCACCAGCTGGTCCCGCCCCACCGCGTCCTCCGGTTTCCGGGCGCTGAGCAACCGGAGCTCACCCGCCCTGAGCTCGTCCGGCTCGGCAGCGGAGGAGGCGACCCAGACGTCGGGCTGCAGGTCGTAGAGGCGGGCGTACGGCTGGTCGCGACGGTCCTCCTGCCACTCCCACCGGTTGTCGAAGGCGTCACGGAGATGGATGGGCGGTGGCGCCACGCCCACGGTCATCCTGACCACGGGGCAGCCGTCCTCCGTCTGGTGCTCGCGCACGTAACTCTGGGCGCGCGCGGTCAGCTCGGTCACGTTCTCGGGCGCGGTGACCAGCCGCAGCTCCGCGGGCGCCGGGCACTGGTCGTCCGCGGCGACCGTCTGCACCCCGGTCCACACCCCGGTGGCCAGCGCCCCGCCGGCCAGCACGCACAGCGCCGTCGTGACCCTGCTCGGATGCTTCTGGATGAGGTCGCGCAACACCGGAATGAGCGCCACGGCACCGAGCGCGACCCCGGCGACCAGGGACAACCAAAGCTGGACGTGGAAAGGCTGGCGCTGGAACAGGTCGAGCCACGGCGCGGAGATCCACGTCACGAACGCGCCGGCCAGGGCACCGATCAGCGCCGTCTGCACCGCTGAGGCGAACTGCGACCTATTCCGCTCCGGCGCGCGGGCGGCACGAGGACGTTGTGGCGGGGGGCGCGATGGCTTGGCATCGCCGTCGACCCGGCGCACGTGTTGTAACTCTTCCGGATTGACATCGCTCATGTGAGAGGGCGCCCTCCTGCGACGGGATCACTTGAAGACTAATCCGCCTGTCCGACGCATGTGTCGCTGTTATGCAGTCGTTCGATATCGGCCCAGGGCGAATTCCAACCGAAATGCGATTTTGCCCGGTCCGTTTTCCCGCCGCCCTTCCGCCTTCCCGGGCTCTACCGTGGAGGAATGCTGACCATCGGCGTCGATCTCGCAGCGGAGGCGGCACGGACCGCGGTGGCCTGGCTCGACTGGACCGGTGGCCGCACGCGGCTCGTCGACGTACGCACCGGCGCGGACGACGGCGTGATCGTCGAGGCGGCGATGGAGGCGGGCAAGGCGGGGATCGACTGCCCGCTCGGCTGGCCCGACCGGTTCGTCGACTTCGTCACCGCCCACCGCGCCGGGCACGTCCAGGTGCCGGACGGGCTCGCCGGCCGGGCCTGGCGGCGTGACCTGGCCTGGCGGGTCACCGACCAGGTGGTGCACGCGCGGACCGGGCTGACGCCGACGGCGCTCGGCCTCGCGACCATGCCCGACGGGGACCAGGCGCGGGCCGCGGCCACGGAAGGCTGGATCGCCCTGCCGACCACGCCCCTGGACCGCCTCGTCACCTGAGCCCGTCAGCCGAGAGCTTCACCTTCCGGCGCGCTTCCACGCGTCGACGAACTCCCGGTAGAGGAACCGTTGGTACGGCTGCGCTCCGGAGAAGGCGAACTGCTTGCTCAACGACCTCGCTCCGAGCCAGATGCCACTCACCTTCGGGACGCCGGGCGCGGCCTGTGCCACAGAAGCCACCGTGTCCACGAACTCGTGTTCAATCGGGGACAACTCGACCTTGCGCAGCCCCAGCCGCTCCAAGAGCTGCCTCTTGACGTCTTCGATATCCCTGGCTAATCGAATGCTGTCTTCATCGGTCACGCACTGCTCGACCGCCTGCCGTAAGGTCGTGGCGCGTTCGCGATACTCCTGGATTCGGGCCGACACGAATCTGATCCACGAGTGATCGTCGCGTCGGCCGGCGTCGGTGCGTGACCACAGTCGTCCGCCCAGCAGCGGCAACTCCAGCTGAAGCAGTTGGAGGCGATATTCGTCCCCTCCCGCCGCGTCCCGCAGCGAATCGTGGATGCCGCGTACGGCCTGGATCAGGTCCAGCACCGTGGCGTCGGCCGCGCCCTTACGGGTCAGATCGAAAGTCAGTGAGAAATCCCGTCTCATTGGATGAGACTGATAGCTGCTGGTGCTCGCTTCCGCCCGTGCGCGATATTTCAGGCATCGTGCCAGAGTCGCCATCAGATAATGGCTCTGGCCCGGGGCTGCGATGCCTTCCAACGCGCCGCTCATGACGACGGCCGCCGCTCGCGCCCATTCGCCGAAGCGGTCCTCCTCGATGCCGTCCGTCGTCGGAATGCGCATGGAGTGGTGCCCTTGTTTCAGTCGTACCTCTCTTTCGTGGAAAAGGCTCCAATCGCGCAGCCGCGTGGACAGGGCGGTCTGCTGGCCCTCGCTTGCCTGATCGCAATTGAAAGTCTGCTCCACGAAGCGAGCTATGCTGGTGAATCCGTGTACGCTTTCGAGATCCTGGATGGCCGCCGACTCGAGCCGCTCTGCCACTTCGGTCTGGTCGGGATCCAACTGGAGCGGGTGCAGCAGTCCGTCCTGCATCAGTGCTTGGAGGAGCAGCGGTCGCTCTCCGAAGTCGGAGGCGCTGGGCACGAGCAGTATGGGATGCACCACGTACACGCGTGACATGAAGATCAGTGACTGGACGATCTCGACAAAGCACTGGCGGCCGAAGGGGTCATCCGGCCTCGCAGCACGATTCTGTGCCAGCAGGAAATTCTCGGCGCTGATCAGCGATGTCACGTCGATGACGACATCGGTGCTACGTTGATGCGTCAATGTTTCACGCCCAGAAACCACTTCACTGTTTCGGGTTGTCCCATGACAGTTGACTCGAACACCGGTGTGGGAGCGCTGAGGAATTCTGGGCCGGCCGGCAGTGGAGCACCGTCCTCGTCGCAGTGTCGAAGCTTGGCGATGTCGCCTAGACAAAGACCGGCTGCGCCGTCCCAGAGCTTCTGTTGCCTGCGCCAGAACAGATCGAAGGAATGAAGAGACGGGTCGGTGTGGTCACGTAGATCGACGACGGTTCGCAGCATGTCGATGGTCTGGGAGGTCGTCCGCGTCTTCACGCGGTAGGTGCTTTCCGCTGCGATCGCGTCGAACTCACGGCCGGGGCCGCCCGAACTGCGCGTGGCGGAGATCGTGTTCTGTGCGCGCTGCACCATTGGCGCGGGGCTGCCGTTCAGCGTGACCGCTGATGTGTGGTGGTCGGCCGTGATGAGCAAGGGGCTGCGCCCGCTGCCCAGCTCCGGGGCAAGGATGAAGGCGGCGCTCGGCATCCAGTTCTCGAAAAGACATACCACCGAGCAGAATTCGGTCCGATCGTTTCTGACGAATTCGGCGGTGCCGTCGATGGGATCGATCACCCAGAGGCGACCGTCCGAATGAAAGATCTCCTCACGGAGGCCTGACCTTTCCTCCTCCTCGGCAATGATGACGGCATTAGGTTCGCAATCCCGAATGTCCTGGATAATCAACTTCTGGATGGCAATGTCTGCTTCGGTGAGAAGAGTTCGATCATCCTTCACGTGAACGGGCAGCTCAGCCAGCCGTTGACGATAGTCGGCGAAAGCAGGAAGAAGCTGTCGCTCAAGCGTCGACCATAGCGATTCGATACCCATGCGGGATGCGCTCCTGAGCTCGTTCGTCAGTACGGGTGGCCGGACTGTGCCGCCTCGATCAAATCGCCATCGACGTGGCTCTGCAAGCACTAAGCCGCTCACTTTTCGCAGCCGTACGTGTCAGTGCTTTGGATCAGAGGGTTACCGGGTTTCCAGGGAAGCTCTTTTGTGGCGCTCTTCCGCGCGTCTGGTCTGCGGATGGTCGGGGCCGTACATCGTCGTGTACAACTCCAGCACCGCGCGGTATTCGCGGCGCGCCTCGTCCCAGAGGCTCCGTTCCTCCAGGACGCGGGCGATCTCGTACCGGGTCGCGACCGTCTGCGGATGCGCCGGCCCCAGCACGCGAACCTGGCGCCGCAGCACGTCGCGCAGCTCGCCCTCCGCCCGATCGTGCGCACCGGTGACCCGCCACGTGCGCGCCAGCTCATAGCGGATGTCCAGGGTGTAGATGTGGTTCTCACCCCACACCCGCTGGGCCGTCTCCCTGATCGTGCCGAGTTCCTGCTCGGCCTCGGTCTCCTGGCCGATGTCGCGGAGCATCCAGGCCCTGTTCGACCTGGTGAGCAGGATGTCGGGGTGAGCCGGTCCGAGCACCCGGGCCTGGTGGGCCGCCAGGTCGGCCATGCCTCGTGCGGCCTCGCGGGTGCGCCCCTGCAGGGCCACGTTCATCAGCATGTTGAAGCGTGTGCGCAGCGTGAGATGGTGGTCCGGCCCGATGACGCGGACGCGAGCGGCGAGGAGGTCGGCGTAACCCTTCTCCGCCGTGGCGTAGTCGCCGAGATCGCCGACGGCCCGGATGTGGTAGAACCTGCTGGCCAGCGTGTCAGGATGCTCAGGGCCGAGGACACGGGCGCGCGCCTCCACCACCTTTCTGCACACCGCCTCCGACTCGTTGAGGAGCGCGCGCATGGCGAGGGCACGCCCGATCTCGTGCCAGGTGGTGAGGGTGTCCGGGTGGTCGGGGCCCAGAACCCGCGTCCTCGTGGCCAGCGTCTGCTCGTAGCAGGTGTGGGCCTCGGCGTACCGTCCCTGCTCGAAGAGGGCGAACCCGAAGTCGTGCCGGGTCGCCAGCGTGTCAGGGTGCTCCTCGCTCAGCAGCTCGGCCCGTGCGCGCAGGACCTGGGCGAGTTCCGCCTCCGCCTCGACGGCGCGGGTCATGCACGCCCACGCGGCGCCGCGCTGGTGGCGCAGGGCGAGGACGCCCGGATGGTCCGCCCCCAGACCGCCGGCCTGCCGCAGCGAGAGCGTCGCGAGCTCCGCGGCGGCGGCGTAACAGCCGCTCGCCCGGAACGCTCCACACGCGCGGCCCACCAGCTCGGCCAGCTCGACCAGCGTCCGCTCGTCCAGGGCCGAGGACGTGATGGACAGCAGGGCGCGCAGGTGAGGCATCAACTCCTGCCAGGCGGGCCAGTCGTCAGGCGCGTCGTGACGCCTGCCGGACAGCGCGCCGCGCAGGAGGGCGACCGCGACGGTGGTGATGTCCGGCGTGACACGCGTACGGCTCGCCTCGGCGACCAGGGGATGCACGACCAGCGTCCCGGCAGGCGCGCGGGCCTGGATGAGGCCCATGGACCTCAGCGCCTCAAGCCCAGGGCGTACGTTGTGCTCGCCGCCGCAGATCTCACCCAGCGGCGCGGCGTCCAGCAGCGCGGCGTCGATCTCCACCGCGGGAGCGAGGCAGGCCAGCACCCGCAGCAGGGGGCGGGCCTGCCGGCACCCGCGCCCGGCGAGGGCGTCAAGGGAGATCTCCCACGTGGTGGTGATCGACGGCTCTCCACCGCTGCCGCCGAGGAGGGCGGGGAAGCGGTCGTCCAGGGCGAGAAGGTAGTCGGGGAAGGTCCTCTCCTTGGAGAAGGGAGAACTGAGATGGCTACCGGCGTGCGACAGGGCCAGCGGCAGCCCGCCCAGCCGCCTGGCCACCGCGCCGGCCTGCTCCAGCGTGCCCGCCTCCCCGGCCAGGTCGAGCAACATTCTCGCCCCGTCGTCCTCGTTCACGCACAACACCTGGTGAACCCGGCCGCACCGGCCCCAGACCCGCTGCTCGACGACGCGGGTGGTCACGACGACGAGTCCGGACGTCGTGGGCCGCAGCCAGCCGGTCGCGTCGCGTACCGGTGCCCCCGCCACTTCCAGCGCCCGCGGATCGTCGGCGTTGTCGAGGACGAGGAGCCAGCCGGTCTGCTCCTCCAGCCGCGTCCAGAGCACGTCGGCCGGATCACGCCGCCCGGCGCGCGCCTCTCCGATCGCGATCGCCGGCGCGCCCAGCTCGGCGGCCAAGGCCAGCAGGGACGACGTCACGGTCTGAGCGTCCGTGGCGGCGATCCACCACACGCGCCGCCCCGTTCTCCGCGCCCGCTCGGCGAGTGCGAGCGCGACCGTGGTCTTGCCGACCCCTCCAAGGCCGCCCAGCACGTGGCACGTTCCGTCCGGCTCGGCCAGGCGCTGCTCCAGGTGCAGCAGCAGATCCTCCCTGCCGCGCACGTGAGGCAGCCGCCCGATGGGCGCCCGCAGCACGGGGACGGCGCACGGCCCCGGCCGCACTTCATGCGGAAGCGTTCCAGACGGAGGCGTTGCCGGCGGGTGCGTTGCGGGCGGAGGCGTTGCGGGCGGAGTCCGGGCCACGGGTGCAGGCAGGCTCTGACGGGGGGTTCGGCGCAACTGCAGGGCGGCGATGAGCACCGCGGCCACTCCCGCCAACGCCCCCACGACGCTCACGGGATCCATGTCGTTACTGTACGAAGTCGCTCGCCCGTACGGCGCGGCTTCGGGCGGGCTTGCGGGAATTTCCAGGGCATTGATGCGGCGATTATGGCTTTGGGGAGGGTCAATCCCGATGGCTTACGGCGGGGTCATCCCGGTCGGGGCGGCGGTTCGTAGATCGTTCCAGTGGTATGCGCAGTTGCCGTGCGGAAGGCCTTCGAAGGTGTGATCTGAATCGATCTGAAGCTCGGAAAGGTGCTGATCCAGGGAGAGCGCGTGGTAGGCCAGGGCTTTGTTCATGGCGGCCGTCACGTCGAGGGCTTCGACCACCCAGGTGTACGGGGCCTCGCCGTCGAATCGTTCGGTGCCCGCGATGGTGACGGTGAAGGTTTTCACAGAGCCTCGCCTCGGAGGATCTGCTCGAAGGTGTGCCTGGCCGCCGAGGTCAGCGACCACGCGGTTTCGTGAACGGTGTCCTTCTTCCGGTCCGTACGGCGCACGAAGCCCTTGCCGGCGGCGGCGCACAGCTCGTACGTCATCGTCTTGCACTCACAGGTGTGTGAGACGACGCGGATGCGCGGCGCCCGGTTGGCCGGCTCGTACCAGGACAGGGTGACGCGGTCCGGCCTGGGCGGCTCGACGTGCGGACCGTGGAAGTCGGGGAACTCGTTCCGCCGGGTCACCAGGTCCTCCCTTCGAAGATCTCGACGAGGTTCTTGAGCGCGAGGTCGACGCGCGCCATGACGAGCTCGGGGATGTGGCCGTTGCCAGGGGGAAGGCGGTAGCCGTGTCTCTCCAGTACGGCCTGGACCTCTGCCGTCAGGAGGGGAGTGAACCGCAGGTCGGTGATGGAACTGTGCATGGGCTGAACCTCCGGGTCCCGATCTGGAGCCTGCCGTAACGCGCCAACGCCCTGGCTTGTTCACCGTCGTCTGGCCAGGCAGGCGCTTCGCTGTCGGCACGCCTACACCTCAGCTTGACCCGTAACCATAGAAGAGATGTAGGCCCATGTCTACCCTTGTCCACTGACAGACCTAGAAGCCAGCGGGGAACAGGGGGTTTCTATAGTTCTGTGTATGGCGGATGAGTGGCAGTTTGACCCGACAAGCCCGAAGTCGGCGCAGATAGCGATCGAGATAGAGAGGCGCATCCGGGTTGGCGAATATCCTGCCAAGCATCCCATCTACGAAGTGCGGCTCGTGCAAGAGTTCGGAGTTGCGCGCGACACCGCGCGGAAGGCGACCGTAATTCTCAGAGATCGAGGGCTGATCTTCACCGTACGTGGCATGGGTAGCTTTGTGGCAGATCCGGGGGCTTGGGCAGAATCGCCTGAGTAGGTGCGTCGCTCATTCGGCGACCCTTCGCGGCTCATTAGCGTCCGTAAGTCGTCAAAGCCGACAATCCATCCGTCGATGAATTTCGACGGCTCCTCGGCGAGGCGACGTCCTTTCTGGGCTCGTCCAGAGACTGTCGACGGCAGGCTCTGGCGATACGGGCGTGCCCTGACTCGACGTTGCCGCATGACAGCGTTGAAGCGCTCGGCTGAGCTTGCGTCGGGAGACGTCAGCCAGGGTGGTGTCCTCTCGATCGCCTCATTGGATGGAGCTGACGCTGTGCTCTTGCTGGTCAGCAGGCTTCGCACGATCTCCGCCCTGATGCGAAGCGAGTCACGGGTCCCGCCCTACCCTGGGCCTCGGCATCTTTGCGTGGCCTTTCTTGGATGAGGAGTGCCAACTGGGCCGCGAGACCGGCTACATTTCTTCCGTGATAATGGAGCCGTTGCCGGGTATGTCTGCGCCCGACTTGGAGTTGGACGAGGTCTTCACTCACCTCAAGGCCCTCGATCCCGACGGTTCGAGGATAGGGAAGGCGATACGGCGCAGCTTCGACATGCTCCTCGACGGACAACACACCGGCCGCTATCACTGGGAACAGCTTCACAAGACCGAAAAGACCCACTGCGGTACCCTGATCGAGATAAACCTGCAACGTGAGTTTGACTTCGCCGACGGTAAGCTCCTCGACTACCGCATCGCCGATACGGAGGTGGACTGTAAGTACTCCCAGAGCCTGGCCGAGTGGATGATCCCACCGGAAGCTCTGGGGCATGTTGTCCTTGGTCTATGGGCGAACGACCGGGCGGGGAAGTGGAGCGCGGGTCTCCTTCGCGCGTCCCCGGAAAACCTCAACTTTAAGACCAACAGGGATTCGAAACGCACACCGAGCAGGCACGGAAGAAGCGCTATTCGTTGGCTCTTCAAGGACGCGCCACTGCAGGACAACGTCCTCCTGCGCCTCTCCAGCGAGGACATCGACGCGATTTTCAGGTCGACTAGCGGGCAGAAGCGTCTCAACGAGTTGTTTCGACGGGCTCAGCGCCGCCTTGTCAGCAGGAACGTTGTGGCCACCGTTGCCATGCAGGAAGACTATATGAGGCGTGCGCGCCGTCGTGGGGGCTCGCGTACCGCTCTCCGCGCCGAAGGTATAGTCATTTTCGGACAGTATAAGAACCACGTCCAAGCTGCAGTATCGTTGGGCCTGCCTGCTCCAGGCCCAGGGGAATTCGTGAGTGTACGAGTTGCTCGTCGTCAGTGGCACCACGGGGATGCGCCATCGATTGAACTCGACGGCGAGCATTGGGTTGTGGCGGTGGCCGGCGATCCTGTCGAGGACGCTCCGTCGTTGCCCGACATCGGACCGCTAACGGGTTGACGGCCGACAGCGCAGCGCAGCCGTACCAGCTCACGCGCCCAGTCAGAGCCGACCGGGTAATCTCCCAACGTGAGCGTGAGAGGTCCGAATCTTCCGCTCGCCGGTCTGGATCTGACTGAGGAGGTCGTCTGCACAGCCTGCCGTGTAGGTACGCGCCTGATGATGCCCTGGTCAGTCTCTTCTGGCGGCGTGGGCGAGCAGAAGACGGATCGGCTGATGCCTTGTCCCGCGAGAGCCAGCCGTCCGGTGGTTCCGGCGGCATGCCTTGCAGCGTGGACGTGGTGCATGCCATCCCTGCGCTAGGCTCCGAGGATCCGTATCCACGACTTGCCCTGCGACGCACGCCAACCTCAAGACATTGTCGCCTCTATTCGCTAACCTCGCTCTCGTGTTCGACTCCGGAGTGCAACGCCACCACCACGGCCTCTACGGCGGCGGTCAACGGTTCGTGCTCCCACAGGCGGACAACCTTCCAGCCGGCGGCCTCAAGCGCGGTGTTTACGAGCTGGTCGCGTTCCATGTTCCGACGCAGCTTAGGCGTCCAGTACCACTCATTGGTTGTAGGCTGCCGGCCGTGATCAGGGCAAACATGCCAGAAGCAGCCGTCGACGAAGACCGCGACCTTCCGGGCGGTGAACACGATGTCCGGCCTAACCTTCACACCTTTGAGATCAAGGCGAAGGTCCTTCCGGTAGCGGTAGCCCAGCCGGTGCAGCGCGCTGCGGAGCATGACCTCTGGTTTGGTGTCGCTCCGGCGGTTGGCCCGCATGTTCCTCGATCGACCCTCGTTGAGGGGCGCTGGGTACAACCCGCGCTTGTGGGCCTGTTCTCTGGGGCCTGCTGGCATGTCTTGTCCAAGTCCATCAACGGTGCGACTCCCTCTCCGGGAAGATACAACCGCCAGCTCGACCGCCCCAACCTCGGATCACCCAAGGAGTGCACGCATGGCTCTTGAAGCTGTCGAAATCTGCGCCGGAGCCGGTGGCCAGGCTTTGGGCTTGCACCAAGCAGGCTTCACACATCGCCTGGCATTTGAACTTGACCCGAACGCTTGCGCTACTCTTCGCAAGAACGCTCGCGAGGGCAACATCACGATTAGCGACCCGGGCAAAGTCAAGGACGGAACCTGGGTCGTAGAGGGCGATGTCGCGGACCCTGAGCTATGGAAGCCCGACGAATTCCATGGAATAGACCTGCTCGCAGGTGGGGTCCCCTGTCCGCCATTCACAATCGCTGGCAAGCAACTCGGCGCCACCGACGAGCGTGATCTTTTCGCATGGGCAATCGAACAGGTTAAAACAGTCCAGCCGCGTGCACTCCTGCTGGAAAACGTGCGCGGACTGAGCATGCCGCGCTTCGCGGGATATCGCCAACACGTGCTGGATAGGCTCCAAGACTTCGGATATCTTGCCGAGTGGACGCTATTGAACGCCTCTAGTTACGGTGTTCCGCAGCTCCGTCCTCGTTTTGTGCTGGTGGCAATGCGTCCGGAAGAGTTTAAGTACTTCAGTTGGCCGGCGAAGTCTGAAGTGGCGGCTCCAACAGTCGGAGAAGCACTCAAGGATCTTATGGCATCGAGAGGCTGGGAGGGCGCCGAAGAGTGGGCTAGAAAGGCCAATCAAGTTGCTCCGACGATTGTCGGCGGATCGAAGAAGCACGGTGGGGCCGATCTAGGGCCAACCCGTGCCAAGCGTGCGTGGGAAGCATTGGGCGTGGATGCTTACGGTGTCCACGATATCGCTCCTCCCTACGATACTCCTCCTTACGACCGTAGGCCGATGACTAAGTATGGCCCGAAACTCACGTGCGAAATGGTTGCACGCCTCCAGGGCTGGGATGACGGCACCTGGATTTTCACCGGGGGCAAGACATCTCAATACCGTCAGATCGGTAACGCCTTTCCTCCGCCTGTTGCCAGGGCCTTGGGTCAGTCCATAGCTGCTGCGCTCAATCACACAGGCGACAAGCGCGAATTGTACGAGGACCGTACGCATGATCCCATCTATCGAGTGCTGCGTGACGCTAACGATTTCATCACGGCTGAAGAAATCATGGCAAGGGCAGAGCTAGAGCTCAGTGATCCCGAAATAGATAGGCGTATCAGCTTGCTCGGCCGAGACTTTGAAATCGAGAAGAGGGCGACGAGTAAAGGGCTTCTCGCCTACAGACTCGAACGTTTCAAGGCCTTTGTTGGGCAAGTTGACCATGCTCGTAATGAATATTTGCGTGCCAGCGCATCTAAGGTGAGCTGATGATTGGCTCTGGTGCTGCTGTGCGATTCGTGTACACAGGGCAGACGGTTTAAGCGCCTGCCCTGTGGTTTGTGAGTGATCTCGCGCAAGGATTCTGCGCGTACCTTTTGAGTCAGCGGCGGGGTTCAAGCAAGTCCGGAATACGGCGGAGTCCGCTGAATGGGCGCGCCGTTGAGATGATCCATGAGGGCCTGGATGTCAGCCATATCCATGCCCCCTGCAGCGGAAGGTTCCTCCTCAAGATCGGCGAGTTGTTGAAGCTCAGGATCGTCAAGGATCCGGCCCATGAACTCGACCTTTTCCTTGAGGCGCAAGGTCACCGCTTCGTCGATGGTCCCTTCGGTGACCAAGATCGTCACCCGTGTCTCGGCATCTGGCGCAAGCCCTAGCCGGTGGATACGATCCAGGCTCTGAAGAAATCGGCCCGCCATGAAGTCCCGGTCGATATAGACGGCGTCATGGCAAATCTGATGGAGGCTGATGCCCTCACCGAGGGTCGCGGGGTTCGAGAGCAGAACCATGCACCGCGGATCTTCTCTGAAGCGCCTGATTTCCTCATTACGTTCCACCGTTCCACCATGAACCATCGCAGGATTGTAGGTGGCTAGGAGGCGCTGCAGGGTCGTTAGGCTGCGCACGAAGGTGGACCACACTATGGTCTTCCGGCCCTCTGCAGCGTTTTCCCTGACGACGGTGAGGGCTTCATGGTACTTCGGAGACATCTCAAAGCTGGGAAGACGCTTAAGGAGATCGTACAAAGAATCATCAGGCGCGACCTTGAGTGGTGGAACCTGGTAGCTGAGCGGCTCATACCGGCTGGTGCCTTCGATGAGCAGGGCCGGTGTGATTGCGGCCATCAAAAGGCGGAGCATAGCCCTGCCGAGGTTGTCGATTTGGTCGCGTGACGCATCAGCGCGCGCAGAGTAGCGTCCTCTCAGTGCGTCATAAATCTCCCGGTGTAGCGGCGGCAATCTGACATATCTAATTGTGGGTTCGTATGGCGGCAAGCCGAGTTCGCGTTTAGTTGTCCTGGTGAACAACGGACGTAAAACGGCACTAGCGTACGCAAGGTCGCCATCGGCTACAGCCTCCGCAACCGCTCGCCGCCCATGGCCAGGCCAGACGAAGGACAGCAGATTTTCAAGATCGCGTGCGCCATTAGGCGCGGGTGTGCCGGTTAGGACGAGCCGGCGCTGAGCGAGAGGCCCCAGGGCAAGGCACGCAGAGCCGTACGTTCCCCGGGCCCCGAGCTTCATCCGGTGGGCTTCGTCAAGTATGAGCATGGAGGGAGACGCCCGTAGCCAAGAAGCAAGGTTTCCTAGGCTGCGGCTGAGCCGCTCGTAGTTGACGATCAGGAGTTCTGTGCCAGGGTCCGGGACCTGGTCTAGGACCTGAGTTCTGAGCGGCTCATCAAAACAGACGGCGCTCTCATATTGCCAAGACTCGAAGGCAGACTTAGGGCAAACGACGAGCATTCGGCGTATCCGGCTCTGGTTGCGTATTGCGCTGTACACAGCAAGTGCTACGCGTGTTTTTCCCGCCCCGGGCACACTGAAGTTCGCTCCGTGACGTAGTGACAGTAGCTTTCCGATGTCTCTGAGCTGGAAAGGTGTCAGGTCCGCAACCCAATCCGGACCGAGGAGGTCGGTGACCTCCTCGGCATCAATGGACTCGGCCCCGCCGGGGGATCCGTCTGTGAGTTTTTCCTCGGCCGCTTCCGCGTCATCAAGGACGCTAGAGACGAGTTGAGCTAGCTCTTCGTCCCACTCGACGTTCTCCGGCGCCGGCCACGTGGCCAGTTCGCCCACCGCGACCAAGAAGTCGTCGAGTTCGACTTCGACAGCAAGAGGTCCTCGTCGGCTGCCGAGGGTGAAGCGGGCGGCCAACTGAGCCAAGTCGTTCTGATGCTTGGGGATGGTACGAAGAAGGGCTCTTGTTTTGGTGACATCCAGCGAGATCCTCAGGGAGGGCTCTTCCACCTTTACTTGCCTTCCACGCCGGTGGCCTCCAGCAGCCAGGCCACGCCGTCTCCAGGTACTTTGATGGTGCGGGCTGATTCCACCGCCAGCTTTGCCAGCGCGTCGCGCAGGCTGGCGAGTGCATCGTCGTAAGCCTCCTCGTCAAGGCTGCTCGAGGCTCGCGCCAGCACTAGATCCGTGATGCTTTGCTCAATTTCCGCTCGGGCCTCGTCAATCCGATCCGACACAGCCCTTTGCTTCTTGCGTATGAGGCTGTCCTTGCCGGCTGCCTTAAGCGCGGAATCGAGAGCTTCCCTGGCATGCTGTAGAACAGGCGAAGCTTGGTTGTTGCTCTTTTCCTCTGTCCGAGCCTTCAGAAGGATATCTGTAAAGGCGCGGGCCTGTGTAACCTGAGCGCTGGCGGCACGCACTTTTCTGTTCAACCCTGGAATGGCGGTTGATGTAGGCGTATCTGGCGCCGAGGTCCTGAGTTCTTCAGAAAGATGACGATCGAGATATCGGGTGCGGAAGTCAACCTCGATGTGCCGCACATCAGTCTTCGAGTATCCCAATGTGATTGCTGCGAGGCGATTCTCCTTGAGCAGATCAGCTCTCTCCTTGCTGGCTGCTGACTCTAGCTGGTATCTCCGGTGGAGCTCGGAAAGCTTCTCCTGTTGATCTTCGAAGTCCATGAGGCGGAGCTGGCGATCGCCTTCACGACTACGTGCAATCAAATCACGTAGGGTGGTGAGGATCCAAATATCCCGTTCAACAGATTTTGGTTTCATCCGGAACTCCCGGGCGATGTCCGGGACCGCCCGGCCCATGCTGACTTGCTCATCGATCGAGAGCAACCGGTTGATATAGGAGTATTCTCGCTTGTGCTCGCGCCGAAGCTGGAGGGATAGTTCGACAGCGCTGATGTCCTCCCAGGTACATGATTCGGGAAGAACGCCAACGCGAATGTGCTGGACACCTAGATCTTTGAGAGCAACACAGCGTGTGTTGCCGTTGACGAGGACGCCGTCTTGGGTTATTAGCCCCGGCTCGTTTTGCTTGAACTCTCGTAGGCTCTCCTTCAGAGTCTCAAAGTCCGGATCGGGCTTCGAGGGATCTGACGGAAGCGCTCGAAGCAGGAACGCCAAGTAACCTTGACTCTCTTCTGACCAGGGGTTGTTGTTCAGTTCTTGTTCTTGTGCTGGGTCGAAGCTGCGCTGCGCGCGAATCCGATGTGTGCTGGGGTTGTAGACCAGGTTTTCGACAGGCATGTCGATGACCTCGACATGACGCGCTTTTCCGCGCCACTCGATCGTCAGTGTCTCCTGCAGGCCGCCTGTGTTGTGGGCCTCGCTCAGGCGCTGCCGCACCAAGGCGCGGTTTTCCTCGGCGCGGTGCGGAGTGCCATAGTTGACTGGCAATTGCATTCCCTTCTTGATGAACGGCTTCTAATCTCTAACAATGTTAGGCATGGCTGTAACCAACTCCCATGTGCAGTTCACCCAAGCCTGCCCATCAGTTCAGCTTGGGACTCCGCCGGCAGCGCCTGGTAGAGACCCCAAAGCTTTTCCACCTCGCTGAACTCACGTTCGCCGTCGCGCATCCAGCCGGCCAGGATCTGACGATCGAAAGCGGAGAGGCGGCTGAGACGTGCCGTCAGGTCGCCGAGGTCGACCTCCAGAGCCCGGCCACCTACGCGACAGCGTCCACACTCCACCACGAGTTGAGTGCTACGAGATCCATCGGAGGAGACAACCGCTCGCCGTGCAACGTCGAGTTGAGCGGTCTCGTAGGTGCCGCTGTAAGTGTGTCCTGCTGGTATGCCGCAGGAGCGGCAGACGTAGTTGGCCCTAGCGAGAAGCTCACGTCGCTGGACTGCGCTGATTGCATGTCCCTCCCTCTTCTTCGTAGCCTTGCCGGGTTCCCAGACAGGCTCGCCCGCAGAGACGAAGCGCTGTTCGTCCTGGCGGAGTGCGGCATCCTCCCGGCTGGTGTCGATTCGCCAGCCGAAGTCACGCAGGTCACGCATTCGGCGGTCAATCTGTGCCACCCCGTGAAAGTCGCTCCGCAGTTCCTCCTTGGTGAAGGTGTTGCCCTCGCCGATCCTCTGGACCAGCCACAAAGCGGCGCGCTTCATGGTTCCCAGCTCTGTGTTCTTCCATGACGGAACCTGCACAATGCTGCTCCTCTCTTAAGGAAGCACGGTGAGGAGGGGCGACCGGGCAGGAAGGCTAGGTCGCCCCTCAAGTGGACTTCCATTGGAGCTCCCGCGACGCGGCTGCGCAAGCCGTTCGCGATATTTCCGCCAAGTGGCAACATGCCCTGGCATCTGCGACTTAGCCAGAATGTCTGGCATACCGTCTCCCGGGGGAGTTGTAATCTGGTACACCTTGAGTCCTCGCTACGCCTCCAGCCCACTCCTGCCTGCCCCCTGTCCAGAAACCTCTGTCCCGGTCGGTATTGATCTCTCTCGATGGCTGACGCTGGCCCGGGCGGCGCGAGTAAGAAGCGTGTCGTGGTTTCGTCGTCAGGCCTGCCCGAAATGTCGGTTATGCCAGCTCAAGGAGGATGCAATGAGGTTGGGAGAGCTAAAGAAGCTGGATGACGGGTCGCTATCACCTGAACGTTTGCGGCTGGCGCACATGCTCCGTCAGCTCCGCGCTCTTATCACTGAGATGCCTTGTGCGGACCTCGGAAGGGATCTGAACGTCTCGCCCTCGCTGCTCTCGCGCTATCTGGGGGGCCATCGCTGCCCTGAACTTAGGACATGCCTGCGCCTGTACAACATCGCATCCGCACGGGCGGTCGTGAAGGGCATGGGCATGCCCTTCGACTCTGAAGCTCTCGAGAGCGCACACGCTTCAGCATTCCGCCGCCAGCGCAACGGGCGTCGGGGTGGCGGCGCTGCTCAGAAGGGGAATGCGCATGGGTGATCACACGAGCGAGTCTTCCGGGACGCCGTTGGCGGCCACTGGAGGCAAAATCAACGCCATGTACGGGCGCGAGTTGCCGGTCCCCCCTGTCCTAGGGGACCGGCAACTGGATGGCAGACGCTTGGCCGACTACATCGTCGAGAGGATCGAAGCAGAAGATCTTGCTCATGCCCGGTTGCTCCTGCATCTGGCCGGCGCGAGGTGTGCCTCGATCGAGCTCCCGATCATTTTAAAACGACTTCGGGAGGCAAGTTTGAGGATGGCAGCTGAGGCGGTTCTCTTCCATGTCGGCGAGCGCGTAACGAGTGATGTCCTCCGCATTGTTAAGCAACTTATTGAGGCGAAGCTATATGATGACGCTGCTCTGGTACTGCGAATTGCAGTGCCCGAGTAGCTGTCGCAGTGTTCGATTTTCTGATTTTTCTATAGGGCTCACAGCCGTCGCTCTTTCTCCCTGTCGTCTTGCAAGTGCTCGTCAAGTGCAGGTGGGATCGAGTGAAGCATGACTCTTTCGGTTCTTCCAATATCCATCAGCTGAGCGAAGTGGGGGGATAGTGAGCAGCGCATCACGAATCGGAATCTGTGTGACTATGATCATGCTCATCTCGCTAGTAGTCGCGCAATTTGCATTCATAGTCGCAAGAGAGAGCGGATTTGCCGTTGCGGGAGCGCTGGGCTGGGGCGGCGGCACATTCATCGCCGTGGCCACGCTCGTTACCACGATCATGAGTCACACAGGAGCATTTGATCGAGGCCGCAAGGCTCCTTGATCCTGACCTTGGGCGATCGTCCCTGGCGTCGTACCACTGATCGGGCTCTCGCTCGCTGCAGTCGCGTTATGGATCACCTCG
Source organism: Nonomuraea sp. B1E8 (assembly GCF_039871515.1). Taxonomy (NCBI): domain Bacteria; kingdom Bacillati; phylum Actinomycetota; class Actinomycetes; order Streptosporangiales; family Streptosporangiaceae; genus Nonomuraea; species Nonomuraea sp. B1E8. The sequence continues at coordinate 64,124 of NZ_JBDPLS010000001.1, read as the reverse complement.
TCTGTTACTAGGTCGATTACTGGGGTGGTGATCACAACGGCCAGGGCATCCCGATGTTCGTGGCCAGTCATCGGCCGCCCGACCGTCCGTCGCGAACTATCCTCTGGTGACGTACGTGACCGACGGGATCGAAAGCGCGATGGCGCGGGCGAAGGCCGCGGCGGGGGACCGGCACGTGCACGTGATCGGCGCTTACACGGCGCAGCGGGCGATCGAGGCCGGGGTGCTGGACGAGGTGCAGATCCATCAGATCCCGGTGTTGTTCGGCGGTGGCCGGCGGCTCTTCGAGGTGTTGCCGTCGCGCATGGAGTTGCAGATCGTACGTGTGATCGACACGCCGGAGGCCACCCACATCCGCTACCGCATCCGCCGCTGAGCCGAGCCGTCAACCGCCGCCATCGCCGTCACCCACCTGCCCATCACCCAGCCCGCCCGCGAGCGCGTCGAGAAAGCACCGTCCTGAGCTGAGGAAGTGAAGTCGTAACTCAAAAGCGCGATGGCGAGGGAAGGCCGTTGCCGGGGGTCCGGCACGTGCGAGTGATCGGCGCTTATAACGGCTCAGCGGGCGTGGGCAGGGTGCACGCGATGATCAACTGGTCACTGCTCAGAGCGCGCCATGACGGGGTAGCCGCTTGACCGGAGGGCACGGGCAGGTCGCGGCATCAGGAGACGATGCCGAGCACCTCAAGGATGTGATAGATGTCAGTAGAAGGATCACGTAGAAGAATGTCGCAGGTAGGAGCGTGGCCAGGTCCGCCAGGCTCTGGAGCGGGAGCGCAACGTCCGCTCGCGCATTCGGCCACGAGGCGGTGAGCCAGCTTGACCGCGGCTGCCTGTCGGCCTTCTTTGGTCAGTTGTTCGAAGTGATGCGGTTCGACGAGCTTTTCAAAGTCTGCGAACTCCTTGGTCCGTCGAAGTTTCGCCGGAATCGTTGTACGGTTTCCGCCGAGCCGACCAGGTGGGCCTGACGCGAAGCGCTGACCTTCGGTGATCTTGCGCGGGGTGAGGTGGATCTGGAAGTTGTGTTCTGCTCCGAAACGATGGTTGAGGTGGTGGAAGTAGCTCCGCTCGGTTTGTCCCTCGCAGACGATGAACAGGACGTTGTTCTTTCTGCGGGGCCCGAACCTGGACGTGGAGGTGCGGCTGCGCCAGGGGCTCCGCGTTTGGCCATCAGGTGCGCACCTCCGTGGTCGGCTCCGTGAGAGGACTGGCAAGAGTCTCCGCGATCTCGCCGACGGTCAGTCTGGGCACGCCGCCGTACGCGCCGGCCAGGTAATTTCGGTCGAGGGCTTCGGTCTTGCGGGGACGGGCGTCGGTCAGCGGATAGATCTCGGAGGCACCGGCCTGGTTCTTGACGGTGATGCGCACCTGGTCCCGTTCCAACGGCTGAAAAATGTGCGTGCGGCCCAGCAAGGTCGCGTCGTGGACCGTGCACAACAGTTGTGCGTTGTTGGGGTTGGCTGCGGGATCCTGGAAAAGCCTGAGGACTTCGGCGGCGAAAAGGGGATGCAGGCTGGTGTCGAGTTCGTCGACGAGGAGAGCCGCACCGTGGTCCAGCGTGGTGAGGAGAAGGCCGAGAAAGGCGAACCAGGATCGGGTGCCCATGGACTCCTGCCGTTCATAGCTCAGAGCGACAGCGCCATGAGTCCCCTGGTGCGAGAGCCGGAGTTCGCCGGTCAGCGGATCGACCTTGGCTCCCACGATTCCTAGGTCCGCGACCTTGAGCAGCCCGATGATGCGGTCCCGCTGCCGTGCATCGTCCAGCAGTTTGCGGGTGAAGCTCTGGCGATCTTCGAAGTCGCGTCCTGGGCTGATCCACCAGAGGTTGTGCCGGAACCAGTCGTGGATCGGTTTGAGATGGGGCTGGTTGAAAGCTGCGGCGACGGTCAGGAACAGCGCGTTCGGCCGGGTCTGGGAAACGAGGCCCTCCTTCGGCCCTTTCAGCCCTTCACCGGGGAAGGCGAAGGACTCGCTGACGTCCGCGTCGCGCTCGAACCAGATCTGACGGCGCGCCTGTCCACCGGGGTATGCGTGCAGCCACTCGGTTTCGACTCGCTCGTCGGAGACTTCGAAGCCATAGACGTACCGGTCGCCGTCGAGAACGATGTCGACTTCGAAAAGGGAAGCGTCCGAACGGGCGGCCGGGTCGAGTTCGTACGGTTCGCGCGGAATGCCATCGAGCGCGGACCATCCATGGACGGAGTTGAGGACGGCCTGGCGCATCCAGCGGATGGCATGCAGAACGTTCGACTTGCCGGACGCGTTGGAGCCGTAGATCGCTGTCGCCGGTAGGTAGGCCAGGTCAGGGTCCTCGGCGAGGCCGGCGGGACGCCGTGCCCCCTGGTTGAACTTGCTCGCCGCCAGCCAGATCTCGAACTCGTCCCGGAACGATCTGTGGTTGGCTCCTCTGAACCTGAGTAGCATCACAAGCCTTCTCATCCATAGGTTGCATCCATTCTAAGTCGATCTCTGCAGATCATCTACGTGCAACGCCTCGAATGGTCGATGAGGTTTGCCTCGGTGGCGTCGAAAGCCCGTAGCGGAGGGTCCTTGGTAGGGCTGGCCCTACCCCGGGATGCTTGCCTCCAGCATCGATGCGGCCTTAGAAGGATCGCCAGCTTGGCCGCATGATCACTTCGCGTTCTCGCCGGTGGGCCGGCGTCTCCCTGCCCACTCCGCACGCCAAGGGTTACCACCGCGATGACCCGGCCGGCTCGGTCGCCGTCGCCGCACGAAGGCGGTAAGGCAAGATCGAGGACGAAATGAGGATTTCGTCCTGTTAAATTTGAGAATTGGAAGATCGAAAGAGGCGGGCATCAACGATCCTGCAGCGGCTAAGGCCAGCTCAGCAGCCTGCGGGCCGACCATCGACGAGCCTCCGTCCCCGCCTGCGCGGGTGGCGGATGCGCACGTCGAGGTCGGTCCTTTCCGTGTGCGCGACCAGGTTCGCCGATCGACGATTGGAGCAATGTGCGGAGAAGCTTGTCCACGCTCGCCACCGCCTTCGTGGTGATGGCGGCCTTCTTAACCGTCTCGACGACGGAGGCGGCCAACGCGGCAGTCCCCGTAGGAAAAGCCACGGAAAAAGTCGGGAAACGCGGCATCGCCTGGAAGCCGTGTGAGGAAGAACCCACCGTCGAGTGCGGCACGCTGGCCGTACCGATCGACTGGTCCAAGCCGAACGGACCCACCGTCGACCTGACCCTTGCGCGGCGCAAGGCCACCGACCCCTCCGCGCGGATCGGATCCCTGCTGACCAACCCAGGTGGACCCGGCAACTCCGGCGTGAACGACATCCTTCGCCCTTCCGGGTTCAGCGAGGATGTGCAGCGGCGGTTCGACATCGTCAGCTACGATCCCCGGGGCGTCGCCCGCAGCGGCTCGGTGACCTGCTCGGCTTCGGTGTACAACAAGATCCCGTACGAGGTCATGACCAGCCAGGCCGACTACGACAAGTGGATCGCCTTCAACAAGAAGCTGCGCGCGGACTGCCGCAAGCGCACCGGCCCTCTGTACGACCACATCGACTCGGCCAACGTGGCCCGTGACATGGACGCCATCCGCGCCGCGCTCGGCGACGACAAGCTGACCTCGTACGGCGTCTCCTACGGCACGCTCGCCCAGCAGATGTACGCCGAGCTCTTTCCGAACCGGATCCGGGCCATGGTGCTGGACAGCAACATGGACCACAGCCTGAACGCCAAGGCGTTCCAGGTGAGCGAGGCGGCCGCCGTCCAGGACAGCTTCGACGAGTTCGTCGCCTGGTGCAAGCGGGACACCGACTGCGTCCTGCACGGGCGCGACGTCCGGGCGCTGTGGAAGGGACTGCTCAAGAAGGCGGACAGCGGCAAGCTGTACTGGCCGGACCACACCGACCGCCCGGTCAGCGCCCACAACCTCCTCTGGCTGGGCGTGGTGATGAACGAAGGGCCGGACTGGCCGCTGGAGGCCAAGGTGCTGCGCGCCCTGGCCGGCGGGCCGGTGCCGAAGGACATGCCGGGCCCTCCCGGCAACGGGCCCGTGAGCGGTAAGTTCGCCGAATTCCCCACCGCGATCCTCTGCGAGGACTTCAAGCTGTCGCTCCGGAACTACGCCGAGTACGCCGATGTGATGCGCGGCGCCAACGCGGTGGCCCCGGACATGCGGTACAACCCGATGCCGATGGGCGACATGCCGAGGTGCCAGGGCCACCCGGTCAACAACCCGCAGCACCGGCTGCGGTACAAGGGCAGTGCTCCGCTGCTGGTGGGCGCCTCCAGGCACGACCCCTCCACGCCGTACGCGTGGTCGGCCAACGTGGCCCGCCAGCTCGGCCCCAAGGCCGCGCTGCTCAGCTACGAGGGCTGGGGCCACGGCATCTACGGCAGGACCGAGTGCACCACGGCGGCGATGGACAAGTACCTGATCTCGCTGACCGTGCCTCCCCAGGGCCTGCGCTGCCCGGCGGGCCAGGCAGCCGGCGCCAAGGTCAAGCAGTAGTAGACGGGCCGGCGTCCGGGCTGACGCCGGTCCCACATCTGTTGCCGGGCCGGTCCGGCAGGCATGGTGGGACAGCCTGGGCGCGACCATCCGGCCCGGGCAGGCGGCAGGATGAACCGTATGGAGGGTGAGCAGGACGGCGGGCGCCGGTTCCGGGATCCTGGGGTCCGTCTGTGGCATTCCGCCAGGAAGATCCTGGTCCGTTGCCCGCGGTGCGACGGTCGCGCGCTGGTGGCCGTGCATCCTGACCACCGGGACGGGCACACGTACGTGGTCGGCTGGTTTACGGCGCCGCATCGGCTGACGTGCCCTGCGTGCGGCCACGTCGCCGAGTGGACGCCGCAGCGGAACGGCTGCCCGCGTGGCGGCCGGTAACCGGGACGAGGTGCTCGCGGCGATCCGAGCGTTGCACGACGCCGCGTAGGCCCGCCCGGCTACGGGCGAAGGCCCGCTCCTCGGACGACGCGGCGTCGAAGGGGCGGGCACGACGCAGGACGTCATTTTCCCGGTGTTCCAGCTTTGGCGAAGGGTCCTGTCCGTCCTGTCGCGTCGCTAATCTCCCTCGCATGGCATACCCACGGTCTGAGAGGTCTCCGCGGCCGTCGGCTCGCTGGTATCTGGTGCCTGTCGGAGTTCTGGTCGTGGTCGCGGCCGGCCTGTGGCTGCTCTGGTGGCTGCTGGAGGTGCCGCCGGATCCCGTCGCCGATCTGCGGGCGGGGCAGGAGCAGACCGTACGGCTCGACCGCGAGGGCCTGGCGATCTTCCGGGAGCCGCCCAACTACGCGACCTTCTGCGAGGTGAAGGACTCCGCGGGCCGGGCGATCGAACTCGACCACAGCCCGGGCCCGAGCACGACCGTCGGTGGCAAGGACTGGGTCGTCACCCTCACCTCCGACAATCCGGTGCCGCCGGGCACGTACACGATCACCTGCGGTGCCATCGACGACTCGGGGACGTTCGCGGTGGGGCCCGGCATGTTCCGGCTTCCTGACGCCGTCGAGGAGCGGATGGACGTCATCCCGCCAATCATCATCCTCGGAGGTCTTCTCATCTCCGGTACGTCGGTGGTCATCATTTTCCTGCGCCGCTGGCGAAGCCGACCACGGGCGGGATGACCGGCCGGACGTGCTTCCGTCGAAGGCGCGGGCCATATTTCGAAGTTTTTTGATGCATTCTGCTCTGCGGCGCAGCGACAGTACGATGGCCTGATGCCGCAATCCGAAACTGCGTTCACATTATTTCGCCGGTAGTCGACCTGAAATCCAGCCGCACATAACACGAGCCGCTGGATCGGCGCCATAACGCACCCGAGGAAAGGCGGAATGTGAACGTCAGGCGCATGGAAGTGCAGCCTGAAGGGCTGTCCGGCGACGCCGCGCGGCTGTACGCACTGGCCGGGGAGCTCGACACGATCAGGTCGATGCTGGAGGGGGAGATCGCCGCCAACGAGGGCTGGGAGCGGAACGACGAGGCGGGCCGGCAGCTCGCTGAATCGCTCAAGCTCAACGGCGAAGTCGCGATGCAGGTGTTCGGCCAGGTGATCACGCAACTGTCCGGCACGGCGGACGGCGTCGGGGATATGGGTCGCCTCGCGGCGGAGACCGACGACGGCATGGGGCCGAAGGCCTGATCCATGGAGTTCCCTGCCTGGGCCGAATGGGCGGCCGGATGGCTCGGCGGCTGCGAGTGGCCGGATGTCGACCTGGAGGCCATGCGCCGCCTCGGCGACGCGTGGTTGCGCGCCGCGGACGACATAAAGGCGCTCCTTCCCGCCCTGGACGAGGCCCTCGGCCAGGTGAGGTCGCACAACAAGGGCGACTCGTCCGAGGCGTTCTCAAGCCGCGCGACCGAGTTGCGCGAGTCGGCCGCCCGGCTCGAACAGCTCTGCCGGGCCATGGGCACCCAGTTCAAGGACGCCGCCACCGAGATCGAGTACGCCCAGATGATGATCCTCGCCACCCTGGCCGTGGTGGTCATGTCGATCGTGCGGCTCGTGACCGCGCTCTGGGCCGGCGGGATCACCGCGGCTGCGGTCGCGGCCCGGCTGGCTCAGCAGCGCATGCGGATCACGCTCATCTACCGGCAACTGCTGCAGGCCATGCTGCGGTACGCCGCCGTCGACTTCGCGACGGGCGCCGGTCTGTCCATGGCGGTCCAGGGCATACAGGCGTTCCAGGGCAACCGCGATCGGATCGATCTCGGCAAGGCCGCCATGGAGGGTTTCCAGGAGGCCATGGAGTCGGTGGTGCAGAGCCTCACCCAGGGCGCCATGAACCGCAGGGGCGCGCCGGGCGAGACCGGCATCGCCGACGCCGGCCGGATGTTGCTGCTGCGATCCGCCGGCCACAGCGCGTTCAGCGGTGCCACCGGTGGCGCGGCGGCGGCCGCTGTGATGGGCTTCATCACGGGGCAGCCCGTCTCGCTCGAGGACATGGCCCGGGCGGGCGTCTCCCAATCCGTCATCGGCACCGCCACGGGCATCCGCGAGCTGGTCACCCCGTTCGACGCCGGCCCGACCCCCACCGCGCCGTCGACTGGTCCTTCGGGGTCCGCCGGCTCCGCTCCTGGGTCTTTCCCCGGCCTTCCGGGGGCCGTCGGCCCCGCTTCCGGGCCTCCTCCCAGCCCTTCCGGGCCTCCTCCCAGCCCTTCAGGGACCGCCGAACCCCCTTCCGGGCTTCCCAGGGTGGCGGGCCTCGCCGCCGCGCCCGTTCCCGGGCTTCCCGGGCTTCCCGGGGTCGCGGGCCCTGCTGCCGCGCCCGTTTCCGGGGCCGCCGGCCCCGCACCCGCGGCGGACCCGTCTCTCCCACCCGCCGCACCTCCGGCCGCCACCTCCGACCCCGCGCCGGTCCCATCGGCCGGGTCCGAGCCGGTCTCGTCCGATCCCGCGCCGGTCCCGGCCGACTCCGCGTCGGTTCCGGTCGGCGCCGATGCCGCCACGCCTTCGTCCGCCCCGGCCTTTCCGGCACCCGGCCTCGCGGGACACGAAGACCGCGGGCCGGCGCCCGGCGCGCCTGCCCGCGAACCGCAGGGTTCCAGCGCGTTCGCGGCCCAGCCTGCGCCTGCCTCGGCGTCCGGTCCTGCCGCGCAGGCATCGTCGCCGCTCGACGTGGGTGCCCCGCCCCCTTCTCCCGCGACGACGGCCTCGGCTCAGACACAGGGAGCATCGTCGCCCGCGACGACGGGAACGCCCCCGGCCGTCCACAACACTCCAGCCGGTCCCAGCTCGAACAGCGGGGGACCGGGCGACGTCCCGCTGGGCGGGTCAGGCGGCCGGCAGGTGCGGCGGCCGCAGAGCTTCGGGGGGAGCCCGGCAGCCGGCGCGACAGACGGTGGGCAGGTGCGGCGGAGCCAGGACGCCGGAACGAGCCCAGCAGCCACGAGCAGGCCAGGCGGCGGTTCCGGATCCATCGACCAGGTGCCGACCCTGGAGTCGCTTGCCAGGAGGCTGGACGGCTCACAGGCCGAAGCCGCACCGGCGTCGGGGCCTGTTTCACCCGCGCGGCTGGGTTCACGCGCGGGGGAGGCAGTCCCGGCGCCGGGTCCGAACGCCGTAGACGTCGAGGTGGTCGGCGGTGTGGTCGTGGATCTTGGGGGTTTGGACGCCGTGCCCGCCGAGCGCGTACGGGAAGCCGTGCACGACCTGGCGCGAGACTATCCCGCACAGTTCAGGACGCTGGAGGTCGTCGGCGTGCGGGACCCCGCCGGCCACTTCCCGTACGATCCGAACCTGCTCGCGTACCAGGACGGGGCGGGCGGCAGTTCCGGCCTGTACCTCAACGCGTCCGCCATCAACGAGCACGTCAGGACGTCCGGTCCGTCGCTGGAGGAGGAGACGGGGTGGACGGTGCCTGGAGGGGGGTCGCCGGGGGGAATCGTCCATCACGAGTTCGGCGAGCACCTGGCGGAGCGGATCCTGGAGGACGCGGCCATGCGTGCGGAGCTGAACCGGGTCGTCTCCCAGGTTCTCGGCCGGCCGTACGACATCGCGGGGACACACGATCAGGCGCTGGTCGCGGCGGTCGAGCACGGGCTGTCCACGTACGGCGCGAACACCCCGCGCGACATGATCGCCGAGGCCTTCACCGAATACCGTGCCATGGACAGGCCACGGCCGCTCGCCGATGCCGTGGGCCGGTTCATCGACCGGCACTTCTCCGGCGAGAGCGGCGCCGGACCGGTCGTCGCGCGGAGCGTGGACGCCCTGGCCGTCGCGGCGCCCGAGATGGTCCACGCCCGCCGCCGCAGCGAGTCAGGCTGGGGAGGCGCGGGCGGCCGCGACATCAAAGGGCTGCGGCGGCTGGACGAACGGCTGCACGAGGCCCAGCAGGATTTACGGCGCAACGACTCGGCCGAGCAGCGTGCGGCCCGGCTGGTACACAAGTTGGAGAGGGGGCGCGGCCCGGAGCAGATCGCGGCCCTGGCCGACGCGGTGCGCCCGCGGTCGGAGTGGATGCGCTTCCTGCTGGACAGCGCCGCCAGGCGGGGAGCGTCACGGGGTGCCGGTCGCGGCGGTTCCATGTCGCCCGCGCAGCCCTCCGCGGCCGGGGGGCACAGGCCGCCTGCGAAGCCCTCGGCGGCGGGAGGGCACAGGCGTGTCGTCGTGCCGGACGAGCCGTCCGACTGGGGTGAGACCTACGAATCGCCGGCCGAACGGAACCGCTGGCATGCCTTGATGGACGAGGCGAACCGGCTCGCGGACGCCTATGACCGGTCGAACGATGACGAGGAGGTCGCGGAGATCCTCGAGTCCGCGGCGCGGTTCGCGCAGGCGCACAACCTCGCCGGTGCCGACAGGAGGAACTGGTACAAGTTCAAGGGAGCCGCCGAGGTGGACGACTGGCTGGCCTTCAAGGAGCACGACGACATCACCACGGGGATCGGCTTCATCGGCGACGTGCTGCTGGCGGACTTCGGCCTCACCATGGACCAGCTCCTCGGCGTGGGAGGAGCACGGGGCGGCGCGGAGAAGCGGGGCACGCCCTGGGCAGACGAGACACCCGTGCCTCCGCACGGCGGCCGGCCTGTCTTCGTCGACGACACGCCCACGCCTCCGCACGGTATCCGGCCCGTCTTCGCCGACGACACGCCCACGCCTCCGCGCGGCTTCCCCGCCGTGCAGCCGGGCAACGTCCGCCCGCCCGCAGGGCCCGCGGGCAACGCGCCGGACAACGTCATCCGGCCGATGGACCCGCGGACGCCGGGTCAGGTGCCGCTCATGCACCTGCGCCCCATGGGGACGGAGCACCTGCACCATTACGAGGCACTGCGGCCCGATCACGCCCAGGACATGCGCGCGGGCTATGAAGTGGTCAAACACCTTCTCCACCGCATGGGACGCCGGCCCTCCACCATGGACGACCTGCGAAGGATCCTCCCGCACATCAACCCCACCAACTGGCAGACCAACTGCCCCGAGACCTCCCTCGCGGTCGACGAAGTCCTGAGCGGACGCCCGGCGGTCGCCGGACCGTGTGTCGGAGCAGAGCACGCCCAGTCGGAAAGGACCTTCTCGGCCCGTGCCACGGAACGGCACATGGGGCTGCGCAGCTTCTGGGACATCGACGCGCTCGTCCGGATGGCCGGCCCTGGAGCGCGCGGCATCGTCGTCGCGCGTCCCAACGGGGCTCCCGACGCCACCGGACACGTGTACAACGTCATGAACCTGAACGGGGAGGTCATCTATATCGATGCGCAGCTACGACATATCGGTCCGACCCATAGCGCCAACACGGATTTCACCCTGTTCCACTTCTTCCGTACGGGGTGAGGGGGACGTACGCCGAGGGAGGACGAGGAGACATGAGGCGCCGGCCCAGCATCTGTGACGCGTGCGCCAGGTTGCGGCAGCAGCCGGACGCCGGGCCCGCCGGGCGGTACACGCCCTTCTGTGAGGCGTTTCCCGACGGAATACCGGCCGAGATCTACACCGGCGGGTTCGACCACAGGCATCCGTGGCCGGGCGACGGCGGGGTCCGGTTCGCGATGCGGGCAGGCGGTGAACGCGCCTTCCAGGCCTACCGACGGGGCGCGGCGGCCTGGCCCTGACCCGGGGCGGCCGGCGCCGGTGGAGCACACCAAGGGCTTCGGCCCCGACACGCGCCGGGCCACTGCCCTCGGCGCTTCATGCGCTCCGGCCCGCCGTCAGTGTCGGCTCAGCCCGATGGCCGAGCATGGCCGCCCTGGTGAGTTCGGCCTTGTTGCCCAGCCCCAGCTTGGTCCTGATCCTGCGCAGGTAGGTGTCGACGGTGTGCCGGCTGATGCCCAGGCTCTGGGCGATCTGCTGCTGGGTCAGGCCGTCGGCGACCCGCTGGAGAACCTCGTTCTCCCTGATGGACAGATCGGGATGATGCGGCGGCGGGTCCTCCACCGCTTCCTGAATCACCCCCACAACCCTCTCGATCAGCTCACCGTGCTCCCCGCCGGACACCAGGAGGAGGACGGGTGTGATGGTGGCGGCGTCGATGCCCTCCTCATGGAGGACCTCCGACAGGCCGCGAGTGAGGATCGGCGATGGTGAGACAACAGAGATGATCGTCATATGGGCACCCCAAGCTCTGTGGCGGACCTGCTCAGCATGCGGCACGAGGGCGCACGCGGACATCGCGGTAAACCTTGATTTCCGCGATCTGCCGCATCAGGGTGCGTAGTGGTCACATCCAGCCATCGAGAGCGTTCTTCATCCCGATGCGGGAGGTGACCCCGAGCTTGGCGAAGATGTGCGACAGGTGGGTCTCCACCGTGTGGATGCTGATCGACAGTTGCTGGGCGATCTGCTTGTTGCTGCTGCCGCCGCCCGCCAACTCGGCCACGTCCATCTCGCGGCGCGAGAGCCCGAACGGCCCCGCCGCGCGGCCCGGCGACGACGACACCCGCACACCGCTCCTGCGTTGCTCCCGGACGGTTTCGGCCAGCAGGTGCTTGGCACCGCATCGGACGAAGATCTCCGCTGCTCGTTGCAGGGCCGTACGGGCGGGGCCGCGCGTGTTCGCGGTGGTGAAGGCGGAGCCCGCGACCAGCCATGCGCGCCCGGCATCGACCCAGTGCCCGGCATGGGTGAACTCCTCGGCTGCGCGTGCGGCCTGCCCGGCCGAGGCGGCGGGTTCGTTGAGGCGCAGCGCGTGGGCTCTGCTCAGCCGGGCCATTGCCTGGGAGGCGGGTAAGGCGGACGAGGCAAGGCGGGTGGCGCGCTCGGCCCACAGCGCGGACTGCTCGCCTCGCTCCTGGGCCATCTCGGCGAAGGCCATGGCCTCGTAGCAGGCCAGCAGCGTGGCCCGGTCGAGGAGGATCCTGGTGGACGGCGCGCAGACCTGTTCCAGCGCCTGCGCGCCCGCGGCCACCTCCCCTGAGTTGATCAGCGCCCGTGCACCGGCATAGCGGGCGGTGGCCGCCCACGATTCCGCTCTGCCCGCGCACACCTGCATCGCTTCCTCGGCGTGTCGCAGGGCCTCCTCGTGACGCCCCGACCAGGAGGCCACCAGGCAGCGCTCGGTCAGTCCGAAGGCCAGCAGCTGCACCGAGGACAGCGATCTGCCCATCTCTGTCGCCTCGTCGGCCGCCATCTCCGCTGCCGAGAGCTCGCCGGCCTGCCAGAGCGTCCGAGCCTGCCCGGCCAGCAGGTTCGGCAGGATGTAGTTCTGGCCCGTCGATCGGGCCACGGCGACAGCGCGCGAGAACCAGTGCAGCGCCGGCTGCTGGCGGCCCAGCAGCGTCTGTGCCCAGCAGAACCAGGACAGGGCGTCGATCCACTCGGCCAGGTGCTCGTCGGAGGTCTTGCCGGCCAGGCGCTCCGTGGCCTCGATGTGGAAGAGCGCGTCTTCCGCCCGCCCGGCCGAATAGGCCGTTATGGGCCGCAGCGCGGCCACGGCCACGGCCATGCCCGGCTCCTCCTGGACGGGGATCTCCGGGATGAGATCAAGGTAGTGCCGGGCGGCCTGGACGTCACCGCGCATGAGGTTGTCCCCGACGAGCCGTAACCGCAGGGGCACCGCCGCACGCAGCAGGGGATGGGGCATGCGGTTGAGCTCCGCCATGAGCAGGGCCTGCCCCTCGGCCGGTCGGCCGAGCATCCGATCGATCATGGCCGAGCGCCGGACCACCGACGCCCGTCGCGCGTGATCGGAGTCGGGCAGCAACCGCAGCGCCTGCTGCGCGGTGCTGCTGCCCTCGTGCAGCTGGCCGCTGATCGCCTGGAGCCTGGCCAGCTCCATGAGGACCTCCACCCGGTCCTGCTCCTCCTCCGGCATCAGGCGCAGCGCCGCCTGCAGCCAGCGCGCGGCTGTGGCGGGAGCGTGTTCCTCCGCCGATCGTGCTGCCGACTTCAGCGTCCGGATCGCGCCGGCGTCGCCGGGCCGGGCCGACTGCACCAGGTGGTGGGCGCGTAACGACGCCGGCGCGCCTATCGTCGCGAGGTACGCGGCGATGCGCGCGTGCGCCCGCACCCGCCAGCCGGCGCCTGCCGAGTCGTAGACGGCGCTCCTGACGAGGGGATGGCGGAAGCGGAAGTGACTCGCCGACCTGGCCGGGCGGATGACGTCGCGAGCGGCCAGCCGGTCCATGCTCTCTGCGACCGCCTCTTCCGGCAGCGCAGCGGCCACCTCCAGGATCGGCAGATCGAACTCCTCGCCTGCGACCGCCGCGCCGTGGGCGACCAGCAGCGCGTCGGGCGGCAGCGCGTCGAGTTCGAGCTTGAGCGCGGTACGCAGGTCGGCGGGCAGACCGCCCGGCGTCGCCTCGGCCATGACCGGCGAATCCAGGTCGGCCAGGACCTCCAGATAGAAGGGGTTGCCGCCGCTGACTTCGTACAACGCCTGTGAACGGGCGGGCCCGGCCGCCGGGCCGAGAAATTCCTCCACCTCGGCATGGCTCAGCGGATCCACCGCCAGCCGGTGGGCGTGCTTGGCGGGCTGCACCAGTTTGGCCAGGTGGGACGGGGCCTGCGCGGGACGGTAGGCCAGCGCCATGAGCACGCCGCCGCCAGGCGGATGGCGGATCAGATAGCCGAGCAGCTCCGCCGAGGCCTCGTCGGCCCAGTGCACGTCGTCGAGCACCAGCGCCAGACCTCCGGGAGCGGCCAGCTCCTCCAGCACGCCCCTGACGGCCCGGTAGAACCGGTTGCGGGTAAAGGGACTCAGCTGCGCCTCGCCGGCCGGTTCGCCGGCCAGAGCGGGGAAGACGGAGGCCAGCAGGGAGATCGCCGGCCGGCCGAGGCGCTCACCCAGCTCCGCGCGCAGGCCGGCAAGCCGCTCGTCGAGGGCGTCGACGACCAGGGCGAGCGGCAGATCGGACTCGTACTCCGAAGCCAGTCCCCTGGCCGCGCACATGCCACGCTGCTCGGCCTTGGACGTCACCTCATCCAGTAACCGTGACTTGCCCACGCCGGGTTCGCCGGTCACCGCCAGGAGCTGAAAACGCCCGGCGAGAGTGGTCTCCAGCACGCCGTCGAGTGCCGAGAGCTCGGCCTGCCTGCCCACGAGCCGCCTGACCCGACCGTCCACGTACGACCTCCAGCCACGCGAGATCAATGATCTTCAACTCTATTGCCTGCGCGGTTGCCTGACTATGCGGCTGTCAGGTGTTTTCGTGACTGTCGTCATCGCCCGGCCGTCGGCACGATAAAGACATCGCCCCAAAGAAAGGGAACAGAAAATGAATTCTCCGTTCGGTCTGGGAATCGCGCGCACCGTCCCCGCCGAGGCGACCGGCGAGCCGACCGGCGCCTACGACGCCGACCAGCAGGTGTGGGTCGGCGGGGACGATGTCTCCGCCGGTTACTGCACCAAGTTCAAGGTGTGCGCTCTCGGCGGCTGCATCACCTACAACCGCCAGCTCTGGGACACCGGCCCCATCGGCTGCTGACCCGCCGGGACAGCTCGAGGCGGACGCACCCGCGGCGTCCGCCCCGAGCTCCCCACCCCGTTCTATCCCTTCGAACTGGCGGGCCGCAGAAATGCAGGAATCGCAGATACTGATATTCACGAACACAATGGACCCGCATGCCGACGTCGTTATAAAAAAACTGACCGGCTGGGGTCATGAGCCCGTGCGGCTGAATTCCGACGACCTGCCCGACGCGGCGGTGATCCGTACGGCGCTGCGCGGCCCGCGCTGGACGGGCGGGTTTCACATGAGTGCCGGTGACCGCGTGGCCGACCTGGAGCGCGTGCGGTCGGTGTGGCTGCGCCGCCCCTACCCTTACGGTCCGTCGGCCGCGCTGGGGCCGCTGGAGCGCGCCTTCGCCGTCGCGGAGCTGGAGCAGACCATGGGCGGGCTCCTGGCATCGCTGGACTGCTACTGGATGAGCCGCCCCGGCGACGTCAGGGCGGCGAGCTGGAAGCCCGAGCAACTGCGACGGGCCGCACGCATGGGCTTCGAGGTGCCGCGCACGCTCATCACCAGCGACCCGGAAGCGGTGCGCGCCTTCCACGCCGAGTGCGGTGGAAGAACGATCTTCAAAAGCATGACAGGACCCGCCGGGCTCGCCTCCGTCGAGCCCGCCGCGGAAGGGATGACCGGACCGCCGACGGCCTTGGAGATGCCGACGACCATGCTCGGTGAGGCCGAGCTGGCGGCGCTGGAGGCCGTTCGCCTGACCCCCTGCCTCTTCCAGGAGTACGTCGACAAGGACAGGGAGTTGCGGGTGACCGTCATCGGCGATGAGGTTTTCGCCGCCGAAATCCACTCGCAGGCACGTCCGGAGACCGCGGTGGACCTGCGGCACTTCGACGTGGACGTGCCCTACCGCGCGGCCCGGCTGCCCGATGAGGTGGCGGGACGATGCCTGGAGTTCGTGCACAGCTACGGCCTGACCTTCGGCGCGCTCGACCTCATCCTGACTCCGGACGGCCGCCACGTCTTCCTGGAGAACAATCCCATCGGCCAGTTCGTCTACATCGAGGAGCGCGTGCCGGAGCTGCGCATGACGGACGCGCTGGCCGGCTGCCTGCTCAACGCGGGACGACCGTCGTGAGCGGGCACGCGGTCGCCGACGTGCTGGCCGAGCTGGAGAGCGTACGCGGTGGCCGGGCTCTCGCGCTGCTGGCCGACCGCCTCGACGCCGCGCACGCCTACGCTCTGTACGAGTGCCTGCGCGGCCGCGAGCGCGCCGAGCGCATTGACCTCGTGCTCTTCACCAGCGGAGGCGACGTGGACGCCACGCGGCGCATCGCCCTGCTCCTGCGCGAGCACGCCGACAGGCTGACCGTGCTCGTTCCCGACCACGCCGAATCCGCGGGCACCCTGCTGTGCCTGGCCGCTGACGAGCTGGTGCTGGGCCCGATGGCGCAACTCGGGCCGATCGACCCGCACGTCTCCGCCCTGGGAGAGCACGCGGCAGGCCCTGGCCGTATCTCCGCCGAGGACATCCGGCTCCTGCCCCGGATGGCCGGTGAGTGGTTCGGCCTGGACCAGAAGGCCGACCAGCCGCACATCTTCTCGGCCGTCAGCCAGCGGCTGTTCCCCACGACGCTGTCCACCTTCTACCGCGCCGACCGCAACATCCGCAGGGCGGCACGGGAGCTCATCGCCCTCCAGCGGCCCGGCCTGGACGAGGAGGGACGCGCCCGCATCGTCGACGAGCTGGTCTCCGGCTACGACAGCCACGGCCACGCCATCACGCGTGCCGAAACCGCGCGGCTGGGGCTTCGGGTGACGATCCCGAGTCCGCGTGAGGAGGAGCTGATGTGGCGCTGTGCCGAGCCCCTGCGCGAGTGGCTCACGCGCAGCGACGAATGCGGCGGCCTGCTCGGCATGGTGGCCGACGCCGAGGGCTTTCGCGCCCGCAGGTTCTTCACCGCCCCCACGCCCGACCAGCCGCCCCGCCCCTACTGGGAGTTCGACCACACCGGAGGTGAACGCGCATGCTGAGCCCTTTTCCCGAATACGCGCTGCTGTTCTTCCGTCTGAGCCTGACGCTGGTCTTCGTCCTGGCGGTTGTGGCCAAGCTGCGCAACCTGCCGGCTTTCACGAAGGCGACCGCCGACCTGTCGGGCCTGCCCGCCCGCGCAGCCCGGCCCGCCGCGACCGCGGTGGTGCTGGCCGAGGGCACCGCCGCCGTGCTGATCGCGGCCGGTGGCGCCGCGCTGACGTGGGGGCTGCTGCTCGCCGCGGGCCTCCTGCTGCTGTTCTCGGCCCAGCTCACGCTGGCCCTGCTGAGGGGGCGGAGGATCTCCTGCAACTGCTTCGGCCGCAGCACGCAGCCCATCTCGGCGCTCGACCTGCTCCGTAACGCCGGGCTGATCGCCTGCGCCTGCGCCGCGCTCGTCCTGCGGGTGCTGACGCCGCACCAGGGTGTCCTCCGCGCGGACGCGCTCGCGCTCGTCGCGGTGATGGCCCTGCTGTTCGTCACTGTCTGGCTGCGCCTGCCCGATCTGGGCCTGATCCTGCGCCCGGCGCGGCAGGCGGCGGCCACGAAGGAGAGCCTCTCATGACCACGACGACGATGTTCGCCCTCACCTGGGCCGTCCTGCTCGGCTCGGTGGCGCTGACCCTCCTCATGGCGGCCAAGCTCAGGTTCGTGCTCGATCCCTTCCGCCATCAGCCGGCCGACCTGGGACTCCCCGAGGGCACGCCCGCGCCGGCCTTCTCCGCGTCCACGCTCGACGGGGCGGTGGTGGACACCGAAAACTACGCCGAGCGCTCCTTCACCCTCGTCTTCGTCTCCCACCACTGTCCGAGCTGCCGCGAGCACCTCCCTCACATGAGAGCGCTGTGGTCGCTGGCCGCGTCCGCGGGGAGCGAACTGGTGATGGTGGTCTTCGACGAGGAGTCAGGGAGCCGTGCCGAGGCCGAGCGGCTGGTCGCCGAACACGACGTTCCCGCCCGGACCGTGCTGGCCGCGCCGGGCCACCCCTTGCGAGAGCTCTACAACCCGCGGCAGGCCACGCCGCTCTACTGCCACGTGGAGTCGGGCGTAGTGCGCGGCAGTGGCCCCCTCGGTTCGCAGGGCTGGCAGAGCCTCGTGCGCGGCTGGCAGGCGGACGTGGTAGGCACGCGATGACGGCGGCGTGGGAGTGCGAGGCAGCCGTCAAACGGTTCGCGGAGCGGACGGCTGTGGACGGTGCGACCTTCCGATGCGAGTACGGGCAGATCACCGCGCTGCTGGGGCACAACGGGGCCGGCAAGTCCACGCTGTTCAAGGCGGCGGCCGGACTCGTACGGCTCGACGCGGGCGCCACGCTGGTCGGTGGCCACTCACCCGGCAGCACCCGGGCCCAGCAGGCGGTGTCCTACATGCCGGAGCAGCCCGACCTGTACCCGGGAGTGTCGCTCTGGGAGCACATCACCTTCGTCGCCCTGGCCTACCGGTTGCCCGCATGGGAGTCCCGCGCCCGCGAACTGCTGGAGCGATTCGAGCTCACCGACCGGCGCGACGCGCTGCCCCACGAGCTCTCGCAAGGGCTGCGGCGCCGGCTCGCCCTGGTCATGGCGCTGCTGCACGGGGCCAAGGTGTTGCTGCTCGACGAGCCGTTCAACGGCCTGGACCCCCACAGCGCCATGCGGCTGCGCGCCACCCTCGCCGACCTGGCGGCGGGTGGTGCGGCCGTAGTGGTGGCCACCCACATCCTGCATGACGCACAGCGCATCGCCGATCGCGTGATCGTGCTGGAGAGCGGACGGGTCATAGCCGGCGGCGACCTTTCCAGCCTCGTGCGCCAGGCGGGGTTGTCCGGGCCGATCGGGCTCGAAGAGGTCTATCTCGCCCTGACGGCGGAGAGCCGGTGAAGGCGTTCGCGGCCGCGAGCCGCGCCCTCGTCTACCTCTCCTGCGCCGCCTGGTCCCGGCGGGTACGGGAGTTGCGCCCGTGGCGGATGTTGCTGCTGGCGGCGGGGGCGGCAGTGGTGGCCCTGCTCCAGTTGCGGCTCACCGCGCTCGCGCCTCCCGGCCAGGACGGCGTGGCCGACCGGGTCACCACCGTCGCGCCGCTGATCCTTCCCCTGATGTTGCTGACCGCGACGCGCCGCTCACCGTTGCGGCTGTCGACCGCCGAGGCCTCGTGGTCGCTGACCGCCCCCGGAGGCGGCCGCGCCCTGCTGGCCAGGCATCTGCTGGCCGGGCCGGCACGTTTCGCGCTGATGGTCCTTGCCGCCGGAGCGCTCACACGCTGGTGGGCGGGGCTCGACCCGGTGTGGGCGTGGCAGCCGGCCGCCGCCTGCGCCGTGCTGCTCCTGCTGTTCGGACTGGTCGCGTGCGTGCGCCATCTGCTGGTGCTGGGGCCCGCCGTGGCGCGCGTGACCTTGCGCATCGCCGGAGCGGTGTGGGCCGTGGCGATGCTGGTCTCATACGCCTCCGACCTGCCCGCCGCGGCCTGGGTACGGCTGGCGCCGCTCGTGCGGGGATTGGCCGGACTGTTGTTCGAACCGGCACCAGGATCGGCGCCCCTGCTGCTGACCGGCCTGGCGTCTCTCATGTGCGGAGCGGCTCTCCTGATCACCATGGCCGACGGCTACCAGGAGCCCGCCGACGCGGCTGCGCGGGAGAGGGCCGGCGCGCAGGAGGTGCTGCGCCACTCCCATTCCGGCCAGGAGCTGGGAGCCGAGCGGTTCCGAACGGGGGTCGCCTCGCTGAGGCGGCTTCCGGCACTCACCGGTGAGCGAGCGGTGCTCTACCGGGCCCTGGCGCAGGAGCGGCGGGTACTGGTCGACCGTCTGGTCATGCCCGTCCTGCTCCTGGCGGCGGTGGCGGGACTCATGGTGGTGGCTCCCGCGTACGGCTGGGTTCCGCTGCTGCCGGCGGTGCCGCATCTGCTGGGCGAGCATCTTGTCGGAGGCCTGGCAGTCGAGCGCGACCACCACTTCGCGCGGGTGACGGGCATGCGGATGGAGCGGGTCCTGATCTGGGCCAACATCCTCCCAGTGGCGCGCACGGCCGTGGCGCTGGAGGTGCTGTGGTTGCCCCAGATCCTCTCGCCCGCGGTCGGGGCGACCATGTGGTGGGCCGGGGTGCTGCTGGCCCCGATCACTGCCGTGCTCATCGCCGGCGCGAGCGAGCTGGCCGGAGCGCTCATCGACCCGCTCGCGGCGAGGTTCACGCTCGCACTGGCACTGTGCGGGCTCGGCTGGACACCGTGCACGATCCTGCTGGCCGTGGACGCGCCACCGGCCATGGCCGTGGCGAGCCTGTCGATGGCGGCGGTGGCGATCTGGGCCGGTGCTGCCCGTGCCCTGCCTCGCTCGCCGGCGGCGCGCACCGCGCTATCGCCGCGCTAACCGGCGGCGAGTGCCCGTCCCGATAATCGCCACAACCGTCAGTAGGCAGGCGATACGAGGAGGCAGGACGTGAGAGTGATCATCGACAGGGCTCTGGCGCTGGTACTTCCGGAGGAGAAGGCGGCGGCCGTGTGCGCGTACCAGTACAAGTGCTTCTTGAACGGCTGGCACAGGAGGTTGTGCTGCTCCTCTTCCGCCGACAACTGCTCGCCCTGGGAGCGGCTCGGCTCCAGCTGCCCGGTCTAGCGAGAGGGCCTGCCACGGGCCGTACCGCCGGAGGCCATCGCCGCGCTCGCCGATCCGGGGGCCGGCGAGCGCGGTGCGGTCCGCGGGCGGGCCGCTGTTTCAGCCCGTCAGTGAGTCGACGAAGCGGGACATGCCCCGCGGGCGATCATGGAGGGCACGGCGGCGCGGGCGGCGTAGACGTGGGCCAGCACGTTGACCGCGTAGAGGCGGTTCCAGTCCTGGGCGGAGGCGTCCAGGCCGTGGCCGTCGATGACGCCGGCCGCACCCGTGACGACGACCTTGCCCTCGACGCGCATCCGTGCTCCTCCTGAAGCCTGAGCCGATCGGCCGGTAACAGAACAACATTCTACTGCGTTGGCGCGGGGTCCAGATGAGAGTTCTCTCATCCACACCTCAGAGTGGTCTCCTCGAAGGGCGTCAGGCTCGACCCCATGAAGCAGCGGGGAACCGTGATCCTCCTCGTCCTGGCGGCGGCCGTGGCGGGATTCATGTCGGTGGGGCTGGTGCAGGCGGCCGAGGAGCCCGACCTGGGCGGGCCCGTCGTCGTGACGCCCTCACCGGACGGGCACCGCACGGACGATCCCCGGACGTCCGATCCCGGCCCGAGCGGCCAGACGACCTCCGAGCCCGCCGTCTCCGGCTCGCCGTCCAAGAGCCCGGAGCCCCGCCACAGCGTTGGCCCCACCCCGCGCAGGACGAAGGCGGAGCCGGTCAGGCCACCTTCGCCGAGACCGGGCGGTGGCGATGACGACGATGATGGTGACGACGGCGATGACGATGACGACGACTGACGGGGAGGTCGCATGCGGGTGAGCGCCCGTGCCCGGATCGTGGGCTGGATGCTCGCCGTCGTCGGTCTCGCCCTGTCAGTATCGATCTTCGCGACCTGGTCCGTCCTGCTCGCCCGGCTCGACAGCCGGATCAACCTCGAGATCAGCAACGAGGTGGACAAGCTGCGCGCCTATGTCCACCCGAAGACCGGCCACTCGTTCACCGCACTCGAAGACCTGCTCGACGGCTACCTGTCGGTCAACACGCCCGACCGGTGGGAGACCTTCTTCAGCATCGTCGACGGCGAGGCCCACAAGGTCACCGCCATCCCGCCGCCCGTACGCCTCGACACCGACGCCGAGCTGGTCGCCGGCCTGGCCGAGGCCACCGAGGCCGAGCGCGGCACGGTCGAGAGCGCGCAGGGCCCGGTCAAGTACGCCGTGATCCCGGTGCGCGTGCAGGGCGACCCCCGCCAGGGCCACTTCGTCGTGGCGATCTTCTACGAGCGGCACCGCGACGAGATCGTGGAGGCGGTGAGCACGCTCGGGTTGTCCGCGCTGGCCGCGATGGCGCTGTCGGGCGGCGCCGGCTGGCTCGTGGCCGGACGCGTGCTCGCCCCGGTCCGGCTGGTCAGGCAGACCGCGGAGCAGATCAGCGACTCCACCGACCTCACGCGCCGGCTCGATGTGCCCGGCAACGACGACGTGGCGGCGCTGGCCGCGACGTTCAACCACATGCTCGACCGGCTGGAGCGCGCGTTCGTCGGGCAGCGGCGCTTCCTCGACGACGCCGGACACGAGCTGCGCACCCCGATCACCGTCATCCGCGGCCACCTGGAGCTCATGGGCGACGACCCCGCCGACCGCGCCGAGACCATCGCCCTGGTCACCGACGAGCTCGACCGCATGAACCGCATCGTCGACGACCTGCTCACCCTCGCCAAGGCCGAGCAGCCGGGGTTCCTCACGGTCGACGACGTCGAGCTGGCCGACCTGACGGTCAGCGTGGTCGCCAAGGCCCGCGCGCTCGGCGAACGCCGGTGGCGGGTCGACGAGGTGGCCGAGGCGCGGCTCCCGGCCGACCGGCAGCGGCTCACGCAGGCGCTCATGCAGCTGGCGGCCAACGCCGTGCGCCACACCGCCGACGGTGACCTGGTCGCCGTCGGCTCCGCCGTCCGCGACCGGCAGGTGGAGCTGTGGGTACGCGACAGCGGCCCCGGCGTGCCGCCCGCCGATCGCGAACGCATCTTCGGGCGGTTCGTGCGCGGCACGGGCCGCACCGGCGCCCACGACGGCGTCCACGACGGGGCCGGCCTGGGGCTGGCCATCGTCAAATCCATCGCCGAGGCCCATGGGGGCGACGTGAAAGTGACGGAGGCTCCTGGCGGAGGAGCCTGTTTTGTCATGACCCTGCCGCTGCGGCAGGCGTGGAGGCAGTGGTGAACCGCATTCTGATCGCCGAGGACGAGTCCAGGATCGCCTCCTTCGTGGAGAAAGGGCTGCGGGCCAACGGCTTCGTGACCGCCGTGGTCGGCGACGGGGTCGCCGCGTACGACCTGGCCTGCGCGGGCGGGTTCGACCTGCTCATCCTCGACATCGGGCTGCCGCTGAGCGACGGGTTCACGGTGTTGCGGCGGTTGCGCGAGTCGCGGGTCACCATGCCCGTGATCATCCTGACCGCGCGCGACAGCGTGAGCGACACCGTGGCGGGGCTGGAGGGCGGCGCCGATGACTACATCGCCAAACCCTTCGCCTTCGAGGAGCTCCTGGCCAGGGTGCGGCTGCGGTTGCGCGCGGAGCGCACGCCCGAGGTGACCGTGCTGCGGGTCTCCGACCTGTCGCTCGACCTGCGCACGCGGCGGGCGTACGTGGGGGACCGCGCGGTCGACCTGTCGGCCAGGGAGTTCGCGCTGGCGGAGATCTTCTGCCGCCATCCCGACCAGGTGCTGACCCGCGAGCAGCTGCTCAGCCACGTGTGGGGCTTCGACTTCGACCCTGGCTCCAACGTCGTGGACGTGTACGTACGCTATCTGCGCCGCAAGATCGGCGCCGAGCGCATCGAGACCGTCCGTGGCACCGGTTACCGGATGAGAGTCGCCTAATCATCACCTCACGGTTGCTTCACCCCCTACGTAGAGGCTGTTCATCAACGGCACTACAGAGGGAGAAAACGTGGCAACCGGGCTGGTGATGGACCTCGCGGCGATCGTCGCGCTGGCGTACGGGCTCTACTACCGGCGGCACCACCGGCGCGACCTGCTGTTCGCCTACGTCGCGCTCAATGTGGGCATTTTCGCCGTGGTGTCCCTGCTGCTCGTCCAGCGGGTCGACATCGCGGTCGGGTTCGGGCTGTTCGGAGTGTTGTCGATCATCCGGCTGCGGTCCAGCGAGATCACCCAGCAGGAGATCGCCTACTACTTCATCGCGATCGTGCTGGGACTGGTCAACGGCCTGGCCGGGGCGTGGCCGCTGACCGCGCTGCTGCTGAACGGCGTGCTGCTGGCGATCATGTACATCGCCGACCACCCCCGGCTGCTCGGCCGCACCCGGCAGCAGGTCGTGACGCTGGACGTCGTCCACGCCGACCCCGACCTGCTCCGCGCGGACCTGGAGAGCCGGCTGCGCGCGCGGGTCCTGCACGTCGTGGTGACCCAGGTCGACTACGTACGCGACGTGACCGTGGCCGACGTGCGGTACGCCGTCACGTCGCCCGAGGCGATGGGGGTGCGGCGATGACGGACGCGGACGTGCTGCTCGCCGGGGTGGCCGCGGCCGCCAGGCCGGTCGGGCTGGCGGACGTGCCCGAGCTGATGAGCCGGGTCGACAACAAATATCTCGTGACGGGCGCGACCATGGCCCGGCTGGCGGGGGAGCTGGGGGACCGGTTCTCCGTGCTGCGGATCGGCGGGCGACGGCAGTTCCGCTACACCTCCACCTACTTCGACACCCCCGACCTGCTCACCTTCCGCCAGCACCGGCAGGGGAGGCGGCGCAGGTTCAAGCTCCGTACCCGTACCTACCTGGACGGCGGCGGGCGGTGGCTGGAGCTCAAGCTCAGCGGCGCGCGCGGCAGCACCGACAAACACCGCATCCCGTACGACGGCGTGCCCGCGCACGTCCTCACCCAGGAGGCGCGCGACTTCGTGCACAACACGCTGGTCGGGGAGCTGCGCCTCACCCCGCCCGCCGCGCTCGGAGCGGTGTTGTCCACCGACTACCGTCGCGTGACGCTCATCGACCGGGCGGGGGCGGCCCGGCTCACCTGCGACACGGGGCTGCTCTGCCACGACGGGCGCCGGCGCGTGCCCGCGCGGCGCGACCTGGTGCTGCTGGAGTCGAAGTCGGCCGACGGCAGGGCCCTGGTCGACAGGGTGCTGCGCGGGATGGGGGTGCGGCCGGTCAGCGTGAGCAAATACTGCATCGGGATGGCGGCGACGCGGAACCTGCCGGGCGGCAACCGCTGGCGCCCGGTGGCGCGGCGCTATCTCGAACCCCAAACGGACCTTTCCGGTCTCAGCCGGGTGGCATAGTGATCGACCGTGGGCTGATCACGACCCACGTCAGGAACGGCGGGACGGAGCCGGCGGATCTCGGGGAGGCGCGGACGTCTCCGTGGTGAGCGTCCGCGACATGATCAGCCTGACCGTCTCCTCAAGCGAGCTGGCCTGGTCGATGACGATTTCGCCGGCGCCGGGGAGCAGGTCGCGTTCGACGTACCAGCCGCGCATCATGTCGGCCCCGAACTCCCTGCTCTGGGGGCGGGTGGCGTGGCGGCGCAGGGTCTCCTCGAAGGAGACGTCGAGATAGAAGAAGTGGCTGCGGCCCGGATGGTCGCGGCGCAGCGCGGTCAGCATGTCGCCGTACCTGTCGGCGGTGAGGATGCCCTCCAGGATGACGTGGTGGCCGTGGTCGAGGGCGTAGCGGGTGACGGTGTCGATCAGGCCGATGTTGACGCCGCCGGCCTGGTCGAGCTCGCGCAGGATCTCGCGGCGCAGCACGTCCTGGCTGACGATGGCCAGGCCGCGCCGGCCGTAGGCGTCGCGGATGGCCCGCGCGACCGTGGTCTTGCCCGAGCCGGAGTTGCCGCGTAGCACGATCAGCCGGGTTGAAGCCGACGAGGTGCATCCGATGCTCGACGGAACGTCGCTCAACTGGTCGGACACGGCGTCGAAGGTAGCACCCCTCAACCTCCTGAGCGGCCAGTTCAAGCAGGAGTGATGCGAACGCACTCGCATCTGGGACCTGTATCGATGTCCGAAGTCGATGCGCGGTGAACGTGATCGCCGCAGATCGGCGAGACGGGTGTCATCGAAGGCTGTCGTTTCGGCGTGCACTCCACACTGCCAGCCCGGCCCCCAGGATGAGAACGCCGGCGAGCCAGAGGATGCCCTGGAGCGGCAGGGCATCGACGATCGTGCCGCCGGCCAGCGCGCCGAGACCGATCGAGAGGTTGAACACCGCCACCCACAGAGCGGAGGCTTCCTCGACCGCTTGCGGCGCGGACCTGATCATCCACGTTTGGAGACTCGTGGAGACCCCGCCGTACACCAGGCCCCAGACGACGAGCAGCGCCACCCCACCCGCCGCGGTGAGCCCTGCTATCGGGTAGAGCAGCACGGTCACCCCCAGGGCGGCGGCGATGGTGAGGACCGTCCGATGGAGCCTGTTCGCCACGGCGGCACCCGCGATGAAGTTCCCTGCGACGCCCGCCAGGCCGAATCCGAACAGCAGAGGCCCGACGAGTTGCTCGTCGATGCCGGACAACTGCTGCAGCACCGGGCTGATGAACGTGTAGGCCGCGAAGTGGCCGGTCACGATCAGGAAGGTCGCCAGGATGCCGACCTGGACGCCCTGATTGCGGAACTGGTCGGCCAGCCGCCGCAGGCCGACGGGCTGAGCCGCCGTCAACGACGGCAGCACGGCCAGCAGGGCGACCAGCACGACCAGGGCGAGCGCGCTCAGCGCGCCGAACGCGATCCGCCAGCTCGCCAGCCCGCCGATCACCGTGCCGATGGGGACGCCGAAAACGTTCGCCGCCCCGACGCCGCCGAAGATGATCGCCGTGGCCCGCGGCACGAGCGGGGCGGGGACGAGCCGGACGGCCAGCCCTCCGGCGATGGCCCAGAACCCGCCGATCGCCACCCCGACCAGCACCCGGGCGCTGATCAGGAGCGGATAGTTCGGGGCCAGGGCGGAGGCCACGTTGGCCAGCGTCATGAGTCCCATCAAGGCGACGAGCAGGAGCCGGCGATCCATCCTGCCGACGAGTACCGGGACCACCGGTGCCGCGATGGCGGCGACGATGCTGGGGACCGTGACCATCAAGCCGGCCGTCCCCTCAGAAACCGACAGTGCCGATCCGACGGGAGTGAGCAGCCCGATGGGGAGCTGCTCGGCCGTGACCAGGAGAAATGTGCCGAAGGCCACGGCGGACACCGCGATCCATGGATGCTTCGCTGACGCGCCTCGCCCGGTCGTCGTAGGGTCCGTTGCCGTCACGTCGTGTCTCCCTTCACTCATTCGGGAGCGGTCGCTCCCATATGACGGCACACCCTAATACGGGAGCGATCGCTCCACAACGTTGGTAGAGTGGCGACCATGGCACGACCCAGGGAGTTCGACGAGCAAGACGTGATCGCCAAGGCGACCGACCTGTTCTGGCGTCGCGGCTACAACGCCACGTCCGTCCGTGACCTGGGCGCCGAGCTCAGACTCAAGCAAAGCAGCCTGTATCGCACCTTCAACGACAAGCGCACACTGTTCTTGCGGACGCTGGACCACTATCGGGCGACGGAGTCCACGCAAGCGGAAGAACAGCTCAGCGCCGCCGGTCCCAGCCTCGAAGTCCTGCGGGAATGGCTGATCTGGATGATCAGCCACGAGGCCGGTCGCGGCTGCTTCGTGGTCAACACGGCTGCCGAACTCGGCACCACCGACCCCGAGATCCAGCAAAAGACCGAGGCCGCGTTCGAAGTCACCAGGAAAACCCTGGCGTCACTGCTCCGCCGCGGCATCCGCGACGGCGACCTGCCCGCCACACTGGACGTTGACGCCGCAGTGGAACTGCTGTTCACGACGGTGCTTGGACTACGCGTACGCGAACGCACCGGACACGACCCCCAACGGCTCGCCACGGCGATCGACTTCACGATCAGAACGCTCGCGACCTCCGCGACCTGACCACGCCTGTCCCGGTCGCGGAGCGGCGAGGGACCGACCGCTTCCGCCGTGATTCGGCAGGGTTGTGATAGCCGGGCCTGCCCGTATGCATCGATCGCGTACGCGCCGCACCAGGCCGGCCGCATCCGTTTATCCGGGACCTGGCCGGTGATAGGCAGGGAAACGGCCGGCGACGAGGGACAGTTTCCATGATTGAGCGCATCCACGAGATACCGGCCGTCTCGCTGAGCGCCGACGACTACCTCGACGACTTCTGGCCCGGCTACCGCCGGATGGACGGCGTGTTGTGGAAGGTCGAGCGGGTGCAGAGCTTCTCCGACGCCGGCGAGCCGGGACGGGCCGCGCTGACGGAGGGCGACCGGGCCCGCTCGCTCAGGCTGATCGACGACGGGCAGGCCGCGGCCGGGGGCTTCGCGCGCAGGCGGCTGCGGATCGTCGAGCCGCCCCTCACCTCCTACGTGCGCTGGGAGATGCACGTGCTGGCGTCGCGCGGCGCGGTGGGCGAGGAGGTGAGGGTGCTCGCCGCCCAGCAGGTGGCCGACCTGGAGATCGACCGGCGGCTGCCCGAGCTGGTGGTGCTGGGGACCTCGGTGATGTACGAGGTGACGTACGACGCTCTCGGCCTGCACAGCGGCGCCCGGCGGATCGACGACCAGGAGGTGATCGCCGCCTGCCGGGGCGATCTGGACAAGTTGTTCGCCGCGGGCGAGGACCTAGAAGGCTATTACGAGCGCGAGATCCTCCCGCTCACCGCACCGCGGGTGCCTTCCTGACCAGCGGCGCCGGGCGTCTCGTGGGCGAGCACCTCGTCGAAGAGCAGGCGCGCCCTTTCTCGCTCCCGTGCCGAGATCCTTCCCTTGCGGAGCCGGTAGGCGACCAGGTACGCGTCCAGGATCAGGGCCCGTGATCTCCTCATGGGGTCATAGTGGCAGGTCGCCGGTGGCGGAGGCGGTGGAGCCGGTGGCCTGGTAGGCGGCGATGGTGCGTTCGGCGATGCGCATCTGGTGGATCTCGTCGGCGCCGTCGGCGAAGCGGGCCCAGCGGGCATGCTGGAACATGTGCGCCAGCGGCGTGTCCGTCGAGTAGCCGAGCGCCCCGTGCACCTGGATGGCCCGGTCGATGATGCGGTTGAGGCTGTTCGCGACGAAGTGTTTGGCCATCGAGACCTCAGTGCGGAAGTCCTCGCCCTTGTCGATCTTCGAGGCGGCGTGCAGCACCATCAGCTTGCACTGGTAGAGCTCCATGGCCGAGTCGGCGATCAGCCACTGGACGCCCTGCTTGTCGGCCAGCAGGGAGCCGTGGCTGTAGCGGGTGAGCGCGCGGCCGACCATCATGTCGAGGGCGGTCTCGGCCTGTGAGATCCAGCGCATGCAGTGGGCGAGCCGGGCCGGGCCCAGGCGATACTGGCCGAGGCGGTGGCCGTTGCCCCGGCCGCCGAGGATCTGGCTGCCGGGCAGCCGCAGGTCCTCGATGACGATCTCGCTGTGGCCGGTCGAGCCGTGCATCGTCTCGACCTCGCGCACGTCGTTCCAGCCGGGGTCGGGCAGGTCGACGAGGAAGGCGGTGTTGGCGCCGCGCGAGCCGGCCGGCACGTCCTGCTCGGTCCTGGCGATGAGGATGGCGAAGTTGGCGCGGCGGGCGTTGGAGATGAACCACTTGTGGCCGTTGATCACCCACTCGTCGCCGTCGCGTACGGCGGTCGTCTGGATCAGGGTGGGGTCGGAGCCCGCGACCTCCGGCTCGGTCATGGCGAAGCACGACATCTTGGTGCCCTCCAGGAGGGGCCGGAGGTATTTCTCCTTCTGCTCGTCGTTCGCCCAGTGCAGCAGCGTGTGCATGTTGCCCTCGTCGGGGGCCTGGCAGTTGAGCACCCATGGGCCGATGCGGGTCTTGGCCGCCTCCGACTGCACCATGGCCAGCTCCACGTGGCCGAGGCCCATGCCGCCCCACTCCTTCGGCATGTGGGGCAGCCACAGGCCCTCGGCCCTGGCGAGGGAGCGCAGGTGGAAGATCGTGCGGAGGTACGTGTCGCGGTCACCCTCCGCCACCTCCTCCATGGCGGGGGCCACGGTGCCCTGGATGAAGGTGCGGACCCGCTTGCGGATCTCCTCGTGCTCGGGGGCGAGGGTGAAGTCGATGGCCATGCTGCTCCTTGCGGTGAATCGGTGGGGTGGTGCCTCCCCGGTCAGCCCTCAATTTCACCGATAGTACTATCGGTGAAAATCCGCACAAGGGGAGATGCGTCACGGGAGGGGAAGGGCATCGATGACGAGCACACCGCTCAGCAGGAGCGAGGCGAAAGACCTGACCCGGCGCAGGCTGATCAGGGCCGCGCTCGCGATCCTCGACGAGGAGGGCGAGGCCGGGCTGACCACCGTCAAGGTCGCCAGGGCCGCCGGCATCGCGCAGTCGAGCTTCTACGTGCACTTCAAGGACATGCAGGACCTGCTGCGGGTGCTCGCCGAGGAGGGCGGCCGGCGGCTGCGCCACTCCATGCGCGAGGCGCGCAGGGCCGCCCGCGAGGCCCCCGGCGACCTCGAACGCCACCGCGACACCTTCCGCATCCCCCTGGAGGCCATCTGCCGCCACCCCGAGCTGCTCCGCATCCAGCTGCGGGCCCGGCACGACCCGTCGTCCTCGCTGCGCGACTTCGCCACGGAGACCGCCGCCGCCTACCGCGAGCACCACGCCACCGACCTGGCCGCCCTCGGTTACACCGCCGACGACGAGCACGACATGCGGCGGCTGGAGATGATCGCCGACGGCATCAACGCCGCCACCAACGCCCTGGCCATCGGCCACCTGGAGGGCCGCTACCCCGACCTCGACGAGGCGGCCGACATCCTGGTGGCCCTGTCGCGGGGCGCGCTGCGCCTGCTCAGGTCCGGCGCGGGCCGTGACGAGGGCCCGCGCCCTCCGGAGCCCGGCGACCCGTCGCCGCGCGACTAGGGCGCAGCGCCCGGCGGGCGGTCAGGGCTCAGAGCGCGGCGGCGAGCGCGGCGGCCGCCGCGTGGTCGAGCCTCCCGTCCACCACCGCCGTGACGACACGCCTGGTCAGCGTGTCCGCGACGATCAGCGGCCGGTCCCAGGCCAGCGCCTGGCCCACCCCCGGATACTCCTCGACGCGTACGAACCAGGGGTCGTCGCCGTCCTGCGCGAACACCAGCGTCCAGTCCCGCCCGTCCGGGTCGGTGCCGGACATGGCGATCCAGCGGTCCCGGCTGCCGTGCACCGCCCGCTCGTCCCCCGGCAGGGTCGTCCTGGCGGTCGAGGAGCCGGGGGCGCGCCAGAAGAAGCCGCCGTAGCCGGCGCCCGCGCGGCCCTTGGTGGCCGAGCTGTTGATCTCCAGCGGGGCTCCGGTGAGGTTGGTGAGCGTGAACGCGAAGTCCAGGGCCCAGGCGTCCTGGAGCGGCCGTACGGTGACCGCGCGCTCCTCGCGGGCCATCAGCCTGCCGCCGGGCCCGATCCACTCCAGTTGCTCGACGAAGCCGCCGTCGTCGAGCCGCGAGAACGCCACGTGCCGCTGGACGCCGTGGTCGTCGAGCCAGGTGGGCCCCTGGTCCCTGACGTAGGTGCGGCCGCCCCAGAAGTTCGCCCCGCCCAGGTCCGCGATGGCCACCCCGGCGCCGAGGTGGTGGACGTGGTCCTCGGGCCTGACCTCGGTGACCTCGACGCCGCCCAGCGTACGCACCTCGTGCAGGTAGGGGCGGGGGGAGTCGGTCGCCGGCAGGTCGGGCCGCGTCTCGTAGCGGGCCACCGGGCGTTCGCCGGCCAGCAGCTCCACCCGGGTCCATGGCACGTCCAGCTCGGAGTAGAGCGCCAGCCGCTCGGCGCTGCGGGCGGTGAGGCCGGCGATGCCCGGCAGGACCCGGCGCACGACCGCGCCCGCGCCATCCCGCTCGACCTCCTGGTGCCGCTCGGCGATCGGCAGCGGCTCGGGCGCCAGCCGCACCGCGTCGAGCACCTGCGTGAACCTCTCCGTACGGGCCAGCGGGACCAGCAGCGGGGTCCCCGTGCGCACGTGGTCGAGCAGGTTGTCCAGCAGGTCCGTACGGTCGTACACGGTGGTCGTGACCGACCCGTCCGGCAGCTCGACCCTGACGCTGTCCTGGGTGTAGACGAGCGTGGCCCGGCCCGCGTCGCCGTGCACCACCAGATACGGCTCGTGCCGCTCCGGCGCGCACAACGACACCGCGACGGTGAGCACGAGGCCGTCGTCGAGGCGGATCCGCACGCAGGACGTGTCGTCCGACTCGATCGTGTTGGCGCGGTAGAGCTCGGTCTCGATGTCCGCGATCGGGCTGTCCACGAGGGCCAGGGCGGTGGCCACGGCGTGCGCGAACGGGTTGGTGAGCGCGCCGTCCACCACGTCGGCGCCGTCCAGCCGGCGCCTGCCCGACCAGGCCGAGCGGGTGAAGTAGGAGGCGGGACGCTCCCAGGCGCCCGCGCCGCCGATGCCGCGCACCCGTCCGAGGCCGCCGCCCGCGATCAGCTCGCGCAGCGCCGGGATCGCCTCGGAGCCGAGCGACTGGAAGCCGACCTGGCAGGCCAGCCCCGTCTCCGCGACGGCGGCGGCGATCTTCCGGTGCGCCTCGGGCGTCGCGGCCGGCGGCTTCTCCAGCAGCACGTGTGAGCCCGCGTGCAGCGCGGTCACCGCGAGGTCGGCGTGGGTGTGGATCGGCGTGCAGATGATCGTGATCTCCGCGCCGGTCTTCGCGATCAGCTCGCGCAGGTCGGGCGACTGCAGGGGCGCGCCGAAGCCGACCTCGACCGGGCGCACGTCGCAGATCCCGGACAGCTCGGCCACGCCGGAGTCCGACAGCAGGTGCAGCTGACGCAGGTGGTGCTGGCCGTGCCCGTGGGCTCCGGCCAGCACGATTCTCGCCGGCGCCATCACGACCACCTCAGCCCGAGCCCGGCGTGCGCGCCCGCGCGGAGGGCGCCGCCGGAGATCTCCACCGGGTACGGCTCGGCCAGCAGCCCGAGGGCGGCGAACGAGGCGTCCTCCACGTCCTCGACCATGGCGGGCAGCGGCAGGGCCAGCGCGAGCTGCCCCGACATCTCGCTCAGCAGGTGCGGGTAGACCGGCACGTCGTACGTCCTGGCCAGCTCCACGATCCGCAGGAACGGCGTGATGCCGCCGACCCGCGCCACGTTCGGCTGGACGACGTCGCACGCGCCGGCCGCCAGCAGGTCGCGGAAGCCGTACGTGGTGTAGACGTTCTCGCCGACGGCGACCGGCACGTCGGTGGAGCGGCGCAGCTCCACGTGCGCGGCCACGTCGTCGGCGGGCAGCGGCTCCTCGATCCAGTGCAGGTCGAACGCGCGCAGCGCGGCGAGGGCCCGCCGCGCCCGGTGCAGGTCCCACCGCTGGTTGGCGTCGATCATCAGCAGCCGGTCGGGGCCGATCACCTCGCGGACCGCGGCCACCCGGGCCACGTCCTCGGCCAGGTCGGGACGGCCCACCTTGATCTTGACGCCCCGGTGGCCGGCCGCGACCCAGCGGCGGGCCTGCGCGACCAGCTCCTCCAGGGAGTAGTGCAGATTGACGCCGCTGCCGTAGACGGGGACCTCGTCGCGCCGCCGCCCGAGCACGCCGGCCAGGTCGCGCTCGCCGCAGCGCAGGTCCCACAGCGCCAGGTCGACGCCGGCCAGCGCGACGGTGGTGATCCCGCCGGGCCCCGCCTCCCGCAGGTGCCGCCAGAGCCGGTCCCACACCACCTCGGGGTGCGGGTCGAGACCGATCAGCGCCTCCCGCACGTCGTGGTCGAGCAGCGCCTTGACGGCGTGCGCGCCGATCTGCGGCGTCCACGAGAAGCCGCTGCCGGTGCGCCCGTCCGCCAGCGTGACATGGGTGACGATCACGTGGTTGGCCGGCACGTCCGCGCCCCAGGGGCGGGGCAGCGGGACGCTGCGCAGCTCGGTACGCAGCTCGGCGACGGTCATGACGCCACCAGTTCGAGACCGGTCTTGATCAGTGCCTCCAGCTCCTCGAGATGCTCGCCGGTGACGTCCACCAGCGGCGGGCGGACGCCGCCCACGTCCAGGCCGCGCAGCCGGACGCCCGCCTTGACCAGCGAGACCGGGTAGCCGGGGACCTTGCCGCGCAGCCGTACGAGGGGGGCGTAGAACTCCGTCAGCAGCCGCTCGTCGCCGTTCAGGTAGGCCGTGGCGATCTCCGGCGCGAACGCGAACACCGCGCTGGAGTAGAGCTCGACGCCGATGCCCCGGTAGGCGGGCATGGTCAGCTCGGCCGTCGGCAGCCCGTTGAAGAACAGGAACCCGGGGAACATCTCGCGCACGGCCAGCACGGTCCGCTGCATCCGGTCGATGTCGCCCAGGCCGTCCTTGAGCCCGATCACCCCGGGGATCCCGGCCAGCTCGACCACGGTGTCGGGCTCCAGCACGACCGTGCCGCGCTGGTAGATGATCACCGGCAGCTCGGCGGCGATCGCCGACACGTACGCGGCGTAGCCGTGCCCCGGCCCCTGCGCCAGGTACGGCGGCATGAGCAGCAGCCCGTCCGCGCCCGCCTCCTTGGCGGCCCGCGCCTGGCTCAGCGCCGCGCCGAGCGGGCCGCCCGCGCCCGCGAACACCGGCACCCGGCCGCCCACGGCCTCGGCCGCCACCCGCACCGCGCGGGCGTGCTCGGCCTCCGACAGGGCGGAGAACTCGCCGGTGCCGCAGGCTGCGAAGACGGCGCCCGGGCCGTGCTCCATGCCCTGGGCAACGTGCTCGGCCAGCACCTCCTCGGCGAGCCCGCCGCCGGCGTCGAACGGGGTCACGGGGAAGAACAGCACACCGCTGAGATTCATCAGACGTCCTTGAGTTCGGTGCGCCAGCTCCGCTTCGGCTGCCAGCCGAGCAGGCGCTCTGCCTTGGTGGTCGAGAAGGCCGGGGTGGTGCCGGTGAGCCCGGCCGCCAGCTGCTCGGTGCCGGGCACGGCCTGGGGGAGCAGCTCGGCCAGCGGCTTCCTGGCCAGCGCGTCGGCTGCGCCGGCGAAGAAGACCTCGCCGTTCGGCAGCTCCGGCAGGGCCTGGGCGAGCACGGCGATCATGTCGGCGGCGTCGCGGGAGTCGATGTAGTTGAACAGCGAGACGCCGGCGAGCTCCGGCCGGTCCAGCCGCTCCTTCACGGTGTGCCCCGACTGGGTCGGCGCGCCCGCCCACTCCTCGGGCGGGATGACGAAGCACGGCCGGACCGCGGCCATCCTGGTCGTCCCGGCCACGGCGAAGGCCTTCATCGTCTGCTCGGCCGCCACCTTGGACAGGTTGTAGGCGTTCCACGGCCGCACGGGGTGTTCCTCGTCGATCGGCAGGTACGCCGGCGCCCAGCCGCCGGGGGCGCCGTACCCGAGCACGGTGGGGCTGCTGGCCACGACCACGCCGGCCACGCCGAGCGCCACGGACGCCTCGCAGACGTTGAACGCCAGCTGGGTGTTGACCTTGTAGATCACCGACTCCGGGCGGCTGAAGGGGGTGGCGATCGCGGCCAGATGGATCACCGTCTCCGGCCGGAATCGGGCGATCGTCTCGAACGCCTCTCCCGTGTCGGTGAGGTCGGCGGGTAAGGTGGCGGCGGCCTCACCTGGGGTTCCTGGGGCGCGGTCCACGCCGATGACCTCGTGCCCGGCCTTCGCGAGCGTTGTGACCACGCTGCGGCCGAGGCGTCCTGCGCTTCCGGTGACGAGGACTCTGCTCACCGTGAGGGGCTCCTTCGAGACTGCAAACAGTTGCACTAAACCTTTGTGTCAGGAAGGGCAGGGCGTCAAGAGGTGATTTCATGACCGGCGGCCTAGCTGGGGTTTTCTGGTTGCTCAGGGTGCGGGATAGTACAGCAAGCGCTTTCATCTGCCCCATGGCCTCTGCAAGCGGTTGCGTTAGGGTGTGCGATTGTGACTGTGACGATTCGTGATGTGGCCCGGGCCTCCGGTGTGCATGTATCGACCGTGTCGCGGACGTTCTCCGCGCCGCACATGGTGAACGCCGCCACCCGTACGCGGGTGCTGACGGTGGCCGAGGAGCTCGGATACCGGCCCAACAGGGCGGCCAGGGCGCTCACGACTGGGCGCACCCACAACCTCGGCCTGATCGTGGCCGACATCGCCAACCCGTTCTTCCCGCCGCTGATCAAGGCCGCCCACGCGGCCGCCAGGCAGCGCGACTACCACCTGTTCGTGGCCGACACCGACGAGGAGCCGGCCGCCGAGGAGGAGCTGGTGCAGGCGTTCTCCAAGCAGGTGGACGGCGTGGTGCTGTGCAGCCCGCGCTCGTCCAACAAGGCGCTGGAGCGGCTGGCCGAGCGGGTGCCCTTCGTGGTGATCAACCGGCGGCTGCGGGGGGCCGCCACCGTGCTGATGGACGTCGGCCACGGCGCCAGGCTGGCCGTCGAGCATCTGGCCGGGCTCGGGCACCGCCGGGTGGCGCTGGTGTCGGGTCCCGCCGGCTCGTGGACGAGCGCGGAGATCCGCGCCGCCGCCGAGCAGGTGCCGGGCGTGGAGCTCGCCGTCATCGGCCCCAACGCGCCCACGGAGCGGGGCGGTCTCGCCGCCGCGGGCCGGGTGCGCGACGCCGGGGTGACCGGCGTGCTGGCCTACAACGACCTGGTCGCGATCGGGCTCATCGAGGGCCTCGGCGATCTGGGGCTGAGCGTTCCCGCGGACGTGAGCGTCGTGGGGATCGACGATATCGTGCCAGGACGGCTCAACCGTCCCAAACTCACCACGGTCGCCATGCCCACCGCCGCGGCGGGGCGGCTCGCGGTCGATCTGCTCATCCAGGAGGTGAGCGCCACCACCTCGTTGGAGACCCGGCTGGTCGTCAGGGATTCCACGGCTGCTCCGCGTTAGCGGAGAACTGCAAACGGTTGTACTAAACGAGGGTCGAATTCATCTGACTTCTGTCGAGGCCAACTCGTCTAGCAGGGCAAACGCGTCAACGATATATCGGTAACGGCTAGGTAACGGCTGCAAAGGGTTGACGCATCTTTCGTGCCAGCTATAGGAAAGCGCTATCCAGTACTCATCTCGCCGGAGGGTTCTTCATGAGGAGTGAGTTCCGTCATGGCTGACTCGGTGGCGGTGAAGCCCCGGGAGGCGGTGACCGGACCCGCGCGTGGTGGCGGACACCGCTCCACGAAACGCTCCCGTCGCGAGGCGCGGGCCGCCTATCTCTTCCTGGCCCCCTGGTTCGCCGGCCTGCTCGTCATCACGATCGGCCCGATCCTCGCCTCGCTCTACCTGTCGTTCACCGACTACAGCCTCCTGGAGGAGGCCAAGTGGGTCGGCTTCGACAACTACGTCAAGATGTTCACCGAGGACCCGAGGTACATCTCCTCGCTGAAGGTCACCACGATCTACGTGGTCGTCTCGGTGCCGCTGCAACTCGCCTTCGCGCTCGCGCTGGCCCTGGTGCTCGACCGCGGGCTGCGCGGCCTGGCGATCTACCGCTCGATCTTCTACCTGCCCTCGCTGCTCGGCGGCAGCGTCGCGATCGCGATCCTCTGGCGCAAGGTCTTCGGCGCCGACGGCCTGGTCAACGCGCTGCTGGGGGCATTCGGCATCCAGGGCCCCGGCTGGGTCGGCCACCCCGACTACGCCCTCGGCACGCTGATCATCCTGCACGTGTGGACGTTCGGCGCCCCTATGATCATCTTCCTGGCGGGGCTCCGCCAGATCCCCAGCAGCTATTACGAGGCCGCCGCGGTCGACGGCGCCGGCCCGCTGCGGCAGTTCAGGGCGATCACGCTGCCGCTGCTGACGCCGATCATCTTCTTCAACCTGGTGCTCGAGATCATCAAGTCGTTCCAGTCGTTCACGCAGTCGTTCATCGTGAGCAACGGCACCGGCGGCCCCGCCGACTCGACGCTGTTCTACACGCTCTACCTCTACCTGAACGGATTCAGGGACTACGACATGGGCTACGCGGCCGCGATGGCGTGGGTCCTGCTGCTCATCATCGCCGGGCTGACCGGGGTGAACTTCCTCGCTTCCAAGTATTGGGTCTTCTATGGCGACACCAAGTAGGCCGCTTCCGGTTCTGTTCCGCCCGCTCAAGGGCGGACCGGTGGTCAAGCACCTCCTGCTGATCGGCTTCGGCGTGATCATGCTCTATCCGCTGCTCTGGATGGTCTCCAGCTCGCTCAAGCCGGAGGAGCTCATCTTCCGGCAGCCCGGCCTGCTGCCGAACGAGGTCACGCTGGACAACTACACCGAGGGCTGGACCGCGCTGAAGCACCCCTTCGGCTACTACCTGTGGAACTCCGCCGTCATCACCGCGCTGTCGGTGGTGGCGAACCTGGTGGCCTGCTCGCTGGCCGCCTACGCCTTCGCGCGGCTGAACTTCCCGCTGAAGAAACTCTGGTTCACGATCATGCTGGGCACGATCATGTTGCCGCACCACGTGGTGATCGTGCCGCAGTACATCATGTTCTCCGAGCTGGACCTGATCAACACGATCTGGCCGCTGGTCATGCCGAAGGTGCTGGCCACCGACGCGTTCTTCATCTTCCTCATGGTGCAGTTCATCCGCACCCTGCCGAGGGAGCTGGACGAGGCGGCCGAGATCGACGGCGCGGGCTACTGGCGCATCTTCATCAGGGTCGTCATGCCGCTCTCGCTGCCCGCCCTGGCCACCACCGCGATCTTCACGTTCATCTGGACGTGGAACGACTTCCTCAGCCAGCTGCTCTATCTCAACAACCCGGACAACTTCACTGTCCCGGTCGCGTTGCGGACGTTCCTGGACTCTAGTGGAGAGTCGTCGTGGGGCCCTATGTTCGCCATGTCGATCATCGCGCTCGGCCCGATCTTCGGTTTCTTCCTGGCCGGGCAGAAGTACCTGATCCGTGGTGTCGCCACCACGGGACTGAAGTAGTCACCCCACCCCCCCAACCCAAGAAGACCCCCCTAGGAGGTAGAGCCGTGAGCTCTGGCAAGAAGATGTGGTCGGCGGCCCTGCTCGCCACCGCCGTGCTGGCGGTCACCGCGGCCTGCGGCAGTGACAGCGGCGGCGAGAGCACCGATGGCAAGGTCAAGGTGCGCTTCTCCTACTGGGGCAGCGACGCACGGCAGACCATGACCGAAGAGGCGATCAAGAAGTTCGAGGCGAAGAACCCGAACATCGACATCGAGGGCGAGTTCTCCGACTTCGGCAGCTACTACGAGACGCTGGCCACCAAGGTCGCGGGCAACGACGCGCCGGACGTCATCACCATCGAGATCCGCGGCCTGCGCGAATACGCCGAGCGCGGCGCGCTGGCCGACCTCGCCGGCAAGGTCAACACCGCCGACATCGACGCCAAGGTGCTGGCCACCGGCGCCCTCGACGGCAAGCAGTACGCCATCCCCACCGGCGTCAACGCCTTCAGCCTGGTCGTCAACCCGGCCCTGGTCGAGAAGAACGGGCAGAAGCTGCCCGACGACACCACGTGGACCTGGAAGGACTACATCGACCTGGCGACGAAGATCACCGCCGAGAGTGGCGGCAAGGTCTTCGGCACGCAGCAGAGCTTCAACCCCGGTTACCTGCAGATCTTCGCCGCCCAGCGCGGCGAGCAGTTCTACCAGGGCAACAAGCTCGGCATCTCGCCCGACACGCTCAAGGCGTGGTGGGCCAACATGCAGGCCCTGATCAAGTCCAAGGGCACCCCCGACGCCGCCAAGAGCGTCGAGATCGGCGCCCAGAGCGTGGACCAGTCGCTGCTCGGCACCAACACCGGCGCGATGGGCATGTGGTGGAGCAACCAGCTCGGCGCCATCAACAAGGCGTCGGGCCAGGACGTCGGCCTGCTGCGGATGCCGAAGGCGGAGGGCGCCACCACCGGCGGCATGTTCCTGCAGCCGGCGATGCTCTACACCGCCTCGTCGAAGACCGAGCACCCGGCCGAGGCCGCCAAGTTCATCGACTTCATGATCAACGACCCCGAGGCGGGCGAGATCATCCTGAGCGACCGCGGCCTTCCGGCCAGCTCCAAGGTCCTGGCGGCGGTCAAGGACAAGCTGCCGGCCACCGACATCAAGACGCTGGACTTCATCGACGAGGTCAGGAGCGAGCTGTCGGACCCGCCGGCCGCGCCGCCCAAGGGCGCCAGCGCCATGGAAGACATCCTGACGCGGTATTCGGAGGAGGTCCTGTTCGGCAGGATGACCCCCGACGACGCCGCACAGAAGTTCCTGACCGAGGCCAACGCCTCGATCGCGGGCTGATCCTTCGCACCAGAGGAGAGACATGAAGTACGCGTTCGTCGGGCTCGGGCACCGCGCGCAGATGTACGTCGACGCGCTGCTCGGGGAGTGGCGCGACGCCGGCACCATCGTCGCCCTGTGCGACACCAACCGCACCCGCATGGACTACTACGCCGAGCGGATCGGTGCCCAGGTGCCGCGTTTCTCGCCCGCTGAGTTCGGCAAGGTGCTCGAGCTCGCCGACGCGGTCATCGTCACCACGGTCGACGCCGCGCACGCCCGTTACGTGTGCGCGGCGCTCGACGCCGGCAAGGACGTCGTCGTCGAGAAGCCGCTCACCGTCGACGCCGAGGGTTGCGCGGCCATCGCGGCGTCGGCCGAGCGCAGCAGCGGCAAGCTGATCGTCACCTTCAACTACCGCTACTCGCCGCGCAACTCCGCCGTGCGCCGCATCCTCATGGACGGCGCGATCGGCGAGGTGACCTCCGTGCACTTCGAGTGGACGCTCGACACGATCCACGGCGCCGACTACTTCCGCCGCTGGCACCGCGACAGGGACAGCTCGGGCGGCCTGCTCGTGCACAAGTCCACCCACCACTTCGATCTGGTCAACTGGTGGCTGGCGGCGGCGCCCGAACTGGTCTTCGCCCAGACCGACCTGCGCTTCTACGGCGCCGAGAACGCCAGGAAACGCGGGCTCGACCCGCGCCCCGAGCGCGGGCAGGGCGCCCCAGGCCTGGGCAGCGACCCGTTCATCCTGGACATCTCCGCCGACCCGCGCCTCAAGCGCCTCTACCTCGACGCCGAGCACGAGGACGGCTACGTGCGCGACCAGGACGTCTTCGGCGAGGGCGTCACCATCGACGACAACATGTCCGTGCTGGTGCGCTACACCAACCGCGCGATCATGACGTACTCGCTGCACGCCCACGCCCCCTGGGAGGGCTACCGCGTGGCCTTCAACGGCACGGAGGGGCGGCTGGAGCTGGACGTCGTCGAGCGGGAGTGGACGCCGCCGCACGCCGCCATCGACCCGAGCGCCGCCTCCAAGGAGCACGCGTCGGGGGCGTGGGAGCGGCTCACGCTGCGCCGCCACTGGAGCAGGCCCGAGGAGGTGCCGATCGAGAGCGGGGCCGGAGGGCACGGCGGCGGCGACCGCCTCCTGCTCGACGACGTCTTCCGCGGCCCCGGCGACGACCCGCTGGCCCGGCAGGCCGGCTACCGCGACGGCATCCGCAGCGTGCTGACGGGCGTCGCGGCCACCCTGTCCGCCCGCACCGGGGCCCCCGTGATCCTGGAGGACGACGGCACACGTGTTCGCTGAGCTGGCGCAGATCGCCGCGGCGCAGCGCGGGCTCTACCCCGTGCTCGGAGGGCCCGAGCTGCGCGCGGCGGCCCGTACGGCGATGGGGGTGCTCGACCTGGCCGCCGCTGACGTGCGGGTCGAGCGCACCTGGACCGACGGCGACCTGGCGGGCGAGGAACTGTCCTGGTCGGTGGGGTTCGGGCCGCGCACCCGCGCGTTCCTGCTGCGCCCGCGCGACGCGGACGGGCCGCTGCCCGGGGTGGTGGCGCTGCACTGCCACGCCGGGATGAAGTGGGCCGGCAAGGAGAAGATCGCCGACGGTCCCGAAGGGCCGTCGCCCGAGGTGAGCAGGCTGCGGCAGGACCTGTACGGCGGGCGCGCGTTCGTCAACGAGCTGGCCCGCCGGGGCTTCGCGGTGCTCGCGCACGACGTGTTCGTCTGGGGCAGCCGCCGCTTCCCGCTGGAGACCGGGGACGGCGCGGAGAGCGAGGCCGACCGCTACGACCTGGCCGCCGTCGCGCACGAGCACGTCGTGGCCAAACACTGCGCGATGCTCGGCACGTCGTTCGCGGGCGTGGTCGCGGGCGAGGACCTGGCCGCGGCGGCGTACCTGCGTTCCCGGCCGGACGTAGGGCCGGTCGGGTGCGCGGGACTGTCGGGCGGCGGGTTGCGCGCCGGGCTGCTCGGCGCCTTCGACCCGCAGGTGCGCGCGGTCGTCGTCGCCGCGATGATGTCCTCCTACCGCGACATGCTCGGCGGGCACGTCGCCAGGCACACCTGGATGTTCTACCCGCCGGGCCTGCCCCGTCTGGGCGACTGGCCCGACCTGGTGGCCGCCCGCGCCCCCGGCCCTCTCATGGTCCAGTACGCCCTGCGCGACGACCTGTTCCCCGAGCCGGGGATGCGGCGCGCCCACGCCACGATCGGCGAACGTTACCGCGACGCCCCGGAAGCGTACGAGGCGGTGTTCGCCGACGTGCCGCACAGCTTCGACGTGCCCATGCAGGAGCGGGCCTTCGACTGGCTGGCCCGCCGGCTGGCGGGCTGACGGACGGCCGCCGCCCGGCCTGCCACGGGCGGCGGCGCTCCTGCCACGTGCGGCGCTAGTCGGACTTCTTCCAGGTGGCGATGAGCTTGTCGTAGTCGAGCGTCTCGGGCTTGCCGCGCTCGTCGGTCAGCTTCGGCGCGGGGGCGCCGGGCTGGTCGTACCAGTACTGGGCGTCACGCTCCGGGTTGAGCTTCGGCGCGCACTGGCCGCCGTAGCCCTCCCGCTCGCGCGAGAGCCGCTCCAGCCGGGACAGGATGTCGTCCTGCTGCTTGGCCAGGTTGTCCATCGACTGCTGCGGCGTGGTCTCGCCGGTCACGGCCGTGGCCACGTTCTGCCACCACAGCTGGGCCAGCTTGGGGTAGTCGGGCACGTTGGTGCCGGTCGGGGTCCACTGCTTGCGGGCCGGCGAGCCGTAGAACTCGATGAGCCCGCCGTACTTCTTGGAGTTCTCGGCGAAGTAGTCGCTCCTGATGTCGGAGTCGCGGATGAACGTCAGGCCGACGATCGACTTCTTCAGCGACACGGTCTTCGACGTGACGAACTGCGCGTACAGCCAGGCGGCGGCCCTGCGCTCCTCCGGCGTGCTCTTCAGCAGCGTCCACGAGCCCGCGTCCTGGTAGCCGAGCTTGTTGCCCTCCTTCCAGTACGCCCCGTGCGGGCTCGGCGCGATGCGCCACCTGGGCGTGCCGTCCTCGTTGACCACGGACAGCCCGGGCTTGGTCATGTCGGCGGTGAACGAGGTGTACCAGAAGATCTGCTGGGCGATGTGGCCCTGGGCGGGGACCGGGCCCGCCTCGCTGAAGTTCATGCCCGCCGCTTCCTTGGGGGCGTACTTCTTGAGCCAGTCGACGTACTTGGTGAGCGAGTAGACCGCCGCGGGGCCGTTGGTGTCGCCGCCGCGCGTGACGGACGAGCCGACCGGGCGGCAGTTCTCGACTCTGATGCCCCAGTCGTCCACCGGCAGGCCGTTGGGGATGCCGGGGTCGCCGTTGCCCGCCATGGACAACCACGAGTCGGTGAAGCGCCAGCCGAGCGACGGGTCCTTACGGCCGTAGTCCATGTGGCCGTAGACCTTCTTGCCGTCGATGGTGCCGTCGCCGTTGACCTTGTTGGTGAAGAAGTCGGCGATGTCCTCGTAGGCCGCCCAGTTGACCGGCACGCCGAGGTCGTAGCCGTAGGCGTCCTTGAACTGCTTCTTGATGTCGGGGTCGGTGAACCAGTCGTAGCGGAACCAGTAGAGGTTGGCGAACTGCTGGTCGGGCAGCTGGTAGATCTTCTTGTCGGGGCCGGTGGTGAAGCTGATGCCGATGAAGTCGTCGAGGTCGAGCGTGGGCGAGGTGACGTTCTTGCCCTCGCCCGCCATGTAGTCCGACAGCGGGAGCACGTAGTCGCCGCGCGAGTGGGTGCCGATGAGGTCGGAGTCGTTGACGTAGGCGTCGTAGATGTTCTGGTCGCCCTGGATCTGGGTCTGGAGCTTCTCGATGACGTCACCCTCCTGGATCAGATCGTGCTTGATCTTGATCCCGGTGATCTCGGTGAACGCCTTGGCGAGCTGGCGCGACTCGTACTCGTGCGTGGTGATCGTCTCGGAGACCACGTTGATCTGCATGCCCCGGTACGGGGCCGCGGCCTTCATGAACCACTCCATCTCGGCGAGTTGCTCGTCCTTGCTCAGCGTGCTCGGGGTGAACTCCTCCGACACCCACCGCTGGGCGGCGGCCCGGCCGTCGGCCTCCTTGAAGTCGCTCGTGGGCTTGTCCGCGCCCTGCGTGCAGCCGGCCACCACCAGGATGAGCGCCGCCGCTCCCATGGTCGCGGACCTCGTCGTCCGTCGCCTCATCGTCTGACTCCCTTTCCGTTAGCCCCATATGCCGATCGCGACCGCCACGAGCAGCGCGCAGCCGAGCGCGAGCCACATGGACAGGTCGGTGATTGCGATCCAGCCCGCCAGCACGACGGCGGCGCTGATCAGGCCGATGTAGAGCCGGTCGCCCCGATCGGTCTCGATGCGCAGGAAGCCCCGCCTGGCCACGGGAGGCGAGATGCGGCCCCAGACCGTCATGGCGATCAGCAGCACGGCGAGTCCGGCGAAGACCAGGGCCGTGGGGACGGTCCAGACCATCCAGTCGAGCACGGCTACACCCTCCCCATGGCGAAGCCCTTGGCGATGTAGTTGCGGACGAACCAGATGACGATCGCGCCCGGCACGATCGTCAGCACTCCGGCTGTCGCCAGCAGGCCCCAGTCGACGCCCGCCGCGCTCACCGTCCGCGTCATCGACGCGGCGATGGGCTTGGCGTTCACCGAGGTGATGGTCCTGGCGATCAGGAGTTCGACCCAGCTGAACATGAAGCAGAAGAACGCGGTCACGCCGATGGCCGAGCGGATCATCGGCAGGAATATCCGGATGAAGAAACGTGGCAGCGAATAGCCGTCGATCGCGGCGGTCTCGTCGATCTCCCGGGGAATTCCCGACATGAAACCCTCGAGAATCCAGACGGCGAGCGGCACGTT
This sequence comes from Nonomuraea sp. B1E8, assembly GCF_039871515.1. Lineage (NCBI taxonomy): Bacteria > Bacillati > Actinomycetota > Actinomycetes > Streptosporangiales > Streptosporangiaceae > Nonomuraea > Nonomuraea sp. B1E8. Next base: position 20,194 of record NZ_JBDPLS010000001.1, on the reverse strand, counting down.
GAAGAGCATGTGCGCGATGGCCACGCCGAGGTGCGTGTCGAAGAGGCCGACGCTCTGGTAGATCTGGAAGAACGGCAGCAGGAACACCGCCGGCGGCGCCATCCGGTTCGTCAGCAGCCAGAAGAACAGATGTTTGTCACCGGCGAACCGGAAACGCGAGAAGGCGTAGGCCGCGGGCAACGCCACAATGAGCGACATCACGGCGTTGAGCGAGGTGTAGATGATGGAGTTGAGGTAGCTCGAATACCACGACGTCTCCCCGAAGAACGTGGCGTAGTTGTCGAACGTCACGCGTTCGGGGATGAGCGAGAAACTGCCGAGGATGTCCTCGTTCGGCCGGATCGACATGCCGAACATCCACAGGATCGGCAACATGAGCGTGGCCACGTAGAGCCAGAAGACCGTGCGCGCCCACGGGAGCCGTCTCATCGGTTCACCTTCCCGACCTGGTCAGCACGGTGAAGAAGACGTAACAGAGGATCTGCACGAACAGGAAGTAGAGCAGCGAGAACGCGCCCGCCGGGCCCAGGTCGAACTGGCCGACCGCGATCTTCGACAGCAGGATGCTCAGGAACGACGTCGCGTTCCCCGGCCCGCCGCCCGTCACCACGAACGGCTCGGTGTAGATCATGAAGCTGTCCATGAACCTGAGCAGGATCGCGATCGTCAGCACCCCGCGCAGCCGGGGCAGCTGGATGTGGCGGAAGGTCGCCCACGCCGAGGCGCCGTCGATCTGCGCGGCCTGGAAGTACGGCTGGGGGATCGAGCGCAGTCCCGCGTACGCCAGCAGCGCCACCAGCGGCGTCCAGTGCCACACGTCCATGACCAGCACGGTGAGCCAGGCGTCGGTGGAGTCGAGCGTGTAGTTGAAGTTGACGCCGAGCACGTTGTTGATCGCCCAGCCGCCCAGGCCGATGTCGCCGCGGGCGAAGATCTGCCAGATCGTGCCCACCACGTTCCACGGGATGAGCAGCGGCAGCGCGACCAGCACCAGCGCCACCGACACCGAGACGCCGCGGCGCGGCATCGCCACGGCGATGGCCACCCCGAGCGGGATCTCGATCAGCAGCACCTGCGCCGAGAACAGCAGCGTGCGCACGAACGCCCCGCGCACCTCGGGGTCGCGGGCGATCTCGCGGAACCACTCCAGGCCGACGAAGATGCGCTCGCTCGGGCTGAAGACGTCCTGGACGGAGTAGTTGACCACGGTCATCAGCGGGATCACCGCCGTGAACGCCACCGACACGACCACCGGCAGGACCAGCCACCACGCGCGGTTGTTCTTCGGCCTGGGGTCCACCCGGGCGTCCTTGGCCTCCTCGGCCGGAGGGGGCGCGGGTTCGGCGGCGCCGGCCGGGCTCTGCGCGACGGTGGTCTGGTCGGTCATGCCGGCCCCCTTCCGTTCAGCGGCGCGAGGGAGCCGCACCTGACCTCGTCGCGGAACAGGTACGTCCGCTCCGCGGGGAAGTGGAGGAACACGGCCGCGTCCGGCTCGCAGGCGGAGCCTGCCTCGGTCTTGACGACCACCGGGTGTTCGCCGACCCGGGTGTGCACGAGGTCGTACGCGCCCATGCGGTCGATCCCGGTGACCGTGGCGGAGGCGCCGGGGGAGGCGTCGGGCCCGGCGATCCGGACGAACTCGGGCCGCACCCCGATCCTGACCGGTCCCGGCGGCAGCCCGTCGGGCGCGGCGCCCACGTCGGTGGCGTCGACGCGTACGACGCCGCCGCCGATCTCGGCGGGCACCATGTTCATGCCCGGCGAGCCGATGAAGTGCCCCACGAACTCGTGCGCCGGCGACAGGAACAGCTCGGCGGGCGGGCCCGCCTGCACGATCGCCCCGTCGTTGAGCACCACGACCTCGTCGGCGAAGGTCAGCGCCTCCGTCTGGTCGTGGGTCACGTAGATCAGCGTGTGGCCGGTGTCGCGGTGGATCTCCTTGAGCTTGCTGCGCAGCGTCCACTTGAGCGCCGGGTCGACCACGGTCAGCGGCTCGTCCAGCAGCACCGCCGCCACCTGGGGGCGCACCAGGCCGCGGCCCAGGCTGACGATCTGCTGGCGGCCCGGGTCGAGCCGGCGCGACCTGCGGCGCAGCACCTGGTCGAGGCCGAGGAGCTGGGAGACCTGGCGGACGCGCTGGTCCACCTCTTTCTTGGGAAATTTCCGGTTGCGGAGGGGGAAGGCGAGGTTGTCGTAGACCGACATCTCCTCGTACAGGACCGGGAACTGGAAGACCTGCGCGATGTTGCGGCCGGCCGTCGGCACGCCGGTGACCTCGCGGTCGCCGAACCAGATCCGGCCCGCCGTGGGCGTGATCAGGCCGGAGATGATGTTCAACAGCGTGGTCTTGCCGCAGCCGCTCGGCCCCAGCAGCGCGTACGCCCGGGAGCTCTGCCACGTCCAGGTCATCGGCTTGAGCGCCCACGTGCGGCCGCCGTCGTAGCTGTGTCCCACGCCTTCGAGGCGGATGTCAGCCATGCAGGTCGACCTCCGCGGCGCTGGTGGCGAGCAGGCGTCCCCCGGACTCGTCGAAGACGAAGACGTGCGCCGGGTCCACGTAGGCGACCGTGGACTCGCCCGGCGTGAAGAGCTGGGTGCCCTCCAGGTGGGCGACCAGGTGGAGGCCGCCTTGGAGCAGCAGGTGCAGGAACGTCGCGCTGCCGGTGACCTCGGCGAGCCGGATCTCGGCGGGCAGTTCGAGCGCGGCGTCGCCGTTGGGGGTGATGCTGACCTGGTGGGGGCGCACGCCGAGCATGACGCGGTGGCCGTCGGCGTGGGCGCGGGGCGCGGGGAACGAGGTGCCGAGGCACTCGATGCGGCCGTCGCGTACGACGCCGGGCAGCAGGTTGAGCGGCGGGTCGCTGAGCGTGGCCGCCACGGCCAGCGTGGGCGGGTGGGCGTACATCTCGGCCACCTCGCCGGTGTGCCGGACCCTGCCCTCGCCCAGGACCACGGTCGGCGCGGCGAACGTCAGCGCCTCGTTCGGGTCGGCGGTGGCGTAGAGGACGACGCCGGGGGAGCCCGCGAACATGGTCTTCAGGTCGGCGCGGAGTTGTTCGCGCAACTTGAAGTCCAGGTTGGCCAGGGGCTCGTCGAGCAGCAGCACGTCGACGGGGCGGGCCAGGGCGCGGGCGATGGCGGTGCGCTGCTGCTGGCCGCCCGACAGCTCGGCGGGCCGGCGGTCGAGCAGCCCCGCGATGCCCATGAGCTCGGCCACCTCGCGGACCCGCCGGTCGATCCCGTCGCGGCGGAACTTCGGGTCGAGGCGGAGCGGCGAGGCGATGTTCTCATAGACGGTCAGGGACGGGTAGTTGATGAACTGCTGATAGACGAAGGCGACCGAGCGTTTGCGCACGGAAATGCCGGTCACGTCCTTTCCGTCGACCACCACCCGGCCGGAGTCGGGCGGCAGTAAACCGGCTGCGACGCGCATCAATGTCGTCTTTCCCGCGGTCATGGGGCCGACGAGGGTGGTCATTCCATTCGGTAATTCCAGGTGAATGTCGTCGAGCCAGGTCTCCCCGCGCCGCCGCACGAAGACGCCATCGAGTATCAGCGTCACGGTGCCCGGTCCTCTCTGCCGGCGCATGATCAGTTCCTCTGCCCTCCATCTAACATGATCTGGTTGTGCGTGCAAAGGGGGCAGTTGCTAACACAGTTAATGGCGGGGCTGTTGTGCGTTCAGGATTCGATGCCGAGATAGCGGTGAACGGCAGGGCCTATCGCCTCGACGACTTCTTCCCTGGTCAGCGCGACCATGGGAGGGATGGCCAGAACATAACGGCATAGGGCCATTCCGAGTATTTGCGCCGAGACGAGTCCGGCCCGGACCGGAGCGCCCTCCGGATCCCCGGTCAGAGCGGCGGCGACGGGAACGAGCTGTGCGACGAAGACCGTGCGCATGCGCTCGGCCGCCGCCGCGTTCGTGACGCCCGTGCGCAGCAGGATCTGCAGGGTCTCGTCGGACTCCCAGCGCTCCAGGAAGTGGCGCACGAGCGCGGCGGCGACCTCGCCGGGCGGCGTGCCGAGCAGGTCGGGCAGGTTCAGGTGGACGGCGCACGCCGCCGCGAACAACCGGTCCTTGCTGCCGAAGCAGCGCATGACCTGGCCCGGGTCGACGCCCGCGTCGGCGGCGATGGCCCTGATCGTGGCCCGGTCGTAGCCGCCGGCGGCGAACCGCTCGCGGGCCGCGGCCAGGATGATCGCCTTCGTCTCGCTGGAGGATCTCTTCATGCCAACAACTGTAGGCCAACAACTGTTGACATTCCAGGCCGCTCGGATCTAACGTCAACAGTTGTTGGCCTACGAACGTTGGCTCTTCTGAGGAGGAGAAATGATCAACACAGACGTGCTCGTCGTCGGCGCCGGCCCGGTGGGGCTGGCCACCGCCGTCGTCCTGACCCGGCTCGGCCACGACGTGGTCGTCGTCGACGGGCAGGCCGAGGGCGCCAACACGTCCAGGGCCGCCGTCGTGCACTCCCGCACCCTGGAGCTGCTGGAGCCGTACGGCGTCACGCAGGCACTCGTCGAGCGCGGGGTGCACACGCCCCGCTTCACCATCCGCGACCGCGACCGGCTGCTGGTGCCGGTGCCCTTCGACGGGCTGCCCACGCGCTACCCGTACACGCTGATGATCTCCCAGGCGGACACGGAGGCGTACCTGCTGGCCCGGCTGAAGGAGCTGGGCGGCGAGGTGCTGCGGCCCCTGCGGGTGACCGCGTTCGCGCAGGACGCCGGCGGCGTCACCGCCGAGCTCGACGACGGGCGCTCGGTGCGGGCCGCCTACCTGGTGGGCGCCGACGGCATGCACAGCCTCGTACGCGAGCAGTCGGGCATCGCCTTCGGCGGCGGCACCTACGCCGAGTCGTTCACCCTCGCCGACGTGCGGCTGAGCGGCGGCGTGCCGCCCGACGACGTCATCCTCTACTTCTCGCCAGAAGGCCTCGTGGTGGTCGCGCCGCTGCCCGACGGGCTGCACCGGATCGTGGCCACCGTCGACGAGGCCCCGCACGAGCCCGGCGTGGAGTTCGTGCAGCGGCTGCTCGCCACGCGCGGGCCCGAGGCCGTGCCCGCCGTGGTGGAGGAGGTGGTGTGGGGATCCCGCTTCCGCGTGCACCACCGCATCGCGGAGACGTACAGGAAGGGGCGGGTGCTGCTGGCCGGCGACGCGGCGCACGTGCACTCGCCGGCCGGCGGGCAGGGCATGAACCTCGGCATCGAGGACGCCGTCCTGCTGGGCGAGACGCTGTCGGAAGTCCTCGGAGGCGGCTCGCCCGACCTGCTCGACGGCTACGCCGCGGCCCGCCGCTCCGTCGCCGAGAAGGTGGTGGGGCTGGCGAGCCGCCTGACGACGCTGGCCACCATGAGCGCCGCCAGGCGGCCGCTGCGCAACCTCGTGCTGCGGCTGGCGGGCCGGCTGCCCGCCGTACGGCGCCGGCTGGCCTGGCAGCTGTCCGGCCTGGACCGGCGCTGAGCACCTTCCAAGGAAGGATGGAGTCCACGTAGCCGCCGTCCACCCGCACCGCCGCGCCCGTCGTGGCCGAGGCGAGCGGCGAGCTCAGTCCGCGATCAGTCGCCCGCGGGCACGCACCGGATCCGGCTCCGGTGCGTAGGCTGGGGTGCGGGCGTGGAAGGGGCGTGGGTGCACCGGATCCTCTGGTTGATCGTCGCGGTCGCTCTCGTCGTGGGCGCGTTCGTGCCCGGCTCCTCCGAGCCCGAGGAGTGCCCGCCGCGCGACACCCGGGTCGCCGCCCCCTACGCGATCACCGGCTACTGGGTCATCCCGCGGGCTGACCGCTGCGTCACCCAGCGCATGGTGGAGGCGATCCACACCATCGGCGGCGACACGCTCATCACGTTCGGCCCGCGCTTCAACGCCCGCGAGGACCCCGAGTTCGCCGCCTGCCGCGTCGACGGCCTCCCGTGCGCGCAGGTGCCGGGCAAGCGGATCCGGCGGGTCTACACGTACACGACCAGCGAGGAGTTCGGGAAGGGCGTGCTGCGCTGCCCCGGGCTCGAGCGGCGGATCGAGAGCGGGGGCCGCGTCTTCTACCGGCTGTCGCTGGCCGATGACTGCCGCGAACGCGTGCACGACCTCGTGCTCGTCGCCACGGACGGCGACGGGCTGGGCAACCTGATGGCCGAGGCGGCGGCGTACGGGATGAAGGTCTTCCCCGGGCTGCCCGCGGCCGCGCAGCGGGAGGACAAGCCGTGGGAGCCCGACCACGACCACACCGGCGCGCTGAACGCCTTCACCGCTCGGGTGCTGGCCGACTACCGGGCGCGTTTCGGGGCGTCCGGCGCCTTCGGCGGGGTCTACCAGTCGTTCGAGCTGGCCATGCGGGACCGCGCGCCGAAGGACCCGATCATCGAGCTCTACACCGCCCAGCACGCCGTCGTCGCCGGCGCCCTGCCGGGCAAGCCGATCCTGGTCAGCCCGTACATCGACGCCCGCCGCGGGCGCGGGTTCCCGCCCGAGCAGGCGGGCGACGGCATGGAGGACATCGCGGCGACGCGGGCCGGCGCGCCCATGGCCATCGCCGTCCAGGACGGGCGCGGCACGGGCAAGGTGCCGGTCCACGGCCCGCACGAGGCCGGCGCCACGGTCGTGCCGCGGCTGGTGCCCGTGGTGGGCGAGGTCAGCAACGCCCAGGCCTACTACGGGGCCACGCGCGAATACGTCGAGGCGGCCGCCGGCAAGGTGCCCGACGGGGTGGAGCTGTGGGTGAACGTCGAAGGCTTCGAACCCACCCCGGCCGCCGGCGAGTGCGGGCGGGTCGATCCGCTGCCGCTGCGCGGGCGGACCACGAAGAGCCGGCTCGACCAGCAGATCATGGCCTCGGGCCCGCACGCCGCGAAGATCATCTCGTACGGGTGGGATCCGTTCTTCACCTGCCAGGCCCGCCACGACACGCCCTCGCTGGCCGACGACATCGCGAGCGGCTGGCAGCAGCCCATCATCGTCAACGCCGTCAGGCAGGACAGGAACGGGCGGGCCGGCATCCTGGTCCAGGGCCACAACCTGCGGGGCGGCTCGCTGCGCTTCGACCCGCAGGGCGCGGTGGTCCTGCAGGAGTGGCACTCCGGCGGCCGGTTCGAGTCGGCCTGGGCACCGTACGTTCCTCCGGGCCCCTGGACCTCCGTCACGGCCACGAACGGCGCCGGCCGCACCAGCACGAGCCCGTACGTGATCCGCTAGGCGAGCGCCTGGCCGCCGCCTTCGTCCCGGTCGGGGTCGACGGCGGGGAGGGCTCGTCGCAGGCGGCGGGGCCCATGAGCTTTTGTCGAGGAATCTCCCTGGATTGGCGGTGAAGGTGAGGCCTGTGATGTTCTGATGGCCGGGGGAAGGCGCGTGAGGGCACGGGTGGGCCGGTCGCTGCGGGTGCGGCTGGCGATGTTCGCCGGCAGCGCGATGTTGCTGCTGATCATTGTTGTCAGCGCATTCGTGCTGCACGGCATCCGCGACGAGCTCGCCGACATCCAGGCGCAGGAGATGTCGGGCAGGGCCGTGTCCGTGCTGCTCAAAATCAAGGAGAAGCGTCTGCCCCAGGTGCTGGAGAACTCCGGGCTCGACGGCGTCCAGGTCATCGACCCGTCGGGGCGCCCGGTCACCTCGACGCCCAACCTGGTCGGGCTGCCCAGGCAGACGACGGCGATCCCCTGGAACGGCCAGGCCAACGCCGTCGCTGAGCTCTGCGGGCTGAGCGGATTCCCCGGCCAGTGCAAGCTCGTGGTCGCCGTGACCGCGTACCAGCCGGACGGCGAGTGGATCATCTACGCCTTCGAGCCGGCGATGCCCTGGTACGTCGGACCCCAGGTGATCCTCTCGCAGGTCGCCCTCGCGGCGGCGCTGGTCGCGCTGACCTGGTTCGCGGTGTGGCGCGCCACGACCAGGACGCTCGCCCCCGTCAGCGCCATCACGAAGCGCCTGGCCGAGATCACCGCGTTCGACGGCGGGATGCGCGTGCCCGTGCCGCAGAGCGACGACGAGATCGCGGCCCTGGCCGAGACCGCCAACCGCACCCTGGAGCGGCTGGAGACGGCGATGCGGGAGAAGGAGCTCGCGATGGAACGGCAGCGCCGGTTCGCCGCCGACGCCTCGCACGACCTGCGCAGCCCGATCACCGCCATGCGCGCCCAGATCGAGGAGGCCCGGCTCTACCCTGAGGAGACCGACTGGATGGAGACGAGCGACGAGGTGCTCGCCAGCCTGGACCGGTTGCAGGGGATCGTCTCCGACCTGCTCGTGCTGACCAGGCTGGACGCGGGCGCCCCGAGCCGCCGTGGGCCCGTGGACCTGGCCGAGTCGGTCGCCGCCGAGGTCGCGCGGCGGCGTTCGAAGCGGGTCGTCACCGACGTGCGGCGGGACGTGGTCGTCACGGGTGACCGGCTGCAACTGGGCCGCCTGCTGACGAACCTCATGGACAACGCCGACCGGCACGCCGAGAGCCGGATCACCGTGACGGTGCGGGAGGAGGACGGGCAGGCCGTGCTGGAGGTCCTCGACGACGGCGAGGGCATCGCGCCCGACCAGCGCGAGGTCATCTTCGAACGGTTCGCCCGCCTGGACGCCGCGCGCAACCGCGACGCCGGTGGCAGCGGGCTCGGCCTGCCCATCGCCCGCGAGATCGCCACGGCCCACGGCGGCACGCTGACCGTCGAGGACTCCGAACGCGGCGCCCGGTTCGTCTTCAGGATGCCGCTCAGGGGCGCGTGAGCCCCGACGGTTCACCCGTACGCGGCCGTGCTCTCCCGGACGATCAGCTCCGTGGCCAGCTCCACCCGCTTCGTCTCCGGCACGTCACCGTGGCCCATGGCCAGCACCGTACGGGTGGCCAGGGCCGCCATCTCCTGCAGCGGCTGCCGCACCGTCGTCAGCGGCGGCCAGGCCGACTTGGCCAGCGGCAGGTCGTCGAAGCCCACCACGCTCAGATCCTCGGGGACGCGCAGCCCGCGCTGCCTGGCCGCCTCGAAGACGCCGAACGCCATCAGGTCGCTGTGCGCGAAGATGGCCGTGGGCGGGTCGTCGAGGTCGAGCAGGGCGTGGGCCTGGTCGTGACCGGAGTCGACCAGGAACGTGCCACGCCTGATCAGCTCGGGCGCCACGGGCAGCCCGGCCGTCTCCAGCGCGGCACGATAGCCGTCGATCCTGGCCTGGCTGCAGAGCATGTCGGACAGGCCGCTGATCATGCCGATCCTGCGGTGGCCCAGCTCCAGCAGGTGGCGGGTCGCGGCCAGGCCGCCGTTCCAGTTGGTGGCGCCCACCGAGACCACGCCGGGGGCGGGCTCGCCCTCGGGGTCGACCACCGCGAACGGCAGCGAACGGGCGCTGAGCTGGGCCTGGATGCCGGTCGACAGCTGCGAGGCGACGATCACCACACCGTCGGTCCTGCGCGCGGCCAGGCGTTCGAGCCAGTCGCGTCCCGGGCCGGCGTGCGTGTGCAGGACGGAGATGACCACGCTGGCCCCCGCCTCGTGGGCAGCGCCTTCCGCGCCCCGCACGATCTCCATGGCCCACGGCGACTCGATTTCGGCGAACACCAGGTCGACCAGGCCGGCCGGCGTGTCGTCCTGGCTGATGCGCCGTTGGTAGCCGTGCTCCTGCAACAGCCGCTCGACCCGGTGGCGGGTCGCGGGAGCGACTTCTGGACGTCCGTTGATGACCTTCGAGACCGTCGGGATGGAGACTCCTGCCTCCTCCGCGATCAGTGCGATCGTCACCCGCCTCTTCGCTGACACGTTCGGGAGTGTATCCGAAAGTTTCGGTTTGCCATCGCTCGGCCCCCAGGTGTTGACGCTTTACCTCCTATTTACTTACGCTCCGAGGATAGAAATTATCGGGGGTTTGGCGAAATTTTCTTTTCCTGAGGAAGGGACCCCTATGCGACGCAGTGTGGTGCTGATCGCGGCTCCCGTGCTGATCGCCGGGCTCGTGACCGGCTGCGGCGGCGGAGAGTCCGCGTCGCCCCAGGGCGAGGGCGGCTCGCCCGGCAAGGTCACGCTCGAGTGGTGGCACCTGTCGACCGCCGACCCGCTCAAGACGCTCTGGGCGCAGCGCGCCGAGGAGTTCATGGCCAAGAACCCGAACGTCACCATCAAGGCCACCGTCCTGGAGAACGACGCCTACAAGGCCAAGCTCACCACGGTGACGCAGTCGGGCAAGGCGCCCGACATCTTCGCGACGTGGGGCGGCGGCGTGCTCCAGCAGCAGATCGACGCGGGACTGGTCAAGGACCTCTCCGGCGACGTCGCCGACGTCCTGCCGAACTTCACGCCCGCCGCGCTGAGCGCGTACCAGTTCGACGGCAAGACGTACGGGCTGCCGACCGACATCGGGCTGGTGGGTTTCTGGTACAACAAGAAACTTTTCGAGAAGGCGGGCATCAGCGAACCTCCCGCCACCTGGTCGGCGTTCCTCGAAGACGTCAAGAAGCTCAAGGCCGCGGGCATCACCCCGATCGCCCTGGCCGGCAAGGAGAAGTGGCCGGGCCACTACTACTGGGCCTACCTCGCCATGCGCATCGCCGGCCTCGACGCGCTCAAGCAGGCGGCCACCGACCACGACTTCACCAAACCGGACTTCGTGGCCGCGGGGCAGCAGGTCAAGGCGCTGGCCGACCTGCAGCCGTTCCAGAAGGGCTTCCTGGGCGCCGGCTACGGCACCCCTGACGGCCAGGCGGCCACGATGGGCAACGGCAAGGCGGCCATGGAACTGATGGGCCAGTGGGCGCCGGTCACGCAGGAGGACGCGGGCGAGGGCCTCGGCGACGACCTCGGCTTCTTCCCCTTCCCCGCCGTCGAAGGGGGCAAGGGCTCGATCGGCGACGCCTTCGGCGGCGGCGGAGGCCTGGCCGTGGGCGCCGACGCGCCCAAGGAGGCCGTCGACTTCGTCAAGTACATGACCGAGATGGAGAACCACTCGAAGGCCGTCGAGGCGGGCGGCGTGCTGCCCGTGCTCAAGGGCGAGGAGAGCGCGGTCAAGGACGCCAACCTCAAGCAGGTGGCGACCCTGCTCGCCGAGACCACCGGCTACCAGCTCTACCTCGACCAGGCCTATCCGCCGGCCGTCGGCCAGCAGGTCAACGACAGCGTGGCCGAGCTCATCGGCGGCACGAAGACGCCGGAAGAGGTCGCCCAGGACATCACGGAAGTGGCCAAGAGCGAAGAATGACGACACTCACCAGAGGGCCGGAGGCGGCCAGGCTTCCGGCCCCGGCCCCTGCCGCCAGGCAGCGCGGACGCTGGGTGACCATCACCCTGTTCCTGCTGCCGGCGCTCGTCCTTTTCCTCCTCCTCGTCGTGGCCCCCATGCTGGTGGCCGTCTACTCCAGCGCGTTCAAGTGGAACGGCTTCGGCGGGCTGCCGACCGACTTCATCGGCTTCGACAACTTCACCCGGCTGTTCAGCAGCGAGATCTTCGCCCAGGACCTGTGGCACCTGCTGGTGCTGGTCGTGTTCTCGATCTGCGTGCAACTGCCGTTCTCGCTGGCCCTCGCGATGCTGCTGAACCAGCGCATCCGCGGGCGGGCGCTCTACCGGGTCGTGTTCTTCGCGCCGTACGTGCTCTCCGAGGTGATCACGGGCGTGCTGTTCTCGCTGATCCTGGCGCCGGACGCGGGCATGGCCAACCAGCTGCTGTCGGTGTTCGGGGTCGAGTCGGAGTGGCTGGCCGACCCCGACACGGTGATGCCGTCGCTCTTCCTGGTCATGACGTGGAAATACTTCGGCTTCCACATGATGATCTATCTGGCGGGCCGGCAGAACATCCCCAACGAGCTCATCGAGGCGGCGCAGATCGACGGCGCCACGGGCTGGAAGACGTTCAGGCACGTCACGCTGCCGCTGCTCGGCCCGACCATCCGGATCAGCATCTTCCTGTCCGTCATCTACACGATCCAGCTGTTCGACCTCGTGTGGATCCTCACCGGGGGCGGGCCGTCGCACTCCTCCGAGACGATGGCCGTCACGATGATGGAGTGGGGCTTCAAACGCACCCAGGTCGGCTACGCCAGCGCGATCAGCGTCGTGATGTTCGTGCTCAGCCTCGTCTTCGCCCTCGTCTACCAGCGTTTCGTGATGCGCCGAGACCTTGAGGGCGCGTCCACTTCCATGGGAGGCCGCCGATGAACCACGGCAAGGCGACCCGTGTGCGCCGCACCACCCTGCCGCTCCACCTGATCGCGTGGATCGTCGGCGCGTTCATCCTGATCCCGGTCGTCTACGCGCTGCTCGGAGGGTTCAAGCAGAACAGCGAGCTGTCCTCGAACCCCTTCGGCCTGCCCAGGACCTGGGCGACCGGCAACTACACCGAGGTGCTGGCCTCCGGCTCGTTCTGGTTGCAGATGTGGAACAGCACGTTCATCGCCGTCGCCACGACCGTGGTGACGGTCGCGCTGTCGGCGCTGGCGGCGTTCGTCTTCGCCCGGTTCGCCTTCCGCGGCAGGGAGTTGTACTTCACACTCTTCACGGCCGGCCTGATGTTCCCGTTCGCGGTGGCCATCCTGCCGATCTTCGTACTGCTGCGCACGCTCGGACTGCTCGACGACCCGATGGGCGTGATCCTCACCCAGGCCGCCTTCGGGCTGCCGCTGACGATCATCATCCTGCGGGGCTTCTTCCGCGGCATCCCCGGCGAGCTCGAAGAGGCGGCCACCATCGACGGCTGCTCCCCGTTCGGCTTCTTCTGGCGCATCCTGCTGCCGATGGCCAGGCCCGCCATCGCCACCGTCTCCGTCCTCGCCATCGTGGGCAGCTGGAACAACTTCATGCTGCCGCTCGTGGTCTTCAGCGAAGAGGCGAGCTGGACGCTGCCGCTCGGCATCCAGCAGTTCCAGGGCCAGTACGCCTCCGACACCGCCCGCATCCTCGCCTACCTCGTCCTGGCCATGGTGCCGGCGCTCGGGTTCTACGCCGTCGCAGAACGCCACCTCGTCGGTGGTCTCACCGCTGGTGCTACGAAAGGGTGAACATGCTTCACGTGTCCGGAACCCAGCTCGTCGCGGACGACCACGCACCGGTACGACTACGCGGGGTGGGCCTCGGGGGCTGGATGAACATGGAGAACTTCATCACCGGCTATCCGGCCAACGAGAGCTCAATGCGGCGGGCCGTGCGCTCGGTGCTGGGCGAGGAGCGGGCGGAGCTCTTCTTCGACCGGCTGCTCGCGTCGTTCTTCACCGAGCGGGACGCCGACCTGCTGGCCGGGCTGGGGATGAACTGCGTGCGCATCCCGGTCAACTACCGTCACTGGGAGTCCGACGACCGGCCCTTCGAGATCGACCCGCAGGGCTTCCGCCACCTCGACCGGGTGGTCGGGCTGCTCGGCGAGCGCGGCGTCTACAGCGTCATCGACCTGCACGCCCTGCCCGGCTCCCAGAACCAGCACTGGCACTCTGACAATCCCACGCACGTGGCCGGATTCTGGCAGCACCGCCACTTCCAGGACCGGGTGGTGCACCTGTGGGAGGTCATCGCCGACCACTACCGCGACCATCCCTGGGTGGCCGGCTACAACCCGGTCAACGAGCCGGGCGACCTCACCGGCAAGGTGATCGGGCCCTTCTACGATCGGCTGGTCAAGGCCGTGCGCGCCGCGGACCCGGGGCACATCCTGTTCCTGGACGGGAACACGTACGCCACCGACTTCTCCATATTTCGGGAAATGTACGAAAACACGGTCTTCGTCCTGCACGACTACGCGCTCGCCGGCTTCGCCCACGGCGGGCCGTACCCCGGCTACACCCGAGGCGAGTGGTGCGACCGCGACGAGCTGGAACGCACCTTCGCCAGACGCTCCCGCTTCCAGCGCGAGACCGGCACACCCCTGTGGGTGGGCGAGTTCGGCCCCGTCTACACCGGCGACCCCGGCGTGGACGCGCAGCGCTACCAGATCCTCCGCGACCAGCTGGAGATCTACGACGGCCACGGCGCGGGCTGGTCGTTGTGGACCTACAAGGACGTGGGACTCCAGGGCCTGGTGCACGCCGCGGGGCCGTACCTCGACAGGTTCGGCGACTTCATCGCCAAGAAGCGGCGGCTCGGGGTGGACCGCTGGGGCTCCACCATGGAGGAGTCCGCCGACGTCCTGGCCCCGCTGCACGCGCTGATCGAGACGGAGTTCCCCGGCTGGGAGCCCTATCCGTGGGGCGCCCGCTACCAGACCGACGACCTCATCCGGCACATTCTCATGGCCCAGGCGCTGCTGCCGGAGTACGCGGAGCTCTTCCGCGGGCTCGACGACGGGGAACTGACCGCCCTGGCCGACTCCTTCCACCTCGACCGCTGCGTACGCCGCCGGCCCCTGCTCGACCTGCTCTCCGACAACCTCGAACCCCGCTGACCTTCATCGGCCGGTCCGCCGTGGATGCCCGGTGCCCGCACAGGTGCTCCACAGGGTGCGCTCCTCGTCGTCGATGGCGTACCACAAACGACCGCCGGACGTGGCTTCGTACTGCCACTGCTCCAGCGATGCGCCACCCACCTTGACGACGCCGAGCGCGCCCTTCAGCCGATGCTGGCGGCAATCCACGTGCCGTGGGTTCCCCGTGAGCGCCACCCATGCGCGATCGAGATTTTCCGGCGCGTGGGCGAGCAGGTGCCGCCATCCTTCGGCGGCGCGCCGGTCGGCGAATCGGACGCGCCACGGGTTGGGCCGAGGGACATCGTCGCCTCGGCCTGCCATCAGCCGCCCCCCTTCGGTCGGGCTACCTCCGGGCCGTCGCCGGGGAAGGGCCCCTGCAGCTCGCGGGCGAGCTCCGGGTCGCTCCAGATCACGGCGGTGGAGCGCCACGAGGTCAGCGAGCGTGCGAACGGCAGCAGCTCTCCGGTATCCGCCCCTGCGATCAGCTGGTCGAGCAACTCACGCACGCACTCATGACGTTCGCCCTCGGGGAGCCACGTGACCCAGGGAAGCTCCTCGGTGAGGACCTCCTCGGCGAGGCTGCCATTACGCCGAGCCACTATGGTCAGCGCCCGGGCGGCGATGCGCAGGCTGGCCGCCCCCGCTTCGAAGCGCTCCGCGCGCATGAGAACGATGTTCTCGTCATCGCGCCGTTCGAGGATGACGTCGGCGTTGTCCAGCGTCGGGAGCACCTCTGAGGGACCCCGGAGAAACGTGCTGTACGGAAAGCTCTTCGTCGCCATGATGGCCAATATATCTGAACTAGTTCAGATGTCGGAGCCGCATGGTGGAGCTTCGGAGGTCGGTAGGGTCCTGTTCCGTGACGACGGAGCTGGAGGACCTCGCCGTACGGTTGCGGGAGTTCGCGAAGGTCAGGGAGTGGGAGCAGTTCCACACGCCGAAGAACCTGGCGATGGCGCTCGCGGGCGAGGTGGGGGAGCTGGTGGCGGAGTTCCAGTGGCTCACCGCCGAGGAGTCCAGGAGCCCCGGCGACGAGGCGCTCGCGAGGATGCGCACCGAGCTCGGCGACGTGACCCTCTACCTGGTGCGCCTGGCGGACGTCCTGGGCGTCGACCTGGTGGAGGCGGCCAGGGCCAAGCTCGACCACAACGACCGCCGCTACGACCCCGACGTCTATCGCGGTTCGGCCAGGAAGGCGCCACCGTCCCCTGGCACCACCTGAGAAGGGCTTCTTCTCGCGGTCACCTGCCCCAACATATGGTGACGAGCATGCGATTCGGGGTGTTGGGGCCGCTGGCCGTGTGGACGGACGCCGGCGAGACCGTCACGATTCCCGGCCGCAAAGTCCGGGCGCTCCTCGTGGACCTGCTCGTCCACGAGGGCCATCCGGTGTCCGTGGACCGGCTGGTCGACGACCTCTGGGGGGAGGAGACGCCGGCCAACCCGGCGGGCGCCCTGCAGGTTCGCGTGTCCCAGCTGCGCAAGGCGCTGGAGGACGCCGAGCCCGGCGGCAAGAACCTGATCGTCTCCCGCGCCCCCGGCTACCTGCTGCGACCCGATGACAGCCCTGGTGACAGGGCCGTGGACGCCGTCCGCTTCGCCGAGCTGGTGGCCCAGGCCGAGGCGGCGGGCAGCGCGCGGGCCAGGGCGCGGTTGCTGGCCGACGCGCTGGCGTTGTGGCGGGGTCCCGCGTACGCCGACTTCGCCGACGAGGAGTACACGAGGACGGCCGTGCTCCGGTTGGAGGAGCAGCATCTGTCGGCGCTGGAGCAGCACGCCGAGGCCCGGCTGGAGCTGGGCGAGCACGGGCTGCTCGTCGGCGAGCTGGGCGACCTGGTGGCCAGGCATCCGCTCAGGGAGCGGCTGAGGGCCGTGCACATGCGGGCTCTCTACCGGGCCGGGCGGCAGAGCGAGGCGCTGGCCGGTTACGGCGAGCTGCGCGAGCGGCTGGCCGGCGAGCTCGGCCTCGACCCCGGCCCCGAGCTGGTGGCGCTCCACCAGGCGATCCTCGGGCAGGACCCCCAGCTCAACGTGCCCGCCGCGCGCCCCGTGACCAACCTGCCCGCCCCCGTCGGCAAGCTGATCGGCCGGGAGCAGGCCCTGGCCGAGGTGTGCGCGCTCGCAGGCGACGAGCGGCTGGTGACGCTCACCGGCAGCGGCGGGGTCGGCAAGACCCGGCTGGCGATGGAGGTCGCGAACCGGCTCGTGGACGACTTCGCCGACGGAGCGTGGCTGGTCGCGCTCGACCAGGCGTCCCGCTCGCCCGCCGAGGCCGTCATGGCGGCCCTGGACATCAGGGAGGACGCCGGCGGCGACCCCCCGGGGCAGCTGACCGCCGCGCTCAGGCCCCGGCGGATGCTGCTCGTCCTGGACAACTGCGAGCACGTGGTCGAGCAGGTCGCCGAGCTGGCCGAGCGGCTCCTGCGGGCCTGCCCCGACCTGCGCGTCCTGGCCACCAGCAGGGAGCCGCTGGCGGTGGCGGGCGAGGTGTTGTGGAGCGTGCCGCCGCTGGACGTGCCCGCCGGCGCGGACCTTCCGACCATGGCCCGCTCCGACGCCGTCAGGCTGTTCGTGTCCAGGGCCGCCGCCTCCGCCCGCGGCTTCCGGCTCGACGCGGGCAACACGCAGGCCGTCGCCCAGCTGTGCCGGCGGCTCGACGGCATCCCGCTGGCCCTCGAACTGGCCGCGACCCGGGTGCGGGCGCTCGGCGTGCACGGCGTGGTGGCCCGGCTCGACGACAGGTTCCGGCTGCTGGCCTCAGGGCAGCGCGGCGCCCCCGCCAGGCAGCAGACGCTCACCGCGGTGATCGACTGGAGCTGGGACCTGCTGTCCGACGGCGAACGCCGCGTCCTGCGCCGCCTGGCCGTGCACGCCGACGGCTGCACGATGGAGTCCGCGGAGGCGGTCTGCGCCGAGAGCGGCCTCGACGTGCTCGACCTGCTGGCCCGCCTCGTCGACCGATCGCTCGTCGTCGTCGCCGACGCTCCTGCCGGCGTCAGGTACCGGCTGCTGGAGTCGGTGTCCGAATACTGCGTGGCCCGGCTGGCCGACGCCTCCGAGCTCGATCGCGTACGCCTCGCGCACCTGCGCCACTACCTGGAGCTGGCCGAGCGGGCCGAGCCGGAGCTGTACGGGCCCGAGCAGCGCGACTGGCTGCTGCGCCTCGACGCCGAGGCCGCGAACATGCGGGCGGCCCTGGACACGGCGATCGCGGAGGAGGAGGGCGACCGCGCGGCCCGGCTGGTCAACGCGCTGGCCTGGTACTGGTTCCTGCGCGGCAGGCTGGCCGAGGGCCGGCGGTCGCTCGCGGAGGCGCTGGCGATCGAAGGGCGGCCGTCCCCTGCCCGGGCCAGGGCCGCCGCCTGGCACGCCGGGTTCGCGCTCATGCTGGGCGAGCAGGTCGCGTACGAGCCCGCGCTGGCGGCGATCGACGACCCGGGCGCGCGGGCCAGGGCCGAGCTGTTCGTCGGCCTGCACCTCAGGGACATGCCGACCGGGCAGAAGCTGACCAGCCGGGCGCTGGCCACGTTCCGGGCCCTCGGCGACAGGTGGGGCATCGCCGCCGCGCTGACCCGGCAGGCCAGAGACGCGTTCACCCAGCGCGACCTGGACGCGCTCGAACGCACCGCGGGGGAGAGCGCGCGCCTGTTCACCGAGCTGGGCGATCGCTGGGGGCTGCTGCGGGCCACCGAGTGGCTGGCCTCCCAGGCCGAGATGGTCCACGACGCCGAGCGCGCGAACCGGCTGTTCGGCGAGGGCCTGCGGATGGCCGAGGACCTCGGGTTGTGGGCGGAGGCCGCCACGCAGACGGCGTGGCTGGGCTGGACCGCGTTCTCGAGCGGCGACTACGACAGCGCCGTCGAGATCTGCGAGCGCGCCATGAAACTGGCCATCGAGCAGGGCTACAAGGAGGGCGAGGCCATGGCCAGGATGGGCCTGGCCTTCGCCGCGCGCCGCGCCGGGCTCCCGGACCTGGCCGAGGAACACCTGCTCCGCCTCCTCGAAGGCGTGCCGCGCGACCCGGACACCGAACCCTCCCTGCACGTCCCGTCCACGCTGATCGAGCTGGGATTCCTCACGGAAGGGCGCGGCGACCCGGCCACGGCCCTGGACCTGCAGCTGGAGGCGCTGGCCGCCGCCGCGAAGATCGGTGACCCCAGGACGATGGTGTGGGCCGTCGAGGGCGCGGCCGCCGCGACGGGGCCGCCCGGCGAGGCCGCCCTGCTGCTGGGGCTGGCGGCCGCGGCCAGGGAGCACAACCAGACCCCCGCGGGGCCGCCGGAGCAGGTCGAGATCGACCGGGTCACGGCCAGGGCACGCGAGGCGCTGGGGGAGGAGGGGTTCGCGGCGGCGTACGCGGAGGGCGCGGCGTACAAGCTGGACGACGTGCACGACCTGCTTCACGGTGGCATGCGGCGCTGACGATCCCCTTCTCGGCGCCTGAAGGACCATGACAGGGTGAGATCATGCGGATCATTCGCGCGGCCAGGGTGCTCACCGGACGTCCCGGAGAGGTGATCGCCGAGGGAGAGGTCCTCGTCGACGGGACGACGATCGTCTCGGTCGGGCCGCGCGGCAGCGCGGGCGAGGCCGGCGAGGTCGTCGAGCTGCCCGGCCACACGGTGCTGCCCGGCCTGGTCGACGCGCACGTGCACCTGGGGTTCGACGCCGCGGTCGACCCGGTGACGCGGCGGAGCGCCGAGAGCGACCGGCATCTGCTGCTGCGGATGGCGGAGAACGCGCGCAAGCTCGTGTCCGCCGGCGTCACCACCGCCCGCGACCTCGGCGGGCGCGACTTCCTCGACCTGGCGCTCCGGGACGCGATCGAGGAGGGGCTGGCCGTCGGCCCGCACATCGTGGCCGCCACCAGGCCCATCACGATCACCGGCGGCCACTGCTGGTACATGGGCGGCGAGGCCGACGACGAGGTCGCCATCCGCCGCGTGGCCAGGGAGAACCTGCGGGCCGGCGCCGACTGCCTCAAGGTGATGGCCTCGGGCGGCCAGATGACGCCGGGCGCGCCCCCGAGCTGGGTGCCCCAATACACCACCGAGCAGCTCAGAGCGGTCGTGGAGGAGGCCGGCGCGCGCGGCAGGGGCGTCGCAGCGCACGCCCACGCCCACGCGGCGATCCGCAGCGCGCTCGAAGCCGGGGTCACCACGATCGAGCACTGCTCGTTCTTCACCCCCTCGGGCCATCGTTACGACTCTAAGCTCGCCGACCTGGTCGCGGCCGGCGGCACGTACGTCTGCCCGACCCTGCACGGCGTGTTCTGGCGCTCGCGCGAGGTGTTCGGCGCCGAGATGCTGGACGACTGGCTGAGCGGCATCGTGGCCATGCGGGAGGCGGGCGTGCGGCTCATCGCGGGGACCGACGCCGGGTTTGTCTCCGGCGGCGTGGCCAACCGTACGGACGGATTCGTCGCGAGCCTGGAGGTGTTCGCGGAGGCCGGGTTCGGCAACGCTGAGATCATCGAGCTGGCCACCGTGCGGGCCGCCGACGCCTGCGGGGTGGGGGAGGTCGCCGGCAGCCTGGAGGCGGGCAAGCGGGCCGACCTGATCGCGGTCGCGGGCGACCCGCTCACCCGCCTGTCCGACCTGCGCAACCTCGCCCTCGTCCTGGTCTCGGGCCGATCCGTGGGTCAGGCGGGCGTGGACACGGTGACGTCGTCCGCGGGCTGACGTGCTCGCGGACGGCTAGGCTCCTCCCATGTTGCGTCCTGGAAGCTGGTCCAGGCCTGCGGGTGAAAGTCCCGTCCGGGTAAGCATCGGAGCGCCCGGTAGCAGGCCCCGGTTCGTCGTGGAGACATGGCGGGCTGAGCGGGGTGTCAAGAGC